>NZ_JAECZC010000013.1:0-63111 GCF_016056305.1 Amazonocrinis nigriterrae CENA67 | reverse complement strand
TCTCAAACAAAAAAGGCTGCCGAATTCAGCAACCTTCAAATTCAGCAAAATTGTTTTTTTAATCAATGGATGCTAAACCAGCGACAGTTAAAGATTTTGTTGTATCTCCGGTTTTTGTATTAATTGACTGGACTATTGGATTTTTACTGATAGGGTCGATCCCTATTGAGTCTGTATCAAACTCGTTGCTGCTAGGCTCGTTAATCGCCAGGCGATCGCAGGGAATCTTATCGGATAAAATTGCACTTGCCATCATCCCGGTATGAATCTCCATTTGAGCTTCATACGGTGCTTCAAACACGAGGCGCTGTCCAGGAAAAACAACTCTTTCAAAGTACCAGTTAGGAATATTGGAGATGCGAGCCACCTGGATTTTGCTCGTGGCATTAACGTAGCAGCAGAGAATGTTCCCCGATTGCTCAGGTGGTAGTGGATCTAATATTTGAGCCATAACTGCTGAGGAGCTTTACGCCACAATTTTACATTACACCACCAAAGCTAACACTTGGTGATCCCCTTGTGCTGTAACTGCGACTACCAACTGAAATTTTCTACGCTATTTATATCTAAAGATATGTTCAAGTTATGAAAATTAAATAAAAAAATCCACATAATTTGAAATTATACACTATGTACAGATATCTGGTGAAATTTTTCCTCTGGCAACTATTAAGTTAGTCAAAACTAAAAAATCCTCGCCTTGCTCCTACTCAGAGGTTTATTGGTTTCATCTATCCCAAGGATTAGACGCAGGGATCATCGCTTAAGGAATAAACTCAATGTTATGGTAAAGATATATGAAAGCTTTTTCATAAAATCTAATTTAGCTATACCTACTGTTGCCAATAGTAAGTTAACCCTTACTAAAAATCTGCTTAAATGTCAAGCAGTATTTCGAGCAAAAAAGGTAACTAAAACAAACATACTTTAATATTTGAGGTCTTTCTCGCTTTCACCTGGAAAACGGCAAGATGGAAGTTAAAACCCTGATGATGGAAAATCGAATTCTCTACGTTCGCCTTCCCTGTAACCCAATCTTTCCTATTGGGGTTGTCTACCTGTCAGATCATGTCCACAAGCAATTTCCCAATATTGAACAGCGCATTTTTGATTTGGGCACTGTACCTCCTCTAGACTACGCCTCTGCCCTAGATAACTGTATTGATGAATTTCAACCGACACTATTAGTCTTTTCTTGGCGGGATATTCAAATTTATGCCCCAGTTGGTGGGCGTGGTGGTAACCCACTGCAAAACGCCTTTGAATTTTATTACGCTAAGAATCCGCTGATCAAATTACGTGGGGCATTAGGCGGTTTGCGAATCTTCATCGCTTACTACGTGGAGTTGTGGCGAAATCTGGGATTAATCAAACGCGGTTTAAAACGTGCCCAAAAATACCATTCTCAAGCGCGTGCAGTCGTGGGTGGTGGTGCAGTTAGCGTATTTTATGAACAGTTGGGTAAAAGCTTACCCCAAGGCACAATCATTTCTGTGGGTGAAGGCGAAACCCTGCTAGAGAAACTTTTAAGTGGACAAGAGTTCCAAGATGAACGCTGTTACATTGTAGGAGAAACTCAACCACGGCAACGGCTAATTCACGAACAACCTACCCCTCTAGAAAAAACTGCCTGTAACTATGACTATATAGAAAGTATCTGGCCTGAATTTAATTATTATCTCCAAGAACAAGACTTTTACATCGGCGTGCAAACCAAACGCGGTTGTCCTCACAATTGCTGTTATTGTGTCTACACTGTTGTAGAAGGTAAACAAGTACGCATCAATCCAGCGGATGAAGTGGTTGCGGAAATGCGGCAATTGTATAATCGCGGTATTCGTAACTTCTGGTTTACCGATGCCCAATTTATTCCAGCACGCAAATTTATTGACGATGCTGTCGAACTTTTGCAGAAAATCGTCGATTCTGGGATGAAAGATATTCATTGGGCAGCATACATCAGAGCCGATAACCTCACACCGCAGTTGTGTGAGTTGATGGTGAAGACGGGAATGAACTACTTTGAAATCGGTATTACTAGCGGTTCTCAGGAACTCGTGCGGAAAATGCGGATGGGGTATAACTTGCGAACTGTCTTACAAAACTGCCGTGACTTGAAAGCAGCTGGGTTTAACGACTTAGTTTCCGTCAACTACTCCTTTAACGTCATTGACGAAAGTCCCGAAACCATTCGCCAAACGATTGCCTACCATCGCGAACTAGAACGGATTTTTGGTGCTGATAAAGTTGAACCAGCCATTTTCTTTATTGGATTGCAGCCACATACTCATTTAGAAGAGTATGCACTTCAACAAGGCATCCTCAAACCAGGATACAATCCCATGAGCTTGATGCCGTGGACAGCGAAAAAACTTCTTTGGAATCCTGAACCTCTTGGTTCATTTTTTGGAGAAGTCTGCTTGCAAGCTTGGCAACAAAATCCCAATGACTTCGGACGCGAAGTTATGAAAATATTAGAAGAAAAGCTGGGTTGTGCCGACTTAGAAGCAGCACTTTCTGCTCCCTTGCCTACGCAAGAGAAACAGTTAGTAAGCGTATCATAAAATACAGGAATTGGGGATTAGGGACAGAGAGAGTAGGGGAGCAGGGGAGCAGGGGAGATGAGGGAGAAATAATCCCCAATCCCCAATTCCCAATCCCCAATTCCCAATCCCCAATCCCCAATTCCCAATCCCCAATCCCCAATCCCCAATCCCCAATTCCTTTTATCAAACCCTATGTTAGAAGGTTCAATTTTAGAACAGCTAAAAACAGCACATCGCCATAGCAATAGACCAATTAGATTTGGCGTATATTACAAAAACACCCTGGTTTCCCTGTGTCATGCCCTGGAAGACCACATATTAACAGACGATGGCAACCCCTTAGTCATCACAGCCTTTCAAAGAGGTAAATGGTATCTGCAAGAAGCAGAACGATACGCAGATATCGCTAAGTGTAGCCAGGAAATCGTCATCTTAGCATCGCCAGATACAGGCTTTGCCGAACACCCCACAAGTCTTTTACCTAATGTAGATTTGGTAGCATTAGATGCAGGTGATCCAGTGGCGCAGGAGTGGCACTTGATTATTCTATCGCCAAACTACACAGCAATGGTGCTTTGTCAAGAGCTATCGGAAGCTGATTATGGAGTAGGAGGTTTACCTGCTTCAGATGTAGAGCGTAAATTCTATGGTTTATGGACATTTGAACCAGAGTTAGTCAAAGAAACAGCAGAATTAGCGATCGCTCATATCCAACAATACAACCCGGAACTAGCAACAAAACTCCTTGCCTACAAAGAATCAATTAAACCTAGTCTATCTACACCAGAAGAACTCAGCGCCGTTGTTTCCCGTGTCGTAGATTACCTCCAGACAGGGCAAGAAAATTTATCCATCCCCACAGTGCCAAGGCAACAAGCACTCGATCGCAACTTGGTTTCTAACGAAATCCAGGCATTTTTGCGGATGGCTCAGCTGATGGATATGGCAGATATCAATAACCCAATGGCAGCAGCGGAAGTAGTAGCACTTTCTGAGGCAATGGGGCAGCTTTTAGAACTACCCGCATGGCAGATTAAAAGACTGCGCTTAGCAGGTTTGTTGCACCGCATAGATCCATTACAGAAAGCAGAAAGTGTTCTGACTCCTGGCACATCTAACCGCTACGAAGAAGAAGCCCCCAGTGTACCTTTATCTTGCCCATTAGTACCAGGCGCACAGGTATTGCGAACCATGCCCCGACTGCGGGCAGTTGCTCAAATTATCACACATCAAAGCGAGTGGTGGAATGGTACAGGGCAACCAGCTAATTTAGCAGGGGATGAAATTCCTTTAGAGTCGAGAATTCTAGCTTTATTAGCAGACTTTCAGTGGCGAGTCAACCAGAAAAAAACATCGAATCAAAGCCGCGAAGAAATATTTGCTCAAGCTTTAGATGAATGCAGACAGCTACAATCAATCCGCTTTGATCCTAAACTGGTAGATGCCCTAACTTTGTTAGTCATGGGTTTGCAACAGGGACTTGACTTACCCCTGATGTCAGCCAAAGTTAGCACCGGTATGTGGCTACTCGATTCCCGATGGGATAGCCACAGCAAGACTAGTGAGGAAATTGGTAGTTATACCAATTCGTAATTCGTAAATTGGAGAGACGATTCGGCGAATCGTCTGTACCTCAAATATGGTCTGGGTTTCGGGGTTTGAATGTGTTGGCGGATTTGAGAGAATTGGTGTTACCCCAAATGAATATAGAAGCAATTAGATTAGGAAAACTCAAACAACTTCCAGGAGCAAATTTAGAAGATGAGGAACTCTCCCAACTTGATTTAAGCCGTATCAATTTTGCAGGCGCTACCCTTGTGGGCGCCAACTTCAGTGGTTCCAAACTTGAAGGTGGGCACTTAGAGGGAGCGAATTTGATGGGAGCGAACTTACAAGAAACTGACTTGCGGGCAAACCTCATGGGAGCTAACTTGATGCAAGCAGACTTGACTAATGCCGACTTGCGTGGTAGCAACATGCGCGGTGCTAACTTAATGGGAGCAAGACTCAGCGATGTGGCTTTAGCAGGTGCTTTTTTAAGTGGTGCTAATTTAATGAATGTCAACTTACAAGGCGTTGATTTGCGTGGTGCTGACTTACGCGGTGCAAATCTCACTGGGGCAAATCTCAAAGGTGCAGACTTGAGCCGTGCCGATTTGCAAGGGGCATTATTGAGTGAGGCCAACCTTGAAGAAGCTGACTTGCGGGGGGCGAATTTGGCAGGGGCGAATTTTTCCGGGGCGAATTTGCTCTGTGCAGAGTTAGAAGGTGCAAATTTGAGCGGTGTTAATTTGGATAAGGCCTGTGTGGTGGGTACAGTGGTTGAGACACGGGAGTAAATATTGCACTAAAAAAGGCAGTTTGGCTATTGTTAAAATTTTTCTAGATGAAGCAGGTGAAGATTTGTAAGTCTAACTGTACCTAGTAGCAGTCCCTATTCAGGAATCATATCATGTCGGTTAATTAGTTATGATTCCCCCAGTCATTGCACCCCTTAATCCCCTACCCGTGAACGGGTAGGGGATTAAGGGGTGGGGTTCTTAGGTTTTAATAAGTAATCAAGCGGACATGATATGACGCTCTTTAATCACTCTCTACAGAGAAAAAACAATAATCTTGACTACGCAAGACTTTGAGTCAAAAGAGATCATTTTATCCATAATGTTAGGCAATAAAGCTTCAAATAGTGCATTAGGAAAAGCTGAAAAACATTGATTTATATCACGTCATACTTCCATCACAATTGTTCAAAGATCTCTCTCCAATGAGATTTGTAAAATCCTTGCCCTTGTGGGATGAAACAGCCCTGCCACAAGGGAGAAGTCAAAAGTTACTCATTCAAAATTGCATCTATTTAGATATAGGATTGAACTGAAATGGCGATCGCCGAGATTGCTTCCGTATCCACAACGCCAGTATACTCATTAGCAAGACTCCCATCACTCCTTGCAGCGGATTTTGATTGACACCAGTTACCCAGTCAGGAACTTTACCAGAGTATTTAATTAATTGTCCAACATTAATAATGTAGTAGCCCCAGACTAAGCCACCATGCAAACCAATTGGGAAACCCAAGCGTCCCCTGCGCCAACGCTTTCCCCATACCTGCGTTAATCCCAGCACTACCAAAGCTGGAAATTGCAGCAGTGTTTGAATGATTGCTTCCAGTGGCTTAATAAAGTGTAATGCGGCAAAGGCAATGGCATCTGTCCACAGTGCCACTCGCGGGCTGTAATCTCGTTGTAACTCATCCAACAACCAGCCTCGGAATAATAATTCCTCGGCGAAGCCAACGCCCAAACCGACAATTAAACCTTCTAAAATCACTTTTAGCAAAAAAATTTTAGGTTGTTGCCACACCAGCCAACCTAAAAAGCCTTGTATACCAAAAAGTATCAGAATGTTAATTATCCCTATAGCTAAACCACGCAACAAATCCACACCATTTTGCCGCGTCAATTCTAAGCCGTAAGACTTAAGGATTTGAGGTTGCTGGTAAACCTGTTTACCCCATAACTTGAGCAGAAAAATAAACTCTGCGTACAACAACACCATTGTCAAGATACTTACTAAGTTAGAATCACGTACTAGTAAGTAAATCGGTGCAGCCAAGGGCAACCAAAGCAGTAATAAAGCCACAATAAAATAACCCAGCCTCATAGGGGCAGGGCGTTGGGCTATACGGACAAGGTTAATTTTCATATTAGTCAAAAGTTAGTTGTTAGTTGTTATTTACTCACCACTGACTACTGACTAATGACTATTCATCAGGTTCAATTGTGCTGGTCAAACCATGACTTTTTAACGTTTCACAATAAAACTCAGCATGTTCTTGAGCGCAGGTAATGACTAAAGCTAGCCCGTTGGTATGGGCTTCCATCATGATACTGACAGCTTGGGGCTGAGTGAGGCTTGGCACTGTGGTCAGTAGTACCCGTACCACATGCTCCATAGGATTGTAGTCGTCGTTGTGGAGCAAGACGCGATACCGAGGTGCAAGCTTGCGGGATGTGGAAGGCTTCTCAATGGTTTCGACTGACACTGCTCTTTACTCTTGCTTCTATGGTTTACTACAACAGAGTATCTGTTTATGATTTACTTCACACTTATTTACTCATTTTATAGCATCTTTGTCCAAACTTAGTGACGCGATCGCAATTTCCTGCTTAGGGATGATTGTGGCATTTTATCAGAGCGATCGCTTCTGCAAATACCTAAGTACACGCTGCCATCAAAGGGGTGCAGACTTCACCGAAGTTGATGGAGATTGGGGGTAATGTCATGAATAATCAGTAATATCACCCAGTATTGTTACTAGTAGCATGAAGTGAACGTAAATTCTATGACTAGAACATCTCAACTTGCTCAAGCTGCACAATTGAGTTTGATTTTAGGCGTGACAACTAGCAGTTGGTTGCTGGGAGTCAATCTTACAGTTGATGCTGAGTCAAGAACGGTTACTGGGGGCAAACTTGAAACCACAGGTATTGAACTCGCACAAAAGTCTCAAGGTGTCAACCGTTTTCAGGTTTTAGCAGAAGCAGATGAACTCTTCCAAACAGGACGACCAAAAGAAGCAGAAAATCTCTACCGCCAAGTTAAACCTGCGTTTTCACCTGTAGAGAATAAACGTACTGCTATCTATGAAGTTGAGCAATTACCAGGTGATGGTCAGGTATACTGGCGCAATGCCAATGAAGGCTTACAACAAAATTTGGACAGCAAAATTTTTCTATCGCTGCAACTGTTGACAGAAAATTATCCTGAGTTTATTAAGGGTCATTTACTGTTAGCTGAAGCCTGTCAAAAGAAATCTGAAGCTTGCAAAAATAATGCAAAAGCGGAACAGCCAAAAAATGATTTGGAGGTTTTGGAACGAGCTGGAGAATTATATCCTGATGAGCCTGACTTGCTCAAAGCTAAAATCAAAGCTTTAGAAAATAAAGAGCAGTTTTTAGAAGCTTCAATAGCAGCGCGACAGTTTGTCACAATTTTTGTAGATTATCCAGAAGCACCAGAATTTGCTAGTCTGGCAGAAAAAAATCTGAAGCGTCATCAATCTAAGTTAAATGAAAGTTTGCGAATACAAGGCGTTTTTAGCGCATTAGTTGGCGCAGCTAAAACCATCAGTACATTAAATTGGAAATCTCAGATTTCCGGATTTCAGACTTTATCCATGCTTTTACAGGGTGAATCAGCATTTGGGAAATTTATGTCTGATAAGTTGGTTGAAAAATATCGCCAAGAAGACAAGCTGGTACAAGAGCCACAAGTTCTTAATTATGTTAGAGGAATTGGAGGCAGACTAGCTCCCCTAATGGGACGAAATTTTGAGTATGAGTACTATGTCATTAAAGACAGTTCTATTAATGCTTTTGCCCTACCTGGGGGTAAAATTTTTGTGAATACTGGAGCAATACTGAATACTAATTCAGAAGCAGAGTTAGCTGGGTTGCTAGGTCATGAAATAGCTCATGCAGTTCTTTCTCACACATTTCAACGCATTGCCCAAAGTCAGTTTCTCAGCAGTTTGAGTAATGTGATTCCCATGTCTAATCTGTTTCAAGATATGGTAGGTAAAGAACATAGTCGAGAACAAGAACGCCAAGCTGATATTTTAGGTACTAGAGTCTTAAATAAAGCTGGCTATGCTGCGGATGGGTTGCGTAATTTAATGGCAACATTAAATGCCCAATATGGAGGAAAAGAACGCACTGATTGGCAGTCAACTCACCCGGCTCCAGCTGAGAGGGTTGAATATTTAGAAAGTCTGATTGAGCGTAATAAATATAATCGTTATGCTTACGAAGGGGTGAAAAAACATAAGGAAATTCAAAATTTATTACAAGGGATTTCTCCAAGTCCAAATACTAAACCTCCTGCACAAGCTAATAGACTTAATCAAAACACTTCAAGAGCTAATCAGAACACTCCCAGAAGTAAACCAATTAGGGGCAACGTGGCTATTACTGGAGGACAAACGCGAGATAATGTAGAGATTCGGATAGATGGAGCTAAGGTTGAAAGCAATAGAAACTTTAGTATTAATTTTGTTGTAGTAAATCGCAGCGATCGCCCCTTTGCTTTTGTACCGTTATATGCTCAAGTGGTAACTGAAAATGGCAAGAAGTTGTCAACCAGATTCTCATCAGCTGATGTTCTCGTCCCCGCAGGCGGAACCACCAAAGGTACGGTGCAAGTGTTAGGGCAAAGTTGGAATAGTCAAGGTTCACAAAATCTGACTTTAGTTATTAAAGAAAGTACTGGAGGTGGACGGCTTTTCCGTATATCGTTTTAATTTAAAGTTTTAACTATAGCAATCCTATCTGATTTGAGAAAAATATTTTTTAATTGAACCACAGAGACGCAGAGGAGGACACTTCCGTGCGGGGGTCTCCCCCCATCCCCAGAGGGGGCCCCGAAGCCCCCCGTTGAGGAAAGTGTCCGTGACGCAGAGAGTTAAGAAATAAAGATTTTCACAAATGATTTAGGACTACTATATTAGGTGGTACGTTACGGCGTTCAGCCTAATGCACCCTACTGGCGTGACCGGGCTAAAATAATGCATTAACGTAGACGCGTAAGCGGTGAGCCAGCGCGGTCTTGGGGGTTTCCCCCATGAGCGACTGGCGAACCCGAAGGGCTTGCCGCAGGCTACCGCAGAGGCGCAGAGAACACAGAGATATTAGAAGAAATTTATGCACTAAATTAGTCCGGTTGCGCTACTACTAACCGAGTTCATTTTACTGTGGACAATAAAGTGTATATTTCCACTGAGTACTTGATATTTCTTGGTTTCCGGTTAATTCTACTTTGACTCGACCAGAATTACCTTTAAATGCTGTAGATATTTTATTGCTACCTGAAACAAAATCTGTATCTACGAGAGTTTGTCCTTCATAAGTAATTTTTAATCTATCTGGAACAGAATACATTTCATAATCGATATTAATTTTGCCCTCATTAGCAGTTAGTTGAATTTCTCTACTGTCTCCTTCTTGACCGCCGCTCACTTGTTCTTGGTCACACAGTTTTAAACCCCTTTCGGGAGCCAGATAAACTTGTAGTTCAATTGATTCATTTTTTTTGTCAAATGTTTCTACTTTATCTTCTTGATTTTCGCCAAAATACTTATATCTTTGTCCTGGTTTGAGGGGAACGCCCTGCGGATTTTTACTTGAGATCACATTCGCCGATCCTGTGATGACATCAACTTGAATACCGTTTTCAATATTTCGTGTTTGTATCAAGTTTTTTGCCGGACTATCAGGAACAACAATTACTTCTTCTTGTTCATTATTCAAAACATGCAGCCTGCAAAATTTTGCTTTTTGGGCTTGAGATTGTTCCCAAAGTTTGGCGACAATATCTTTCATTGCTGAACCACTGCCATTTTCTGATAATTCTTGATTATTTGCACACTTGATGATGGCGGTTAAATTTGAGTTTCTGATAGCCCATTCATCTCTGGTAATGGCTGTACATTGCTTACCACTGTTTGTCTGACATTGTTGCAACGGTTCTTCACACGGGTCAGTTGATGTGACTGCACTCCAAGCACGACCATTAGCTGCAACCACACTACAATATTGCAATTTACTACCAGCGCTCTGTGCTATTAATAGCTGTTTTAGAGGCTCAAAAACAGACAAGTTTTTATCTATCAATTTAGACTGATTACGAACACCTCGTTGTACACGAACACCTTCTTCACAGGCTCGTTTTCCACTGGTCTGATTAGCCCATTCAATGATTAATGAATCTCCTTGTCTAGCTGTGCAAGGTAAGTAGTAAAGTGTTAATTGTTTATTTTTAGTACTAGCTTGTATTTGCAGTCCCATATCCTGACCAGAAGGATCTTGAAAGCGTAATTGAGCAAAGGACTTACCATCACCTGGAAGGTATAAAGTATCATAAAATCTTTGCAAAAAAGTACCAATGGTTGCAGGGCCATATTGCGAACCACGACGAACTGATAAGTCATGATTTCCTAAAATTTGGTATACCTCTGCTTTTTCAGGGAGAATGGCATAGCTGTGTGTGGTTGTAGCCACAGTATAAAGAGGAATGGTTAAAGCTGCGATCGCATACTTCAATCTTCCTTGCTGATGCTTGTTTTTAGCGCTTTTGGGCTGTCGCAATTTGGGGCTGTTCATTATTCACTCCTAAAAAAAGTTTTTTTCTCCGTAAATAGATTTTTAGCCTATGTAAATATACTGTGTAAGTTCTGAAAATATTCATTGACACTTCATGCTCCCTCGTCAAGAAATTGTTGAGATTTTTTCTAGCTTTCTGCAATTTTCATCCGGCGATTCGACAAAATGGGTGTCGGATAGCGGACTCCACCAAAATATGCGTCGGTATCTCACACAGTCTGCGCCACCACAGCGTTCTAACTTAGCTTGGGCGCTATACTGGCATAGTGTTTGGCAAAATCAGCCAAAAAGCTTGGCAAGAGGTCATTTGTATGCTTACCTACAAGAAGTTGGTCATAAAGCAGCCAACAAAATGAAACCGAGATTTCGGCTACCAGAATATACTTTAGGGGATTACTTCCAGATAGCGATCGCCAGCGTCGATAAAGTCTTAAAAGGATTTGACCCTGTGCGTAATTCCAACCTGGAAGTTTATGCTTACTATAAATTGTGCAATTTGATCAAAGATGGCTTGATTAAAGAGGGGCTTGAAGAAGCTAACGTTAGAAGCGATTGGTCATTGTTACAAAACAGTAGTGAAAAGCAGATTTACAAGTCTTTACAAAAGCGCGGCTTGTCTGTAGCAGAAATTGAGCGCTACATCTTCGCCTGGGAATGCTTCAAGCTAGTCTATGTTCCCAAAAAACCTAGAGGAAACCGCCAGTTGGATGCTCCTGACTCTACCACATGGGAAGCGATCGCACAGCTTTATAATCAAGAACGACTCACACAGCTACCACAATCAGAACCACTGAATGCTGCAACTATCCAAAAGTTGATGACAGTTTGTATTGCAGCTATTCGAGCTTATATGGCTCCTCCTACTGCTTCTTTAGATGCTTCTGTATTCAACGAAGACAATACATTACAAGATATTTTACCTAGTAGTGATACAACTTCCTTAGCCCAACTGATTGATGACGAAGAAGCACAAAACCGCCGTTCCTTGCTGCAACAGATAAACTCGCTTTTGAGTAACGCCATCGCTCATCTTGACGCACAGACAAAAGAGCTATTTGAAATGTATTACGGTGAAGGACTCACCCAAAAAGAAATAGCTTCACAGTTGCAGATATCCCAGCCAACAGTTTCTCGGCGGCTAGCAAAACTCCACAACTTAAAAAACGAATGGCTGTTAACATTAGCCAAATGGACACAAGCCACCCTGAATATTTCTTTGACACCTGACGTAATTAATAGCATGAGCGGGTTGCTCGATGAATGGCTAGAACAACATTACGGAAAAAACAATGATGTATAAATCAAAGGAAAAAATACAGGTTGGCGATTTTGTTCGGAAATTAGGTCAACAACGACGCCAGCAAGCCTTGTTACATTATTTAGGTGTAATAGGCGCGCTTTTGAGCGTAGAACTGCTATTTAATGTCTTGGGAACTTCTGGATTAGGAATATTATTTTATGTTGTGGGATTCGTAAGTGCATACTATTTGTATAGCAACGGAAACAAACTAATGCGGCGAGCAACAGATGCTCATAATGGTGCCGCAGCAGAGAATGAAGTAGCCAAAGAACTTTCTTTATTAGAGAGAAAACAATGGCAATTAGAATATAATCTAAAAATTCAAAGATGGGGTGATGCAGATGTAGTTTTGCGTTCTCCTTGTGGGCATTGGTATGTAATCGATGTCAAGTCTCATAAAGGGACTAAAGTATATGAAAATGGTCGTTTAAAGAAGCGCTTTGGCAATAAAATTTATGATTTTAAAGAAGGCGATATCATTGCCAAAGTCAAAGGTCAGGCGGCAGCAGTAGCACGTAAAAAAGGTGCATCGTGGGTCACTCCCTTGTTATGCTTTACTCAATCAGACATAGATATTCCAGGAAATCAAGCTAAAGGCGTTCATATAGTAACTAAAAACGATTTAATTAACACTTTGCTACGACTAGAACGTTAATATTCATCAATTGAAATTCGGCTAAATCCAGTAAAAACCATAAAGTTAGCCACAAAAACTCCATCATTATCTCTGCTTTTCTGCGTGAATTTTTCATCCCTTTAATTAGTGAATATTCATAAGTGCGATCGCATCAATTCTCCAAGTGCATTGTTAGCTATTACAATGCACCTCATCTCAAAATATTCCAATCAATTCGGTTTAACATATGAATCTTGACTCACCTATACTCACAATTCCCATCGAACCCTGGTTAGAAATATCCGAAACCACACAAGATACAGCTTGGCAACAAAGCCAAAATCAAGCAACATCAAGTACTCGTTTGCAAGCTTATTTAAATCGACTTTGCCTTTTAAGTGTTCTACCTTGGCTAGAAGAAACATTAGGAATCACAGCCAAACCAGCACCAAATATAACTGCCCTTCCTAGCTTTTGGGAAGTAGTCAACGGTACAGCTATTACTATTAATAAAACTCGGCTCGTATTGATGCCTAGTCAAGCAATTGATACTAATGAGATTCGCGTTCCTCAAGAGTGGGTGGATATTCCTAGCTGGACTGCTGATTATTATTTAGCGGTACAAATAAATACTGAAGATGGCTGGCTAAGAATTTGGGGATACACAACCCATTTACAACTCAAAAACCAAGGTAGCTATAACGCACGCGATCGCACTTATTCTCTAGACGAAAAAGACCTCATACACGATATAAACGTTCTTTGGGTAACGCATGAACTTTGTCCAGAAGCAGCAACAAAAAAAGAAATTGAGCCTTTACCCATTTTAACATTAACGCAAGCAAATAATTTACTCGAAAGATTAGAAAATCATGCTTTAGCATTTCCAAGACGCGCAATTTCCTTTAGCTTATGGGGAGCATTGTTAGAACATGGAGGTTGGAGACAACGCTTGTATGAAAAACGATTAGGGCTTCAAGAACAGTGGTCAATTATGCAATGGCTACAAAGCGGAATTTCAGATTTAGCACAACAACTTGGCTGGAACTATTTAGAGTTAGAAACTAGTTTTGTAAGCCGAAGTGCAGAACAAAAAAATGAATCAGTCATTTTATCTCGTCAATTGATTATTGCAGGTCAAGCATATGAATTACAGGTGCGATCGCTAGAAAATACAGCAGGAATTTGGCGTATTGAATTGCATAGTTTATCCTCAAATGGCTTAATTCCTTCTGGCTTTAAGTTGAGACTCTTGACTGAAGATTTACAACCATTTCCAGACAACGAACGCACAGCTATTGAGCCTACAGAAAAGCTAGAATTTGAGCTAGAACTTGAACCAGGAGAAGGTTTAGTATGGGAAGTTGAACCAACTCCTGAAAACTATGACAGAGAGATATTGAGGTTTTAAACTCTACTATTATTTGGTTAGTAATTCATGACTATCACATACAGTATTTTGCAAGTAAATGAAGTACATATCTTAAATATTATAAATATTGTAGGGTGGGTATCCTGCCCGCTCTTTTGTACCTAAATCACATGAAATCTGCTGTAATTAGGTAAACACAATAAATAATTTATCCAATGCCTAAAGTCATTTCAACTAATAATTCAAAAGTTAAAAGTCAGCAAACAGCTATTAAAAAACTTTGGTGTCTGCTAATTGGTGTCGGCGAATATCAAGATAAAACTTTCAGACCATTATCTTATGCATTGGCAGATTGTCAGGGATTAGCTAAAGCTTTCAAACAAGCAAATCAAAATTTTGTTGACACAGAAATTATTGAGCATAATTTTCAAACATTACAAAAACCATATCTCTCAGACATTCGTGCCAATCTTCAGCAAATTGTCACATCTGCTAACTCTGAAGATACCATTTTATTCTACTTTTCTGGACACGGTATGCTTGACTCTAAAAGTCAGCAGGCGGTATTGTGTCTAACTGACACCCAGACAGACGATTTACTCAACACAGGTTTAGTCATGCAGGAACTTTTACAAATGTTGGGTAATTGTCAAGCTTCACAACAATTAGTTGTGCTGGATGCTTGCCATAGTGGTAGTTTAACCTTGAGGAACTCTCCAACTCCTCAGCTGGTGGAAGAGTTACAACAAGTCGCTGTACAAAAAAAACAAACAGGACATAATCAAGGATTTTATGCCTTACTTTCCTGCGATAAAGAGCAAGAATCATGGGAATTTCCCGAATTGAGTCATGGTGTGTTTACTTACTTCTTGATTCGAGGATTGTTAGGTGAAGCAGCTGACTCTAGGGGAGAAATTGAAATCAAAACGCTTTATAAATATATTTATCACCAGACTTTACAATATATTGATAAACTTAACCAAGGTCTGCGTTTAATTAATCTACAAAAACGCAGTCGGGGTGAAACTGACGGTTTTAAAAAAGAACAGCCACCGCAAACACCCAAATTGATTGTAGAAGCAGTGGGTGAACTAATTCTGGGTTACAAAACTTCAGAAGTGCAACCGCGATCGCTGCGACAAGCTTTAATAGTAGATGGGCTATCAAATAGAGAATTGCCTCTAGCCATTAGTAAAATTTTAAGTAGTGCAGGTGGTTTCGATCTCAAATATTGGCATCCCCAAGTGCGAGATTTACCTGATATCCGCCAAGCTATTCAAAATTGCTTGCTGAACAATCAGTCTGAGGTATTTTTAGAAGATGTTACATCTCTACTTTATCTGCGGGGACGAATTGAAGAAACGGAAACAGGTGAAGCTTTTTTAGTACTTAATGATGAGATTAAACTGAGTCGTGATTGGTTACGCCAACATCTACGCCAGTCAAATATCGCCCAACAAATTGTGATATTAGATTGTCTGGTAAAAGAAACAGAATCTATCCCTTCTCTACAAGATTGGCTAGAAGATTTGCAACAAGAATTAGAATTTAGTCAGTGTTTAATTATTGGTGCTGCTAAGGCTAAAAATTCTGCTGAATTTCCTACAGCTTTGCTCAATACTTTGCAAAAAGCTAACTTACAAACAGGTTTATCTGTAGCTGGATGGATTACAGGAGTACAGCGAGAACTTGCAGAAAGTAAAATTTGGCGGAATTATTGGTTAGGAGGTGTGCAAGGTGTCATTGAAGTTATACCTGCTGCTTCACAACAGAAATCTCAACGATTAGATTTAGGGATTTGTCCCTACATGGGTTTAAAAGCTTTTAGCGAAAAAGATGCTCAATATTTCTACGGTCAAGAAGCTTTAACTCAAAAGATAATTAATGAAGTTAATCAAAAATCATTTTTAGCTATAGTTGGTGCTTCTGGTAGCGGTAAATCTTCAGTAGTACAAGCTGGATTAATGGCGCAATTGCGTTTAGGAAAACAACTCCCTACCAGTGAACAATGGTGGATTAAATGTTTGCGTACTGGAGAAAATCCCATTGCAGAATTAGCGCAAATTATGGCGGATGGGGAGGAAAATCCATTACAAACAGAAGGACTATTACATTTAGGAGGTGAGGGTTTTGTCCGCTGGTTACGCACGCGAACCGAACCAATGGTAGTTTTAGTAATTGACCAATTTGAAGAACTTTTTACCCTAGCAGCCGCAAGCGATCGCCAACTTTTTTTAGATATTCTTTTAGAAGCTTTAGAATATGCAGCAGATCGTTTCAAGTTAGTCATTACTCTACGCGCTGACTTTATAGCTTCTTGTCTAGAAGTACCACTCTTATCGAAAAAATTACAAGAGTCTCATGTGTTGGTTCCACCCCGACTCACAGAAGAAAATTATCGTCAGGTGATTGAAAAACCAGCACAGCAAGTAGAACTAAAAGTACAATCTGGTTTGGTTGAGTTGCTGTTGCAGGATTTACAGCAATCTGCTGGAGATTTACCGTTACTGCAATTTGTTTTAGAACAGTTATGGGAACACCGTGATCAAAATACTGGTGAGTTAACAGTCAAAGCTTATCGAGAACAAATTGGTGGTATTCAGTCAGCTTTAGAACGAAAATCTCAAGCAGTTTACGATAGTTTAGCACCAGAAGAAAAGATTGTAGCTCAATGGATTTTTCTTTCTTTAACACGACTGGGTGAAGGAACTGAAGATACCAAGCGACAGGTACGTAAGTCTAATTTATTTGAGGGAAAATATTCCCCAGTCATAGTTGAAAGTACTCTGCAAAAGTTTATTGCAGCTAAACTGATTGTAGTCAAGTTGGCAGAAGATGAATCAAATATTGGGCAAAGTCGCACTAATGATGAAATTACAGAGGAATTGCAACTCTTAAAAAGTGAAGTCACCGTAGAAGTAGCCCATGAAATTTTGATTCATCACTGGTCTACCTTGCGTTGGTGGCTCGATGAAAATCGCGATCGCTTGCACCAACAACAGCGTTTAGAGAAAAAAGTTAAAGAGTGGCAAGCAAAAAACAAGCATCCTGATTTTTTACTACAAAAGACCCAACTTACAGAGGCAGAAGCATTTTACCACAAATACAAAGATGAAATCAAACCCCAAGAACGGGAATATATCCAAGCTAGTAAACAAGCTCGACTCAAAAGTCGTTTGCTAATCGGCAGTGTGAGTACTATTTCTCTACTATTAATAGTCTCTTCTGGTATAGTTGCTTGGCAGCAACAACAGCAGAATCAGTTGGCTCAACTAATTCGCTATGGTTCATTTAACATCATGACACCAGATATCGCCAAAAGCACATTGAAGAGTTTACCTACACTTTTAAAAAATGCCGACACACATCAACATGCAGGTGATGTAAATCAAGCACTTGATGACTACCGCCAAATTTTGTTAATTACTCATAATTTACAAGAAAAAGTCACCCAAGAACCAAAAATATTTACTGATATTAACAATCATCAATACACTATTCAACAAGCATCACAAAAAGCTGAAAATTCTATAGCAGTAATAATTAAGCAATACCAGATTCCCCAACTTGAGGCAGAACTCAAGCAAGGTAATTTTGGTGATTTAGTGATAACTGATTTGTCCAAATTAGAAAATCAATATACAGGCGCTTTGAAAATATCTTATGCAATTCTCATGGGTAAACAAGGCGCTAACGCTGACATGAATAATGATGGTTATCTCACAGAAGGAGAAGAAAAAAATCTCCCTTGTCAAACTCTCAAAGATATTGAAGATTTGTGGCGTAAGTATACACAAAACCGCTGTAGCTTGAATGATGTTAACGACAGTTATCAGCAACCAGCTTGCAAAGAATTACAAGGACAAAACTTGACAATCAAGTTATCATTTCCTCCCTCTGCATATCTTCTCAAAAGGCGATGGCAACAATGTCAAAGTGATAGCAAAGTCATGCAGCAATAGGCTAGTTAGTGCAGGCATCTGTCCCTACATTAACTATCTTCCTCGACTTTCGATTCTTTTTTACCAAAAAGGGGAAAAGAAAAAGGGGAAGGGGAAGGAAATTAAAGTTAAAACTTTTACCCACATGATATAAAGCCCCTATCTGAATTGCCCAGAATATTAAAATCAGATTTTTTAGACAGGTAGTGCGATAAAAATCAGCATCCATACTTGAAACCCCTATCTTAATTGTGGGTTTCCGTTCCCCTTCCCCTTCTTCCCTTCCCCTTCTTCATAGTGACATGTAGTAAGTTAAGCTAAAGCACATATAAATTGTATAATCACCTGTAAAGGTCGTTGACTGTCATCAGTCATCAGTTATCAGTCAACACAATCTCATTCTCGTAAAATTAAGGAAGCTGCAATACTATCCATGCCACTGCACTAATAGCCTAATTATGGAGATCAGCCTCAACTTTCAACCAGGACAAATTGTCTGTTTAGAGCATGGCGACAGAAATCTGTATGCAGAAGTCATTCAAGTTGTAGTTTCCCGCCAGTTGTGCTGGGTGCGTCCATTACTGCTAGTCACCCACACCGAGGAACAACCGCTAACTACTGACTTGCGAGATGCATCTGACCTGCTTTGGCCTGTCGAGTTATTTCGACCAGCTTTAGACACAGAAGTTATTACCCTATTGACTCAAGTTTTGTTAAAAGAACCAAAAGGTGAGCCTGATTTAGCCGCTAAGCAGCAGTTCAATCAGTTTATCCACCAACTATGGCAAGCATATCAAGAGGGAGTCGGGAGCCGGGAGTGGGGTAAGAATCTAAAATCCAAAATCTAAAATCCAAAATCGTATTACTTTTTCTTCCTGATACCCAGTCCCCGCTACCCAGTACCCAGTCCCTTTATGAGGCGTAGCGAATACCAGCATCCTTCATGCGTTGAATTGCTTCATGCATTCGCTCATCAGCTATGGTTAGGGCTATCCTGAAAAAACCTTCTCCTGCTTGACCATAACCGTTACCAGGAGCGACCAAAATGCCGCATTTGTCAAGTAGTAAGCTGACAAATTCGGCTGAGGAATATCCAGGGGGAACAGGTACCCAAACGTAAAGGGTCGCTTTCGGGGGTTCAATTGGCCAACCTAGAGATTGTAGTCCTTTAACGATGATGTCGCGGCGATTTTGATAAACTGACATCAAGCCTTGAAGTTCCGTTTCACTGGTAGAGTAACCTGCGATCGCAGCTTTTTGAATTGCCTTAAAGACTCCAGAATCAACATTTGTCTTTACTTGTCGTAAGCCTGCAATACCGATGGCATTACCAGCTACAAAACCAATCCGCCAGCCTGTCATATTGTACGACTTAGACAAACTGTGAAACTCAATAGCTACATCTTTCGCTCCTGGAATTTGCAGCACACTTGGAGGTTTGTAGCCATCGTATGCCATTTCTGAGTAAGCATGGTCGTGACATAACAAAATGTCGTACTGCTTGCAAAAAGCTACCAATTCCTCAAAAAATTCTAGCGTTGCCAAAGCCCCAGTCGGATTATTAGGATAGTTAATCCACAAGAGTTTTGCCTTGTAAGCAATTTCCTCAGGAATAACACTCAAATTAGGCAAAAATTTATTTTCTGGCTTCAAAGGCATAGTAAAAGCCTCACCTCCAGCGAAAATTGTGGAAGTTCGATATACGGGATAACCAGGATCTGGTATCAGCGTATAATCTCCTGCTTCCACAAAGGCTAAAAAGGTATTGTGTATTGCTTCCTTGGAACCAATAGAAGAAATAATCTCAGTATTTGGATCTAACCCAGTCACCCCAAACCGACGTTCCATCCACAATGCAGCTGCCTCCCGGAATTCTTGCATACCCTGATAAGGTGGATAATTATGGGTGGAAGCGTCATCAATCGCCTCATGCATTACCTGGAGGATATGAGCAGGAGTAGGTTTATCTGGGTCACCTACTGCCATATTAATGATGTCAACTCCCTTGGCTACAAGTTCTTCTCGTTTACGATTAATTTCAGCAAACAAATAGGGAGGAATTTTTTCTAAGCGTTTAGCGGGCTGCATGGCGACTTACTACTAATGCAAATGTAGATGCTCATTAGCACAGTTTACGCCACACCAGGCAGTTAAATATAGTCAACATCACAGAAAAATACCAGCGATCGCCGAAGTGCTTTTGATCGGTACTGCTGTGACTACAACTAATGTTAATTATTGTGAAGCTTTGATTCTACTTCTTGTCAAAATCAACTTGAAATACCGAAAAAGCAGCAATGTCAATAATCAGAACTAAGTAGGCATTATAAACTGTGTACATCAGAAGCAATGAAAGTTTACTTTTCTAACTCATTGACTTTTACTCAGCAACGCCACATGCTATGCTTCCTGGTGGGAACGCTCTTCGAGCAAACAACGGGGAGGCAGTGCGGTCTTGGGGGTCTCACCCATGAGCAACTGCCGTGGGAACCCCGCAATGCAGTGGCTCCACCTGCGGCTTCCCGCAGAAGCGTCTACAGCACTTTCAAGTCAGGTAGGCAAGAATAAACCAAACTATTTTACGAAAAGTAAATACACCTAAAACCCTTATTAATGACCACTGACAACTGACAACTGACGACCCTCACTAGTTAAGTTTATTTACGCGCATCTACTTAATATCCCCAGCTAGGAACCAACTTAATTCTACCAGCATCCATCTCTGCCATTAATAATTCCAGAGCTTCATAATCAACATCAGATATATAACCATTCTCAGTTAGTTCTGAGTTGATTTCATTTTCTATCTCAGGAGTTAGTTTTTGAATGTAAAGAGCTTTCTCTACCAATTGACGGATAACGTACTTAGTTCTCATCAGTAATAATCCAACAGTATATACTACTAAATTTTCCAAGAGAAATCTAGGTATAAAATGTGATCTATATACATCAAAAATGGTGATATAGATCACAAAGTAACTAGATAGTTACCTTGCCATTAACTCTGCAATATACCATCAATAAATGTGAAAGTTAAGGCGTTTAACCCAGCTATACATCTTGGCTCAATTGGCTTCAGTTACAGACCATTTAAACTTTCTCAGCATAGATACGGTGAATTGATCTGCGATGATTGCTGTCTATGCTGATTGTTTTTGAACTCAGCTAAAAAAAAAGTATAGAAAAACACATTTGCCCTTGTCTTTATGACAATCTTTAAACAGAAGTAGTAAAGCAATAAAGATTCAGCAAAGAGTTCTAAGACATATGGTCGATGTTAGGAAAAACAGTTTATGTTCAAATAAACCTAGACTTAAACTTTAAATAACTCTAATGTCAATAATGGAAGCTTTACTAAAGTGTCCAAAAATAACCGTTATTCGTCCTCAGGGCTTTATCAATGCCACTAATGCCCTGGAATTGGAACGAGACTTCACAAGGGCGTTGACCCAAGATGATATTTCCATCTTGTTAGTAGACTTAGCAGCAGTAGAATCCTTAGATAGCTCAGGTCTAATGGCATTGGTGTCTGCACTCAAGCTAGCTCAGAGCTTAGGAAGGAGTTTCAGGCTTTGCTCTGTCTCCCCATCAATCAAAATTATTTTTGAACTAACGCAACTAGATGGGGTTTTTGAAATCCTCGAAGAGGAAGTAAATTTAGCATTAGCGTGAATTTCAACACACTATTATAACATAAAATGTGGCTTGACACCAATTTGGTGTAAAACAGTTGTAACTTGTCAGAATAAATCTGATTGAAAGACCTAATCAATGCTAAGTTGGAGGTGATTGGCTGTAATTAAAAAAGCTAAAAGATAGCACAGTGGCTGTTGCAGTTGAAAAATTAATAACATCGGATATTTTAAAGCCAGCGCGTTACCTTGGTAACGAACGCTTATCAGTACATAAGCCGTGGGATACGGCAGCGATACGCTGGGTATTAACCTACCCAGAAGTATATGAAGTCGGAGCATCCAATTTAGGGCATATCATCCTGTATAACATCCTGAATGCTCAACCACGGCAGTTATGTGATCGCGCCTACCTACCAGGACAAGACCTAGCAGCAAAACTCAGAGCAACCGATACACCTTTGTTTGCTGTAGAGTCCAAGCGATCGCTCTTAGAATTCGACATTTTAGGTTTTAGTCTCAGTTACGAACTGGGTGCAACTAACATTCTAGAAATGTTGGATTTAGCCGGAATTCCTTTAACCTGGCGAGAAAGACAGCAAAGTAGGGGAGCAGGGGAGCAGGGGGGCAGAGGTGAATTTGCTACTCCTAATTCTCCTTATCCCTTAATTTTTGCCGGGGGACAGACGGCAACTTCAAACCCAGAACCATACGCTGACTTTTTCGACTTTTTCGCCCTTGGAGATGGTGAAGAACTCCTACCAGAAATCGGTTTAGTGTTGGAAGAAGCCAAACAAGCTCTCTTGAGTCGCGAACAGACTTTATTAGACTTGGCACAAATACCGGGTGTATATGTTCCTCAGTTCTATGATATTGCGGCAGATGGATCAGTACATCCCAATCGCCCAGATGTGCCAAAACGCATTTTGCGACGAGTCGCAACCCCAATACCAGCTTATTCCATCGGATTAGTTCCCTACGTACAAACTGTACACGATCGCTTGACAATTGAGATTCGACGTGGTTGCACTCGTGGCTGTCGCTTCTGTCAACCAGGAATGCTCACCCGACCAGCTAGAGATGTGGAACCAGAGAAAGTAGTAGAAGCCATTGAACAGGGAATGCGGGCAACTGGTTACAATGAGTTTTCGCTACTATCTCTGAGCTGTTCTGATTATTTGTCCCTCCCAGCAGTAGGGATGGAAATCAAAAATCGGTTAAAAAATGAGAATATTTCTCTATCTCTTCCTAGCCAACGAGTAGACAGATTCGACGAAAATATCGCCAACATTCTTGGCGGTACGCGACAAGGTGGACTCACCTTTGCGCCAGAAGCGGGAACCCAGCGAATGCGAGATATCGTCAACAAAGGTTTGACGAATGAAGAATTATTGCAGGGTGTGAAAACTGCTTGGGAGCAAGGCTGGGACAAAATTAAGTTATATTTCATGATCGGCTTACCGGGTGAGACAGATGCCGATGTCGTGGGCATTGCCGAAACAGTAAGCTGGTTGCAAAGAGAATGTCGAGCTAGAGGACGAAAGCCCTTAAACTTCAACTTGACAATTTCTAACTTTACGCCCAAGCCTCATACACCATTTCAGTGGCACTCAGTTTCCACTGCGGAATTTCAACGCAAGCAAAACTTGCTGCGGCAAGAATTTCGCAGGATTAGAGGAGTAAAGGTAAATTTTACCGATGTACGAATTTCGGCCATGGAGGACTTTATCGGACGAGGCGATCGCAGTTTAGGGAAAGTACTGCGTCGTGCATGGGAATTGGGCGCTGGTATGGATTCCTGGTATGACAGTTTAGATAAAGCTTTTAGTGCTTGGGGGTCTGCGATCGCCCAAGCCGGTTTAGATTGGAAATATCGCCAAGTGGAAAATGGTGAGTGGAATCTATTTCACGCAGAGTCGCAGAGGCGCAAAGGAGAAGAAAATACTCAACTTTTAACTTCTAACTCCTCACTCCTAACTCTTAACTCCTTTGACACTCCCCTACCTTGGGAACACATCGACACGGGGATTGATAAAAAGTGGCTCTTAGAGGACTTACAACGCGCTCTCGAAGCTGCAACTGTCCCGGACTGCTCTTTTGAAGGTTGTTCTCACTGTGGTGTTTGTGGCACAGATTTTGGTCATAACATCGTGATTGAGCCACCTGCAATTCCACAATTTGCTGGCGAGTTTGTCCCCAACACAACCAAGGTACAACGTTTGCGTGTGTGGTTTGGTAAACAGGGCGATATGGCTTTGATGAGTCACTTAGATTTAATGCGTCTATTTGACCGAGTGATCCGGCGAGCAGGTTTACCAGTAGCTTTTACGGGTGGATTTCATCCGTCTCCCCGGATATCTGTAGCCAATGCCTTAGCTTTGGGAGCTACCAGCAGTGGTGAAATTGTGGATTTTGAATTAACTCAGCTAGTGCCAGTTGCTACTTTCAAAGAAAAACTGGCTAGAGAACTACCAAAAGATATACCCATATATGATGTGGTAGAGGTAGATTTAAAAGCTAGTGCTGCCAGCCAAGCCATAGAGGCCGCAGAGTATTTGATTACTGTAGCAGCAGTTGGTGAGGCAACACTTGCACAATGGCAACAATGGATTGATACAATCAAAGCAAAAAATGAGCTATGGTACGAACAAACAACTAAGTCAGGCAAGAGCCAGCAAGTAAATCTGCGCTCACGCTTGTTTGAACTAGAATTAGTACAAACCAACACTAGCGATTTAGAATCAACAGTTATACTGCGTTATGTGGGCAGTTGTCGCCCCGACGGTGTGCTGTTGCGTTCGGAACAAATCCTGTGGATGCTAGAAGTAGTCTCTGGTGAAGAATTTCAACTTCTTCACATTCATCGCAATCAGCTAATTTTAGGAGTATAATCCCCCAAGGATAACTCGCTAGTACTTGCCCTGACGTGACACACATCATGGGAATTGATTTTTGGCAAGGTTGCGTTAGAATAGGGTGAAGAGAAATTTTCTGGCGCTGCATTGAATGAACTGGTTCACTACCCTGATATTCAGGGTGCGAAAGCAAAGATATTAGAGTGCAACTTCTAGGATTTTATCCCAGACAAACAACAGGCAGATTAAAGAATGCTCTCTGTTTATAGCTAGCTTGTGAACTAGTAACTAATAACAGGCTCCGTCGGCAACTCTCACTCTATGCTTTTAAAACACCTGCTGAATGCCTAATCCCTAGGTGGTGAAGGTATCACATCAAGAATCAACCACGGACGGTTGATTTATTTACTTAAACAATATGCAGCCGTTCTGGAATAATCAGGCGTGTAAACGCAATTCCTTAGCCAATAGCTCTTTAATTTTGAGCTTAGATTCACAATTTTTATTATCAGCAGCGCCTTTGAGGGCTAACAGGGGCGAGAGGCATAACAAACCTCCAAGCCTATGGTGCTGCCAGTTTTTGAGGAAGTTGAATGCCAAAACAAATTATCATCGCTGAGCAGCATCAAATTGCTGCTGTCTTTTCTGAAGATCAAATACAAGAACTCGTTGTAGCCACAGGACATCACCAAATAGGTGATATATATTTAGGCGTAGTAGAAAATGTATTACCTGGGATAGATGCGGCTTTTGTCAATATTGGCGATCCAGAACGCAACGGTTTTATTCATGTAACTGATTTGGGGCCGTTAAAGCTGAAGCGAACAGCAGCAGCCATCACAGAATTATTGGCACCACAGCAAAAAGTGTTGGTGCAAGTAATGAAGGAGCCAACAGGGACAAAAGGGCCGAGGCTCACTGGTAACATTACTTTACCTGGGCGGTATGTTGTATTGATGCCCTATGGTAGGGGTGTAAACTTGTCGCGGCGGATTAAGAGTGAAAGTGAACGCAACCGCTTGCGGGCCCTGGCAATCTTGATCAAACCGGCAGGTATGGGTTTGCTAGTGCGTACCGAAGCTGAAGGCAAACCAGAAGAAGCAATTATGGAAGATCTGGAGGTGCTGCAAAAGCAATGGGAGGCAATTCAGCAAGAAGCCCATTCTACCCGTGCCCCAGCTTTGTTAAATCGAGACGATGACTTTATCCAGCGCGTATTGCGAGATATGTACGGTGCGGATGTGAATCGCATCGTTGTGGATTCCAGTACTGGGTTGAAGCGGGTCAAACAGTATTTGCAGAACTGGAGTGGTGGTCAGACACCACAAGGATTGTTAATTGACCATCACCGCGATCGCTCTCCGATTTTAGAATATTTCCGCATTAATGCCGCTATTAGAGAAGCTCTCAAACCCAGAGTAGACTTACCTTCTGGCGGTTACATCATCATTGAGCCGACTGAAGCATTAACAGTAATCGATGTCAACTCTGGTTCCTTTACGCGATCGGCAACAGCTAGAGAAACAGTTCTATGGACAAACTGTGAAGCAGCAACAGAAATTGCCCGTCAGTTACGGCTGCGGAATATTGCCGGGGTAATCGTCGTTGACTTCATTGATATGGAATCGCGACGCGACCAATTACAGGTTCTAGAACACTTCAATAAAGCACTCAAAGCAGACAAAGCTCGTCCTCAGATTGCCCAACTAACCGAACTCGGTTTGGTAGAACTGACCCGCAAGCGCCAAGGTCAAAATATTTACGAACTGTTTGGTGAAACTTGCCCCACATGTGGTGGTTTAGGACATACTGTACGTCTGCCTGGAGAAACTGAAAGCCGATTACCAACCACAGCAGAAATCCCAGAACGTTTTGTATCTCTGCCTCACAGAGAACCACGTCTACCAACTGCGCGAATTACGGAACCAAGAGAAACCTACGATACCTTTAGTGAAGGATTTGATGCCGATTCCGACTTGAGCGGCTTGAATTTAATTAATCATCCCAGCTATCAAGAACTTGGCGATCAGAACAAACGTACTACACGCACCCGTCGTAGACGCATTGGCATCAATGGGGGAAATGGGAAAGATGAACCCCGGATTAGTACTAATCCACTGGGTTTTGACAATGAGCCAGACTTAGACTTAGATGGCGAAGCAGAACTAGGTACAACGCCAGATATTCCCTCACCCACCTTGGGCAAATCAGGTTGGACTGAACGGGCAGAACGTAACAAAGTAGTTACCAAGGTAGAACCAGTTAAACCAGTGGTAGAACCACCGGAAATTAGAACTGTAGAAATGAGCCTAGAAGAACAGGATGTTTTTGCCTTGATGGGAGTTTCGCCTCTAGTCAAGTTAGATCGCGAAGTCAAAAATCCTAAGTCTGTAATTATTAACATTGTTCAGCCTGGACAACAGCCAACTGTACCCACGGAATCAACAACAGACTCAGCTGTTTCTGAAATAGACAATACTGAAGTCAAGACAAATACAGTACAAGCTGTAATCAAAGAGCCATCCTTGCCCGAAAATACATCTGAGCAAACAGAAATACCACCAATTTCAGAGGAAACTGAAGCAAATAGCACCACTACTGCTAGCCGTCGCCGCCGCCGTCGTTCCTCTGCGGTAGAGGATACGTCCTTCCAAGAGTAAATTAAAAATTAAAAATGCAAAATTAAAAATTTTTAATTCTCAATTTTTAATTTTTAATTATGTCAGCACTGAAGAGTGAATCGAGTTGGTTGGAATTGTCGCCCATGTCAGCTATTCCAGGGTTGGTAGCTGGCGTGGATGAAGTCGGGCGAGGTGCCTTATTTGGCCCTGTAGTTGCAGCAGCTGTGATCCTACCAGCTAGTGCTTTGAGCGAACTGATGGCAGCTGATATAAAAGACAGTAAAAAGCTGTCTAGTGTTCGTAGAACTCAGCTAGCACAGCGAATTTCGGTGCTGGCAATTGACTGGAAAATAGGTTTTGCTTCTACTGCCGAAATTGACCGAATAAATATTTTGCAGGCTACACTGTTAGCTATGAAGCGGGCTGTACAGAAGCTGAAGGTACAGCCAGAAATTTGTTTGGTTGATGGTAATCAGTTAGTCAAAGATTTGCTCGTGCCGCAACAAACAATAGTGAAAGGGGACGAGCGATCGCTTTCTATTGCCGCAGCTAGTATTATGGCTAAAGTTTGGCGTGACGAGTTGGTGTTACGTCTAGCATCCAAGTATCCGATGTATGACCTAGCACGTAACAAAGGTTACGGCAGCCAAAAGCATTTGTTGGCATTGCGAGAATATGGCCCCTCACCCCTACATCGCAAGTCCTTTAGTCCCTGCCAAATTTAGTCCTGTATTCTAAGTGAGGGAGAACAATGAGGAGATAAGGAAATGGGGAGATGAGGGGAATAATTCTTTACTCCTAACTCCTCACTCCTTATTCCTAACTCCTGCCTCCTACAATGTAGCAAATACAACATTACTCTATATTGAAGATTGGTAGATCAGCACTGTTATCACCTAGCGCTTTTTGTTTTGTTTGCAAAATGACCCAATTGCGATAGTCTGCCAACAATTGATGAAGCAATCTTTGCTTAACTGTCACCAGCACACTCTTGAGTAAACCATTACCAGTAGCTTCTAAAATTGGTTTGGGAGTCAGAGAAAATGGCGGTGGTAGATCCACTTGTACTTCTAGATCCGCTTTTCCTTGGAGGCGCGTACCAGTACTTCGCTGGTAGGGAGACAAATGCCCCTGTAAATTGAGAGTAAAGCGCTGGTTAATGTACTCTAAACCAACGATTTCACACGAGAGCGATCGCAAATAAATTATTCCATTTGATTCTGCCCAGACTCTCATGTCTACAGTCGGTTGAATACTTACGGACATAAAAGCCAGAGGACGCATTTTTAAGCGAAATACTTCCTCAGAAAGCTGCTGAATACGGCTGCTGTCAACCAAAGCATTAACCAAACGTTGAGGCTGACGCAAGTAGTGCTGAATGGGAATAGGCTGCTGTGGTACAGCAATTTCTACCGATTGAGAGGCAGTAAACTTGGTAGCCATGAGTTCCTGGAAATAATTGTTTAATACTTCTATTATTAATTAATTTATTATGTTTATTAATTTTAATTCACTAAAAACACTATTTATCTCGACTGATTTATTTTAAAAACTATATTTTTTTATAGTTACCATTCATCATTGAGATAGTTTTATAAATTTTATTTTACAACTTCAGAAAGATAAATTATAGCTTAAGTGGTAGGTAATTATTTAGTTCAAATTACCCATGTTTAGTGTCACTTGTCAAGTGATTCCCCAAGACAGATAAGGAAAACAGAAAATGAATAAAGTATTTAACCTGCTTGATTTTTCTTTACAGAGTTAGATTTTTTTCCACTGAATTACTTAGAATTTCAAGGGGAATGCTGTGTAAATCGGGTACATAAGGCACTATTTGCCCTTGCCTTAATACTTAGCTTTCAGATTTACAATAACCACAGCCCCAGTTTCTATGGCAAGCGCAAAAGCTGTTACTATATCGTCTGTCACAAAAGCCATTTCAATCCCCACAGGTAGATTTGGCCAATTATTCTTTTGGAATCCTTGGGAAATGCCTTCTCGCAAAAACCAATCCAGTGGTAAGCTTCTGAACAATTACTTAATTACTCCCGCTGATCTTCCCAGACTTCAATTACTATTTTTGATTGCAACTGGTATGACATCGCGTTAATGAAGAATCATCATCATTTATTGCTAATGCTGCTATGGTTAGCAATTGGCACTGGTCTACGCTTTCTGCGTCTAGAATCTCTACCTCCTTGGACTGATGAGTGTGCAACGATCGTTTTTAGCTTGGGCAATAGTTTTCGCACAGTACCGCTGAATCAGTTCATTAGTTCAGATGTTCTCATGCAGCCACTGCAACCTACTGCTACTGCTGGAATCAGCGCTGTTATCCAACATCTGCTTGATGAAAGTACTCATCCTCCGGTCTATTTTGCCCTAGCCCATTTCTGGATGAAATTATTTTCACCTACAGGAGAACTAGCTTCAATCTGGGCAGCGCGATCGCTGAGTGCTTTATTGGGGGTTGCATCAATTCCTGCTATGTTTGGCTTTGGCTATTTAGCCTTTGGTTCTAAGTTGGTTGGTCAGATGGCAGCAGCAATAATGGCAGTTTCTCCCTACGCTGTTTTCCTAGCTAGAGAAGCGCGTCATTACACTTTGGTAATTTTGCTAGTGATTGCTTCTCTATGTTGCTTTATCACAGCAATTCAGACTATCCATCGTCAAAAACCTTTGCCTATTTGGGTAGTATTAGCTTGGGTAGTAATCAACAGTTTAGGGGTAGCCACCCATTATTTTTTCACTTTGACTCTGTGTGGTGAAGGCTTTGTGCTGCTGTGGCAAATTTGGAGAAAAATTAAGCAGAGTAGAGGTGCTGACTTACACAGCTATTGGTGGCGTATTGTGTTAGTTACTTTGGGAACATTGATTGGATGTCTTGTTTGGATACCCGTCCTGAAAAGTATTCCTGACAATGAACTGACAAACTGGGTTGCGAGTAGCAATCCTCATCTTAGATGGTTAGAACCAATAGGACGATTACTACTTTGGGCTATGAGTATGCTATTGTTGCTACCTTCAGCAATCACAAATTTACCTATGGTGATTGTGATTGTTTCTGGTTTAGTAACTTTGCTGTTTTTGCTGTGGAGCTTACCTTATCTCACTTATGGGCTAAAAATACAGCAGCAACAGCCTGATACGTATCTAGCCATGCAAATCTTGAGTGGGTATGTCATCGGTGCGATCGCTTTATGCCTGTGTTTTACCTACGGTCTAGGCAAGGATTTAACCTTAGCTGCTCGTTTCCAATTTATCTATGCACCAGTCATAATTTTACTTTTGGGTGCTGCATTAGCAGGCTGTTGGTATCGAATAAAGAATTTAAACCAGTATAAACAGAAATTTTGGCCGTTTGTGAATGGCAAAGTTGCGGTCAGCATCATTTGGCTGATGGCAATGCTGGGAGGGGTGACAGTAGTTTGGAATTTGGGCTATCTGCAAAACCAACGTCCTGACATCCTCGCTTCTTTGATCCAAAAAGTATCTCCAGATAAAGTACTAATTGCTACTAACCACATTCATCATGGACAAACTGGTAGAATGATGGGGTTAGCTTGGGAATTCCAACACTTACCTGCCCAAAACTTTCAGTTTTTCTTAGCTCATCAAGACCCAGAGACTAAAGAATATACCCAAGCCATGCAAGTGTTTCGCGAACACCTTACTAAAATTCCACGACCTTTAGATTTATGGTTGATAGAATTTCGCACTCCAGTAGATTTGGAATCTCAGCAATGTTTCCGTGACAACCAATATGGAAAATCTGCTGGCGAATACAGCTATAAACTGTATCATTGTGTCACTCAAAACAATAATGACTATTAAACCAATCTTACTAATGAATAAAGGCTTGATTTTCCTAAGATATAGTCTATAGAGCTAACAGATAACTCAGGCTTAACTTATGACCTTATCCATTGCCCATTTAGGGCCTCGGGGCACTTACACTGAACAAGCAGCTATTTTCTATGTTAATTCACTAATCAAGAAGACAGGAATTGCAGCTACCTTATGCCCCTATCCTAGCATTGCCCAGTCACTCCAAGCTGTTGCTGTAGGATACACCCAACTCGCTGTTGTACCAGTGGAAAATTCTATAGAAGGGAGTGTAACCATGACAATGGATACACTTTGGCAGTTGGACAATTTGCGAATTCAGTTGGCTTTGGTCATGCCCATTGTCCATACTTTAATTTCTTGTGCTAGTGGTTTAGACAGCATTAAAACTGTTTATTCTCACCCGCAAGCTTTGGCACAATGTCAAGGTTGGTTAGAAAGGTTTCTCCCTACTGTGAAGTTGATTCCTACTAATTCCACAACCGAGCCGCTACAGTATTTAGAAAGTGATAACACCGCAGCAGTGATCACATCTAGCAGAGGCGCTCAACTCTACAACCTGCCTATTTTAGCCAGTGGGATTAACGATTATCCAGAAAACTGTACTCGCTTTTGGGTAGTTAGTCAAAGTCAAACAGAAGCAGACTACCATATATCTTCAGCAGATGCTAGTCATACTTCCCTTGCTTTTACTGTACCTAGTAACATGCCGGGAGCGCTGGTTAAACCCCTGCAAGTATTTGCTCAATTAAATATTAATCTTAGCCGTATTGAATCACGCCCAACAAAGCGATCACTTGGAGAATACTTATTTTTCATTGACCTAGAAGCAGACACCACCTCAGCACAAATGCAATCTGCTTTAGAACAATTAACTACCTACACAGAAGTCATTAAAATTTTTGGCAGCTACAATGTTTTGCCAATCAGCCCTCTGGAATTATAAGTGCATAGTCAATAGTCACAAATTTTTGGACTATTGACTATTAACTCATGAGTTTTGATTAAAAGTATCTTTGAGAACAGAGCGAGCTGCCAAGTGATTACGAGTAGAAGTCAAAATTTCTGCTTCTCGTTCTAAGCGAGCGGCAGTATCTTGCATTTCTAACAATGACTGCTGCTCTGCTGCTACACCATAGAGGTTGCTTGCTACCCAATAAGATAGCTCTGTTGGCAAATCAGGCAATTCTTCCGGCAGTTCTATATTTTGTTCTGTTAATTTAGCAGACAGACGCACAACATCTCGCAAAAGTTGTTCTACATCATTTGCCAAAGGGCGCAAATCTTTAGCAGGTGGGTGATCTTCAATCCACTCTACTAAGCCCACACGGTAGGGCTTTTCACGAACATACTCTAAAACACGAAACCTCTGCTGTCCCAATGTCAACATCTTCATCCGGTCATCTGGCAGCCGTTGGTAATGAATTATTTCTGCACAGCAACCAACATTCGCAATTGTGCCTTTGACTGGATCAACCATTAACACTCCAAATCGGCGATCGCTCTCCAGAATCGTGTTCATCATGATTCGGTAGCGAAATTCAAAGATGTGCAAAGGTAATGGTCTAGTGGGAAACAGAACTACTTCAGGTAACGGGAACAGAGGTAGTTCACGGACTGCAATTTTAGAAGAAAATGTCATTTTTACCTTGGTATAATTTTAATCTTTAAAAATTTATTCTTCTCTGCTTTTCCCGTACTTTGTTTACATTCTATCATTTTGTTTCCCAGCCAATAAAAAGCCCTGAAGAAATTTATTTCAGGGCTAGGTAAATATTGGTACAAATAGTCAGTTGTTAGTTGTTAGTTGTGAGGCAGTACGGTGAGTCCAGTGCGGTCTTGGGCTTTGCCCAAGTGGAGCAACTGGCGTTAGCGTAGCGTTAGCGACGCAGGAGCGTCACCCGAAGGGTCTTGGGGGTCTCCCCCATGAGTAACTGCCGTTAGCAAGAGCGTTAGCGAGCTTGCGAGCGTCACCCGTAAGGGTCAGTAGTCAGTTGTTAATGACCACTGACGACTGACTACTGACAAATTACAATTTGACTTCAATGTCCACACCCGATGGCAAGTCTAGTTTCATCAGGGCATCAATAGTTTTAGACGAAGGCTGGTAAATATCAATAATCCGGCGATGGGTGCGGGTTTCAAAGTGTTCGCGCGAATCTTTATCTACGTGAGGCGATCGCAGCACACAGTAGATTTTACGTTTTGTTGGTAGAGGAATCGGGCCTATAGCTGTGGCGTTAGTGCGGTTAGCTGTATCTACAATCTTCTCGCAAGATGTATCTAATAACCGACGGTCAAAAGCTTGTAAACGAATTCTAATCTTCTGCTGCTGTAGAGTTGCCATCTTAAATTGTCCAGGTTCTGAGTTTTAAGGGGACTGGGGACTAGGGACTGGAGACTAGGGGCTGGGGACTGGGAAGGAATTTACTTCATTAAAGAGCGTTTTTCTGTCTAATACCTAATACCCAATCCCCAATCACTTTATAGAGGGAAGAGAAAGGAGCAGAGATTTATCTGATTATCCCTGCTCCTTTGTTATGGAATCAAAAAGGTGCTACTTGAGAATTTTAGAGACGACACCAGCACCGATGGTGCGACCGCCTTCGCGAATAGCGAAGCGCATCCCTTGCTCGATGGCGATCGGGTTGATCAGTTGTATAGTCACCTTAATGCGATCGCCTGGCATTACCATTTCCACTGCTTCGCCTGCATCCGATGTAAACGATTGGATAGTACCAGTTACATCAGTTGTCCGCACGTAGAACTGAGGACGATAGCCTGTGAAAAATGGAGTCTTACGACCACCTTCTTTTTCAGTAAGCACGTATACTTCACCTTCAAATTCGGTGTGAGGGGTAATGGAACCAGGTTTTGCCAGCACCATACCACGCTCAATATCTTCTTTTTTCAGACCACGCAAAAGTACACCGGCGTTATCACCAGCCATACCTTCATCGAGACTCTTCTTAAACATCTCGATTCCGGTGACGGTAGTGCTACGAGTATCTCTAATACCAACTAGCTCGACGGTTTCGTTAATCTTAACTTTGCCGCGTTCGATACGTCCAGTAGCCACAGTACCACGACCTGTGATGCTGAATACGTCTTCTACAGCCATCAGGAAGGGCTTATCAATATCGCGTTCTGGGTCAGGAATGTAAGTATCTACAGCGTCCATGAGTGCATAGATTTTATCTACCCAGGGATTTTCTCCACGTTTGGTTTTAGGATTGGCGATCATTGCTTCGAGAGCTTGTAGACCTGAACCTCTAATGATGGGAATATCATCACCATCAAAACCGTACTCTGTTAAAAGTTCTCTCAGTTCTAGTTCTACCAACTCTAGCAGTTCTTCATCTTCCATCATGTCTTCTTTATTTAAGAAGACTACTAGCTTAGGAACACCCACCTGACGTGCTAACAGAATGTGTTCACGAGTTTGGGGCATAGGCCCATCGGTAGCAGCAACTACAAGGATAGCTCCATCCATTTGGGCTGCACCTGTGATCATATTCTTCACATAGTCAGCGTGTCCTGGACAGTCTACGTGAGCATAGTGGCGTTTTTCAGTTTCATACTCAACGTGAGCTGTGTTGATGGTAATACCCCGTGCCTTTTCTTCAGGAGCAGCATCGATTTCATCATATTTTTTTGCTTGGGCTTGACCCAAAGCTGCCAAGGTCATGGTGATAGCTGCTGTTAATGTTGTTTTACCGTGGTCAACGTGGCCAATGGTACCGATGTTAACGTGGGTTTTAGTTCTTTCAAACTTTGCGCGTGCCATGAATGCTCGTTTCCTTTTTTAATTAAGCGTTCCCTTTGCTTTTTGCAATGATTGCCTCAGCCACGTTGCGAGGCACTTCTTCGTAGTGGCTAAACTCCATTGAGAAGATGCCGCGACCTTGGGTCTTCGACCGGATATCGGTGGCGTAGCCAAACATTTCTGCCAATGGGACTTTAGCAGTCACTTTAGCAATGCTTTGTTCAGATCCCATGCCCTCAATTTGCCCACGACGGGAATTGAGGTCGCCCATAACATCCCCAAGGAAGTTTTCGGGAACTTCTACCTCAACTTTCATCATAGGCTCTAAGAGTACGGGTGAAGCTTTTAATACTGCCTCTTTCATTGCCATTGAACCAGCAATTTTGAAGGCCATTTCCGAAGAGTCTACATCGTGGTATGACCCATCGACTAGTGTTGCTTTGACATCAATTAGCGGATATCCGGCTAAAATACCAGATTCGCAGCTTTCTTTCATTCCTTGTTCTGCGGGGCCAATGTACTCTTTAGGTACAACACCACCGACAATTTTGGATACGAATTCAAAGCCCGTACCGGGTTCTCCTGGCTCCAAATCGATCACAACGTGACCGTATTGACCTTTACCACCACTTTGGCGGATAAACTTACCTTCGACTCTGGTGACGTGTTTGCGAATTGTTTCGCGGTAAGCTACTTGTGGCGCACCAACATTTGCTTCCACTTTAAATTCACGCAACATGCGGTCTACCAGGATTTCCAGGTGGAGTTCTCCCATCCCTGCAATTACTGTTTGGTTGGTTTCTGGATCGACGCTGACCCGGAAGGTTGGATCTTCTTCTGAAAGAGATTGCAGAGCCTTGGATAGTTTATCCATGTCGTTCTTGGTTTTGGGTTCAACCGCCACCGAGATTACAGGCTCAGGAATGAATAGAGATTCCAGAATTACTGGTGACCCTTCATCACATAATGTGTCACCTGTCAAGGTGTCTTTTAACCCCAACGCAGCCCCTAAGTCACCTGCTCGCAGCTCTTCGACATCTAGTCTTTCATCTGCTTTTAATACCACCAAACGGGAAATCCGTTCTTTTTTGTTCTTAGTAGCGTTGAGAACGTAACTACCTTTTTTCAGGACACCAGAGTAAACGCGAACGAAGGTCAGGCGACCGTAAGGGTCAGCCATGATTTTAAATGCCAAAGCTGATAGGGGTTCGTTGTCATCAGCCCGACGCTCTACAGTGTCGCCATTTGGCAGCGCACCTTGAATTGGTGGTACATCAATTGGTGCTGGCAGGTAATCTACAACTGCATCCAGCATCAACTGCACGCCTTTGTTTTTGAATGCTGAACCGCAAAGTACTGGCACAATAGTACCCGCAATTGTGCCTTTACGCAGGGCAGTACGGATTTCGTCTTCTGTTAGTTCTTCGCCCTCGAAGTACTTGCTCATCAGATCGTCGTCTGTTTCTGCCACCGCTTCTATCAGTTGGGTGCGGTATTCTTCAGCTTTGTCTTGCAATTCTGCTGGAATATCTGTTTCTTGAATATCAGTGCCTTGGTCGTTGGCGTATATATATGCACGCATCCGTACCAAGTCAACAATACCCTTAAAATCATTTTCACTACCAATTGGCAGTTGGATAGCAATGGCGTTGGCACGCAGGCGATCGCGCATTTGACCATGAACTTTATAAAAGTCCGCTCCTGTGCGATCCATTTTATTCACAAAGGCTATGCGAGGCACTTTGTAACGGTCTGCTTGCCGCCACACTGTCTCAGATTGTGGTTGCACGCCGCCCACAGAACAAAATACTGCGATTACACCATCCAACACGCGCATGGAACGTTCAACTTCAATCGTGAAGTCTACGTGACCTGGAGTATCGATAATGTTTATTTGATGATCTTTCCAACTGGTACTGATTGCAGCGGCAGTGATGGTGATTCCCCGCTCCCGCTCTTGATCCATCCAGTCTGTTACAGCAGTTCCTTCGTGAACTTCACCAATTTTATGAATTATCCCAGAGTAAAACAATATTCTCTCTGTTGTTGTTGTCTTGCCCGCATCTATATGCGCCGCAATACCGATATTGCGTACTCTCTCTAGCGGGTTTGTACGTACCACAGTAGCCTCCTATAGTTTTTGCCTCATGATATCTTGTATATTACTCTTTGTTAAGATTCTATACTCTACGGAAAACCGTCTTTAATTTTTGTAATTTCACGATATATCGCTCTATAAGTACGATATATCGCTTCTTTACTTAGTAACGATAGTGGGCAAAGGCTTTGTTAGCTTCCGCCATGCGGTGTGTTTCTTCCCGCTTGCGAATTGCATTCCCGGTTTCGTTGGCAGCGTCAAGTAATTCATTGGCCAATCTGCTTGCCATTGTGCGGCCTGGTCTAGACCTGGAAAATTGTACTAGCCAACGTAGTGCGAGGGTGGTTCCCCGGTCTGAACGCACTTCCATTGGTACTTGATATGTTGCACCGCCGACTCGGCGAGCTTTTACTTCTACTAAAGGCGTTGCATTCCGCACCGCTCTTTCAAAGGTTTCTAAAGCAGGGTTTCCAGTGCGTTCCTCAACAGTTTTCAGCGCATCATAAACGATACGTGCTGCTAGGGATTTCTTTCCATGACGCATAATCCGCCTGATGATCATGCTCACAAGGCGACTGTTATACACTGAGTCAGGCGGAACTGGGCGCTTTTGAATAACACCACGACGAGACATACTTCAACCTTTAATTCAGATTTGGCAACGAAATTATATGCTATCAAACACTGGACTCTAAGCGGTGACAGCCTCCGCTCAGACTTAACTTAATTTTTTCTACAGTTGCAGCACAGCTGACAAATTAACTTGTTGCCCACAATTTAGACATACAAGGCGACAACATTAAAAACCTTAAGATTTCGCTCAAAATACTGCTGTCACTTACAGGATGCTACCTAAAATTCCCTAGATTTGCTCGCCCTCTCAAGGGTGCAGCTTGATTTATTGAAAAGCCAACACAAATTGCTTTTCTGCTTTTTTACCCTTACGGGTGAGACGGTTAATCGGCTCAAACACGATTAATCGCCTCTATTTTACTTTTTAGCTCCCTCTTTCGGGCGCTTGGTTCCATATTTGGAGCGACCTTGTTTGCGGTCTTTGACTCCAGCTGTATCCAAAGTACCACGGATAATGTGATATCTCACACCTGGTAAGTCCTTAACCCGACCGCCACGAATCATCACAACGGAATGCTCTTGTAAGTTATGACCGATTCCTGGAATGTAGGCTGTAACTTCAAATCCAGAAGTCAGTCTGACCCTTGCTACTTTGCGTAGAGCTGAGTTAGGCTTTTTAGGTGTAGTTGTGTATACTCTGGTACAAACACCCCGTCTTTGTGGGCATTGCTTCAGAGCTGGAGACTTGGTTTTCTGACGCGCTTTTTCGCGTTCATTACGTATGAGTTGCTGTATTGTTGGCATGAGTCACAGCGCGTGAAGCTGCTTAGAGGTCTAAGTTTTAACAAATCCTGATTATAGCTTTTTTTATGGTTTTATGTCAATTGAGATTTGTCAGTTGTCAGTAGTGAGGCAGTGCGCCCTTGCGGTTAAGAGACAGCCGCGCAACTGCCGATATCAAGAGCGTTAGCGCGAGCCTGTGAGCGTCACCCGTAAAGGTCAGTTGTTTTTTACCGCTCACAACTGACTATTGACTATTGACTAACCGAGAAGGAATTGCCACAGCCACAGGTGGCGATCGCTTGGGGGTTATGGAAGCGAAAACCTCCGCCCATCAAATCTTCGGAATAATCCAAGGCTAAATCATTGACATAATCTAAGCTTTCGGCATCTATGACTACTTGAATGCCATTGAGGTCAAAGAGGCGATCATCAGCTTTTACCGTTTCATCAAAGGACATATCATAAAACAAACCGGAACAACCACCTGGTTTAACTGCTAATCTAAGCAAGGCATTTGGCTGCTTTGACTTTAATCGCCCAATTTCACTGACGGCTGCTGGACTCAGATTAATCATGGAATTAGTTTTGGCAATAGAATACCCCATTTTAAATATTACACATTATCAGCTTCAGCTACCGCATGACTTAGTTTAAATATCTCGCTATATAGCAAAGTGTTGAGTGCTGTAGACGCTTGGCGCGGCTACTCTAAGAAAGTGGGAACCCTCTCCCTTGGGAACGAGAACGCCTAACGGCGAACCCGCTTGCGAATTGCGAATTGGTATAAGTCCTATAACAGTAAAATATCCCTGCCTAGACTAGGTAGGGACATTTTGCGCGCAGTTATGACCTAAGACGGTTGGCACAGTTGTGTTATTTCGTTTTTAGCGCTAAGCCGTTACACCTTGATTATTTCTATACTGAGTTTTACTTTTCAGTACGAGCATAGTCATCTTGATAACGAATAATATCGTCTTCACCTAAGTATTCACCATTTTGTACTTCAATTAACACCAAGGGAATTACGCCAGGATTCTCTAGACGATGAGATGTACATTGAGGTACATAAGTTGACTGATTATTGCCCAGCAGTACTTCTTTATCACCGCAAACTACCCTAGCTGTACCAGATACAACAATCCAATGTTCGCTGCGGTGATGATGCATTTGGAGACTGAGGCGGTGTCCAGGCTTGACTTCGATGCGCTTGATTTTGTATCCGCGCCCTTCTTCCAAAACAGTAAAAGAACCCCAAGGACGCAGTTCAGTAGCAGCAACGCCTCGGTTAGTGATGGCGGTGGATAGGGGCAGAGCGTTAATTTGTGTGGTTTCTTGATATTGAGCCATAGTTACCTCGTTTGGAGACATAACAAACTGTCATTACTCTTAACCATTGATGGAAAAATCTGGCGCAATCTTGCAACCGTAAAAATCAGCAATTCAGTTCCACCTTGCTAAACATAGCAAAATCAAGTTTGGGAGTGTAAACAACTACTACTAAAACTATTGTGTCTACACTAAGTCTTCATCAAGTCAAATGGCGGCTTGTTCCGAACTTTAAAAAGGGAATGGGGAATGGGGCATGGGAAAGAGGTATGGTTATAAATCTCAATCCCCAATCCCTAATACCCAATACCCAGTCCCTTATTTTCTTAAGAAAATGCCAATTCCGTTATGGACACGAGCAGCTGTACTGGGAGAACGGTCAAGTAGCTGCCCTCCTAGATATAAACTGGTTGAACTACCACCATCCAAATTTAGGGCATCAACACACCCCAGAAGCTTCATTAATTGAGCGTGTTCTGCCAAGGTTGGGCCAGGGCCACCAGCACGGTTATGCACGGCAGCAATCAGTAGTTTACCTGTTGCTGTTGTGCAAATACCGCTACGAATAGCTTTTTCGGCAATAAAGGCATTGCTGAACTTTTCGGCTTTGGCATCAAGGACTATTTGACCATTTTGTACTAAAAGTGGCCCAGCTCCGACAATGTAGGGGTAAAGGTTAAAATTAGCAGGAGTAGTGCTACTGGAAATAGTAACTGTAGTGCCAACAGGCAATTGTAATGCATCACTCACAGCATTTCCACGTAGGGTTAATAGGTAGCCATCTTGGGGAATGGGAACAGCAGTCTCACCAGCTTTACCTGCCGATAATTGATGCGTAACTTGGTTTTTCTGAACAACAATAATAATTTCGTTGTCAGTCAGTGGAGTGTAACTAAACCCCCATGTTGGCGTGTAGCGGGCAATACCACTTTGGACATAACCACTGTTGAGAAATATAATTGGCAACCGTAGGTTATTGGGGGCGATTAAAGTTTCTTCTAAAGTGAGACGACCAAAGTAAAATTGTCCTGAATCATTCCAAGCGATCGCACCTCGGTTGAGAATTGGGCCTGATAACCACTGATTATCCCGACGCAGTGCCCCCAAGGGTAATTTATTATTGCGGTTAAAATAACCACCATTAATTGCTGCTGCTGCTAAGTACCGTTGTGCTGTTTGAATGATAGGGGCTGTACCTGTTAATGTGTCTGGGTTTGTCCAAATGGGTTTCAATGCTAATCCAACTTTGCGGGGATTGATTTCTAGCCACACTACAGGAAAACGTTCTGTATCTAAATTGATAAATTGTTGTCGCCAGCGTAATCCTGATGCCCAAGTAATATCCCGCTGTACCATCGCATCAGGGCGAATATCGATAATGAGGCGATTAGGGTTAGCTACGGTGTTGATTTGAGGAGACAGGCCAAAAGGAACGCTAAGACTAATAACTGTTTGGTTATTGACTACTTCAACTTTTTGAATCAGCGCTTCAGGTTCTGGTGCTGCTGGTAATTGTTTGGGTGGTTCTGGTGATGATGTTGGTAGCGGTGCTAGTGGTGGAGGAGCGTAGCGTTGGATTAAGCTGGGATCGGCTGTTCCATCGAGGGTAATTATCCACTCTCTATTTGGTTGTGTGGAAGATTTAGGCGTGACTGTATCAGGATCAGGGGTTAGTGTTTGAGGTCTTTTGATTAGTTCTCCTTGTGTAATTTGCCAAGGTGTTGGACGATCTAAATCAATCACGAGGCGGGCTGGCTGCAAAGGCGTAACACTCGAAGCGACAGGTTGTTGACTCTCAAGAATGTTTATCACTTGCGCTTTTGGGGTAGCAATCACCAAGGTATTGCCATTAATTTGCAACTGCCATCCTGCTGCTTGAGCAAAATTAGTAATATTGAGATAGCGATATCCTCCCAACAGCCTGGTGGCTAAAACTACTGGCTTGTTGGCTGACGAAAACCATGCTACTGGTTGTCTGGCTGGATTACTGGTATTTAGGAAATCTACGCCGATTAATTGCCGGAATGGGCCATCACTGAGATAAGTTGTAACCCTACCTGCCTTTACCGATTGCTGCAACCAATTCCCTGGTAATGTACGTCCATTCAAGGAAATTTGGCTACCAGAAGATGATACCCCTGTCAAAGGGGGTGTTGGGGACGGTGAAATTTCCCTTGGGATTGGTTTAGTATTTGTTGGGGATTGCTGGGGATTCGCTTCCCAGGTACTAGACAAGCACAGTAATGTCGCAATGATGGGCGACACAATAGCCCTGAAAAACCTATGGTTAAACTGATTGGCAACAGCACTGTGGTCTTGTTGGTAGCAACAATTCTTCATTTTTACCATAAATTACTAAGTACTTTTGAAAGTTATCACCCAAGGCACAGATTGACTAATTATTGGGAAATCTTAAAAAAGAGTGATTTAACTTTTGAATAAACGTGATAATCTATATATTGGCTTGTTGTCTCTTATAGAACCCAACAAGCAATTTTTCTACCACAACCACTGTAATTGAGTGTTTTAAAAAGCACTAATTGCCACCATAGGATACATAGTAATCTTGTGAATCAAAACTGGATTAATATATTTATTCCATCCTCACCGATGGTCACTATTGTTGCCACTTAAGTGGGGTTGAACTGGTAGTATCACAAGTGGTAAAAACTAATCAACAAAAATATAGACGACAACAGAGATATTTAGGAATTGTCAAATGGGTATGTAGTGTAATACGCTGATTCTGTTGCAGAATCAGGATAAATTCTACTCTCAAAACACTGGTTTTTCAATTTTAATTTTGTTGCAAGTAACCCTAACTTGCTTCAACTAAGGCGTCTCATTTGGGAAAAGAAAATTGAAAAAACACCTAGCATCAACATATCAAAATATAGAGAACAGACTTTCAGGTTAAAGGTAATTTGTCTAACACAGCATAAATACACAAATAAATAACGCATTGATTTTAACACAGGTGAGCAAAAACTAAAAACCGAAGTTAAAATTTTTTTTCCCTAAATTTCGGTAATTTATGAATTTTCCCAGGATGTAATTTAGAAATTTTTCCTCACAAGTAGTGGCAAAATTTGTGACTCAATATTTCAGGAATGCGCTATGAACGATCAATCGATGAATCAATTGCAAAAAATGACATTTTCAGATATCTACCAAGGACAAAAATGGTTAGTTGAGGAAAGAGATGCTTGTGGTGTGGGTTTTATTGCTCATCGACAAAATCAAGCCAGCCACGAAATTGTGACAAAAGCCTTAGCTGCTTTGACTTGCTTGGAACACCGCGGTGGTTGTAGTGCAGACCAAGATTCTGGTGATGGTGCAGGCATATTGACAGCTATTCCTTGGGATTTGTTTCAAAAAGATTATTTTCCAGAAAAATTAGTAGATTCATCCGACAGCAATATAGCTGTAGGAATGATGTTTTTACCGCAAGACAAAGAAGTAGCCCAAAGAGTTAAGCAAGCAGTTGAATTGGTAGCTGCACAAGAAAAATTGACTGTACTGGGCTGGCGAGTAGTGCCGGTACAGCCTGATTTATTGGGAGTGCAAGCAAGAGAAAACCAACCCCAGATAGAACAGGTTTTTCTGGCAGTTGAACAAAGTGGTGATGAACTGGAACGGCAGTTATACATCACTCGTCGTCGCATTGGTAAAGCAGGTAATAGTATTTCAGACGAGTTTTATATCTGCTCGTTATCAAGCCGCACAATTGTTTACAAAGGGATGGTGCGTTCTGCTGTCTTGGGAGAATTTTATGAGGATTTAAAAAATCCAGCTTACAAGAGTGCTTTTGCAGTTTATCATCGCCGTTTTAGTACTAACACTATGCCCAAATGGCCCTTAGCGCAACCGATGCGGCTTTTGGGACACAACGGCGAAATTAATACTTTGTTGGGTAACATCAACTGGATGATGGCCAGAGAAGCTACCCTGACTCATCCAATATGGGGCGATCGAGTCAACGAACTCAAGCCCCTAGTTCACATTGACAACAGCGACTCAGCCACCCTAGACAACGTACTTGAATTACTCGTGCGTTCTGGACGCAGCCCTTTGGAAGCCTTAATGATTATGGTGCCAGAGGCTTACCAAAATCAACCATCTTTGCATGACTATCCAGAAATTGTCGATTTTTACGAATATTACAGTGGTCTGCAAGAAGCGTGGGACGGCCCAGCACTTCTAGTATTTAGCGACGGCAAAAAAGTCGGTGCAACACTAGACCGCAATGGCTTAAGACCAGCGCGTTACGCCATCACCAAAGATGATTACATCATTGTCGCTTCCGAAGCAGGTGTAGTTGACTTAAAAGAAGCCGACATTATCGAGAAAGGTAGACTTGGCCCAGGGCAAATGATTGCCGTGGACTTGGTAAATCATGAAGTGCTGAAAAATTGGGAGATTAAGCAGCGCATCGCCAAGCAACAACCTTATGGAAAATGGCTGCAACAGTACCGTCAAGAACTCAAGCAAATTGTCAACGGTCACAACGGTAATGGACATAAAGCCGCTGTCAATGGCAACGGACATCAGGCAACTGACAACGGTAACGGACATCAGACCGCTGTCAATGGCAATGGACATAAAGCAACTGACAATGGACACCTGACAACTGACACACTTGATAGACAAACCTGGCTGCAACATCAACTTGCCTTTGGTTACACCTCAGAAGATGTAGAAATGGTGATTCAACCAATGGCAGCTACAGGTTCTGAGGCGACTTTCTGCATGGGGGATGATATTCCTCTAGCGGTGTTGTCAGAAAAACCTCACTTGCTCTATGACTATTTCAAACAGCGGTTTGCCCAGGTGACTAACCCAGCTATTGATCCTTTACGGGAAAAGTTGGTGATGTCGTTGAAAGTCGAACTGGGCGAACGGGGGAACTTATTAGAACCGAAACCAGAATATGCCCGGAGGCTGAAACTCGAATCGCCTGTATTAACAGAGGCAGAGTTGGAAGCTGTGAAGCTTTCAGGATTTGCCACAGCTGAGTTATCAACTTTGTTCGCCATTGCCAACGGCCCAGAAGGATTAAAAGCAGCTGTGCAAGCTTTACAAGCACAAGCCGCCGAGTCAGTGCGGGCAGGTGCGAAGATTTTAATCTTGAGTGACAGGGCGGGTGAAGGAATCGGTACAGAATACAGCTACATTCCTCCTTTGTTGGCAGTAGGTGCGGTACACCATCACCTGATTCAGGAAGGTTTGCGGATGAAAACTTCCCTGATTGTTAATACCGCTCAATGTTGGAGTACCCATCACTTTGCTTGTTTGATTGGCTATGGTGCTGGTGCTGTTTGTCCATACATGGCTTTGGACACTGTACGCGATTGGTGGTTCGATAGCAAAACCCAACAATTCATGGAGCGGGGTAAACTGGCTGCCATCACCTTAGAGCAAGCGATCGCTAACTATCGCAAAGCTGTAGAATCAGGTTTGCTGAAAATCCTCTCGAAAATGGGGATTTCCCTACTCTCTAGCTATCAAGCAGCGCAAATCTTTGAAGCGATCGGCATCGGTGGCGATTTATTAGAATTAGGCTTTAAAGGTACGACTTCCCGCATCGGTGGTTTGAGTGTCAGTGAACTGGCACAAGAAGTGCTTTCCTTACATAGCAAAGCTTTCCCAGAACTGACAGTTAAGAAATTAGAAAACCTGGGCTTTGTGCAGTACTTCCCGAAAGGCGAGTACCACATGAACAACCCCGAACTGGCAAAAGCGCTGCATAAAGCTGTAGATGGCAAGAACTACGACCACTACGAAGTTTACAAAAAGCATCTGGAAAATAGACCAGTTACAGCCTTGCGTGACTTGCTGGACTTTACCAGCGATCGCCAGCCCATTCCCTTAGAACAAGTAGAATCGGTGACGGAGATTGTGAAACGCTTCTGCACCGGCGGCATGTCTTTGGGTGCTTTGTCAAGAGAAGCCCACGAAGTTTTAGCGATCGCCATGAACCGCATCGGCGGTAAATCTAACTCTGGGGAAGGTGGCGAAGATCCGGTACGTTATACAGTCCTGAATGATGTAGATGAGTCTGGGCACTCGCCAACTTTACCTCACCTCAAAGGATTGCAGAATGGTGATACTGCTTCTAGTGCCATCAAGCAAGTTGCATCAGGACGCTTTGGGGTCACACCTGCCTATTTAAGTAGCGCCAAACAAATAGAAATCAAAATCGCCCAAGGTGCAAAACCTGGGGAAGGCGGACAACTGCCAGGGCCCAAGGTGAGCAACTACATCGCCATGTTAAGGCGTTCTAAGCCCGGCGTCACCTTAATTTCACCGCCACCCCACCATGATATTTATTCCATTGAAGACCTAGCACAGTTAATTTTCGACCTGCACCAAATTAACCCCAGAGCGCAGGTGTCTGTGAAATTAGTGGCAGAAGTTGGTATTGGCACAATCGCTGCTGGTGTAGCCAAAGCCAACGCCGATATCATCCAAATTTCTGGTCACGATGGTGGTACAGGTGCATCACCACTAAGTTCTATTAAACACGCAGGTTCACCGTGGGAACTCGGTTTAAGCGAAGTGCATCGCGTTCTCATGGACAATAAATTGCGCGATCGCGTGATTTTGCGTGTAGACGGTGGTTTGAAGAGTGGCTGGGATGTGGTGACAGCTGCATTGATGGGTGGTGAAGAATTCGGTTTCGGTTCCATCGCCATGATTGCTGAAGGTTGTATCATGGCACGAATTTGTCACACCAATAATTGCCCTGTGGGTGTCGCTTCCCAAAAAGAAGAACTCCGCAAGCGGTTTACAGGCATACCAGAACATGTGGTTAACTTCTTCTACTTTATTGCCGAAGAAGTACGTAGTCTACTAGCACGCCTTGGCTACCGTTGTTTGTCAGAAGTTATTGGACGTGCAGATTTGTTAAAAGTGCGCCCAGATGTGCATCTGAGTAAAACCCAAGGGTTGAATTTAAACTGCTTACTTCAGCTACCTGATACTAAAGAAAATCGTAGCTGGTTAGTGCATGAAGAAGTCCACAGCAACGGCCCAGTTTTGGATGATGAATTACTCGCCGATTCAGACATTCAAGCTGCGATTCGCTATCAAAGTAGCGTCAGTAAAACTTTACCGATAGTTAATACTGATAGAACAGTGGGCGCAAGATTAGCAGGAGCGATCGCTTCTCAGTACGGCGATAGCGGTTTTGAAGGACAAATTAATCTCAACTTCCAAGGTAGCGTCGGACAAAGCTTTGGTGCTTTCAACCTCCCAGGTATCACTCTCACCTTGGAAGGAGAAGCCAACGACTACGTAGGTAAAGGGATGCATGGTGGCGAAATCATCATCAAACCACCAGCTAATGCTACCTACAATCCAGCACAAAATGTCATAGTTGGCAATACCTGCCTTTATGGTGCTACTGGTGGCTTCTTGTTCGCCAACGGCTTAGCAGGAGAACGTTTTGCCGTGCGGAACTCCAAAGGCGTCGCCGTGATTGAAGGCGCTGGGGATCATTGTTGTGAGTACATGACTGGTGGCGTGATTGTTGTCCTTGGCAAAGTCGGACGTAACGTCGCAGCGGGGATGACTGGCGGACTAGCATACTTCCTAGATGAGGATGACTCATTCCCTGAGTTAGTCAACCGGGAAATTGTCAAAGTCCAACGAGTAATTACAGAAGCGGGTGAGAAGCAATTACGAGAGTTAATCCAAACTCATAGCGATCGCACGGGTTCACCAAAAGCTAAGATGATTCTGCAAAACTGGCAAGAATACCTATCTAAGTTTTGGCAGTTGGTTCCGCCTTCTGAAGCTGATGGCCCAGAAGCTAATCCCCCTTTAACAGACAGACAGCTAAGTTCGGTCTAGTTATTAGTTATTAGTGATTGGCCATTTGTATGTACAAATGGCCAATCACTAATTTTCAGCATTTAGAGATCGCGTGCTAGAACATTATCGGTGCTACGAAGGTTGGGTCAAGACAAAGAACGAATAATATTATTGAGGTCATGCTAACGCCAGTGCGCTTTGATTCTGATGCCCGTTGACGACACAGTGACAACGGCTTCCTGATCCCGAACTCAGGTTAATTAGGTTGAGCTACTTATAGTCTGGGAAACCTCAAAAAATAAATTATCCTGTACTAGGTTGCTGACTGTTCAACCTTAACAGTCATCAGGAGCCAGTGCGTTGGACGGCTCTGCCGGCTTGAAGCAACTGGCGTTCATCAGTCAACTATTTATTTTTTATTTGCAATCAATTTTTGGTCTTTATCTTGCATTTCTAAAAGTTCTGGAATAGTAACGAAACTATAACCTTGGTTGCGAAAGCCAGCAATAATTTCTGGTAAAGCCTGCACAGTTTTAGCACGATTACCACCACCATCATGCATCAGCACAATACCACCTGGTCTTGCCTGTCTGAACACATTATTGATTAACTTGGGTACAGGAGGACGTGAGTAATCTACAGAATCAGAAGACCACATAATGATGGCGTATTTGCTATTTCTGGCGTAAGCAGCCACCCCATTGTGCATGATTCCCCCCGGTGGTCGAAATAAATTGGTTTTCACGCCTGTTGTTTGATAAATCAAATTTGTTGTATTGTCAATCTCATAGGCAGCAGCCTGTGGATTCATGTAATGATACCAGTGATGCCAAGTGTGATTGCCAATGATGTGGCCTTCAGCAATTACCCGCTTTACCAAGTCTGGATAATGCTTCACGTTCTGCCCAACAACAAAAAAAGTTCCTTTAATATTATTTTCTTTAAGAATATCTAGTATTTGCGCTGTACTCTCAGGCCAAGGCCCATCATCAAAGGTGAGAGCAATTACTTTCTGACCTTGAGATAGCTTTGCTGACTCAATGATTGCCCCTTGAAAGCGTGGTGATACAGCATATGAAAGACCTTTTACTTGTGCTTCATGCTGCCAAGTTGTGAGCATGGTCGCTTTTAAACTCTCAATACGCTGCCGAGTTCCTGTTTTGGCAGTTATGGAGTTTGTGTTTGTATTTATATTTTGATTCTGCTTGCTCTGAGCCTCAGAAGTATTTGGTTTGAGCAGCATCATCGATCCAACGCTTAAACTTGCACTTAATGCAAGTAGTGAAATTAATATTCCTTGCGGCCAAAGAAACGACTTATTGTTTTCCACTTCATAGCTCCTTCAAGGTAGAACCATTAGTTACGGTTCTGACAGTAGTTTTTAGCACATTTTTTCTCAAATATTAAATACCTAGTTATTTTCTGTTAATCCTGAAATTAAAGATACAAATTAACAGAAATTCAAAAAACTAGGTAATAGCTTCTAAAAATCCAACTGCAACCTAAATAATTAGGTTTTGAGCAATTGCAGTCTATATAATATTTGGTATTATTTATAGCTTTTTCTATACTGGTGAGGTATAGCTAGATTTCATCGATAGATCATTCCAACTTTGAAAATGCACCTCATCTGAGCAACAAGAAAACCGCTATAATATCAACTACCTGATACATAAAGGATATAATTTTAACTTCCATATCCTTACATCTAGCTGTTGAATACAGCTAGCTGAATCAGATGATTGACCACACCTCTAGTAATGATTCAATTAGTAGTTCAGTATTAGATCACTGTTATCTCCTATCTGTATTGTTGAGGTATCTCTATTATGTAGCTTTCTTCAAAAGGTGGAGCAGTAAATTTTTTTTATTGTAAGTAAGTTATTTTCCAATAAAAACTCGAATTAACTATAAGTGATATACTTTATAAAGTATATTCTACTGCTTAGTGTAATTACTAGTTTTTAAGGAAAAGTTAAAAATTTTACTTAAAAATACCGCATTTTAGCTTTGGAGAAAAGGATAGACGACAATTGACTAAATATAGTTTCCCATTGCCAAGAGGCTTTTAGGGACTTCCAAGTAAAAAAATATTCCATTTTCATAGTCATCAGTCAGCAACTTCAACCGGAATAATTTATTTTCTGGAATTACCTTAATAGTTAATCTATATACACTTAACTCATCGATTTGAAATAGTCTGAATCATCTGCTAAGTTTTTCTTACTGGTAATACTTTGGCTATTAAATACCTATAGTTAGTTGAGATTAATCAAGCTTTTTGCTTGCTAGTATTAGTTGTCAGCTAAAAATTATGATTACACCATTAATATTAGAATTTCAGACACATTGTTACAGTATAAATACTGAAATTCACAGCAGCTTTACAATTAAAAAATGTTAATATGTTGTGTGGCTAATTTATTAACGTATTTTTTACGTTTTAAAATGTGATATATGATACCTAACACTTTTTAAATAAAGTAGTATTTAGCACTTAGATAAAAAATAGCCAAAACTCCTATTTTCATGTAATAGCAATTGATGAATTGCCCAAAGTTAAGTTATCGTTCGGCGTCAGTCCTAGTATTTAGGATTTTGAAAAACTAATAAATCTTCAGTACATTTATGTGCCTCTCAGTACCAAACTGGGCTGGAGGGTAATGGAAGTGAATCATCATATTCGAGAAAAAGAATGGCTATCTACTTTACTGATGGCATCTCTAGTTTTGTGGCTGATGTTTCTGGGAAACTCCGCCTTGCGAGACTGGGATGAAGGTACTGTGGCACAAGTTGCCCGTGAAATTTGGCGTGCCCCAGTCGGTTCAATGGGTTGGCTTTACCCTACTTTAGGAGGTGAACCGTATTATAACAAGCCGCCACTGATCCATCTACTAATTGCTTGGACTTACTCTCTATTAGGTGTGAGTGAATGGACAACACGCTTACCTAGTGCAGTTTTAACTGCCTTGGGAGTACCTTTACTTTATTTAGTAGGGCGTGTGGTTTTCAACCAAAGTTTACCAGCTTTGCTTGCTGCTTTGGTTTACTTGACGATGTTGCCTGTGGTGCGTCATGGGCGACTAGCAATGCTAGATGGTACAGTCATTACTTTTTTTCTGCTGTTGTTGTTTTGTTTGCTAAAAGCACGTCAAAACCAACGCTACGCTTTAGGTGTGGGCATTTGTCTAGGCTTAATTACTTTAACCAAAGGAATGATAGTTGTGCTGCTGGCAGGAATTGCCTGTTTATTCCTGCTTGCAAATAGACAGCTAGCTTTGTTAAGAAGCCCTTATTTATGGGTGGGCATATTTTTGGGTAATACTCCGGCGATCGCTTGGTATGCTGCTCAATGGCAATATTATGGCAGTAGTTTCTTACAGATTAATTTTCAAGCACAAACTTTTAGCCGCCTTGTCCAACCTGTGGAAGGTCATAGTGGCCCGCCTTGGTATTATCTAATTGAGTTACTCAAATATGGCTTTCCCTGGCTGATATTTTTGCCAGGAGGATTTTATCTAGCTTGGAAAAAGCGTGATACTAGCTGGGGTTGCTTAGTTCTTATTGGCACCATTGTTTATTTGCTGACTATTTCTGTGATGAGAACGAAACTCCCTTGGTATATCATGCCTGTCTATCCATTTTTAGCTTTGGCAATTGGTGCTAAACTCAGCGAAATTTGGCAACACCAGCATTTTAACAGGCAGTGGGCAGTATTATTTGCTGTGATTGCGATCGCAGGTTTAGGAGGTTGTGTTTACTTTGCCAGTACCCGCCAAGAACCTGTTTTAATCGCCATGAGTATGGTTTTAGCCATCAGCATGGGTATCGTAGCATGGCTGATTCAACAGCGCGATCGCTACTTTATTCCAGTTTTATTTTCTGGCATGTACTTGGTATTAGCACTGTTGATGAGTTCACATTCATGGGTTTGGGAGTTAAATGAAGCCTTTGCAGTCAAGCCAGTTGCTGAATTAATTCGTTCACATGTATCCCCAGGAACAAAAGTTTATACCTCTTTTTCTTATGGTCGTCCGAGTTTAGACTTTTACTGCGATTGCAAAGTTATTTCCGCAAGCTTACCAGTTTTACAACAAATGTGGCAAAGTAATTCTTATTTGTTGTTAGATCAACCTAGTTTAAAAACTATAAATTTAACTGCAAGTAAAGTTTTAGGTACAGCAGAAGATTTTACCCTAATTGCGCCACACGATAGATAATTTGATGAACCAGTTATTTTTATTCATCTGAATAACTTAGATTATTTGATAACGAACCGCTGAGGCGCAGAGGAGGACACTTCCGTGCGGGGGTTCCCCCCGTTGAGGAAAGTGTCCGTGACGCAGAGAGATATTTTTGACCAAATAATTACTAATTCCTAATTCGTAAGGCAGTAGCGAATTATATTCACCTAATAATTTTTAGACATCCTCTCAGAGCTAACACTGATGGTAACTACGAATTACGAATTATTTTGGCTAACCCAGCCATTTATCTTGACTGTAGTTTGCCCATTGTTCAAATAAAGCAATGGCTGAAATGAGTATGAAGTAAAACAGAGTATTATATATTTTTTTATTGTCAATACAAAGATAGATATATCCAATTGATATAAAAAAGAAAGGTACTGCAAATATAAATCTTGCTAAGCTAAAAAGACGGTCTTGGGTGAAAAATATAATTAAACAATGGATGAAACAGAAATAAATGGAAAACCAAAATATATAATTTTCACTCAAAGCTTGAGTGTGTTTAGTAATTATTAATTTAGTTAATTTTTTTTGCTTTTTGAATTTTAAGTAATTGAATAAATAGAAAAGAATTAATAAAGGTGGATAAACTAATAATATGTTCCATAATTTAGACTGAGGCACAAATATCTGTAATTCATGCTGAGTTAACTTAAAATAAACAAAAATAAGTGATATAAATAGAATCATTGCAGGTAAATAAAGTCCTAGCAAGTCAAATAATGGTGATTTTGGGAACAATAGTAATTCTAAGTGTAAACCTAACTTTTTACCCCACAACTTTTGGTCTTGGAATGTAGCAAAGAAATCTCCTCTAGTTATTAAACAGAAAGTTCCATAAATTGAGTATCCTGATAAAGCTGATACGCAAATAGTGAGTGTTGTTTTAATCTCATATATATATTTGGTAATTATCGTGAATAAATTATTACGAAATAACCCTATTTGTACCAAAGTTTGAAAATAAAATATTGTAGCTAGGCTGGCTATGGAAGACAATAATATTTGTAGTAATACTGGTCGTGTTAAAGCCATTAAAAAGGTAGTTATAAAAATTAAACACAACTTAAAATTTTCATTTAATTTTAATTTAGGTAAGCAAATCCAAATAAATAAAGTGCTAAGTAAAGCAAACAAGCTTTCCGTATAACCTATGACTCGAAATATTGCCATAGGATTTACAGAATAAACAAGAACTAACCAAAAGACTAAATCTAAACGCTGTAATCCTGTTTGGAAAACCCAAAATACTATAAATGTCGAAATAAAAAATAGAGTAGTTGCAACCACTGAAAAATAATGTGCAGCCTGTTCAATGGTCTGAGGATGAAATAGGGTACGAATGATAAAAGGCCAGAGAGGATAGAAGGCATTACAACTGGGATTTAGAGCTAATTTAGCATAATGTTCTACATCCCAGTAGTAGCTTTTATGGGGTAATTGTGGAGGATTTTCTCGTAATATTTGTGTTGGAGAAAAAAATTTATGAAAAGCTTCTGGATGTATTAGCATCGCTATAGCAGTACATAGAATAAATGTACTACATATGAGTAAAGGTAAGAAAATTGCTTTGACAATTTCTTTTTGATTCATTTAAGTACAATATTTTTGGTGAATTAGTAGGGGCGCAAAGCACTCAAAAATACTTTGTGCCTTAGTGCCTTTGTGGTAAAAAATTAAATAACCACAAAGGCACTAAGAGTTTTCATTTGTACAGCGATCGCATCTAATTAAAAATCAAATTGATTGGCATTATACAGCAATTTACCCTACCCAGCGCTCTTGAGCAAATCCTACGGCTATCTTAGTCAATAAGGTGACAAACAAACCCAAGCTTAAATATCCCTGACAAGAATGGCGAGACAGCAGCACACCCATGGCTACACTCAAGGGCACAATACCATAAGCAAGACGACTGAGAGATATTGTACCTCCAGAAGCTAGGAGTAAACCTATACCGCAAAAGCCATAAGTTGTAGTTACTGGTGTTAGTTGCTTGCGTAAATGCCATAACAAGTAACTGCCACCCAATACTATAAATGTATTGAGTAAGTTATTAATCAACTGTTCATTTGCGAGTATCAACACAAATGCAACAGCAGCGTAAAAACCATATATTACTTTGATATAAATCCATTTTTTACGAAAGCACCATAAAAGGTAACTGCTGGCAACAAACATGCTAAACAAAAGAGGATGCCAAGGGTCTTGAAACCCGCCAGAAGGATTTTGAATCCAACCAAATTGCCAATTCTGGGCACCAACTGCAATTTGCATGACCATGTTTAACCAACCTTGCCAATCAAACCCTAGGGATGGTCGCCATCCCTTTTGTGCATCAATAAAGGCCAAGGGATCGTGAAAACGAATCGCACAATATAAACTGAATAGAAGCAGTCCAATAGCACTGGCTAAAGCAGCAATATAGGCAATGGGTGGTCTGCGTTGTTTCCAAGCTGCGATCGCAAACGCTGGGATGAGTGCCATACCTGTAGGACGAGTTGCTGTGGCCATTGCACCCCAAAAAGCAGTCCGCCCATACTGATTTTGATCAAAAGCCCGCAAAGCAGCTGTACTTGCAAATAAATATAGCCCCTCTGTGTAAATCACTCCTGTAAACATCGCCGATGGATACAAGGACACCACAGCAGTAGCCCATTGTGCTATTCTGATGCCACAATGCTCTTTTGTCCACAAGTACAAATAGTGAAGTGCCGCCAAAAATGCCAGGTTGTTTACCAACAGCCCTGCTAGTTCAAAAGTCAAGCCCAACTTCATTAAAATCCAGATGCTGAGGGGAAATAAGGGAAAGAAAGCTAAATTATGTTGTTTGCCGTCATTGACAAATTCATACCCAACACTAGCGATCGCCCGATAATGCATACTATCCCACGCGTCAAAAACTTTCCAACCAAAGTCGGGGATAGTTTCGCCTACTGGTGAAGGTAAGTTTGGCGCAACCAGCAACATCGCTGTCCAAATCAATATTCGGCTGAGAAACCACATTGCTGTGGGAAACAGGAAATCATTTTTCCATAAGAATTTTGTTATGACTATTTGAGCTTTATCCATAGGCTTGGGCGTTAATATTATCTCCTTTATGCATCCTTTTACCTATGGTTGCGTCACTGTCAGGTTTTAGTAACATTCCCCACATCCATCACACGATAAAACTGGCAAACAACTGAACATTTGCATAACTTGTCACCTAGTTATGGTCGGCTATTCAGTAGTCACCATTAACTTTTTATTGTCAAATGACTAAGCATTCACAATTATACATATAATACTTGTATACATATTTCTTATATAAAGAATTCTAATATTGTATTTTTAGTAATCGATGGCTAATGCAGCAAGAAAATGCTAAGCGCTGAGTTAGGAGTTATTATTTTCCCCCTCATCCTTCGTCTCCCTCATCCCCCTCATCCCCTAATGTGGCGATCGCTCTTATCAATGAGTCCCAACCAATTTATAGTGAGAGTTATCTGTAGATTCTTAAAAAAATTGTGAAAGCTATTACTCTTCTTGGTTCCACTGGTTCAATTGGTACTCAAACTTTAGATATTGTCAGCCATCACCCAGATCAGTTTCGGATTGTGGGATTGGCAGCTGGGAACAATGTAGAGATGTTGGCAGCCCAGATTAGACAGTTTCGGCCGAAAATAGCAGCGATTTACTCAGAAGAGAAATTGCCAATTCTCACTGAAGCTATAAAAGACCTTGATCCCCAACCTATTTTACTGGCTGGCAATGCCGGAGTCATAGAAGTCGCCCGTTACGGCGATGCCGAAACAGTTGTGACCGGTATCGTTGGTTGTGCTGGGTTGCTACCCACCATCGCTGCGATTGAAGCTGGTAAAGATATCGCTTTAGCTAATAAAGAAACCCTCATCGCTGGGGGGCCTGTGGTTTTACCTTTAGTTGAAAAACACGGTGTAAAACTATTACCAGCTGATTCAGAACATTCTGCTATATTTCAGTGCCTCCAAGGTGTGCCAAAAGGCGGTTTACGAAGGATTTTATTGACTGCTTCTGGTGGGGCTTTTCGAGATTGGGATGTAGAAAAGTTAGCAGAAGTTACAGTTGCTGATGCCCTTAAGCATCCCAATTGGTCAATGGGGCGTAAAATTACAGTTGACTCCGCCACTTTGATGAATAAGGGACTGGAAGTTATTGAAGCTCACTTTTTATTTGGTTTGAATTACGAAGATATCGAAATTGTCATTCATCCCCAAAGCATTATTCACTCTTTGATTGAGTTGCAAGATACATCAGTTTTAGCCCAACTTGGTTGGCCTGATATGCGCTTACCCCTACTTTATGCATTATCTTGGCCTGACCGCATCTATACTAATTGGGAACGGCTGGATTTGGTGAAAGCAGGAAATTTAACTTTCCGTGAACCAGATCACCAAAAGTATCCTTGTATGCAGTTAGCTTATAGTGCGGGTAGGGCTGGTGGATCAATGCCAGCTGTGTTGAATGCCGCTAATGAACAAGCTGTGGCGTTATTTTTAGAAGAGAAAATTCAATTTTTAGATATTCCCAAGTGTATCGAATTTGTCTGCGATCGCCATCAAAATGATAACTGTGCAAATCCCTCGTTAGATGACATTTTGGCAGCAGATAAATGGGCAAGACAAGAAGTTTTAACAGCGACTAAAAAGCTAGCAACTCCTTCACCCATTACTTCTCTGCGCTAAAAAGCTATTTGAGATCAAAATACTGATGAGGATGGTGTAATCATTTCACCACCCTCGCTACATCTATTTCATAGAAATTTATAGTTTCTATATATCTCTTAAAAAATAAAAATTTTTTTAGTAATTTTTCTATAAAAGTCTTATTATTTACAAATTAAGGTGTCAACTTATGGTATAGTATAAAAACAGCAATTACTTCAAAAATCTACCAATATATTCCAATACATAGTATTTCTTATAACTTGGGTGAAAAAGCTTTTGTGCCAGGTAATTGTTAAGTGCATGAAATTATCCATTTTTAAATAAACCTCTTTTAGATAAGAGTAATTTTTAAGGAATTTGTCTTTATGATTCCTACCCTTATTGTTGCTTGGATCGTATTTGTAATATTGTGGAAAATACTAAAAACCACTGTGAGCTATGCTTTGACTATTGCTGCGATTCTCGTATTATTAAACGTTGGTTTTGGCATTACACCACAAGACATTTGGCATCAAATAATGAAATTTGCTCAAACTGTGTCGCAGATCAGCGGCAGTAAATGATAAACATGAAAGTTATAGTGGAAATTTATGAATTGCATCTACCGAATTAAAGTGCAAAGATAGAATTGCTAAGGAAACTTCAAAAATAAATTATTCCAGTTAAAGTAGGGGCGGCTTCACAAATATCCTTGCTTGTTTAAAAACAATATTTATTAACCTGTCCCTACTGATGACTATTAACTGTAAACATGGGGATATTTTTTATTTGGAAGTCCTTAAACTAAAGCATATCTAAATTACATAATCACTCGTTTACCCTTACGCTTAAGCAACCTAAACTTAGCCTCTTTCAAAGGATAAAGTCGTTGACTGATGACTGTTATCAGTTATTAGTTATCAGTCAACACAATTAAATATACAATTTTTATGTGGAACAGCTTATTAGTTAATTATTGTGTAATGCCGAAATCTTAGCTAATGCATCCTTGACAGTTGTAGGTAACTGTCGCATTATCTGACCTCTTTCGCGATCTACTGCCACTAATGACACCTTGGCTGTGGCATGTAATAGCTTTCCATCTGGCGAGACAATCTCATAATGCCAGTTAATTCGGACACCAGTCACTTCAGTCATGCGTGTTTTAACTACCACTGTTGTACCTAACTGAATTGAACGATGATATCGTACTGAAAGTTCTACAACTGGTAAATCACAACCTAACACCACCAAATCAGCAAATTCAATACCTATTGATCGCAAGCATTCTATCCGTGCTTCTTCCATCCAAGCTAAATAAACACCATGCCAGGCAATACCTGCATAGTCAGTATGATGGGGTTGTACTCTTACAGGATATTCAAACCAACCTTCAAAACTCTGATTCGATGGTACATCAAGAGCAGTGGTTGGTGGTAGCTTTGCTTGACCTGTTTGTTCTTCAGACATCTTCCTTAGGTTTGTTATCAACTATAAATTTTCCACATTTGGAATAACATAAAAAGAGTCGCATTGTAGAATTATTCCACTAGTTTCAACTTTCGCAAACACGGAAGGTTTTTTTAAGTAACCTGATCTCTGATATTGTAATATTTTTACAATCAATTTCCTTTTTTTCATGAGTTTTGGGATAACATACTCAGAAAATAAAGTAGCAAAACACCATGTTAGCACACAATATAATTACTGTGATCAAGCTGAGGCGTTACTCAATCAAAATAGGTAATCAGAGGCGGTTAAATGCGCGGGCGAACGCAGCATCTAAGCAAAGTCAGTTTAAAGAAGTATTGCAGAGATTGCAGCAAGCTTTAACTATCAGCAAACAAATGCAACAAAGTAATTAGGAAACTGTCACCCTCAACAATATTTAGGACTTACGCAGTAACTCTCTGAAACTCTTATCCTTCGTGTCGTTTGTGATGCCCTACTCGTCTCTTGCAAAGCTTGCGGGGTGACAAAATGGTCTAGAATGCTTATATAACAAAGAGTGTAGCAATTTGTGGTAAAAGAAAAAGAGCATTCATTCGCAACAAGCTCTATTTAATGATAATATTACCTGAATTCTACGAAGCAACCCTTAAGCGAGAATTAGGACGTGCAGAATATTTATTACTAAAAATTTTGATAAATTTATTACAATCTATTAAAAATGTTAGCATTGAAGCACTAGCTACTGCTTTACCTATTCCCATATTTTTTGAAAGTAGAAGAAAAAGAGTTCAAAGATTTTTGTCTTTAAATTATATAAATGTTGAAGAAATTTGGTTACCAATTATTAGAAGCTGGTTAGATATATATTTTCCCCTAAATGAAGTTATTTATGTAGTGATTGATCGGACTAATTGGGGATGTATTAATCTGTTAATGATTAGTGTGGTTTGGGATAAAAGGTCTATTCCAATATATTTTGAGCTATTAGACAAGTTGGGTTCAAGCAATTTTGGTGAACAAGAAGCAGTATTCAAAAAAGCATTGCCGCTTTTTAAGAATTATAAAACTGTAGTGTTAGGAGACCGTGAATTTTGTTCGAGTTATTTAGCAAACTGGCTTACAGAGCAGGGAGTGTACTTTTGTTTACGTCTAAAGAAAGACGCATTTATAGAAATACAACCGGAAGTTTGGCTGCAATTAAAAGATTCTGGTTTATCACCTGGAGTTTCATTCTTTTATCAAGGCATTAAGTATACAAAATCTACAGGATTTATTAGCTTTAATGTTGCAGGTAAATGGAAAAGAAAACGCTTTGGAGTTGCTCCGGAGGAGGGCTGGTTTATTCTTACTAATTTTGATACTTTAGAGTCTACTATTAAAGCTTATAAACAACGGTTTGATGTTGAAGAAATGTTTAGAGATTTTAAGAGTGGTGGTTATAACTTGGAAGATACTAATGCATCAGGGAAACGGCTAATTTCACTAATATTATTAATCTCGCTTGCCTATACCGCTGCAACAATATCTGGTCAAAAAATTAAACGCATGGGTATTCAAAAATATGTTGGACGAATTAAAGAATCTTTAAGGACTATTCGACGACATAGTAGTTTTTATATTGGGCTTTATGGACAAAATTGGGTCAATTTTATGGAAAATTCTTATGATTTAGTTGCTGAGTTATTGACACTAAATATTAATAAGAATTAGTATTATCAACAAGGAGAAAGGGCGATGAGGCTTATCCTATCTGTGTTCTAGCCCTTCTTGTCGCCCCGTAAGCTTGCAAAGACACGCTCTGCGTAGCTTGCTTAAGCGTAGGGATACCACAACGCCTAACGGCGAAAGGTAAACCCCTTACACGTCTACTTTTTCCGTTACCTGTGCGTAAGTCTTGATTAAGTAATACTTACCGTATATAAATTACTAATGTGACATTATATCACAGACAATCACAGTTAAATTAAATTAGCCGTACTGTTAGACAGCAAAATTTGGGTTTGAAAAGTATTAGTGGAATTCGTGGCAATTTGGCACAATTGCCGCAAAAATCAATGCTAATCTATCCACTAGTTTTAGCAGATCACTTTAGGATTAGTTTTGGTCACTCCCGACTCGTCACCACTTGGTCATGGGTTGTAATGACTTCTGCTAAGAAACAAACTTAAAATTGCTGGATTAAGACAAAAAAGGTACAAGGGGAATGTGGATAGCCAGAAATATTGGCGTGGCAGACTATTAGTAAGATATAACAGTAATGGTAAATGGGTAATAGGGAATTGCAAACCAAGCTACAACTACCAATTACCAATTACCAACAATTGATTCCCAATCCGCGATCGACGATGGAAACCTTTTTAAGAGTACCTTATCCAATACAGGAATCCTTATCACTTCTTAGCTAAGGCTTTGTTATCTGAGCAAACTGGTGTCACTTGCTTGACAAGATTCGCCAATTCTTGTAACTGGTTAATTGCCTCAGCACCCTCTAACTTCATTAATTCGCGGTCATCCCGCATCTCTGTCCAAGTAATGCCATAATCGGACACCAAAAAGCGAATCAGGTGGTTGTCTCCCAAGCTGACCATAAATGAAGCACTATTCATTTGGTCGCCACAAGTATAACAGGACGCAGGATACCCGCGTCGTTCGAGTACAATTGCCAAGGCTTGCAGGTTCATTACCAAGTCTTGGACGAATTGTCGGTGTTGATGCGCTAGTCTCAGAAACACGTTTGCCCTCCAGACACCACAGTCATTTTAGCTTCTTTTATATTTTCTTTAGATTTTCTCACACACTGGTATTGTAAACTATCCATTACAATTGCCAGACACACATGGAGTCATGAATTGACTACCTAGCTTAGGGTAGTAGATAACTGTTTAGCTTGCCGTATCAAACTATTCAGTTTGTAGATTCCATTTCTCGGACAGAATGGCTAAAATTAATTTTTTCTTTATACGATTCCGTCTGAGTAGATGCCCAGTAGAAGCGATCCGCTTTAAGAGTAACCTAAATCTGGCATCATTCAACCATAGAAAAGCTACGGATCTATTTTTTACTCACTGTGCATAGCAAAAATTATTACTGACAAAGGATTGAAAGCTCCTTCAAGATTCTTTGCGACAGCAGTCGCTATAAGTTTGGTAAAGGTAGGAACACGCTGCTTCTCCTTTGTCTGGTATGAACTTATGTGTCCTAGACCAGAGGTTTTTTCTTTTCCAAGTACTGGGTATACCGAGTCAAGTATTCTATAACTATGGATTTTGGTAGATAACCATGTAAATTTTAGATTTGCAATTCCTAATTATTCACTGAGATAGAAGAATTTTGGATACGCGGTATCTACTTAGGGAAAAATGCCAAATTTACAACCCCAATATTTATTGGCATAACACTGAGAATAACTAAACTAAGAAAAGGTATGTTGCCATTTCGGCAGTATTTTGTTACTTGGGAAGTTTATGCTAAAAAGTGGCCTAAAATACAAAAATTATTGTTGGCAAATATAACGAACTGTTGAGTTAGGGTGAGTTCGATGAACCTCTCCGCAACCCCTCTCCAACGCAAAGCTATGGTGTACACACAAGTTTCTACGTAGTAGAGTTTAGTTTTTACCAAACCCTGTCAACTAATAATATTTGGAAATTCAACTTTGTTAATCTAGCGATAGTTATAGATAATCGGTGAAATAGCAATAACCACCAAAACCGCGAAGAACCTGAATTTTTTAGTTTTTGCTAATTCTAGCCAGCCTTTTTTAATTAGAGAATAATCTATTATTTAACCTTTGAGATATCATTCATAATAGGTTGTTTCTCAATTAATAAATAAAATGTGCCAGACAACTTAATTTACAAAGCTGTCTGGCACATAGTATTCTTTAAGACTAAATTTATACTTTTCCACAGTAGATCCAATTTAAAATTGGATAATTTTCCAGCTTTCTACATTTTTATGTGTACTGAATAAAATTTAAAGCCATCTACCGGATGATGAATAAATTTATCTTGGGATGTTCTACTATTTTTCCGCACTTAGTAAAAACTGAATGGTCTAATCAAAACTCACTTAGTTTTTTAAGGTTAATATCCAATTCAGTATTGAACCTAGATTAGGGGTTATTAATCTAACAGTCCATACTATGGATAGGAATTTGTACAAACTTGTCCAAGGTCTAAGAGACTACTTCCCACCAACCGAAAGCTGGCCCGATAAAACGAATAGTTAGCCAGGCTACAACCATAACGCCGATGCCTATCCAGGCACCGCGAGTAGTCCAAGTGACAAATTGTTCAGCTTGGGTTTTAGTGATGGGAACCCAAGACAAAATCCGAGTCTCTTGACCGTATTGTTCTCCAAGTGTGGTTTTACGACGCTTTGCTTCACCCATAATCAGCGATTCAAAATTAAACTATGTTTGTCAGTTAATACTGTCAGTTAGATGAACTACGCCAAAGATGCAAGTTATCACATCACTAGCGCACATTAAAAGTATGACAGCTGATGCTGCTGTTGAATGTTCCAATATGCCGATAATACCGCTTGCTCAAAGATGATTGTCCTTCAGTTGACAAAACGTAAATAGTTAATGGTCAGTGGTCAGTGGTCAATTGTCAATGAAAAACAACTAACAACTGACAAATAACAACTGACTTTAGGCAGAATTTTCCTCTGTTGGATTAGAAAATAAACTGGGGTCAAGATAGTTGATGCGTGCTAGAGGACTCAAAGCAGCAAGAATTTGAGCGCCATAGCTTCGGTTAACTACACGACTATCTAGCAAAGCAATGATACCTTGACTTTCTCCTCGCACTGGAGCGATCGCTCGCTGCAATTCATTTAAAGCAGCTGGCAATAAGTATAAACGAAACCAATCCTGATGCGATCGCTTATAATGAGCAACTCTTCCAGCCACTAAAGGATTTTCTAAAGATGGTAAGGGCAAAGTGGCAATCACTAGCAACTGAGGTGCAGGCAAGACAGTTTGATGTTCTCGCCAAAATTCCCAACCGCTGATTAAAATACCATTTTCATCCAAACAAGTTTTTTCCACCTGCACCCGTGAACCAAATTCGGAAGCCAGAATTGCCCCTACTTGAGCTTTCAGTGGCACATCCCCCACCAAAATTACTGTCAATCCTCGTGTCGTGGCACTCAGACACAGTAATGTACGGACTTTGTGAATAAATGCTGCCTGAAATTCTGGTGTGTTGGGTAAAGGCAACTTATGAGGCAAATATAGTTGAATTGCTTCCGCTTGGCTATCAGAAGAGAACTTCAAGCAAGTTACATCATCCAACCCGAAGCGCTGACGGAATAATGGCGCCTCAGTCTCAGATTCTAAAGCACTACCAATTAGTACTACTGGTTGTCGTTGCCAAATGGGCGAAAGTATTTTTGCTAATTCTATTGGCGCGTAATGCAAAGAAAATAAACCCTGACGACGGGCAATAGTCGCCCAGAACAGAGGAGGAGGGGATGGGGGGAGGG
>NZ_JAECZC010000100.1 GCF_016056305.1 Amazonocrinis nigriterrae CENA67 | reverse complement strand
GGCCGAAGCGCCTCCTCGCCGAGATGGCGAAGCTCCAGCAGTTCACGTTCGTGTGCCCAGCCGAGCCGCCAGCCCGTCATCGCGTAGGTCTTGCCAAAGCCCTCGACGACCAGCACGTTCTCGTCCCACTCGGCCGGGCTGTGCGCCGCGCCGTCGTAGTGGAACGCCCGGTAGATCTCGTCGCTGATGAGGAGGACGCCGCGCTTCCGGGCCAGTTCAGCCACCGCCTTCAGTGTATCCGGCTCGGCCACGACGCCGGTCGGGTTCGACGGCGTGGAGAGGAGGATCACCTTCGTCCGCGGGGTGAGCGCGGCGGCGATGCGGTCCGGGTCGAGTTTGAAGTCCGGGTAGCCGGCCACCGCCACCATCTGGCCGCCCGCCAGCGTAATCATGTGCGGGTAGGCGACGAAATACGGGTCGGGCGTTATGACCTCGTCGCCGGGGTTCACCGCCGCCATCAGCGCCAGCAGCAGCCCGCCGCTAGTACCGCCGGTGACGAGCACGTCGCGGTCCTGGCCGGGGAAGCGCGCCGCGGTGTCGACGGCGAGGCGCTCGCGCAACTCGGCAACGCCCTGGGTGACGGTGTAGCCGTTGTGGCCGGCGTCGATGGCCGCCTTCGCCGCCTCCCGGACCGGCTCCGGGACCGGGAAGTGTGGCTGGCCGATGCTGAGGTTGACCGGGTCTTTGAGCGACTTGCCGAGCTCGAACACCTTGCGGATGCCGGACAATTCGATCTGCCGCGTGCGGTCGGCCAGCCAGGAATCCGGGATCATGCGTCGGGCTCGGTGTGTCAGGGCGGCGGCTTGTCGGAGACCCGGTCGATGTCGCCGATCCGGGCGACCACCCAGGCGAAAAAGATGATGATGGCGACGACGCCGGCGACCATCAGCCAGCCGAGGGTCGGGTCGCCGTGGTGCGCCTCGCCGCCGCCGGTGTAGGTGTACCCGGCGGCCGGCGGGTCGGCGAACAGGGCCGTCAGAAAGCGGCTCATGGTGCGCCCTCCGTGCGGGTGGCGGCCGGCCAGTCCGGCCGCTCTGTCCATCTGACACCGCGGTCTACCCTATTGTTCGCACGCCGCCGCCCAGTCTGCGCGGAATCCGCGCGAAATCGGCGGAAACCCCGGCCCGCACGGGACGAACGGCCGTCTCATACCGAATCTCGTGGATCAGTTTCGGCCTCCAACGGGTGAGGAGGCCAATCGTGACCCGATTCCACGTTGACGAACACCTACCGGCGGACGAAATCGACCGCCGGTACAAGGCCTGCCCCAGCGCCCGGGAGAAGACCCACTGGCAGGTTCTCTGGTTGCTCACCCGCCCCGATGGGCCGCGGACGGCCGCGGCCGTCGGCCGGGTCGTCGGGCTCACCCCGACGTGGGTCCGCACCCTGGTCCGCCGGTGGAACGCCGACGGCCCGGCCGGGTTGGCCGACCGCCGCAAGGGCAACGGCCCGGCCGACGCCCTGACCCCGGAGCGGCAGGCCGAGTTGTACGCCGCCCTCCAGGCCGACCCGCCCGACGGCGGGCTGTGGACCGGCCCGAAGGTCATCCGGTTCGTCCGGGACCGGTGGGGCGTCGAGGTGGTTCCGCAGACCGGGTGGCGGTGGCTCAAGAGCCTCGGGTTCTCCCTCCGGGTGCCCCGCCCCCGGCACCCGCGGGCCGCCACCGCCGAGCAGCAACGGGTGTGGCTTTGACCGGCTCGCCGCCCGCGTCGCGGGCCTCCGGGTCGCCCACCCCGACAAGGTCGTCGAGGTGTGGGCCGAGGACGAGGCCCGGCTCGGGCTCAAGCCGATCGCCCGGCGGGTGTGGTGCCTCAAGGGCCACCGCCCCAGGTCGAACGGGCAGTCGAAGTTCGCGTCGCTTTACGTGTTCGGGTTCACCCACCCGGCGACCGGCCGGACCCGCACCCTGGTCCAGCCGAAGGCGAATACCGGCACGATGGGGGTTGCCCTGTCCGACTTCGCCCGGTGGGCCGATCCCGAGGGTCGGAAGGTGCTGGTGACGATCGTGGACAACGCGGGGTGGCACGTGGCCAAGGCACTGCGCGCCCCGCCGAACGTGGTCCTCCACTACCTGCCGAGTGGCACCCCCGAGTTGCAACCGGCCGAGCCCCTGTGGCCGCTGGTCCGGGAGGCCCTGGCGAACAAGACGTTCCCCACCCTCGCGGCCCTGGAGGAGCCGCTGGCCCGTCGGTGTGAGTGGCTGGCGGACCACCCTCACGTCGTCAAAGGGGCGGTTGGATTCCACTGGGCCGTCAGACTCGGATGACAACTGATCCGCGAGATTCGGTATGAGGCGTCGAGGATTTGCGCCTGGTTATACGAGGCCGGGTGCAGCCCTTTGCGGACCTCTGGGTCGGTGACGACCACGAAGGTCCACGGCTGCAACCCGTAGGACGACGGCGCCAGCACGACCGCCTGTTCGAGCGCGGCCCAGGTGGCGGGGTCAATTCGGCGCGCCGGGTCGAACCCCTTCGTGGCGTAGCGCCAGCGAAGGGCGGTGAGCACGGCGTCGGGCGAGGCGGGCATCGGGACTCCGGGGTCAGGCGGACAGGTCGTTGGCGAGCACGATCCGGTAGCGGGCTTTGCCGGCCCGGAGGTGCGCGAGGGCCTCGTTCACTTTCGACATCGGGAACGTCTCGGTTACGGGACCGATCTTGTGGCGGGCGCAGAAGGCGAGCAGGTCGGCGGTCGTCACCGGGCTACCGAGCGGCGAGCCGGACAGCGACTTCTGCCCCATGATCATCGGGAACACGGCGACCGGGACCGGTTCGAGCACCGCCCCGACGAAGTGGAGGCGCCCCTTCGGGGCGAGTGCGGCGATGAACGCCGGCCAGTTCAGCGTGACGTTCGCCGTGACGAGGATGAAGTCGAGCGTGCCGGCGAGCTTCGCCATCGCCGCGTCGTCGCGCGAGTTGACGACGTGGTGCGCGCCGAGCTTCTTCGCCTCGTCACTCTTCCCGGCGGACGACGAGAACGCGGTGACCTCGCAGCCCCACTTGTTGGCGAACTGCACCGCCATGTGCCCGAGCCCGCCGATGCCGACGATGCCGACCCGGTGGGTGGGCCGCACGTCGCACTGCACGAACGGGTTGAACGCCGTGATCCCGCCGCAGAACAGCGGCCCGGCGGTAGCCGGGTCGAGACCGGCCGGCAGCGGCGTGACCCATTCGGCGCTCGCGCGGATCGTGTCGGCGAACCCCCCGTGCCGGCCGACGATGGTCTGCTCGGCGGTGGCGCAGAGGTTGTGGTCGCCGCTCATGCACGGGCGACAGGTCATGCAACTCTTCGAGAACCACCCGAGGCCGACGCGGTCGCCCGGCTTGCGCGTCGTCACCCCGGCGCCGACCGCCTTCACGGTGCCCGTCACCTCGTGCCCGGGGACGAACGGGTAGGCGGACATGCCCCAGTCGTTGTCGAGCATGGACAGGTCGGAGTGGCAGATGCCACAGTGCGAGACGGCGATCTCGACCTGCCCCGGCGCGAGCGGCCCGGGCTCGAACTCGAACGGCTTCAGGTCGCCCTTGGCGGCGGTGGCGGCGTAGGCCCGGATCGGCATGGTGGTCTCCCGCGAGTGGTGCGAACGGTGCTATTCCTAGCGACGCGGCGGGTGGCGGGGCTAGTCGGCGTGGCGACCGGCCCCGTGGCAGCGGTACACTGCAACAGCAGGAGGACGCGATGACCCCGTTCAGACCCCGACGCCACAACCGGTTCCGCCGCGACTGAACTTCACGTTACGGACCACGGGGTGGTAGACTGCGGTCGAGGAATTCGTCCGTTTTCACGGCCACGAGTCGGGTGTGGAGCTGGTGAAGGGGCGCGTAGTGAGGACGCCCATGCCCGAAGCTGAACACGGCGAAGTCTGCCTGAACGCCGGCGCCTTGATCCGCGACGCGGCGAAAACCGGCAGCCTGGGTCGTGTCATGGGGAATGACACGTTCGTCCGTGTCGCAACGAACCCCGATACCTACCGCGGCGCGGACGTGTGCTTCATTTCTTACGCACGTCTGCCGAAGGGCCAGCCCCGGCCGAAGGGACCGCTGGAGGTGCCGCCCGACCTCGTCGTGGAGGTGCGCTCGCCGACCGACCGGACGAGTGACATCTGGGTGACGGTCGGCGAGTACCTCGGGGCCGGCGTCACAGTTGTGGTCGTTCTCGACCCTGCGCTCGAAGCTGCGGCCGTGTACCGGCAAGGTGATGATTTCCCGCAGCGGTGGCACAACGGCGACGAACTCACACTCCCCGACGTGCTCCCGGGGTTCGCGGTGCCGGTGCGACGGTTATTCGAGTAGCCGCCCGCACGACCGGACCGATTCGCACCGAATCCCCGCACTTCCGCGGATGATAGCTCCTACCCCCGTGTCGGGCACGGTGTTAGCATAGCCGGCGTCGCCGCCCGGCGCCTTCTCCTTCACCGAGGCTCGCTCGCCATGCGCTCTGTCCTCGCCCTCATCCTCGGCGGCGGCCGGGGCAGTCGGCTGTTCCCGCTCACCAGCCAGCGGTCCAAGCCGGCCGTCCCGGTCGCCGGCAAGTACCGGCTCATCGACATCCCGATCAGCAACTGCCTCAACAGCGGGCTCACCCGCATCTACGTGCTGACGCAGTTCCTGTCTGCCAGCCTCCACCGGCACATCGGCAACACGTACAAGTTCGACATGTTCAACCGCGGGTTCGTCGAGGTGCTCGCCGCCCAGCAGACGAACGAGAGCGCCGACTGGTATCAGGGCACCGCCGACGCCGTCCGCCAGAACATCGCCTACATCGAGCGCGAGACCACCGAGCACGTCCTCGTCCTGTCCGGCGACCAGCTCTACCGGATGGACTTCCGCGACCTGTACAAGACGCACGTCGAGAAGGAGGCGGACGTGACCCTCGCCGCCATCCCGGTGAAGGAGGAGGACACGCCCGGGTTCGGCCTGCTTAGCATGACCGACGCCGGCCGGGTGACCGGGTTCGTCGAGAAGCCGAAGACGGTGGACGAGCGGAAGCCGTATCACGTCCCCGCCGAGTGGATCAAGAGCCGCGGGATCGAGCCGCACGGCCGGCACTACCTCGCCAACATGGGCATCTACCTGTTCCGCACCGAGGTGCTACTCGATCTCCTTACCGCCCGCCCGCTCGCCACCGACTTCGGCAAGGAGGTGTTCCCGCGGAGCCTGGAGTCGAAGCAGATCTACGCGCACCTGTTCGACGGCTACTGGGAAGACCTGGGCACGATCAAGAGCTACCACGAGTCGAGCCTGGCGCTCGGCAGCGAGACCCCGCCGTTCGACTTCTTCGCCCCCGAAGGGGTGATCTACACGCGGATGCGCAACCTGCCGGCGAGCCGCATCAACGGCGCGACGCTGGAGCACAGCTCGGTCGCCGACGGGTGCGTGATCGGCCCGCGGACGCGGATCGAGAACAGCCTAGTCGGCGTGCGGACCCGGATCGGCTCGGACTGCATTATCCGCGACACGGTGATCACCGGCGCCGACACATTCGAGACCGACGCCCAGCGGGCGGCGAACGCCAAGGCCGGGCGGCCGAACCTGTCGGTCGGCGACGGGTCGATCATCACCCGCGCGATCCTCGACAAGGACTGCCGGATCGGCAAGAAGGTGCGGCTGCTGAACGAGGCGCGGAAGGAGACGTTCGACGGCCCGGGCGGCACCTATTACATCCGCGACGGGATCATCTGCGTCCCCCGCGGCGCGGTCATCGCCGACGGGACGGTGGTGTGAGGTTGACCGGCGGCCCGCCCGGTGGTACGGGCGGGCTTTCGGGTGTCCCATGCCGCCGTACACCGTCGCCCTCGACGCCTTCCACGGCCCGCTCGACCTCCTCCTCTACCTCGTGCGGAAGAGCGAGGTCGACGTCCTCGACATTTCGATCGCCGCCGTCACCGACCAGTTTCTCGACTACCTCCGGGTGATGCGCGACCTCGACCTCGAGGTCGCCGGTGACTTCCTGGTCATGGCCGCGACCCTCATGGAGATCAAGAGCCGGGCGCTGCTCCCGGCCGATGCCGCGAGCCCGGCCGACTCCGACAAGCCCGACCCGCGGGCCGAACTCGTCAAACAGCTCCTCGAATACCGCAAGTTCAAGGACGCCGCCGCGGCGCTCGAGGAGCGTGCCGGGCTCCAGGGCAGTCGCGTGGCCCGACACGAGCCGCCCGACGCGACCCCCGCCGCCGGCCCGGTCGTGAAGCCGGTCGAACTCTGGGACTTGGTCAGCGCCTTCGCCCGGCTCGTACGCGAGACGCAGGCAGCCGGTGCGACGGTCGCGGTCGATGACACCCCGCAGCACGTCTACGAGGCGCAGATCAAGGACCGCGTTGCCGCCGAGGGGCGAGTCCGGTTCCTCGACGTGTTCACCCCGCCGCACCACAAGACGCGGCTCATTGGCATCTTTCTGGCGGTCCTTGAACTCATCCGCCACCACGGTCTCGGCCTCGACCAGCCCGACCCGGGCGGCGACATCTGGCTCGTTGCCGTTGCGCTGCCGGCGGCGGAGTGATTCTCGTACCGATTTCCCCTCGCGGACGATCGGGCGCGGTGGTAGCGTACCGAGAGCGGCCTTGCACGTCTGTCCGTCGGCCGCCCCGTCCCGTCCGGGCACGGGTCTTGCTCTACCTCTTCCACGGCCGCGTCGCGGCCACCTTCGAGGGCGAGACATGAGCGAATTCAGCCGGATCGACGACCACGGGGACGAGCGCGGGTTGTGCAAGGGCTGTCGCCACTGGGACGCCGAGCACGACAGCCCCACCGCCGAAGATGCGACCGTCGGCCTGTGCATGCATCCCGAACTCACGCACTTTTCGCTACAAGTGACCGGGCACAGCGGGTGCAACCGCTACGCCCCGATCCACGTCGCAACCGAGGCAGCCACAGGCTGAGGCCCGAATGACGAAGGACGAATGAACCAATGACGAAGGACGGGACCGGGCGCCCCTCGTCATTGGACCTTCGTCATTCCGGGGTATACCAGCCGGTATGGACTTTGCCGCCGTGCGCCGCGACTCGCTCGTCCGTTACCTGCGCCGGCACGTCGCCGGCGAGGTGCGGTTCGACGAGACGTCGCGCCGCCTCTACGCCACCGACGCCAGCCACTACCAGGTTCAGCCGCTCGGCGTGGTCGTCCCGAAGACGGTGGACGACCTCGCGGTGACGGTACAAATCGCGTCCGAACTCGGCGTGCCGATCACCGCCCGCGGGGCGGGGACGAGTCTGTCGGGTCAGTCGATCGGCCCCGGCGTGGTGCTCGACTGCTCGAAGTACCTCAACCGCGTCGGCGAGGTCGACGTGACCGGCCGGCGCGTCACCGTGCAGCCGGGCGTGGTGCTCGATCAGCTCAACCGCGAGCTCGCGCCGTTCGGGCTGATGTTCGGCCCGGACGTGGCGACTGCCAGCCGGGCGACACTCGGCGGGATGATCGGGAACAACTCGGCCGGCTCGCGGTCGATCGTGAACGGGCAGACGGTCGATCACGTCCGCGGCCTGACCGCCGTCCTGTCCGATGGGACGGTGAGCATGTTCGGCGCGCTGTCCGCGTCCGAGTACGAGCGCAAACTGGAACTGCGCACGCGCGAGGGCGACGCCTACCGCGCCGCCGCCGCGGTGGTCCGCGACCACGCCCCCGAGATCGTCGCGCGCACCCCGACAATCCAGCGGAAGGTGAGCGGGTACAACCTCGCCTCGCTCGTGGGGTCGAGGGTCGAGGGGCGGAGGACGAGCCCGGGGCAGCGGAACGGACTCGCCCCCCGCCCCTCGACCCTCGACCCCACCTCTCTCGTCCCACTGCTCGTCGGCTCCGAGGGTACGCTGACCGTCACCGCCGGCGCCGAGCTGAACCTGATCCCGAAGCCGCGGCACCGCGGGCTGCTCGTTCCGCAGTTCGCCACGCTTGCCGCCGCGCTCGACACGCTCGCCGCGTGCCTCGAACTCGGCCCGTCGGCGGTCGAGTTGATGGACCGGATGCTCATCGAGCTCGCGTCGCAGCAGCGCGGCCTGAAGGACACGATGGCGGCGGTACGCGGGCGGCCGGAAGCGCTGTTCATGGTCGAGTTCAGCGGCGACGATCCGGCCGACGTATCGTACCGCGTCCACGAGCTCGAACGCCGCCTCCGCGGCGTACCCGGACTGACGGCCGCGGTTCCCGCAATCGAGCCGGCCGTCCGTGACCCGCTCTGGAACCTCCGCAGCGCTGCGCTGCCGCTCCTGTTCGGCACCGTCGGCGACCGTAAGCCGGTGACGTTCGTCGAAGACTGCGCCGTCGCCCCAGAGCGGTTGCCGGAGTTCACCGCCCGGTTCCGCGATATCCTCCACCGCCACGGTACCGACGGCTGCTTCTATGGCCACGCCTCGGTCGGCTGCCTGCACATCCGCCCGGTGCTGAACCTGCACGACCCGGCCGACGTGCGGACGATGCGGGCCATCATGGCCGAGGTGGTGCAGCTCACGCTGGCATTCGGCGGGAGCCTGAGCGGCGAGCACGGCGACGGGATGGTGCGGAGCGAGTGGAACCGGGTGATGTTCGGCCCGGTGGTGTACGAGGCGTTCCGCCGGGTGAAGCGCGGGTTCGACCCGGGGAACGTGCTCAACCCCGGCAAGGTGGTGGACGGCCCGGCGATGGAGGAGAACTTCCGCCACCCGCCCGGCCGCCCGCTGCCGACCGCGCCGACGGTGTTCGACTACGAGGCGCAGGGCGGGTTCTTCCGCAGCGTGGAGTTGTGCAACGGCGTGGGCGTGTGCCGCAAGACGCAGGGCGGCGCGATGTGCCCGAGCTACCGCGTGACCCGCGACGAACGCGACACGACCCGCGGCCGGGCGAACGCGGTGCGACACGCGCTGGAGGCCAGTGGGGGAGTGGGGGAGTGGGGGAAAGGAAAAGGTTTATATACAGTTCACCTTTTTCACCAAAACTTATGCAGTGAAAAACATGAATTTTGCAACTGATACCAATTCTCTATAAACTTGCAATAAATTATCAGCTTTCTCTTCCTTGGCGTTCTTGGCGTCCTTGGCGGTTCGTTTTTTAAAAAGTCTGGTAGGGTGCGTATCAGCGAGAGTACGGCACCACAAATCTCTGACGGTGCGTTAGGACTATTGTCCATACCCCCGTAGGGGCGTACAACTGTACGCCCCTACAGTCTCTTTATGTTATTGAAATTTACTTTTGCAAAGACTGGCCTGGTTGATTTTGATTTTGAGGTTGTGGATTTTTAGGTTGGTGCGAAATCAACATACCAATTAACCCTAATATTGCTATTCCTCCAATCACCGCGCCTATGAACCATTGGGGTTTTTCTTCTAAAGTTGGGGAATTATTAGTGGTATGGTCAACAGCGATCGCAGAATCAGGACTATTAACTTGTTCTGCTGCTGTAGTTTCACTGGTTTGTTCCACTACAGAGGATGCTGCTGTTGTCAGTGGAATTTGCTGTTGCTGGTGAGATGGACTAACTGTTGCAAGGGGCTGATGCAATTTTTGACAAGTCTCTGCTAGTGCTGCTATACCAGCGCTATGGATGAAGTAGACAAGATGGTCGCAAGGGACTTGTTGAATTTGGGGTTGGGGCTGGCGATCGCTACTCACATTTGTAATACTATACACTGTGGCAAAGATGTCGTTTGGTTCTCCGAAAAAGGGCAATGCTACAGTTTTATTAAACAATTTCCGCAGCAGTCGCTCGATGGCATTGAGTTGATTGTTTGGTGAGTCAATAGCAGCAGCAATAATTGATGTGTCACCAGCAATAATTGTGTAACCAACACCAGGGTCAGCACTAGCAGCTAACGTTTTCAATAATTCTGAGTCTGGGCGCATCTGGTCTAAGGAAACATCAATTTGTTCAATGGCTTCAACATTTTTATTGATTGCTTTCAGCAACGTTCCTAACACTGGTACAGGCCAAGTCATTGCTGATAAACCATTTAACCCAATACTCAAAGTGGCTAACGCCCAATCTTGGAGAGTAGACCAAGGGGAACCAGCGTTTGGTGTACCTAACATGATTAAGTGTTGAACAACTTGATTACCTACTTCACGTTCAATAAACCAGCGAGCAATTAAGCCGCCTATGGAGTGGGCGACTATGTGCAAAACTTTGCCGTGATTTTCTCCTAAATTAATAGCGGCAAGTTTTTGTTTGAGTTGTCTGGCATTTTCTTCAATTGATGTGTTCAGAGTTTCGTAATCAAAGGTGAGAACTAAATCATATAATTCATGCAGTTTTGCCTTTTGCACACTGCCAACTATACTTGGTGTTTCACCAAGAAAACCGTGAATATAGAGAACAATTCGGTTTGCTTGGGCAACTCGTGTTTTAATCTCGTCTATTTGCCTAGTATATCTAATAGTTTCCTCGGAAATTACATCTGCGATCGCTAAAGCTGGATAATCAAATTTCAAGCCTAGCTTATCACTCACAATTTTTTGAAACAGAATTTTAATAGAACCCCCCAGGGAACGATTACCCTCACTGACAGGCTGGGTTAAACGTTCTAGGATAATTTCTGTTTTGCCATCAAGGGTACTTTGAGCGCGTCCCAAAGGCAAGAAAAACTCGCCATCATAGCTGATGGGTAATAATTGCTCGTCTGGTCTTAATGGTGTGTCAACAATTAATTTCAAAGGTTGAGCAGGTGTCACCACCGTTGCATCTTCAACTTGAGTTAACTCTAATACATTGCCAGTTGGTTCATTGCCACGAGTGACAGGAAACTGAAAAGATTGAATGCCTGAACGAGTTGACTGTAATATGGTCGGCAAAATATTATTGTTTACATCTCTGGTAGATGAATTAACTGTGGTTAGATGAGCATTAGCTTTGAAAGTAGGATGTGATTGCAACTTGACACCAGTTGCTAAGAAAATACTTGCGTTTCCTCTAGGAATTGATTGTTGGGGGCGGATAGTTGTTATGGTAATTTGACTTGTCACCCAATCGTTATATTCTTCCTCGTCATCTTGCATGATACTAAAATCTCGGCTTTGGATGCGATGCATTAAACGGTTGAGTGTTCCTTTTTGTCCCTGTCCCAATGCTCTTTTTATATGGGGCAAATCTAATTTGTCTTGTTCAAGTAATCTGGCGTCAAATTCCGATGTACTGACAATCAATTTGTAGATATCAGTAAATTCGGTAATTCCCTGTGTTAATAATTCGTTGGGAATCTCTGCATAAAGAGTTTGACCTCCTAATGCCCAAGCTTCTTGTCCTGGTTCTAGCCAAACTCCTTCAGTTGCAAATAAACCAGCATCTACTTTATATTGTTGCGTTAAATCTAAAACAGCACAATAAAGTGATTGCTGACTAATATTTTTCAGTTTGATTTTAAAAGGTGGTCTTTTCCACCTACCATTTTCTTGACGATATTCTAAGCTAATTTGCGGGTCTTGAGTTTCTTGTTCTTCCTGATAAATAATCATCTGCACTGCATCAGGTGGAATTCTACTAGTTGCAGGGCTGGAAAGTTCAGCAATATTCGTCCACCGGGCAATATGTTCTAATCTTTGAATAGCTTGCCAAGCAGTTGCAGAGTTGTAACCAGAAATTTGGGCGACTAAAGGACGGTCATCGGCGGGGCGGGTGATGAGGTATTCTTCATCACGGGCTAGCAATTTAAATTCGGCAAGTTCTGGTGTGGTGACTTCTCGCACATATAATGAATATTGATTCTGGGGCCCAGCTTCCATGAGTGCATTGCGTGCTAGTTCTACGCCTGCATTTTCTCCTGTAATTAAAACTCCTTTGGGTGGCAGAGGTAAACTAGTAATAACTGCTTTAAAAGTGGTTTGTAAATTTAAGTCGCTGACACCGTTAATTTGAACTTTACTCAGTTGCGGTAGAACTTGTGTGACTTCCGCTTCACCAATGGCGGCTGAAAGTTGGTGTAATTCTGCGGTGGGAGTGTCGAAGGGAAATAACGCCAGTATTGTCGTCTCACCCGCAGCCGTTTGGGGAATACCGTGAATACTACCGCCGTCAATTGTCCAGCCGTAATCTTGATGATAACTGACACTGAAGTAAGGAGTGTGTGCGGCGATCGCTCCTCCTAAAAATGGTTGTTCTAAATCTCCCATCACCATTGCTTCTATTTGGGGTGATTGAGATGTGACTTTTGCACGAACTAAAGCATGAGTGCGTTTGAATAAATCTCTGTAACTCAAACTGCCATTAGCTTTTTTTAAAGTATCCAGCAAAAAGTAAGAAAATGCTCCCCGGCTTTGCCCTTCTGCGTTGTATTCTTTAGCTTCCTCAATATCGCGGCAAGCTGCTAATAAGATATGGCTTCCTGTGGGCACAGTCCAGCCAGTGGAATTTTTTGCTAAACTGCGGGAATTTAAAAGTTGATCAACTTCTGGTAGGGAGAGGAGAAAGCTGTTTAAAGGTCGCTGGCGGTAATCAATGGGTGCTTTACGGACTGCGGTTTCTGTTTCTAAATCGCCACGAGTCCCAGAACCAGAGTGACAACAGTCCATAATAATGGCAATGTGAGGATTTTTCTCGGCTACCTCAGCAATCAACTGTGCTAATTCTTTATCTGCTAAATCCCAATTGCCTAAACTGCGGCTATCATAACAAACTAAAGTTTCATTTAATCGGTCTGGTTCTAAAGACCAAAATTCTTCCGGTGCTTGTTCTTGACTACCATGCCCTGAATAGTAAAAAAAAGCAACGTCTTCACTGCCAGCTTGGCATAGATGTTGACGGAAACCATCGATAACTGCTTGACGGGTGGCTTCTTGATTTAAAAGTGTGCGTAAATGTAACTGGTATCCATCGCTCTGCACGCGCCCTAATAAATATTCTCTAACTGCCGTAATGTCGTTGACACAACCCCTCAAGGGAGGCACTGGACTGACGTATTCATCAATACCAACAAGCAATGCATATATATTCATGATAATTCCTAATTCGTAATTTCAGATACATAGCATCAGACTTAATACAGGCTGTTTTGAATACTGGACTCTCTTATTCAAAGAGTATAACTAATTTAAATTTTCTGGTATTGTTTCATCATTTTTTAATATTTATTTTTAATTTTATTGTCAAAAATATGCTTATATTTAAGAGGTTGTTTGAAAAGTATTATTGCTAACATCAAAACCTAAAAAACCTAACCCCCCTACCCCCCTTCCCTACGAGGGAATGGGGCTTTTAAAGCCTCTCTCCCTGTGGGGGAGAGGTTTGGAGAGGGGTTTTTAGTATACTTTTCTACTTTTCAAACATCCTCTAAGCCGAAAGACAACTTGAGTAGCTTGTTAAAAACTTTGTGTCTTTGTGCCTTAGTGGTAAAAAAATATCAACCACAAAAGACACAAAGACACCAAGATTAATAGCGGATTCGCGGGTCAACATAAGCATTTAAAATATCAATTAAAATGCTGGCGCTGACAACGATCGCTCCAAAAAATACTAATACTCCTTGGACTGTGGGATAATCGCGATCGCTAATTGCTTGATAAAGTCGATTTGCTAACCCAGGCCAAGAAAAGGTAACTTCTGTTAAAATTGCTCCTCCCAACAGAGAAGCAAAGGTGAGTCCTAAAACTGTAATCACTGGAATTAAGGCATTTTTTAAAGCATGGGAAACTAAAATTTTATTTTCACTGATTCCTCTGGCTCTTGCTGCTTCTACATAATCTGCTTGCAAGGTTTGCTTTAAATTCACTCGCACAATGCGCTCAAAAATTCCACTTAGCAAAAGCCCAAGGGTGACACTAGGCAGGGTAAGATGGTGCAAAGATGCAAAAAATTGAGTTAAATTACCATTCAGCAGACTGTCAATTGTATATAATCCGGTGATGGGCGTAGGTGCAGCTAGACCAGGGGGAAAACGGTTAGAGTTCGGAAACCAACCGAGTTGTACTGAGAAAATCAACTGCAAAATCATCCCCGCCCAAAACATTGGCAGTGCGTAGGTGATAATACCAAACAACCGTCCGCCAACATCAAAATATGTCCCAGGACGAGAAGCCGAAAGAGTACCAACCAAAACCCCAATGAACAATGCAACAGCCATGCTACACACAGCTAACTCCACTGTTGCGGGAAAATATTGTGTGATTATTTGCCAAACATGTTGACCTCGACTTGTTAAAGAGGTTCCCAAATCAAACTGTATTATGCTGCCTAAATAATTCCAGTATTGTAGCCACAGGGGAAGGTCTAAGCCGAGTTGTTTCCGCAATGCTTCTTTAGCAGCTTGTGGGGCATGTCCACCTAGAATAGCATCAGCTGGGTCACCTGGGGTTGCTCTCAGTAATAGAAATACAATTGTGATAATCGTCAACAGTTGCAGTGGCGCTAAAAGCAACCGCAAGACAATGTAATATTGTAGGGCTTTGGAGCGAGACATAAGTTAGTTGTTAGTTGTCAGTTGTGAGGCAGTGCGTTGGGCGGCTTTGCCGACTTGAAGCAACTGCCGAACCCGAAGGGTTAGTTGTCAGTTGTTAGTTGTAGGGGCGGGTTCTGCAATGTTACTCAATTAGTAGCAAGTTATCTGGGTAAACCCGCCCGTACAGTCATCAGTCATTACTAACTACTTTTTAATTGTCTTGTACACCAAAATTTGAGTAGGATTAAGTTGCACATTGCTAACGCCTGTTTGGGCAAATACATAGTCTTTGTTTTGCCATAAAGGTACGTAAGGTACATCAGTAGCTACTTGTGCTTGAATGTCTGCAAAAATTTTCTTACGGGTTTCTGGGTTGATTTCTTGGCGTTGCTGATCTATTAGTTTATTGACGGTTTCATTATAATAAAATGAACCTTGACTTTGACTACCTCCATCTTCGCATCCTTTAGCTTCTGAGCCTTTTTCACAAGATAAAAATGGCTGCACGTAATTATCTGGATCTAAAAAGTCTGGATACCAATCAAGCATAGATGCTGGATATAAACCTCTGGTGATGTCTTTAAAGAAGGTTGGCGCTTCGACGGCGATGGTTTCAAATTGGATAAGGCCATCCATTTTAGTATCAGCTAGGGATTTAATTGTTTGTGCTGCTAAACTCCGGGTGGGTGAACTTGAAGGATACCAAAGTGAAATTTTTGCAGGATTTTCTTTTGAGAATCCAGCGGCTGTTAATAATTGTTTAGCTCGATCAAAGTTAGCATCACCATATTTATCTTTAAATAATGGCTGATAAACATTAAATGTAGTGGGAATCAGGCTGTAAAGTGGATCGGCTTGACCATATAACACTCGCTGCATAATCAAGGGACGGTCAATAATTGATGCGATCGCTCTTCGTACTTCTGGTTTATCTAAAGGCTTTTGATTGCGGTTCAATGCCATGTAACTTACTACACTACTCTGAGCGCTAATGGCTTGCAATTCCCCTTTTTTACCACTTTCTTCTAAACTGCGAATCTGGTCAGGTTCCATTGACAGGTAAGCGACATCCACAGCTTTGGTACGAAAGGCATTAAATAAGTTAACCGGACTAGTCTGAATTTGTAAGTTAATACCTTTGTTGACTGGTTTTTCTCCCCAATACTGATCAAAAACATCAAATCGTAATGAATCTGTGCCAAATTCTGCTAACTTGTAAGGGCCAGTTCCGACAAAGATATTTGGTTGAAATTTCCCCGCACCAATTTCGTAAGCTTTGGGTGAAACTGCACATATCCCAGGAAACGCCAACAATGAAGGAAATGCTGCAAAGGGTTTTTTTAACTTAATGGTTAATTCATTTTCGCCTGTAGCTGTGACTGTATCTACTATATCGGTTAGTAAAAAAGAAGATTTACCTTTATTTTCAATAAAGCGTTTAATACTAAACTCCATTGCTTTAGCGTTAAAAGGAGTACCATCGTGAAAAACTACTCCGCTACGTAAAGGGATGGTGTAAGTTAAACGATCTTGACTGACTTTAGGTAATGCAGTTGCCAATTCTGGTTTAATTTCTGTGCTACCTGGTTCGTAGCTGTACAGGCGATCGCTCATATTAAATACTAAACCCAAGGATGCCAATTCATAAGCATCAGCCGGATCAAGAGTTCTTGGCTTAGTTGTTGTCCCTACAGTAATGCGACCATCACCGGAAGCACTGGGACTCAGTGTTGCGGTAGTTCCTGCGGTGCCAGGAGGATTTCCACTCGGCTTGCAACTGATGACTAACAACAAACACAGAGAAAATAAAGATAGGAATTGTGTAATCCGACCCCAGCGTCTTGCAAATTGGGAAAACCAAATCATATAATTGAGGTTTTTTTAAATCAGCGGTCAGTCATCATACTACATATTTGGCTCCAATGCCTCCAGTACGCAATTTTTTACAAAAGTTTCGTAGGGTGCGTTACGCCGCAGGCTAACGCACCCTACTGTCCCCAGTCCCCAGTCCCCACAATCAAAAACTTTATTAATTAATTAAGATTTTAAACTTCGTGGCAAATTGCCGTAAATTTTTACTTGTAAGGGAAATAATTTTATGAAATAGCTTCGATAGGTGAGTAGTTGACATTAAAACCTAGCCTGTTGCTAGATAATCTTAAGGTTGCAGCAGCAGGTTCAAACTCTAAAACCGAGAGACTAAAATGAAATATTTCTTTCTTTCTGAAGGATGGACTGTTGGCAGAGTGTGGGCTTCTGAAGGATTATGGCAGATCACCGCATGGCGACGCCAACCAGATATTCAGCGAATGAATATCTGTTTAGTGGAAAAAAATGAATTGCTATGGCTTTATCGAGTTGAAGAAGTCATTTTAACTGTGGAAGTCAAACCCACATCAGCAGTCGTAAATACTACAATTGGTCAAGTAGTTTTAAAACGTCTGATGAGTGCTGAACAAGTAATTGAACGTTTAGGTACAGCTGAGGCGAAGTGTCAGTTACAAAATTTGGAAACAGTGTTTCAGTGATCAGATCAATGTCCCCAAGATAAACTTGCTGTTTTCACCGATGCATCCCATAGCTGAATCATTTCGTCATCTAACTTGAGTAAGGTTATAGAACACCCTTGCATTTCTAAAGAAGTGATGTAAGAACCAATCAAATTTCGCACAATTTGCAGTCCTTGCTGTTCACAGATTTGAGCTAGTTGGCGATAAACAAGATACAGTTCTGAAATAGGAGTACCACCCATACCATTTACGAAAGCTAGCACGCGATCGCCTGTTTTCAAGGGTGGGTCTACCAGTTCTACGTCTAACCATTCTCCCTGATTTTCATCCCACTCCCTCACCACACGCCTATAGGGTGCATCATTAATTATTGTTGTCGCTAAAATTTCAGTAATCTCATTTACTGCCTTGGTGGCAATTCTTTCTCTACCTGGTTCGCCGTGAATACCGATGCCTATTTCTAGTTCCTGATCGTTTAAAGAAAATGTCGGCGTTCCTGTGGCTGGCACTGTGCAAGAGGTGAGGGCAATTCCCATACTCCGCCCATGCAAATTTACCCGTCGGCACAAATTAGCTATTTGTGCTAAATCATACCCAGCTTCAGCCGCCGCACCACAAATTTTCTCAGCTAATACTGTGGTTCCCACACCCCGCCGTCCTTGGGTATAAAGGCTATCCTTCACAGCGACATCATCATCAATCAAAATATTCAATACGCGGATACCTTCACTACGGGCTAACTCCGTCGCCATCTCAAAGTTCATCACATCGCCGCTGTAATTCTTGACGATATAAAGGATACCAGCACCACCATCTACTTGCTTTGCTGCTGCTAACATTTGGTCAGGGGTCGGTGAAGTAAAAACCTCTCCTGGACAAGCAGCATCTAGCATACCTTTCCCCACAAATCCGGCGTGCATGGGTTCGTGTCCACTGCCACCACCAGAAATAATTGCTACTTTACCCTGCACAGGTGCATCAGCTCGATAGACAAAAGTCGGCTGATAATTCACTTTAATTAAATCACCATGAGCTATTGCCATTCCTTCTAGACTTTCCCGTACAAAGTCTTCCGGCTTGTTGATTAACTTTTTCATCATTCGTAATTCATACACCTAGATACATTTTCCTTCATCCGTGCGATCGCAATTTTTTTTGTCTAACTCAACATTAATGTTTTGATGTATCAACACATTAATGACTATAATTATAGACATAACAAAGGCGACCGCCCTGGTTCCTGCAACCAACCGACAACCCAGATGAAGTGATGAGCATTTTACGCAGATATATCAGAGTGCAGTAGAGTTGCGATCGCTATAAAAAACCCCAGTCACTTGGGGTTTTGCTAATGTATATCTAATAACATGTTCGCTTGCAAAGCATTAGTTGCAGCAAAATTTAAAGCTCTATCTTTACAAGTTTGTCCCAAATTCTGCAAATCATAGTATACTCTTTGCAAGAAACTACTCAGAGATCTTCGCAACCTGATTTCGTCAGCGCTTGCTTGTTGAAAACTCAAAGTTTCCACAGCTACACTCACCAGGCTGTTAACCTTCCAACCATACATCCCTCGAATATTTGGTAATGTCACCACCGGCACGACTTGCCCAGAAAACAACTCAACAGTTCTGTCAGTTAACTGTCCGGGGAAACTCACCCGTCCAATATAGTCTTCACTGTCTTGGGGTTGTACCTATCCGGCTAATATTAGCTGCAAAGTTTCGTAGACATCGCCAGCAAATGCACCTTTGGGATCGATGGCGTAAATGGGAGTAATATCATGTCCGCTTAAACACTTATGATATCTGTAGAGGTCGGTAATTGGGAATTGGGAATTGGTAATTGGGAATTGGGAATTGGTAATTGGTGAGCCAGCGCGGTCTTGGGGGTTTCCCCCATGAGCGACTGGCGAACCCGAAGGGTAATTGGTAATTGGTAATTGGTAATTGGTAATTGGTAATTAGATTCTACTATTAGTCATCACATCTCACCCATTACCTATTATCTATTACCAGGCAAAGCGACTATATCGTAAGTAATTAACCGGACTTGATATTATTTGCAGGCGAGTGTTTGATGCGTCTTCGCTCAAATTCATGCCAGTTTGACGCTACTTGCTACCCTGCGGGAAGCCGCGCAAAGCGCGTCTACAACGGGGAGAACCCCTGTTCTTTTTTAATCTATTTGTTTACATTTCTTTAGAGACGGCATCTAATGTGTGTTTGTCGCTGTATCAATATAGATGCATCTATATTCTGCAAATCCAACGCCGCCTTTATGAATACAATTCCTATTTTACCCAACTATATTAATGGTCAGTGGTGTGCATCACAAACTACAGAATATTTAGAAGTTATCAACCCAGCCACCGCAGAATTATTAGCTAAAGTTCCCTCTTCACCTGCATTTGAGGTCAATCAAGCGGTAGAAGCCGCAGCAGCAGCTTTTGTTACATGGCGACGCACTCCGCCCACGGAGCGATCGCAGTATTTATTTAAACTCAAGAATTTGCTAGAAGAACATTTTGAAGATTTAGCCCGCACGATTACCATCGAATGTGGTAAAACCTTGGCTGAGTCAAAAGGTGAAATGCGTCGCGCTATTGAAAACGTCGAAGTCGCCTGTGGTATTCCCATGATGATGCAGGGAACTAACTTAGAAGATATTGCTAGGGGAATTGATGAAATGATGATTCGTCAACCTTTAGGAGTGGCAGCGGTGATTTGTCCATTTAATTTTCCGGGAATGATTCCCTTTTGGTTTTTACCCTATGCGATCGCTTGCGGTAATACTTACATTGTCAAGCCTTCGGAAAAGGTACCGTTGACGATGCAAAAAATCTTTGAGTTGCTAGAAAAAACAGGTTTACCCAAAGGAGTTGTCAACTTAGTCAACGGTGCAAAAGCGGCTGTAGATGCAATTTTAGATCATCCCCAAATTCGCGCAATTAGTTTTGTAGGTTCCACCCCGGTAGCTAAATACATATATAGTCGGGGGGCAGCAAATGGTAAACGGGTACAATGTCAAGGGGGCGCGAAAAATCCGATTATAGTCTTGCCAGATGCAGATATAGAAATGACTACCCGCATCGCTGCTGATAGTGCTTTTGGTTGTGCGGGACAGCGCTGTTTAGCCGCCTCAATTGCCGTTACTGTCGGTGCAGCACGTCATACATTTACAGAAGCGATCGCCGAAACTGCCAAAAAACGGGTAGTGGGTAATGGTTTAGACCAAGGTGTAGAAATGGGGCCAGTAATTACCGCTCTTAGTAAAACCCGAATTGAGGGATTAATTCAAAAAGGGGCAGATGAAGGTGCAAACCTTTTAGTAGATGGGCGATTTGCAAATATTACTAGTTATGAAAATGGTAATTTTATTCGTCCCACAATCTTGCAAAACGTCGATCCAACAGGAGAAATTGCCCGGACAGAAATTTTTGGGCCAGTGTTGAGTTTGATACATTTGGATAGTATTGATGATGCGATCGCTTTAGTAAATAGCGGTCAATATGGCAATATGGCTTGTTTGTTCACTAGTAGCGGTGCAGCAGCTCGTAAATTTCGCTACGAAGCCGAAGCAGGTAATATAGGTATTAACATTGGCGTTGCTGCACCTATGGCATTTTTTCCATTTAGCGGTTGGAAAGAAAGCTTTTTTGGCGACTTGCACGGACAAAGCAACCACGCAGTAGAGTTTTTTACTCAAACTAAAGTTGTAGTTGAACGCTGGCCGAGTGATTGGTCGCGGCAATTTTGACCAAAACTTGGGTGTTGGGTGTTGGGTGTTGGGTGTTGGAGGGATGAGGGGGATGAGGGAGATGAGGGAGATGAGGGGGAGAATAACTAAACTAATAGTTCACCAACCCAAATTTGCCAGGTGGAGGCAGGCAAAGGAGCAAGGGAGCAGGGGAGCAGAGGAGAGGCTTATACAAGTTCTTTCCCCTCTGCCCCTCTGCCCCTCTGCACCTCTGCTGACCACAACACAAAATTCCCTTGGCAGACTACTAATTCCCAATTCCCAATTCCCAATTCCCTACTTCCAATAGGCAGAACCATCACGTTTTCTGTTAATCAATCCTTTTTCAAACATTTCTCTTCGCAACATGGCGGGGTCACAGAAGGTATGATGATGATTTAAAAGTGCGTTGACTTCTTTTTCTGTATAGATGACACCAACCTCAAACTTTGTCGCTAGGTACTCCAAAACTAGCTTTTGGAACTTTCCTTTATTTCGCTTAGAGGGCCATTCTTTGATGCGTCCTTGTTCATCTAGATACCTTTCGAGTTCAGTTAAATAATTCATGGTTTTGCTATTCAAGTTACTTTTTATAATCAGGGGAGAAATTCGAGTCAATGCAAATAATTCAGAAATGGTTGGCTCGAAAAACTCATCAATCAGTACTTTTTTTGCTGGTTGGGGGACTACTATTTCGAGCCATAATTGCTTTCTTTTCTTACCCCACTTTTGATGAAGCTTATTACTATCTTTACAGCCTGCATCTTGATTGGAGTTATTTCGATCATCCTCTGCTAGTGGCGCTGACAACTGGTTTTGGGCCGTGGGTAACTGGAGTTGTATCCCAATTCACGATTCGCTTAGGAGCGCTGATTTTACATACAGGCAGTTTGCTGTTATTGTATTTGGCTAGCAAGAGACTATTTTCTGCTAAGGCTGCCAATTTGACATTAGCGATCGCCACCATCTGTCCAATTTTTCAAATTGGCTTTGGTGTCCTCAGTCTACCCGACAGTCCACTAATGTTTTTTTGGTCGGCAAGTTTATATTGTGCAATTGATGAGTTTTTTCGCCAACCAAGTAATCAAAATCACAGTCTATTGCAGGATCAATCTTGCTCATCTAATACCCATTTCCCAAAAGATATCACATTTATAAATGACGAACTTAACCAATTAAAATCCCCCTCATCCCCCTCATCTCCCTCATCCCATCTCCTAACTTTAAATAAAACTCAGTATGACTCATACACCCCTAGTTACCGTTTAGCATTGCTTGGTATCTTAGTTGGATTAGCCTGTCTCAGTAAATATCACGGTTTCGTTTTAGGTCTGGGGTTAATTGGGTTTTGTTTAACAAGTCCACGCCATCGTTGTGTTTGGCGTTCTCCTTGGGCATGGCTGGCGTTAGGCTTATTTATCATTACTATCTCGCCAATTTTGTTGTGGAACATTCAGCATGATTGGGTATCCTTTCGTTTTCAATCAGAGCGAGCGGTGCCCAAGAGTGGCTACAATTTGTTGAATGTAGTACTGGTTTGTTTGGCTGGAGTAGCTTACCTGTTCCCAACTATAGGATTACCGCTTTGGTGGCTAAGTTTGCGATCGCTCTTCAGTCGAGTTATTCAATTTTTCTCTCGGCAATCACGAGTTTATAATGAAAACTCAGACACAACAAAGCTACTGATTTTATGGGTATCACTGCCCATAATTTTCGGTTTTACTTTCATCGGAGGATATCGGCAAATTTTGCCGGCTTGGTCTATGCCAGGCTTTTGGGGTATAACTTTGCTTTTAGGGCAACAAGCTGTGACTTGGCAAAAGCGATCGCGGCGTTGGGTGCGACGATGGCTGATAGGTTCGGGAATTATGATTAGTAGCATTTTACTCATTCTTCTGTTGCAAGTCACAGCAGGAATAGTGCAAAAGCCTGGTCAATATGCCCTCATGGGTGGTTTCTTACCTCCCAAAGACGACCCCTCAACCGAACTAATTGATATTCAACAACTACGGCGCGGCTTTGGTGAATCTCCGGTTTTGAGTGCGGCGTTAGAGAAATCTAGCTTTATATTTACAAATCGCTATTACTTAGGTGGGCCCATTGCCATGGCCCTAAAACCTCTAACTAACACACCAATTACTTGCTTTGATATTGGCAAGGATATGCGTGGCTTTGCTTTTTGGTCAAAACCTGAACAATGGCTAGGAGAAGACGCACTCTATATTACTACTGCACCGTTTATTAGCAGAAATGACTTAATGGCTAGTTATCAAAGCCACTTTAGCAGCCTGATAGAGATTGGTACAGTACCAATTCAACGAGGTGGGGTGGTGATTAATGTGATTCATGTCTATCAAGCTAAAAAACTCCTCAAGCCTTATCCTCGGTCTTACGGAATTTAATTTGCACAACAAATGAAAACTCTTTGTGTCTTTGTGGTTTAAGATTTTTAACCACAAAGGCACTAAGCCACAAAGTATTATATTGAATATTTTTGATAAATTTCTGGTGTGTTGATGTCTAGTAATACATCTGGATTTTGAAATTCTACTTTGTGAATTAGAGGATAAAAGTCTTTAATAATTTGGCGTAAACCCAAAGTTTCTTCACGAATATTTACTAGGTGCGATCGCATGTCATTTGCAAATAACAATGGATGCCCTATTTTACCTTGATGGGTCGGTGCAGTAATCAAGGCTGAAGTTTCTTCATGTGCTTGTAATAGTTGTTGGTAAATATTTAATTCTCTTGGTTGATCAATTGCGGAAATAGCTAATATTTCAAAGTCTGGAGGTGTTTGATTTAATCCAGCTAGTAAAGACGAGGTTTTGCCTGTAGAGGTGTGAGGATTAATAACTACTAAACTGCCGATAGGACAATCTTTTTGTCTGTGGCTATTATGAGAACCCAATACTACTAAAGGTGTAAAACCTAAGTTTAACCACTGTTCCAACTGATAAGTTAATAATGTTTTACCTTCCCGCCAAAGTAGGGAACTTTTACAAGTACCCATACGAGTAGATGCACCTGCGGCAAGGATAATAGTAAAATATGCCATTTTCTAGTTTCTCTCTGCGTCTTTGCGTCTGGTGCGTGGTCAAAATTCATAATTTTACTCAGCTTGATATTTTCGCAGATAATGAAACCCCAGTTCCACCACGCATAACTTTAATTAATTCCGCACAAATACTAACCGCAATTTCCTCTGGTGCTAAAGCACCAATATCTAAACCAATTGGTGCATATATTCTTTGCCAAAATTCTGGTAATTTACCCTTTGTCTGCAACATTTGGTAAACAGTATTAACTCGTTTTTGACTGCCAACCATGCCAATATATTGTGTTTGTAGATGACACAAAATTTCTAAAGCTTCTAGATCTTGGGTATAACCCCTAGTTACCAAAGCAACGTATAAATTAGGAATATTTTGTAATATTTCTTGAATTGAGGCTATGGGTTGTGCTAACACTAAAGCTGCTTGGGGAAATCGCTCTTTTGTGGCAAATTCGGGGCGATCGTCTTGTACAATAGTTTTAAAACCTGCTATTTTCGCAATCTGTGCTAGGGGAATAGCAATATGTCCAGCACCAATAATTAATAGTGTGGGTGGCGGTAGTAAGGGTTCTACTAAAGCATGATTTTTCACCAGTGGTAAATTTGGGATATCTGTTGTTTCTAAATAAGGTTTTTTGCCTGGATGAAATGGGGTGACAATGGCAAGCGATCGCCCTAATGTTAAGATATCTATAATTTGATTGACTAAATCCAAGCTTTCACTACCTAACCATAACTCTAACCATATCAGCATTGTGCCACCACAAATGCCTTGGGTTTCTCGTTGCGGTGTACCTGATAAATCAATTTCTACAAATTGTTTTTCACCTGTGTGCAATATTTGTAAGGCTTGCTGATAAACTTTTGCTTCTGTTGCACCACCGCCAATTGTACCGTGGGTTTTTCCATCGGCACGAATGAACATTTTCGCGCCTACTTCTCTCGGTACGGAACCTTTGGTACTGGTGACGGTGGCTAAAACTACGACGCCTTGATTTAAGGCTGTTGCTAGTTGTTGGTAGAAGTCAAGCATTTAATAACGAACCGCCAAGACGCGGAGGACGCAGAGAAATGAGAGGGTGAGAAGGTTATGTGAAATGTTTAATCTTTAATTCTTGAAAAACTCTTTCGGGTGTCATGGGGAGTTGGTATAATCTGCATCCTGTGGCATGAGCGATCGCGTTGGCTATGGCTGGCGCTGTACAATTGGTGGTGATTTCTCCTACTCCTTTTGCACCAAATGGGCCGTAGGGGTCTGATTGTTCTACTAAAATTACTTCTATTGATGGGATGTCTGCTGCTGTGGGGATGCGATAATCGCGTAATTTAGGGTTAATAATTGTTCCTTGTTTGTCAAATAATAATTTTTCCATCAACGCATAGCCTATCCCCATTGCGATACCACCTGTTACTTGTCCGTGACAAATTCGCGGATTTATTGCTTTGCCTAAATCAATTGCTTGGACACATTTTAAAATCTGAGTTTTACCTGTTTCTATATCAATTTCGACTTCTACACCTTGAACTGCAAAGGTTAATGTTGATTCATCTGCTGTATAGGAAATTTCTACGCTATTTTCGTTGGTGGTAAGGAGTTTTTCGGCTGCTAGTTTAACAGCTTGTCCAGAAATGTAAACTGTAGCGGAAGCATAAGAACCTGCATCAAAGGGTGTTTGTTGGGTGTCGCCGGAGATAATATTAATATCTGCAACTGTTACGCCTAAAATTTCTGCTGCTATTTGTCGTAATGTTGTATCTGAACCTGTGCCAACATCTACTGAACCAGTTCTTAATTCATATTTATTATTAGGTAAGCGTGATAATTTCACTTTGGCAAGATGGATTTTAGATAAACCACTACCTTGCATAGAAATAGCAAAACCTACACCACAACGACGAGAACCTTCTACTTTTGCTGGTGTACCGGGAAGGTAGCCAAGAAGTTGTTTAACTTTTTCCCAACATTCTGAAACAGCGTAGCTGCCAATTAAGTTAAAGTGGTCTTCAGATTTACCTAAATTAATTATATCTCCTGGTTGAATGACGTTTTTTAAACGCATTTCTATCGGGTCGATATTAAGCTGTTTGGCAATCTCATCGATTTGGCTTTCCATTGCAAATGTACCTTGTGTTGCACCATAGCCGCGAAATGCACCGGCTGGCATTGTGTTAGTATAAACTGCAAAAGCCTGTAATCTTTTATTTGGACAACGATATAAACCTAAAGGTATGTATCCTGATAGAAATACTACGGTTTGCCCATGATTGCCATAAGCGCCTGTGTTGGCAATTATTGTCATGTCTTGGGCAATTAATAAACCATCTTTTTTGACACCACTTTTAAGGTGAATTGTCATAGCATGACGGCTATTAGTGGCAGTAAATTCTTCTTTTCTGCTAAATTCCCACTGTACAGGTTTGCCTGTACGTAGGGTTGCTAACACACATAAATCTTCTGATAAGATTTCTTGTTTGTTGCCAAATCCACCACCAAGTTGTGCTTTATAAACTCGAATCTTTTCTTTAGGTAAATTGAAAAGTTTTGCTAGTAAAGTTTGACAGTGAAATGGTACTTGAGTACTGGAACGCACAACTAATGTACCGTCTGGTTCTAGCCAACTAATAGTGATATGTGGTTCTAGGTGGACGTGTTGAACTGCTGGTAAATAATAGGTATTTTTGACAATTAAATCGGCTTCAGCAAATGCTTGTGCTAAATTGCCAGTTTCCTGAAAGATGTGTCCGGCGATGTTGCGATCGCGATCATAAATTTGTGATGATTCTAATTCATCGTGAATTACAACCCCGCAATCGTTCATTGCTTGTATGGGGTCGATAACGTGGGGTAAAATTTCGTAATCAACAGTAATTAATTGACAAGCTTGTTCGGCAATAGCGGGTGACTCTGCAACTACAGCCGCCACGCGATCGCCTACAAACCGTACTTTATTATCTAGTAAGTAATGATCTAACGGATCGGGTACTGGTTCGGCATGACCGGCGGTGGTGTAAGCTATTCTGGGTACATCTTCGTGGGTAAAAATGGCAACTACACCAGGAATTGCTTTGGCTGTTTCGGTGTGAATTTTGCGAATACGGGCATGGGGATGAGGCGATCGCACTACTTTTAGATGTAATAATCCAGGTGGTGAAATATCTCCTGTATAAGATGCTTTACCAGTTACAATTGCTACACCGTCTTGTTTAGGAATGTTTTCTCCAACTGAGTGATGACTGTTGACTGATGACTGTTGACTATTGACTATTGACTGTTGACTATTAACTATTGACTCTTGAATTGCTTGATAACCAGTGCAGCGACAGAGGTTTCCTTTTAAAGTGAAGCGAAGTTCTTCTTGTAATAATTCAGGTATTTTTGCCGCACTCATAATCATACCGGGAGTGCAGAAACCACATTGAAAACCTTGTGCTTGTAAAAAAGCTTGCTGTATGGGTGCAAGTTCGCCATCACTAGAAAGTCCTTCAATGGTGGTTACTGATTCATTAGCAATTCGCATTGCAGGATAAATACAACTATGAACTGGTGTATCATTTACCCAAACTGTACAAGCACCACAATCACCAGTTTCACAAACACGATGAACCCCAAACCAACCCAACTGACGTAATAAACTCAAAAGGCTAGTTCCAGGATGACAAGTTACGCTACAAGATTGGTGATTAACTGTAAATTGTAACTCTTCCAGCATTTTTAATTTTTAACTTTTAATTATTGTAGCGATCGCTTGATTAAAAGTGCCGTTATCTCGCGGCGATAATCTGCACTTGCTTTAGCATCGACAATGAAATTTTCATTCTCCAGAGATGTAATTAATTGCCTTTGTGCTGTTTCTATATTTTCACATTCCAGTAGGCGAGGTGCAGCAACACTTGCACCAATTACACAACGCACTTGTTGATCATTCTTAGCAAGCACCACAATTACCAAAGCTGAATCAGTTGTTGCTAAACTAAAATGTTGATAATTAATTTTCCATTTTAAATGAGATAACGGAATTAAAATGCGTCTCAAGATTTCTCCTGGCTGCAAAATTGTTGCTTTGAAACCGATTTGAAAATCTTTTGCCGCAACAATTCGAGATTCTCCCTTTAAATTCCAAATTTCATAACTTGCATCTAATGCCACCATTAACGGTGCTAAAGTTCCCACAGACAAGGCAAGACAAATATTTCCTCCTACCGTGGCCATATTAATTACTTTAAACGAAGCTGCCAGTGTAGCGATCGCACTTTTAAACCCTGCAACTGCTGTCCATTCCTCTAACCAAGGATATTCCAATAACTTAATTAACGGACAAGTCGCACCAATTATTAAATGGTCTGCTTTCACCTCAATTTCAGACCAACCTAATTTTTGCATGTCAACCAATACCTTTAGATGCGGCTGTGGTTCGGAAAATAGCCAAGTACCACCAGCTAACCAAGCCCAACCTTCACCCCAATTTGCGATCGCTTGAATTTGATTAGGACGTAAGTAAGTTTCAATATTTGGCAAATCCATGAATTTACCTAGATATTTTCTAGGAGATATCGCAATTATAAAACATTTTTGATTAATAATAGCCTCTACTTCTTATACTATTTTATATACGAAATTTTGCTTGATTGACACCAGGTTAATTATTAATTGCTCAGATAGCATTTAGCTTTGTGTAAATTATATAGGTGTTTCCACAAAAATCAATAGGCTTTGGCAACGAAAAAGATAGTTGTTATAAGTGCGTAAATTACTCATTTGAGAAAAGATCCAAGCATATCAAAAAAGCAATATGCCGTTTGCTTGCGTGATCTACCAAAATGAGTGCGTGATCTACCGAAATGAGAAAGCAATCAAGCATTTTGAGTAAGCAATCAGGCATTTTGCCTGCGTGATCTACCAAAATGAGTGCGTGATCTACTGAAATGAGAAAGCAATCAAGCATTTTGAGTAAGCAATCAGGCATTTTGCTTGCGTGATCTACCAAAATGAGAAAGCAATCAGGCATTTTGAGAAGGCAATCAAGCATTTTGAGAAGGCAATTCAGTATTTTGCGTAAGCAATCAGGTATTTTGCTTATTCAAATCAACATAATCAAAATTATAAGAATCCAATTTGATTTATGAAAAAATTTAGGTAGATGTAGAGTGTGTTATCGCGTAGCGTAACGCACCTTACTGGCGTGTCAAGGCTAAAGTTGTGCATTAGAAAACTCTTGTGGTGTGGGCTTCTAGCCTGCACCGGATGAGATTAGCTTCAAAATAGTCAAAAGTGTGAATAATTGGCAATAAAAATTTACTATTTTAAACCCCAAAACACTAAATGCGGTGTTACGCTGATGTTTTCAATCCCACATAACATTTCCAATATGTAAAATCAAAATTTACTTGTCTTCTCAATTGCTACTAACTCTCTTGTAAGGTTTGTTCAATTTAGTAGAGAAAGTAAAAAAATGTAAATTTAGTTGTAAATTTACATAAAATATATCATCTACTCCGATAACTCTAAAAAGGCGTTTGTTTAAGTTTCTTTAATATCATTTTGTAACTGCCCAATTTCCCACTAAGAAATTTATTTCTTGGCTGGTAGCCTATTAACTGCACGCTTGATGAACTAAAACTATTATTATCCGGGGCTGCTTTACAACACGGCTGCCTTCGGCTTAGTGTCCTAGTGGAAAAAATTAAAGAACCACGAAAGACACTATGACACAAAGAGTTTTATTCGTTCTAGTGTCGCAATTAATGACGACTTGCGGAATTGCTTTTACCACTGTTGGAGTACTACAACAGTAGTCTGGGAAAAGTTTACTTGATGTAATCAAAAACTTTGTTTCATTCAGGTTTGGCTATCATCTGGAATGCAGATGAAGAGTATGTTTCTACCTCCAGAATTTAAAAGGATTGCTATATGACTCGTTTATCAAGCCCTATTGAAAACATCAAAAGTCACTATCAGGTTGTAGTTGTTGGTTCTGGTTATGGTGGTGGTATCGCGGCTTCGCGCCTAGCGCGTGCTGGACAGCAGGTTTGTGTATTAGAACGAGGCAAAGAATTTCAACCAGGTGAATACCCAAATACAGATGTAAACGCCGTAGGTGAGATCCAAGTAGACTTACCTAATAAACGCATTGGTTCACGCACGGGCTTGTATGATTTTCGTGTAAATAAAGATATTAATGTTTTCCTTGGTTGCGGGTTGGGTGGCACATCATTAGTTAATGCCAATGTGTCATTACAAGCTGAACCTCGTGTTTTTGAAGATCCGCGCTGGCCTCAAGAATTGCGTAACGATGTTAATACTTTATTGGCACAAGGATATCGGCGTGCTGAAGAAATGCTCAAACCCAACCCTTATCCTCAAGACTTACCAGCTTTGCCAAAATTACAGGCATTAGAAAAGTCTTCTAAATACTTAAATGAAAAATTTTATCGCCCACCCATCAATGTGACATTTGAAGATGGAGTGAATCATGTAGGGGTAGAACAAAAGAAATGTAACTTCTGCGGCGATTGTGTATCAGGTTGTAACCACGGTGCAAAAAATACCACTTTGATGAATTATCTGCCTGATGCCAAAAACCACGGTGCAGAAATTTATACCCAAGTTTCTGTACGGAAAGTTGAACGCCAAGGGGAAAAGTGGTTAGTTCACTTTCAATTGCTCAACTCTGGACAGCAGATATTTGATGCCCCCACAATGTTTGTCAGTGCCGATATTGTAGTTATAGCTGCTGGTACTCTTGGTTCTACGGAAATTTTACTGCGTTCTCAACAATCAGGTTTGCCTTTGTCTAACAAGCTGGGACACAACTTTACTGGTAATGGTGATGTGTTGGCTTTTGCTTACAACACCGACCAAGTAATTAACGGTATAGGCTTTGGCAACCGTACAGGTACACAGCAACCAGTCGGCCCTTGCATCACCGGCATTATCGATATGCGCGAACAACCACAGCTAGATAATGGCATGGTAATCGAAGAAGGCTCAATTCCTGGTGCCCTCGCTCCCTTCTTACCGTCAGCCTTTGCTACTGCTGGTAAACTACTGGGTAAAGATACCGATGAAGGTTGGGGCGATCGCATCAAAGAAAAAATCCGCGAAACCCAAAGTTTAACTCAAGGTGCTTACACTGGTGCAGTCCGCAACACCCAGACCTATCTAGTGATGACCCACGATGATGCAGCCGGAGAAATGTATTTAGAAGATGACCGTCTCCGCATTCGTTGGGAAAACGTCGGCAAACAACCAATCTTCCAGCGCGTCAATGATCGCTTAGAAGAAGCCACACGTCCTTTAGGTGGTACACAAATACCTAACCCCATTTGGAGTGATGTATTTGGCCATGATTTAGTTACTGTCCATCCTCTAGGCGGCTGCATCCTCGCCGAAGACGCTGAACACGGTGTTGTCAACCACAAAGGACAAGTCTTTTCTAGCAACCAAGGTACAGCAGCTTATGAAAATTTGTATGTTGCTGATGGTTCAGTAATGCCTCGTACCTTGGGCGTAAATCCATTACTCACAATTTGTGCCGTAGCTGAACGCTGCTGCACCCTCATCGCCAAAGACCACGGTTGGACAATTAACTACGATTTACCTTCAGTACCGCCAAAAACCCCAGCTGAACCGCTCAAAGTGGGAATTCAATTCACCGAAACCATGCGCGGTTACTTTTCCACTCAAGTTAAAGACGACTACAAACGTGGACTAGAACAAGGTAAAAAAGACAACACACCTCTGCAATTTACTTTGACAATAGTGTCTGATGACTTGGAACAGCTGCTTAACGAACCTGACCATGTAGCCAAAATAGTTGGTACCGTTACAGCCCCTAGCCTTGCAAAGGAACCCCTAACCGTCACCAATGGCGAGTTTAATTTGTTTGTTGTGGAACAAGGTCAAGCCAAAAGCAGACAAATGCGCTATCAAATGCACATGACCAGCAAAGCAGGGGAAAAATACTACTTTGAGGGCTTTAAAGAAATTCATGATGAAAAAGGCTTTGATTTATGGCCTGACACCACCACACTTTACATCACCATTTACACTGGCGAAAGTAAAGACGGTGCTGTTGTAGGTAAAGGCATTCTCAAAATTCAGCCTACAGATTTTATCAAGCAAATGACTACCCTTAAAGTCACAAATGCCGTTAGTCCCGCAGAACGCCTAGAAGCAATAGATCGCTTCAGTCGCTTCTTTGTCGGCAGTTTGTCTGATGTTTACTTTTAATAATGCCTGTTTAGCATAGTTTTGCGTGAAGAATGTCAGTTGTCAGTTGTCAGTTGTCAGTTGTGGATTTTTACCACTGACCACTGACTACTGACCACTGACCACTGACCACTGACCATTGACTCAATATGCAAATCGACTTTCATCACGGCGTTACTTACGTAGCAGCGCGGTTGGCTGGGTTTGAACATCAAGCTGCTAGTACCATCGCCTACTGCGCCCAATACGTAGACGATGCAATCAACGACGGATTAATCCGGTTTGATAACGGCGCATTGTTTAGCCGCATTAGTTCCGCTCATAAAATGCTGGACTACCGCAACTTTCAGGAACTAGCAAATCACCGCGTTTGGATTCCGTTTCATTTTCTACCTGGAAACGACGGACTAAAAGCAGGTGAAGACCCTGATGGGAAATTTATCAACAAATTGATTTGCCGTCCCAACAGCGATGTTGCTCAGCAAATGGTACGAGAATGTATTCAGCAGCGTCACACCACCTACGCATTGCATCGCCTTGGTATCACCATGCATGTATATGTGGATACTTGGGCGCATCAAGGCTTTGCTGGAGTCAACCATCGAGTCAACGAAGCTAAAAAGCTGCTAGATGCAAACGGCAATCCAGACTACAACCTCATGGACAAACTTCAGAATTACTTTGTCAGCGAAGCTTTACCACTGGGACATGGCGCTGTTCTCAGCCATCCTGACAAACCGTTTTTGACCTGGGGTTATGTCAACGGACGCGATGAGGAAATTCTCAGAAACAATCCCCAAGACTTTTTAGAAGCTGCTGACCACATGTGCAAAGCCATGCAGCGATATCTAACAGGTAATCCTGATGCAACAGTACCAGGATTACCAGAGCCAGATAAAACATTAATAGAGGCGATGCTGAGAAATATTACTGATGATAGCGGTAGTGTGCGTCACCAAAAATGGTTAGATGCGATCGCTCAGGGTAAATTCAGCTTTGGTCAAGCCAACGTCACCTATATCCCCAAAGGCAAAGATTCATGGAAACACTTAGCCTTAGACACCGAAGACATAGTTGAACGCGGAAACGAAATATTTCCCTATCACCCCAGCTTTTTAACCAGTGATTGGAAACTATTTCACGACGCTTTACAGTCTCATCACTTCTATATAGTCCACGACTTGCTACCCAAGTACGGGATTTGCGTTGGTTGATGGGGAAGGGGAGGAAGGAGAAGGGAGAAGGGGAAGGAAGAGTGTTAATAACAACTGACAAATAAAAAATAACAACTGACAATTTGCCAGTTTACAAATCTCAAGTTTGTATATTCGGAATTGGAGAGATAAAAACGGTAGATGAACAACAGTAGCAAAAAAAATCTAAATAATAGGTCACCTTTTAAAGGCAAAGCGTTTAACTTTTCCCTTACCCTTTCCCTTCTCCCTTCCCCTTCCCCTTCCTCCTTCCCCCTTCCCCTTCTTTAATAACCGAGGTGCTAAATGAATATTTTTGTAACAGGTGGCTCAGGTTTTCTTGGCAAAAGACTAATCAAACGTTTACTCGCTGACAACAATACTGTGACAGCTTTAGCCAGATCTGATTCATCAGCGAAGATTCTTGAGCAGTTAGGAGCAAAAGCTATCAAAGGCTCTCTAGAGAATATTACGCAATGGGAAACAGACCTCCAAGGGCATGACATTGTGATCCATTGTGCTGCACCAGTAGAATTTTGGGGGCCTTGGGAGAAGTTTTATCAAGAGATTACCCTGGCTACAAAAAACTTATTGGTAAGTTCTAGCAAAATGCATGTTAAAAGGTTTATCTATATTAGTTCGGAGTCTGTACTTCAAGATGTAGCTCCTTTAGTTGATATAGACGAACAATTTCCTTATCCAGCAGAACCCAATTCTTACTATGGAAAAGCTAAAAAATTAGCTGAGCAGGAAATCTTAAATTTTCCTACAGAAACTAAGTGTATTATCCTGCGTCCGACTTATATTTGGGGACAAGGCGATAAAACACCTCTAACATTAGAAGCAAAAATCAAATCTGGTCAATTTATGTGGATAGATAATGGCCAGTGTCTTATCGAAACAGTTCACGTAGATAACTTAGTTGAAGCTATATCATTAGCTTGTATAAAAGGTAATGATAAACAAATATATATTGTTACCGATGACGACCCGATAACAGTCAAAGAATATTTCAATAAGATTTTTCAAATTAGAGGTATAAAAGCCCCTAACAAAAACTTACCTAGCTTCATAGCCAATACATTAGCAACAATCGTCGAGTCAATTTGGAAACTGCTAAACATTAAAAACCCCCCTCCACTTTCCAGATTTGACTTATCTTTTGTTGCCATGCCCAGAAAATATAACATTTCTAAAATCAAACAAGAACTAGGATATAAACCAATTATCACAAGAGAAGTAGGTTTCCAACAATTAACTTAATAAAAAAGTAATTATAGCAATGCCAAATTATTCTAAAAACCTCCATTTTCTCTCTTTGCGTTCTCTGCGCCTCTGCGGTTTGTTAAAATCAATTAATTTTTGAAAAGAGTAGAGGGCTGAAGCACAAGTATGATAGAACGAACCGCAAAAGACACATAGACACGAAGTAGCTTCCCGAAGGGTAGGGCACAAAGAGATAAGAGTTTAAAAGAGTGAATGCCTAAGTTATCTAGTCAAAAAAATAATAACAACTGACAACTAACAACTGACAACTGACAAATAACAAACGAGGAAAATCATGGAACGTGAAATAGCACTTTACACCTTAGAAGGCGTAAAAAATGCCGAGATTACAACACATCATTTCTCCACAGAAGATCAGCTGGGATTAAGTATGCTACGCTTCCAGCGTGCAGCCTGCGACGACGTAGTTTTGATTATTCATGGTCTGACTACCTCGACCGATATGTTTATCATGCCCGAACATTACAACCTAGTGCAATACCTATTAGACCAAGGTTTTGGTGATGTTTGGACTTTAGACTATCGCATGAGCAACAGGTATTCTTATAACCTACTAATGCCTCGCTACAACATGGATGATATCGCTTTATTCGATCATCCAGCAGCGATCGCTAAAATGCGAGAACACATTGGTTCACGTCGTATCCACATTATCTGCCATTGTTTAGGTTCTGCATCATTCACAATGAGCTTGTTTGCTAAAGCTGTCACAGGTATTACCAGCGTTATCGCCAATAGTGTGGCATTAACGCCGCGTATACCTAAATGGTCAGAATTTAAATTAAATGTTGCTCCTTTTGCCGTTGAATATATTTTAGGAATTCCTTATTTAAACCCGCGATGGAGTGAAGACCCAGGTATCACCAAAGGCAAAATCTTTTCAAAAATTAACTCAGCATTTCATCATGAATGTGATGTACCTGCTTGTCACATGCTTAGCTTGATGTGGGGAACTGGTTGGCCTGCTTTATACAGCCATGAAAATCTTTTGGATGTCACCCATCGTCGAGGTGGTGATTTATATGGAGGCAACGGTTTACATTATTATCGCCATGTCCTCAAAATGGTAAAAGCAGGTAATCGAGCAGTCAAATTTGAACCGAATAATCCTAAATATGACCGCTTACCAAATGATTATTTTGAGTATGTACGAGAGATAGAAACACCAGTTTTGTTTATGACAGGCGATAACAATCGTGTGTTTACCGATTCTAATATTCTCTGTCACCAAAGACTGGAAGAAATTGTACCAGGTAGACACGAATTACATATTTTTCCTGGCTATGGTCATCAAGATGTTTTTATGGGTAAAAACGTTCATGTTGATATTTTCCCCAGACTTGTGGAATTTTTGAACAAGCATCGAAATCCAACTACAACTACATCTGTAGCAACATCAGTTAATAGTTAGGGACTAGGGACTGGGGACTGGGGACTAGGGATATTAAAGACAGAGATTCATAACTATACGATTACCTGACCATCATCAGTAGACTTCTTGCATAAATCTTTTTTTGTTTCACGCAAAGTCGCAAAGACAAGGCAGCGCCGTGGGCGGGTTTCCCGACTTGAGGCGACTGCCGTGCAAAGAAAAGAACGCTAAGAACGACTTTTGCAAGAGGTCTAGTCATCAGTCATCAGTCATCACTCAACATTATTTAGGAGATCTGACCGTGAGCGATCGCTTTGCACCGTTACCAGAATCATTTATGTTTGGTGTGGCTACAGCTGACCACCAATGCGAAGCCTACGATTCCCGCTATGAGGACATTCGAGACGTGTGGGAACGTCGCCGCGCCCTCACCGTTAGGGGTCAAGCAACTGATTTTTGGAATCGTTACGCTGAAGATATCGCTTTAGCACAATCTCTCGGTTGCAAGGTATTTCGCTTTTCTATTGCTTGGTCGCGGGTGGAACCCCAACCTGGTCAGTTCAGTGATGAAGCGTTTGAACATTATCGCCAAGTGATCGAAACCATCCGATCGCACAATATGGAACCATTGGTGACTCTGCACCACTTTACCCATCCGGTGCATGTAGAAGCAAGGGGGGGTTTAACTGACCCTGAGTTTCCTGCTATTTACGCCAGCTATGTGACAGAAGTTGCTAAGCGTCTCGGTCATTTGTCACGCTACTGGATTAGTTTTAACGAACCGAGTCAGTTAATTTATGGCTACGTCAAACCTTGGTGGGAAAGAGCTTACTTTATGCCTCCCGGTTTGGATCGAGGTGCTAGCATCGCTGATCAAATGACCGCAGTGCAAAAGCTCATGCGGAATTTATTCATCGCCCACACCAGAGCTAGAACCATCCTTAAGCAAGTTAACCCAGATGCCCAAGTGGGAGCAAATCCCATGCTGTTGGGTTTACCTTTATGGGTGCAAAAACTGATAGATCGCAATGTCACTAATTTGCGTCGTCCTGAAGACTTTGTTGCTCAAGGAAAGCGTTTCACTGAGCGGGCTTTGCTGGAAAAAGGAGAGGTGGATGTAGTTATTGCTACCTTGACTATGACGCAAGAGCGACAGCAGGAAGTGGCTTTCTCTGAGGTTTACTTTCAAGCTAGTCAAATTTTGTTAGTCAAAGCAGACAGTTCCATTCAAAAACTTGCAGATTTCAACGGTAAACCTGTAGCAGTAGTGAAAAGTTCTACGGCTGAATCTACTGTAGATAGATTACTTCCCGCCGCCAATGTCCAAGTATTAGAAGACTTTAGTGATGCCTTGAGAGCCTTGGACTACGAACAGATTAGCGGCATCTTGATTGATGACGTGATTGTGTTGGGAGTGTTGGAACAGTATCCAGGAAAATACCGTTTGGTGGGTAATAACGGTGACCAGCTGACAGAAGAAAATTATGCAGCTGCGGTGGTTAAAGGCGATCGCGCTTTGCTAAATGCTGTAGATGGAGCGGTACGATATTTTAAAGAATCTGGTGATTGGCAAGACAGTTTTACTCGTCACTTTCCTAATTTACCTGTTCCTGCTGTGCCTCCCATCGGCAGGCGATCGACTTTAGCCGATATTAGTACTGGTTCTTCTAATTCTCCCACAGCCACTTTTGCTCAATCTCTACCCCTTGCCAAGTCAGGAACGCCGTTACGTCGCATTCAAGACCGGGGTTATTTAATAGTTGCCGTTAAAGATAACGTCCCTGGATTTGGTTATCGTGACCCCAACACAGGAGAATTTAGCGGCTTAGAAATCGATTTAGCTCGTACCGTAGCCAAGCAAATTTTCGGCGATCCCAACAAAGTTAAGTTTTATGCCGTTTCCACAAAAGAACGCCTACCTGTGCTGCGTTCTGCTGTCAAAATCTTTGACCCAATTCAGAAATTATTCAGCGTCCTTTCCACGTCGCTGACAAGTAACTGGTGGCATCTTGGCATGGCTGGGAAGTTGCCAACATTTCTCTGTCCTCAAGAGTGCGTCGGTCAGCAGGATTTTGTGGGGTTTGATTATTACTGGGGTATCAGCAATTTAAGACTCAACCGTATCCAGCAGTTAATGGATGCAGCCTTTGGACGTTTTGGTAATGCGCCAGTTTGGTCTGAGGTACTGTACGACATGCTGAAGTTTCACGCTAACCTGTTCCCAGGTAAGGAAATTCTGATTATTGAGAACGGTTGTGTTGAAGTGGCTGATAAAGTCATCACCCGTGAAGACTACATTCGTAAGCACGTCCAGCAGGTACAGCGTGCGCGTCAAGATGGCGTAAATGTGGTGGCTTATGTCTCTTGGTGCATCACCTCTAACCGCGAATGGGGTCTGAAGTTTGGCCCCGATAGCGATTTTGGGCTGTATCATATTGACCTAGATACTGACGTAAACTTAAAGCGCCAGCCAACTCTAGCTGCGACTGCTTACCGAGAAATTATCAAGAATAGGGGAGTGTAAATATACGACCCTGTTTGTAGAGGCAATTGATCAATTGCCTCTATGCAAATCATATTTAGAATCAGCAATCCTCAAGTTGATTGTATAGATTGATGCAATTTATGTAAAAAAATATGCCATAAATGTAGCAACCATTGGTATAGTGCGAGTAAAATTAGAAACAAATTTTTTACTGTGTAAAACCAAACTGATGGTTGAGGAGAATGATGTAAATGAGTTCTGGCGATCGCATAACTTTCGCCTTGAACCTTGGGGAAATAACTACGAGCCTGCAATTCAGATTAAGGAAGAACTTCCGCTGTCTGAAAGTGATGTTAACCCTACAAGAGAAACTGAAAACTGGGACTGTTTTCAGTCTTCCCAGGCGCGATCGCTACCTAATCGCCTGATTTTTATTGACGGGCGACGGCGGCTAGATGCTGCCCTTGTAGGTGGCAATGATAACACAATTATCTACGGAGTATTTGGCACAATTGCTGTAGGTGCTGTGGTAGTAGATAGAACTATTCCTAAAGCAAGTTATCTTGAAGAACCGAAAATTGATGTTCACCGAGTTGTAGGTTTTAGTGGTGAACAAGAAGCTGTAAAAACACTTATTCCTTGTCCTTTAGGAAGTAAAGCAGAATTATTATACGAACCATTTAACAGTAAATTTGATAATACTCCTGAAGTTCGGCGGGTAATTGTGCAAAATGCCATGTTAGATGCAGAAGAACAACTAATAGGCAAATTAAATGTCAAAGATGCAGATACTTTAGTAGTTCGAGATGGGCCATTGCGATATAAATCACCAACATCTACCTTGGGCTACATCAAGACGATGCATAAACAATTCCTCCCAGAAAAATATGCTGGCTTCCTATGGAAACTGCTACCAGGACAGCGCACACCTATTTTTGAAATTAAAGATAGTAAAGATAGATCCAAATACTCTTGGTATTTGCAATCTGGTGATGCTCAACATTCACCACAACGATTTGGCTACCACGATTTACATGGTATTGTGCGGCTGGAATTATCTAACAAAATTGACATAGAAAGAGTTAAAGAAATAGCAAATCAAACTTGCTATTTAATTCCCTATTACGCTTCCCATCCATCACGAGATCCTCGCGCACCACAAAATCTTGCACCTGTTAGCGCTTTAGAACAGGAATTAGGGCGACAGATGGGTGATGCAGAATTAATTAAGCGACGATTGCAATGCTTTTTAGCATCTATTGGAGGTTAGGAATGACATCTACTCAAGCAATTGGTTATGTACTTGGTACTCAAGAAGCAACTCCTTTAGAATTTTGGATAGCAGTAGACTCGGAAAAAGTTTTGCATCTAGATGATGTTATAGAGGTAAAAACTCATCGTCCTGATAATGCTGGAATTGTTTATTTTTACGGTGTCGTTGATTATGTTCGCACTCAATATGAAGGAGCGCAGTTTGATACTGATACTTTGTTAGTAGCTAAAAAAGGTATTTTGCCAGTCAACATTTCTTACACTGCTCACGTTCAAGTCACAAGAATTGAGCCAGAAGAATATTTACCTCCACAACCAGGCGATGAGGTTTACCTAGCTGTAGATAAGCAACTGGCATCGGCTTTGTATTTTGACAGCATGGATACCCCGATTCCAGCTGGCATTATGAATAATGGCAACGCAGCATATTTTAACTACTCATTTATCAATGGTGAAAAAGGCGCTCATGTGAACATTTCTGGGGTTTCTGGAGTTGCGACTAAAACATCCTATGCTTTATTTTTACTATATTCTATTTTCAATTCTCCGGTTTTAGGTTCTTATAAAGCTAATACAAAAGCGCTAATTTTCAATGTTAAAGGTGAGGATTTATTCTTTTTAGATAAGCTTAATAAAATTTATGGTAATTTTGAAAAACAAAATAATCAAAATAAATATGATCTGATAAAATTGCCAGTACAACCTTTTAAAAGTACAAGTTTTCGGGCTGCACCAAAAAGAGATTCTCGGACTGTTGACTCTGATTTAGAACAGCGTTCTGAAGGCATATCAGTTTATTTATGGAGTATTCGGGAATTGTGCCGCGATCGCTTGTTTCGATTTTTGTTCACTGGTGAAGATTTAGACCGAGGAAATTTATCCTACTTAGTGACGACGGTAGAAGAACGATTAGCACGACTAGCAGAAGAAAATGACCAAAGCGATCAGAAGCGGCGGCGTAAACTGCAAGCTCATTTGCAAGTCGAAGCCTTTGGAGAAGAAGGTAAAACAGAAATTAAAACATTTAGAGATTTAATTGACTTTTTAGAAGATAAATTACTCAACGATGAAGATAGAGAAGAAAACAGGCGTTGGTTAGGGCGCAATGTTCCAGCTACGGCGGAAGCAATGATTCGGCGTTTATACGGTATCAGTAGTGAAGTTAGCCATTTAATTCGGGGCGATTTATCACCGGATGAAGTTGCGAAATATCAACTCAATCCCCTCGCTTCAGATGCTCAACTGACTGTAACTGATATCCACAAACTCAGCGCCCGCGCTCAAAAATTTGTTGTGGGTGTTTTACTACAAAAGCTATTTTTTCAAAAAGAAAAACAAGGCAGGGAACCTGTTGTTTTTATTGTTTTGGATGAATTGAACAAATACGCGCCCCGTGATGGACGTAGCCCCATTAAAGATTTGCTGGTAGACATTGCAGAACGAGGACGTTCTCTAGGAATTATCTTAATTGGCGCACAGCAAACCGCCTCAGAAGTTGAACGGCGTGTGGTGGGACAAGCGGCTATTCGTGTTGTAGGTAGATTAGATTCCGCCGAAGCAGAACGCCCCGAATACAACTTTCTCACAGGTTCGTGTCGTAAGCGAGCTTTATTTCTTAAATCCGGGACGATGTTTGTGCATCAGCCAGAAGTTCCCGCACCAATTTTAGTTAATTTCCCCTTCCCAGCTTACGCCACACGCAAAGAAGAAGTATTTTTGAGCCAAGCAGAAATTACCAGCATCGAAGCTGATATTGACCGTTTTTAGGAGGAATTGATGCGTTTAATTCATACATCTGACTGGCATTTGGGGCGTAACCTCAAAGGAAAGGAGCGCACCTCAGAAATTGAATTTGCTCTCAAAGAACTTTTGCGACAAGCTAAAGAATTAGAAGTTGATGCAGTGTTAATTGCAGGCGATATTTTTGAAACTTCTAATCCTCCAGCAGAAGCCGAGAGAGTTTTTTTTCAGTTTTTTGAAGGGTTACAAAACGCCAAAATTCCCGCAGTTGCAATTGCTGGTAATCATGATTCCGCCTCCCGCTTGGATAATCTAGCTAATCTTTTATCTTTAGCTGGCGTGCGGATTTTAGGGAAACCTCGTCGTGTTAATCAAGGGGGTTTAATCACTCTAGAAACGCCTAATGGTAAACTGCGTGTAGCTGCTATGCCTTTTGCTTCAGAACGGCGACTATTGACAGTTGAAAATCTGTGGCTAATGGGCGAGTTAGAGCAAATAAACCACTACAGAGAAAGGGTAGGCTATTTGCTCAACAACTTAACCACTGGTTTTCGAGATGACAGTGTGAATATCATTATGGCTCACCTCACTCTCGATGGTGCTAGATTAGCCAATTCCGAAGCCCGTCATCACACCAAAGAAACATACGCTTTGGCTGGACAAAGCTTACCTGCTGAAGCTCAGTATATTGCTCTGGGACACATTCATAAACCCCAACAAATTCCGATTGCAGCTCCTACTTATTATTCCGGTTCTTTGATTCAAGTGGACTTCGGTGAAGCTGGAGAAGATAAGGGATTTTATCTCATTGATGTTGAACCTGGTTCTCCAGTGAAAAAACCAGAGTTTATATCTATCCCCTGTCAAAAACCATTGCAAATAGTCGAATGTGAATTGAGAGATTACGAAGAAAAGCTAGAACCTCTGCGTGATTATTCTGGTTATCTCAAAGTAATTATCAACCTCCAAACACAGCAAACGGGATTAGCTGACAAAATTCGCAAAATTTGTGGTGATAAAGTCCTGCAAATTGAACTGCGTATTCCACAAGTGGAATCAAAGCGAAAAAAATCTGTAAACCCGGAAGAGTTTGATCCAGTAGCAGAATTTAAACTCTACTTCCAAGAGGAATTAAACACAACACCAAATCCTGCTGTTATCGCCAGATTTGCCGAACTATACAAAGAAATAAAGGAAACCCAAGATGCGACCACTTAAACTGACTTTAGAAGGTTTTACCAGTTTTCGTAACCAGGTAAATATTAATTTTGAAAACCTGGAATTATTCGCTATTACAGGCCCAACTGGTGCAGGGAAATCATCTTTGCTTGATGCCATGACTTTAGCACTTTATGGGAAAGTGGCAAGGTTGAACGGTAAGAGTCAACACAATGACTTATTGAGTCAGGGTAGCTTAAGATTACAGGTATCATTACGGTTTTTGGTAGATGATGTTGAATATCAAGTTTTGCGCTCATGGCAATATCGTAATCGTACTACAAAACCAAAGAGTAATTTTAGGTTAGAAAAGCGTATTAGAGATGATTGGCAACCTTTGGGGGAACAAAATGCAACAGAAATTGATGCTGCAATTGAGAAGATTTTGAGGATGGATTTTGAGACTTTTACAAAAGTTATCCTTCTACCTCAAGGCAAATTTGATCAGTTTCTCAAAGGTAAAGCTTCTGAGCGTCGGGAAATTTTACGCGAACTGGCTGGCTACCAAATATTTGAAAATATGCGTGAGAAAGCAAAAGAGCGAGCTGGTCATTTTAAAGGTGAATGCGATATTATGCAAAAACAGCTTGATGGGGCTTGGAAGCCATCAGATATAGAAATTAATTCTCAACGTAGTCGCCTTCAAGTTATTGAACAAGAATTACCCCGATTAGAAGCAGGAGTTGTCAATGCCAAAATTACTTTAGAATCAGAAAAAAAATTATTACAACGTCTTGAGAGTTTAGCACACCGCAAACAGCAACTTGAGGAATTAAATAAACAAGCTCCAAAAATCAGTAATTTGAAACGCCAATTAGAACAAGCGCGAGTTTGCGATCGCCTGTCAGCTACTTGGACATCAGTTAATTCGGCTCGTATTCGTTATACTAACACCCAAACTGCTGTAGAAAATGCTGCCCAAGCTTTGAGTGAAAAGCAGTTAGCTTTAAACATTCAGAAAGACAATTTAAGTCAAGCACAAGCCTATCAAGCTGAGATTGCACCGCAGCTAAAACAGCGAGAATCAGATCTCAATGCTGCCAAAATTTACGAAGAACAGTGTCGTCAAATTAAGGATGAATTAAACAGGTTAGAAAAAATATTAGCAGATAAAATCAAACTAGTAACTGAGGCTGATAATGCTGTTCAAAAGGCTGAAACTGAATTGAATGAAAAAACTCAGATATTTACTCGATATAACAATGAACTTTATCAATATTCTCCTGGTGATACAAGACTAGAGCAGCTTAATCAAGTTACACCACTACTAATTAAATGGGAAAGTATACAAAAGCAAGTTGAAAGCGATCGCTCGAAGTTACAACAAATCACTCAACAGTTAAAAACGGCTGAAGATGATTGTCAATCTACTATGTTAAATCTGCAAAAATCTGAGGAAGAATCTGAGCAAGCTCGTCTTGAATTAGATACTGCTAGACAACAAAATTATGCCTCTGCTTTACGCGCATCCCTGCACACTGGTGATGATTGTCCAGTTTGTGGCGGAGTTTACCCAGAACACCACTTATTACCACAATTAGAATCTTCATGCGATATCAAAGCACTAGAAAACCGTGTTCAGGAAGCTGAAGAAAACCGTCAAAAAGCTGCTAATACTAAAACTAAGGCGGAAACGACAAGAGATGAACTGAAAAAACAAGAAATTGAATATCGCCAAATATTAGCCGAAAAAGAAGGTGAGCTTGAGGTAGAAGCACAACAAATTATTGTCATCTTAAAAGCAGAAAAATGGGAAGTTCAGTTACTTCAACAAGAACAGCAATTATTGCAGGAAAGTGATGTTAAACATCAACAATATTTAATTAAGAAAGATAAAGCAGATGGGGAAGTTAAAACCAGTGAACAAAATTTAAACTTTGCCAAAAATAAGTTATCAGATACCCAAATACAGCATCGAGAAGCAGCAACTGAAGTAGAACGCCAAAAAACACAACTTCAAAAGATATCCAACAAACTATCAGAACGTACTGGTGGTGATTCTTACGAAAATTTATTCCAAAAGCTAGAACAAGATAAACGAGATTTAGATAATCGTCTTCAGGAAGTAAATAAGTTTCATCAAACTGCTCGCGATGAAGTTCTTCAAGCTGAACAAAATGATTTAAAAGCACGAGAGGACTTTGATTTAGCTGATGCTGAAAAAGTACAAATAGAAGCTGAATGGCAAACTTGTTTATCATCAGCAAACTTGACAGAAGCAGTATTTCAAGAAAGTAAAACATCATCAGAACAGCAAACTACATGGCAGCAACAAATTACAGAACATGAGCATAAAATACTTGAGATACAAACTATCGTCAACCAAGAGAATAATGAAATCGGTGACAAAACTACCAATGCAGAAATAATTGCCCAGTATGAAAAATCTGTTATTTCTGCTGAAGAAAAGCGTCAGCAAGCACGAAACGAATACAACAATTTAAAATTTTCGATTACTGACGCTGAACAGCAGCGAAAGCAATTAGATAAATTGCAAGTTCAACTATCTAACAAACAGCAAGATTTACAAACTTATAACACCTTATCTTATGAGTTACAATCGAATCGCTTTCAAGCCTATATTCTCGATCATTTTGAGCGAGAGTTAGCAGAACAAGCAACACTATTTCTGCGAGAACTGACAGAACAGCGATATACCTTAAAATACGATGACAAAGAATACTCTGTAGAAGATAACTGGAATGGTGGCGAAACAAGAGGAGTACAAACCCTATCAGGTGGTGAAACCTTTGCTACTTGTTTATCTCTGGCTTTAGCACTTTCAGAAAAGCTGTCAAGAGGAGCTAAATTAGGCAGTTTATTTATAGATGAGGGATTTGGAACATTAGATGCCGAAACTCTACAAAGTGTCTCAAGTATTCTACAATCTCTGGGTGAGCAAGACAAATTAGTCGGCGTAATTACTCATGTTTCTGCTTTAGGAGAAGAGTTAGGAACACAAATCAAAGTAGAAAAGTTTCCAGAAGGCTCCCGAATTATTATGACAGGAACCTGATGAGGTGACAAAGAGGCTACAAAACAACAATTGATTAATTCACTATGTCCAATTGAATTTCACAGTTTAAGCGTTTCGGTAATGAAATTTTGTAAACATCGCCTTGGTTCATTTCATCTGGTGCTTGCATTTGACTCAAGGCGGTGACTACTTCATCGGAGTTTGCCGTGAGGATGACAACCGGGCGATCGCAAGCTATGGGAAAATCATGCCATGTACCAAGATGTAGCAAAAGTCCGTAACCAGGGGGAAATCGCAGCGCTTTAACTTGATTTAAATTTGGTAGGTTTTCGCTGTTTTGATGGTTAGGTGGTGCCATAACCATAATAAATGGTGCTTGTCCCAGAGCGATAAACATCTGGGTCATATGCATGTGTCTTTCTAGCCAGATAATTGGTGGGTATCCTGGTAAAATTTTGGCTGTTCTAAAGGTGGCGGTGCCGCGATAAGTAAAGTCTATATTTTCGCCTTCTATTACTCGTTCTTGATAAAAGGGAATTCCTAATCCTGGTTTGCTAACATCGTCGCCTAAAAGATGTCCGTAGGGTTTGATGTTTTCTGTGTTGGCATCGATTACGGGGATTTTGAGAATTTGGCTTGGTGATGTTGTCATTGTTTTTACGAACCGCCAAGACGCGGAGGACGCAGAGAGAAGAGAGAAGAGAAGGTAAGGATATTTTACTTTTGTTGATTAATCCAATGGTAAATACTTTCGCCTGTGGTTAGCCAGGTATTTGGGTGATTTTTAATATGTAATAAACACTGTTTTAAGTATTTTAATCTTAGGGGTTGACCGACGATAAAGGGATGTAAGCCAATTGCCATTACTCGGCTTTGGGTTTCTCCTTCTTGCCAGAGTTGGTCAAATTGATCTGTTATTGCTTGGGCAAATTCTATGCCAGAAAAGCGGTTACTTAAACATAAGGTAATATCGTTTGCTTCTATTGTGTAAGGTATTGCTAATAAGCGACCGTTAGGTAATGGATACCAGTAAGGTTGGTCGTCGTTTACCCAGTCGGCTGTGTAAAGGATTCCGGCTGCGTGTAATAATTCAAATGTTGATTCTGTAATGGAAAATCCAGGTGTTAACCAACCTTTAGGGATTTGACCTGTGGCTTGCTTTAATAAATCTAAGGTTTGATTAATTATATTAATTTCTGTTTCTTTATCCATGCCACTATGCCCAGTGGAGTTATTAATTCCATGAGCCATGATTTCCCAACCATATTTTTGGATAGCTTGGATGATTTCGGGGTAGAATGTACAAATTTCACCGTTGACTGCGGCTGTCACCGGAATTTTTAACTCGGCAAATAAATCAAATAATCGCCAAATTCCCACGCGATTACCATAGTCTCGCCAACCATAGTTAGCAATTTCTGGGTAACTATTTAAATGAGGTTGAATCGCCGTTCCTAGTTTGCCAAAAGTGAAGTGTTCTACATTCATTACTACCCACACAGCAACTCTGGCATTATTAGGTAATTTTAAAACCGGACGTTCTGTAATTGCTTGAAAAGATGGAGGCAACATAATTTAATTCGTAATTCGTAATTCGTAATTCGTAATTCGTAATTTTTAATCTTATTTAATACAAGTATTCAGCACTCCTAACTCCTCACTCCTAACTCCTAACTCTTAACTTTCAATGAGTTGAACGAAATGGTTGCCCTAATGAAGCGGGTACTCCTAATTGAATGCGTGTGGCATCGTGAGAGATTAACACCAATACCAGGATGGTAGCTAAGTAGGGCAAGGAAGACAACAGGTAGGGCGAAATATCTACGCTAAGTGCTTGGAGAATCAACTGTATGGCACTAACACCACCAAATAAATAGGCACCAAGCAGGATTCTTTGTGGTTTCCAAGTTGCAAACACAACAAGCGCGATCGCAATCCATCCTCTGCCAGCTGTCATATTTTCCGCCCATAGCGGTGTATATGCAAGGGAGAGATAACCCCCAGCTAACCCAGCCATTGCGCCGCCAAAAATTACTGCTAAATAGCGAACTCTGTAAACTGGTAAACCTAAAGCATCAGCGGCTACTGGTGATTCACCAATACTTTGCAGTACCAAACCCGCCCTTGTTTGGCGCAAAAACCACCACACCAACATCACCAAGACGACTGAAGCATATACTAAAATATTTTGGTTAAATAAAGCTTCCCCCAAAATCGGAATTGATTTTAAAACCGGGATGCTAACGGGTTGCAGTCTAGTAACTGTTTTGCCAACATATTCTGCACCAACAAAAGCACTAAGTCCAGAACCAAAGATGCTGAGGGCTAAACCAGTGGCTACTTGATTGGCGCTGATAGTAATTACTAGTAGTGCATAAATCAGCGCGATCGCTATTCCCGATACCAATGCTATGAATAATCCTAAGTAAATATTTCCTAATACTGAAGTAGCGATAAAACCAGCGATCGCGCCAACTAACATCATTCCTTCAACACCCAAATTTAACACCCCTGATTTTTCCGTGACTAATTCGCCTAGTGACGCCAAAATCAGGGGTGTAGCTGACTGTAAAGTATCACTGATGATTAAGCTGATAGTTTGGATGTTCATTATTTGCGACTACAGGTGATACAGCCGTTACTAAACTTTGTTCTTGGGCTTGCATTTGCAGCAGTTCGGGTATTGTCACAAATTTATATCCCTGTGCTTTCAGACTATCAATAATTTGTGGTAAAGCCTTAACCGTTCGGGAACGATTGCCGCCACCATCATGCATGAGTACAATAGCCCCAGGCTTTGCTGCTTTTAGCACATTTTTGACCATCCCTGGCACTTGCGGTGAACGACGTTCAGCGTCTCCCGATGCTTCTGACCACATAATCACAGCATATTTCTGACTTTTGGCGTAGTCGGCTAATCCATTATGCAGAAAGCCACCTGGAGGACGAAACAAAGTCGTTTTGACTCCTGTAGTCTTATAAATAATATCTGCTGTACGATTAATTTCACTTGCCACAGTAGTTGAGTCCATGTGACGATACCAATGATGCCATGTATGGTTACCAATTACATCACCATCAGCTGCCACTTGCTTGGCAATCTGGGGATAATATTGCACCATTTCCCCAACCATAAAGAATGTCGCCTTGATGTGATTTTTCTTTAAAATCTCCAATACCTGTAGCGTATTTTTAGGCCCTGGCCCATCATCAAAAGTGAGGGCGATAACTTTCTCATTCGGTTTCAGTTTCGCTTGATCAATCGTTGTTCCCTCAAAGGTTTTTGGTATTTCTACTGTCTGATTTATGGCTTGAGAAAAACTCTGTGAAGTTGTATTGATTGTTCCTTGAAAACTCGCTTTAGAACTTTCACTTGCTGACTTTTTTATTGCTAAGTGTTCGTTCAACCCACCTTTAGCTAAAAGCGTAGTTAAACCTAGACCAACACCAGCACCAACTAATGTAATTCCTACTGGTAATAACCGAGTTAATTTATTTGCCACCACATTAAGTCTCCTCAAAAAAGTGAGTTGTCAGTTGTCAGTTGTCAGTTGTCATTTTCTTTATCCCCCCATCTCCCCCATTTCCCCATCACCCCATCTCCCTATCTTCCCTGTCACTTTACTCGTATTCGGTTGTGAATTAAGATGTCTGCTGCTAAAAGAAAAAAGAATAAAATACCTTGGAACATTCCAATTAGTGCTAAGGGAAGACTGAGTTTAATTTGCACTAATTCACCGCCTACGTACAAGAGTGCCATCAGCAAACTGGATAATATAATACCGAGTGGGTTTAACCTACCGATAAAAGCAGCAATGATGGCAGTATAACCATAACCGGGAGAAATGTTAGGGCGTAGTTGACCTATGGGGCCGAGAACTTCGCATACTCCGGCTAAACCTGCTAATCCGCCACTGATGAGTAGAGTTAGCCAAATGATGCGATCGCTCTTTATCCCAGCATATACCGCAGCCTCGGAACTGGAACCAACTACCCGCACACTATAACCAAAAAATGTTTGCTGCAACACTCCCCAAATTAACACAGCTGCCACAACTGCGAAAATTACACCCGCATGTAACCGTGTACCAGCAATTAATGGTGTTAAACTAGCGAATTCCGAAAAAGGTGCAGATTCAGGAAAGTTAAATCCTTGGGGGTCTTTTAATGGCCCATGCACTAAGTAGTTCAATAGGGAATTTCCCACATAATTTAACATCAAGCTAGTGAGAATTTCATTAGTATGAAATCGCACTTTTAAGAAAGCGGGAATGCTGCTCCAAACTACACCACCTAAGACACCAGCTATCAAACTCAGTAACAAGATTCCATAGTTATTTACATTGGGAAATATTAAAGCCACAGCACTGCCAAAAATTGCCCCTACAGTCAATTGTCCTTCTGCCCCAATATTCCACACCTTGGCATGAAAACACAAAGCCAAACCAACAGCAATTAATAAAATAGGTGCTGCTTTCACTGCTAATTCTGTCAGCCCATAAAAGCTACTTAAAGGTGAAATTAATAAAGTTTGTAAAGCGGTGATAGGTGGTTTACCCAATGAACCAAATAGAACAATTCCTAAAATTAAAGTTCCTAATAGTGCTAGTAGAGGTGATAGTACTTGCCAAGTTTTTGATGGCACACTGCGGGGTTCGAGTTTAATTAACATTGGCTTGTGAGTATGAGTTATTTGAGGGAGATGAGGGGGATGAGGGGGATGAGGAGGATGAGGAGGATGAGGGAAATAAAATTTATTCGTAATCTCCCCCCACTTCCTCATCTCCCCCTGCTCCCCCGC
>NZ_JAECZC010000099.1:2191-35452 GCF_016056305.1 Amazonocrinis nigriterrae CENA67 | reverse complement strand
GCTCCCCTACTCCCCCGCTCCCCTGCTCCCCTGCCCAGCTGCTGCTAGAGCGATCGCCTGTGGTAAAATTCGATGTTCCTCAATTTGGATTCTGGCGTGGAGTGTTTCTACTGTATCGTCTGGCAGCACTGGCACAGCAGCTTGAATCAATATTGGGCCGCTGTCTACTTCTAAAGAAACCAGATGTACTGTACAGCCTGCAATTTTTACCCCAGCCTGCAAAGCTTGTTCTACAGCATTGATTCCTTTAAAACTAGGCAACAAACTCGGATGAATATTGATGATTTTGTCAGCAAAAGCATCAATTAATACTGGTGTTAGCACTCGCATCCAGCCTGCCAGAATCACCCATTCGACATTGTACTGCTGCAAAGTTTGCACAATTTTCGTGTCAAATACTTGACGACTTTTGTAGTCACGATGATTCAATAAAACAGCTTCTACACCCCTCTTCGCTGCCCTGACTGGTGCTTTGGCTGAGGGATTATTATAAATCAAAACTTGAATTTGGGCGTTGATTTGCCCATCTGCAATAGCTTGGGCAATTGCCTCAAAGTTGCTGCCATTGCCAGAAGCCATAATTCCCAGTTTTAAGGGAGAGCTTTGTGTAAGTTCTTGACTGGAAATGTTAGGAGAAATTAAGCTAGCAGTGGCAGTATTGATTGGGAAAGATTCACTCATAGGGAATCTATCTTATAACAAATGTGAACCTCTTGGACATTCAACTGCCTGAGATTCTTTCACAGGTATTTTTGGTGTAACTGGTGGTATGGTTGAAGGTTTATCAGTTTCACAAATAGCTGCCTGTGTCAATAGTTCACCTTGAACTTTTTGAGTAAAAACAACGCCTGTATAGCTTTTGAGTTCAGGTTTTTTGGCAGTTGCGGTGCTGACTGTCATTTTACTTTGGTTCTGGTTGCCTTGGTTAAGAATGCGAAAGCGGTAGTTCTCAGTCTCCGGTTTAATCCCAATCTGAAGTTGCCCAAGTGTTGGGCTAAATTTTCCGTACTCTAGATAATAAGCCTGTTGTGCGCGGTTTATAGTGCCAATATATACTTTGCCATCAGATGTTGTTTGATTGCTTTCTGGTTCGCTGCCATAGGGATTGGTAAGTTTAACATTTTCAGGTAATGTCGTAGAATTGGAAACTTTTTGGAAGACGGAAACTTCAGAAGAAAAAGCTTGAGGTCTGGGTTGTCCGGGATTAGTACCTTCTAATTGTAATCGCAACTGACCATTAGCAGTCAATTCAAAAATTGTCAACACTGGTTTTTGGTTGTTGGAAAGTATAACATCTAGATGCATGGGTTTTGGTATCGGGTTAATGCGATACTTCAATTCGGCAGCACTAGAATTACCGGAATTGAGAATATAAATAAATAATTTGCCTTCTGGAGCAAAGAGAAAGTTGAGTGAGCTTGAAGATATTGGGTCTTTAATTTGCCATTGTCCCAATAATTGCTGAGCAACAGAGTTTTTCTGTTGATTTGGTTGAGATTGAGTCGGTATTGGTGCTGTTGATGGTTGAGCCAGTACAGTTGCGTCGAGAGTCACCAGTAATGCTACAAATACGCTAGAGGTAAGCAATTTGCTGGCAATAGGAAGTTTAGCAAAGGGGAGTAAAATTTTAGACATTGACTTAAAAGCAACTAGATTGACAGGATCTTAGCAGACCTCTGTATAAAATAACCCTAAGTCAAAATTGCTATGAAAACATCACGCTTCTCTCAGATGCAGTTGCTAGATAATGATACATTTGCGGCTTGGACTTTTTTGACACCCGCATTGATATTACTAGGTGTGTTTGTTATTTGGCCGATCGCTTATGTGTTTTATCTGAGTTTTACTGCTGGTAGTTTCACTTCAACAGGTATTTATTGGATAGGCTTAAAAAACTACTGGCGCTTGTTACTCACTCCCGATTTTGGGCAAGTTGTTGGGAACACGCTTTATTTTACTGCTGCCACGTTGATTCCTAGTATAGTAATTCCCTTGGGACTGGCAGTGCTATTAAACCGCTCCCTTGCTTTACGAGGAATACTGCGGAGTGCCTATTTTCTACCCTCAATTATCTCTCTTGTGGCGGCTGGTTTAGGATTTCGCTGGCTATTTCAAAATACTGGGCCTGTAAACGCGCTGTTAAATTTATTTGGCATTGCACCAATTGCTTGGCTAGGAGATACATTTTGGGCAATGCCAGTAGTTATTATCATGACTGTTTGGAAACAACTCGGTTTTAATATGGTGGTGTTTTTGGCAGGGTTGCAGGCAATTCCCTCCAGTCGCTATGAAGCTGCTGAACTGGATGGAGCTAATGCTTGGCAACAATTTTGGCATATCACCCTACCAGGATTGCGACCTACTGTAATATTTGTTGCAGTCACCACTGCTATTTTTACATTACGGAGTTTTGAGCAAGTTTTTGTGATGACAGGTGGCGGCCCTTTAAATTCTACTAACCTGCTGGTTTACTACATTTACCAAGAAGCTTTTGCTCAATTTGATTTTGGTTATGCAGCAGCAGCAGCAACATTACTGTTAGCAGTAACCTTGGTACTAGTGTATTTGCAGTTACGTACTACGAGGGAAGAGTAGAGGTGCTTGCGGTGCAGGGGGGATGAGGAGATGGGAAAATAACTAATGACTAATGACTAATGACTTATTTAAAACTCCCGTTTGGAGAAAATGTAAATAGCGATCGCTAACAGCATGACACTGTAAAATAAGCCATACACTACATTAGTAATGAGTGCTGTTAAATCAGGCAATGCTTGCAAACCATAAACTGCTTCGTTTTTGAAATCTAGTCGAGATAAATCTGGTATAATCAGATATAAAATTTGAGCAAAGAGTTCTATAACTTCGTTACGTGTTAGGCGACCAAATTTGACTATATCTTGAGTGATGTTCCCCATTAAGTAGACTGCAAATGTTAAAGTTATTGCAAGTAGAGAACTGGTTAAAACACCAAATGTAATAGCTACAGCGGCGATTAAAGACAACTGTAAAAATAAAAAAGCTGCGGCAATCAAAATACTTGCTCTTTGATGGGGAATATTACCAAATTGTAAAAATATTAAATAAATCGTTGTCATCGTGGCAACGAGTACAGCCAGCACTGCTAACAAGCCCAAGAATTTACCTGAAATAATTTCACTACGACTTACAGGTTTAGCAATTAACACTAAAACAGTGCGTTTTTCAATTTCTTTGTTAACCAGTCCTGTACCAACAAATATGGCAATAACCAGAGTGATTACACTCATTGCCACCATACCAAAGTCTAAAAACATTTTGTTTTCAGTACTGGCTGAAAATTCCGGTAGTACGCGGATAGCGACAGCAAGGATAACAGCATAAAAACCGATAACATACAAGATGCGATCGCGTACCACTTCCTGAAATACATTTTTCGCAATTACAAAAATTTTGGTGATAGTCATTTGTCATTTGTCAGTTGTCAGTTGTCAGTTGTCAGTTGTAATTTTCTCCCCCTGCTTCCCCTGCTTCCCCTGCTTCCCCTGCTCCCCATCTCCCCATCACATCACTGCTGCGGTGGTGGCGCCCCAGTAATTAATTTATTCAGGCGATCGCATTCAACTTCTGCAACTGTGTTACTATCATCTGGTTGACTGGTGCGTGTATTGACGTTTCTGGGAGATGCAGCAACCTGGTTAATCTGACAAGATTTCTTCAAATAATATCCCCGTGGGTTAGAACTTGGGCCTAACCAAATACTTAGCAAATCTAATATATATCCTGACTTATTATTGCCTACACGCGCTTCAGCACGCCATAATTCCTTTTCTTCATATTGTCCCAGGTATTTATTTATTACTTGCTTACCCAAATTCCCCACTCGCGTGTTCGCTTCAGACAGCCATTTTTCGACTTCTGACCAAGGTCTTTCAGCTATTTCTTGTTCTACTCTTGGTTGTAATTTATCTAGAATCACAAGTCCATTTCTGGGAACTGCTTTTCCATCTTGAGTGATACCAACAAAAGTATTACTTACTGGCTCTTCAATTCTGTATACAAAGGTACTACGCTTAAAATTATCTGCCTGCAAACTAGGATATTCTTGTAACCAATTATCCATCACAAAGTAAAACTGAAGCCAACAACTTAGTACCATGCAACTAGATACTAAAATTACATGTCTTTGGCGAACCTCTGGCTTAGGAATCTGAGCTTTAGAATCAGTACCAGTACCTTCAAAAAAATCTGGAATGATTGTAATTAGTGCTGAAATTGTCGGCCAAAGAACGATTGTTCTTGATGTAATTGCATCTTCTTGATTGCCAAAAGCAAAAACACTGACTAAGAATCCAGTTATCACTGCACCTACTGGCATAAAAGTACCAGGAACTTTTAAAGGATCTTCAGTGGTATACCAAGCTGTGCCAGTAATTAAGAATAACCAACCAAAGAAGGCAATGATATCTTGTATATAACCTATAGCAAAATACGAAAGAACCCAAGAATATACGCTCAGATAAATAAATGTCTGCCAAGAATATATTTGTTTGGGAATTAATAGCTCTCTCAGTCTTTTATAGACGGCATCAACAAGTCCAAATAAACCGAATATATCTTTCAACAATGAACCCATAAATGTACCTCTGAATTTCTCAAATGATCACTATTCATCTAGTCATCAGTCCAGTTCAATTATTTCTATCTATTACGAATCAGCAAAATTAGGGTAATAGCACTGTAGCTGAGAGCATTGGCAATGAGTGTAGTGGTAACTAAATTTGTACTTTCAAATCTCACTTTTCTGGGAACTCGCCAGCGCCGACGTTGAGGTTTTTGTTGAGTTACTGGTACTTCTTCCTTCTTCTTGAACGCATCTTCTTTTAAGAAAAATACAAAAATTTGTAAAAGGAAAAATTTCATGATCACGGTTGTGAAGAAAATTATCACAGTGGTTAAAATTAAAACACTTTGTGTATTAGAAGATTTAAAAGTATTAAAAAAAACGTAATTAATTAATTCTGATTTCAAGTAAATCGGTAATACTGGCTCTAACAAAAAAAATATAGCCCAGCCAAGAGCGCTAGAAAAGTGATTGACAGAAATTGCATAAAAAATACTGGTCTTTTTATCAAAATTGAGCCTTTTATTAAAAACATAGGCTTCTAGGGGAATGGCAACCAGTAAAAATACAAAATTAAACAAAATCGCACCAAGGGGCAAAATTCTGGGAATAGTCAAATCTTCAAACATAAAGGGTCAATGGTAGGGGTTAAGTTTAAAGAGTAAGGGGAAGGTAGTCAATGTCAAGGGTTAACTTTAGAGAGTATAGCTGTGATAATGAGTGTGATGGGGGCATTTATCTCATTTTTCTTGTCGTATACCATCTTGGTATGCCAGTATACCCCTATTTATCCTGTTAATAGATCTTGTAGATTGTATTGAATTGGGAGATGGGGTGCAGGGGTGCAGAGGAGAATTCTTGACAACTGACAACTGACAACTGACCACTGACAACTGACAACTGACCTAGCACTCCTAACTGGTGGTACAACAGGTTAGGTAAGATTGAGAACTGCCACGTTATAGCATTTCGAGAGATGACAAGGAACGGCATCGGTATTCGCACAGCACAAGTGCGTTCTGAAAGGCTCACTGGTCAAATTCACGTTTACGATGGTGCGGGAAAAGGCAAATCCCAGGCGGCTTTGGGAGTGGTTTTGCGCTCCATTGGCTTGGGAATTAATACTCCCAGCAATTCCAACCGCGTTTTACTGTTACGATTCTTAAAAGGGCCAGAACGTGATTATGACGAAGATGGAGCAATTGCTGCGTTACAGCGCGGTTTTCCTCATTTAATTGATCAGGTTCGTACTGGGAGAGCAGAATTTTTTGGCCCAGAGGAAATTACTGCTTTCGACCGAGATGAAGCAGCGCGGGGTTGGGATGTAGCCAAAGGTGCGATCGCCTCTGGTTTGTATTCAGTAGTCGTCTTGGATGAAATTAACCCTGTCCTAGACTTGGGTTTGCTACCAGTAGATGAGGTGGTACGGACATTAAAATCTAAACCCCATGAGTTGGAGATTATTGCCACTGGACGCGCTGCACCGCAAAAGTTACTTGATATTGCGGATTTGCACTCGGAAATGAAACCCCAGCACCACCCAACAGCCAAGGAACTGTTGATTAATGGTATAGAAATTTATACAGGTGCTGGTAAAGGCAAGTCTACCAGTGCTTTGGGTAAGGCTTTGCAGGCCATTGGTAGGGGGATAAATCATCCTGGTTCTACCCGCGTATTAATTATGCAGTGGCTGAAAGGCGGTAGTGGCTACACAGAAGATGCAGCGATCGCAGCTTTACAGCAATCATATCCAGAGGTGGTGGATCATCAACGCTGCGGCAGAGATGCGATCGTCTGGCGCAATTCCCGCCAAGAATTAGACTACGTAGAAGCCGAACGCGGTTGGGAAATTGCCAAAACTGCGATCGCTTCTGGACTGTACAAAACCATCATTCTCGATGAACTCAATCCCACCGTTGACTTGGAACTACTTCCGGTAGAACCCATTGTCCAAGCTTTACTTCGCAAACCCCGCGACACCGAAGTTATTATTACTGGTCGCTGTCAAAATCAACCGGCTTACTTTGATTTAGCTAGCGTTCACTCTGAAGTTTACTGTCATAAACACTATGCTAATCAAGGTGTAGAACTGAAAAGAGGAGTGGATTTTTAAATTTAGTCAGTTGTCATTTGTTAATGGTCAGTGGCAAATGACAACTGATAACTGACTACTGATATTATCTTTGATTGAGTATGAACCTATATTGATTGGACTTCAGCGCATAATTAATCTTTGATTTTACACAATGCGATCATTATTTTCTTACTCAGTAGTGAAATCGAGCTTGGAGAAAATCAATCCGGTCATCACTTACTAGATAAACAATACGATGTTCCTAAGTAAGTCGCCGTGACCATGCATCTGAATCAAAGTATTTCAGTGGTTCAGGTTTACCAATCCCTGTAAAAGGATCTCGCATAATCGATTCAATCAAGTCAAAAGCGCGAAGTGCTGTTTTGCGGTTTGTCTTAACCCAATAGGCGAGGTCTTCCCGAAATTCTGGATGAAACACAGCATCTCTAACTTTGTTCTCATTAGGTTGGGATTCATCCTTCTTCGTCAACACCCAACTCCTGACGTAGTTCGTAGATACTTTGAGGTTTTAAAGTTCTTGTTTTTGCTCTTTCTAACGCAGTTAACAGACGAATTGCATTTTTAGGTGAGCGAAGTAAATGTGCTGTTTCTAATAAACTATCTAATTCATCAGCAGCAATTAGGGCAACGCTTTCGCCTTCTTGCCGGGTAATAATCACCACATCTCTATCTGCAACTACTTGATTACAGAGTTCGGTTAGGTTGTTACTAGCATCAGTCAAGTTTGTCTGGTTGGACATGGTGGGATATTTTTCTAATGCTGTAGGCTTTCAAGTAAATAATAGCTTGAGTGGTTAGAGGTGCGATCGCTTTTTTTCTGCTAACCGTACTCTATAGGTCAATACGGTTCAGTTAAGGATAATTGTAGGTTGGGTAGAGCGTAAGCGAAACCCAACAAAGTTGTGAAATTGTTGGGTTTCGTTCCTCAACCCAACCTATATCAAATCAAATTTTTAGCCCTAACTGAACCGTATTGCCCTATAGGTATTTGTAAAGTATTTCTCTAAAATTGTTATTACTCAACATCATAGCTTGATACTACTTTTGTAGCTAGTGCCCAGCTACTAATACCAATTTAATATGAAGCGCGTAAATTTTGTAAAAGCATTATTTGCTTACTCATATATGTAAAACTCCTAAATTCAGTAAATTACACCTGAACTCCACACTTTGATTAGGCTGAATTTTTTATTAGAGAGTATGGTTGAATCAACACCTCAGCCGGAATCCCTAATTGTTGATGTAAACGCCGAATCATCTCTAGTGTTAGTGCTTGCTGGCGATTTAAAATCTCTGTAACCTCTCCCAGACTCCCAATAATAGGTTCTAAATCATGAGCAGACAAACCACGGGATTCGAGATAATATAAAATAGCTTCAATCGGCTCTGGTGCTTCAACTGCGTAATGTTGTTGTTCGTATGCTTCCACGAGCGTTGTTAAAACTTCTAAGAGATCGCACTCCGGTGTGTTAGGCTCTGCATTAAATAATCTTTCAATTTCTGATAGCGTCGCACGATAATCAGCCTCGGTTCGGATGGGACGGGGTACGAGCATATATATTACCTCATATTACTGCCGCATCTACGTTATCGTATTCAGAGTGTGTTCCCACAAAGCGGATAAAAATAATTTTTATATCGTAACGGACGTGAACAATTAAGCGATAGGCATTGCCTTTAATATTAAAAATCACACGATCATTACCGATAATACTGCCGTTGCGATAAATACTTTTTATATCTGATGGACTATTCCATTCTGCACGAGATGCTTCATCATACCACGCTTTTAGTGGTTGCTCAGCATCAGGATGTTTTTCCCAAAATTGCCGTAAAGTGCTGCGTGCAATTATTCTCATAATAATTATGATTAAATTACTTTATATGAAAGTAGCCTATATACGTAAGTATTGCCATTGGGGTTAACACGGTTCAATAAAAAAAGGTTTATGAGCAGGTCGCCCATAAACCTTTTTGTATGAGTTACAAACTATAGATTATGCGCCTACAGCTTCTTTTGCAGCGTACAGTACTTCAGTTGAAATATCTTTGATGCCGCGATCGCGGGCAAATTTCTCAGTATTTCGCTTCACTTTTCCCCGCACAAACCCAGGAATTTTATTCAATTCTGCTAAACCATCTTTTGTCCAGTTGAGGTCAGATTCAGCAGAGATTCCTTTAGTAATTACTTCCTTAGTATCGTGACCACCAAATATTTCTAATAGATGGTCTTCCATTCCCAAAGTAAAGGAATTGTAGATCAAATCTGTAATTTGATTTGTACCTTCGTAACCCAAAAATGGTTTGTAACCAATGGGGAAGTTTTGCACGTGGATAGGTGCAGCAATCACACCACAAGGAATATCTAAACGCTTACCAACGTGGCGTTCCATTTGGGTGCCGAAAATGGCGGAGGGTTCTACGCGGGCGATCGCATCCCCAATTTCGCCGTGATCGTCGCTAATCAACACTTCATCGCAATACTCGCTTACTTGTTCGCGGAACCAATCAGCATCATATTTGCAATAAGTACCAGCCCAAACAACATGAATCCCCATTTCCCGTGAGAGAATCTTGGTGAGAGCAGCAGCGTGAGTATTATCGCCAAACACTACAGCTTTTTTACCAGTCAAGTTCTGACAGTCGATGGAACGAGAGAACCAAGCCGCTTGAGATACATACAAAGTTTGCTCGTTGATGAATTCTTCGTAATCAACATCAGCACCTTGGGCGTTAATTACCTGCTGAATTTTGCGGATGCATCTGGCAGTTTCCACTACACCCATGGGTGTAATATCTACGTAGGGTGTGCCAAATTCTGCTTCTAGGTAACGGGCTGTAGTTAAACCAAGTTCACGGTAAGGTACTAAATTAAACCAAGCTTTGGGCATCTTCTGCAAATCTTTCACACAAGCGCCTTCAGGAATTACGGTATTCACCTCAATTCCCAAGTCAGCCATCAGCCGCTTCAATTCAGTGCAGTCGTGTTGGTTGTGGAAACCAAGGGTAGAAATACCGATGATGTTGACAGAGGGTTTTTCAGTTTTACCTTGTGGGAGTTCGCCTTTTTTGCGGGCTTTCTCAATGTAGAATTGCACAATTTGATGCAGCGTGCGATCGGCAGCTTGCAGTTCGTTGAAGCGGTAATGGTTCACATCTGCCAGCATTACATCCCCTTTTGCCTCCAACTGTGCCCTTTCCACAAAGTTGTGCAAGTCTTCTTGGAGAATGCTAGAGGTGCAGGTGGGAGTTAACACAATCAAGTCTGGGTGTTCTTCAGCATCTTTGCGGGTGATGTTGTCTACTACCTTCTCTTGGGAACCGCGTGCTAAAACGTTGCGGTCAACAACACTTGCTGTCACCGGCGTGAAGTTCCTTTCCCGCGCTAGCATAGAGCGCATAACGTTAAAGTAATCATCGCCGAGTGGGGCGTGCATGATAGCATGAACGTTTTTGAAGGAACTGGCAATCCGCAGAGTGCCAATGTGGGCTGGGCCTGCATACATCCAGTAAGCCAATTTCATGTTGTGTTCTCCCTTGTCAACTCAAATAACACGGACTATGAGTGCATGATGATTAATTAAATCGCTTCTGATTGTCGCAAAACTTGTCACCTCCAAGAAGTTGGCAAACTAGCAAATTTTATCTAGGTTGCGATCGCTCAAATGCCTTTATTGATTGGGATGTAGCTTCTAATTTTAACAATATTTGTGTTGTTGAAGTTAAATAAAACTTAATTTTTTCGGCAAATTTGTTATCAAAGTTAATGTGCTGAATTAACTATTTTTTTACCTTAATTTTGCTTTACATTCTCACAAGGCTTTGCTTTGTGAGAATAATTTATGACTAAGTGGCGCTTTTTTTGAGCGTAAACATAAGGAATTAGGTCAATTGCTAACTTTTAACAACAATTATTCTATTTTCTTGATACTGTTAATACCCGCACTTAACCATTGATTTAGTAACCACTGACTAGCTGGCTTATCTAATGCAGGCAAAAGACGAAAGTTAAAAACTTCCTGCCAAACTTCTTCACCATGTTGAGAGACAAAAACAGTTTCTAGTTCTTGAAATCTAGAATAGTCTTGATTGCCTATAGCAGTAAGCATACCTATCAATTCATTAACAGGTATTTGAGTTGCTGTTAATTGTGCTTCTGTCATTGTCCTTTATCCCTAAAAATACAAACAAATCTGAGAGTTCCTCGCTTAGTATCAATTATTTCGATTAAATCTTTGTTTTTCAACCTTGCAAGGGCAAAACAAGCGAGTTCTGTTGCAGCCGCAGACCATTCTCTTGTTTATGTTTGGCAATCCCAGTTTTCATTTTCCGATCTTTCAAAGTCGTTTGGTTGATTTCCCTGTGTCATGCGGTTTCCTTTGGCTTAGAACCTAAGATACCGCATAATTGGTATCAGAAGTACTTGTGCAATAGTACCAACTTACTTATTACCAGATTTACTCACAGCCACCGACTCAGGTAAATTGATAGCTGGATTGCGACTAAAGAATCCTCTAGGAACTAGCTTAAACCCAACTCGATGAACTGGCATTACAGGCCAATCTTCTGGTCGCGGCACATGAGTAACGCCCATTGTGTACCACAGTACGATATCTTGATTGATTAAAGGCTCGTCATTAGAGATATACTTCGGTAAACCTTGTCCTGGCTGAGTTTGGTTAGGATAATCACCACCAGCGTAGAGTTCGTTAGGTTTATATCTCGTTAACCAAACATGATGAGTGGCAAATTCAGCCTTTTGTCTGATTTCTGCACCTTCCACAGGGAAAAATATTGAATTGCTGCCTGGCATCAGCATATACCCAGGAGCAGCCCCCAAAGCATTTTTATTTTCTGCATTCACAATCATCCATTCCCGGCTGTGTTTCATGTCAATATCACGCACAGCAGTTGTTTCTTTTGTTAATGGTGTTTCTTCTAATGCGATCGCATTTCCTAAAGGATTTTTCTCATCTATTGGCAGACCTTTCACATTCATTTCCATGACAGAATTAGCCTGACCATCTACATCCATATCTAAGCGGTAGTTGAAAAAGTGCTGATGGTTCACCCCGACAGTATTTTTTGCAATTAATCGACCATAAGAATTATCATCAGACTGCTTTTCGGCAGCTGTTCCCTGCGCCAGTACAATACCCGTTAATTCGTTTTGTAACTCCAAAGTTCCATCTTGGTGAAAGATCCAATTGATGCTGTAATCATAGTTGTCAACAGCTGCATTGATCGTCATCACTAATTCGCGATCGCGCCGGACATCATTACGTTGGGTGTTATACTCATAATGCTTCCAGAGTATACCGTTATCTTTTTCATAAATACCGATAACTCCTGGCATTACATAAGGTTCTCCCTGTTCATTAGCAAACACAGCATCCAGCAACAACCCATTTTCCGGAATTTCCTTACCTAATTCCATTGTGTTTGCTAGCAAACCAAAGTTGTATTCGCCAACATCAAAGGCATTTCTAAATGACCAAGTGGGATCAGGGTCGCCGTAAGGTACTACCATTTCTGATAAACTAGCGCGGTATAACACTGGTCGAATATTTTCCCCATCTTTGTATGTCACTTGATACAACACCAAGCCACTGCGGGGATGCATGAGATAGTGAAATTTCCAACCTTGCCAAGTAATTTCATTGCCATTGACGCGGAAACTTGTACCTTGCGGTTGCAGAATCTTTAAGAGTTTAGGAGGTGTAAGTAGTTTACCCAAAGTCTGCAAATCGTAATTCCAGTTTTCCTTAGAGAAAGGAACAATTCCTGTATCTACGAAGCTGGCGATTTTGCCTGTATTTAAATTAACTGTTGCTACCACACCTTCAATAGGACTACCGTAATAGTTCCAGCGATCGCCTTTATAGTAAGATAGACCCCGGCAAAGACGATTACCTGTGATTTCTTCCTGTTTACTTAGGATTCCTGGTGCCCAGCAATTAATTTTGACTAGATCAAAATCTGTAATTCCCCGCTTTTGCATTGCTGCTTGCCATCGAGGATCAGCTTTGACTACCTGCGTTGCTAGTGGATATTCCAGGTTGACAATAGCAGGTTGCACTGAGGGTATGTGTTTCCAAGAACTGAGGGTTTGGGTTTGCAGGTCAACGACAGCCTCATAGGTTTGATTTTGCGTTGGGCAAAGCCCTTTCCGAAGGCATCGTTCATAAATCACTAAAAAAGCTTGGCGTTGAAATGGTTTACCAGGAGTAAAATTAATCACTTCATTTTTATCGGGTTCTTGTAGAGAAATAATTGGAAACACTGCCATTTCGCTTAAAGATTTTGCTTTTTTGATCACTGAAACGGCTGTGCTAATTTCTACTTCTGTTAACGGAGTTAGAGGATGATAAATAAAAGGCTGTTGAGCAGACAATCTCCCCATCAATGTTAGAGAGAAGGAAATGAAAACAATAATGGTAATAACTAAACCAAAAAACCTGAGCCTCTTAATCATCATTTACATGCTGAAAATAATGTATAGTTAACTATTTCCAAGTATGAGCTAGGAAACCGATAGATTTAGAGGCTAATTTAACATTTATTTGTTCTTGATGAGCAACTTAGTTTATTTGTATTAGTTACTTAAGTAACTTCCATTCTAAAAAATCTAAAAAATATTCTAAATTTTCTTGTGGGGTGGGTATCTTGCCTGCCCTAAATACAAAAGACGGGTGAGGACACCCATCCCACAAAATATTTATTTTTTGAAAATCCTTTAACTATGTATGATAGAGATTTATGTAACTTGTCATACTTTTCCAAATGAAATATTCCAAGTATCATGCTCTCGGAAACGATTATTTAGTGATCGCTCCTAAAGACTTAGCTTTTAAATTAACTCCAGAAAAAATTCAGCGGATTTGTCACCGGAATTTTGGAATTGGTTCTGATGGAATTTTGTTTGGGCCACTACCATCTGAAAATGCAAAATTTAGATTACGCATTTTTAATCCTGATGGTAGCGAGGCAGAAAAAAGCGGTAATGGATTGAGAATCTTTTCTCGTTACTTGTGGGATAGAAAACTTGTTGGAGATGAAGAGTTTGATATCGAAACACTCGGCGGAAAAGTGAAAGCGTGTGTCGCTAATTCAGGTAACACTGTGCAAGTAGAAATGGGTTATGTTAGCTTTCACAGTGACAAGATTCCTGTTGCAGGACATTCCAGAGAAGTTCTGGAAGAAAGCATAACAATTGAGGATAAAACTTTTACTTTCTGTGCAGCGACAATTGGTAATCCCCATTGTGTTATACAAATGCCTGAAGTCACGCCGGAAATAGTCAAAAAATATGGTTCTCAAATAGAAGTTCACCCTTACTTTCCAAACCGTATCAATGTTCAGTTCATGAAAGTTATTGACCGGGGAAATATCCAGATTGAGATTTGGGAAAGGGGAGCAGGTTACACTCTAGCATCCGGTAGTAGTAGCAGTGCAGCGGCAGCTGTGGCTTATCACTTGGGTTTGTGTGATGCTTCAATTGCAGTTCACATGCCTGGGGGACGAATTGCAATAGAGATTAATAATGATTTTTTAGTAACAATGACAGGTGCTGTTACTAAAGTAGCTGAAGGGCTGATTTCGATGGAGATTTTTGAATATTTGACTGATTAATGATGACTGTTGACTGATGACTATTCATAGTTCACAGTCAACAATCGTAACAACTCAATAATTATGCAGAAACTAAGCGCCGCAAAGTTTCAGCACGGCGTTTGGCAGTGGCATTTTTAGGAGCAATTTTGAGTGCTTCTTCGTAACTTTGTAACGCCTGAGCATTTAATTTTTTGCGTTCGTAAGCGTGACCGAGATTATTTAAAGCTGTGACATAATCTGGTTTAGATTTCAGAGCTTCTTTATATTGACGAATTGCTAAGTCATATTGCTCTTGGGCAAAGTAAGCATAACCCAGACCATTGTAAATAGGAGCAATACTTTCTTCTCCTTCTTCTTCAGCAGCTTTGAGAGCTTTTTGAAACAATGCTATGGCTTGGGAATACACTTTTTTTTCCGAATAAATACTGGCTAACTCGTAATATTCTTGAGCCGTACCCTTTTCTTTACTCAACTTGTTTCGCAGCCTCGACAGAGAACTTTCACGTCTGCGAGTTTTGAAAATCTGGCGAAAAACACTCACAACTGTAAATGTGAGTAAACCCACCAAAATCGAAAGATACACAAGCGCTAGATTGTTATCCATTGCCGTTAATTATGAATATTAAAAGTTGCTTCTATATCTATTATCAGCTTTTTGTCAGTTGTTAGTTGTCAGTTGTTAGTTGTTTTTTCTCTGCTACTAACCACTGACCACTGACCACTAACTAATGACCACTTCACGGTAAGCCCCAATATTTTACACGTTCTTGGAGCCAGCCTTGGGCTATGTAACGAGCGATCGCTTCATTTACCTGCCGTCTTAACTCATCGTACTGCAATCCTTTGGGCATTACGACTGATAAGGGTTCAGTTGATAGCTTGGTTGGCAGTAGTCGATATTGGGGATATTGTTGTACCCAACCGCTGAGAACGCTGGCATCTGCGGCAAAAGCTGTTACAGCATTGCTTTCTATTTGCTCTCGCGCTTCTTGATAAGAATTCACTCCTACTAACTCTGCATTGGGCACATAGTACCGCACTTGGGCAATAGTGTCAGAATGCATGATTACAGCGATTTTTCGTTTTGCCAAATCTCTTAACTGCTGAATATTAGTATCTTTTGTGACTATGAAAGTGCCATCAAAATAGTAAGGAACACTGAGACTGACCAAGCGGGCGCGTGAATTGGTTGCTGTCACCCTGGCGATCGCCAAATCAACTTTTTGGTTTAAAACTACAGATAGGCGATCGCGATTTATTACTGGTTGCAACTTGACAGCATCTGCTTTACCCAGCAAATCAGCTGCCAAGCGCTTTGCTAAGTCAATTTCTAAACCTTGCAAATTCCCGTTAGCATCTCTAAAACCCAAAGGACGCAAGTTATCTTTGACAGCAATATTTAAATAGCCCCGCCGCTGGATTTCTGGCCATTGGGCGGCAGATGCGCTAAATCCTGTCCCCAAAATAGAAAAGCAGAAAATAATCAAAATGGCAGCGGATAATACCAGATGTAACGGATTAATTGCTAGCCATCTGTTACATCGGTTATTCATCCGTTACCACCTTTATCCTTTAGGTTGGGTTGCTAATTCAGCGACTTTGCCGAAGGTAGCAGGATCAAGAACTGCCAATTGTGCTAGCATTTTGCGATTTAATTGGATATCAGCTTTTTTGAGATTGCCGATCAACTGGCTGTAACTCAAACCATGTTGTCTTGCAGCAGCGTTGATACGGGTGATCCACAGGCGACGAAAATCGCGCTTTTTCTTTTTGCGATCGCGGTAAGCACTGCGAAGTGCCTTCATCACTTGTTGGTTAGCGGTTCTAAACAAAGTTGAGTGGGAACCGCGAAAACCTTTAGCTATTTTGAGAATTTTATTGCGGCGTTTACGAGCTACGTTACCGCGTTTTACCCGGGTCATAATTTAATTCCTAAAGGACTTACAAATATGGGAGCATCAAGCGTACATTATCTTCGTCGCGTTCGTGTACAAGTGTAGTCTTGGACAGGTTACGCTTTTTGTTACCACTCTTGTGTTCTAAAAGGTGGTTTTTGAAAGCTTTTCGGCGCACGATTTTACCACTGCCAGTGGCACGGAATCGCTTCGCTGCGGCTTTACGAGTCTTGAGTTTAGGCATGGGCTGGCTTCAATTCGACACAATCCCTCATTATATACTAATAAACCTGGTTTCTAATGCCCATAGCACAGAGCCGGAAAATTTAGTTAGTTGTCAGTTGTCAGTGGTCAGTTGTCAGTTGTTATTTCTTCCTCATCTCCCTCATCCCCCTCATCTCCCCTACCCTCCTGCTCCCCCGCTCCTAAAGCACTGATTCTCCGGTACTATGTAATATGATCACTACCTAATGCAGCTCCCTGCACCGATGTCAGAGAATATTACTCTTCCAACAACTAAGCCTCGCGTTCCTCATTTCTCTTCCGGCCCTTGTGCAAAACGCCCTGGCTGGTCTGTTTCTCATCTGCAAAACGCCTGTGTAGGTCGTTCCCATCGTTCTGCGGATGGCAAAGCCAAATTAGCAGAAGTTATAGAACGTTCTAAGAAAATCCTGGGTGTTCCTGCTGATTATCGTTTGGGCATCGTTCCTGCTTCCGACACTGGTGCAGTAGAGATGGCATTGTGGTCATTACTAGGACAACGCCCCCTCGATATCTTGGCATGGGAAAGTTTTGGGCAAGAATGGGTGAAAGATGTCACAGATGAATTGAAGTTACCTAATGTTCGTTTGCTCAAAGCACCTTACGGCAGTTTACCTGATTTAAGTCAAGTTGATTTTAGTCATGATGTGGTGTTTTTGTGGAATGGCACAACATCAGGTGTGAGAGTAGCAAATGGTGATTGGATTCCCGATGACCGTCAGGGAATTACCATCTGTGATGCCACATCTGCGGTTTTTGCCATGGATGTACCTTGGCAAAAGCTGGATGTGGTGACTTACTCTTGGCAAAAAGTTTTGGGTGGAGAAGCACAACATGGTGTGATTGTACTTTCACCACGTGCTGTGGAACGACTCGAAAGTTATCAACCAGCTTGGCCGATACCTAAACTGTTTCGCCTCACACAAAAAGGCAAACTGATTGAAGGCATCTTTAAAGGAGATACTATCAATACACCCTCGATGTTGTGCGTAGAAGATGCCATTGATGGGTTGACCTGGGCAGAAAGTATTGGCGGACTTCCTGGTTTAATTAATCGTAGCGAAGCTAATTTAGCAGCGATCGCTAAGTGGGTAGAACAAAGCAGTTGGGCAGACTTTTTGGCACAGCAACCAGAAAATCGCTCTTGTACCTCAATTTGCTTGAAGATTGTCGATTCTTGGTTTACTAGCCTCAGCCCAGAAGAACAAGCGAAATCTGCGAATAAAATAGCTAAACTTCTCGAAAAGCAAGGAGTGGCTTACGATATCGCACCCTACCGCTCTGCACCACCCGGATTACGCATTTGGGGAGGAGCAACAGTAGAAACCGCAGACATAGAAGCCTTACTTCCTTGGTTAGACTGGGCATTTGCTACTGTCAAAGCTGAGTTAGTTGCTGTAGTTTAATTTTAGAAGGGGAAGGGGAAGCAAAAAAGGCAAATAATCTTTAAGCCTCTCCCCGCAACGGGGAGAGGTTTGGAGAGGGGTTCTTCAAAATCTGTCAAACTCACGTATTCTTAGTTTTTTTCATAATTACTAATTATTTTGCGTGAGTTCTAGATAAATATGCTCTAATCGTATGGGCTGACGTGCAATTGAATCAATTGCTATGCCCTCAAAGCGTGCAAGAATTTCTTTTAATTCTAGCTGTTCTGATAACCAAAAAGCTAACTCGTTACCGTAACGTCTGTGGATGAAACCGTATTTTTGAGCGCGGGCGATCGCTTGTTGTTCTTGGGTAGTCTGTACTGTTATAATTTCTTTAGCTGGAATCAAAGCGCGTAACTTTGGTAAACTACCTTCAGCTAAAATTCGCCCATTTCTCATAATCCCAATTCTATCACAAAGACGCTCAGCTTCATCTAATAAATGAGTCGTCAGTAAAATCGTAATTCCTTGATTTTTCAGTTGCCGAATTAATTCCCAAATTTCGTACCTTGCTTCAATATCTAACCCTGTAGTCGGTTCATCTAAAATTACTAACTTCGGCTGATGTACCAAAGCTACTGCAATATTCAACCGCCGCTGCATCCCGCCGCTAAGAGTCTCTACCGGACTTTTAGCTCTATCTAATAAGTTTACAGCCCTGAGAGTATGTTTTATTTGCCTTTGGCGAGTTTGCCGGTCTAAACCGTAAATATCTGCAAAAAATTTCAGATTTTCTTCACAAGATAGAGTTTTATAAAGTAAATTCTCTTGAGGTGCAATGCCAATTATTTTTTTTGTCACCTCAGAGACAGCTTGATTATTGATTTTGATATTACCACTATCAGCTTTAAGTAAATTGCAAATAATATTAATTGTCGTCGTCTTTCCGGCTCCATTTGCGCCTAATAAGCCGTAAATTTCGCCTGAATCAATATGCAGATTCAAATTTTGTAGAACTTTTCTTTGTCCATAAGACTTATTTAAATTTTCAATTCTCAACATAAATTAAATAAACTTCTTTGCATCTCGGCGTTGGTCTTTATTATAAGTGTTTAACCAAAGATGGTAGAACTCCAGCACTGGAAGGTTCGGAAGAAGGGTCTTCCAGCACTGTGTATGATGTTACTAGCAGTTAGAGGATAGAAGCAATGACTACTTACAAAATCGAATTAAAAGACGGAATTTTGCGGATTAATTTTGGCGAACCTGCACAGAATGACCAAATTGTGAAGGATGCGGCGGCGCGGTTAGAGGAAATGGCAAATTCGGGAGAACTTGCAGGAGGGCCATTATTAAAGATTAACGGCCCAGTCTCTATACCTGTAGCATTTGTCCTAGCGCATAAACTTGCACATGTTTACGGTGCAGTTGCTTTTTACGATCCTAAGTTAGGTAAATATGTGATTTCTATCACACACAATCCAGCGTATCAATTGGGAGACTTGATTGATTAAATTAATCTGGTCAAGATGCATTAAAGTGTGCAATGGTGCTGGCTACAACACTGTTATTGATGACTTTGAGTGGTAAGTAAAAATAGTTGAAGAATATTTACATTTGAAAACAAATAATATGGAAAATACACATTTTATTACTATAGCGATCGCTTGGTGTCTAGCTTGGGGTGATCAGCGAGAACCTAAGCATAAAGAGGTTTTGCAGCAAACACGAGAGGCTTTAAAAGCAGGGAAAGAATTACCCGAAGAATTTCAACAGTTTGTTAACCAAGTTCAAGAATTAGATAACTTAAAATTTCCAGAAACTTTAGAGGAACTAAAGCAGTATACAGAACAATATCCTCATCTTTGCAACTCTCAAATCGGTTTAGTTTACGGTGGTGCAACTAAAATTAAACAGTATGTATTTGAAGAATCTAAGTTACCTGATATTCGAGGTGGCTCTGGACTTCTAGACCAAATTAATTCAATTGATTTACCTGGTTTCTTTAATAAAGAACCAGATTCCAACCTCTACAGATTTTATTATCAAGACATTAGAGAATGGTTACAAAAAAATTTTCCAAGTCAACCATCTTTACTAGAAGTATTAATCCCAGAAATGATTATTTACTCTTCGGGTGGTAATATTTTGGCATTTTGCCCTGCGGCGTTTGTCAATGAGTTAACAGATGCAATTGAGAAACGCTACACTGAGAGAACTATAACTGCTAATTCTTGTGCTGTAGGTGAGTGTTTTAGAATCCTAGAACTAAATTTTGGATTGCTCAGAGATAATATAGAAGATACTTTTTGGCTAGAACAATATCGAGAAAAGTATGCTGATAAAATAGTAGAAGCTTACTTTGGCAAAATTGAAGATAAATCAATCATTAACGAAAAATTTAAAGATCATAAAAGTTTTAATGAATTAACTACAAAATTAGCAATTCGTTTTAATCAACGTCGTAGTGGTAACGATAATCCAAATCGACCTACTCGGCGCTATCCACCGATGCTTGAAACCCATCCTTATCTTCGGCGTGACGAAACTGAAAAACGTTCTGCAATTACTCAAGCAAATAATCTTCCCGACAAACCATATTTTTCTGAACCATCTGCTATTAAGCGTCGGTTTGGTGATCGAGCAAAAATAGGAGAATTTAGAGAAGCTGATTGGTATAAAGGTAGTACTCTTATATATGAAGGTTGGATACAAAAGTTTGGTAAGTTTCTAGAATTAAATCAAGCTTACAAACTAAATTACATTGGCAATTACGACTTTAAAGAGATTGAAATTGCTGAATCATTAACGCAACTTGGCAATGTAAGCAATGGATATATTGCTTATATTTATGCAGATATTAATAACATGGGTGGCTTTATTCAAAAACTTCGCACTCCCAAAGAATATCAAGATTTTAGTCAAGATGTTGACAATGCTACAAAATATGCGGTATTTCAAGCATTAGCCACCAACTTGCAACCACGAAAATTACATGGAATTGACGAGTCTAAACCTGGATTAAAAAATGGTGATGCAATTCATCCGTTTGAAATTATCACGATTGGTGGTGATGACATTATACTGATTGTGCCAGCAGATAAAGCATTAGAAATTGCCAAAATGATTGGCGAACAATTTGAACAGATTATTTTAAAAAAAGTTTTGCTGAAAGATGTCACAATCAACGGTAAATATCAAACTGATGACAAATTAAGTAATCCTAATAAATATCATCGTTTTACTGCCCAGCTTGAAGCAGATTATCAATGTAAATTAAGTATATCTATAGGAGTTTTGATTACTGCTTATAATACACCCATTTATTATGCAGAAAAATTGACTAAACAATTAATGAAATCCGCAAAAGACTATGCTAAGATTCTGAATAAATCTGGATATTATGGTAGCACAGTTGACTTTTTGACAATGAAATCAGTCACCATGATTTCATCTAATATTGAAGAATTTCGACGGCAAGCGTTACTTATTAATGACAGAGGGCCAAAGCTTAAACTATATGCTGCACCATATACATTATATGAATTAAAAGGTTTAATTAGAGCAATTCATGCATTGAAAATAGCTAATTTTCCTAAGTCACAACTCTATCAAATTCGTAGCTTATTAGAACGGGGTAAACGAACTGCAAGTTTAAATTATTATTATTATCGTCACCGACTCAAACAAGGACAAAATGCGCTGAAAGTTGAATTTGAAAATGCGTGGTGTCCAGCTAAAACCAACGAAGGTAATATTGCTCCTTGGATGCATGACTCCAAAGAAAACCGATATGAAACTATCTGGAGTGAAATGGTAGATTTATACGATTTTATTCAAACTTCGGATAATGAATCTCCTCAACCGTCATCTATGGAGATTGCACCATGATCTATCTTAACCAGCTATCAAACACTAATTCGGTTGAAACTTATACCATTACAGCAGTTATTGATTCTGCTTTGTGTGTAGGCGCAGGAGGTTCTTCTGGTTCTTTAGCAGATAAACCTATTGTTCGTAACTCGGAAAGAAATTTATTAATTCCTGGTTCACAAGTTAAAGGCCGTGTGCGTCATGAGTGTGAAAAGCTGATGCGAAGTTTAGGATGGGAAATATCTGAGTCTCCGAATGCGGGAAGGATGGTTATCCGCAGAGAAAATGCACCGCCTAAGTTTCGATGTGACCAATATGAAGTTTCCGGTTACGAGGAAACATATCACTGTTTAATTAGCCAAATTCTTGGTGATCCAGTTTTACCTTCACGGGTAATATTTGATGATTTAGTGTGTATAGAAGAACCAGATATTGTACGTGAAGTATTGCGCCCTGGTGTCACAATTAATCGCCGCCGTCATACCGCAGAAGAGAATAAACTGTATTTCCTGGAAACTTCACCTGTAAATGTCAAACTCCAGTTTCAGGGAGAGATTCATATTCAACCAAGCCTAACACCTGAACGACCAGATTATGCAAAAGCATTAATTTGGGCAGGTTTACGACAAATTCATGCGCTGGGTGGGAGTAAGTCAGCGGGTTTAGGATGGTTGCATTGGGAATTACCAAATATTGATGTAGATGCTGAAGTTTGGCAGTTTTTAGCAAAGGGAGAGATAAAGTGAAGCGTATTCAACTAGAGATTAAGGTATTATCTCCTTTAGCAATTTCTCGACAAAAACCAGGCGGTTCAGTAAGTGAATGTGAAGATTATATTCCTGGTAGTGTAATTCGTGGGGCTATTGCATCAGAAATTTTAAAACAGTCTGGTCAACAATTTAATGACTTGAGTAAAAATGGCGGAGATTTTCAGGCTTTGTTTTTAAGTGACGAATCTGCTATTTTTCAAAATGCTTATCCATCGATAAAAACTAAAGGCAAGTTAATTACTAGAGGTAGAATTGAAGAGATTAAAGTATTACCTGCAACAGCATTTAGTTCTAAAAATAAACCAGGTTTTAAAACTGAAAGTAAGAATGGAGTATTTGATACTTTAATTGACCGTTTTTGTGCAGAATATTATGGATTTGCATATGAGCCGACTTGTCCACAGGAAAAAGATGGTAGAGTGGAACCTTACACTGGTTTTTACAGTAAATATAATAGTAAATATTACAACTTATCTGTAAGTAAACGCCTACTGACAAGAGTTGGTATTAACAGACGACGTGCAACTTCAGAAGAAGATATTTTATACAGTGTTGAAGTCATTAGCGAATCTCAAAGTCGAGTTAAGAATCCAACAGATGTAATTTACAAATCAGCCATCCTAGTTTCCAGTCAATTATCTAAATCACTACATAAATTTGTTGATGACCATCGCCAGACTTTTCGCTTAGGCGGTTCAACCTCACGCGGATTAGGAAAAGTTCATATTACACCACAACAGCCTGAAGACACACCTAACATTGTAGAGCAAAAAATTCAGGACTTTAATAGTAAATTGCAATTTCGCTGGCAGCAATATTCAGTTTTTGGAAATCCAATTAAAGAATTACCTAATCGTACATATTTTACTTTAGATTTACAAGCAGATGCAATTTTAAGAGAACAATGGCGACGTACTACTGTAATTTCTGCACAAATGTTAGGGCAATTTGCCAATATTGAAGATGAATCTTTACAACTCGAAGTAGCTTATAGTAGTTACGATTATCGTTCAGGCTGGAATGCTGCTTGGGGATTGATGAAAGATGTAGAACTAGTGACAGATAAAGGTTCTGTTTATTTGTTTAGCACAACTCAACCGGAGATTTGGTATGAAGTTTTAGCTGAATTAGAATTAAAAGGAGTAGGCGATCGCACTTGTGAAGGCTTTGGTCAGGTCGAAGTTTGTAATGATTTCCATCTTGTACTTCGTGAGGATGCTGTATGACTAATTTTTCAGAACAACAAAAACAACTTAAAATCCAGCAAGGAATTCGCAAGCAAGAAGATGAATTAGTAATTTCAATTCAGATAGCATTAGATAATCATAATTCTTACGGTGATTTAGAAGAATCACAGTTTCGTAATATAGTGAGAGTTTCAGATACAACTGAGAGTACAGAAGTAATCAAAAATTTTCTTTTGTATCAATTAGGACGTGATAGAAAATGGGGTAGAGGCGAAGATTCATTAGCATTTATAATTATTCGAGATATTGAGACGAAAATAAAAAATATTGCAATAACAATTGCTGAATATGCGAAAACAGATGATCCTGATGATTTAAAAAATATCCATTTAGAGCTAACCAGGCGTTATTTAGGCTATGGCGCACGTTATTTAGTCTACAAGCGCAAAGGCGAAATATAATCATTCTCTTATTTAAGGAGTCTACTTTTATGCAAAGATTAGTGATCACAACTGTTGGGACTAGCTTACTCACTAACCAAATTGATAAAACATCTGATGAAGAAAATTTTTGGAGTGAAGAGTTATTGAGAACAGCACATTATACTGATGAAATGATGCTATATTCCGAACAACTCATCGAGATAATAGAAGATTTAAAGTTCAGGGCTGAAAATCAATTAAACGGAGATATTGAAGATTTTCGCAAAGCTAGCGCAGAGCTAAATGGTATATATGGTTTATATAATAATGAAATAGAAAAAGCCAAATCAGACCATCATTGCTTGATTTATACTGATACTGCACAAGGAAGATATTGTGCAATCATGCTAGAAAATTTCTTGAAATCAAAGGGAATAAATAATATTGAGAGGCTATACAGTGAAAATTTTTCTACTAATAGCAATGAACAGTTTATGCAAGGTATTGCTAATTTATTACCTATTTTAAAGCAAAAAATCTGTGAGGATTATCAAGGATATACAATTTGTTTTAATCTTGTAGGTGGCTTTAAAGCGATGCAAGGTTACTTTAATACAATCGGTATGTTGTATGCAGATGAAATAATATACATTTTTGAAGGTTCTACTAATCAAATTATTACAATTCCAAAGCTACCAATCATCATAGATAAACTCCAAGTGGAAAAGTATGCAATTCCACTAGCGGTTATGGATATTGGACAAGTACCTATATCCTGGGAACCTGCGAATAAAGTTCCACAGGATTGGCGAACTTGTACAGGACAAAAAATTGGATTATCTATTTGGGGTAAATTAATCTGGAATGAGTGTAAAAATGAGTTATTTTCTCAAGATAAATTATTAAATTTTCCTACTTTTATCAAACAGTTAGAATATGAATCAAAATTTGAGGATGATTATAAAAATACATCAGATTTGAGCAAAAGAATTATTTTACAAGAAAAACTAGCTAAAATTGCACATTTATTAATTAATTATCGTGATGGTATTGGTGCATTAAGAAAGGATGATGCTTTAAGACTTCGCGAATATAAAGAAAAGCCAGAAATAGAACATATTAACATTACTAGCAAAGAATTAAAAATTAGCTGTCAAGTTATAAATAATAACAAATTATCTTTGAGATATTTCGGAACTCATGAACATATATACAAAAAAGAAGGAATAAAAAAATAAGGGGTAATTAAAAATGTTCGACACCTTCACCAATCGTCTGGAAATCACAGGCACACTCACCACTATTACAGCATTGCGAATTAGTGCAGGTCGGTCTAGTGAACCGATAGGTTCTGATTTACCTGTGATTAAGGATGCTTTGGGTAATCCATTAATACCAGGTTCTAGCTTTAAAGGCGCATTGCGATCGCGCCTAGAAAGTTTCCTCCGTGGTATTGTGGGCAATAATCGTAAACTAGTTGCAAATCCAGCAATTGAGGATGAATGGTCAATTACATCCTTGGAAATGAGGCAGTTAAAAACTACTTACAATAATGATGAGGCTTTAACTACAGAAATTCTCAAGCATACAGATTTAGTATCTCACCTTTTTGGTTCTCCCTGGATTGCTAGCAAATTCCAAGTCCGTGATTTAACCGTAGTAGCTGAAACTTGGTTTGGACAATATCAAGAAAGAGACGGCGTAGCAATAGACCGCGACACCGAAACAGCCGCAAATAGTAAACTTTACGATTTCCAAGTCGTCCCTGCTAGCACACAGTTTCAATTTAAAGCTGTGGTAGAGAATGCTGAAGCATGGGAACTTGGTTTATTGATGATTGGTTTACACCAGTTTGAAACAGAACAAATACCTCTCGGTGGGGGGCGATCGCGTGGTTTAGGTGTGGTTAAACTAGATATTGAGAATATGACATGGATTGATGTCGAAAATAATCCAAAAGAATTACTGAAATACTTGGAAACTTTAGTCAACGACGATAGAAGTGACAAATCAATCTATAAAGATGGCAAGGATTTCAAAGAAGATTGGACACATTCACTTATCCATTATTTAAGGCAAAAAATAGCACAACATTCCACTGAGTCAATTTCTTCAGGAGGATAATATGCCTTTCAATGATTACAAAACCATCGGTGAAGTTGTCAAAGCGTTTCAAGTTATCTACACAGAAGCTAACTTTATCGGTGAAGTAGAATTTCATATCTCTGATTACTTACGAGAAGACTTAGAAACAATGATGCACGATGGTGTGGTTGATAACTCAGAATTTGCTATTTGTGAAAACTTAATTTATCCAGTTATAAAAGAGGTTTGGAAGACATATAAAAGTAAGTTTATTATATGGAGTCATCAATCTCTCAATTATGACGAAAAACTCTCAGGGTTTCCTGAATATATTTTGGCTAGACGTTCCCCTTTAGGAAAAGTTGTATTTGATAAGCCATACTTCATTTTAGTCGAAGCCAAGCAAGATAATTTTGAGACAGGCTGGGCGCAATGTCTAGCAGAAATGATAGCTGCACAAAGGCTAAACGGTGAAGTAGAAATAATTATATTTGGGATTGTTTCTAATGGTGCAACATGGCAATTCGGTAAATTAGAAGCAAACGTATTTACCAGAAATATACTTCCTTACAACATTTACGAACTACAGAAATTATTTGCTGCGGTAAATTTTGTCTTTCAACAATGTGAATTACAGCTAAATACTTTAGTAGCTGCTTAACTTTCACAATCTTATTACATACTGAAGTCATGCATAAACGATTTGTTAATCACTGCACCATTGAATTAACTTTGATTCCTGATGGCCCAATTTTGATCAAATCTGGTAAAGAAGGAGCAGATCCAACTAAGCCGGATATGGAATTTGTAGAAACTTTTCATGCTGGAGGACGTTCTATATATTTGCCTGGTAGTAGTTTAAAAGGAGCAATTCGCGCTCATGCAGAACGAATTGTCAGGACTGTAGGTAGAGATAGACGTGAATCAAATAACTCAAATCTACCTTGGGCGAATGATCCGTTAAATGATAAATACGATTATCTCAAAGACAAAAAATCTAGCGATATATACAAACTCTCTAGTTTTACAGATCAAATATTTGGTAATACTTCTATTGCTAGCAGAATCAGAATTGAAGATGCTTATCCAGATAATTCAAAGTCTTACAAAATTGAAGAACGTAATGGTGTAGCAATCGATAGAGTCTTTGGTTCTGTAGCTGTTGGGCCATTCAATTATCAAGTTTGCACTGCTGGCGAATTTAACACTAAAATTCATCTGAAAAATTTCACTTTGGCACAGTTGGGTTTAATTGGTTTAGTATTACGAGATTTAAATGATGGCTGGTTTGGTTTAGGTTTTGCGAAATCTCGCGGTTTGGGTACTGTACAGGTGAAATTAAACTCAGCCGTTGTGCAATATCCTGGTTGTATTTTGTCGGAAGATAAACAACAAATTGTTGCTTTTGGTAGTCAAAAACAATGGAATCATACTTACCTTTTAGGCGCTGGAGAATTTTTAGAAACTGAAGAAGCAAATTCATATGGTTTCTCAAAACCAGACTACCAAGATACACCTATTGCTGCACAATCAATGGAATTAGGTTTTGGGGTACAACTTACATGGCGAGATGGTACAGTTCAAGATTTATTTGAACGAGGCGTTAGGTCTTGGAGTAAATTACTAGTAGGTGCAAAATGACAGCTTTTGTTGGTTATAAAAAAGAGCTTTTATCAAAAGATAAACTACTAAAATTAATTACAAAATTTGCAACGGAACCTAGTTATTATTTCTTGCGTTGGACTCACAAAGTTAGTGAAGATTGGAAAAAAGAACCCACTGCAACCGATTTTCCCATGATTGAGGGACAGATGTTTAATCAAGATTGTGAACTGAGGTGGAAGCAAAAACGCAAAGATAGTTATGAAGTGCTGCTTTTGAGTATCACGGGTAAACATCCAGACTTTGAAATTGTGGGTGAGTATGGAGAGGATAATGAAAATAAAGGTTGGCGAACTGAAGACCGAGATGCACATTTATATTCCTCTACTGAAACCCGTTTTCCTAAAGCTTTTCCCGCTAAAGAAAAAGAATTGAATATAGGTCAACGCTATTTCATCGATAAACAAACTTCTACTGTACACTTTGTTGCTTTGACAATTCCAAAATAAATATGACAGGAAATCGCCCTCAAAGACCGCAACCACCAAGTAGACCTAACCGTCCTAGCGGTGGAAGTTCATCGCCGGAACTTGCGCCAAAACCTTATGAATTTGTCTCTTTTCCTCAAGAAAAACCTAACTTGCAGCGTCCCGTTGGACATCATAAATATTTCAGCGATCGCCTGCATGGTACTTTATATCTTACCCTGAAAGTGCAGACATCTCTCCACGTCTCCACGGGCGTAAGTGTCATGGGTAGCGATATCGGGAACAACCGCATTTCTTTAATTAAAACAATGGTGCAGGGTGTTGACCAAAAGCTATCAATTCAAGGTAGTTCTCTTAAAGGTTGCATTCGGTCTGTATATGAAGCAATTACCAACAGCACTTTAGCAGTAATCACTTCTAAATATAGAAGTCAAATACCCACTGAAAGATTACCTTGTCGCAACAAAGAACAACTTTGTCCAGCCAGTCGTGTATTCGGTGCATTAGATTGGCAAGGATTGCTTGATTTTAACGATGCTAAGTGTGAAAATATCGGTTTCACTACAGGATTTATGCCTGCATTGTATCGTCCTCGCCCAGATGAAAGCAAGGCGTATTTTATTAGAGGCAAAGTTGCAGGACGTAAGTTTTATTATCACACGATTAGGGCAATCGATAAAGGTCAAAATTCTGGTATTCCTGTACAACAAGCTGGCAGAGAATACACATTTAAAACTCAACTCAATTACAAGAATTTATTACCAGAAGAGTTAGGAACTTTATTAATTATCTTCGGACAAGATCCGAAACATCCCATCGCTTTAAAAGTAGGTGGTGGTAAACCTATTGGGATGGGAACCATGACAGTTAATGTAGACAAAATTAAACAGCCGCAAAGTTTGCAACAGCGTTACTCAAAATATGATGTTTCTCAGGATGAAGATTTAGTTGGCGAAAAGTTACAACAATTTATCCAGACAAATATTCAAGCAGCCCACACACGCCTGATTCAAAAACATCAACTAGAAGAACTTACAGCAGTGTTGCGTTATCCAAGCGATCGCGAACCTCCATCTGGAATGTATTAATTATGACTACAGTTGAATCTTCTTCGGAAACCTTGACAGATGCACAATGGGAAATTGCCCATGCGATCGCACAAACCCTAGTAAAAGAAAATACAGATGTCAACGAATTGGGGAAAGTAGTTGCTTATCTCCGTGCTTTTGTTAACCAAGCAGATGCTACTTCCAGGTTTTTTAAATACCTGAAAACCTTAGTGAGTAATGGTAGACAAATTGGTCACAGCAGCAAAACTACAGATTATTACCGCAGTATTGAAAAAGCCTGTAGTGATTATCTTAAAGGTGTTGAAGATGCCCATACAATACTACAAATATTAGGCTGGGTTTCTCGCCTGATGCGTTACTACAAAGATGCAGGGCCAATTGGCGAAATTCAACCTCCTTCTGTAGAGTCAACGCGACAAGTTGAAATTAATAAAGTTGCGAAATCCCAAGAGTTTAAAATTGATCAGATATTAGAAGCTATAGTAACCAAAATTAGTGGTAATAAAGTCACTTATGAAATTTTAGGCACAATTAAGTTAACTGAAAAAGAACCAAAGAAAGCAGGTTCTCTCCACGAAGGACAAATAGTTAAGGTGAAAATCGTAGCACTCAAGGACGATGTAAGTATTAAAAGTGTTAAGTATGTTGATTAATGAAAAGTTTTGACTACTAACTTTTTCTTAAGTCTCATACCATATAAAGTATGGCTATATCAGTCTCAATCTCTCTAAGCAAAGAAAAATGAACCAGCAAATAAGCTCATGTTTAGGACAAGATCCTCCTTTGATAGGATCTATCACTACTGAATCAACTCTTCAAGCAACAAACAGCATGACGTTTTTTAACAAAAGGAAATTGGGACAAGATGACATACGAAGTAGAGTACACAGACGAGTTCGAGCAGTGGTACACATTCCTTGATGAAGATACGCAAGACAGTATTGATGCTGTAGTCGAGTTACTTGAGGAAAAAGGGCCGAATCTTCGCTTCCCTTATAGTACTGGTGTCAAAAATTCTCGCCACCAACATATGCGAGAACTTCGTGTACAACATCAAGGAAAACCGTATCGAATTCTCTATGCTTTCGATCCTCGTAGAGTTGCCATACTCCTTTTAGGAGGTAGCAAAAAGGGTAACGATCGCTGGTATGAGGAAAATGTACTGAAAGCAGATAAGCTCTACGACGAACTGTTAAAAGAGCTTGAAAAGGAAGGATTAATATGAAGACAAAGCCTTTCAGCGAATTACGAAAGAGAATGACACCTGAACGGAGGGCAAAAAATAAAACTCGCGCTCAACTAATGTTACTTCATCATACGCTCTTAGAACTACAAGAATCACTGGGGCTGACACAGGATGATTTAGAAAAAAACCTCAGCATTGTTGAGTCTATTCTCTCCGAATTGGAAAACCAAGAGGATATTCAACTTTCCACCCTCTCCCACTATATAAAGGCTCTTGGTGGCAATTTAAAATTAGTAGCTCATTTTCCTAATGAGGAGATTGTTCTAGCTGAATTTGAGTAACGGTTAATTATCTCGAATAATCCTCAACTTTAATTTGACTTTTCCAAAAAGTCAAGCTATTATCTTTAATAACTAGAGGATTAAAGTGTTACAAAAAGTATTAACAAATAGTTAATTACTTCCCCGCAAGGGGATTGAAACACGCCTCTAGTATGGTGATTGAATAGTTGATTCAGTTTTCACCACTTCCCCGCAAGGGGATTACAAAAGCTAGGTTCTAACAGTTGTCCTTGATATCTACTGAATAATAATCAACAACTTCCCCACAAGGGGATTAAAACCAACAACTATATAGAAAGCTCTACTTGAGTCAGGCTACTTTAAAATAAAGGGAATTGATCAAACAAGGGTTTATTGCCTTTTGATTCCCCTATTTTTCGCATGTAAAAGAAATTAGGTGAAAGGATAATTCATGAGTGAGCAAAGTCAGGGCAAAGTATACTTAGTCACTGGTGTTCGTGTGGCAATTGATGAAGAGCATCGGATTTTAATAGCAGGAATGCTTTCCGAAAGCCCATTCACTCAAGGTCAGCAAGAATCAGCATCGCCAGCAAATTCAATATATAATTTTGCATTGACTCGCCAACATGCAGCCTTTCTCAGAGATCGTTTAGATGAATTTTTAAAGGATGAGTCATGATTTTTAGCAAAAACTCACAACAAAAGTCTTCGTTAAAAATCTTTTACACAAATACAACTTGGAGTAAAATTTATTCGTCTGATTTATGCTTGATGAAATCGCACAAATCAACGAGTTTTGAAGTAATTTTTCAAATACAAGGGTTGGTAAGAAAATTAATTCAAGTAGCTAACATAAAAAGGGTAAGGGCTATAGCTTTAAGATTTCCAGACCTTCATAATATTGATTTTGAGCTACAGTTGCAGCCTGAAATTGAATTATCTCATGAAGTTTGGGATCAGGTGCAAGATATAGTAATTGAATGTGAATGGAAGTTACGGGATGACTCTGGTGAAAAGTGGTATTTTCATGCTGAAGTAGTAAGTAAGCTTTCTCCACTTCAAGACACTAGTAAGGTAATTGTGGATTTCCATATTCAACAACGTGCAGAGGTAACGATGCGAACTTGGTCAAGCCCTCCCCTCAAATTAGTTGAGCCTGAATTACCACTACCTAAGCTTTGACACTAAAATGACTTGCGATCGCTACCTTGAGCAAGCTAAAAGTAATGAACAAGCAGCACGTAGCATTGAAAACAGTTATCCAGATTGGGCTGTAACTATGTGCTTTTATGCTGCGTTGCACTGGGTAGAACATTATGCTTGTATTAAAGGATTTGACATAGGTCAGTATAAGGAAGATGATAAAGAATCTCGTCATACCTGTCGCCGCAAATATGTTGATGACCTTGCTCACCAATTAGGTAACTCAAATTTACGTAAAGCCTACACATACTTAGAACGGGAGAGCCGTAAAGCTAGGTATTTACAAGATTTGACTAGTGATGCAAAAATGCATTACACCAAAGATAAATTTACACTTAGAGAATCCTTTCAGAAACTACTAGCGCGACCGGGCTAAAATAGTGCATTAGATGTAGCAGAAACAGACAAAGAAAATGGGACGTGGACGAACAAACAAGATTCGCTTAAGTGCAGAACAAAGACAACACTTGGAAGCGCTCAGCCGTAATGGTCATGCACCAGTGAAAAAAATTCTGCACGCACGTGTACTGATCATGTCGGATGAGGGTGAATATGGGCAGCAACGCTGGAATGACCAGCAGATAGGGGCAGCACTAGGATTACATCGTAATAGCGTTGCCCGCATCCGCTCATCATTTTTAGAGCAAGGAGAACAAGCAGCCCTCAACCGCAAGCCGCGTCAGACACCACCCGTGCCACAGAAATTAGATGGAGAAAAACAGGCGCATCTGATAGCTATATGCTGTTCACCACCGCCGGATGGTAGGACTCGTTGGACGATGAAGTTATTAGTAGACGAACTCAAAGCGCGAAGTATCGTCACGCAAATAGGTCGTGAGACTGTGCGATGTACACTCAAAAAAACGAATTGCGCCCGTGGAAAAAGCAGCGTTACTGTATTCCCGAACGCGATGCGGCACGCTTTGTAGCACAGATGGAAGAAGTCTTAGACATTTATACCAGCCAGCACACAGAAGATGAACCACTCATCTGCATGGATGAAGCGGCTTACGAGTTAAAAGCGGACGTGTTTGAGCCAATACCAATGACACCCGCAAGCGATCGCAAAGAAGATTACCATTATGAACGGCATGGTGTGCGTGCGTTATTTATATTTTTTGACCCCTTGAGAGGATGGCGGCGCGTGAGTAGTCGTGAGCATCGTACTCGCGTCGATTGGGCACTGGAAGTTCGCCAACTTCTAGATGTAGACTATCCCCACGCGCGCAAAGTCAAGTTAG
>NZ_JAECZC010000099.1:0-2051 GCF_016056305.1 Amazonocrinis nigriterrae CENA67 | reverse complement strand
CCTCATCCCCCCTCATCCCCCCTCATCCCTCCTGCTTGAGTGCGCGACGGGCTAATTTAGCGTAAGTTTTCACAGTCGAATAAGGCATTTCTAAATCTTCGGCTATGACTTGCAATGATTCTCCCATCTCCCGGCGTGCCAAAATCGTAGCCCATGTAGAAGCAATTTTATCAGCGCGATCGCCTCCTGTGCGTTTTCGCTGTGCAGTAAATAGCGCTACCAACTCATCGATGCGTTCTCCCAGCATATTTGTCAACAACTGAGTAGATACACTAGTTTCTTGTTCCACCCAGTCTAAGCGAGTTTGTCCTAGTCCAAAGGTAGTTTTGTGTCCAGTACCACAGTAAGGAGCAAGCCGCACCAAAGCATAGAATAAGCGGGTAAACTCAGAGTTAGCCAAAGCTGCTTTACTCAAACCACAAGAAATTGCCCCTGTAAACCCAGTCACCGAACCCCGCTTACCAGCCGCTACTTTTACTGACTCTAAGCGGTGCTGATGGATAATTACCCCTTCATCTATCCACTCAAGAAAAGCTTCTTGTTCTACAGGTATTCCTGAAAAGTCATTCCAGCGCCGCAGATAGCTGTGAAACAGATTAACTGGAACGGGGAGGGGAAAATGATGACCTTTGCGACGAAAGCTGGTAGGCGAGACAAAGCTAAGACTGACGTTAGAGAGTTTCTCTGTTGCTGACTCTAACAATTGTGCGTAAGTAGTCGGTGAATGAGCAATACTCACCTGTTTGATTTGAAGAGTCGCATCTCTGAGGTTTAAACTTTGTGGTAGCTGGGTTAACCATTGACTGAGAAACTGCACGACTCGCCTAGACAAAGCGTTGATTTGCCAGCGATAAATTTGGTTAGCTTGCAGTTGCAGTTGTATCCCACTGGGAAGAAGTTGACCTTCCAGCGCCGAAATATTAAACGGCTTTTCCGACTCTCCATCATGCAGATATGCAGAAAGTTCTGGGTTGAATTGCCGTACTTGGTCAAGAAACCAAGCATGGAGTCCGATAGTGTATTGAGAGTAGAGGGAAGTGGAAGTGGTAGGTTCAAGGTCAAACACTAACCCCACTAGTTCCGTGTCATCCGCCCATGTGGGAATTGAGCTAGATGATTCTAACTTGGGCTTAGCTTTACGTCTAGTAGATGCAGCTACTCTTGCCATCGCCGGATGCTATGAAATGATGTTGAATATCTTACACAATTTCCATCCCCTAGGGGAGAAAAAACAGCGTTTATTTAAATTGTTTTCATCCCCTTGCGGGGATTAGCTCAAGTCAACTACCTAATAGTTGCTTAACTTGCTGTAGTAGCACGACCGGGCTAAAATAGTGCAATAGGATAGAGGTGTTTGAGTTTAATACGGGCATCCTCTGTTGTGAAGCGCCATTGAACTTGGCTATTCGTGCGATTACGCTGGTTCTGCCAGGCAGATAACTCCTTTTCTAACTCGGTGGCAGAGGAAATACGACGGTCAAGACATTGTTGAGAAAGGACACTTAACTCAATCTCGGCAACATTCAACCAACTACCGTTACGAGGGGTATAGTGAATTTCTAAGCGGCGAGCTAATCGATGAGCAACAGTTGCAGGAAAAGCTTCATACAGTGAGGCAATGTGATGAGTATTGAGATTGTCACAAACTAACTTGACTTTGCGCGCGTGGGGATAGTCTACATCTAGAAGTTGGCGAACTTCCAGTGCCCAATCGACGCGAGTACGATGCTCACGACTACTCACGCGCCGCCATCCTCTCAAGGGGTCAAAAAATATAAATAACGCACGCACACCATGCCGTTCATAATGGTAATCTTCTTTGCGATCGCTTGCGGGTGTCATTGGTATTGGCTCAAACACGTCCGCTTTTAACTCGTAAGCCGCTTCATCCATGCAGATGAGTGGTTCATCTTCTGTGTGCTGGCTGGTATAAATGTCTAAGACTTCTTCCATCTGTGCTACAAAGCGTGCCGCATCGCGTTCGGGAATACAGTAACGCTGCTTTTTCCACGGGCGCAATTCGTTTTTTTGTAGTGTACATCGCACAGTCT
>NZ_JAECZC010000098.1 GCF_016056305.1 Amazonocrinis nigriterrae CENA67 | reverse complement strand
GTGTGATTCCCAGTAGATTTCAAGTGATAGTCACGGCTGATCGAGGCCTGTATGCAGATTGGTTATATCAACTCATTGTCGATGCTGGCTGGCATCCGTTTTTACGTATTAACCATCAAGGGACTTATCGAGTTCCACCTAGTCACACATGGCATCTATTGGTAGATGTAGTCTCTGCTCCTGCACAATCTTGGTCAGGTCAGATTATTTGTTTTAAAACCAATCCACTCAAATGCACATTACTGGCACGTTGGGATATCGGCTATCAAGACCCGTGGTTGATTCTGACTGACATTGAACCAACTCGCGCTTCGGCTGTTTGGTACGGTTTACGTCCTAGCACTGAATGCGTTTACCCTTCGGGTTCGGGGGTTCGCAATCGACGGGAACCGCCAAGACTGCGACCCCCTCACCGCGATGTTAAATCTGACGGTTGGCAGTGGCACAACACCGTTTACTTGACCCTCAACGTGCTGAACGTATGCAGGTTAGCGATCGCAGTTTCTACCCTTTGGATGGTTATGCTTGGTGGTGAGGTAGTGCGTTCCTGTCGCCTTGCGTCGGAAAGCAACTACCGAACCCGTAAGGGTGAAGCTGAAAATCAATCATCTCCCCCAAATTTAGAAACACTTCCATCTCACCACATTGTATTTTCTCAACCTCTTAACCTTCATCCTCAACGTCATCTTTCTTGTTTTCTCCAGGGATTGTTAACCCTGATTGCTAATTTACTCAACCATCTTCCTATTCAACTTCATCGTTGGAGTTCTTTTCCTTCTACTCCTGTTGACGATTTTTACTGTTTTAACTCCTCCTAAGTGTAAAAAACCTACACCTGTCAGCCATCCCCCCATCCCCCCATCCCCTCTATCCCTTGACATTTTTGAAATATTCTGAAAGATAGAAGCTAATTTCCTTCGGCCACATCTTTTTTTGGTAAATTTTTACGAAAAAACTGTGTTGGCTGTTACAATATTGTTAAGAAAAGTTGCCCGTTGCATTTTGGGAACGCGCAATTGGGTTTTAACTCTATTGAGAAGACAACGCGAAAAAATATTTTTCAAACCAGCCGTGGGAGGCTGGTTTTTTTTATGCTGTAAACTTTTTCTCTATTGATTGCCTTGTCAATAATACTAATTTTACAAAATTTCCTCAGTAATTACCATGAGCTTACTTTTCCAACTCTGTAAAATCCACTATGGATTTTCTTGTTTATATTGCTCATATGCTCGAAGATCTGCATAAACACTATAAAACATTTAAAATGTCGTTTTCAGATGTCCAACCCAGCCAGGATGCTGGGTTTTTATTTTGATATTCAGTAGCAAAAGACGCGAAGTTTTTCTTCGCGTCTTCTTTTGATGCTAATTCTGTGTAACGTTGCGCTTTATTCATATAGTGGCAATTCATGCATTGCCACTACAGCACCTAGTTTTGCTTAAAAAATTAGAAACTGAATGTGGTTCTTAAAGCACCAATCACAACATCATCGTTGTTATCGTTATGATCTGGGGATGTTAGCCAGATAACTCCTGGGGTGATGGTGATATTGTCACTTACTTTGTATTGGTAAAACGCCTCAACATGATATGAAGTATCATTATCTTCAGCTAATCCGGCGACACTGGAACTTGTCACTCTCGGCTCTACACCAGCGATAATACCAGCTAAATTACCTTTTTTGCCAAGGTCGGGGAAGCCGAGAGTGACTGCATAATTCCAAATGTCAACATCCCCACGGTTTCCACTTAAGGTACGGCTGGTGGTGTATCCAGCCCAACCGCCTAAGACAAATTGATCACTGATGCTAAAAGATGCTTGGATACCGTAAGAATTGCTGGAAAATGCCACATCTTCTAAATTTACAAAAGTTGCCGCATTACTACCCGTAAGTAGTGGCTGTTTGTAGGAATTGATGTAAGTTAAACCAATAGTAATGCGATCGCTTGGTTTAATAGTCAGCTGCGCTAAAGCACCGTAACCACCATCAAACAAACCATTCTTGGGAGATGGGTCATTAGCTGTACCACTCAAATACCCTAGGCTGAGTGCTAATTTATCACTAAATTCGTGAGTGACTCCCAACCCTGCACCACCGATTTGGTTATAAATTGGGTTGCGCGTACCAAAGGTGGACAAAGCACCGAAAGCACCATCACCATCGAAGATATTAACAGTATTGGTCAGGTCATCTGCTGCACCTCCGTTGGCAATTAGTTTCACCTCAGTCTGTTTGCCAAGGGGAAATGCATAAAATAATGCATCTATAAAAGCGTCGTTAGTACCATCTTCACCAGCAAAGAATAAGTTGCCCTCTGGCGTACCAATGTCAGGGCTAAGAATATTATTCGTTTGAAGCCTAGTAAAAAGTGTATCTTGCCCTGTGAAACTAGTAACAAATTCAACGCGTGCCCGTACCCCAAGAGTTGTATTTTTGTCGGTAATTTCTATACCGTTAACAGTATCTCCTGAGAAAACATCACTGACAACTGCCACAACTTGCCCTTGTAGTTTGGTTGTAGTTGAGAATCGATTCGCCTCCAACTCAGCTGTGCGTGTTTCTAGAGAATCCACTCGACCCCGTAATGTCGCCAGTTCCGCGGAAAATTCTTCTTGTAGCTTTTGCAATTGAGCTAAATCTTCTTTTCTTACAATGTCGCTGGTAGCTGTGGCAATCAGTTCATTCACCCGATCTAGACAAGCATTCAAACCAGCAGCGAATTCATAGCGTGACAGTGGACGATTACCTCGATAAGTGTTATCTGGATAACCTGCAATACAACCGTAACGTTCTACTAGTGATTGCAAGGCGACAAAAGCCCAATCCGTAGGTTGTACATCAGATAACTGAGACACTGAGGTAATTTGTGCCATTACCTGATTTTGATGAAAATTCTCAGCATTATTTTCTGGACTTGCTATCAATAGCGGTTGACTTGTTTGTGATGTGGCTGGTGTTTCTTGTGCATATGCATCACCAGCAAATATCAGACTAGCGCAAACTACTGGGCTTACCAGCAAATATTTCCATAACTTTTGCATTTTTTCCTCACACTTACTCACCGTTGGTCACACCTTCACGGCAATTTTATCAAAGCAGATTTTGTTGACAAGTATTCTCAAAATATTATCAGTAGAGAGCTATCTTTTTAACACTCAAAGTCAAGAAATTATCATTCATCGGGCTAAACTAAACAGCAAATAACAGTAGTTTATAAAAATTGTAGTGATTTTTTACACGATTAGTAATATTTATGATTTTTTATGAGAATGAGAATTATTATAATTGGCAGTGTACAATAAGTTTAATTGTCAACAAAAACTTTAACCAAAGCAGAGCAAGTATCCTTTTGGAGGAGAAAACACGGTGATTCCGACTCACATAGGACGTAAACTAGGTAGACAAAGAAGCGGTATCTTGTCCCTAATTGCTTTGCTATTATTGTCAATAGCTAGTGGTTGTAGCCAATCGAACAAAAATCAGGAAACTAATACTGAGCAGTTTCCACCAGTACAGGAGGCAGCATCGACTCCATTAGAGCAGTCAGAAAAAACCAAAGTGGTGACAACATTTTTACCGATGTATTTGTTTACTAAGGCCGTAGCTGGTGATGTAGCAGATGTAAAACTTTTAGTACCACCGAGTACGGAAGTACATGATTATCAGGCTACACCAGACAACGTGAAAGCGATCGCCACTGCCAATGTAATGGTCAAAAATGGTTTGGGTTTAGAGAAATTTCTCAAAGACACCGTAAAAAATGCCCAAAATCCAAAATTAATCGAAATTAATGCCAGTAAAGGCATAAAATCTTTAAATGAAATTTCACCAGTTGAAGAAACCACCAAAGTTGAAAAAGACCACGACCACGCAGAAGGTAATCCTCACGTTTGGTTAGATCCAGTTTTGGCAAAACAGCAGGTAATAAATATTCGGGAGGGTTTAATTGCTGCCGATCCGAAAAATCAAGCTACTTATAAAGCAAATGCAGCAGCTTATATTCAGCAATTAGAAAGTTTAAACAGTGAATTTCAACAAACTTTGCAGAAAACTCCCAACTGCACCTTTATCACCTTTCATGATGCTTTTCCATACTTAGCTCAACGCTATAAACTCCAACAAGTTGCTGTGGTGGAAATTCCCGAAGACCAACTTTCACCACAAGATGTGCAAAATGCAGTCAATGTAGTAAAAAAGTATAAAGTGAAAGCTTTGTTTAGTGAAGCAGGAGTAGATAACAAATTACTGGCTAGCCTTTCCAAAGACTTGAAATTAACTTTGCGTACTCTAGATTCATTAGAAGCTGGTCAGACAGATCCGCAGTATTATTTCAAAGTAATGAAAGCTAACTTAGAAACTCTAGAAACTGCGTGTAAATGAATTAGGAGTTAGGAGTTAAAAGATAATTTATAATTACCCTCCTTCTTAACAAATAAAAACTGACTAATGGCAAATAAAAACTGACTAATGACTAATGAAATTCCTATTTTAAAAGTAGAAGGATTAACTGTATATCAAGGCAGTTACTTAGCTGTTCGGGATGTTTCCTTTGAATTATTCCCTGGGACAGATACAGCAATAGTTGGGCCCAACGGTGCTGGTAAAAGTACTTTGGTAAAAGCAGTATTAGAACTGATTCCGCGTGTTGCTGGCCAGATTGAAATATTTGGTCGCCCAATTTCTAGACTCGGAAGTTTACGTCACCTCTTGGGTTATATGCCGCAAAATTTTATTTTTGACCGCAACTTTCCCATATCTGTGAGTGAATTGGTAGGACTAGGTTGGACACTTGCAGGTAAAAAAGGAAATTCATTTTTTAAAAAACTGTGGAGACAAGATAGAGAAAAATCAGCAGCAGTAGTAGAAGCTTTACAGCGAACAGATGCTTATCATCTGCGAAATCAAGCTATTGGTTCTCTGAGTGGTGGTCAACTCAAACGGGTATTACTAGCTTATTGTTTAGTGATGCCTCGAAAACTTTTGATACTAGATGAAGCCTTTGCTGGGGTAGATGTGCAAGGTATAGCCGATTTTTATACTTTACTAAATGAATTAAAGCGCGAAGAGGGCTGGACAGTGTTACAGGTTTCCCATGATATTGATATGGTAAGCCGCCATTGCGATCGCGTCCTTTGCCTCAATCAAACTGTTGTTTGTACTGGCCAGCCAGAAATTGCTCTTTCACCCCAAAACCTCTTAGCAACCTACGGCCCAAGCTTTAGTCGTTACCAGCATCATCATAATTGAGTGGGAAGGCGTAGGGGCGGGTTTTGTAATATTACTCAATTGGTAGCAAGATATCCAGGTAAACCCGCCCGTACAGGAGTTAAAAATTCATAACTCTTTGATTGGGTGTAGAGTTTTTAATTCAAAATTCATAATATCAATTACTAATTACGAATTGGTATTTTTTGTAAAAAATTACATATGTATTTATCTTTTGATTGTCACATAGCTGGACTAGCCATCATTAATGTTAGTGACTTAGTGAGTTTGTTGGATTTCCCATTTATGCAACGTGCGATCGCAGGTGCTGTATTAATGGGAATACTTGGGGGCTTACTTGGTAGTTTCGTAACCTTGCGCCAGCTATCGTTTTTCAGCCATGCTGTAGGTCATGCCGCATTAGTAGGGGTAGCATTGGGCGTGTTACTACAGTTCAATCCTACTTGGATGCTGTTACCTTTTACTTTAGTGTTTGGCGTTGTTGTCCTTTACTTTATTGATAAAACCGATTTAGCTAGCGATAGCGTTCTTAGTATAGTGCTATCAGGAGCATTGGCAATTGGCGTAATTCTCACCAGCCTCATCAAAGGTTATCGCGGCAATTTGATGGGAGTCTTGTTTGGTGACATTCTCGCTATTGATTCTACAGATTTAATTTTGACCCTGCTTGTGCTTTTGGGCGGCAGTGTATTCTTACTACCGACTCTGCGCCAGCAAATTTTGTTGACCCTTAACTCCGACGTGGCACAAGTTCAAGGCATTCCCGTTCAATTGTATCGCTATGGGTTTGTCGTCTTGCTTTCACTTGCCGTTGCCGTGGCGATTAAAGCTGTCGGTGTTTTACTGGTGAATGCATTTTTGGTGATTCCCGCTTCTACAGCTAAATTGATGAGTCACCACTTTAGCCGCTTTCTCATCATGTCGGTGATATTCGGTTTCACTACCAGCCTTGCTGGCATCATCGTTTCGGGTATTTTCAACCTGGCTTCGGGCCCTAGCATTGTTCTTGTTCAGTTTCTCATATTTATAGCTGTTTTCCTGTGGGTGAAATTGGGGTTGAAAGTAACATAAAATTTTTTCTACAAGCCCTTGCCAAACCCTTATATCTTTGCTACATTAAGTAATCGTGGCAAAGAAAAAAGCCCAGCCGGGATAGCTCAGTCGGTAGAGCAGAGGACTGAAAATCCTCGTGTCACCAGTTCAAGTCTGGTTCCTGGCATCTCTATAAAACCCTTGAAACTCACTGGTTTCAAGGGTTTTATAATTTCTAACCCCTAACTGAAATAGAACATTAGTTCTATTTCAGTGATAAATATTGAACATTTTTAGACACCTTTAGACCAAAAAGTGGTGTAAAAATGGTGTAAATGGTGTAGAGCAGAGGATAATTACACCATTAATACATATGTTCTCAAAAAATTATAAGGAACGGGGATACAAAGGATCTGTATCAATCATTAGCTCTAATGGTCGGTTACAGTTGAGGTTTCACTACGGTGGTAAGCGTCATTATTTGTCTACGATTTCTAAAGCAGAATATGACTATCAACCAGTTGCTTCTCCTAAAATATTCAGCGATACAAAATTATTTTTGAGAAGGGTATGGATTTCTTAGAACTAAAAGCAACTGGTATTTATCCGTTAAGAGAAGCAACTTATGTAGTAATTAATAAGCAGGATTGATCTAACATGAACCGATATTATGGAACTATAATGTTGTTTTTATCAGATTCTTTTTCTTTTAATTCATGAAATATATTCAAAAGTTTTCGATATAGAGGATCATCTTTTCCTCTTACACTTCCTATAAATTCTATCTTACCTCTTAGTGAATCTAAAAAAGGGGGTACTTTATTATTAGGTGAAACAGGTTTTATTGCATATTCAAAAATATAAGTCTTTTGTGCTTGTTCTAAACCAAATTTTTCCCATGCATGTAGAGTACCATAAAGATTACGAATACATTTACGATTAATATTAACACCTTTATTAACGACTAAGCCTGTGGCTTCTTGTCTTTGGTTTATATAAGCTAACCTTACTTTTGATTCGTTTATTTGAAATCCGTTATTTTCTATAATTGACCTCAATTCATCACCTAATATAACTTTAGAAAATCCCTTACTATAGGACGAAACTAATCCACTTGGTAAATTTTCTCGATTAATCGAAAATGTTATATCATCAGCATATCGTGTATAAAAAATTCCATTCTCTTTGGCAAAATTTTGAAGCTCTTTGTCCATCTTTGCACAGATTAAGTTAGAGACAATTGGCGATGTTGGCGCTCCTTGGGGCAACTTGTTTTTAAAACAACAAATCTGAGCTAAAATAGTTGCAACTTCTTTATTTAACTGATATGGTTTTGCAATAAAAAGACTTCTTACTCTACCAAAGTTTATTGCATCAAAAAAATCCTTAATATCTATATTTAAAACGAATTTTTTCCTTGTATGAACTTTAGCATTTGTAACTATACTACGGTTAGCTGCAAATCCATGAACACAAGGTTTTGGATTATAGACTGAATATAGTACTTGACTTAATTTCCTTTGAAGGATTTCCAGAGAGTTATTTGGACAATGAATAGTTCTATAACCACCAGATTTTTTTTCTAAATTAAAAGTTTGATATTTTGAATTTTCAGAAGTTCTATAAATATAATAAATTAAATAATTATATGGAACTTTTAAAATTTGAGCAACATCTCTTGCTGATTTTAATTCTTTGAATTTTTTACCAAGGTCTTCACAACTTTCATACAAAAGAGGCGAAAGAGAAATTTTGTTACTCACAATTAGTCAGTACCTTTATTAAAAAAACCTACTGATGGCATTCCTGCTTACTGCATTACAGCAGCACTAACAGATTTTTCACTAGTTAGCGTAAAGTTTGGATGAAAATACACCGTTGCTGTATCGCCAACGGACATCAATGCTCATCAAGTAGGTATTTGCGATTATTTTAACATAACAAGTCCAGTATGCAAAATATTTTAACAGAATATATTTCATATTTGTGAGCTTATATTCTGATACCACCCTCAAACATCTTATGATAAGTTATTTTTTTTTCATATTTTGCAACTCTATAATGAGGAGACTTTGCAAGAGCCAAATTAAAAACTTTGATAGATTCCCTATATTTACCTAATTTTCTTAATGCAATACCAGTTTGGGTAATGATAGTATAGTCTTCTGGATTAAGTTTCAATGCAGCTTCATACGTTTGGAAAGCTTCTTTAGCCTTATCTGAGCCTAAAAGTATTTCTCCTTTTGTTTTTAATATACTCAGATTATCTTTGTCTATCTTAAGAGCATCTTCAAGGATATCTAATGCTCCCTCTAAATCACCTATACTTTTATGTGCAGAAGCATAATCAACCCTTGTTCTATAATTTTTAGGGTTAAGATTTATGAGCTTTTTATAAGTTTCATCTATTGTCTCAATATCGCCCATCATTTTCGCTATCTTAGCTTTTTCATGGAGAAGAGAGCGATTGTCCGGATTTTGTAAAAGTTGATTGTTAATATCGTCTAACTCTTTCTTTAAATACTTTTGTTTACGCTTTTGAATTTCTTGTGCTCTTTCTGTGGTATTCAGCTTAATGCAGTCTGTACCTGTCTTAAGATAAGTACTTCCTCCTGTTGTTTTGTAGAGAAAATACTCACGGCTTGACGTTCTATAAAACTGATTTTCATCTATTCCCAGAATACTTATATTTACAATGAATAAATCATCTATCTCTTTTTCTTCTTCGTTAATAATATTGTAAAGCGAAATATCATAAAGTGATGGAGAAACTATTGGATCTGTATTTCTGAGCTTATTAGGAATTATTTTTTGAATTTCATCTCGCTCACTCTTACTAAGTTTAACATCTAGAATTTTACCAGCATCATCTATACCTAGATATAGTTCTCCTTCTACCAAGGCGTTAAGAAATCCAGTTATATATTCTTCTGCATGATTTACAATTTTTTTAACAGGATGTTGTGACTCTATATGTTTAAATTCAACGTCTTTACTTTCTTCTCGATGGTATAGCGAATTTATTATAAATTTATGTTTTTTTGCATATGTAAAAAATCATAAATATCGACATTAAACTCATTACCAGAAAAGAGAGAAATTTGATTATTTAATAATCGTCTAACTTCGGCTAAAATTGGTGCAATTAAGAACTCAGATCTAGCTTTTTCGGTAGAATATAGATGTGGCTAAGGGAATATAATCACTAAGAAGAGTTTTTAAAGTTGCAGATGGTAATACTGGTTTTGTGTCAGCAAATAGATTGTGGCTTTCGTCTAAAGTCAAGCTAAAATCATTTTTTACTTTTGCAAGGCTGAAATCACTGTAAGCCATCTCTCTACCTCTTCACAATTCTCCTCTATCTTTAAAATAGCCATCTTCATAGTACTTTGCCATATAAGTTTTAAAAATCATATTTGCTATTTTGGCTTCTCTATGAATGTGTCAATTCAAAAATAGCAGGGAAATTACAGAATAAAATTGACTTCTGCATCCCCTGTTTATCTACTGTGAATGATTAGCGGACGCGACAGAATTTGCGATCGCTATCATTTTCAGGATATTGCCAAGAATAGGCAAAATGGCTGACTCCCTTAAGTTGAGGGGCAAGTTGACGAAGTGCTTGCATTTGTACTTCTAATGGTGGACGATTACTCACCGATTCTCCCCAGTTACCAGCTAAAGCTGGAATCACCTGTGTACCTGGTTTGGCGACGCTCAAAACCCGTCGAACTTGCGGCACAATACAATTCACGTTACCGCAAGTCGCATAAGACATAGGATGCCACTCTAAAGAACTAGGGAACCTATCCCAAGGTTGTAAGCGAGAATCATACCCTTGACCTACAGTTTGGTTACCATCAGGGAAAAACACTACCCCAGAAGGTATTCCTACTTGCTGTGCTGGGTAACTGGCTAAAGCGACAAAATCCAAGATACCTTGCATAGCATGGGCAACTGACAATTGCCACAACTCTGTTTGCAAAAGTGCTTGTCTGTCGCTAGGAGAAAGGATTGATTTTGAGGCTGGCGGTGGGATGCGACCTTGCCACATGGGTTCACCTTCTTGAGGATAAAGTTTATCCACTTCACTGATATCTCCTGCGGTGATGTATCCCTTACTCAAGAAACGCCGAATTAACTCCAATCCTTTATAGTTCTGTGCGCGTCGAAATAAAGCTTCTTGGGTGGCTTGACTATATAGCCATAAATCGGTGACTTTGGTGGCGAGTGAATCAGTTCCTGCTTGCCTGGGATAACGCACATAGTCAAATAGTATTCCATCGGGGCGACGGCGCACTACTTCTTGTACCATACGAAAGTAGTCGCGTTTAGCTTGCTCGTTGTAGGGGTCAATAAATACTTGAGAGCCGTTATCTACTACATATAAGCTTGTTTGACCTTTGCCATTGCGAGCGATCGCTGCTTCTCTATCTGGACGTTGAGCGTAAGTATAACCGAAATTTATGGTATACATCCAAGCATAAACTTTTAAGCCACGTTGCCGCCCTTTTTGAATCGCTACAGAAAGTAAATCAATCTTTTCTGCTCCTGGAGTGCGAATCACAGAAGGCCAAACCGTTGGGTTAGCTGCGGCTGGTAATAGTACCTGCCCATCATAGAAAACTTCTACATAAACTTGATTATAGCCACGGTTGACAATCCGATCCATAACCTGATCGAGCGTTCCTGGCTTAATGTCACAGGGATACAAGCGTAACCAAAGAGCTTGGACTTGTGGCCAATTACGATTACGGCACTCTTGTAATTGCTGTGCGTGTTTTTTCAATAACTGCTGATAACGGCTCTGAGCATCTTTATCACCTTTTAGGGCTGACAAACGTAGGTTTTCTTTTGTTCGCGTTGCTGCTGTTGATAATTGGCAGTACTGTGTTAGCTGCGCCTCGGCTGACTGACTTCCAACGTTGGGAATTAAGAGAATACTGCTGAAAACGGCAGCAAACAAGCGTCGCCAAAATAACATTGGTCTTGCAAGATTCAAGGGACGGTTAGACATACCTAAAAGTAGAAGGACAAATCAATCATCAACCACAATTCATTCATAATCAGTTGCGAAGAGAAGCAGCATCTAGACATGGGGGAGATGGGGGATGAGGGAGATGAGGGAGATGAGGGAGATGAGGGAGAAAGATTTGCTCCCCTGTTTCCCTATTCCCCTGTTTTCCATGCTCATTTAACGTGAGTTCGATAAACCTCTCCCTCCCGGACTACCTCGCCTTTTAGGCGAGGGAGGAGGAACGAAAAAATAGGGGTTTTACTCCCCTCTCCTTGTAGGAGAGGAGCCAGGGGAGAGGTCAAAATAGCACTTGTCGAACTCACGCTCATTTACTATCTTTGATTGCAAGCTGATATCAGATGGCTGGGGGTGACATGTATCAAATGTTATATATCAAAAACAAAGGTTTTGAAGCCTACTTCTTCAAGACTCCTAAACCCCTGTTGCTGTTGCCTGATTTTTTATTGAATTAAGTTATGCAAAATACTGGCGCAATATCATACGAATGCAACAGTTATTTATTTTGTTGGTTATTACAATGGCGTTGTGTCCACAGTCATCTATCAAAGTGAAAATTCGACATTTGAAATTCAAAACTGGGATTTAACTAAAGTTTACAAACTATTGCTGAGTGCTGAGTAAAAGTGCGATTTCATTACAGCGTAAATAAGTCAACCATTTGTCTAAAAGCTTTACGATTCACTAATTACGGTTTACTAATTACGCTAAGCGGTATTAATTATGAGTCCAAAATCAGAACTTTGGACTCATGACATTGGAATATAGGGTAGTGGATAGTTAACCACCACGTCGGAGTGCAGACTCTACCTGTTGTAACTCTTGCTCTAGGCGAGTTTTGAGTTTTTGTGGTATGGGTCGGTTTGGGTAAGAACTGTAGTGTCCTGCCAAAGAGTTGAGGGCTGTTCGCATAGTTGTAAAGGAGCTAAGACCGGAAACAGAGTTTGCCCTTTGGTAGCGAGCTGAAAAGTCATTAATTTTTTGACGCGCTTCTGCTTGAATTGCTGCTTTGTTTGGTGAATCTTCTGTTAACTCTAGGGCTTGTTTCATGATATTGACCACAGCCAAGGTGTCTTGGCGATAATCTCCCGTCAGACTGTCGGGGCTAGAACAACCCATTAAACCAATGGCTACAACTAAAACTAAGGCAAGCAGACGCGACCAATAGCGTTTCATATGCATCATCTGAAACTATACGTAAATCAACGTCCATCCTATCCTGGATTGGGGTCTTGGGGATCATGAGAGTGCTGAGTGCTGAATGCTGAGTGCTGAGTAGAGACGATTCGCCGAATCGTCTGTACTGATGAGTGCTGAGTGCTGAGTAAAGAATTAAGAACTCCTAACTCTTAGCTCCTAACTCTTAACTCCTAACTCTTAACTTTTTGATAAAGGGTATCGCGTTGTTGATAGGGGCGTCCTAAAGAAGCGATCGCAGCTTGCAAGGTTTCGACTTCCATGCAAGTACCACCTAAAGCACCTGCCATTGTGGTGATATGCTCTTCCATTAATGTGCCACCAATATCATTACAACCCCAAGTTAAAGCTTCTGTGGCCCCAGCTAGTCCCAACTTTACCCAACTTGGCTGATGGTTAGGAATCCAATTTCCTAGAAAAATCCGTGCTACAGCCCCTAATAGCAGTGCATCAGCTAGAATCGGTTGATCGCGTCCGACTCGACGGCGTAAGGATTTAGGCGCTTCTTGTCCAACAAACGGTAATAAAATAAACTCAGTGATACGCGCTGGATATCCTTGATTGATGGCAGTTTTTTGGAGCGATCGCAATTTTTCTAAATGCCCAATTTGTTGTTCTGGCGTTTCAATATGTCCAGATAACATAGTGCTAGTGGTGTGTAAACCCAATCTGTGAGATGTACTAATAATTTCTAGCCAAGTAGCTGTATCAATCTTCTCTGGACACAACACCCGTCGCACTTCATCGTCCAACACCTCAGCAGCTGTTCCTGGCATTGAACCAACACCAGCATCGCGTAAAGCAGCTATCACATCAACATACTCAAGTCCATCAATTCTGGCGATAAATTGAACTTCTTGGGGGGAAAAAGCATGTAGGTGTATTTGGGGAAATTCCTGCTTGATGGTTTCTACCAGTTTCAGGTAATAAGGCAAAGATTTACCATTGATCTGCGCTTGTGGATTCAATCCTCCCTGCATACAGATTTCTGTTGCACCACGTTTGACTGCATCTTGGGACTTTTCTAAAATTTGCGTCCAATCTAACCAGTAAGCGCCCGTATCACCATCATCCCGACGAAAAGCACAAAAACTACAATGCTGCTCACAAATATTAGTAAAGTTAATATTTCGGTTAATGATGTATGTGACGGTATCACCTGCTTGAGCGTGGCGGAGTTTGTCTGCGGTGACTTGAATGGCTGCGATCGCCTCTGGGTCAGTTTGTTTTAACAAAAATACTCCCTCTTCGGGAGATACATCATACCCCATTAGGGCACGGTCGAGAATAGCATCAACAGTTTTAAGCTTCACAGGGCACTAGTTACAACCAGGTTACTTTTTATATTTTGACAATAAGTTGATTTTACTCCTGCTCTGTGCTTGTGAATACTTCTCCTGAATTGTCTAAATCCCTGCTCTGTCTATTTCCTAGCTTTTCTTTCTGGTGGCAATAAATGTCTGACTGTGACTATAGCCGTAGTCACATAGGTTAGGACAATGTTCATTGCTCAAAGCTAGCTGTGAAAAAAACTGGCTTTCTACTAAGCACTCAGCAACGCCAGATGCTTCAATTCGGCGAAGCCGACGACACTTGCTTCAACGCTCTTAACCCGCGCAACGCAGTGTCTCCCCAACGCACTGGCTCCTCAGCACTTTACTAAGGATAGCTTGAACGATAGAAAAAGCCCCTAGGATTTAGCTAAAGGCTACATAGCAGATTTGATTCTTGAGACTCAATACCAGTTTTGCTGAAGTTGAAGTTTTTCCTTGAGCAGTGGTAATCTCAGTATCTTTGATAACTTAATTAAATAGTTTTGTCCAATCTAAAAGTATAAAAAATAATTTTAATTCCAGTAAATTCAAGTAAATTCAGGTAAATTATGGTTATGTAAGGCTTTTGACAATGGCAACAGCCCTTAAAAATACTGTCCAGGCTGAAGTTTGTGGGGGAATAAAGTGCAACCTCACACAAAATTAGTATCAATTTAATTTCGTCATTCCTAACTATATTTATGCATTTATGCCAATAAGTTTTACCAAAACCAACCCCATACCTTTCGCCGAAAACTATAACCGCCTCAGTCAAACTCTACCTGCAATTAAGGGTTTGGCTATATTGATGGTTGTTACTTACCATCTTTGGCAATACAGCAAAGGCTCGCCATCATTCTTTCAAATATTAGCAGCATCTAAAGAATATGGATTCAAAAGTTTAGTAGAGAGTTTACTCTCTACTTTATGTCTGATAGGAGAGCAAGGAGTTCATTTTTTTCTGATAGCTAGTGGTTTTGGATTAGCTGCATCTTGGTGGCAACGATATCAGGTATCTAAATCAAAATCTGCCTCTTTTAGTGTGATATCGTTTTGGCGGCGCAGAGCTTTACGTTTGTTACCTTTATACTGGTTGGCTCACTTATTAGCTTTAGGGTTGGTTTTGATTAAGCCTGATTATGTTCCTTATGGACAAGAGATATTTGCCCAAGGAGGAATCGAAGTAGGAGCGGCTATTATTGCCAGTCTGACAACTTTGCGAAACATGATTTTCAAATATTACTTTTTTCTCAATGGTGCTTGGTGGTATGTCGGTCTTTCTATTCAGCTTTATTTAGTTTTTCCTTTATTAATCTGGTTTGGTAAACGTTGGGGATGGTCAATATTACTTTTTGGTTCTCTTTTATTTTCTTTAATATATCGATTATTGATTGTCTTTTTAGCTTTGGATACCTTAACAACTGATATTCTTCTAAAAGGAGCATTATTTCCATCACGTTTATTTGAATTTGTCTTCGGAATAGTAGTGGCGATCGCTCTGATTAAATGGCAGAATTTAAACTTGGTAAATATCAAAAAAATTCCCAGTTTTTATTTGTTAATTCAAAATTTATTATTTGAGCGTCGTTGGTTAGTTTTGCCCATTTTCTTATTGATTTTAGGCTTAGCTTGTCACTGGTCATCATCTGAAATTTGGCCCATTTTGAGGGTTCCAGCGGATGCACTTATAGGTGTTGGAGAATTTTGCTTTGTTTTTCAGATTATGACCATGCTGACAATCCCGAAAAAATGGCTAGATGTGTTAGGGAATTACTCTTATGGAATTTTTCTCACACACATGAACATCTTTGTAGGGCTTTGGACTGTGCTAAATACTGTAATTTCATTTTACTGGTTGCGTTTAGCTATAGTAACCATGATTACCTGTACTCTAGGCATTATTTTTGAGTTATGTTACAACTGGGTCACAAAACAATATCTATCGAATAAGTCAGCTTAATTTTTGAAATTAAGCTCTTTCGCTACGCAAACTCCGTAACTGTTGAAGAATTATAAATTTTTCTGCTATGAATAAAGACTTAATAAGCCCTAAATTCTTTGGGCAATTTTCTTTAGAGTGGTTACTGCTGAGTGCGATCGCACTAGGTGTGTTACTACGAATTATCAATTTGGGTAGTAGAGAATTTTGGTACGACGAAGTTTTATCTTTACTAATTTCTACTGGGAAAAATAGTGCCTACAATAGCCCCAAAGATACACCTGTAGTATTAGCAGAGTATACATCATTGTTGAGCATATCTGTTGAGACAGGTATACGCGATTTTATTTTAACTATTAGTAGCTTACTTAAAAGTTTGTTAGGAGGAGAACCTCATCCACCATTATTTTTTTTGAGTCAACATTTATGGCTGCTTCTTTTCGGCAATAGTGAAGCGGCTATGCGTAGCCTCAATACATTTTTGAGTATTGCAGCTATGGGTAGTGCTTATGGTTTAGGTAGAGTTTTCTTAGGACATCGAGGAGGACTCTTTCTCGCTGCATTACTAGGAATTAATCCATTTTATTTATTTCATTCTCTTAATGTTCGGATGTATGCACCCTTAGTTTTATGGGCAACATTAAGTGCATGGGCGCTGTTACATTTAATTTATCAAAAAGATACTCAAATTCCTCAAAATCACCGCAGTCAAATTGTATGGAATGTCCTTTTAATTGGCTCGGTTGCAGCTGGTATACTGACATTTTACTTATATGCTTATTGGCTCATTACTTTAGCAGTATTAGTATTGTACCTTGACCGAAACCATTGGTGGCAGCACGGTTTACGTTTAGGGGCTGGAGTTTTATTAACTATTCCTTGGGTACTATGGGGTACTCTCAAGCAACTGAGAAATGCTGACTTAAAACGCTTTAGCGCTGTCAAAGAAGTTAGTTCTGCATGGTTACAACATTTGCAAGATGTTGCTCAAACTTTGGGTATTAACTTGCTTGTGGGAGACTGGGTATCTAGTTTAGCACCGATGAGTGTAGCCATAGCTGGTTGCTTAGTAATTTTGCTGCTTTTAGCCTCTAGCATTAGCCTTTGGAAATGTGGTGAAAAAACAAACTTAACTGTAGCTTTAATATTAGGGCTTTTACCGTTGTCACTAGCTCTAGGAGTAGACATTGTAGCTCAAAAGTTTACTGTAGGATTTGGCTGGGGAAGGACTATGATTATTATTCTACCCGGCTGTTTATTATTGCTAGTTTTGTGGGTAGAACGAGGTGTACCTAGTCAGTGGCGTACATCTATAGTAGCTAGTTTATTATTTTTGTATCTCACCATTAGTATCGGTGATTTTAGCCTACGGCATCGCTCAGTTTTCCATAGAGTTGCAGATTTGATTTTACAAGATACAAATCAGCCAACCTTAATTGCTATGAATTCCAAAGCTTGGGGCCATGTTATGCGTTTGGCTTATTATATTCCTCCCCAAGCTAATGTCATGCTGTTAGCTGATAAGCCTGCCAATCTGGCAACTTCTTTAGAAAAAGTCTTGAAGGATGAAGCTGAAAAATATCCTCGTGTTCTCTGGTTAGATAGTAGTGATCCCTTATGGTCTCGTTTGAAAACAGAAGCGGAAATAAACAGAGAGAATCAAAGAATTCAACAGATTTTGTCAAATAAGTTTCAGCTGAAAAATACTCAAGATGTTTCAGGCACAATGTCTTTAGATAAATTTACCCTCAAGCTTTATACACGTTCTTGAAAAACTTAAATTTATCGTTATTTTAGCGGAAGAAACTATTTATAGATTCAGATTATCTCATTAGTTAAATCTTAGTCTTTTGTAGTCGCCACAGCCTAGCTTTTTTATAGACCGTAGTTAGTCGATAGTTTTGCTCAATTCCAGATTTTAATTCTGGAGATGGATTATATAAAAATATATCGCTGAAACCAGCCGGAATTTGGGGTAAATTTGGCTGAATTAGTAATTGCATCTGCACTTTTGAATTTAGCAAATGGCTTAAAGACATTAAATCGCCAATATTTAAAGAATTATTGCTACTAATCAAAAGTGGTTTATTAGTTTTGTTAATTATACGAGCTATTTCAGGGTTAGAAATACTACCTTTATTCCACCATGATTCAGCTTGAGAACTAATCAGACAAGATAATAATCCACTGGAAATTACTATAATGATGGCTAATTGCCAAAACTTACGTGCTATCAACCTAGTAGAAATCAGTTTAGTCGCAAGTAAGTAAGCAACAGCTAACTGAATGCCTACATAACATGGCATCACATATCTAGCTCTAACACTGAGCTTACCTCCGATTATTACATCAGGTAATACGAGAGCTAATGCAGTTATGCCAGTCAGTGTAAAAATAAATAGCCAGGCTCGTGGTGCAGCTTGACGATAAAGAAATAAAAATGAATATATTACCAGAATTAAAATTAGAGGAGTTAAAAATCGACCCCAGCGTAAACCTGGAAAATGTAAATCTGGAAAAAATGGTTCGTAACGCCAGAAATCTGCAAATAAATAACTAATGTTAGTAATCCAAGTTGCCACTAAACTAGAAAGAGATTGTCTGGTCTGGGCACTAGCTGTTACTCTGTCAATTTGAGATAAGTTATTAATAATAATATAAATCCAAGGGATGAAAGCAAAAAAACCAGCGCTAGCTGCCACTAAATAAGCTTTCACTGTTTTGGTAAATCGAAAATTTTCTGTGGCAATTACATAAATACCATGAGCGATCGCCACCAGACCAGAAAATAAAAAAGTATATAATCCTAGTGCTACTGTCACTCCATAAATCCCCCACCATCGCTTGCTATGCAGTCGCATTGCTCGTAGCAGTACAGCACTCCCCAGCAAAATTATTACTGTCCATAAACTGAACTGTCGTGCTTCTTGAGCATACAGCACATTTAAAGGTGAAACTGCCAAAAGTGCTATGCTCATCCATGCTGTGATTGGTGACTCAAATAATTCTAAACACAGCCAATAAATACCAACAAAAGTTAGCAAACTAATAATAGCTGACAGAATTCTCGTGGTAGCTATTGAATTACCAAAAATTTGCACCCATAATCTAATCATTACGTAATAAAATGGTGGATGCTGAGGTTCTTCTAAAGCTAAAGAATTAATTGTACTAATTACACCTTTTTCTGAATTGGGACGTTGATACTTTTGTATAGAATCAACACCGATTACACGCCCGTCAAATACTTGTTGAACAAATTCTGTTTGAGTATAACCAGAAATCCTTAATGACGTGTAAGCTTCATCGTGCCAATAGACTTTTCTATCAAGGTTGACGAAACGGAAAAATATACCTAATAATAAAAAAACAATTAAAATTAATAGTCTATATTTGTAAAAGTTATTATCTTTTCTTTTTTTATTGTTCATATCTCATTAGCTAAACGTTTTTTTATTTTGAATTTACTCAGATTTTAATACATTAAATCAACTCTATTTTTCATAAGAAACTACAGGTTGCTGTTAATATAATTGCTTTTTCTAAAAAAATAGCTAATTTTTAAATTTAGTTACTTTTAAGACTAGTATATATACTCTTGTTTTTTAGCCATGAATACTACAAATTAATTCCAATGCTTACATTTAAACACTTATATAATACTGATAAACTAAGACTTGACACTGGCTAGAATATAGAATAAGCAAATTTGCGACAAGATGAAAAAATTTTTCGCTATTGAGTTCCTAGTAAAACAGCTAGCATGTGTGCGATAGTTGTCATATTGTACTTAGATTTAAGCAGACTTTTACACACCGTCACTGTTAATGTGAAATTTCCTTTATGAATTTGAACTCACCTAAATCACTGTTAACGGTTCCGACTGGTTCATTACAGATTTCTGAATTACTGCCTACCTATGTAGATGCAGATGATGAACCCATCTATTTTTCTCTAATTATTCCTACTTATAAAGAGCGAGATAATATATACCATATTGTCAAAATATTAACTCAGCTACTAGATGAATTCATACCAGATAAATACGAACTAATTGTTGTAGATGATGATAGCCCAGACCGCACTTGGGAAGTAGCACAATCTTTGACAGGAGAATATCCGCAGTTACAGGTGATGCGCCGCCAACAGGAGCGGGGGTTGTCTTCAGCAGTGATTCGTGGATGGCAGGCTGCAAGAGGGCAGGTATTGGGGGTGATTGATGGAGATTTACAACATCCACCAGAGGTTTTAACGCAACTATTACGTGGGATTCAAGAGGGAGCAGATTTGGCAGTTGCTAGCCGTCATGTGGAAGGAGGCGGCGTTAGCAGTTGGAGTGTTGTCAGGCGTTTTTTGTCTCGTGGCGCTCAGGTGTTGGGATTGGTTATTCTACCTAGTGTATTAGGCAGAGTTACTGATCCGATGAGTGGCTATTTTATGGTGCGTCGGAGTGCGATCGCAGGTGCAACACTCAATCCAGTAGGTTACAAAATTCTCCTAGAGGTAATTGGCCGAGGAACAATAGGCGGAATTACTGAAGTAGGTTATGTATTTTGTGAGCGCAAAGAAGGTGAAAGTAAAGTCACATGGAAGCAATATGTCGAATATATCCACCATCTAGTACGGTTGCGGTTGTCTACTGGACGATTAGGACGAGTCAGGAGAAAAATCAACTTCCCCATTGACCGATTCCTACGTTTTGGGTTGGTGGGTTTGAGTGGTGTATTTGTAGATATGGCAATACTGTACTTGCTCAGCGACCCGGCTACTTTAGGTTGGCCGTTAACGCGGAGTAAGATCATTGCTGGAGAAATTGCAATTTTGAATAATTTCTTGTGGAATGACGCTTGGACATTTGCTGATGTCAGTATGCGACAGCAGGAATGGCATCAACGCTTAAAGCGCTTTTTGAAATTCAATGTCATTTGCCTTGCTGGATTGGTTTTGAATGTTTTGGTGTTGAATTTGGTATTTAACTTCATCATTCCTAACCGCTACATTGCTAACTTGATAGCGATCGCAGTTGCAACCATTTGGAATTTCTGGGTGAACTTGAAACTAAGCTGGCGCGTCACTGACGTAAAATAGTCAACTGGAGGATGAAGTATGAAATTTCAGCCTTCATCTTTCAGCTTGATAATTGCTCGTGTGCTTCCAGCACGCGAAACGCCTAACAAAGGATGCATTTATATAATCGCTATCGTGCCATTTTCGATCGCTGGCTTCACCCTTTACTGTGCCTCGCGTGGTTCCTCATAGGTTTGAGCTTGCGCCTAGCCAACTTGACTAGCAAGCCTCCTTGGACTGATGAGTTTTCCACCTTAGTGTTTAGTTTAGGTAATAGTTTTTTGCCAGTACCGCTCGATCAAGCGATCGCACCTGATATTTTATTGCAACCGCTACAACCACAACCAGGTGCTAACATCCACGACGTATGGACACATCTCAGCCACGAAACTAACCATCCTCCACTTTACTTTTTCCTAGCTCACTGGTGGATGCAGTTATTTCCTACACAAGGGGGTTTAGTTTCTTTGTGGGGTGCGCGATCGCTAGCTGCGGTTTTTGGTGCTGTATCCATACCAGCTATCTATATTTTCAGCTTGGTGACTTTCCGCTCTCGCTTGGTTGGGCATTTAGCCGCAGCCATGATGGCAGTATCACCCTACAGTATTTTTCTAGCACAAGAAGCTCGTCATTACACTTTAGCAATTTTGTGGGTAATTGCTTCTCTTACCTGCTGGATAATTGCTATACGTAATATCCAAAACCGCAGGCAATTAGCCATTGGTGTAGCACTCTCTTGGGTAGTAATTAATGCTTTAGGCATTGCTACTCATTACTTTTTCGCCCTCACCCTCTGTTGTGAAGCTTTAGTTTTGATTGTTCTAGCTTGGCATCAGTGGACACAGTTTAACCAAAAGCAAACAACAAATTTATCCCCCTTATCCCCCTCATCTCCCCATCTCCCCATCCTCCCACCCTGGCGGCGCATCTATGCTGTTGCTGCTGGCACATTTGTTGCAGGGGTAGTTTGGTTGCCAGTATTTTTACATAACACTTATGGTAGTAAATTGACAGATTGGATACAACAACCACGCGAGGGTTTTGCGTGGTTAAGTCCAATTTTCCAAGCTTTTGCTGCGTGGATAACCATGCTTTACTTGTTACCAGTTGAAGCACCACAAATAGCAATTGTGCTTGGTTCTGGGCTGGTGATGCTGATTTTCATGATTTGGGCAGCACCAATTTTAGTACGTGGATTCAAGATACAACTACAACAACCAGAGAATCGGTTGATGATTCAGGTATTATCTGGAGTAGTTGTGAGTGCGATCGCTTTATTCTTTATTTTTACCTACTTTCTGGGCATAGATTTAACACGGGGCGCTCGTTATAACTTTGTTTATTTTCCCGCTGTCATAGTTTTACTTGGGTCAAGTTTAGCAGTGTGTTGGCATGGTTCCCAGAACTTTAAAGGAGAAAATCAAACAATAAAGGAGAAAATAGGTAGATGGAATATAACTGGCAAGAAAGCTGTGATACTCATTTGGTTAATGGGATTTATTAGTGCCATCACAGTTGTATCTAATCTCGGTTATCAAAAATACTACCGCCCTGACCTTTTTGTACAACTAATTCAAAAAACATCCCAAGTTCCAGTACTGATTGCAACTACCCAGATCACTCATGTACAAATTGGTGAAATGATGGGAATAGCTAGGGAGTTGAAAACGCAAAATTCTCAATTCCCATCTTCTCTATTTCTTCTTGCCCATCAAGACAAAAACCCCAATACTTCTACTGCTGCATTAGAAAGTACATTAAAAGAACTATCAAAACCGTTTGACTTGTGGCTAGTAAACTTTCATGCTCCTATAGCAGAGTCAGTTAAAAAATGTGCTGCTGATACTCAATCTTTGCCAGCAGTAAACGGCTATGAGTACAAGATTTATCATTGTGGTAAAAATTAATAGTCAAATTAAAATTTGACTATTAATTGGCAATTTTGGTATTTATAAGTTCGTAATTATTTTCTTGATTTTTCATTGGCAATTCCTAATTAACTATTTTTAAAAAATACAAATTTAAAAAACGATTGCGACAGATGGATTGATAGAACCTAAATTCATAAAACAATTTCCAATCTAAAATCTAAAATCCAAAATCCAAAATGGTAGAATGCCTAATTTTGCTAAACTTTTATCAAAAACTAGAGCTGCACATTATTTAGGGATAATTATCTGGATTACACCATTATTAATATTGAATAATGGTGAAAACAGCCTTATGCCTTATGATGAAGCTGTATACGCTGTGCGTGCCCGTTGGATGCTCGAATCTGGTGATTGGCTAACTCCCCAATCGTGGGGAGAACTAGTTTATGAAAAAACGCCGGGCCCTTATTGGTGGCTAGCATTTGTTTATAAAATATTTGGTATTACTGAAGAAACATCTCGCCTACCAGCCCAAATAGCTTGTATTTTCAGCCTATTGTTGGTATATGAAATTGCAGTTATGCTACTCAAGAAACGTATCGCCTACTTAGCTTCAGCAATTTTGGGTATATCGTTTCTTTGGCTTCAGAATAGCCGATTAGCTAACGCAAATATTATGACCATTTGCATAGCATTTCTAGGTCTTTGCTGTTTACTAAAAGCAGAGATACATCCTAAATATCGTTCTTGTTGGAGCTTTTTGGCAGGATTGAGTTTTGCATTGGGATTGTTAATTAGAGGACAATTAATATTTGTAATGCTTATAGGTTTATTACCTTATTTAATTTGGGAACATCACCGTCATCGGCTTCTTTATAACTCCATGTTGTATGTAGGATTCATCATCGGATTAGTTCCTACATTGACTTGGTTATTGTTAAGCTGGCTGCGCTATGGTTCCGTAGTTTTTGAACAATTATTTGGCTTAGCATTTAGAATAGCATTAGAACAGCGTAATGGTAATTCCCCTTTCTTTTATCTGTGGAACACTCCTATTAAAGCGTTCCCTTGGGCTTTTTTTAGTATTTTGGGACTGATTATAGTTTCCAAGCGCCCTATTAAGAGGAATCATTGGATATTAATTGTCTGTCCTTTGGTGATCTTGACGGAAATTAGCTTAGTTTCTACTCGTTTACCCCACTATGCACTGATGCTATATCCGTTTATGGCCATACTTGCCGCAGTTGCTTTTGATTGGTTAGGTGAAGTTTATAACAATAATCTTAATACAAGAAAATTTAGAATTATACCTCGTAACTTGAGTTATTTATTTGGGGGATTAGGTGGTTTAATTTTTCTAGCAGGAATCCTAATATATACAGGTATTTTACCGATAAATTTTGAGCAAAATATAAATATTAAAAATTACGCGATAATTGGACTGGTTTTAGGATTTAGTTGGTTAACCTTACCTCTGATTTGGATAGTACGTCATCGGTTCGGTAAAAAATTTTTAACAGCTAAATATTGGATTGCTAGTTGGTTATTAAGTGCATGGCTAGGTTTAGCTATAGCTGGGGCTACAGGACTGTTCAGCAATTATAATCCTGACATTAAAGTATTCTTGCAACAGAAAGCGATCGCGTCTGCACTGCAAAACAATTCTATTAACTTTGTAGTTCAACAAACAGATGCTCTCACAACCGGCGGAAATGAGGCATTATTGTTACTAACGTTTTATACACCCCACTGGGGACAGCGATTCAAACAAGTCTTTGAAGTTCCAGCGGAAAGTTACGCCTGGGTAAGTCCAGAATCCTCGGTGGGTTTACCCCCCGCTTATCGTCATTTAGGTACTTTTCGGGAATGGAAGTTGATTCAATTAGTGAAATAAAACAGAAGAAAGTAGGAAAGCTTATTGCGTACCTCCTGACTCCTGAATAATAATTTATCTCACACAGAGACGCAAAGGCGCGGAGAGTATGAGGAGTTTTGGATTTGATTACGTTGATTGTATTTTTGATTTTCGTAATGCTAAATTTGCCATCAGGGCAATGATGGCAATACTGTTGAGTGTAAGTTTCAGCTTGTTTTTTCTGCAACCATATGCCTTGGCTGTAGAACTAGCAATGTCTCAGAACAAAAATAATCCTATAATTATTGAAAATCGCAAGATTGGCACTACAGATTGGCAATTAACTAACCCTGCTACTAAACGAGAAATTGAAGGTTATGCTTCGTTAACTAGTGTCAATCGTGGTGAAGAAATTAAATTGTTTGTGAATACGAAAGAGCCAAGTTATACGATAGAAGTTTTTCGTATGGGCTGGTACAACGGTGCTGGAGGTCGGCTAATTATACCTGCCATTCAACGAGTAGGAGTCAAGCAACCAAATCCAATTGAGGATCAAGCAACTGGTTTGATTGAATGTAATTGGAAAGAACCATATGTTTTAAAAATTCCTAATAATTCTGGTGATTTAACGAAGTGGGTCAGCGGTATTTATTTAGCAAAACTTACTGCTAGTAAAAGTAACAAACAAAGCTACATTATCTTTGTTGTACGTGATGATAGTCGTCCTTCTGATATTCTATTTCAATCGAGTGTCACGACTTATCAAGCTTATAATAATTGGGGTGGAATGTCTCTTTATCGCTGGAATAGTCGCGGTAAACAAGCATATAAAGTTTCCTTCAATCGTCCCTATGCCGCTAGTCCTAATTCAGCAGCAGCTTATGGAATAGGAGCAGGGGAATTTTTGACTAATTTGCAACCAAAAAGGAGAACTTCTAGTGCAGGCTGGGAATACAACATGGTCAGGTGGCTGGAAAGTTCAGGCTACGATGTTACTTACTGTACTGGTGTTGATACACACAATAATTCTTTAGACATATATACTACCAAGCCCATACTTTTTTTGCACAAAGCATTTCTTTCAGTTGGTCATGATGAATATTGGTCTGCAAAGATGCGGCAAAATGTAGAAACAGCCCGTGATTATGGTGTAAGTCTAGGCTTTTTTTCTTCTAATAGCTGTTATTGGCAAATTCGTTTTGAGCCTAGTCCTATTACTAGAGACATGAACCGTACTATTGTTGCTTATAAAGAAAGTGCGGCTCTAGATCCCTTTGCTAGAGACAAGAATCCGGCAAACGATTTTCTAGTAACAACTCTTTGGCGAAGCAAACCTGTAAATCGCCCAGAAGAAGCTTTTATTGGAGTTATGTATGAAACATTTCAGGTAAATGCTGATATTGTGATTGATGAAACAGCACCAGATTGGTTGCTTGCTGGTACACAATTGAGCTTAGATAATACTACAAAGTTTGTAGCTACAAATTCCACATCAGTTGTTAAGAAAATGCGTCTTAAAGGACTATTAGGCTACGAAGTTGATCGCATGTTTCGCTACGCCCCAGCTAATACTATTCGCATTGCCCATTCACCTTATCGATATCAGGGTGGTACGAGATATTCAGATATGACCGTTTACACTACAGATTCTGGTGCAACGGTGTTTGCTACTGGTTCTATGCAATGGAATTGGGGATTAGATAATTACAATGCAGCACAATTACGCCCTGCTATATTAAGTCCTGATGCACAAGCGATTACACACAATGTCTTAGCTAAGATGATAGGTAAATAAGAGTTATGAGTGAATAGTTAATAGTTAGGAGTTGTGATTTGTCAATTTTTCACTGCTGACTCAGCATTAAATAAAAGAGTTACAAGTTTTTAATCCTAACTCCTAACTCCTAACTCCTAACTTTTAACTTTTTGGCAAACCCACGTTTGATAATCCAGCGATCGCTCGTAGGTTTTGGCAACGAATCAATTCGGTAAAATTTAAACTGGAATGTCCTTCAATCTTGGCTACCGCCTCAATAGCAGCTAACAAATGTTCAGCGGCTTCGGTTTCGGAGTATCCCCGCCGCTGCGCTACCCGCATGGCTGCTGCATCAGCATTCAACTCTGACTCTTGAGATTGATTATTGCGCCAAATGCGAGCCAATGCGATCGCACTTAATCCTCCAGCAACAGCTACACCTACAACGTCTGACTGTGCTGATTCCACTACTGCACCCAACAAACCCAGCAGTACTACACCTTGATAAAGTTCTGGTTTAAACCACTTTACTCCTGTTAATAGGCTAACCTTCTGCAACAGTAGCAAGTCTCGTTGTGGTTTTGTCAGGCGAAACCATAAATCAAAATTAATATATATCGGTCGTTCTCGATTCCACGGTAGAGGAAAAGCAGCATCTATTACCTTTACTTGCTCAGGCTTACTGACAATTTTTGTCGTCATTCGAGCCGAAGCAGGCATCACATCTAATAAACGGCGAATTTCAAAGTTTGGCTCCATAAGTTTAATTTAAGGTATTTAATGAAGATGTAATCGGCTATATTAATTGTGAAAATGCTATCGTTTTTTACTATTCGTATCTATCCTTTTTCGATTTAATAACTTCTATAACATCATCATGCCGTTGCCCTTCGATAATGTCTTTGAGGTGAATTTTCCCTTCTATATACTGAAGATGGATACGCCATCCAGAGATTTTATCTATATCAGCACGATATATTGCTTGTTTAATACCTTTTACTTTATGCAGTCTTGTTTTAGGAAAACTTCTGGTTCTGTGGCACTCATTATCCTCTAGTTCAGCCAAAGCTTCTAAAAAATCAATTTTTAACTCGTCTGGCAAAATCTTCATCGCTTCATAGATAAAGCCATACTCATCTAAAAGAGGTTTAATTTGTGCCATTAGCTAGAATGAACCTCAACCTCTTGATTTTCTATAGTAAAGTCTTGGTAAAGAATCTCTGCAACTGAACTATATGCTTTTGCAGCATCTTCAGGCTTGACGATTCTAAATAAAGTGATAAGTTTCCTGTCAAAAATTGGATCATCATCAATAGTGAGGATTAGCCGCATTGCGGGTTTAAGTCTCAAGAAATATAGTGAAGAATCATAATCCTTATCTAGTTTAATTTTTTGAAATTGAGAATGAGCTATCTTTTGAAAGAGTGTTTCTGGCTCATGTAATATCAATTGACATACTTTATTAATTTGCTCAATAATATTATCTTTATTAACTTGACTAAAACCTGCTAAATCTCGCTCAAATTCTTTTGTTGATTGAATCAGTATTTCCATTGCATTGACTCCTAAGTCAAAAATCAAAACTTACTTTAAATTTAGCGTAGTGTTTCAAATAATTAAAGTATGTCAAGTATTTTCATCTGAAAACTAAAAATTGTAGCGACAGGCTAGAAGTAGGTATATCAGCTAGTACCTGAATATTTTGCAATATCACTGTCAAAATAGCGATCGCACTTTTCTAAATCGTCTTTCTGGAACTTGTAGTGACAATCAGTCCTCTTTGATACTACAGCTACCTTGAAATTAACATTCATGTCAGTAAAGCTATCATCTTCTGTATTTATACTTCTATTAGGACTTGCTATTATCCCAAGCGTTGGATACACAACTTTTAAATTAAATCGCGATGGTTCAGCAGTCGCCCAAACTTCACCGAAGCCAGCACCCCAAGAAATTATCCAATCTGGGGAAGTGCGCCCTTTACCTGGGAAGTTAGATACAATACCCGTCTTCAACAGCAACAGCCCAGAATGGATAAAAACTGAAGGGATTTTACTTTCTACTTTTCCTCCAAATGGGAAAAAAGTCCCAGCAGCACACCTCAATTTTCCTTTTCAAGGACGCTTTGACTTATTTGCCCATCACTATACCCACACTCCCAAGGATTTACAAACACTTTATTTGGGTGTAATTCTGCATAACCCAAGTAAGCAGCCTGTAACAGTAGATGTGTTGCAAGGGGCAAGTTATTTGATGCAGGATGCACCCTTTGTTACCTTACCTCCCTACGTAGACAATAATGATGGTAAGGCTTACTCAGGGCCAGGCGATCGCGCTGTTAGCGATGTACTTCGGGGTGTTCGCCAAGCTGATTTTTCCGCAAAGCTAGTCATTCCGCCAGGACAAAGCCGGATGTTGCTAAATCATCCCATTCCTGTGCGAAATTTGGAAAAGCCAATAAATGGTCGGTCTAGCTTTCTGCGGTTGCGTAGTAGCGGTAAAGTTTATACAGCTAGCTTGGCAATGTTTGCTAAGAAAAATTCTGACGGTAGCGATCGCGCCCCCACTCTCACAGAATGGCAAACTTTACTTAATACTGGAAACTTCGCCGGGCCACGAGATAAAACTCCAACACCTCCAGATGCTACTGGTGGCGCAATGATTTATGGCCGTGTCGCTGGTGTTTCTCAAGGTTCCCAATGGCAAGCAACACTAGTGGATAACCCCAAAGCTAAGACTCTCACCATTCCTCATCCTGGCAAAGGTATTTCCTATACTTTAGTTACCTTGCGGGGTGGTCAATTGGGTACTCAACAAATCCAAACAGCAAAAATGCTAGTACGCTATCCTGATACAGCATACGAAGCTCACGGTAACTATGGGGTGGAATATAATCTCAGTTTACCTCTAAGCAATTCTACTAACCAAACTCAAACTGTAACTGTAACTTTTGAAACACCTTTAAAGGAAAATAAATTATCTCAAGGTGGTATACGTTTCCGTAAACCATCCCTTGATTTTCCGTTTTTCCGAGGCACAGTTAGGTTACGGTATGTTGACGACCAAGGGCAACAGAAAACGCGCTACGTGCATTTATGGCACAGAACTGGGCAAGTTTTAGACCCATTGCTACAGCTTGTCATGCCACCCTCGACTCAGCGCCAAATACAAGTAGATTTGATTTATCCACCAGATTCTACACCTCCCCAAGTCCTGACTGTGAGAACTTTGGAAAAATTATACTAATAAAACTCTTTGTGTCTTAGTGTCTTTGTGATAAAAAATTTTGAACCACAAAGGCACTAAGGCACAAAGTAAAATATTTATTTACCGCCGTAGAAAAAGGCAATTTCTTTTTCTTTGAGGGGGGCAAAACCAGCTTCTACCAGTTGTTGATCGAGTTCTGCTTGGGGAATGTGCTTAGCGCCAATTCGCACGATGCGCGATCGCATAGTATTAGATACACCACTGCGCTGTCTATTTGCTTCTAATGCCATGACTTTGTTATACAGGTCTAGCTTCGCAGGCGGAATGGGAGTACCATCAAAATCTATTCCTTTGGCGATCGCTTCATCAATAGCATCAGCGCCCTTAGTGGAATTTCCCTGGTTAGTTTCAACAGACATGACAATTTGCTCTTTATACTACAGCTAGATTTTACCAGCCATGAGGAGCGGGGGAGCGGGGCAGCAGGGGAGGAGATATTTATCTATCTAAGGATAGTTTTCTTCTGCTTGTGTATGTTGGTGTATGTAGGCTGCCAGGCTTGTTACGTATATTGAAATATACTTATATATTAAGTATCAATAGTATTTTTAAACAACGTGCGTGTACACTTGTCAGTTTTCAGAATTTTGATTAACCTCGAAGCATCAGTGTAGCAGAAGGTGATATAATGTCTGGCGAAAAAAATCCTCACGACAAAGACCGCAGCCTCGAAAAAGCACTGACCAACAAAATTATTGATGATTACTTTGAGAATTCTGAAGGTTGGCTCAGGGCGATTTTACGAATGTGCATCTTCTCATTAGGTTACCTGAATGAACGAACGGTGTTTATCGTTGAATGTCCAAATCATGCAGTAGCTAAACGGCTGAGTCGTAAAACTTTTCCTTTTCGAGGAATCGTCTATTATTTAACTGACAATTTGAACGGTTGCGATCGCACTTTATTTTGCTATCAGAAAAATCAAGATGGAACTTGGCATTGCTTTGACACCAGCACCAACTCTTGGAAAAGCTTAAGTAATTTAGAATCAAGCACTGCAACAACGGATAGTTGACTGATAACTGATAACCACTGACAACTGACGACTAACCACTGACAACTGACTAATAACGATATCGGCGTGTCACTGAACCACCAACGAAGGCCCCTAAAATTGTACCTGTCCACAGTCCTGTTGTGCTGCCTTGCCACATTGCCCCTGGTGTGATCAAAGTGTTACAGGCTTGTTTGAAACCCCAAGGCTGGTTTTGACACTTCTGGCTATGCATCATTAAGGTGATTTGTCCACCGATGTAAGCACTAAAAAAACCTGATGACAGTGCCAAAAAAGTACAAATTAAAACTCGATTTTTAGTCATTAGTCATTAGTCATTAGTCAGTTGTCAGTTGTCAGTTGTGAACTAGCGTGGTGGACAGGTTTACTTTATTGAAACACCTGCTTTCCTATGAACAATTGGTGTTAACGAAGTGGTAGCGTTAACGAAGAACGAGGGTCATTTGTATATGTTTTACCACTGACTACCAACAACTGACAACTGACTTTTCAACCAGTATTTCTCATACCGGCAGCAATACCATTAATAGTTAACAATGCGCCTCGCAATAACTCTCCTTTGCTGTAACGGGAGTGAATTACTCCAGAGGTGACTGTGGAATTTTGGGACTGGCGGAGGCGCTTGAGTAAAGAAACCTGGATGAACCCTAGCGGTACAATTGTTCCATTACGTAATTGTACTGAACGTTGCAATATCGGATCGCCATCTAAGAGGCGCTTATGACCAGTGATTTTCAATACTAAATCCCTGGTTAGATAGAATTCGCTGGCAATTTGCTCAAAAACTTTTTCAAATCTGGCTTTGTCTTCAGGGTTAGACAACTCTTGCACATAATGGTGTGCCATTTGGATGTCCACTTTTGCTAAGGTCATTTCTGCTTTGGAAATCACCATTTTGAAAAAGGGCCATTTGAGATAAAAGTAGCCGAGTAATTTCAGGTGTTCTTCTGGTTCTTCATTCAAGAATTCTTGCAAAGCTGTACCAACACCGTACCAAGAAGGCAGCAAAAATCGGGTTTGCGTCCAGCTAAATACCCAAGGAATAGCCCGCAAACTGCTTAAATCTTTTTTGCCAGATGGACGCCGCGCTGGACGGGAACTAATTTGTAGTTGGCTAATTTCTTCGATGGGGGTGACTTGGTGGAAAAAGTCGATAAAATCAGGTTGTTCGTAGATGAGATTGCGATAATGTTGACGCGATCGCGCTGCTAATTCTTCCATGATTTCATTCCAAGGTTCGATATCATCAAACCCGGTTCGTAGCAAACTGGCTTGAATCACAGCGGTGGTGATTGTCTCTAAATTGTACAAAGCCAAGTCCAACAATGAATATTTAGAGGCTAAAACTTCTCCTTGTTCGGTAATTTTGATTCGCCCGTTAATACTGTGGCCTGGTTGAGCTAAAATCGCCTCATAAGCTGGGCCGCCACCACGCCCCACAGAACCGCCGCGTCCGTGGAAGATTCGCAAATTCACGCCATACTCTTCTGCGATTTTTTGCAGTGATTTTTGGGCTTTATGAATTTCCCAGTTACTACTTAAAAAGCCTGAGTCTTTGTTGCTGTCGGAATACCCCAGCATGACTTCTTGTAAGTTGGGAGTGAGGAGTGAGGGGGGAGATGAGGGGGATGAGGGGGATGAGGGAGAGTTATCTGTGTTTGCTGCGTAGCCGCCGGCTAGTAAGGCGCGATATAGGGGGAGTTCAAACAATTCTCGCATGACGCTTCTGGAGCGTTGCAAGTCTTCTACGGTTTCAAATAGGGGAACAACTTGAATGCTTCCCACTGCAATGGCGGGGTCAAACAGTCTAGCTTCTTTGGCTAACAGCAAAACTTCCAGTACGTCGCTAACTTGGCGGCACATGCTGATAATGTAAGTTTGGCAGATGTTGATACCAAATTCTTGTTGCAGCGATCGCACGATGCGGAAGGTTTGAATGACATCGTTGGTTTTTTCAGAAAATGGCAATTCTGCGGGTATTAAAGGTCTACGGGTTTGTAGTTCTCCTGTTAGCCAAGCAACTCTTTGTTCTTCAGATAAATCGTTGTAAGATTGGGGCAATATTTGCAGGTATTCTAGAATCTCATTCAAGGCGTCAGAATGGCGGGATGATTCTTGACGAATATCTAGCTGGGTTAAATTAAAGTCAAAAATTTCGACTTGACTGATGAGATTTTCCAACTCTCGACAACTTAAACCTGTTTCCGTCAAGTTCCGGTGAATTAACCGCAATTCTGCTAAAAACTCTGACCCCGAACGATACATGGGTGCGTCTTCGTTTTTTGGCGTTTCTCTATTATATAGAGCAAGATTGCGATCGCGTGTATTTTCCAACCGTTTCAGCACGTAAGATAGTTTGAGCCGATAGGGTTCTTGGCGATAACGCAGTGCCAATGCGTCGTATACTTCACTTAATTGCGACTGGTCTAATTCTAGAGATTCCAGCAAGTCCGGTAAAACATCACTCCAATGCATCGATACACTGAGTAACTCTATCAGCTGCTTGACTGACTTGATATATCTTTCCAGCACCATTTTACGCTGATAGCAAGCTGTTTTCCAGGTGGTTTCTGGGGTGACTGAGGGGTTACCATCTCTATCTGAACCTACCCAAGAACCGAAAGAACAAAAGTTTTTACTCGGTGGTTGCAGCCAAGCAAAAGTTTTACCTAAAGCGTATGTCAAGCGTTTATGTAACTGGGGAATGCCATCAAATAACACTTCTTGAAAGTAGTGTAGGGCATAATCTACTTCATCCAGAACTGTGGGCTTAAACTGATGCAGTTCGTCTGTACGCCACCACAGGCGAATTTCTTCGAGCAATTTTTCCCGTAATTCTGCTGATTCCCAAGGATAACCTCCTAGCGTACTATCAGAGCGGTTTTCTACTACATCCAGCTTTTGTAAGAGGTTGACTACTTGCCGCTGTTTATCTCGAATCGTATGCCGGACAATTTCTGTCGGGTGTGCTGTGAATACTAATCGCACATCCAGTTGCGAAATGAGGCGTTGAATTTGCTGGGGTGGTACATTCAGCCTATATAAATGGGGAAACAAGGTAGCAAAAGTACCTTTTTGTTTTCCTTGGGCTTTGGTAAGCCAACTTTTAGTTAGCCATTCTGTTTCTATTTCTGTCTCAACAGTGGCATCATCTTCTTTTTGGTTTGAGGAATATGTTGTATTTGTTTGAATTTCCTGATGTACCAATTCTGTTTCTACTTCCGAATAGCGGGTCAATTGCTGCCGCTGTTCATATTCCTGCTCTATGATGTTAATCAGCTGAAAATACAAAGCAAAGGCACGAGCTGCCCGAATTGCTTCGTTGATGTTCAGTTGTTCAATCAATTTCACAGCAGCAGAGGCTTGATCATTTGTGGCTTGTCCTTCCGGCGAACATAAAGCGCGTAACTCCCGCAATAAATCCACCATGTTTTGACCGCATTCTTGCCGGAGTACAGTTTCCCACAATTCCTCCACTATCTGGAGACGATGACGCAAAAATAATTCCGACGCTGGGTAGAAATTTGCAGCTTGAGACAGAGAGTATAAAACAGAACTCATATTTTTTGCTCTTTGAAAGCCGATTGCTGTTGACAGTTTCTAATCTTGGCGATTTAGGCTCATGGTTTTTTCCTGAGCATTTAATTCTTAAGTATATTTTTTAACTTTAATTGTCAAATTCGCTGTCATCTGGGAAGGGGAGAATGGGTAGGCGATCGCCTCGAAACAATTCTTCACTCGCTTCGCCTATAGATTCTAATGCTTTTGCTGTGAGCTTTCCCGTGGTCAGCAGCAGTAGTATAGAGCCTGTACCTAGTTGTAAGAGGAGAGATTGGGGAATGCTAAACAAAACCAGATTTAATCCAGGATTTTGTGAGGACTGTTGGTTAATAGAAGACATTGGTATTTCTTGGTTGAGTGCAAATGAGTAGAATGAAACGCATTATCGATAGATATTTGTGAAACTTGCAATGGTACAAGACTATCTTGGCCGATTTTGCAAGGTCATAAGGTAACAAAAGTGTTAAAAAAAAACTGCAAAGTATGATAAACCTATGGTTCTAGTTTACAAGTGCAGGCAATATACCCCAATACTCGCTTCCTGTAAAGTTAACTGCCCATGAAAACAGTATTACTAGATAGTCAGCAATCGTTAGTGCAATGGGTAAGCCAGGCAACAGGAATTAACTCTTTGGGAGTTAAAGTCCGGTTGCGGGGAAATGACCTACACATTCTTTGTGAAGGTTCAGAGTGTCCTCAACGCTGGCGCACTCTGTCTGACTTACTTCACGCACTACAGCAAACAGACTTGGATGTTCTGACGAGCAGCGAACAACCCTCAATATACCAAGTATTTGTCTATGGGCGGAAGAAAGGGGAATATCGGCCGCAATGGTGCCACCGGGTTTATTTAAATCAACTGGAAAGGCACTTAGAACAGGTAAAGCAAGCCCTGGAGGACTCGGAAAAGTCTAGACAAGTGGGTGGGGCGCTGATCATCCCTAATGAAAGTTTAGCTCGTCGCGGAGATCCCAATGCCATCGCTCGCTATCTCAGCGAAACTTTAAGTGCATTGGGCGTGGCGGTACAGGTTAGAATCAAGCAGCATCAGCCAAAAGATGACACTCAACCTGTGATCAATCGCCTATGGGTATTTTGTCAGACCAGCTACAGCCCTGATGCTTCACTGCTAGCAGAAACAATTGCCCAGCAGTTACGCCATCTCAAGCTTTCTGGCTACAAAGATGCAGTCATTATTTCCCAAGTCAGTGGTGAGACAACACCAGAGTGGCTGTTAAAGGTGGATTTGACACCCCCGGAGGTGATGCTGAAAGAATGGGCGCGTTGGGGGGATGTGCAAGCGATCGCTATGCTGTTAACTGAGGTATTATCTGAGTTAAAAGTAACTGTCCAAGCTACTCTCAAAGAATCAACTTTACATTTATTTTGCAGCCCAGCGGTTTCACCAGCAGCAGATACACCAGCACCAGATAAGACAAAATGCCTAGAGGTGATTGTACCGCAACTCGAAGCGATCGCTCCCCAAGGCATTCTTGCCGCCACCATTTACGGACAAATAGACGAAAACCAACCAGCATGGGTTGACTGGCTGGCTTTACCTGCGGCGGAACATCCAGCCCTTGCGACTTCTGCCTTAGAATTAGCAGCTACTGGCGATCTACCAGCGATTATTTTTTTACTAGAACGCTTACTCAATCCTGACCTCAATCAGCGTTTAAAAACAGGTGGTATTCGCATATTTATGCTGCAAAAAGGTGATTTATTGCACGTTATGTGTGATGCACCTGTTTGCCCAACACGCAAACAAATAGCTAACAAAGTGACGCAATTTTTGCGTTTATTAAAATTGTCTGGCATTTGTGGGGTGAGAGTCTACGGTCGTCGTGCTGGTGACAAAGAACCATCTTGGCATCATGGCGTAGATTGGGAAAATCGCCAGCGTTTAGTTCCAGAAGCTACGCCAGAATTTGCTGCAACTTCAGAATATGTTGGCGACCTTTTAACCACCGAAACCAACGAACCAATTATCCGTCCTGACTTAACTACAGAAGAAGTTCAAAGTTTTGTCAAAGAAGTAGCGCGGGATTGGGTGACAACTGCTACTAGCACAGTCAAAAAGTGGCTACTAGCAACGCAGGTATTTACAGAAGCTGACCAGCCAGAAACCCCAGACTATGATTATCAAGGAGTTAAGGTTGCTTTAGTTTGGGGGACATTGGGATTACTCCTGACTCTGCAAACTGATTGGTTCTTCGGTCGATTCATTACTCCTATTCAGCCCAGTTCGCCACCAGTGGCTAGTGCTTCGCCCCCCTCACCCCCAAACGAAAAGCCATCATCTCAATCTGAGGATCATCAAACAGAGAAAACAGCATTTTTAAGTAATACCACGAGTAAAAAATCTTCTTTAAGTAAAAGTGGTGCTTTTAACGCTTCTGGGTTTACTCAAAGTGACGATAATCAACCCAAGAATTTGACAGCCGCACCATTGAAGGAAAAAGCCAACGCAGCTGCTATTTTGTTAGCAGCGCGATCGCAGATGCCAAGTTTCAATGTGAGGCAATTAGATGAACAACTCGCATTGTATAGACAGCGACTAGCTCAGAGCAGTAATCCTCCGGATGTGTTAATTATTGGTTCCTCCCGCGCCTTGAGGGGAGTTGATCCTGTGGCACTTTCCAAAGCCTTGGCAAATCAAGGTTATCCTGATGTTGATGTCTTTAACTTTGGCATCAACGGGGCCACAGCACAAGTCGTCAACTTCCTCATTAGCCAAGTCCTAGAACCATCAGAACTACCAAAACTGATTATTTGGGCAGATGGTTCCCGTGCATTTAACAGCGGTCGTGAAGATATGACATTTAATGCGATCGCAGCTTCTAATGGGTATAAACAAGCGTTGCAGAAAACACAAGTAACTCCAAGTAGCGAAGACTCACTCAAAAATCCGGCAAATTCCACACAGAAGCAAGATCAGTCAAACCAGAACCCGGAAATTAGCGGCTATCAAGCATTAAATCAGTGGTTAAATCAAGCATTAGCTCATATTTCTTCTAGCTACCAAAAACGTGACCAAATCAAAGCTTTATTGCACAAACAACTGATATCTTTGCCTTTAGTTAACATTCCAACTCAGACTGTTACATCATCAAAACAGTCTACAACAGACAATTCTGAAGAAGACGCTGGGCAGCAATCAGTTGATTTTGATGGTTTCCTACCTTTATCTATACGCTTCAATCCTGCTAGATACTATCAAAAGCACCCCAGAGTTACGGGAAATTATGACAACGACTATAAATCTTTTCAAATAGAAGGTGAACAAAATGTTGCCTTCCAAGAAATGCTGCAATTTACTCAAGCACAAAATATTTCCTTAGTATTTGTTAATATGCCTCTTACCACAGAATATTTAGACTCAGTACGCAAAAAATATGAGCAAGAATTTCAGCAACATATGTTAAATTTATCTACCAATCCTAACTTTATCTATCGGGATTTAAGCGAACTTTGGCCCAAAGCCAACGATTACTTTTCTGACCCTAGCCACCTTAACCGCTTTGGTGCATACGAAGTTTCCAAAAAATTAGCCAGTGACCCAATGATTCCTTGGCCTGCAAAGTAAAGTAGTCAGTTGTCAGTTGTCAGTCGTCAGTTGTTTTTTCTTCACTGACTACCAAGAATAATTATTTCTTAGCTGACACCGGACTTCGATTCTTTTTTTTTGTTTTTTTGTGTACTTTGTGGTTCGTTTAATAACACTTCAAAGTAACTTCATAGACCGAATTTATAACAACTGACCACTTACCACTGACAATTAACTAAAAAATGAATTTTATATCAATATCCTACGGATTATTCTTACTAAGTGTTCTGGCAATTTATTGGTCTTTTGCAGTTCAAAAGTTACGGCTGTGGACATTGCTGATTGCCAGCCTTGTGTTCTACGTATCTTTACAAATCCAGTACCTACCACTACTATTAGCACTAACTTTTATTAACTTTCGTTTGGGGCGGGAAATTGGTAAAAACACCTCTCCAGGAAAACATTCCCTTGATTGGCAAATTTCTAACGAAGAATGGCAGTATGCTCAAGCTGACTGGAATCGCCGCCGCCTTAAACTGATGTGGTTTGGCGTAACTTTAAATGTTGTACTGTTATTAGTATTTAAGTATCTACCTGCTTTATTACAAATTATTTTTCATATTCAAATCAACCAAGCAGATGCCTCTTCTAAATCGTTTCTCCCTTTGGGAATTTCCTTTTTCACCTTTGAGTGCATTGCCTATTTAGTAGATGTATATCGCGGTGCGCCTGCAACTGATAAATTTATCAAATTTGCTAGTTACAAATTATTTTTTGCCAAACTGATTTCAGGGCCGATTACTCGTTACCATAATTTAGCCAATCAATTTAATACTCTACATTTGCCGACATCTGAGAAAGTCGCCGAAGGGCTTTGGTTATTTGCTAGGGGCGCTGTCAAAAAAAGTATTTTGGCTGATAATTTAGGAATATTTGTTGATTTATGTTTTGGTAACTTGCAACGCGCAGGTAGTGGTGATTTATGGCTAGCTACATTTGCTTATGGTTTGCAGTTATATTTTGATTTTAGTGGTTACGTAGATATGGCTCGTGGTAGTGCTTTGCTATTCGGCTTGGTATTGCCAGAGAATTTCGACTTCCCATACTTCAGCACCAGTATTGCAGAGTTTTGGCGGCGCTGGCACATGACTTTGGGAGATTGGTTGCGTAATTATCTGTACTTTCCTTTGGGTGGTTCCCGTCGAGGCTTGACTCGTACCTGCTGGAATTTATTTATTGTGATGCTAATTGCTGGCATTTGGCATGGCTCTTCCTGGAATTTTGTAGTTTGGGGAACATACCACGGTTTGGCTTTGGGGGTTCATCGACTCGCAGATGCGATGAGCGATCGCTATGAACATTTAGAACATTTCTGGCAAAATCCTTTAGGTATAGTTGTAGCTTGGCTGTTGACTCAGTTGATGGTTTTTACCTCTTGGATCTGGTTCCGTCTAACCAACTTCCAAGACTCCTCTTGGGTAATTCAGCACCTGTGGGGTTATTCTGGCGATCAACAGTTTGCTCAAAAGGTTTATGTTGAAGCCTTGAATATGAGCCAATACCAACTTGCTTGCTTACTGATAATTTTAGCTGCATTAATGGGTATGGTATATGGCTTCAAAGGCAGGCTGAAGTTAGATCTGAACTGGCCTGTGAAGCTTGTTTTTGTGCCCTTATGTCTATATGCTGTTTGGTTATTAGCTCCTCAAGGAGCGCCTCATATCTACTTTGCATTTTAAGTAGTGGCAATTCGTGAATTATCCAAACTACCGTGTAGCTTTGCTTTAGTCGTTAGATAAGTAAATCAAATCATATTGATAAGAAATATTAAACAATTGATAGTATTTTTAACGTAAATACATGTTAAGTTTATGAGTGCGTACAAATAATTAGGTACGCAAAATTTATTAGCAACATTTACAGCAATCATCCAAAAATGACCACAACCTTACAAAGACGCGAAAGCGCTAACGTATGGGAGCGGTTCTGCAACTGGATCACCAGCACCGAAAACCGGATTTATGTCGGTTGGTTCGGCGTGTTGATGATTCCAACCTTGCTAGCTGCTACCGTTTGCTTCGTAATCGCCTTCATCGCTGCTCCTCCAGTAGACATCGATGGTATCCGTGAGCCTGTTGCAGGTTCTTTAATCTACGGAAACAACATCATCTCTGGTGCAGTTGTTCCTTCTTCCAACGCTATCGGTTTGCACTTCTACCCCATCTGGGAAGCAGCTTCCTTAGATGAGTGGTTGTACAACGGTGGCCCATACCAATTGGTAATTTTCCACTTCTTGATCGGTTGCGCTTGCTACCTAGGTCGTCAGTGGGAACTATCTTACCGTTTGGGTATGCGTCCTTGGATCTGCGTAGCTTACTCAGCGCCTTTGGCATCAGCTACCGCAGTATTTTTGATCTACCCCATCGGTCAAGGTTCTTTCTCTGACGGTATGCCCTTGGGTATCTCCGGAACCTTCAACTTCATGATCGTGTTCCAAGCAGAACACAACATCCTGATGCACCCCTTCCACATGTTAGGTGTGGCTGGTGTATTTGGCGGAAGCTTGTTCAGTGCAATGCACGGTTCTTTGGTAACTTCCTCCTTGGTTCGTGAAACAACCGAAACCGAATCTCAAAACTACGGTTACAAATTCGGTCAAGAAGAAGAAACCTACAACATCGTTGCAGCACACGGTTACTTCGGTCGTTTGATCTTCCAATACGCTTCATTCAACAACAGCCGTTCCTTGCACTTCTTCTTGGCTGCTTGGCCTGTAGTGGGTATTTGGTTTACCGCACTGGGTGTCAGCACCATGGCGTTCAACTTGAACGGTTTCAACTTCAACCAATCAGTGATTGACTCCCAAGGTCGCGTCATCAGCACCTGGGCTGACATCATCAACCGCGCTAACTTGGGTATGGAAGTAATGCACGAGCGTAACGCTCACAACTTCCCCTTAGACTTGGCTGCTGGTGAAGTTGCTCCTGTTGCAATGAGCGCTCCTGCTATCAACGGCTAATAATCAAGTCTTAGCCCAATAAAAAACGCCCCCCGGAAACGGGGGGCGTTTTTGTTTGTTTTGTTCAAACTTGAACTTGGTATGTAATTTTATAGGATTGTGTAATTTTTCAAGTATAGTTATTTTTTCTATAATTCTTACGCCATCTTTCAAGATTTTCTATGGTTATTGATTGAGTTACGACATTAACACCATTTCCTCGCCAGTCAACTTCTGGATCTGTTGTAAAAACGCCACATTCTAATTGATCAAGCCTAATATCCCAATATTCACTAAATCTATTTTTCAAGGTAATAACTTGCTCAAACACTTTATTTCTATGCTTATTTCTTCTTTTTCTTTCTGTTGCTCCTTTTGCTACTGTATCAATAAATTTAGTTTCTATTAAAAATAGATTGCCTTTCAATGTCAGGTAGACAAAATCACATTTACCTAAATCTGTATAATCGGCAATTGGAGATTTTTCAAATAACAACAATTCATGACAATAAGGAAACAATGATTTAATATTCAAAAATAAATAAGCTTGTAATAGAAGTTCATTGTCATAGGGAAAAAGCAAAACTCCCTCAAAAAATTGTTTAATATCTTGCTGAGTTTGAGGTTGAATTTTTTTACAATAAGAAACAAATTGATATAAATCGTTTGCAATCATCAAGTTCTAACTCCTTACCCTGACTTTTTATCCGAGTCCCCTTGGCATAAAAAGATACCATTTATTTTGTGAAAGGAGCATCCGCAGAAGTAACTAAAAATGATGAAAGTTCAATATTGATACGGATATATACCATTGGTAACAGCCTTAAAAATATACTTAAATTTTAAAATAACTTAAGTATAAATGCGATATTCTTGAGGTTGCTACCAGTTAGGCCGATTACTTGATTGAGGAAAGCGGTGGCTTTAATTTAGCCAAGTTTTTGTTGGAAACTTCTATTTTGCAAACGCTTTGCGATCGCGTCTACCAAGCGTCTAATACTAATTTTTCATGAAGATGCATTTAATATTAAAAAAGGTAGATGGGTTGTCCAAGCTTTCTCGTTCACCAAAGGTGTTTGCGTTCCCTCGAAGAGGGTTCAGCGACTTTTTGCAGAATACCACCAGCCAGCCTGTATCAAAATATTTTCCAATTGCTTATTAAACGCTTTATTTAATATGATGGTTGGTAAAGATTGCCCCGCACTACCTTTTGTCGTTTTTTAGTTCTGTCAAACTCTCGTTAACTAGGGGTTTTAAATCAGCATTAAAACTGGCCTTTTTTAGTTCATGAACAGCTATCCCAGAATCTTGCACGCAAAATTGCCAACCTAAACGAACTAATTTACGTGAATTTTCATTTTGTACAATGCCAATCACCGGCATTTTAGCTTTTTCTTTATCCCCTGTATGTTTTTGTAAAATACTTTTTAAGTAATCCAGTTTGCTGATGTCAGCTACATCTTGGGGATGAAGTTCCACCGTCACCATTTGTACTGTTTCCACTGGTTCTGCATCTTCAACTATCAATTGAGTTTGATCGTCTCTGCGGTCTACTTTTCCCCAAATAATTAATCTGGTGTCAACTGCGAGTATTGAACTGATCCGCTCATAAGTTTTAGGAAATACTACTGCTTCCGATTGTGCAGTTAAATCTTCAATTTGCAAAATAGCCATTGCATCACCTTTCTTGGTCATCACTTTTTTCACAAAATTCAGCATGACAACCGCACACAGTTTTGTGTCTTCCCTTTGTTCGCTAAGTTGTGAAAGATTAATCGGGTTTAAAAGTTTTGCTGTTGGATTTAATGATTTTAGCGGATGATCTGATACATATAAACCCAACAATTCTTTTTCCATTCGCAACTTGTCTTGTGGTAGATAATCAGGCACAGGCTGAGCTTTAGGAGCAGAATCATAAGTATCATTTTTTGTTTTATTACTATTAGTAATAGAAAATCCCCCTAATAAATCAAAGAGGTTTCCCTGACCGATCGCTCTATCTTTAGCACGAGATTGCGCCCATTCATATACCAGTTCGAGGTCTTTGATTAACTGATGGCGATTGGCTTCGAGTTTGTCAAAAGCTCCACAGGAAATTAAAGACTCTAAAGTCCGGCGGTTAACAGCACGCAGATCAACGCGATCGCAGAAATTGGCAAGTGATGTAAACTCCCCTCCCTCATTTCTCGCTGACAAAATACAGGCGATCGCATTCTGTCCCACATTCCGTACTGCTGAAAATCCAAACAAAATCTTGCCTGCCACCGGGGTAAAATCTAGCCCAGAACGATTAATATCTGGCGGCTCTATTTGAATACCCATACTCATGCAGTTATTAATATATTTCTGCACTTTATCGGTATCGCCACTGTTAGCTGTTAACAGCGCCGCCATGTATTCTAATGGATAATTAGCTTTTAAATATGCAGTTTGATAGGTAACATAACCATAGGCAGTCGAATGGGATTTATTAAAACAATTAGAAGCTACCAACCCATTTTTAATAGCAAAATTATGGTCACACTCAACCCCAATATCATAAACATTTTCTGTGCCTACATATTTACGAGAAATTATTTTAACCATGTTTCCCAAACTCCAAAAAATTGTATAATCAGTTAATATTAGGTCTTACACAAGATTCATAAATTTGTAGTTGAGGCTGTCAATAGTCAATAGTCTAAAAAAGCTTAATTTTTGACAATTGACTGTGGACTGTTGACAATTTTAGCCTTTATTTAGTGTGAGTTCGATGAACCTCTCCCCAACCCCTCTCCGCATCGGAGAGGGGCTTTGAAATTCCTGATAAAGAACGAAAAATTAAGGTTTTTAAGCCTCTCCCCTGAAAGGAGAGAGGTTTGGAGAGGGGTCTTTTAAATCTGTCGAACTCACGTTTATTTATTGTGCCAGTTGCATAAGTACTGAATTGCTAGAATCAGTACAATTATGTGCTGAACAATGCCCATAATACAAACTCCACTGTCGAACTAACACTACTAGCCTTATACACGAGAATAACCAAAATCAGCAATAAAAATCGGCGACAAGAGAATAAAGCACAATGCCCCATGCCCAATTCCCCATGCCCAATTCCCAATTTTCAATTACCCATTCACCTTTAATATGTACTAAAATCAATGACTTGAGTCACAAAGAGAGCAATCATGGCATCCATCCGCGAGTTGCACGAACAGCTAACCAAAAAAGAACGTTCTGCCGTTGAAATAACACAAGAAGCTTTAGACCGCATTCAAGCGTTAGAGCCAAAATTACACAGTTTCTTGCATGTGACAGCACAACAGGCATTAGAACAGGCTCGTGCTGTAGATGCAAAAATCGCTGCTGGAGAAGAAATTGGGCTACTAGCAGGTATCCCCATTGGCATTAAAGATAATCTGTGTACCAAAGGAATTCCCACCACTTGCGCCTCCCGGATTTTAGAAAATTTTGTGCCCCCTTATGAATCCACAGTGACACAAAAACTACTAGACGCAGGCGCGGTGACGGTAGGCAAAACCAATTTAGATGAGTTTGCAATGGGTGGTTCCACAGAAAACTCTGCTTACCAAGTTACAGGAAATCCCTGGGATTTATCACGGGTTCCTGGTGGTTCTTCTGGAGGTTCTGCGGCGGCGGTGGCGGCCCAAGAATGTGTAGTTTCCATTGGTTCAGACACTGGCGGTTCCATCAGACAACCTGCATCTTTCTGTGGAGTTGTGGGGATAAAACCGACTTATGGCTTAGTTTCGCGTTATGGCTTAGTGGCTTTCGCTTCATCTTTGGATCAAATTGGCCCATTTGGACGCACAGTAGAAGATGTGGCAATATTATTAAGTGCGATCGCAGGTTACGACCCCAAAGACTCCACCAGCCTCAAAGTTAAAATTCCTGACTACGCCGCCACCTTAAAACCAGACTTTAAAGCCAGAGGTAAGTTGCGAATTGGAATTATCAAAGAGACTTTTGGTGAAGGTTTGGACTCTGTTGTAGAACAAGCTGTCACCAAAGCAATTGATCAATTGCAAAGTTTGGGAGCCGAAATTCATATAATTTCCTGTCCTAACTTCCGTTACGGCGTACCTAGCTACTACATCATCGCTCCCTCAGAAGCATCAGCTAACTTAGCTCGTTACGATGGCGTGAAATATGGTTATCGCGCTCCTGGTGCAGACAATCTACTGTCAATGTACAATCGTACCCGTGCCGAGGGTTTTGGCCCAGAAGTCAAACGCCGGATTATGATTGGCACCTATGCCCTTTCTGCGGGCTATTATGATGCTTACTACCTAAAAGCCCAAAAAGTCCGCACCTTGATTAAGCAAGACTTTGAAAGAGCTTTTAAGAAAGTCGATGTTTTAGCCTGTCCTACTGTTCCCACCACAGCTTTTAAAGCAGGGGAAAAAAATACTGACCCCTTGAGTATGTACTTACTGGACTTGATGACAATTCCCGTAAATCTTGCTGGTTTACCAGGTATAAGCGTACCCTGTGGTTTTGACAACAACGGTCTACCAATTGGATTACAGCTGATTGGCAAAGTGCTACGAGAAGACCAATTACTTCAGGTAGCTTACACCTACGAGCAATCCACCAGTTGGCATTTGCGTCAGCCACAAATTGCTTAGAAGTGCTGAGTGCTGAGTTGAGCAGGGGTGCAGGGGGGATAAGGGAGATGAGGGAGATAAAGAAAATGACCACTGACAACTGACAACTGACAACTGACCACTAACTACTGACCATTAACTTCTGGAGTAAATGTAACCTCCTTAACAGCACCTTGATTCCCTAAAGGTGCTGCTGGTTGCTTGTTAACACTAATTAAAACAGCACCCGCATTACCAGCACGCACAATCAACTGTTTTTTAGCTGTCCAAGTTCTTCGTTCTCCCTTTTTTAAGTCTCCCTCGAATTCAGTTTTACCATCCACTTTCACTCTTAACCATGATGTATCTTGAAGTTCTAAAGTGACTTCAACATTCTGATTGACTGTGCTTTGAGAAGGTGCAGGTGATGGTACTGTTTCTTGTTTGGGAGTAGATACCGAGTTTGGTTGCTTTGCCACGGATGCGACTGGAGGTGACGAACTTACAGGTGATGGTGCTGTTTTGTGTTTGGAAATAGATACTTGATTCAGTTGCTTAGCAAACGATTCGACTATCAGTTTGGGATTGAGTACATAGATGAGTCCGATAGAAGCAAGCACTAATAATAAGATGTAGGGTACGAAAAGAGGTATGTGTATATTTGGTTTGATGTTTAACTTTTGACTATCATTGTTGGCACTGATATTGGTTTCTGAAGGGATAATATTAACTGCAAAAGTGTTTGCTAAAGCAGCACCATCCAACCCTAAAACATCTGCGTAGCGACGGATGAATCCTTGAACGTAAACAGGCTCAGGTAATTCTCCAAATTCCCCCGCTTCTAAAGCTTGTAAGAAAGCCAGTCTAATATGTGTTTTAGCAGCTACTTCTTCTATACGTATAGATTTCTCTTGTCTTACTTGTTGTAAATATTTACTTATTTCCTTCAGTTGCTCAACTTGAGCTTCATTTAAAGGCTTCACAATCTTCTCCTAATCTTGACTAATGTTTACAATGGTGTAGTTATAATACTTAAGTAAGGTCAATATTGTTACTAAAATAGTAAATTGTTTTGATCAGTTTAATTTTAAATTGAAATCACTAACCTCGCTTGGTTAGTAGATAATTACCATATTTCTCAATACTGATAAAAGTATAAAATGTATTGCATGACAGTAGCCAAACTGCAAATAGCAACACAATTATGGTTGCAACTACTACTTTTGGTAGGGATAGTTGTAGCGATCGCTTACTTGGCGATTTGTCTATTTCTGTTTATTCAGCAACCTCGGTTTATCTTCTATCCCTCCCGTGTCATTGAAAAGACACCAGAGTTGTTTAATCTCCCATACGAAGAGGTTTACCTGCCTGTGCGGGTCAAATCAGGTAAAGTGGAGTACATTCACGGTTGGTGGATGCAGAACAACCAACCCAATGCCAAAGTGTTGTTGTATCTGCACGGAAACGCTATTAATGTTGGCGCAAATATACATCATGCTAATCGGTTTTATCAACTAGGATTTTCGGTCTTATTGATTGATTATCGAGGTTATGGTCGCGCTCAGGATAGATTTCCTAATGAAATGCGCGTTTATCAAGACGCCATGATAGCTTGGAACTTCTTGGTACAACAGCAACAGATTTCAGCCAGCGAGATTTTTCTTTATGGACATTCTCTAGGAGGTGCGATCGCTATTGATTTAGCAGTCAAATTCAATGAAGCAGCCGGATTGATTGTAGAAAGTTCTTTTACTTCGATTCGAGAAGTAATAGCTTATCGCAATGTGTTTCGGATATTTCCCATCGATTTATTGCTGACACAGCGGTTTGAGTCTATTAAAAAAGTAGCACAGTTGAAGATGCCAGTTTTATTCATTCACGGTACTGCTGACTCTGCCATACCGTCTTTTATGAGCGAAAAACTTTATGCTGCTGCTTCGGAACCAAAAACACTGTTTTTAGTTCCAGATGCAGAACATAACAATACAGCTACGGTTGGTGATATAGAATATCTGCAAACAGTGAAGGCTTTCGTCGAACAAGCACATGCTCGGAGGTTGCTGACTACTTCAGAGTAAGGTTGATATAGCAAAGTGCCGAGGAGCAACTACCGATAACCTCAGCCACCTAACGATTGTTATACTGCTGACTGCTCACCACTGTTTTCTATGTAGCGACGCAAGACTGAGTTAATTAAAGCTTTATACCCTCCGCCTTGAGCTTGGAACCAGTTGAGAACATCAGAATCAATCTCAACTAATCGCTGTGCTTGAGGCGCAGGAATTCTCAAAGTAGCTTTTTCAAAAAACTCTTCCGTTAATGGCGGAATGTCAGAGTAATCAATGTCCTCATCTTCCATTGCTTCAAGTGCTTCCCAGTTAGTACCAGAGGTCTTGTTGAAATCTTTGCCGCTCATATCGATTTGCCGTTCGTGCTGAAATGATCCGAATTACATCACCAAGCTAACCAACAAACTCGATACAGTCGGGTGCATGGGCTTTGTTAGTTGGCAGTTCAAGGCAGTAGCTCAAAATAATCGCAGTGACTTGGACGAATAATCGAAAAATCTCGACGGTCAAGCGTGTAAATGCGAGTAACCCTGAGCCTCTCAGCTATGGCAACGATTGCTGCATCTGTAAAATCAAGTTGGCTATCAGCATATTGCACCAAAACCTCATGTATTCGCACCAAATCCTCTGAGGTAACTGGCTCAATCTGGACTGCACTGGTTGTCAGGCTAGACACAAAACGACGCATTGCCCTATGCCCTAATCTTGATGCTATCAGGTAACAGATTTCGGGCAAGACAACCACAGGTAGCACTAACGGTTCATTTACACGTTGAACGGCAGCCAACACAAGTCTATGGTTACGATCGCTTTCATCAGTTAATGCAAACAGGAAACTGGTGTCAAGTATCGCTGTCATGCAGGATTACTCGGCTTGAAATTCCAACCATAAACAGGATCAATCTCATTACCCAAAATGTCCTCGTCTCGCTCTGAAACATCGTTTTGACCAGAGTTGCCTAAACCTGCAATTGCAAGTAAAAAACCACGACCATTACTTTCAGGTTCTCTCAACTGAACTGACTTGTAGCGAAGATAGTCAACAAAACTAGCAAGCTCAGGCAGAGCCTCATCAGGCAGGGTGCTGACTGCTTCAATTAGCTTTTGTCTGTCTACAGTAGTTCCGTCCATCGCTATAACTTGGGCAAAGGTATTGCCCCTATTGTACTTCCCGCTCAGGTGGCCATGCTGACTTAATAGTAGTTTACGCCACTTAATGCAGAGTTTTTATGTTAAGGATGAGGACGGGCAAACAGCACAGATAGCTTGTAGGTTTATTCTTTCATCTGTTACAAAGGCATAGAGCAATGCTAACTACCATGCTCCTGTAGAGTTTAACATTCGTACTTTCCAACCTCTATTAATATATTCTTTGCTTTCTCTGCTTTTAGAGCAATTAGTTCCTTTTCTAGTTCCAAAATCTATGGTAATAAATTCTTTATGAACTTGCACCACTGTATCAAAATATTCAGAAGAAAACCTGTTTAGTAAAGAGTCTTTTGTAATCACCACGGCTGACAAATCAATTGCTGTAGCCAGTATTAGCACATCATTAATAGTATTTTTAATCTCAGATTTTACATTGTAATTAGACAAAAATTCATAAAATAAATGAATACCCTGGTTAAGAACACTTTTACTAAGGGGAACACACTGGACTTGAGAATCTAGCAAGAATCGAAATCGACGTAGAATAAGCTTCTTCTGATCTTTATTTAGAAAACGTGTGGCTTCTCTAAAGAGATTTTTCGCTTTGAGATTGATAACCTCTGTAATCGCATAGTTACTAAACTCAATTATTGATGGATAATCCTGTCCAAAGTCTAAAATGATCTGGTCTGTGTTCCATTTTGAAAAAGGGTGATCCATTCTGGGAAAAGCCATATCTTTCTCAGGCGAATAATTTTTCATCCTTCTAGGTAATGGAACATAGTAATTAGCTGCTGTTCGATCTGATCCTTGAATTAGTAGAAACTCTTTAGCGGTGACAGACGAAATAAGCTGCTGATTAACTTGTCCATCATACACACCCTTAAATGCATATGAAATAACTTGTGTATCCAATATCTGCATAAATTTTAATACATAAAATAGACAGTATAAACGCCAAAGAACGCTGCCATCAATAGCGGGAAGCAGCCTAAGTACTTATTATTGGCTACGCTTCTGTTACTTCGGTTCCAAACTGCACTTGTTCATACAAATCAGTCGTTATTTCTGCTACATCAGGTTCTAAGCTAATGGTTGTTCCACCAAAGCTTTGACGCTCATAGCCTAACCTTCTCACCCGTAGACTCTTTAAATCATATTCTTACTGCAGTTCATGTTTCATCAAAACTTAATTACGAATTACGAATTACGAATTACGAATTATTTTAATGCCCGAGCATTTTATCCCGCAGGTGCTTAATGCGATCGCGGAATTTTGCAGCCTCTTCAAATTCGAGTTTCTTCGCTGCTTCTCTCATCTGTTCTTCTAGCTTACTAATCAACCCTGGAATCTCTTCTAATGGCAGTTCATCTATATGTTCATCGACGGTTTTCAAATCAGTTGCATTTAACCGTCGAGATACTTCTAAGAATGACAAAATCGCATTACTCGACCTTTTAACAATCGGTTGCGGTGTAATGCCATACATCTTGTTGTATGCTATCTGAATTCCACGCCTTCTATCTGTTTCATCAATGGCTTTAATCATGCTATCAGTGAGATTATCAGCATATAAAATTGCTTGTCCTTTCACGTGACGCGCTGCTCTACCAATAGTTTGAATTAAGGAACGCTCAGCCCGTAAGAATCCCTCTTTATCTGCATCCATAATTGCCACTAAGGAAACTTCCGGTAAATCCAAACCTTCCCGCAATAAGTTTACTCCCACCAAAACATCAAAGTTTCCCTCGCGCAAATCTTGCAAAATTTCAATGCGTTCAATGGAATTAATTTCTGAATGCAAATACCGTACCCGAATACTATTGTCTTGCAAATACTCGGTTAAATCTTCCGCCATACGCTTTGTTAATGTGGTAATCAACACTCGTTCGTGGCGGTCAACTCTATCTTTAATTTCTCCTAATAAATCATCAATTTGTCCTTCTGTGGGACGTACAAAAATTTCTGGGTCAACTACACCAGTTGGTCTAATTACTTGCTCAACAACATGGTCTTCAGAAACTTCTAATTCCCAATTTCCTGGTGTAGCCGAAACGAAAATACATTGATTCACCTTTTGCCAGAATTCTTCTGCTTTTAGAGGACGGTTATCAGCAGCACTTGGAAGGCGAAATCCATGCTCAATTAAAACTTTCTTTCTAGCTTGATCACCGTTATACATACCACGAATTTGTGGCACGGTAACGTGAGATTCATCTATGACTAACAGCCAATCTTTAGGGAAATAATCAATTAAACATTCTGGTGGTTCTCCTGCTTGTCTTCCTGCTAGGTGACGAGAATAGTTTTCTACGCCGTTGCAGTAACCCACCTCCCGCAGCATTTCTAAGTCATAGCGTGTCCGCTGATCTATGCGTTGTGCTTCTATTAATTTACCCGCTGCTTCTAATTCTGCTTTTCGCTGTTTTAATTCGGCTGCAATGTCATTACAAGCTTCTTCTAACCTTTCTTCGGGAGTGACGAAGTGACGCGCTGGATAGATATGCACTGCTTCCAAACTGTTGAGAATTTCACCAGTCACAGGGTCAATATAACGAATCGCGTCAATTTCATCACCAAAGAATTCTACACGAATAATTCGGTCTTCGTATGCTGGGCCGATTTCTAACACATCACCCCGGACGCGAAAACGTCCCCGACCCATTTCTACATCGTTGCGGCTATATTGCACAGATGTCAAATCTCGTAAGACTTGACGTTGATTGACTTCCATACCTATTTGCAAGGGGATAGCAGCTTTGAGGTATTCTGCGGGAGTTCCCAAACCGTAGATGCAGCTAATGGAAGCCACAACTATGACATCACGGCGTTCAAAAAGCGATCGCGTCGCTGAATGCCGCAACATATCTATTTCATCATTAATCGAAGCTGTTTTTTCAATATAAGTATCGCTAACTGGAATGTACGCTTCTGGCTGATAATAATCGTAATAACTAACGAAATACTCAACTGCGTTTTTGGGAAAGAACTCTCGCAACTCGTTACAAAGTTGTGCAGCCAGGGTTTTATTGTGCGCCAACACTAAGGTTGGTTTCCCCACTTTCTCAATTACTGCTGCTATTGAAAATGTCTTGCCTGTTCCCGTAGCTCCCAGTAAAGTTTGGTAACGGTTCTTTGCTTGGATACTGGCGGTTAGTTGTGCGATCGCTTGTGGTTGATCGCCTGTGGGTTCAAAGGGAGCTTGAAGACAAAATTCTGTCATACAGTTTCGCTGGAAATACCCTATTTCATGTTAACGATACCAATCTGTACTCAGTGAGTGCAGATGGCAAAACCCATATAGAGCAACATTACTTTATAATATTTTACAATTTTAATTTACTTATGTGTGAATTTTGAAGATATTTATACCTATGCAAGGTTATTTAAGGTTAAACTTTCATGTATAGGAAAAACTTCATTTTTCCTTAATTATTGTAAAATTCAGTTAATAAAACAAAGGTGTTTAGTTATGGCCATTAGCAGCACCGGCAAAGCAATCAGTCCACGGCAAAGACGCGCCAAGTTAAAAGGGGAAACAACAGTGGAAGTTGAAAATAACCAGGGTTCTAGCTCAAATAAGGAGCAAATCGAGCAAAGTACTGATGCGCCAGTGCAAGAAAGCAGTGGAACACTCGTCATTGCTGGAGTACGTCCCATTGCTAGCAGTGACTTGCAAGTTGCAGAGACAGTCTCAATTGCTGGAGTACGTCCTATCACTGCTAGCAATTTGCAAGTTGTCGAGACAATCAACGTCATGGGAATTCGTCCAATAGCGGCCAACAACTTCAAAGTTGTGGACAGCATCAACCTTTCAGGTATTCGTCCAATTGCCTCAAGTTCATTGGTAATTGCTGAAAGCTATTCTGTAATGGGTAACCGTCCAGTGGCATCAAATATTATAGATGATTCTGCGAATCTAATGGGTTTTCTAGATTAGATCAAAAAATAAACAACACATATGTAATAACCCAGTTTCTTGGCGAAACTGGGTTTTTTATTTAAAGGGTGTATGTATTGAACTTAGATATTCACTATTGAAGACTATTATTTGTCATTAGTAGGGGCGTACAGCTGTACGCCCCTACATTCAATCAATGTGTTGCAAAGATTATTGAAATTGGTATCATCGGTATTTTTAAAACAGAAATCAAGTTTTAACACATAACTATGCAATTTAGCAGCATATCAAGCTTTCCAAAGAGATATCTAAATTGCAGATTTTCTCCTACTTTTTACAGATATTATTAATATGTCTTGTGGCAGAAGGCTTGAACAAAAACTTTAAGCTAGATTGTAGGGGTAATAACAAAGGATTTCAAAGTTGATTCAAACCATTGAAACCTTTGTATGAAAGTTACTTTCTATAAAATATAGGAGTAGAAAAATGAGTTTAGAAGATCGCGCAAAAGCAGCTGGTAAAAATATTGAAGGTAAAGCTCAAGAAGCTTTGGGAAATGTTACCGGAGATCCAGAAGATAAAGCTGAAGGCAAAGCTAAACAAGCTGAAAGCGAAGTACGTCACGGTATAGAAGATGTAAAAGACAACATCAAGAAAAAGATTGATTAAAACATTTGCTCTCTCATTCATTGCAAAATTTTTAGGGACATAACTGGGGAATGTCTCATTTTGCAACAAGAAGTGATTCGGCTCAACCCCTTTCTTAGCCTTTTATTAAAGGTAGATAGGGGTTTCTTTATAAAGAAAGGAAGCATAGATGCTTTTATTTGTGATTAATACATAGATAGTTGATTTAAAGATTTCGTGATGAAAGTTTCATATAAATAAAGTCATATTTTATCTGTTGACTGAAATTAAATATTTGGCAATCAAAGTTTCAGTTGAACGGAATTAACTATATTCCATTGAATATTTATAACTATTTCATTTGAGGAGGCAAAAAAATGTTTCTGCTTCAGCAGATCCGCAAAATTGTGACAGCTTTTATATTAGTTGTAGTACTAATGGTTTCTACCGCTTGTGGTGGTAATACTTTGACAGCCGAGCGCACAACTACTCCACCAGCAATTGGCCAAAATGTAACTTATTCCGAGTTGGAGCGAGGTAACACCGACGCAGGACAAAATTTTGGAACCTGGGTTGTGCAAACATCTAAAGGTTTAATTAAGGACGCATATGTGCGTGATAACAACAAATTAGGTGTTGTGATTTCCAACCAAGTTCGTCCTAATGAAGTGAAAACCTTAACAAAATCATTAGCGCAAGGTTTTCGTAAAAACTTTCCCAATCAAGACTTAACTGTTTTAGTTTACGGCCCTGATAAAAAATTGATTTTGACTGCTAAATATGACGTTCAAAGTAATCAAATTCAGTACACTTAATAGCTGAATTCGTAATGTCAACTCAAGCTTAGAGTATGAAGTATAAAGTTACTTCAGCAGTCAAAGTGGAATTGAATATAGCGATAGTCAGGTGATCGAAAAATCTGACTGACATAGATAAGGAGATAAGTAAAGTGACAAGCAGCGAACAATACAGACGGGAAATAATGAAAGATTTGGCTGAGGGAAATGTTGAATCCCTAGGTGATATACCAGCCGATTCTAGTACTCAATATGAGACATTTGACGATTTTGCCCAACGCACAACCCCAGATCAAAGGCGTCAGTTATTTGGTAGAACTTTACATCCGGAACAGATTCCTACCAGCCAAATGGAACCTGAACTACAAAAAGCGATCGCTCAAATTAAACCAAATGAACGAGATGATGTAGCACGAGCCTTTTTCAAACACTTGAAATCCAGAGGATTGGACGAACGACATCTAGAACAACAGCTAGGTCTATCTACTCACCACGCTAGCCGGATGAATGCTGATGATGTGAGCAAACTTGCGTCTTTCGCCTATCACAACCACCCTGACATCTTCCGCGAGGTGCTGGCGGAACAACCAGGAATTCTCAAGTTTCTCAGCAATCCCATAGTAGCCGGCATTATTGGTATTGCCGCAGCTAAGTGGTTGAGTGGTCGTAAGTAAATTTTCAATTCAGAGAGCCAAGGCATCAAGGTGGGCATTGCCCACCTTTTTTTATCTCTTTTAATAAAAAAATCTCTAAATTATTTCTAGTAAAATAAAACTCACATAAATGTTATATAAGGATATAACCATTTAAGCATGTTAAACCCTTTTATATCTAGACTGTAGTCCTATTTTGATAATTATTGCTAAAATCTCTAGTTTAAATTTATGATGAAGTTAAAGAATTAGTTATTGAGAATACTCGTTTTTTCAGCGATATTAACTCTTGGATTTACGAAAAAAAGCCTAACTATCCCTACGACAATCAAATACGTAAAAGAGATTAGCAATTTAATTCATCTGTGTCGCTTCGCTGTTAGTGAGTATTGATCGGCAGAGCGAGCGCTTGCCTATAGCAGAGGTTTTAACAGGCGATCGTTTTGCTGTAGCGTGCTGCTTAGTTCTTGAATCTCACATTTACGTAAGTCCATTATTAAGCTGAATCGGTTTACAGGAGTTTTTCCAATGACTAGATTTGCAGTCATAGATAATTTACTGACGGCTTTTTCTGGAGCAACGTTAACTAGATTTAGATTTAATATGAAAGCTGCTTCTGTTCCTGAACCTGCAACTATTTTGGGTTTATTCACAGTAGCTAGTTTTGATGAAGGGGCAAAAAATTTACCACTTTATACTGGCTTGGCAAGGCTAAAATAGTGTATTAAAAATTGATGAGAAATCAGATTTGATAAACATAATCTAATTTGTTGATTGCACTAAATTAGTCCGGTTATGCTGGTACTAGCGCGACCGGGCTAAAATAGTGCATTAGATGTAGCAGAAACAGACAAAGAAAATGGGACGTGGACGAACAAACAAGATTCGCTTAAGTGCAGAACAAAGACAACACTTGGAAGCGCTCAGCCGTAATGGTCATGCACCAGTGAAAAAAATTCTGCACGCACGTGTACTGATCATGTCGGATGAGGGTGAATATGGGCAGCAACGCTGGAATGACCAGCAGATAGGGGCAGCACTAGGATTACATCGTAATAGCGTTGCCCGCATCCGCTCATCATTTTTAGAGCAAGGAGAACAAGCAGCCCTCAACCGCAAGCCGCGTCAGACACCACCCGTGCCACAGAAATTAGATGGAGAAAAACAGGCGCATCTGATAGCTATATGCTGTTCACCACCGCCGGATGGTAGGACTCGTTGGACGATGAAGTTATTAGTAGACGAACTCAAAGCGCGAAGTATCGTCACGCAAATAGGTCGTGAGACTGTGCGATGTACACTCAAAAAAACGAATTGCGCCCGTGGAAAAAGCAGCGTTACTGTA
>NZ_JAECZC010000097.1 GCF_016056305.1 Amazonocrinis nigriterrae CENA67 | reverse complement strand
GTGGGGAGATGGGGAGGTGGGGAGATAATTTTTAGATCATTTCTCCTCATCCCCCTCATCCCCTCACTGGGGATAAATTAAAATCTTGTAGGTATCCGGCGTGGGAGCGATCGCTTGTTCTACGGCTTGTGATAAATCTTGTAATGGATAGCGATCGCTAATCAATGCTTGGACATCAATACGCTGATTAAATACAATATCGGCGGATAGATGCTGAAGGCGATAGGATGAACTGTAACTACCCATTAAGTCGATTTCTCGACGATAGAGAATATTCGGATTGATTGGGATTTCTAATTCATCGGGAAATTCTGCGAAAAACAGAATCTTACCGCCTTTGCGAGTACAGTCAAGTGCTTGAGTGAAAGCTTTCTCGCTAGGAACTGCTAGCAAGGTGACATCAACACCCATACCGTCGGTGAGAGCATGAATTTTCTGAGCTAAATCAGGGTCACGAGCATCAAAAGCCGCCTCTGCACCAACATTTAAAGCTTTTTCAATTCTAGAGGGCAGTAAGTCGGTAGCGATCGCTTTGGCTCCGAAATACTTTACCAACATGACAAACATTAATCCAATTGGCCCTGCTCCTGTCACTAAAACAGTTTGTCCTGGGGCAATTTGAGCTTTTTTTACTGCTTTGAGACAGCAATTAGTCGGTTCTACAAAACTCGCTTCTTCAAAACTGATATAGTCGGGAATAGGAATTAACCCACCATTCTGCACAATATGTCCGGGAACTTTGACATACTCAGCAAAACCGCCACCACTGGCATTAAATCCGGCTGTGGTCGAGATATTTTTATAGACATCGCACATCGAGAAATTGTCATTTAAACAGTAGGCGCAACGCATACAAGGAATGTGATGCATCACCGCCACTCGTTGTCCTACTTGCCAATTCTTCACCTCAGAACCCACTGCGGCAATAGTTCCAGCCGTTTCATGTCCAAATATCCGCGGTGGCTCATACAGAGGATAACGGATTTTTTTAATATCTGATTGACACAACCCCACAACCCGCACCTGTACCAGCACTTCATCTGGTTCCAGAGTTGGGACTGGGATCTCTTCGTAAGACAGTTGATTTACGCCTCTAAATACCTGTGCTTTCACGTTGATTTTTCACCGCTCAACGATATTAGATGTAACATTAGCGGTCAACGTTAGGCTATAAAGTTTGAGATTTTTGTATTTTAGCTTGTTCTAATTCTTGTTCTAAGTTTTGTTCAAAGATTTGGAACGCCTCAACATCCGCTGATGAAAGATTTCCCTGGATCTGCCCATTCTCAAACCGCAGAATCTCTCCTCGCTTATCCTTAGAACTAATTGTAATAATTTTCTGATTTTGCCAGAGTCGATATCGTCTACCCTCCAAGTATCGACCACCTTCTGGTGCTGCCTTACCTAACTTACTCAAGGCTTTTTTGGCAGTTTCTACTATAGCTTCAGAATATATTATGTAAGCGAATGTTAGCAGTAAATTTCTTGACTTTATTATTTTTTTCTAACTTGTCAAGCAACTCAGCAACCGTTAGCGGGGGATTCTGAAGATCCTCTGATTGTTGCCGAATTACTTGAATCATTTTTCTGGGAAATTGATTATCAAGCTCCAACAAAAAATCATCTGGATGCCAAGCCTCAATACCCCAAGGTTCTAAAGCTTCTGCTGAAAAGTCTTTCAAATTAGAAGTAACAATGATTTGTGCCTTAGCAACTATAGCAGCAGCGACAACATGGCGATCGTCTGGATCATTTGTCATAGCTGCAACTATATGTTGTGGTACTTCCACCATTGCTTCAGGAAAGTGTGTCTTACAGCAGTTTTCAGATGAATAGACCACAGTGAGCAAACCAACCCCAAGCATCATCAGAGGAGATGTGTTCATTCACAATCTGAGTTAAAACGTGATTTAGTGCCTCATGGGTTGTAACTTTTGCTGCTCGTAAACACTGCTTCAGTTTTGACCAGCATAATTCAATTGGAGATAAATCAGGTGAGTAAGGAGGCAAAAAGACAAGACGTGCACCAACTGCTTCAATTGAGTCTCGAATCACCGCAGCAGTATGTACTGATAAATTATCCATGACAACAATTGCTCCAGCCCATAACTGTGGTGCTAGAATCTGTTGCACATAAGTTACAAACACATCGGTATTGACACTACCTGAAATACTCATAGTGGCAATCAGCCCATCCAAACTTAAAGCTCCGATGAAAGATATATTTTGTCCTCGATTGCGAGGACATGAATCATGCAATCGCTCACCAATTTTTGCACGACCGTACAGTCGTGTCATTCCCAACCTCAAACCGGATTCATCTACAAATACCAAATTATGTGGGTCTATACCTAAAACCCAATCTCGATAATCAAAGCGCATTTGATTGACTCGTGAACTGTCTTGCTCGCTAGCATATAGTGTTTTTTTTAGTGGTCAACTTCAACCTTTGAACTGCTCGATGCATAGTCGTAACACTGACTTCGACACCACTTTTGGCTGCAAAACCAGAGCATAATTCTTCAAGTATTGCATCTGGTTGCTCATCAACTAACTGCTCAATTACTGCCAAACTACTATTCCTGATTTTAGCGATCGCACCTCCTCCATGAGGCAAAGATGTCACCTGTCCCGTGTCTCGATAGCGACGAATTAACCTTTTAATGAAGGATACACTCACTTGAAAGCGTTCAGCCAATTGGCGTTGCGACCCTTGTTTGGATTCATAAGCATTTATCACACGTTGGCGTAAATCTGTTGAGTAGGGAGCCGGCATAACTATGAGTATTTTTGCTGCTCCTTCAGTTTACTAAATTTGGTGTCTATTCAATTGAAAAACGCTGTAAGCATTTCTTGAAAGCGTGCTGCTTTGTCCTCTGTCATCCTTCCCTTCTTTACAAGGTTGCGAGTAGCACCTTCTAGAATTTCTTGTGAAAAATAAATTTGGTATGGTTCTACCTCAGCAGCACGCAACAGGGTATCGCACAAAAGCATAGGAAAGATCACGCAGGAGTCCAAAACAACAGAGATAGAAGCCATTTTACTGATCTAATTTGCTACTATCCTCATCGTAGAACCCTTCATCTTGAAGAAACTCAGTCAATTCCTTCAATCCCTTCCTACGCTTATTATCCCGCTGTTGTTTGTATTTCATTAAATCCTCAAAACGAACACGTCGATGTGTTCCTACCCTAATGTAAGGAATTTCACCTTGTTCTAATAACTTAATCAGGTAGGGGCGTGAAACGTTGAGCATTTCAGCAGCTTGTTGTGTCGTTAGTTCTCGCTCTTGGATGACTATAGATATTACTTTACCTGATGCCATTGCATGAACAGCTTGACGCAACACTTGATAAACCGATTCAGGAATAGTAATTTCTTCGCCGTTTCCTACTAATTTTGCTAAAGAGCCTTCAAGTTGGAGAATTTTTTCTAGGTGCTTGATGGAGGATGTTTCATTTTCTTGAGCCATCACTGACTCTACAGGCAGGTTTTGCCCAGATATGATGGTCTTCATGGTGGACTTTGGTTAATTTAGTGATAATAATATGATATATCCCATGATACACAAACGCAATATCCGAAACAACAACTTTAGCTCCTAAAATTTTTGTGCAATACCTGCAAAGTTGGTATCTATAAAAATTGATTTTAAAAGGGTAAAAATTGCAGCAAGACTGAACCGAGACTTCCTAAAAAGTTGAAAAAACTAGGCTTTCCAGTACTGACTTTCTCTGTGTAGGGTGTTTGTAATTCTTTCATAAAAGCCTGTGCCATTTGCATTCCAGGGTCATTTTTTTGGGTTGTAAACAGTTTTTCAGCGATTTGAGCGTCTTGAAATGCACGTTGGCGGTCAAAGATTTGATAATAAGCAACACCACGAGCTAAGTAAGCACCTGCGTATTCGGGTCTAGCTGCGATCGCTTGATTAAAATAGTTAATTGCTTGCTGGTGGTTACCTTTTTCCGCTTCGGCTACACCCCAAGCGTAGAATTCCTCTGGTTGAGCAATTTGCAATGGGATACCAACTGCACCTTGCAAATTAGCACCGTTGAGGTAAACACTATTAAATTCTGCATTGACTAAATAGGTGTTTCTCAAATCAGCACCAGCTAGATTTGCACCACTTAACTTAGCTTCGCTGAGGTTAACCCCAAATAAACTAGCACCGCTTAAATTCGCTCCCCTCAAATCAGCACCACTCAAGTTAGCACGGCTGAGGTTAGCACCTGTAAGATTAGCACCGCTTAAATTCGCTCCAGATAAATCAGCCATCACTAAACCTGCACCTGTCAGGTCGCAGTTTTGACATTCTTTGGTTGCCAATAATTGTCTAACTTGTTCAAAATTTGCTGCTTGAGCGATCGCTGTTAGGTTGATTGTGGTTAAAAATGTAGCTATGGCTAAAATTTGGCTTTTCATACTCAGTTTGGCAAAATATTTTACTCAATATTTAAATTTGGCTAATAGATTTATACTCCAGCCTATGATATGAGTAATCTGGATATTTTGCCCACTGTAGTTGTATATATTACTTTTGTACCTGATTTAAATTTAAGACTATTTCGTTGTTCAAGTCGGTTTTACTGGTTATTTGGCTTGAAAAAGACCTATTTATGCCTGTAAATACGCTAAGAGCAAAAGTTACAATAGCTGCTTGTATAAGTTTGTCGACCTTCATAGTACTCCCCAAACTGCCCATTATTGAGTTAAATTAATTTTTGTATAATTTATATAGAAATTTTAAGTGTTAACCGACTAAACAGTCAGTGACGTTAATTTATAATATAAGTGATATTTATCACATGTATTGATAAATACCTAAGTACAGTTTACAAAAATAAATTATTTTTGAATTTGAGATGAAGGATTTGATAGCAGGTATAGTAGTAGTCTTGCTAAAACTGAAAAAATAATCCAAAATCTTAAATTTGGCACTAGTCCCAAAAACTACCTAGGAATAAATCTAAAACCTAAAAAGTGGTATGGTCAAAACAAAGTGACATTCAATCGTTGAGATTGAATGTCACTTGTATTTACTATGAGAAATTCCCGAATAAAAGAGAGAAGTTATCCAGGCCAAGCTATGTCTTTAACAGCGATCGCTCCAGCAATAGCACTGGCTAACAAGGATGTGAAAGCTGTACCAAATAGCCACCAAGCAGCACGGGCCACGGTTTTCTTGGTTTCTTCAGCTTGCTTTTGAGCTTGCTGTTGGATACCTTTGAGGCGTTTTTGCGCTTCTTGCTGGATGCGTTCGGCTCTGTGCAGTACGCTATCGCGCGCTGCTTCTATTTGGTTGATAATACGGTTAGCATCTTCCTGGGAAATATCCTCACGAGAACTGAGGATAGCAACTAAGGTGTTACGATCAAATTGACTGAGGCGATCGCGCAATGCTTCAAATCCAGCTTGGGGATCGTCAAACAATTTGGCAAAGTCTTCTTTGAGATTCTCGTATTTCAGTTCTGGACGATCCAGAGAATTAAGATAGTTGCGAATTCTAGCAAAAATTCCATCAATCACAGATTGTACTCTTTGCTGAATCTGTTGGTATTGCTCAACTACAGAGTTACGCACAGACTCAATTTGATCCACTATGCGGTTGGCTTCTTCTTCGGAAATGTCGCCTCTTTGAGATAGCAACGCTACAAGTGTAGAACGGTCGAATTGAGAAACGCGATCGCCTAAACTTGCAATTCCTGTACGTGGATCTTGGAACAGCAATTGCAAATCGCGCTTAATACCTTCTGGGTTGAGTTCTTCTTTATTGGTATGACGCAGGTAGTCTTCGAGATTGGCTTGAAAGTCTGCAACTCGTTCAGCGGTACGGCTTGCTAAACGTCGCGGCGCTCTGATAATATTATTAATGGCTTCTTGTACCCGGTCAATGATCTGATTAACTTGTTCTTCGCTCAAGTCTTGGCGTTGGCTGAGCAATTTGACCAAAGTTTCTCGATCAACTTGCGACAAGCGATCGCGCAATGCAGCAGCACCTTCTTGCGGTTTAGCCAGTAATGTTTCTAAATCTCGTCTAATACCTTCCGGGTTGAGTTCTTCTAAGTTGGTTTTGCGGAGATATTCAGCTAAGGCTGTTGTGGTTTGTTCGTACTGTTGTTTTGCCCGTTGTGCTACTGCTTGCGGTGCTTGTAAAATACTATCTCGTACTGATTCTAAAGTATCTAGGATTTGATTTACTTGCTCTTCGCTCAAATCTTGACGCTGAGAGAGGAGTTGTACAAATGTATCACGATCAAATTGTGAGAGGCGCGATCGCAACAAACTAATTCCTACTTGCGGGTCTTCTAGTAAAGTTCTAAAATCATGCTTGATACCTTCAGGATTCAATTCTTCCTTATTAGTATTGCGTAGGTATTCTTCAACCCTTTGCCGTAGTTCATTGGCTTTAGTTGTTGCTTGTTCTTGCAGTTCTCTAGCACGATTCAAGACGTTATCGCGGGTGCGTTCGATTTGACTAACAATATTATGAGCTTCTTCTTCATTAAAGTCTTGACGTTGCTGAAGCAATTGTATAAAAGTATCGCGGTCAATTTCTGAGAAACGAGCTTGTAAATCTTCAAAACTAGCTTCTGGATCTTCTAGCAATCTAGTAAAGTTTTGCTCAATTGCTTCTGGTTTGAGTTCTTCTTTTCCTGTAGAACGCAAATAATTTTCGATGCGAACGCGGAAGTCTTGACCTTTTTCTCGTGCTTCAGTCTGTTGCACAAGTTCTAAAACTTCTTGACGGACGCTTTCCATTTGTTGGGCAATTTCCTGTACCCTAACTTCGCTAATATCACCTCGCTGGGTTAGCAAGTTGACAAAATCATCTTGATTAATTTTTTGTAATTCTTGTCTGATGGTTGCAGGGTCTGCATTTTGATCATAAATGACTTCTTGGAATTCATCTTTAAGTGAAATGCGATTGAAATGCCAAGGAAAAGAATTCAGGATGTAGTCTTCTACATCTTTTTTGATATTAGATGTTGGCTTTGGCAATCTTTGAGATATTTGTTCAGCAGTTTTATCTGTGAACTTTTGCAATTCGTGGGTAATTTTATCGACATCTATGTCTTGAACGTTTTGTTTCAACTTTTGTAGTTGAGTCGTGATTTTACCCACATCAATATCTGAGAGATTGACTCTATCTAGCACTGCTGGAACAGCAGCACTCAAGCCATATTGCATGGCTTGCTTAATCACACCATTTCTACCACCATTACTGCCATTACCATTTGTTCTGGTTCCTACCAATTGTTGCAGCCTTTCACCTAAATTTTCTGATTTCAACTCTTCAGGAGTGGCAGATTTCAATAAATTAATTACTTGTTCAGTCGGATTTGTGCGAGATGAAGCTTGTTTCCAAGCATTTTCTAGTTGCTCAGCAATTTGATTGATATTTTCTTTTGATAAATTTGTCCGATTACTGACTAAATCAACAAATGTCTGGCGATTAATATTTTGTAGTAGATTGCTGTTAGTGATCGCTTGTAAATCTACATCGCTCAATATCTGATCAAATTGATGGCGAATTTCCTCTAAGTTTAACTGAGGTATTTGTACAGAAGCCAAGGAATTTTGTAACTTATTAGCAATACTTTCAGGGTCAAAACCTGAAGTTAACTCGCGGCGAACTGCGGCTGTTACTTCTTCAGCAGTAGAAACAATCTCTCTTTTGATAGTATTAGTCCTGATGGTATCAGTTGCATTACCCATCAAGGTTTGCCATCCTGAACTAGCAGTACTAATGATAGAACTAATTAAGGAACCTGCTGCTGATGAACCCAACCAAACTACTAATGAAAAGTAGGTAGACCAAATGACTACACCGATAATTGCTCCTAGAATAGCACTTTCAATTACAGTCAGTTTTACTGCTAAAAAAGAAGCACTGAATAACGCAATACTTGCGGTGATTATTGCCCAAATACCAACTTTCCCTTCAATTTCACGAATTTTATGACCCCAACTTTCTGACTCATAGTCATCAGAGTCTCTTCCCAAGGATGAGATTCCAACAGCAACTGAAAAGTTAGTCAATAGAAATTGAAAAGCAAATGCCATCAAAGTCCCAGCTAATAGTGCCACTAAAAATTTAGAACTAGAAAAAACAAGAGTTCCTTCTTCTGGATTGAGAACATTTTGCACTGAGTTGATGGGTGCTATGACAAAAGTTAAGCAACTCCATCCCAACATAGGTTCAAAACTATGAAACATAGTATTTTCTTCCTGTCGATTAATGCATGAAATAACCATTTCTGTAAGAAATGTCTTATCTCTCAGTCTAAATATAGAATTATCTTGTCTTACACCCTCTTTAGTCATAACTCTATATAATATAAGTAATGTTTTCCCCTTACTAATTAGGTAGCTTATATGCTACTTAAGGTATAATTTCAGTAAAATAAATAATACTAAATTATAATAAAAATGATAATTTTTGGTAATTTTAAAATAAAAAATACCATTGTACAAAAAACAGAATAAAGATAAAAATTGCCTGTGCAGTTTATTTTATGAACTCTCTGTAGCTGCACAGAAGTTCATGTGGTAGCTCATTCTATTACCTAATTAATCTTTTTTATACTTAAATTTTGCAAGAGTTGCAAAAACAACCTAGAAATTTATTTTTAATAGGAACTAACTTGAGTTAGATGAATCTCTCCCTCCCGGTCTTACTCTTCTTTTAGGCAAGGGAGGAGAAACGAAAAAATCACGGTTTTACTCTCCTCTCCTCGTAGGAGAGGGGTTGGGGGAGAGGTCAAAACAGCGCTTATCGAACTCACATTAATAGAACTTACGCAGCAATGATTGGTCATTATGAGTGGAATAGAGTGTAGCAAAGCAATCTCCTCAAGACTAGGATTGCTTTGCTACACTCACATAAGCAAAATACGTTACCTTTGTGTAAGTTCTGTTTAAGCTAATAGTAAAGCTCTCTCAAGATGAATATTCAAGAGTTTTATTCCTCACTTTTAGAGGTGTAAATATTAGCTAATATATTTATTTGTTGCTAGTTATTTATGTAAATAAAATATATAAAAGAGTACATTTATAAATGTGATATCTATGATTTGCAAATTATATAATATATCGGCTAAAACTTAATTTAGATAGCTAATATCTTTCCCTATATCTAATGATAGAGATAAAACTTCTCCCAAGAGATTGATGTTTTTTTTAGAAAAATTAGTGTTAATTAAATGTAGTGCCATCAATAGTAATAATGCACTTAAAACATTATGTTATTGTAGGAGGAGTTATATGGTAATAAGTGTAAGAAGACGTGCTATAGGTGTATTTTCTAATCGCACAGACGTTGAACAAGCACTGCATGAATTAAAAAATTCTGGCTTTTCAATGGACAGAGTTTCTGTTATTGCTAAGGATGCAGACCGCAGAGACGATATTGCTGGTACTCCAGTGCAAGAACGAGTCGGTGATAAGTCTGATGAAGGTGCAGCAACAGGGGCGGTTACTGGCGGTGTTTTAGGTGGTTTAACTGGCTTATTAGTTGGTCTTGGCACCTTAGCAATTCCAGGTATAGGGCCAATTATGCTTGCAGGAGCAACAGCAACTACCCTCGCTACAACTATCGCTGGTGCTGGTATTGGTGCAGCAGCGGGTAGTTTAATTGGAGCATTAATTGGTTTAGGAATACCTGAAGAGCGAGCCAGAGTTTATAACGAAAGAGTTGAACGAGGCCACTATTTAGTAATTATAGATGGTACAGATGCGGAAATTGCTACAATAGAAGCAATTTTCAAGAGACACCGTGTTGAAGAGTTTGGGGTTTATGACCATCCCACTACTGACTATGCAACTGCCGATGTTGCCCATCGAGATGTTACTTATAACAAACATGCTATAGGTTATTTTTCTCACCTGGAAGATGCAGAAGCAGCAATTAAAGACTTGCGAAATGCAGGCTTTCCTTTGAGCCAAATTTCTTTAATTCATAGAGAGCCTTTACATCGTGAATCTTTGGTAGGTGTTAATGTTAGCAATCGCTTTGATCCTATTAGAATAGGACTACCAGATCCCCGCACTCACTTCTATAATGAGCGGATTAATCAAGGCGACTACATTGTCAGCGTCAGTGGTACAGATGTTGATATCCAACGGGCTGCGGCGATTTTGAGTCGGCATGGAATTCAACATTGGGAAATTTATAGCCCAAGCGATCGCACCAGTACTATCGATACTACCAATACCAATGTCGGTTTGCAAAGAAAGAGACGGGCAATTGGTGTATTTTCTCATCACCGGGATGCAGAAGCAGCACTAACTGAACTTAGAGATGCTGGTTTTCCCATGACCAAAGTTTCGCTTCTAGGCAAAGATACAAATGGTCATCATAACGCCGGTGTGGGCAATAAAGCAGATGAAGGAGCAAAAGCCGGAGCTGCTACAGGTGGCGCACTAGGCGGTTTAGGAGGCTTATTAGTTGGTCTTGGTGCTTTAGCAATTCCAGGAATAGGGCCAATAATTGCAGGCGGTGCAGTAGCAACGACCATAGCCACGACTATAGCTGGTGGTGCTATCGGTGCAGCAGCTGGCGGTATTGTTGGCGCACTCGTTGGTTTAGGTATTCCCGAAGACCGGGCGCGAGTATATAATGATCGCTTTAATAAAGGCGATTATATAGTCATAGTAGATGGTACAGAAACCGAAATCAACCACGCCGAAGCAATTCTCAGACGGCGAGGTATTGAAGAATATGGTATCTATGACGCTCCCGATTTAGATAGAGAGCATCACCATAATTTTGACCGAGTTAGCGATCGCTCTTCCCCATCTTACTCTGTAACAAGCGATCGTGATGACCCCTCAGTCGTGATTATTGACCACCGAGATGCAAAAATCTAACGCCAGTTAGTTTTAACTAATACACATCTGTGCAAAGAGCAAGCACACCAAAACTTGCTCATTGCCATAGCCTCAAACATCAACAAATTCAACGTTGCAAAATTTAGGGATGACCTTGTGGCATTAAATATCTTGCCTCAGCAAAATATAACGCCGAGTTACAGATTCATCCCCAAAATATGCAACACACAAATTCTCAAACTTTCACGTTTCTATCAATAATTAAAAATATGCAAAAGCTAACTCCTTTCTTAATTAGTTTTCTTTTAGTTTTTGGTGCTGTAGCTTGTCAAAACCCTTCTAAAACAAGTGAATCTGCACCTAATAATCCTAATGAAGCTGCACAAACACCAGATGTAAAAGCAACAGAAGCTGCTCAACAAGATGCTCAAAGTTTACTCCGTAGAAGACAATTAAATGAAGATATTCGCGCTCGTGAAGAACGGAATAAAGTTGCAGGTGACGAGACAAACAGAGCCACAGGTGACTTAGCAAGCGAAGTAAGATCTAAATTGGAAGCTAACATACCCAATAGCGCGCTAACAGTTAAAGCAGCAGAAAATGGAACTGTTACAGTAGGAGGAACTGTAGGTAATCAGCAGCAGTTGGCTAAAATTGAACCTTTAGCTAAGGAAATTAAAGGTGTGAAAAAAGTAGAAGTTAAAGCAACAGTTGCTCAACCTAAACAATAAAACGGTTGAACAGCAAAATCTCTGAATAGATAATTTTAGATTTTAGATTTGGGATTTGAGATTAAATCCTACAATCTGAAATCTAAAACTTTAAAAAATCTCATATTTCAATACAGTTCAATTAAGAGTATAAATTAAAAATGGCGTAGCTTGTCAAACTAAAGCTGGAGATAGATTTCTAAGTTGAAAGCTAGTGAAGTTTGAGGAACAAAACCCAACAATTGCACAACTTGGTCTGATTGGGTTACGCTCAAAAGCCACTTTACTCAAGTCGAGAAACCTTTCTCGCATAAGTAACTTTGAAAATTACCATTCTTCTTAATTGAACTGTATTGTATTATATTTATCATAAGTATGTTTATTAATGTCAGTTCAATTAACAAAAGGCTGTAATTGCCAAATTACAAAACTATGGAAACCGAACAACAGCAACTAGAATCCTCGAATACCACCTCACCAGAAGGTGTGCTATTACTAGACAGCCCAGCAAATCAAAATTTGCCCAAGTTACCGCCAGTTAATGAACCTGAAGCTCAATGGCAGCGAGTTGCCAGAAAAACTTCCGAATTTCTAGAGCAACTACCTGAATATATAGGTAACTTTTTTGATAATTACAAGCAGGCTTTGACAAATGTCGTTTTAATTTTGGCGGCAATAGTTACAGGGAAAATAGTGCTGACAATACTCGATGCAATCAATGATATTCCCTTGTTAGAGCCGATTTTTGAGTTGATTGGAATTATTTATGCAACCTGGTTTGTTTTCCGCTATCTGATCAAATATTCAACTCGCCAAGAACTAGCCAAGGAAATACAATCACTCAAACAACAAATTGTAGGCGACTAAATATAAAAGGGACTGAGTACTGGTCACTGAGAAATTATTCCAAAATTTGGGATGGGTTTAAAGCAAATTCCATAATTTTTCTGGTTTAAACCCAATACCCAGTTCCTAATCTTCAACATCACTTGCACTCAACGAAGAAACCTCTGCAACGCAGTGGCTCATTCCTACATTCGTGGGGTTTCCAAGTTCTCCATGCATAGCTTGCTTCTGCATAAGATTAGATAAGTGATTATAGCAGTTCTCAGTTGAGTGAGGTACAAGAACCCCACTGCCCCCAACTCTTGCCCCTAATCCCCAGAGGTAGCTCCGAGTTCCCCGCAAGCGAGGAGTTTGCTCTGACATACCTCATGTGATTAGCAAACGCTATATACAATTTAGATATGATTTAGCTAATTATTGCTATATAAATCAAAATAATGATTGTATTAATATCTATAGATAATTTATACACATTATGCATTATCAAAAGTTGATAATAATTATACCGGAAGGCAGAAATAAATAGTGATTTTTTGTCTTTAAATCACTTCTCAAGATAGTTTAATGGTCAGTAAAAACAGCCTAATCTAATTTTTAAAGTTATCAACGATTCTTTAACGAGGACATTATTTATGGCTAATCAAGAATTTAAAAAAGGTGTAGATTCATCCGAACGAGCTGAAGTAGATACATATGATAGAGGCATTGTACCTGCTGAAACTGCTGCTCGCAAAGAAAGAGAAGGAGACTTATATAAAACACTGCCTACAGAACAAAGAGAGGCTAATGCCCGTACTGATGACCAAACAGATGCAGGAAGTATACACACTACAGATGGCTACACGGTAGACAAAGAAGGTTTGTTGAACAACTACGCAGTTGAACCGGAAATGTACTATGAAGTTCCAGGTGATGCGCGACAAGAAGCGTCAGAGGATACTGAAAACCGGATTGAGGAACTTGTAGAAGCCAATGAAGACAAGCAAGGTGAATTGACAGAGCAAGGTGACAAGCGTGGTAGAGGCCCAGGAATAGTTTAATCTTGTGTTTTGAAACTTGTTATCTCCTGAAACAGGATGCGATCGCTTTGTTGCAATGATCAACCGAGAGAGCTTGGTTAAACTCATCCCACTCCTTTTAGGGGTGGGATTTTACAGGTATGAAGGAGCTGTAGCAAACTACTGAGTGCTAAGTGTTGTAGATGAAGTGGCTTCTCACCACTCAGTACTCAGTAAAATGAAAAAGTTAGGCAAAAGTTTTTTTAGTGATTTTCTGGGCCCTGGTTTTTTTTGGTGCTAGGATCTACGACTATAAGATTAAGATAAAAGTGCTGTAGCTGTGAAACATAAGCCAAAACCAAGGATCGCTTTGCTTCGTGAGAAAGCAGGGCTAACCCAGCTGGAATTGTCGCGTCTTGTCGGCGTGACTGAAAGCACTATCCAAAACTGGGAAAGCGGCAGGACTGGGACAGACCATATTGAAAGAATAGTTAGGTTTTGTAAAGCCTTGAATTGCCAAGTAGAAGACCTAATTGAGTATGTGAGCGAGTCATTGGAGGAGCCTATAGCTCAACCCAGTTCCTTAAGTGAAATACATCAATTGTTGGGGACTGAGGAGCCAGTTAGCAGTACCAGTCCTGATACTGAAGTTGCTCAAAAGCGAAAAGCCAAGAGCAGCTAACATAAAATCTACTTTGATAACAGCTGGAAAGTTGAGGTTCATTTTGCACAAGAGCTTATAGCCGTATCGATAAGATGGCAAGCGCTTCGCAAAAAGCTTTCCAACGCTTTAACCTAACGATTTTCTTGTGGAGTACGGGAACAGGTGACACTCTTGCCTAGCTATGCTATGAAGATTGTAGTCACCTTGGTGGGGAAAATGCCAGTCTTCCCGGTGACACTTGTTCCTGGGCCTCCCCCAGTTGGCATAACTTCTGCAACTAATTAAAGAGAGCAACAGAAAAGAAATCGACCTTAAGCAGTTAAAATTTAAAGAAATAGTGATTCCTACGGATTGATGAATCCTGGTAAAAGTCAGGTCATCCAATTAAAAATTAAAAACTAAAAATTAGTAATGCAAGGAAATCCATTAACCAGGGATTTCAAATCTGCACTTTGATTTCTACAGCCGTAGGGAAAACCCAAAATCACGCCACTTTGTTCAATGGGGAAACCTTACACGCAAGTGGCCCGACCATGTAAAATCGCTCATGATTGAAATCGACGGTTCTTACGGAGAGGGAGGGGGACAAGTTCTCCGCAGTTCTTTAAGTTTAGCCGCCATCACTGGCGAACCGATACATATTGCAGGCATTCGCGCTGGACGCAAAAAGCCAGGATTAGCAGCACAACATTTAACAGCAGTTCGCGCTGCGGCGAGAATTTGTAATGCCCAACTGCGTGGTGATGCTTTGGGTTCAATGATGCTGGAATTCATTCCTGGTACTGCTGTACAACCAGGAATCTATACCTTTGATGTCAGGGAAGTGCAACAAGGTGGTTCCGCCGGTGCAATTGCGCTGGTGTTACAAACAATTCTTTTGCCTTTAGCCCTTGCACCTGGAGATTCTCAGGTCACGCTACGGGGTGGAACTCATGTTATTTTTAGCCCGACAATGACATACATTGAGCAAGTTTATCTATCGATGCTACGGCGAATGGGGGTAGAAGCAGAAGTGAAGTTAGGTGCTTGGGGGTGGTATCCCCAAGGCGGGGGAGAGGTAAAGATGCAGGTGAGTGGTGGTACTAAACTCAGTAGTATCAACTTACTAGAACGCGGAGATTTAAAGCAGGTGCGGGGTTTGGCCGTAGCTACAGAACTTCCTGCCCATATTCCCCAACGCATGGCGAATCGTGCTGAGAATTTGTTAAAGGAAGCAGGATTAAAAGCATCTGTAAAAGCTTTGCGAGAAAAGGGTATAGCACCAGGAGCAGGTATTTTTTTAACTGCGGAATATGAAAATAGTTTAACTGGTTTTGGTGGGTTCGGGCGTTTGCGGTTGTCATCAGAAAAAGTGGCAGAAATTGCCTGTGAACAACTGCTGAAGTTTCATCAAACTGGCGCACCAGTAGATGAACACCTAGCAGATCAGTTGTTATTGCCAGCTACTTTAGCATCACAGAAAAGTCAGTATCGGGTAGCAGAGGTGAGTACGCATTTGACGACAAACGCAGCAGTAATTGAGCAGTTTGGACTAGCAAAAATAACGGTGGATGATGCTGAGAAAGTAGTGACAGTGACGCCTGTGATTGCTTGAGGAAATTAGGTTAGGAGTTAGGAGTTAGGAGTTAGGAGTTATATCATGTCCGCCTAATTAGTTATGATAAAAACTCATAAAAACTCTCTGCGCCTCTGCGACTCTGCGTGAAATTTAATCATAATTATTTAACCGGACATGATATTAGGAGTTAGAATCAGGCCATTTCCTTATTCTCCCACTCCGTTTTTGGGGTTGCAGAATAAAAATAGAAATTAGAGCGATCGCTATGAAATTTCAAAGACGTGCATTAACTCTGTAGTCAGTAGGTGGACATAATTAAATATAAATGCCAAACGGAGAAACCTGCTCATCACAAGCCTTCTGCCTCCTACTTATTTAACAATTGATTAATCTGAGTTTGCAGTTTATCTCGAAATTTTTGTGCTTGTTGATAAGCTGCTGTACGATTTTTAGTTGAATAAATATCCTTTTCTAATGGCTGGATAAAGTAACGTAATCGAGTTTTCATTGCCCAAACTCCCATTGAGGGAAATACAATCAAGGCAATCATTAATGGCGATAAAGGCAAGAATGGTAATTTGAATAGTCGTTGCAGTTTTTTAAAATTAACAGTCCAAGGATGTAAAGATTCGCTACCGATGCAGAGAACTGGGAGAATGGGAATTTGATAGCGATCGCTCAACTGAATAAAGCTGATATCAAACTTTTGCAGTTGATAGCGTTGACTCCAACCTTTTGCAGGGCCGCGTACACCTTCTGGTGCATATAAAAGAATTTTACCTTGGGCCAGTGCTGCTTCAAAATCAGCTAATTTTGCTGGCACACCGCCTAAAACCTGTGACCATTTGGGTGGTAGCCACCAAACTATCCAAGGATGCTCAAATAATGCTGGATTTGCCAAGGGTTGCACTACCCACCCTTGAGTTTCACCTAATAAATAACTCAAACTGATAAAGTCCCAAGGAAAACACATCCCTGCATGATTCATAGCCACAATCATCGGCCCTGTTTGTGGCAAATTATCAATTGCTTGCAATTCTCCTTGAAAATAATATTTAACAATAAAAGCTAAAACTTCTGTACGAAAAGCTTGTTGATATTTGGGATTAAATTCATCAACTTCTATACGTGGTAAACGACAACCCAACCGCAACCATCGACTGAGCAACGCTAAATAAAATCCGCCAGGAATCAAGAATAACCCATATTCTAGCCAATTCCACCCATCGGGATCGCTGTGATAATATTGCCAGTGGCGATTAAATAAAATTAGCCAGCCTGGAGGATACCAGAGGCAAAACCAATCAAACCAGCTAAATTTATAGCCTTCACCTGATGCTTGTTCTACTTGTGTGTTCAGGATATTTTCGGAATTTTGATTAATCACAATAGTGTTACAGATTAAGCAACAATGTGGTTAAAAATATATCCTAGCTTCATCACTTTACTCTTATCATCATACCCTGTACTTAAAGAATGCAAGTCCAGGCTCTATAAAGTGTTACATATATGCTACGTTTTTTCTCTACTTTCAAAAGTATCTACTGTACATTACATCTGATCGCAAGACATACTTCCGCCCTTGAATCACAGCAGCGCCCTCATGTGCTAACTCGTGGACAAAACACAAAGCCATACCTGTTACTGGCAGCACAAAAAAATTCGATAAATCACCGTAGTATTCGGGAAGAAAAAAGCGGGTTTCGCCACCTTGAAAGCCTTCATTGAGATAAATCATGAAAGTCAATAAACTTTGTTCGCCATTGGGTCGTGTATAAGAACCATCATGGTGAGGTGCAAACCGCTGACCTGGATCATAGCGATAGAAACGAAAACGCTCATTCAACCCAACAGCCCGCCATCTTCCAATACTACTTGGGATATAACTTGATACACGTTGCCATAGCTGCAAAGCACGCTCTTGATCATCAAGGATAACGCGCTGATTATTGCGAATATCGGGGCGTATTTCAAAACCTCGGCTGGTAGTAATGGGAGCATCTGTATAGCCAAGGTTTTCGGTTAAAGCAATATACTCAGCACATTCCGTAGGTGAAAGAATATTTTCCACCGTAAAAATTTCGTTGCGAAGTAAATCTTTCTTGGTCATAGTCGAGCCAATTTGGATTTAAGCCTTTCGATAGTGTATCCCTGACAACTAACGAGTTTAGGCTGAGGATGTGTGTAGTTTATCAATATTTAAGGAAATAGTTATGCCAAGTGGTCATGCTAATCATAAAGGCACTTCAGACAAACCTAATACTAATGCTGAAGGACTCATAGATGAAGCTGCGGATAAATCAGTAAACCCTGAAGATATACTGTTAGAAGGCGCTACTACAAATACAACTAGAACTCTGGAATTTGTAGATTATCCTCCTGCTACCGAACGTCCAAATGAAGAGCAAAAGACTGGCAACGAAGAGAAATAAGCTCAGGACTTACGCCCATTGTCATCAATTTTTTAGCTTGAATATAGTAAGGTGCGTTATGGCCGGAAGTCCTAACGCACCTACAAACTAGCGATGGGGTGGCGCTTGGCGATAACACACCCTACAAACTTAACCTTTATTTTATTTAGTGTGCTAGTTGCGTATTCTATTCTGAAGCAGAGACAAGAACTTCAGGCTGATAGCGGATACCAGCTTGCTTAAAGCGATGCAAAGCCTCACCCAAGCGATCGCAGTCGGCAATCAAACTGATTCTGACATATCCCTCACCTGCAACGCCAAAGGCATTACCTGGAGTGACAACAACACCTGTTTGCTGCAAGACATCAAGGGCGAAATCTGTTGAACTCATGCCAACAGGACATTTCACCCAAAGATACATTGTGGCTTTGGTTTTGGGAATATCCCAACCCAATTGTCCTAACCCTTGAATCAGGAAATCACGGCGGGTACGATAGCGTTGTTGCACCTCATGTAAATAGATATCTGGCAGTTGCAAAGCTGTTTCTGCTGCTGTTTGCAAGGCGGCAAAAATCCCATAATCCAAGTTGGTTTTCAATGTCCGTAAACCTTGAATTACATGGCGATTACCCACCACAAAACCTACACGCCAACCAGCCATATTATAGGTTTTAGATAGAGTGTGAAATTCCACACCAATTTCTTTCGCACCGGGAATTTCTAACAAGCTAGTTGGCTGATAACCATCAAAAGCTAACTCGGCATAACACAAGTCATGCACCAGCAGAATTTCATATTTACGGGCGAAGGCAACGATTTCTTCAAAGAATTCGCGGGGGGCAGTGGCGGCGGTGGGATTGCTGGGATAGTTGAAATAGAGAATTTTAGCTTTTTGGGCAACTTCGTCAGGAATGGCAGTTAAATCAATTAACCAGTCATTTTCTGGCTTGAGAATCAAGCTGTGGACTTGACCCCCAGCAATTACCGGGCCGCGAAAATGGGCGGGGTAAGCGGGAGAAGGAACCAGTACTAAATCACCTGGGTTAATATAAGCGATCGCTAAATGAGCCAATCCTTCTTTGGAACCAAGTAGCGGTAGGGCTTCGCTATCAGGATCGAGTACAACATCATAACGGCGACGATACCAGTTAGTGATGGCACGGCGGAAACTGGCGGTACCTTCAAATGGGGGATAACCATGATTAGCAGGATTTTGCAAAGCTGCGATCGCGGCTTCTACCACTGGTTGTGGTGTGGCACCATCGGGGTTTCCCATGCCCAAATCAATTAAATCTAGTCCTTGTTCCCGTGCCTTAGCCTTAAGTTCGTCCAGACGGGCAAATACATAAGGTGGCAATTTTTGTATACGTTCTGCTGGGACAATCCAATCCAAACTCATTCCTCAACCTCGTCACTTATTCCCCTTGTCAACACTCGACTTGTGGTGTCTCTACTATCTGTGGGTGCTGTAGTAGAAACCATCGCTGCCATTAACTGTTCTAGTGCGACTTTAAATGGTAGGCGATGAATGTCAGAATTGGGATTTAAGGCAATTTCAGCGGCTGTTTGCAACTCGCTTAATGTGATGTTGCCCAATCCCAAATCAGCTAATTTTTGCGGCAATCCAATCTCTGCATAAAACTTCAATAACTGCTGCCGTGCAGTTGCTGCTAATTGATTGCCTTGAATCATTTCTTCTAAACGCAGTTGCACCAAAATACCATAGGCGACTTTTTCACCGTGGATACTAGTGTGCCCACAAATGTGAGTTAAACCGTTATGTACGGCATGGGCGGCAACGGTGCGACACTGTGCCCCACCTAATCCCCCAATTACCCCAGCTAATAGAACGTTGGCATCTACGACTTCTTGCCAAACCTCACTTCCTGGTTGTTCGAGGGCAGCGGTTGACTTTTGCAATAAAATATCTCGCAAAACTCGCGCTTGTTGGACTGCGGAAATAATTAGAGTTTGTTGTGAATGCCCACTGCTAACTGAAGCTTCGTACCACTTAGCGATCGCATCACCAATACCGGCTACTAATGTACGTTGTGGTGCAGTTTTAATCAAGTCGTAGTCGAGGATCAATAAATCTGGACAGCGAGACAGCGCCACATCATAGAGAAATGCCCCCTCTGGAGAATATACATTTGAAAGGGCACTCCAAGCCGCACAGGTAGCCGCTGAGGTGGGAATTGTCACCACGGGCAACTCTAATTGATGAGCGACTAATTTAGCTGTATCCATTGCTTTGCCGCCACCAACACCGATAATCACATCGGCTTTATGTTCCTTGGCTGCTTTCTTTAAAGATTTTAGAGTCGCTTCACAGCAATCTGCACCATAATCAGCTTGGGCAATTTGCAACTGTTGTTCTTTTAAAATTGGTTGCAAACTTTTTTGGACAGTGGCAAGAGTGCGCCCTGCCACAACTAAGGGACGACTTCCCAAACGAGCAATTTCTGCTGCTGCCTCCTGCAACACACCACAACCACGGATGACTTTTGCTGGCGCAACCGCAAGGGTAAATAAAGAACTAGAGGTTTGAGTAGACAAAGTTTGAGTAGAGATTAATTGATTATGCATATAAACTAGTTTGCCAAAACCTTGATATTTCTTAATTAAATTTTACTTGGCGCTGAGTATTATTGTTTTCATCTTGCTTGGTGATGGTGATGACGTGAGTAAGTTGCTACTACTAGTAATCTGGGAAATTGGATACTGGGTACTAGGGACTGAGGATTAGGAAGAAATTTACTTAATCAAATGAGTTTCTGTTTCCAATTTCCAATTCCCAATTCCCAATGCCCAATTCCCAATGCCCGATACAGCGCAAAGTGCTTTGAAGGTGTAGCTTAACTTTAAGTAATGCCCATTAGCCTCAAATTGCGAACTATCAAAGTATTGAATAACCGTATATTCCACTAACGATACCACTGTGAGATACTCAGTAAAAATATTTGTGACTTGGTAATGAGTCAGTTGTCACTGGTTAGCTTGAAAATAACTAACTACTGAGCAGTATGCACCACTGATTACCAACACCTGATTTAATTGAGTTTTTTTTCATTAAGTAAAATTAGTAAATATTATCTTAATCTAAAAATCCTAAATATTGTATTGTGATATACAAAAAAAACAATGTCATCCTGATAACAGATGAATGATTTCGACTCTATAGGAATATACTTATGGGTGAAGCAGTATAAATTATTAAAAAGCTTCCTGGACAGAAAACCCAATGACTCCAGCAAGCAAGGATATGCGATCGCAAAGTGATATATGCAACAAGGAAGTAGGGAAGATGGGTAATGGGTAATGGGTGATGGGTGAGATGTGATGACTAATAGTAGAATCCAATTCCCAATTCCCAATTCCCAATTCCCAACTCGTAACTATTGCCATTAAGCAGTGGGTTTTGGCAATTGAGCAAATTTTTCTTGATAAATCTCAACTAACATTTGTGGATCTTCACGCGTAGCCAGTGTTCGCTTGATTTGACCCAAGTAAAGTGGTACAGAAACACCTGGTTCTGGGTGTATGAGAGTACGGGCACGAATCGTTAGATAGTTATCTCCCCGTGAACCTAAGCGACCATAAGAATATAGATTACTAGCTGCTTGACGCAGAGTTGCCTCTAATTGTGTGGGTGAAATCTGGGGTGATGTAGCAATTACTGCTTGTGTTGCTCCATTGTCATAAACTAGAGTGTATTTCATTGCTCCTGGAATTACAGTGCGGCTTAAAGGAACCAATGAGAGTGCAAATAACCCACCTGTCAGCACCAGCATAAAGCCAGTCGTGCCTACCAGCCGAAAGCGGATGCCCCATTTGAAAATAAAAGCCAGGACTGCTAAGGCAGCAAATACCAGCGTAGCAATACCCGACCATTGGGTGTATTGAAGAAACTCAGCTGTTGTAAACATACAGATTGGCTAGTTAAGTGTCTTAGCATTAGTTAGCGACACATTCATTTTACCTAGTGGTTACACTTCGGTAGTGATCCATAGTCATGATAAATAAAATGCTGGACAAGCATATCGGTGCTATATGGTATTTTGTTCATCACTACAATGCTAATCTAAGAAGCTCATTACTATGCACTACTACCAAAAACCTCACTTGCAAACTCTCGCAGTGGGGTTTTCAATGATTTATACATCAGTTGGAGGGGCTATCAAACATAAAAAAATAAAATTAGATAAATTACTTAGTTAGCGTACAGGTACAAGATTTTTTCAACTAGTGAGTTAAGGCTTTGTCCCTCTTTCTTTGCTTTAATTACAATTTTTTTGTGTAATTCGGGGTTGATTCTGACCATAAACTTACCGGAGAATGGTTTATCAGGCTCTTCACCTCGTTCTTTGCAGAAATCTAAATAATCATCAACTGAATCATGAAAAGCTTGCTTTAGCTCACTTACGCTAGTACCTTGAAAAGTAATCACATCCCGAATATTGATTACTTCTCCATGAAAGATTTCTGCCTCAGCATCAAATTCTACAACTGCTTCGTATCCTTTATATTTCATCATCATTTGTCTTTGCTTCTTTAATACCAGCTTCTAATAAGAAACGACGCATAGACTTAACAGCCCCTTTATCAGTTTCTTTTTCGGGATGCGGTCTGTGAAATGTAGCTCTGATATCATTAAGAGCAAATCTGACTCTTGATCCTCTTCCTTGTGATACTTCAGCACCGAGCGCAATTAGCATAGACTCAATATCATTCCAAGGGATATTAGATCTAATAGGGTCTTGAAAAATGGCATCAAGAGTTTTTTGGTGTCTACTGTTAAGTTCCATTTTTATAGTATCATGTAGTGATACTATGATTGATTAAATTTGTCACACTTTGCAAAATTTTAAAAATCAAATCAATTACATGTCAAAGTAAAAGTGCGTCTAACAATCTCCCTTAACCTGATAGATATAGTCTTACTGACACCAGTAACAAACTAAACCGTATAGTTTAAAATTCTGCTGCATAAGTCCTAAAAAATATAAAAGGGCATCTAAATACAGATGCCCGTCATGCAGGAAAACCCAAAAGGGTTGTCCCTACACCTTCCCAACTATCAGCAACAGTAGCTAATTTGCAATTAGCCACACTCACAGTCACAAATGTGAATATAGTCATATTATTAACTGGAAGTGTTGATAGGCTCCAGTGTAACCACTGAAACTGAATGAGTCGATATCATTGCCGTTGATAGTCAAAATTACTGCCAAGTCAATTTTGATCTACTCTTAACTTTTCGTGTCGTTTATAGTGATGAACTACTCCACAAATAGCAGACAAAAGTACCCACGAAAGTGTGTTTAAACGAAAATCGAATAAAGTTACATCTACTGTATTGAATAGTAGCCAATTTACAAAAACCACAAGATAGCTAAAAAATATCACTCTATCTTCTGAAGGTATATAGTTTGATTTCCGCAAAAGTTGGATACTGGCAAATAAAACCCAACTAAGAAAGCTAAAAAATAACAAAGTACTCGGTAAACCAGTTTCAGCAGATAGCATCAAAAACAAGTTGTGGGGATGACCCAAGTCAATTTGCATTTGTGCTTTATAAAGTGCTGTAAAATTACGTAAGCCCCAACCTGTCCAAGGATGTTGCTGAGTCAAAGACCAGGCAAACTCCCATTGAGTTTTCCGCATTAAGGCGACTGGTCTATCTGGGTACATATCATCGTTTAAGCGTGCCCAAAAGAAAGCAGGAACAACTTGACGAAAAAATTGAGCTATTGATGAGGGGGCGAAAGCTGCTAAAAGGATGCTAGCCACGACACCAACGACACTACCCACAAGCAGACGCCAACCTTGGTAAAGTGCATAAGCCAAACAGGCAATTATAGCGATCGCCCACCCATTACGCGAATTAGTTAAAATCAAAGCGATAAAATTGGCAATTATCGCAACAGTTAAAAAGAGGATGGGGACTGGGGACTGGGGACTGATGACTAATGACTGTTGACTGTTGACTGATGACTTTTGACTTTTGACTTTTGACTTTTGACGCCATTGTTCTAGCCACAAGCCTAAACCTAGGGTAAAGACAATCCCTAGATAACCTGCAAAGGTGTTAGCGTGCATGAATATTGCAGCCATACGTCCTGGTGGATCTCCTCCAGGTGCGATCACCCAATCTAACACAATCCACAAAAACTGTAATTTGAAATTCCAACCCAAAAACATCTGCCCGAAGCCCATAATCACTAATGGCATCGAACCTATAACTAAAATCCAAGCTAGATGGCGTAATTGGGTTGTTGTTTGAATTAAAGCGCTTAAGCCAATAAAAACTAAGAAAAACGGTAATAAATTAAATAAGCCGACGAAAGCCTCTGTTTTTTCATAGGCAAACCCGGCAGAAACGATTAGTAAGACACTCCAAAGGGCAAAACCCCAATTGAGGGGGAGGCTGATAATTGTGCGGTTTCTTCGCAGCCAAGTGATAAAGGCTGCAAGAATTATACTAACAGCCCCCAAAAACGGACTCAATGGAAAAATCAGCAACCCAAATTGCAGAAAATTCCAAGGTGTTTGTAAATCAGGGTAGGGATGGTAAAAAGCTAACTTCAAGCTGGCTCCCAACATTCCGAACGAGTCAGACGAATTTGCGCTAAAGCAAAAATGGTGGGAATGATCCTACCATAATTAGTGGCGATCGCTCTCCACCCTAAATCAGCAAAAAACCAACCCCACATCACTGGCCCTACGAAAGCAAACATACTACGGACTGCTCCATAACGAGCTGCACTTGCAGTCATCCCGCGCTTTGCCATTTGTATTGCGACATAGTTTTTAAACTGTATTGTCGCTGCTTGTGAGCCTGTAATTGCCGCTTCCTTGGCTACTTGATAGGTAGCAAAGTGTATGGCAAATTGCTGGGCGATTTGTTTAAGAACGAATGGCTGAAGGATAGAAGTCACAGCCAACGCACTACCGCCTTTGAAAAGTAACCCTAAGGGGTCACGCTGCAATAGAAGTGGTAGTGGTTGTTTCAGTTCTGATTTCACCAGATGATGCTGTACCCGCGCTGTCAATTTTTGCTTTTCCTGTTCGGGTAATTTTTTCCACACTTGCCCTAACAAATTTAAAAATACCTCTGCTTCTAAATCAACGGTTGACAGTTGATTAGAATAGGGAATTTTCAAATATTTACATACTTGAATTAACGCTTGTCGGTAACTTACCTGGTTTGTGCGTCCCCGTAATACCGTTATCCCATCTGCCGCCAAAAACCGAAAGCGACTTTCTAAGGCGTCTAGCCAAGCTTTGCGGTCTTGACTTTGGACATCGATAGGTTCTGGTGTATGAACATAATCTAGGGGATTAAACTTACGACTAAACAGAATTGCTGTTAAATCCTGCAATTCATCTTCTGTTGCTAGCTCAAGCGCCGCCCTCAGCTCATCCAATTTCCCTTCCTCTCTTCCGTACAGCTTTCCTGTACCCTATTCTACTATTAGCTTTCAGCAGTCATCAGTAGTTATGTTGTCAGTTGTTATTTGTCAGTTGTCAGTTGTCAGCCGTTTTTCTATTAAACACTAACCACTGACTACTGACCACTAACCACTGACCACTAACCACTGACCATTCACAAAGGACGAATAACTAATGACCGATGTTGCAGTAATTGGTGCCGGGATGGCGGGTTTAGTCTGCGCCCAACAGTTAACTCAAGCCGGATATTCAGTGATAGTTGTGGAAAAGTCCCGTGGTTTGGGGGGACGAGTCGCCACACGCCGCTTGAATGAAACTTGGGCGGATCATGGTGCGTGTTATCTCAAACCCAAAGGTGAATTGTTGGGAAATTTTGTGGAATTGTTACGCGATCGCAATATTTTAGAAGTCTGGACAGACACAGTTTACGAACTCAAACCCAACTCAGAACTGGGCGAAAACTCCGCACCTCGTTATGTTGCGCCTGCGGGAATGAGTGCGATCGCCAAATTTCTCGCCCCAGGTTTGGATATTTTGCTCAATCAGCGTGTCATAGCCATTAACCAAACTCCTGAAAATAGTTGGCGTTTGACGTTGGAATCTAGCAATGAAGAATTAACTGCCAAAGCTTTAGTCCTGGCGATTCCAGCGCCTCAAGCGTTGATGCTGTTGACACCTTTGGGTGAAAGTGTATTGGGCAAAGAGTTTTTGGATAATTTGAGTTCTGTAGAATTTTATCCTTGTATTAGTGCGATCGCTGGCTATCCTGCCACAGTCCAACCCCTTCCACACTGGAAAGCCCTAAATTTTGTAGATGATCCTGTTCTTGGATGGATCGGTTTCGATAGCAGCAAGCGCCTCAACCCTCAGCAACCTGTTTTTGTATTGCAAAGTAGTGCTAATTTTGCCCAAGTTTATCTAGAGTCATCAGATTTACAACCTGCAGCACAGGAAATGTTGCAACATGCAGCCGAGAGTTTGAGGCTTCCTTGGTTGGGGACACCTGAGTGGATGCAAGTGCATCGTTGGCGCTACGCCTTTCCTAGTCGTCCTTGGCAAGAAGCTGTTTTATCTGCCAATAGTTCCTTACCTTTAGTGTGTTGTGGTGATTGGTGTGGTGGCAATCTGGTAGAAGGTGCAATGCTTTCTGGTCTGGCTGCATCTATGGAAATTAACAATCAGCTGCATCAATTACTTCTACCTAATATGAACTTTTTCAAAGTTTTTACCTAATAAATTGATCTATAGCTAGACTGGTTGCTCGGCGTAGTAGTTCACCAAATATAGTGGCTGACTAAATGAACATAAGCAATTCCAATTTTCCAGGATACTATAGATGTAAATTTAAATATTTGAGTATAATTCACACTTAAATTAATAAGTAATGTAAATAAATTATACAGTTTTATTGTACTCAATATTACAACTAATTTATAATTACTTAATATATTATTAAAATTGATCCCTAATAGCTAATGCTGCATTTTGTATAGTTTTTTGTCAACTAATCATAAATTTGAAATAATTAGACTATACATATAAAACATCGACGCTCTTCACTTGTTAAGTACCATTTTCAGGATTAATCCTGTTAAGGAGTATAAAAAATCACTAAATTTACTAGAGCTAGATGTCTGATATTCTACCAAGATAAAAAGTTAAGTTTAGGGTCGAATCAGCTTATTAGTTAAATCACTTCTAACTAGTTGCCAACAACGGCTGCTATGTAGAGTGTTTGGTTCTACAAAAATCATTGAATGGACAAAAAAGGAGTTAAAAAAAACTTATGAAAACAGTAGTTAATTTAACACAGCAGACAGTGTTAGGAGAGATTGAAAGTGTTTTGGATACATATCCATATCATCCTTATCAACAAGCTTTTGCGATTCCTGACTTACGTCAAGAGTTAATTACTTTTGTTCTCAACCGCATTCCCTGCTTTTATAGCGCGGTATCTGAGGGACAAACTTTAGTACAAAATTTAGAAAAAGAGTGCTTGTTAAATTACAAGTTACCTCGTAGTCCATTAGAGCAGCAACTACATGTACAAAATTTGATTCACCAAGGCATTTATTCTATCTTTCAAGACAAGTCAGATTGGATAAGCCATCATTTGTGTGAAACGGTTCAGCCAGGCTGTGAACCATCTCATTGGTTTGGCTAAATCAATAGTTAGGAGTTAAGAGTGAGGAGTTAGGAGTTAAAACAATTTCTAACTCCTAACTCCTAACTTTTAACTTTCAAAGGATCGTGTCCCCAATTCATTAATGAGTATCGCCAGCGCGTATGTTCAACATCACCTTCAGGTTGCTGTACTGAGTGACGATGAATATAACTAATGACTTTTTTCATGTGTGATAAATCATCATCACTATAGTCATCTTTTTTGCTTTTCAACAACTCAATAATGTGCTTACCAGATTTATGTCCGATTGATTCATCGTCGTCTTTCTTTTGTCCAACCGATTGAGATTCCTCTGTTTTCAGCCAAGATTCTAATTCCTTTGCTGTCATGTTGACTGAAGAATGAAACTCATCTATTACTGATTTGACATCTTTACTCATAACTCAAGATTACTCCTCAATATCCTCAAGAGCATCAGGTTTATGAGCGGCTTCTTTACCTGTTTTGTCGCTTTTCACCAAGTACTCTGGGTTGTCTTTTGAAGCAGCAACATGATGTCCTTTGATGTCTGTGGCTGAAGTTAATTTTTTTTCTACCTCGCCAGTAGTTTCACCTTGCGCCGTATTCCATTTCACCTTGTCGCCTTTCTTGAATTCTTCAGTCACAGTTTTTCCTCTTAGCTATTTTATACCTGCCATTATGTTGACGATGCAGGAGGAATTAATCAGTCGAGGGATATAAAAAGCAGTTATCAAAAGCTACCGATAGTCTGAAATGGCAAAAGTGGGTGAGAGTGGTGGCTGGCGATCGCAACAGCAAAACTGACACTTGGTAGAATATCGCCATACCTGACAAGAAGCGGAAAATGTCAACTGTTAAACTGGAAGTACACTTATCTTCAGAAGAATTATTAAAGGCTGTTGAACAGTTAAGCCAACCTGATTTAGAGCAATTTGTATCTCAAGTCATAGCATTACAGGCGCAACGCAAAGCTTCTAATTTGCCACAAGTCGAAGCTGAATTATTACTCAAAATTAATCAAGGTATTCCTTCAAATACTCAAAATTTTTACGATGAATTAATAGCTAAAAGAGATGCTGAAACTCTGACAAAAGAGGAGCATATTGAGTTATTAAACTTGAGTGGAGAAATAGAACAACTACAAGCCAAACGCATAGAGTATTTATCAGAGTTAGCACGTCTGCGCGGAATCTCTCTGACAGCATTGATGGAAAATTTAGGTATTCAGACACAAATGTATGTCTGAAAATCGCACCTATTTTATCTGAGAGCGATCGCTTTTTTATTTTTAACTCTCCAATCTCACCGAACCTACCCAAAATCATATTCTGCCACAAGTTCCTGTCTCATTGAGACGAAAGGTGACAACCCAGCCGCTAGGATACTTTTGACGCGCTTTTTGTTCAGCTAATTCTATATCTGGGTCAATAAAATAATCACCTCTATTGGGTTCAATAGTAATGAACCAATTGTAGTGTTCATCTATCAATTGGGGGCAAATTTGGTTAAAAAAATTACGAGCTTTTTTGCCACGGGCATCTTTTTTTGCTTGTCTTTTAGCCAGTTCTTCTGGTGGTATTGTAAATTCTGGAAATAACCTGCCTTGACGACGAGGGGGAACTTTTTTTGTTTCGACCATAACTTTGATTACCTATTGAGTTAGGACTCTTTTTTGATGTTATCAGAATAAATCTAGACAATGCATACTCTAGTATTAACTTCCATACCATTCATTTTGTAGTTTTATACAGTAGGCTAACGCATCATCCTAGATTTTAGGTGCGTTAGGACTAACGTCCATAACGCACCCTACTGGCTAAGCACTCAGCACTTTGCTATAACTGCCCATCAAGGCGTTTTACCACAATATCAGTTAACGTGCCGCCCTCATCAATCCCAAATTTCCAACGCTAAGAAGATGGTGATGTTGCAATGATAGTAAATTCCTCAGTGACAGTTGTGCTACTTCCAGAGTTATGATTTTTAAGTTATCAGATACTTTCTGAATCTCTTCGGTAAATTTTCCTTTGGGTGAATTGCATGTCAGTCAAAAAAGTGCGATGGTTAAAAACTGCTTTACAGATAAAAGGTTCGGTAATTTCAGCAATTTATCGACGTGTGATCGGGTGTGGTTTATTTGGTGTTTTAATTTCTATACTTTACTATTTTAAATTCCCTGTATCACAACCTATTTTCCAAAACGTTATTCCCAGTATTGTTTTAGGTTTATTATTAGTTTTTCGCACGAATACAGCTTATGATCGTTTTTGGGAAGGTCGAAAAAACTGGGGTTCTATAGTGAACAATGTCAGGAATCTGGCGCGACAAATTTGGGTTAGCATTGATGAAATTCACCCAGAAGACAGAAATAAAAAAATTGGCACATTATACTTGTTGGTGGCTTTTGCTGTTGCCACTAAATTACATTTGCGAGGAGAAGGGGTAAACAGTGAGCTAGAAAACTTGATGTCATATTCTAAATATCTCAAACTGAAGAATATGAATAATCCTCCTTTAGAAGTGGCTTTTTGGATAGAAGATTTCCTCAAGCAGCAGTACAACCGCAAATGTATAAATAGTTATCAATTATCCAATATGCAAGAATTATTAAATAAGCTAGTAGATAATTTAGGCTCTTGTGAGAGAATTTTAAAAACACCAATGCCCTTAGCCTATGCAATTCATCTCAAGCAGTTAATGTTATTATATTGCTGCCTTTTGCCTTTCCAATTAGTACATAGTCTTGGGTGGTGGACAGGGTTAATTGTTGCTTTAATCAGTTTTACCTTATTTGGAATTGAAGCTATCGGATTGGAAATAGAAAATCCTTTTGGCTACGATGCCAATGATTTGCCACTAGATACAATCTGCTATAATATGAAACGAAATATTGATGATTTAATCAGCTTGACTCCTAGCGTTGAGTCCTACAATTGAAAGCTAGAAGTCACCAAAAAGCTAGCAATAATTGAGTATAAAAGTTTACGAAAATAATTGAATTAAATACCCTTGATTTTTGAACGGCGATTAGAACCACCTGTGCCTTAGCTTGATGTCTGAAAAATTTTCGGTCAACAGTCAGCAGCCAGCTAAGGAATTCTTAAAAGGCAAATCTCAATAGGGATTCTGGGATATTCTAAAATGAGTGAGAGATTGGCCGAAGAAAGTAATAATGAAACTGGCAGCAAGAGTGAGTCAGGTGACACCTTCATTGACTTTAGCGATCGCAGCTAAAGCTAAAGCACTGAAGGCAGAAGGAATAGATGTTTGTAGTTTTAGTGCTGGAGAACCGGATTTTGACACCCCAGCGCACATCAAAGCCGCAGCAGCAAAAGCTTTGGATGAAGGCAAAACCAAGTATGGCCCAGCAGCCGGAGAACCAAAGTTAAGGGAAGCGATCGCCCGCAAGCTCAAAACTGATAATAGTCTTGATTACAAGCCAGAGAATGTGATCGTCACTAACGGCGGTAAGCATTCTCTATACAATTTGATCGTAGCGTTAATCGATCCAGGTGATGAAGTGATCATCCCTGCTCCCTACTGGCTAAGTTACCCGGAAATGGTGACTTTGGTCGGTGGAGTATCGGTGATTGTTCACACAGATGCTTCAACTGGCTACAAAATTACACCGGATCAACTACGTAAAGCAATCACGCCTAAAACTAAGTTATTTATCCTCAACTCCCCATCAAACCCCACGGGAATGGTTTACACGCCAGATGAAATCAAAGCACTGGCAGAGGTAATAGTTGATGCAGATATCTTCGTAGTTTCCGACGAAATTTACGAAAAGATTCTCTACGATGGTGCAGAACATCTCAGCATTGGTTCTCTAGGAAAGGAAATTTTTGACCGCACCTTAATTAGTAACGGGTTTGCCAAAGCTTACTCGATGACAGGGTGGCGTATCGGCTATTTAGCGGGGCCATTGGAGATTATCAAAGCAGCAAGTACCATCCAAGGACATAGTACATCTAACGTTTGTACCTTTGCCCAATATGGTGCGATCGCCGCTTTAGAAAGTTCTCAAGACTGTGTAGAAGAAATGCGCCAAGCTTTTGCCAAACGGCGACAGGTAATGTTAGAGAGAATCAACGCCATTCCCGGACTCAGTTGTCCCAAACCAGACGGCGCTTTTTATCTGTTTCCTGACATCAGCAAAACTAATCTCAAATCCTTGGAATTTTGCGATGCGCTGTTGGAAGAACATCAAGTTGCGGTAATTCCCGGAATTGCCTTTGGTGCTGATAACAATATTCGCCTTTCCTATGCCACAGATTTGGCAACAATTGAAAAAGGCATGGATAGGTTAGAGAAATTCGTGCGATCGCGTATTTAGCTTCCTCACAGCACAGGAAGTGAGGTAACAGACGGTCTCGTGAACCAACAATCCCCCGGCTTTTTAATGTAACTGAGTCATCGCGTTAGTTACATAGCCGTGGGGAGTTGCAAAACTTGTTGTTGGATAGGCAGTTGAATTATAAACTCAGTTCCTTTGCCAATGGTAGAAAAACACTGCAATTTACCACGATGTTTTTCAATAATAATTTGATAGCTGATGGCCATGCCCATACCTGTGCCTTTACCCACAGGTTTAGTAGTGAAAAAAGGATCGAATACTCGGTTTTTAACCTGTTCTGGCATTCCTAGCCCATTATCAGCGATCGCAATTTCTACCCACTGCGAATCAATCACTGAAGTACGAATAGTAATTTGACTGGGATTTGCTTTCATCTGTTCACTGGTACGCTGGGCATCTACCTCATCTAAGGCATCCATTGCATTTACCAGAATATTCATCAAAACTTGATTGAGTTGCCCAGCATAGCATTCTACTTGAGGTAAATTGCTATAATCTCGAATTATTTCAATTGCTGGACGCTCTGGTTTGTCTTTGAGCCGATGTTGCAGAATTAATAGTGTACTTTCAATGCCTTCATGAATATTAACTACTTTAAATTCTGCTTCATCCATGCGCGAAAAGTTCCGCAATGATAACACAATAGTGCGAATCCGCTCAGTGCCTATTCTTATGGAAGACAGCATTTTTTGTAAATCTTCAATGAGGAATTCGAGGTCAATTTTGTCTGCAAATGCTTGAATTTCTGGGTCATCACTAGAATGGCGTTCTTGATAGAGATAAATCATTTGCAGCAAATCTTGAGTGTATTCGTTCAGATGACTAATGTTGCCGTGAATAAAGTTCACTGGATTGTTGATTTCATGTGCTACCCCTGCTACAAGTTGACCGAGACTAGACATTTTTTCACTCTGAATTACTTGTGCCTGGGTGCGCTGCAACTCACTCAATATGGTTTTAAGTTCAGCTGTACGTTCTTCCACTCGGTCTTCTAGTTCTGCCTTGCTATTTTCTAAGTCGTTAAAGGATTCGCGTAATTGCCCTGCCATGTAATTAAAAGAGTGAGCAAGCTTGTTGAATTCCTGGATATTGCTGTCATCTACTACTTGATCTAAGTTGCCAGATGCCATAGCCTGACTTGCTTGGTTCAATCTCACAATCGGGTGTGCAATACAACGAGAGGTAACGTATGCCATCAAAGTTGCCAATATCAATGCCCCCAAGCAAAGCACAATTGTAGTGTTAGTGTTGGCATTAATTTGTGCCATAAAAGTGTGTTCCGGTACACTCACCACTACTAGCCAATCCAGTCCATATGAGTCATGCCAAGGAGAGATATACACAAAATCTGCTTCTTTTTGCGATTTGAATTGCAGCTTTTTGGGTTCGCTAATAGATTGGAAACCATTAAATTTTTGCTGGATCTGTTGGCTGATGTTCCGAACTATGGGATCGGGACTATCTGTAGCTTTCAACCGCTGAATCTTGTTTTTGACTATGGTAAAGGGTTGTTGATGGCTAGAGTTCGCAATCAACATCCCATTGCGCTCTAGAATAAAAACTTGTCCAGTGCGACTGACATCCAAATGTTGTAAAAACTCGCTCAGCTTCAATAAATGGATATCTGTGGCGACCATTCCCAGTAATCGTTTTTGTGCATCGTAAATGGGACGACCAGCGGAAGCAACGATGTATGGATGATTTGGGTTATTCCAAGTGTAAATCCGCGACCACACAGGTTTACCTGCTTTTATAGGTTCTGTATACCAGGACATCTGAAAGTTGTCCCAATCATAAATAGTAGTGAGACGGGTGCGATTGCCTTGGTCATCAGTGGCATAGGTGTAAAGATTTTTTGGAGGTTTCGCACCCCAATCATCGATTGTGAGAGTTTTGCCGTCATACCGTGCGGCTCCTGCTCCTTCACCTGTAGTCAGCCCAATACCGATATAAGATAAATCATAGGCCTGCATTTGTTTCCAGAAATATTTGCCCATAGTTATGCGATCGCGCACATTTAATAATCCCATTTCAATGGCATCAGCATTAATCTGGTTCACTTTGTGAGGAATAGATAGATAAGAATTCAGATGCTGTTCCACCATCGTGTTTGTTCGATTCATTAGTTGGTCTGCTAAGTCGTTGACAGCTTTCTGTCCATTTTTAAATGACAGAAAGCCAACCAAACTTACTGCTCCAAAAATTTGTAAAACGAACGGAACAATCAGAACAAGTTGTAATGGCAAAACTTTAATTCTAGGGAATTGACACTTTTTCATTATTAGGTTTGTTTATTAGGGAACAACTAAATGGAATAAATAACTATCATCTTTTAAATTAAGAAATTAATTTAAAAATAATTTAATAGCACGCAAACCTAATTTTAGCTAGTATGAATAACTAATATAGATTAAGTAAAAGCCAGTAGTAAAAAGCCTTATAATAGTGAGTATATTTTTATATCTGTTTTGTGCTATGTGTACCAAATATAGTTTAAAGTTGTCAAAAATCAAGATTTACTGGACTATTAATTATTCAATACTGTCAGAAAGAATTGAAAATTTATTACATTGTTACAAGTACTAATTTAATGATATTCACTTATTTACAATAAATAATTTTTGCCGAATAATTAATTTCTGCATAGAGAGAATATTCGTATATTTTACAAAGTTTTATTTAAGCAATTATGTTTTAAATATTTAATTGATAAAATATATTTATCATTAAGTTGAGAAAATTAAATACTAAAATAATTTTTGAAAAAGTCACGAGGCTTATTATAAAAATTCTTTAATTTTTCTATAAAGTAACTATTCATAAACTCTGAAAAATTACTGAATTTTATTTGACAAGCCTGCCATTTAGGTAAGGGTATTTACAGATAACAGGCTAGAAGATTGATGCAATAAAAATGGAGGAATTATCCTAAATCAAAGGTACACTGTACAAACAATTCATAAATTGCCTCTACAATTAGCCCATACCTGACTTGGATGAAAACCTCTATATTTATATGTTGTACTAGCTGTTGACTTGCCTGCTTCCAAATACTTAACTACCTACCCAAGCAAGACACAACCTACGAAAATCGTCTCCCCTAACCTCAAAATTTGGGTATTGATCGAAACTGGCACAAGCAGGAGACAACAGCACTACAGGTGCTTGATACTGTTTGGCTAATTTTGCCGATCTAGGAACTGCCTTCTCCATCGTTTCCACGATTTCGTAATGAGAATAACCCACCTGTTGCAAACGTTGGGCAAACGCCGGTGCAGCACTGCCAATCAATAATACTGCTGCTGCTTTAGTTTTAATTTTTGCTAACCAAGCAGTATCATCACCAGGTTTTGCTTCTCCACCTGCAATCAAAATTGCTGGACTTTTGACTGATGCTAACCCCACTTCCGCAGCATCATAGTTAGTGGCTTTGCTGTCGTTAATAAAGTCAATACCTTCCCAAGCGCAGATATATTCTAAGCGATGGGCAACACCAGGAAATTCACGAATTGCAGTATCAATGGCATCGCGATTAATTCCTGCCAACCGCGCTGCTGCTACTGCCATCAGCAGATTTTGCAGGTTATGTTCACCCACCATTCGCAAAGCCGAGGCTTCCACAATTCTTTCTGGTGTGGAGTTCTGCAACTTTTCTACAACCCATCCATCTTCTATATAAAAGCCTTGTTCCCCGATTAAAAAATCCTTGCCTTTTACACTTGTCCAGTAAGCATCAGGCCAATCACTTTTACCGACTTTATGTAAATAAGGATCATCACCATTGAATATTTGCAAATGCGACTGACGCAAAAGCTTAGCTTTAATGTTGTAGTAGTTTTCTAAAGTCTTGTGACGCGCCAAATGATCTGGTGTAAAGGTTGTCCAAACACCGATGCGAGGTGCAAGGGATACAGAAGATTCAATTTGATAGCTGCTAATTTCGGCAATTACCCAGTCGAGTAAAGAATTAGGAGTTAGGAGTGAGGAGTTAGGAGTTAGGAGTGAGAAGTTATCAGCGTTCTCCCCTGCACCTCTGCTCCCCTGCTCCCCTGCTTCTCCTGCACCTCTGCTCCCCTGCTCCCCTGCTTTCTTGAAAGACAGGGCAACTTCACAGGCGGCGTAGCCAATGTTACCGCAAGCGGGGGCATTTAATCCGGCTGCTTGAAAAATTGCAGCAATTAAGGCGGTGGTTGTAGTTTTGCCGTTGGTGCCGGTGATTCCCACCCAAGGTAAAGCTTGTAAGTATCGCCAAGCGAGTTCCATTTCACCAATGGTTTCAATGCCTAATTCTCGTGCTTTGACTAACACGGGAATATCCCAAGGTACACCAGGACTGACAACAATTAACTGGGATAAATCAGTATCATCCAATTCTAGGGAATGTCCTAGTTTAACAGTTATCTGTTCGTCAGCAAGTTCTTGTTGTTGTTTGAGGAGGGTTTCGGAGGTGTTGCGATCGCTTAGTTCCACCTCCCAGCCTTCCCTTTTCAACAATCTCGCCGCAGCAATACCGGATTTTCCCAATCCAATTACAGAAGCTCTTGGCATAGACTGTAGCAGAGTACCCTGGTTAAGCACTCCTTATACTACCGCTTATCGGCAAAAATTACACCACCCTTTTGTTACTTGAGGTTACAGATTTTTGACGATCGCACCAAAATCAGCCAGCACGCGGGCATGATTCCGCAGTAATCCCAGCAAATACAAGCGATTGCGCTTGATTTTGGGGTCGGAATCCATAACTAACACGCTATCGGGGCCATCAAAAAAGTTACTTACGGTGGGAGCAATTTTTTCTAAGGCTGCTACTAACAGTTGATAATTTCTTGATTGCTGGGCTGTTTGAGTTTGCGGTACCAAATCAATAACTGCATCGTAGAAAGCTGCTTCGGAAGGCTTTTGGAATAATTCTTTGTCAATTACAGCTGTTGGTTCTAGCTGTTTGGTATCTAAATCACCTTGGGCTGCTAACCTTGTGGAACGGTTGACGGTTTCGTAGATTTTATCTAATGTGCCGTCATTGCGAATTTTTTGGAGGTACAAAGCGCGATCGCGCACATCCAATAAATCTTTTAAGGCTCGTTCTGTATATTCTGGGTCATTTTCTCCCAAAACGGCGTTCACTAGGTCATAGTCAATTTGCTTTTCTTCTTGCAGTAAGGTGCGGATGCGTTGCAAGAAAAATTCTTGCAATGTTTTAGTTAATTCTGCTTGGTCTTTGTTGTATGTAGTTGCAAAATCGGTTGCTATTTGCTCTAATAAAGTTTCTAAATTTATTTGCAAATTAGCTGTCCATGTAATGTTAACTACAGCGTTTGCTGCTCGTCGCAAAGCAAAGGGATCAGAAGAACCTGTGGGAATTAAGCCCAAGCCAAAGATACTAACTAATGTGTCTAATCTATCTGCTAGACCGACAACTTGACCTGTTAAGCTTTGGGGTAAAATATCGTCGGCTCCCCGTGGTAAATAATGTTCAAAAATTGCTGTTGCTACTTCTTTTGGTTCGTTGCTAGCTAAAGCATATTTTTGTCCCATTATCCCTTGTAATTCTGGGAATTCATAAACCATTTGACTCACCAAATCAGCTTTAGATAGCAAAGCTGCTCTTTCGATGTTGTGGCGTTCTTGTTCTCCCAATTGCAGTTGTGTGGTAATTTGGTCAGCAATTTTGATGACTCTATCTACCTTGGCACGTAGAGAACCCAAATCTTCTTGGAAAGTAACTTTTTCTAATTGTGGTAAAAAGCTTTCTAAAGGTTTGGCTAAATCAGTTTTGTAGAAAAACTGTCCATCTGCCAATCTGGCGCGGATGACTCTTTCATTGCCAACGGCAATAATATCTGATTTGGCGGGATCGCCGTTGGAAACAGTGACGAAATAGGGCAGTAATTCTTGGTTATTTGCTGTTTTGAACACAGGAAAATAACGCTGATGACTGACCATAACTGTGGTAATTACTTCCACAGGCAAGTGCAAAAATTCGCCTTCAAATCTCCCAACAACTGCGGATGGACATTCTACTAAGTTAGTGACTTCTTCTAACAAATTAGGATAGATTTCAGTAGAACCATTTAAATTTTGTACAGCCGCCTCAACTTGCTGTTTAATTGTAGTTGCTCGTTCATCAGCATCAACTACGACAGAGGCAGAACGCAGGGTACTAACATAATCAGTTGCTTGGTCAATTGTCACAGTTTCAGGATGTAAGACGCGATGGCCGTAAGAAATGCGGCCGCTGGTAATGGTTTCTGAACCATTTTCTAAGGCGATCGCCAGCACTGTCTCATCTAACAAAGCCACCAGCCAGCGAATTGGCCGGGAAAACTTCATGTCTCCGTCACCCCAGCGCATCAACCGCTTACCTTCTAAACTGGAAATCCACTGAGGTACAAGTTCTGTCAAAATTTCCGCCACCGGACGACCGGGAATTCTTTTTTGCACAAAGACAAAATCCCCTTTGTCTGTGGGGCGAACTTCCAAAGCGTCGATTTCTACTCCTTGCTTTTTGGCAAAGCCTACTGCTGCTGGTGTGGGTTTGCCATCTTTAAAAGCTGCTTGGGCGGGTGGGCCTTTGATTTCTTCTTCCCGGTCTGGTTGCTGGGATGGTAGACCTTGAATGAGGATTGCTAAGCGCCTGGGAGTACCGTAAACGTCTACAGATGCGCCTGTAAGGTTATTGGCTTCTAGACTTTGGGGAATGCGCGATCGCCACTGCACTAAGGCATCACTGAGAAAACTTGCGGGTAGTTCTTCTGTACCAAGTTCTAATAAAAATGCAGGCATAGGACAATGTTTTTAACGTTGCGTAGCTCAACTTTATCAGTCAATTCCAACAGTTTACCTCGCCGTAATGCTGACGTATGTATGCCATGCAAAACAGTTTAGCAAGGACTTGATCGAGCGCAGAGTGCTTTAAATAACCAAGACTCAGCCCGTTAACCTGTGCAAGTGGCGATGGTTAGCCCCACAAGCGCAAATTTTCAACGGAAGGATTATGAAAAAACTACTAGTAATCGCTTTTAGCGCTTTATTTACCATAATCATTGTTGAGATTGGGGTCAAACGTAAAAATATTACGAACCACAAATTTTACTTAGTCTTCTCGTATCAGAAGGCTATATTTAAATAGATACATTTGAGGCAAAGTGTAAATGATTTAACTTTTGAATATTTGGCCATTTATTTGAATTAAATAAAAAAAATTTTACTTACGAAGTAAAAAGTCACCCAAATTGTGCTTAGATGATACAATTTATATGAAGATTTTTTAGCATTTATTAAAATCTGCAATCCAATCTACTGTTGTAATAGCCAGCTAGATCATAAAGCATATCACGATAAATAATTGGAGTTTGTATCAACAGGACTCATGTATTGATTTTTATCTGACTGATTGTGCAGTTGATAAACTGTCATAAGTGGTTCTCTCCACCCTGGTGTAGTTAATCATTAAAGTAGTAGTATTTATTGATATTAAAAATACACCTGAGCCTCAGAGGCTGACTTCAAAAAATTTACAAATCATGCACATTCTGATTTATTCCTACAACTATCATCCAGAGCCGATCGGAATCGCACCCTTAATGACAGAACTGGCAGAAGGACTGGTAGAACGAGGTCATCAAGTGCGGGTAATAACAGGGATGCCAAACTATCCTCAACGCCAGATATATCCAGGCTATCAGGGAAAGTGGTATCTCACAGAAAAAAGCAATGGCGTCACAGTCCAGCGCAGTTATCTACGAATAAAATCCAAACCCAATCTTGTAGATCGACTACTGTTAGAGTTGAGTTTTATAGTTACAAGCTTACCACAAGCCTTCAATGGCAAGCGACCAGATGTGATTCTCTTAACAGTGCCACCGCTACTGGTTTCACTGCCAGCAGCTTTACTAGGGAAATTATATAAATGCCCAGTAGTGCTGAATGTACAAGACATTTTGCCAGAAGCAGCAGTGCGCGTGGGCTTAATGAAAAATAAATGGATGATAAAAGCCTGTGAAGCCTTAGAGAAATTTGCATATCACAACGCACAAAACATCAGTGTGATAGCCGATGGTTTTTTTGAAAATTTGGTGACAAAGGGAGTACCTGCCAAAAAAATAGTTTGCATTTCCAATTGGGTAAATGTGAATTTCATTCGCCCCTTAGCCAAGGAGAAAAACCAATGGAAATCTGCTCATCAGCTAGATGGCAAATTTGTAGTGATGTACTCTGGTAATATCGCCCTGACGCAAGGTTTAGAGACAGTAGTAGCCGCCGCTGCACTATTGCGTCACATTCAAGATATTGTCTTTGTGATTGCTGGCGAATCAACAGCCTTGGCAAGATTGCAAGAATATTGTTTGTCCTGTGGAGCAGATAATGTTTTGCTATTGCCGTTGCAGCCGCGAGAACAATTACCACAAATGCTAGCAGCTGCTGATGTAGGGTTGATTGTGCAAAAGCGTAATGTCATTTCCTTCAATATGCCTTCCAAAATACCACTGTTGCTGGCAAGCGGTCGCCCAATAGTGGCTTCGGTACCTGCGACTGGTACGGCTGCTAAGGCAATCACAGAGAGTGGCGGCGGTATGATTGTAGAACCAGAGTCACCTTCAGCCTTGGCGGAGGCGGTACTGGATTTATATAATAATCCGGCACTGGCGGCACAGCTAGGTCACAAAGGCAGAGAATTTGCTGTCGAACGCTATTCTTTTGAATATGCGATTAAGCAATATGAAGAGCTATTTTTTAATGTAGTTACTAGAACATCAACTTTGGATAGCACACGAAGATTAAAATCTCAAAAATCAGTTGTTGATATTTGAAAATTTGTATTAGTTAAAGAAGATTTCTAATCAAAGTATCTGCAAGCTCAGTTGATAATAATAGTTCGTGTTCCTATATTTTTAATGTAATGGCTAGAGTCAATTTCTATAAATTTTTCGACAAACGCAATCAGCCTAATCATCGATAGTGTGGGATTGCTGATGGAAGAGAACACACTAATAAATACACTAATAAATAATGTTCGATCGCAGCTACAAAAAATTTGAATCATGACAGGAATTTAGAGGATGTTTTAAAAGTGGGAGACTGTTGTAAGAAAACCCACAAGGCTTAAGCTGAAATTTGTATAATAATCAGCACCTCGTGAGCGAATGACTAAAGCATATCCTAGCAACCTGACATGGCAGCAGTAGAAATTAATAGACACCTTTTTCTACCCAACAATCTAATCATTCTCGAATTTACTATAAAAAGGATAGAGGCTGCCTGCGGCAGCCTCTATCCTTTTTGTAATGATTATCATTATTAGATATTGTATATTTTATTTTCTGGAAGTCCCTAATTTTTAAATGCGGCTTGGCTACTTTCACCTCTAAAGCTTCGACTAATCAAATCTCTAAAGAATTTCCTGTAAAATTCTCGGTAGGAAGGTTCTAGGTACTCGATCTTAGGTGCAAGCTGCTTGTGCCGTTCACGAAGATACTCCATAGGCACTGCTGGATTTTCGTGATGCTCTACATGCCAATTATTACCATTTGTAAACCATTCAACAAACTTATTAGTTCTAATAGTTCGAGTATTCTTGAACAAATTTGTTGTACTACTATTGCAACCTAAGTGTTCTGGTAATTCAATTAAAGCATGTATAGGTGCAGCACCTAGCAGCAGAGGAAGAAGCCAGACATCTAGAAAAAACGAGGTTTGCAAAGCAACAGACAAGATGAACATAAGGATGATTAAACCAACCATTAGGCGGAATTCATTATCCTTGCTTAAATACCGACACCAATTAAACCAACCAAAAGTTCGCTCTACAACCCAACGCTTAGAGGATGTTTAAAAAGTATTATTACTAACAACAAAAGCTTCCGAACCTAACCCCGCTACCCTCCCTTCCCTACGAGGAAATGGGGGTTTCAAAGCCTCTTTCCCCTTCGGGGAGAGGTTTGGAGAGCAGGGCTGTTTTGTTCCTGCTCAATGGGTGAAATTGCAAGATTCAAAGAGATAAAAATTGAGAGCAAGCGCACAATTTTAGTAAAAAATTTTTGATATCAAGCAGAAAAATGCCTCTTCCTGTCAGCCTCTTTCTTGGATAAGCTAATGAGCATTTAAGTTGCATAACCCCAAAGCTGAACCGCTTACCACAAGCAACTCACCCCGGAAAAATGAATGACGATTAGCTTACAACAGCAAACATGAATAAAATAGAAAGAGGCTAATGAAGATATACTATGCCTACAGTTTATTTAAAGGCAAAGACACTGCAAAGGTGGGTCTAAATGACTTAGAAGACTACCTTTATGAAAATCAAGAGTAAATTGAGACTCGCTGCAAAAACTCCGTAGACCCCTTATGGATAGTACTAAAGTCTCTACTAGCAGTAAATAATTACTATTATGTTAGGCAAATCTTCCGCTTTAAATTCAAACTCACCATTTGCTAGTTGTTCTCTGGTTTTAGCAAAATACACATTGCGATCTGTGAAAAGTTTTTACTCCGTCATCACAGCATCACTTGGTGATGGAATGTATTCTTGTTATCACCCTAATTCTGCGTTAACATCAAGACCTTGCTTGCCTCGCTCTCTCAGCAGTTTAGCCTATTTGTGAAACAACGCCTGTGTAAATTATTCTTGCTACTTTCTCTAATCCGAGCCGCTCAAAATTGTTTTTAAACCAGTCTTTTACAGGAGAAGGAGGATTAATCGGTTGTTCCAGAACTTGAGGCCAAAGAGTCTTGCATATTTCCTTATGTAATAAATGCTCTGGGGCGCGTCGGTATTTTATTGGAGTACTGAGCATTATTTCCAGCAAACGTCTGTGATTAAAAGGAGTGTATACTTCCTGTACAAGATCCCATTCAAGCTGACTTTGAGCTTGCCAACTTCCCATTCGGTGTTCCCAAAAAAACAGGTCAAGTATATCTATTCCGCTGACCTCAGATACTGGTTTTGTTTGATTGTACCAATCCCTTATTTGTTCGCACACAAAAGGAATTTCATACCATCCTCTTTGTATTAAATCGATAATCTGTTCTGGAGTTTCAAGAGGTTGATGATTTCCTGTTGTCTCATAAAGAGTACGATAATAAGAACGACCTGCTTCTGAACAATTTCCTTTAACAGCTATCCTATCTGAAGGATAACCACCTACCATCATTCCATAGGCTATATCGCCCCAATCATTATTGTGGGATATTGGTGTATTTAGTGCATAGACCTGAGCAAATGATGGATCAGTTTTTTTTCTACAATCTATTACATGATGATCATAACCAAGTGAACCCAACAATTTGTTTGGGATTGCTATATCATGTGCCAACAATGTTAATTTACGATATTGAAGCGTGTAGAAATAAATGTCTGGTGCAATAGCTTTACAGGCGCTAAGTAGAGTTCGAGAATCAAATCCAGCCGTTAAAGAAAAAGCTAATGAAAACCTATAATTACCTGCTTTCATTAACCTCTCTAACAACTCAGATACTTTTCCTGCGACATACTCAAGAGGCTCATCTTGCAATTCTTTATTTGGCCAATATCGTACTTGTTCAAAAGTAGATAATCGTAAATAGTGATTGGGCACTAGATGAAAAATGTCTTTAAAAAGAGAACACCCACTTGGTATCCAATGTTCGATATTGCTCTTTTTGTACTTAGATTCGTTGTAAATATGAAATCTTTCATCATATTTGATCGGCATTACATATTTAAAGACCAGAGGTTGAGAACCAATGTAAGTTGACTTTCCTTCTTGAGTATAAAAAACGCTTCGTAAACCGCAGGCATCATGAAAAATAAATGTATCTTTCGGATCATCTATTACTAAGACAAATCGTCCTGCCATATCATATAAATATTTACAAATTCCATCGATGGAGTTTATGGAATTATAGATACTTCTTAATATATCAATGTTCGTTTGCTCTGGAAAATTTGGATCAATCATGTATCCGATCAAAGCCATTTTAGGCTTTTCATGATTTTCATCAATAACATTAAGCTCAATATCAGGGTGAGCGTAAATATGAAACTTACCAAGGGTTTTATGTTGCCAATGCTCAAGCTCTTCACATCTGTCAGGTGTGATCAAAAATTGTCGTCTAAACAATAAATCTTTATATGTCATCACATTACCTCCTATCAATTTCCATTCAGTTTTTGACATTCACTATGATTATTTATCACTATTTCTATGTTAAATAAGCATTTTTACTGAATCTTAAATTATTTAACTAATACAAATACTTATACATATCTAACATAAGTATATTTTTAAACTTATTTTTCCTCTGAAGGTATTTTATTTGCTTATTAAAAAGAAAATAAGGAGATAAATCTCGCTTTTATCTTGCTAAAAACGCATAGTTTAATTGAAAAAAAAGCAATTTATTTTTGCATAAGTCATGATTTTATGATAAAAAGTTGTATTAAAAAATACATAAAATATTCCTATATATTAAGATGAAGATCTCTTCGCACAAGCAATAATTAAGTTTATAAAAGCTTCATATAGTCTTGTTGACTGTGATAACTCAAAATCATGATTTCATCACCCAATACCTGAAAAATCTTCCTAACAGGCGCTTTTTCTTGCTCTATCTCCTGAATCTAGTTCAGCAGACGCTTGGGAATGTAGTTCTATAACTTCACAAGGTGATCGTTCTGATTCCAAAACTCGTAATGATAATACGCCTGCGGGTAATCTCTGCTATTTCTAGTGATAATGCACTAGTGGATGGTTTCGTTACCCTCCCCTTTGTGCTGTTACCTTTTACTAGGGTATATCTCATTACTAGGGTTTATCTTTGACTCAAATCTTCCACTTCTCTATATAATTTCTACTCAAATAGATACATAAACTCAGCACTAGAGGTAATCACATCATCATTGCCTCTAGTGCTGAGTTTATAGTTTCAGAAATTTGATTAAACCTATCAGTTAATCGCAAATATCCAATCAGGCGATCGCTACCTCATTTCTACCTAATTCAACTCTTCTCTCACCTACACCATCTCAAACTCCAATTGATGACTTTTGAGAAAATCGTGGGTGAAATGATCCACCACATTTGTATCCGCGAGTTCTAAATTATAAAAATCCACTACATCATGCTCAAAATATGGCCCCGCGTGCCAAGTTCCTTCATTTAACTTGATAAAACAATTTCCCGGAATACGGAAAGCAGCAATTTCATCTAACACTGGTTCATTCACATCATTATGAGGAGGACAAACTGCAATAAACCAGTCTTTCCCTTCCAAGGAACCTAAACATTGAGTACATTGTACATGACGAGTAATTTTATGGAATTTCCGCCCTCGCTTATCCAGGCGCATAATATAAAATCGCGGAGTTCCATTTTGCAAGTTTAATTGAGCATCTTCTGCATCAAAACCTTTACCATCTTGACTAGCAAAAATCACCTGTCCATAACGCTGAAAATTTTCTCGTGTAATCCATTCAGCTTGCAATTGTTGCACTGTTTTTGATGTACTCATAAAATATATTGATTTGTTGAAAATAATTACAAATTATACCAATTTGAAAAAGAATTGCGACTGATAAAAAGCTCAATACGATTACTAGTAAATCTTTCACAATCACGCCAGTTAAGGGAAAAGTTAAGAGACTCACTCACGCGACTGGCTCTAAAATATAAAATCTAAAATGGTATTACCATTCTAATTCTTTGGGAATCAGTGATTTAGGAATCAGAGAAGCTTGTTTTTCTTTATCTGAAGGTTTTGTATACCACCAAGCCCAAGCAAGTAAAACTGCTTGCAAAGGAAGTCTGACTACGTGAACCCAAGGTGAATTTGGTATATGGTCAACCTTAATCAGGTTCACCGCCATATTGATATTGGCTGGGTAAACAGCAATAAAAAGCACAAAAAGTCCCCAAGCAGCTGCTTGGCTGACAGGCGGGACTAATAACCCAATACCGCCCAAAATTTCATAAAAGCCGCTGAGATAAACTAATCCTAAAGGATAAGGAAGTTGCGGTGGCACAATTTTGACATATTGTTCTGGCACAACAAAGTGTGTGACTCCAACTATGATAATAGATACTGCAAGGATGACACGGAACAGTTCCTTATTTTTGCTCATGGGTTTCACCTGATTTTACACTTGACCTAACTATTTCAGTGTTATTGGTTGGTGTCGGTCTGTCTTCGGTCAATAGTAGGAATATCACTTATCAGGCTGGTGTATGATGAGAAATTTCAGTCGGCGTAGATTTGTTTTGTATGGTTCAGCTACCTTTGCTACTAGCTTATTGCTGAAAGCTTGCAGTAACAATCCAACCAAGACAGCCACATCTGGGAGCGGTCAAGGGTTTAAAATAGCGATCGCCCTCCCTGGAGTCATCACCGATAAAGCTTGGAATCAATCTGGTTACGAGGGAGTGAAGCTAGCAAAACAAAGACTAGGTGCAGACATCGCCTATGTGGAACAAGTCGCACAAGCAGATCAAACAGAAGCCCTTACAGATTTTGCTCGTAGAGGCTATAATTTGATATTTGCCCACGGTGGACAATTTGATGCAGCCGTGGAACAAGTCGCTTCACAGTTTCCCAATACATTTTTTGTTGGTGTAAATGGTAATCTTAAAGGAGAAAATATTGCCTCTTTACGAATAGACCACCTGCAAGCCAGCTACTTGTGCGGTATTATTGGCGCTTCCATCACAAAATCCAACAAAATTGCTTACATTGCAGGCGAAAAATTTGCAGCAACAGAGGAAGAATTACGGGGATTTGAACTAGGGGCAAAATCAGTTAAACCAAATATCCAAATTACTTCTACTTTCACAGGTGATTGGAATGATGTTGCTAAGGGGAAAGAGGCGACTTTGGCTTTGATTTCTTCCGGCGCAGATGTAATTTATCAATGGTTAGATAATGCTTCCAACGTAGTTTTACAAACTGCAAGTGACAAAGGAGTTTATGCTTTTGGCAACACTAAAGACCAGTTAGATGTGGCCCCCAAAGCTGTTTTGACAAGCGCTATTAAACGGTTAGATTTAGGAATCACCTACCTTGCAGAACTAGCACAAAAAAAACAGTTAAAAGGTCAAATATATACAATTGGGCTAGAAAAGCCAGATATACTAAATTTAGGTAAATTTGGTAAAGCAGTACCAGAAGCAGTCAAGCAAAAAGCCCTAAAGACGCAACAAGAAATTATCAATAAAAAAATCACGTTTGACAACTGCCAAGAAGGTGGTAAAGGCACACGCTGTGTCAAAAAAGTCAATACATAAGTTATTGCATACACTGTGTAATAGCTGAATTATCGAAATTTTAATCCAAAATCCAAAATCTAAAATCTAAAATTGACTTATTTACGCTTAGAAAACATCACGAAACGCTTTGGCTCATTTGTCGCTAATGATCATATTAGCCTGAGCGTTGATACTGGAAAAATTCATGCGATTTTAGGCGAAAATGGAGCAGGTAAAACCACTTTAATGAAGATTATTAGTGGTTTATATCAACCTGATAGTGGTCAAATCTATATCCAAGAACAACCAGTCAAAATTATTGATCCACAGGAAGCGATTAGACTAAAAATCGGTATGATGCACCAACACTTCATGCTCATACCTCAGTTGACTGTTACAGAAAATATTGTCTTAGGAACAGAGAATTATTGGCATCTGAATCTGCATCAAAAACAACAAGAAATTGCCGCATTATCTCAAGCTTATGGATTAGAAGTTGACCCGACTGCTAAAGTAGAAAATTTACCAATAGGTGTACAGCAGCGTGTAGAGATTCTCAAAATTCTTTACCGCCAAGCCCAATTATTGATTCTCGATGAACCTACAGCAGTCTTGACACCACCGGAAGTAAAATCATTAATTACGATCTTGCAGCAATTGGCGACTGCTGGCAAGACAATTATTTTTATCAGCCACAAGTTAGAGGAAGTTATTAATCTCTGCGAGACAATCACAGTATTACGGCGGGGAAAAGTAGTAGCAACGACCACAACCGAATCAGCCACACCTCACCAGTTAGCAGAATTGATGGTAGGGCGAGAAGTGGCTTTACATATCCAAAAATCACCTTTATCGCCAGGAAAGATAGCATTATCAGTGCAGAATTTGCAAGTGAAAGATAATCGGGGTGTTGTGGCTGTCCGCAACTTATCTTTTGATTTGCGGGCGGGGGAGATTTTAGGAATTGCAGGTGTTGATGGGAATGGACAGCGAGAATTAGCTAATGCAATCATTGGTTTAGAAAGCATTAAACAGGGAAAAATCGAGTTTGGAGATTCTTCTTTAAAAAGAGGGATTATTGGTTACATTCCTGAAGATAGGCAAAAAATGGGTTTGGTCTTGCAATTTAGTATCGCCCAAAACTTGATTTTGAAAGCTTTTAAAAAGTCGCCGTTTTGTCGTCGCTTTTTATTACAAAAAGAGGCGATTAGCAATCATGCGAAGTCTGCAATGCAAGAATTTGACATCCGGGCGACGGGAGAAGATATCAAAGTCAGTCAACTTTCAGGGGGAAATCAACAAAAGGTAGTGTTGGCGCGGGAACTTGCAGGGGAACCAGATTTAATTGTAGCCATGCAACCAACACGGGGGCTAGATGTGGGCGCAACCGAAGCAGTACATTCTCGATTGTTAGCAGAACGCGATCGCGGCGCGGCAATCTTGTATATTTCTACTGAATTAGAAGAAGTAATGGCAATGAGCGATCGCATTGCTGTAATGTACAGGGGTGAGTTTGTCGCTATTTTAGATGCACAGACAGCGACAGTTGAAGAGATTGGTTTATTGATGGGTGGAGGGATAAGAAAATAATTATTTTTTTTCATAAATAAATTAACAAGGTTTTTCCGTTATTTAAGTTTTAATAGATAATTTAATTTATTGAAATATTTTATAAAAATTTATTAAAATTTATCAAGTATTGTATGTTTAAACTACTCAAATATTTTAGTATTTTTCTCATTATCATCTGTTTGCTATTTGCTTGTTATGCTTCAGTACCAACCGAATTAAAACGCCCTCCCCTGAAAATGCCAATTGGATATTTTGTTGGAGAATATCCAGGCATCATTGCTAAAGAAAAAGGATTCTTCAAAGCCCAAGGGGTAGATGTAGAACTAATTTATAATAAGCGATACACTCAATTAGAAAGAGCAAATTTCAGTGCGGGTAAGTATGATGGTATTACAGCATCCTTGGGAAGTTTTATTATCTTAAGTGCCACAAATCCTGATATACAAGGTGTGCTGGTGATAGATGAATCAATAGGAGCAGATGTGGTAGTCGCCCAATCACAAATTAAAACCCTCGCTGACTTGAAAGGGAAAAAGCTAGGTGCAAATCTAGGCGGTTTTAGCGAAGTTTTTGTGACTGAAATGTTGAAAACTGCTAACTTAACCAGCGATGATGTGAACTTGCTTAAATTAGAGGCTTTAGAAATTCCTCAACACCTGAAAAATAATGTTATTCAAGCCGGACACACTTGGGAACCTTATCTTTCTGAAGCTATTAAATCAGGAGGACATATTTTATTTACCAGTAAACAAACTCCTGGCTTGATTTTAGATATGATTATCTTTCGCGGTGATACAATCCGCGATCGCCCCCAAGACATTCGTGCATTTGTGCAAGCATGGCTGCAAGCCGCCGCCTACTGGAAAGCAAATGTTCAAGAAGGAAACGCTATCATCAGCAAAGCCTTAAAAATTCCTAGCAATACAGTCTCTCTGGAGGGAGTAAACCTAACTGATTTAGCTGAAAATCAAAAATTATTTCAATCTAGCAACCCTAACTCCATCTACAAAACTGCCAATATATATGCAGACTTTTTTATTCGCTCTGGAAATGTTACCCGCATTCCTGAGTTAAAAAGTTTGTTCAATTCTTCCTTCTTGAATCCTCCCTCCTAGTTTAAAGCCATGCAGCAGCCTTTTTTGGGCAGCATCCGTACAAAGTTGATCACCTCGTTTCTCATTGTTGCTTTGATTCCTTTGCTATTATTAGCATTTATTAACAAACAGACAACTGAAAAAGCACTAACAGACAACGCCCGACAAGCTTTATCTGCGGCGACTAACGAAACCGCTAATAGAATAGATACCTTTATTGATGGTAATCTCAATGCCGTGCGCGTAGAGGCGATTTTACCAGGTTTAGCACGCTACCTCAGCCTAGCTCCAAAACAGCGAGATGACAGCCCCGAAATGCTATTGGCGACAGAAACATTAATTCGTCTTAGTCGCAAAGATATGCTCAATATTCTCTCCTATGCTTTGCTCGACTTAAATGGGAAAAATGTATTGGATACACAGACATCGAATATTGGCAAAGATGAATCAGTTGAAAATTATTTTAAGAAACCTCTGCAAACTGGGTTATCCTTTGTTTCTGGTATGAAGCGATCGCCGACAATTCCTGATCTTGTTACCCTGTTTTTTAGCAGTCCGGTTCGCAATGCCAAGGGAGATATATTGGGTGTATTGCGTGTTTCTTACAATGCTACTGTTGTCCAGCAGTTAGTAACTCGACAAACTGAACGGGCAGGGGCAAAATCCTTTGCTATTCTTTTAGATGAAAATTATATTTATTTGGCACATAGTACTGCACCAAAACTACTTTTTAAATCAATTGTACCTCTGCCTTTGGAGGTTATAAATCAACTACAAAGGAAAGGGCGTTTGCCCAATTATCCTGTCAAAGAATTGGCAACTAATGAGTTAAAACTTAAGCAAGCATTAGATAATAAACATTCATATTTAATTGCATCTTTATCAGCAACAGGTAATCAGGTTAATTTGATTGCGATCGCTCGTTTAAAATATAAACCTTGGTCTGTGTTGTTCGCACAACCCCTGACTGTTGCCCTCGCACCTGTAAAAAAGCAAATGCGTGACGCAATGTTTCTATTTGCAATTATCGCTTCAGTCGTGACAATCGTCGCTTTTACCATTGGGGAACTGCTAACAAAGCCAATAATTTACCTTACCAATATAGTTTTGCAGTTTACCGCAGGTAACTTAAATATCCGCGCCAAAATAAGCTCAAAAGACGAAATAGGTCAACTGGCAAAGTCGTTTAACAACATGGCACTTCAGTTACAAACATCTTTTGAAACTTTGGAACAACGGGTACAGGAGAGAACAGCAGAGTTATTAATTGCTAAAGAAACAGCAGAAGATGCCAATCAGAAACTAGAACAACTAGTAAATCTAGATGGTTTGACTCAGGTAGCTAACCGTCGCTGCTTCAATGAAAGACTGCAAGTAGAATGGCAACGCCTTGCACAAGAACAACAACCCCTGTCACTGATTTTATTCGATGTTGATAAATTCAAATCTTACAACGACTACTATGGTCATCTTGGAGGCGATGATTGTCTAATTAGAATAGCCAAAACAGTGCAACAGACAGTTCACCGTCCTGCTGATTTAGTAGCGCGTTATGGAGGAGAAGAATTTTCGGTACTCCTCCCCAATACTGACTTACCAGGAGCGATCAAAGTAGCACAAAATATTCAACAAGCAATTCACAATCAGGCTATTCCTCATGCACAGTCTGATATCAAGAATATCGTCACAGTTAGTTTGGGTATTACTTGTGTCATACCCACTTACGACATCAAACCAGATACACTCATCACTTCAGCCGATCAAGCACTGTACAATGCCAAACAAAAGGGGCGCGATCGCTATTGTTACTCATTTAACGAGAACATTTACCATGAGTCTTTGCTAGAAATATAACCACAGTGAATGAAGAGTTAGGAGTTAGGAGTTAGGAGTTAGGAGTTAAGAATTCTCCCTCATCTCCCTCATCCCCCTCATCCCCCCTGCACCCGATTACCTACCAGGACACAAAGCGCGATCACTTTTTGTTACCCTCTGATTAGTCTGCAAATAATCCTGTAGCCAAGTACAACCTTGTGACAGTAAATTTTCTAGCTTTAAATCAGCTAATTTCCGAAAAATTACTGTACCATTGCCACTACCTGCCGCTAAAATTTGACCATCAGGGCTAAAACTAACGCTAGTTAACTCTTCTTTATCACCTTTCAACACAATCAACAAAGTTCCTTGTTGATTCCAAAGTCTGATTTTGTCATCACTGCTAGCTGCTAAAGTCTTGCCATCAGGACTAAAACTGACACCGATGAAACTATCGCCATCCCCCTTGAGAGTTTTAAGTAGACGACCGTTCCGACTCCAAATTTTCACCGTACTATCAATACTAACTGAGGCAAGAGTTTGGCTATCAGGCGACCAAGCTACACCATTCACCCGGCGGCTATGACCCTTTAAGTTGTATATTAATTTACCTTCAATACCCCAGATTTTCACTGTGTTGTCGTCACTAGCTGAAGCTAGTAACTGACCATCCTTGGTGAAACTGACCCAATTAACTGCATCTTGATGACCTTGTAAAGTGCGTAGCAATTTACCATCACGACTCCAAAGTTTCACCGTTGCATCTTTACTCGCTGAAGCAATGATTTGACCATCAGGCGTCCAAGCCACACCCAAAACTGTATCATTATGACCTTGCAAGGTGTGCAATAGTTTACCGTCGCTACTCCAAACCTTTACCGTTGCATCTTTACTCGCTGAAGCAATTTCCCGACTATCAGGGCTGAAACTCACACCCCAAACTTGCTTATTATGGCCTTTGAAAGTGCGGAGTAATTTCCCATAACGAGTTAAAATTTTGACAGTGTTATCTTGACTCGCTGCTGCTAAGGTGCGTCCATCTGGGCTAAAACTAATGCTAGTAATCCAATCATTGTTATCGGTTTTGGGGTTGCGTAGCAGCAAATCATCCCAACGCCAGAGTTTGATAGTTTTGTCCCGACTACTAGAAGCGAGGGTGCGACCATCAGAGCTAAAACTGACGCTATTTACCCAATTATTATGTCCTTTCAGCGTACCCAAAAACACACCATCAGCACCCCAAAGTTTGATTGTCTCGTCGATGCTGGCTGAAGCAATAGTATGACCATCAGGCGACCAAGCTACACCAGTAACTCCTGCACTATGACCTGACAAAATACTTAGTAAGTTCCCTGACAGATTCCAAAGTTTGATTGTTTTGTCTAAACTAGCGGTAGCAATTGTTTGACCATCAGGCGACCAAGATACAGCCAAGACTGCATCATTATGTCCCTTCCAAGTTTTGAGTGGCTGACCGTCTCTACTCCAAAGGCTGATAGTGTTATCAGCACTTACAGAGGCAATACTTTGACCATCAGGCGACCAGGCTACACCTAACACAGCACTATTATTTTCTAAGTTTTTGAGTAATTTACCGTCTCGATTCCAAAGCTTGATAGTTTTGTCGCTACTAGCTGAAGCAATAATTTGACCATCAGGGCTGAAGCTAACACTATTTACCCCAAGTTGATGACCATTGAAGGTGTTAAGCAATTTACCATCCCGGCTCCACAATTTTACTGTTTTGTCTTGGCTAGCAGAAGCAATAATTTGACCATTTGGGCTGAAACTGAGGCTATTAACTACATCTTTGTGCCCTGATAAAGTTGTAAACTCGCTACCATCGGGATACCAGAGTTTAATAGTGGTGTCTGCACTAGCAGAGGCAATTAAAGAGCGATCGGGACTAAATGTAGCAGTATTTACTCCAGATAAATGCCCTTCTAAGCGATTATACTCCCTTGCTCCGGACACTGCCTGATAGAGCGCTGTCTGTACCTGCTCTCTGGTATTATCATCTACCCAGACTGCTTGTTGCAATTTTCTCCCTGCCTTTAAACCTTCTTTTAAGGCATCGATACCTTTTTGGGAAGCAAACAGTGCTTCACTGGATACACTCTGGGTTTTAATTTCGTTATTGACTGCTGTAATAATCGAGACGCTTAATCCTAAGATCGCGAGGATTGAAGCAGTTAAGGCAATTTTCAGTGAACGATTTAATCGAGTTTCACTTAGCCTTTGTTTCTCCTGACTTTCTGCTAATTGAGTTGTTAATTCTTTTTCCTTTAGTTCAGCTCGTAATTGCTCAATTTCTAACTGACTCAGTTCTTCACGCTTACGAAGTTCTCGTAATTCTGTAACTAAATCTAATCCCTGTTGCGGGAGAGAACCTACTAATTTGACTTGATGCTTTTTTTGTCTGAGTTCGGTTTTCAGTCGCTCAATTTCAGCTTGACTTTGATCTACTTTAGAGCGTAGTTGGTTCAGTTGTGCTTGTAAACTCGATTCTTGTTGCTGTAGGTAGCGAATTAAATCTACTAAATAATCATGAATCAGTTGATAGCGTTCTGGTACATCAGGGAATAACACCACTAACCCAGAGCGCACTAAAATATCTAATACTAGTTCTAATTTGGCAGCATCTTCTAATTCTGCTAGTTCTGCGGTTAATTCTGCACGAGTTTTAAAAGGGCGTTTGTTACTTTCATCTGTTAATAAATACAAAACAAGTAAAGCTGCTTGTTCATTTTCTGGGCCGCAGTCTTTAATCAGTTCTTTGAGATATTTTTCAATTAGTTTGTTTGGTCTATATTGCTGATATTGCTGTAGTGTAGTAATTTGTTCATCTTGGAGTTGTGCCCCAACTACTTGCAATTCTATAGGACGGACTTCTCCTAATTCTGTGGATAAATCATCGACTAAAGCATCAATTAAGGCAGGTTCTAAGTGAGCATGAGAACGTTCTGTTAATTTGCGGATGATGGCTTTGGCATATTCTGGCGAAAAATTCTTTAATTGGTAGCGGATATTTTTGTCCAGGATATTATTATTAATTGCCTCTAGGGCTGAGAGATGTTGAAATTCTAATAAACGATGTAAATAATCTTCTCGTAAGGAGAGAATCACTTTCACAAAAGATATATTTAAACAGTCACTGATAAATCTATCGAATGCTTGCTTTTGCTGGCGATCGCTATAACCAAAGAAAAATTCTTCAAACTGGTCAAAAATTAAAACTGTTATCAGATGGTTATTAGCATTCTCTCGTAATTGTTGCAAGATATCGGCAATGGTTATGGGTGTATCAGCGTATGGCAAAGCATCCGGTTCAATGGCTACCTCTGTCTTGATTTGAGAGATTGCCTGACTCAAAGATTTGCCTAAAGCCTGTACCCAATCGGTATAAACTTGTAAGACCACAGGTACAGCAATTTGATCACCAACTGCTCTATTTTGCAACGCTGGCACTAACCCTGCACTGACAATAGAACTTTTACCCACCCCTGACTGACCGTGAATTACCGTCAGCTTTTGATCCGCGCGGCTAATTCTACCAATTAAATTGTTAATATCTCGTTCTCGACCAGAGGCAACTATTTCTAAAGCGACACTGCTACTTCCAGATGACGACATCAAAGCGGGGTTTGTCGCCTGTCGTTGTGGTTGCAAGCGACCTGCACCAATGAAAGCGCGGAAACCATACTGTTGCTCGACAGAACGCCGTTTCTGTCTAATGGTGTAGGCTTCTACATATCTACCTGCTTCAAAATAGAGCGATCGCAAACTCCGTAACAGGCGAATATAACGATGGGCATCATATTGATGAGTACTATTTTCTAAAGCTGCTGACAGTTCCTTACTAGCTCTATCTAAATATTCACGGGCGACATTTTGCTCACCCAGATTTCTTTGTGCTTTCGCTAAAACTAAATAAGAAATCTGCGCCAATAGTAACGGAAATAAAGATTGTTGACTCCCGCTTTGCTTTTGCGCCTCAGCTAATTTTAGCAATGATACATGTGCCAATATACTCGCCTGTACCCACCGCGCTTGTTGTACAGCCACTTGAGCCAGAAAACCGTAGTCACAAGCAAGTTGAATTTGACTGCCATAAGTTTGATGCAACTCTAAAGATTTTTGAGCAACAATTTGCAAATCTTCCCACTCTTGCATATGTTGCAAAACTTCAGCCAGTTGACCAATAAATTCAGCAGCTATATCTGGACGACCAGCCACTTGTAACACACTCAAGCATTGCTGAAAATAACATTTAGCTACATCCCAATGGCGACGATTTTCTATCTGATTTTGTTCAGCTAAGCGGCAATAACATAGCCCAATATAAAACAGTAAAACTCCCTGCCTGAGTAAAGGGGAAGACATCAAAGCTGGAGGAATAGGACGAGTTGCACCAGAAAATACCCCCTCATCCCCCTCATCCCCCTCATCC
>NZ_JAECZC010000096.1 GCF_016056305.1 Amazonocrinis nigriterrae CENA67 | reverse complement strand
CAAAAATTGGTGAGCGATTGCATGATTCATGTCCTCGCAATCGAGGACAAAATATATCTTTCATCGGAGCTTTAAGTTTGGATGGGCTGATTGCCACTATGAGTATTTCAGGTAGTGTCAATACCGATGTGTTTGTAACTTATGTGCAACAGATTCTAGCACCACAGTTATGGGCTGGAGCAATTGTTGTCATGGATAATTTATCAGTACATACTGCTGCGGTGATTCGAGACTCAATTGAAGCAGTTGGTGCACGTCTTGTCTTTTTGCCTCCTTACTCACCTGATTTATCTCCAATTGAATTATGCTGGTCAAAACTGAAGCAGTGTTTACGAGCAGCAAAAGTTACAACCCATGAGGCACTAAATCACGTTTTAACTCAGATTGTGAATGAACACATCTCCTCTGATGATGCTTGGGGTTGGTTTGCTCACTGTGGTCTATTCATCTGAAAACTGCTGTAAACTCAATCTTTTTCTAATCAAAGATGGAAATACACTAGCTTTGGGCATAGATTAGTTGACATCCATCTTTTGGATTAGATCCTGATGATATCAAGTCCGGTTAATTACTTACGATATAGTCGCTTTGCCTGGTAATAGGTAATAGGTAATGGGTAAGAAAAATACAGAATGTTAAAAATAGCTGTGGCGCATCAGCCATTTTTTCAGTTCTACACCCCAAAAGACCACAGTACTGAGAATCAAACTAACAGCCAAATCCACTGGTGATAAAGCTACTGTTGTGAAAATATTTTGTAAAACAGGGATGTATATCACAGCTATTTGCAAAGCAAGTGTTAAAGTCACTGCTGCTAACATTGGCTGATTGGATAGCAACCCTATTTGCCAGAGGGAATCTCGCTCTGAGCGAATGGCTAAGGCGTTACCCATCTGAGACAGGGTGATAGTGGTAAACAGAATTGTTTGCCAGCCCGGATTGCTACTACGCCAATACCAGTAACCTGTCCCTAGTGAGACAAAAGACATCAATAATCCTATCCAAATAATATCTCTGCCCATGCCCCGGCCAAAGATATTCTCATGGGGAGGATAGGGTGGACGGCTCATAGTGTTTCGTTCCGCAGGTTCTACACCTAAAGCTAGGGCTGGTAAGCCATCAGTAGTTATATTGATCCAGAGAATTTGCAGTGGTAACAACGGTAACGGCATTCCTAAAAAGGGAGCTAGGAGCATCACCAAAAGCTCACCAATATTGCTACTTAAAAGGTACTTAATAAACTTACGAATATTGTCATAAATGATTCGTCCTTCTTTGACAGCAGCAACGATGGTGGCAAAGTTGTCATCTAGCAATACCATATCGGCAGCTTCTCTAGCGACATCAGTACCACTAATGCCCATTGCTACGCCAATATCAGCTTTTTTTAAGGCAGGTGCATCATTGGCTCCATCACCAGTCATGGCGACGATGTGCCGCCTTTGGAGAAACTGCACAATATTAAACTTATGTTCTGGGGAAATTCTGGCGTAAACTGATACTTCTTCGACCAGATTTGCCAAAGCCTCAAAGGATATGTGGGAGAGGTCATTACTGGTGAGAATGCGATCGCCTGTAGCAATGCCCACCTCTTGAGCAATATAGCGAGCGGTGAGGGGGTGGTCGCCAGTGATCATCACTGGCCGGATACCAGCCTGCTTGCAAAGTAGTACGGCATCCTTAACTTCTGGTCTTGCTGGGTCATTCATCCCCACTAAACCAATAAAGATCAAGTCTTGTTCTATTTCGGCAACATCAGGCGATCGCCACAGCCGAAAGGATAATCCTAGAATTCGTAAACCATTTTGGCTCAGCTGGTGATAAGTGGTCAAAATCTTTTCGCGCCATACCTGATTTAATACTTCCGCTTGTCCGTCCACCCAAACCTGACTGGAAACATCTAGCAAACTATTGACTCTACCTTTGGTAAAAGCAATGTAAGGTGCTGGCTTTTTAGTCTCTCGGTTCCAATACCAAACCGTCTCCAAAGCACAGGAAATTTCAGCTAATGCCGTGGGGAATTGGTGGACTGTAGTCATTCTCTGGCGCTCAAAGCCAAATGGTACTTCTGCCACACGGGGCATAGTCTGTTCTAATTCATTTTTCCACAATCCTTGACGAGCCGCAGCCATCACCAAAGCATTTTCTGTAGGGTCGCCCACAGCACGAAAGTAGCGAGGTTCTTCCCAGTCTGGTTCTAATCTGGCGTTATTGCACAGAGTAGCGCCAGCTAGTAATAAAGCGAGGGCTGGTGGTTGACTGAGCAACAAGGGGCTTGCTTCACTGGGATCTACCACAGGTGATGCCCAACGTACACGAGCCGTAAGATCCAAGCGATGACCCGCTACATCTAGCACAGTCACTATCATCCGGTTCTCGGTGAGAGTACCTGTTTTGCCAGAGCAGATTGTGGTGACAGAGCCTAAAGTCTCTACAGCAGGTAGGTTGCGGATCAGCGCCCGTCGTTTGAGCATCTGCTGCGCCCCCAATGCTAAAGCAATACTCACCACTGCGGGTAATCCTTCTGGTAACGCAGCTACCACCAAGGTAATAGACGTGAGAAACATTAACTTGACATCCTCACCCCGCAGCAATCCCAAAACTAAGATGATTCCTACCAAAACTAAAGAAGCGATCGCTAACCACCGTCCTAGTTGATCTAGGCGCTTTTGTAGCGGGGTTGGCTGTGGTTCTACTGTTTGAATCATGTTAGTAATATGTCCCAACTCAGTCTGCATCCCTGTTTCAGTAACTACCGCCTCACCCCGACCGTAGGTAACTACTGTCTGCATGTAAACCAGATTGTGGCGATCGCCTAGCATTACCTCTGGGTCTGTCAATCTTTGAGTATTTTTATCTATCGGCTCTGCTGCGCCTGTCAAGGCTGCTTCTTGGGTTCGCAAACCAAAGCTGGTGATTAGTCGGCAGTCAGCTGGAACAACATCTTCTGCCTCCAGCAACACAATATCTCCAAGTACTAAATTCCGAGCTGAAATTTCCTGTACACGACCATCACGCCGTACTTTAACATTTGGCATTGCCAGCTTTTTGAGATTGGCGATCGCTTTTTGCGCTCGGTATTCTTGGCTAAAGCCTAAAAAACTAATCATCACAACAATGGCGATAATCCCTAAACCATCTCTGTAATCACCTAAAAAAGCTGAGATTACCGCAGCCACAATCAAAATAATTACCAGTGTTTCTGTGAGTTGCTCCCAGAGGATTTGCCAAGGTTGTTTCAGTCCTGGCTCAATCAATTCATTAAAACCATATTTCTCTAAACGATGATTAGCTTCCACTGTACTCAACCCCCAGGAAGCATCACTACCCAGCCTGTGCAGCACTTCGGCGACATCGAGTTGATACCAATTGCTCATTTTCTCAACACTCCACTCTCTTAAAGCTTCAGTGAAGTAATCAAATATAGTGATATAAAAGCTACAAACAAATTATTAATTTTTTAGCTTTCCAACCAATTAATTTTTTTGAGATAATTTAATATAACTGATCCCCGTTTTGAGAGTTGATTTACCTTAAACCAGGATAAAAAGCATTCCTCCACTCCCAGCTAGAGCAAGATATCTCCACGAATTCATAAAAAAGACATGCTACCGAAACCGTCCAAAAGGCGCTTGTGATGAACATTTGCTCGATGCTACCGTCTACAAGTTGACACAGGAGTAGACAGAGTTCTCAAATCATGAAGCGCAGACACAAAGTTGCTGTTCAGACATCACTCTTTAGTATTAGTTTAATATCTACCTGCATTGCACCATATTCTAATATTGTCGCTGCACCACCAAGAACCCCAGACAAAACTGTGAACTGCGAAATTTTAGTAGTGGGTGGTGGACTATCCGGTGTAGCTACAGCATACGAGGGATTATTAGCAGGAAGAACAGTTTGTCTGTTGGAAATTACTGACTGGCTGGGAGGACAAATTTCTTCTCAAGGGACATCTGCGTTAGATGAACGACCAACACAGCGATCTCTGCAATTCTATTCTCGCGGCTACTTGGAACTACGCGATCGCATTCGGCGTAAGTATGGTGAACTGAATCCAGGTAACTGCTGGGTAAGCGACTCTTGCTTTCTCCCCCACGATGCTCATACCATTTTGACTCAAATGCTCCTAGATGCCGAAAAGCGGGGCAAAGGCAAATTACAATGGTTCCCCAACACAGTCATTAAGGAATTAGAAATTAGTCCTGATGGCAAAATCATTAATGGTGCGATCGCGATTCAACATCAACCTGCAAAAGGCGCACCATCCATCAACACGTTTCCTTTATCTCAAACCATTGAAGATGCCTATACTTATCAAAACTCTTCTCAATTTACTAAAAGCATTATTCACCTAGTTCCTAAAGAAGTTAAAACCAAAGCCCCCAAGTGGTACGTCGTAGACACCAGCGAAACTGGAGAAATTATTGCCCTCGCAGATGTTCCCTACAGATTAGGTATTGATGGGCGTTCCTACCTAGAACCTTCTGCTTCTGGCGCCACAAATGACCCCTATTGCACTCAAGGCTTTACTTATACTTTTGCAATGGAGGCTACCAAGGAACCGCAACCGCAAACAATGCCCCCATTCTATTTACAATACTCCCCATACTTCAGTTATGAACTATCCCGACTGGCAAATTTTGATTTAGTTTTCACCTACCGTCGCATTTGGAGTCCTACCAAAGGGCAACCCGCAAAATTTGGCGGCGTCAGCTTTACGGCTCCCACACCAGGCGACATCTCCATGCAAAACTGGACTTGGGGGAACGACTACCGCCCCGGAACCCCTGCTGATAACTTGATTTACACTCGTCAACAACTGCAAGCCACTGGACAATTAAATCCTGGGGGTTGGATGGGGGGACTGCGGACAGAAAGCCTCCGCAAAGCTGAAGAAAATGCCCTCTCATTTTATTACTGGCTGGTAGCTGGCACCACAGATTCGCAACTGGGGCCTGGTGTGAAACAGCCGCAACCGAATAACCGCTTGTTAACAGGTATCAATTCCCCAATGGGGACAGTGCATGGTTTATCGAAATATCCTTATATGCGAGAAGGACGGCGCATTATTGGACGACCCAGTTGGGGACAACCGGGAGGCTTTGGCATTTGGGAAATTGATATTTCTCGCCGTGATTACAATGATGAGTATTACCGTAAAACTTTACCAGCAGATATGTATCGTCAGTTAAAAGCAGCACTTGCTGGTTTAGAAGCTGTATCGGTAATTGAAGGTAAAATTCCACCAGACCAAGCCATGCGGCGGACTCGTTCCACTATTTTCCCGGACGCTGTAGGTATTGGTCACTACGCCATAGATTTTCATCCTTGCATGGTGCAAAGCCCTCCAGAAACCCCTGGTAACACCGAACATCCAGGTGAAAGGCGCGGCGCGGGACAAGCTTATCCCTTCCAAATTGCCCTGCGGGCGATGATTCCCCAGAAAATCGATAATTTATTGGTAGGAGGTAAAAGTATTGCTACTAGTCACATTGCCGCCGCCGCTTATCGGGTACACTCCTTTGAATGGTCTGCTGGTGCAGCTGCGGGGACTGTTGCAGCTTTTGCCCTCAAAAATGCTGTTGCACCCTATCAACTAGTAGACAATTTACCCCAACCAGAACCACAACTGGAAGCCTTGAAACGTCTGTTAGAGAAAAATGGCAACCCCACAGCCTTCCCCGATACATCAATTTTTAATCAAAACTGGGAAAATTGGAAGTAGTTGGTCAGTTGTCAGTGGTCAGTGGTCAGTAGCAACTAACAACTAACAACTGACAACTAACAACTGACAATAGACTAAACTAATTATTTATAATGTAGTTTTGTAAAATTCTATTGGTTAAGTGTTTTATGGTTACAAGACTTTCAGCAGCTGTTTATGGAATGGGTACAGCACCAACTGTAGCTCCTGAACGGTCTAATCAAGTTACCCGCAAGACTTATCCGAATTATAAAGTCATTGTTCTCAATGATGACTTCAATACTTTCCAACATGTGGCTGAATGTTTGACCAAGTATATTCCAGGCATGACCAGCGATCGCGCTTGGGAGTTGACCAATCAGGTACACTATGAAGGGCAAGCGATCGTTTGGGTAGGCCCCCAAGAACCAGCTGAACTGTATCACCAACAGTTACGTCGTGCTGGCTTGACTATGGCTCCTCTAGAAGCAGCTTAATCATCATGGGCAAACCTAAAGTAGAATCTATCTCATCAGCTGCTCGCAAAGATGGCAGACTAGTCTGGAATCACTCCACACATATTTCTGGCCTCATCCCCATTTTAGAACGTCTCTGTCAACAAGATGGCATTCAAACTGTCACGCCTGGAGTGATTGGACGGGTGAAAGGTCATTCTCCGAAATTACAATTGCGTGTCTCTGTACCGATTCGCGGTGGTTATAAAGTTATTGCCCGACATGGTAAAACAGTACAAGAAGTGTTTATCCTGACCACTTTGGATCAGGATAAATTTACAGATGCGATCGCGATCGCTATGAAAAATTAACTTTGTCATTTGTCATTTGTCACTTGTCCTTTGTGCAAAGCTAATAACAAATGACCACTGACTAATGACTATTGACCATTGACTACTCTTCAACTTGATGTACTGCAAATTTATGTAGTGGCAAACTAAGAATACAAGAAAAAGTTAAAAAATATGATAACGCGGTAGTGATTTTCAAAGTCATCAGTACAGTTTCCCAATCTGGTAAAACTATCTTCTCAATACCAAAGGCAACACAGTAAACGAGCCAGTAAGAAAAGCTCATTCTAAACAGAATTTCCTCTGTTTCTTCGATATTATTTTTTGGCTGTTTGGTGTCCCACAATAATACTAGACCGACAATACAAGCAACGAACGATACAGCAACGACAACCTCATGACACAATAAGTTTACCGAATGCATTTGCGTTTATCCCCATGTTTTTCATATTGTGATTCAGTCTAAAGGAATATTCCTTGGGGTTACACAAAAGAGTTACAAACTGCAATAGAACGCTGCCAATTATGTAAAGAATTGCAACAAAACGATCAATTGGTTAGTGAGGAACTCCCAAAAATAATTGCTTAAAGTTGATGACTGATGACTGATGACTGATGACTGATGACTGTTAAAGGTGAATTACAAAGTTACCTTACCCTTTGGGAACGCAGGAGGGGAAGGGGTGAGGCTGGCGATCGCGTTGTTTTTGGTAAAATTGGGCGATCGCTACCACAATTTACAAAGTCTGTAATGCTTCAGAACAACTGATTAAACAGCAGACATACTATTTTTGGCAATCGGATGAAGTCGATTTGTTAAAGCTTCTAATTCACCGCCAGTAAGCAGTAATTCAATAACTTCACGACCCTGTAAGATAAATCTATCAACTTGCTCTTCAAAGGTTATAGTACCTCGTAAGACTTCAGCTAAAGGTTTCCTTAAATGAAGAGGATGCCAACGATTTGGTTTCGCTACCTCAAATCTTTGATCCTGAAAATCCCATGTACCAGAATTTTGTTTTAATCTTGAGCGCAATTTAGTATATTCTTCAGAATTAAAAAAATCTGCCTCAAATTTTTCTAATTTATTGATATCAAAACCTAGAATAAGAGAAAAATCTGGCCCCAAATAGTAATTTGAAGGTTGCACTTTGTAGGGATAACTATTTAAAACAGTGCCAATGAATATAGCTGGAAACCAACTAGTTGAAACATTTATCCCTAATCGTCCAAACTCCTGTTCATATTTAACTGAATTAGAGGGAATAGGAACATCTTTATGAAATCCAATTCTTTCTGACACCCAACTCCAATCTGCTTCAGCAGCACTAAAGTTATTTTTTTGAGGTTAGACACTAGTGATTGAGCAGGAAAATAAGAAACTATACTTTCATAAGAAACTGGTGCTGCTGGGCCTAAATTTTCCTCAGCCAGCATATCTATAAAATCACGGACTAGACTATCATCTGATTTTGTCTGTAACCAATTTCTCAAAAATTTATATATATCACTCCAAGTCAAAGCTAAGTCAGGTTTTTGTTCATGCTGTCGAGTTAATCCAGTAATCAAAATTAACTTATATCCTTGTGAAAATCTCAAGTTATTTTCTGCATATTTACGATATTTCTCTAATTGACCTGGACTTAAGTATGTCCATATCTTATGTTCAAATATCAAAGCAAATTGTCCAAAATCTGCCAACATATCTATTTGTCCACCAAGGAAGGTATGTTGAGTTTTCCACTCTGGTAGTAGATGAGTTAAAGGAAGAGGTTCTGGTAATTTTTGATTGAGATAATCGACAAAATCACGAGCCAACACCTGTTTATTCCTCAGAAGCCAAGCAAAACCTTCCGTAATAAAATTCTCGATTGGATCAAGTTCTTGGCTTTTGGGATATTTACGCAATGCGCTAAATAAGCTATCTGACAAGCCTGTATCCTCCATAGCTTTAAAGCGTCCAGCATAGCATACAGACTAATGTGCATCCAAGATAAAAATAGAGATATACTAAATAAAAGTTTTATTAGACAAAAAATTAGTGAAATTAGTTATCTTTGAGTCAAAAAATGAGGTGACTTTGCAATGGATAAATTAGAAAAATATCGTCAAATTATTCGAGATGTTTTAGGGCAATATATCAATATCTATTATGCAAATGCAGATATTGAAAATCAAGCTGCTTTTGACTATGAAACAGACCAATATTTAATCGTTTCTTTTGGTTGGGGTAAGCAAGGACGCATTCATGGTTGTCTAATTCATATCAGCATTACTAATGGTAAAGTTTGGGTGCAACGAGACGGAACAGAAGACGGAATCGCCAATGAATTAGTCCAAGCTGGTATTCCGAAAGAGGATATTGTTTTAGGATTTCATGAGCCAGATGTTCGACCATACACAGGATTTGCTGTGGCATAATTTAAGCAAAATTAAATTCAACCACCACCAAATCTTGTCAACAATTCTTCACGGGATAATTCGAGTAACAAACGGCTGTACTCTTGCGGTGGTAACTGTAGCAAAGGCTCAATTATTCGTTCTAATTCTTCATCCAGCGAACCAAACCGGACACGCAACAAGTTTTCTACCACTTGGCGACGTTCATCTTTTTGCCCCTCTTGTAAGGTAGCTTCTCGCCATTCTAAATAAGCTTGGGATAAGTTCATAATCACCTCTTGGTCATCTTCCGTAAGATTTTGCTGGTTTATAACAGTTATCCGCATGATATTCAGTGTATTCTCCATTCTTTAGCTGTTCGGCTGCGATCGCAATATCTCGCTGTAATGTTTCTAACTTCAACTGACGCAGTTCCTCCTCTGCACGCTCAAGTCTATCCATCATTTCCTGACAAGCACTTGCATCATGGAAGGATTTAACAACTTTCTGTTGATTGTTCACAAGCACCAATACTCACCCAGCTGCTAGAACCATCGGCCCAATGTTCTTTTTTCCAAATAGGGGCATTATGTTTGAGGGTGTCAATAGCATACTGACAAGCTTCAAACGCTTCACGCCGATGTGGACAACCAATAGCCACTAAAACGCTGATTTCTCCAACTTGTAAATGCCCAATACGGTGATGAATGACTACCCGTTTCACATCAGGCCAAAAAGAGCGAATATCAGCAGCAATTTGATAAAACACTCGCAATGCCATCGGTTCGTATGCTTGATATTCTAGAGAAACCACAGGTTGCCCATCAGTATTATTGCGAACCATACCACTCATCACCACCACCGCCCCATTCGCTGGGTCGTCGGCTTTAGCATAAATTTCTTCAATAAATAATGGCGCAAAGGTGATGGCAAAGCTATCTTCAGCTTTTGGTTTAATCGCAGAGGTAAGTGTAGTTGTCATTTTAATTCGTAATTCGTAATTCGTAATTCGTAATTGTAGAGACGATTCGCCGAATCGTCTCTACTTTCTGTTCTATTTAATTTTATACAAAGCAGTTAAAATGTATAACTGAACTCTGATAAGCTATTCATCTAGTGTAAGCAATTTGTTATCTAAGATGTAAGTATTAATAATGACGTAAGTTAGGTATAGTGGTAGTAGAATTATTTAAAAAGCGAATTTTCCTGTCATCCTCCCCAAGACATATTACTATAATGAGAATAATCAAACTTAGCTGCTAATACTTTAGATAATTTCGAGCATAACTTGCTCAACGAGTGCAGAAAAAGCTTAGTTAATCAGGAAGCATTTACCACTTAGACTACCAACTAGTAGATGTGTATGGCACTTGCAACCAGACTCATAGCAGACAGCACTTCTGTGCTACGACTCTTAGACCTTCCCTGCTTGATGGATTGAGAAAACAGTGAGCGACACGAGAGCAAGTTGTAATTCAGTAATATTAGGAAAAACTTAATGCAATCTTCAGTGTGTAACCATGAAGCAGCAAGGCTTGAGGCTCTCTATCGGTATAATATTCTTGACACTGCACCGGAACCAGCATTCGATGATCTGGCGTCCTTAGCCGCGCAGATTTGTGACACACCAATAGCTTTAATTAATTTCATTGATGCTAACCGTCAATGGTTCAAAGCTAAAGTGGGGTTGGATATCCAAGAAATGCCCATAGGCATCGGTTTGTGTCGTTTTTGCATCCAACAAAAAGAGACTTTGATTATTCCGGATACCTTGGCTGATGAGCAGTTTGTCACAGAAGTAGTAGTAACCTCAAAACCCTATGTGAGATTTTATGTTGGCGTACCTTTGATCGTACCAGGAGGGGAAGCCATCGGGACTTTGTGTGTAGCAGACACTGAACCACGCCAAATCAGTGAAAAACAGGTGGAAGCACTGCAAGCACTTGCTCGTTTGGTACTTAAACAACTAGAAATCCGCAGGAATTTAGGGGAACTGGCAAGCATCAAAACTCAGTATCAACAGACACAAAAAGCACTACACCAAAGCGAGTCTATCCTCCACAGTTTCTTTAACAGTGCGCCGATGATGATGGGAATCGTGGAACTAGTCGATAATGACATCTTGCATATTACTGATAACCTCGCCACGGCTAAATTTTTTGGACTTACCCCAGAAGCAATGCGAAATCGCTTCGCACGAGAAATGGGTGCGACACACCAGCATGTGACCGAGTGGATTCATTACTTCCGTCAAGCAGAACGTACCCAATCACCTGTGAAGTTTGAATATTCTTACGAGACTTCCCTAGGTAAAATATGGCTGTCTGCAACAGTAACAGCGATCGCCCCTAGCTCCAGTCAGCGATCGCAATTTGCCTACATAGTTGAGGATATCACTCAACGCAGACAAGCAGAACAACAAATCAAAGAACAAGCCGCATTGCTGGATATCACCACAGATGCCATTCTTGTACAAGATTTATCTCACAAGATTTTATTTTGGAATAAAAGCGCCGAAAATCTTTACGGTTGGAATCAAACTGAAGCTATCAATCAAAATGTTAATCAGTTGTTATACAGCGAATCTTTGCCCCAGCACCAAGAAATCTATGACACTGTTTTAAAAAATGGCTCTTGGCAAGGAGAATTACAAAAAATTAGCAAATCTGGTCAAGAAATCACAGTTGTCAGTCGCTGGACATTAATACATGATGAACACTCCCCAACTAAATCAATTTTAGTTGTGGACACAGATATTACCCAGAAAAAACAACTCCAAAAGCAATTTTTACGGGCGCAACGACTTGAAAGTATTGGTACTCTTGCTAGTGGCATTGCTCATGATTTAAATAATGTCTTGTCACCAATTCTTATGTCAGTGCAACTGCTCAAAAATAAATGCAACGATGGCAGTACTCAGCAAATACTATCAATCATAGAAAGCAATGCCAAACGTGGTACTAACTTAGTCAAACAAGTGCTAACCTTTGTGCGGGGAGTTGAAAGTAATGTCACTGGACAAGGCACTGCACCTTTTGGCAACTTGATTCAGGTCAAGCATTTGATTTTAGAAATACAGCAAACTGTCCAACAAACATTTCCTAAATCAATTGCGATCGCTACAGAAATTCAGCCAGACTTGTCACCTGTGCGTGCTGATAGTACTCAACTGTATCAGGTACTCATGAATTTATGTCTGAATGCTCGTGATGCTATGCCAGAAGGTGGAAAACTCACAATCACTGCCGAGAATATTTTCATTGATAAAAACTATGCCATGATGCACCTTGATGCCAAAGTGGGTAGTTACATAATTCTCACCATAACTGATACAGGATTAGGCATCGAGAGTGAATTATTAGATAGAATTTTTGAACCATTTTTCACTACCAAACAATTGAGTAATGGTACAGGGTTGGGTCTATCAACAGTCCTAGGAATTGTCAAAGCTCATGGTGGTTTTATCACCGTATCAAGTAGAGTAGGCAAAGGCACAACATTTCAAGTATATCTACCAGCCTAGAATACAGACCTAATAAGCGATCGCTAAAGCATCTCTGCACACAACCTTTTTACCCAAACCTTTTACAGTACAGCAACTATTGAGAGTTTTGCATACAATTCTTCATAAATAGTCAGTTGTTAGTTGTCAGCTATCAGCCATCACTCAAAAACCATTTACACTATGAACAAATGACAAATGACTCTTGACAAATGACTCTTGACTCTTAACTAATGACTAACCAAGATTCTGCCCTGGTTCTAGTTGTAGACGACGACGATTTGACGCGGATGCATCTGTGCTTTCTCATGCAACAAGCAGGATATCAGGTCGTAGAGGCGAGTAACGGTTATGAGGCACTTAATACCTACACTCGCGTACACCCAGATATAGTATTGCTGGATGCTCTCATGCCCGTCATGGATGGGTTTACCTGTTGTGCTAAATTGCAAGCACTCTCTGATGGTGAAAGTATACCCGTGTTAATGATTACGGCTCTTTACGATCAAGCATCTGTAGAAGAAGCTTTTGCTGTGGGTGCATCTGATTTTATTACCAAACCAATTCATTGGCCAGTATTGTCTCAAAGAGTACGCCGACTTTTGACAGCTAATCGCACAATGCAGAAATTGCGACAGCAAACTGAGCAAGCGCAACTGCAAGAAGCACAATTGAGGATGGCATTAGAAGCAGCCCACATGGGTATCTGGAATCGGGATCTCCAAACCAACAAAATTACTTACTCAGATAACCTAGAAGCGCTTTACGGCGTCGAAAAGGGCACTTTCGATGGCACTTATGAAGCTTTCATCAACTGCATTCATCTGCAAGAACGCAATTTCGTTAACTGTGTGATTCAGCAGGCAATTCAGGAAGGAACAGACTATGATATTGAATTTCGAGTCGTTTTACCCACTGGTAGTATTCGCTGGCTAGCCAGCAAAGGAGTAATGTTTCACGACGCTTCTGGGGTGGCTGTGCGAATATCTGGTGTAGACATGGATATTACCAAGCGTAAGCAAGCACACGCAGAATTACAACGCCAAAACAAGCGATCGCAATTATTCGCTGATATCACTCTCAAAATTCGCCAGTCTTTACAAATCGATGAAATTCTCCAAACTAGTGTCAAAGAGGTGCAAAAGCTATTACACGCAGACCGCGTATTTATCTGGCGGCTGAAATCTGATGGCTCTTTCATAGTAGTGGAAGAGGCAGTAGTAGATGGTGTAGCCGCCGTTTCGGGGCAAGAAATTACCGACCCTTGCTTTGGGGAAGATTACATCCAGCAATACCGACAAGGGCGAATTAGCTCCATCCCTGATATAGAACAAGCTGATATCCCACCTTGCTACGTTCAACTATTGCAACGATTTCATGTCAGAGCCACCCTGGTTGTGCCGATTTTTTTGCAAAATCAACTTTGGGGCTTGCTAATTGCCCATCAGTGTGTATATCCCCGCAAGTGGACAAACTGGGAAATTCAAATGTTACGACAACTAGCAGATCAAATAGGCATTGCTTTAGCTCAGAGTGCAATTTTAGAGAAAGAAACTCGTCAACGGCAAGAACTCGCCCGTTCTAATGAACAACTACAACAATTTGCCTTTATCGCTTCCCACGATTTACAAGAACCATTACGTAAAATTAAGACCTTTGGCGAACGGCTCAAAACTACCTGTAGCGACTCCATCAACGAACAAGGACATGATTATCTCGAACGAATGCAAAATGCAGCTTTGAGGATGCAGTCTTTAATTGAAGATTTGTTAACACTTTCACGAGTCACCACTAGGGCACAGCCTTTTGTCTGTGTAAATTTGGCAGAGACTGCACAAGAAGTATTGTCTGATTTAGAAGTGCGTATTCAGCAAAGCAAAGGACGTGTGGAAGTGGGTGATTTACCAACCATTAAAGCCGACCCTGTACAGATGCGGCAATTGTTACAAAATCTCATTGGCAATGCCCTCAAATTCCACCGCCAAGAAGTACCGCCGATTGTCAAAATTTATGGTCAATTTTTCAACAATCAATCAGATCAAGTTTCTGTCAATTCGGAAATGTGTGAAATCGTTGTAGAAGATAATGGTATTGGTTTTGAGGAAAAGTATATTGATCGCATCTTCAATATTTTTCAGCGTTTGCATGGTCGGCAGGAATACGAAGGTACAGGCATAGGCTTAGCTATCTGTAGAAAAATTGCTGAACGTCATCATGGTAGTATTACTGCACAAAGTAAACCACAGCAAGGGGCAAAATTTATTGTCAGGTTGGCAGTTAATTCCCATAACTAATTTTCTTCCTTGAGAGGGATTACTAGAAGACCCCAAAATAAGGTTTATTGTACAACTATGCTAGGTAATTTTTGGTGGTTTAAGACTGAATTGATGTGAACAACCAGTATCAAGGAGACAATTCAGAGTGAAGGGTAGGCAAACAACCGTCACCATCTTAATGGCTGATGATGATGACGAAGACGGTATGTTAGTTCGTGAAGCATTGGCAGAAAGTCAATTGCCCATTGAACTGTATATTGTCAGGAATGGTGAAGAATTGCTGGATTATCTGTATAATCGAGGTCAATATACTGACATCAAGATTGCTCCTCGTCCGGGTTTAATTTTATTAGATTTGAATATGCCTAAAAAACACGGTTTGGAGGTGTTAAAAGATATTAAAACTGACCCGTACCTGCGGCGGATTCCCGTCGTGGTCTTGACAACCTCAGGTGCAGAAGAAGATATTTATCATACATATGATTTAGGCGCGAATTCCTTTATCATCAAGCCAGTAACCTTCACCTCATTAGTTGAGGTAATCACAGCTATAGGCAAATATTGGTTTGAAATTGTAGAACTGCCGGTAGATGCAGTAGGAGTTAGAAATGAACTACAACCGAATCAGAGTTCTTCTAGTTGATGATGATGAAGACGATTATGTATTAACTAGTCACTGGTTCGGCGAGTTTCAGGTAGCTAACTGCGAGTTGTCATGGGTTGATAATTATGCAGCAGCAAAAGTAGCGATCGCACTGCACAACCATGATATATATCTCGTAGACTACCGTTTAGGAATATACAACGGATTGGAGCTATTACGTGAGGCGATCGCACAGGGATGTTCTGCCCCCATAATTTTATTAACTGGTCAAGGAGATAGAGAAATTGACCTGGAGGCTATGAAAGCGGGAGCCGCAGATTATTTAGAAAAAAGTCAATTAACTGCGCCTTTGCTAGAGCGTTCTATTCGTTACGCCATTGAACGCAAACAAACAGAACAAAAAATTCGTGAACAAGCTGCTTTACTCGATGTTGCCACTGATGCAATTTTTGTGCGTGATTTCGACGACCAAATTTTATTTTGGAACAAAGCTGCTGAGCGTCTTTATGGGTGTAAACAAGAGGAAGCAAGTGGCAAAAAGACGCAAGAATTGTGGCAGGAAAATAATTTGTCACACTTACAAGAAGCACTCCAAATTTTGATGAAAAATGGCTCGTGGCAAGGAGAGTTACATCAAAAAACAAAATCTGGCAAAGAAATCATTGTAGAAAGCCGCTGGACATTAGTACAAGAGTTCGGTAACAAACCACAATGTATCCTGGTAGTTAACACAGATATTACGCAAAAAAAACAACTAGAAGCGCAATTTCTGCGCGCTCAGCGATTAGAAAGTATTGGTACTCTAGCAAGCGGAATTGCCCACGACCTCAATAATGTTCTTGCTCCCATTCTCATGACAGCCCAACTTTTAGAAACACAAATACCTGATGAGCGATCGCGGCGACTACTGCCAATGTTAATTACCAATGCTAAACGTGGGGCTAATTTAGTCAAGCAAGTACTGTCATTTACTCGTGGAGTTGAAGGAGAGCGGACTCTTTTACAATTAAAGCACTTAATCATAGAAATCCAACAGATTATCAAAGAAACTTTTCCCAAATCAATAGAAGTTTCTAGCAAAATTTCCTCTAATCTGGGGACAGTATTTGGTGATGCTACCCAATTACATCAGGTGTTAATGAATCTCTGTGTCAATGCTAGAGATGCCATGCCCAATGGCGGAAAATTAAAAATATCAGCCGAAAATTTATTGATTGATAAAAATTATGCCAAAATGAATCTTGACGCTCAAGTTGGCCCCTATGTTGTCATTAATGTTAGTGATACTGGAATTGGTATTCGTCCAGAAATATTAGATAGAATATTTGAGCCTTTTTTTACTACCAAAGAACTTGGTAAAGGTACTGGGCTTGGTCTTTCCACAGTACTTGGTATTGTTAAAAGCCACGGCGGTTTCATCAACGTATACAGTGAAGAGGGAAGAGGCAGCGAATTTAAAATTTATTTACCAGCACAAGAGGCAACAGAAACTATAGAAGAAACTGAACAAGAATTACCTCAAGGCAACGGTGAATTAATTTTAGTTGTAGATGACGAAGCTGCAATTCTAGATATTACTAAAACATCATTAGAAAATCATAATTACAAAGCAATTACAGCCAGTGACGGTATTGAAGCAATAGCCTTGTACGCAGAACATCGTGATGAAATATCTTTAGTTTTGACAGATATGGTGATGCCATCTATGGATGGTATCACCACCATTAGAACATTACGAAAAATTAACCCTGATGTCAAAATTATTGCCGTCAGTGGACTCGCTACCAACGATAAAGTTAATGCCGCTTATGATGTAGGTATCAAAGCCTTTTTATCCAAACCTTACACAACCAATCAGTTATTACAAACTATTAATACAGTTACAAACAGAAATTAGTGTTAATTTTATAGCCATAGTCACATAGGTTAGAGTAATGTTCATTGCTCAAAGCCTTGAAAAGACTGGCTTTTTACTCAGCAAGATCGCACGATCGCACTTTGCTATAATTCGTGAGCGAGTTGCCGACAGAAGCGCCTGCGAAGGATGGCAAACTCACGTTAACCAACAGTCATTAGCCAAGAATCATCAGTAAAATCATTAGATAATAAAACTATGACATCCGAAGTTTTAGCTGCTAACACAGCTTTCTATCGAGCTTTTGAAAAAAAAGACATCGAGGCAATGAGTGCTGTATGGTCACAAGGAACTGGTAGTTGTTGTATTCATCCTGGACGTAATGTACTGCGGGGTTGGAAGGATATTCGCATTTCTTGGGAACAGATATTTAAAAGCACCGCTTACATAGAAATTAACAATGAGATAATTGCTACAGAAGTGAACGACAATATTGCTTATGTAGTCTTGAGAGAAAATGTTTTACAAGTTATTAATGGTAGAAGGTTAGAAGCACAATCAATAGCTACGAATGTATTTCAACTACTAGGTGGCAAGTGGTATCTAGTTCATCATCATGGTAGTCCCATTATGAGGTGAGTCAGTTGTCAGTTGTCAGTTGTCAGTTGCTATTTCTCCCTCATCTCCCTCATCCCCCCTACAAGCAACTTAATCGCCAATTAACTCCACCGCATCTCGTCCATCCCAGTCTTGTAAGTAAACTTTGACAACCTCTTCTTTAGCGGTAGGTAATAGCTTACCGATGAAATCTGGGTGAATTGGTAACTCTCGATGACCTCTATCTACCAACACTGCTAAACGAATCACTTCTGGTCTACCATATTCTGTTACGGCATTTAAAGCAGCACGGATCGTCCGTCCTTTGAAAATTACATCATCGACTAATACAACCGTTTTGCCTGTGAGGTCAAAAGGAATGTCTGTTTTGGCGGGAGTCCGTAACCCAATTTGGTCGAGATCATCCCGATAGAATGTAATGTCCAATGCTCCCACCGCTACGGTGACACCTTCGAGTATCTCAATTTGACGAGCCAACAGTTCGGCTAATAATACCCCTCTAGTATAAATACCGAGAAATACTAGTTGGGATAAATCACGTGTTCTTTCGACAATCTGAGAAGCAAGACGATTCACGGTACGACGGAGGTCTTCTGATGAGAGAATTTCAACTACTTTGGTAGCCACAGATCGATACCCCTGAGTAAAAAATCACAATAGGAAAATGTAGCATTAGGCACTAGTAAATAGACTCTTGAGCAGGGGAGATGGGGGAGCAGGGGAGATGAGGGAGAAATCATTCCCAATTGCTAATTCCCAATTCCCAATTCCCAATTCCCAATTCCCAATTCCCAATCCCCAATTCCTATATTTATCATTACTTGTTTGGGAGTATTAAGAATATAGCGATCGCTAACCCTAACCACAACAAAAAACAATATCGAGTCAGTTGCAAAGCTGTTTGAATGTGGGTTGGGTTGATGGGATAAATAGCATCTCCTAACAAGGGTTTTTGTTTGGCTACCCCACGATACCAATTGATACCCCCCATCTGCACACCTAAAATCGCAGCATAAGCACATTCACTCCAACCAGAGTTGGGACTAGGATCAAGCACTGCATCTCGTCTACAAATGCGCCAGACATGCCAAGGCATACCAGATAACAGCGCCAAAGTCAAGACTGTTAAGCGACAAGGTATCCAAGTCAAACAATCTTCTAACCTGGCACTAAACCAACCCAAATAAGTGTAAGGTGCTTCCCGATAACCCACCATTGAATCAAGGGTACTGCTAGCTTTATATGCTAAAGCAATAGGAGTTGCACCCACACCTAGTACAAAGCTACCAATAATTGCATAAAAAAGTGGAGCCATCACCCCATCGGTAGCATTTTCTGTAACTGTTTCTAAAACAGCTCGCAAAATTTCTGGTTCTGTGAGGTTTTGTGTATCTCGACCAACGTAATTACTTAAAACTTTACGAGCCTCCTCCAGATTTCCTAATTTTAAAGGTTGTAAAACAGCTTCAGCTGCTGCTCGCAAACTTCTAAGCGCGAAACAACTAGCTAAAAGAATGCTGTCTATGGCAATTCCCAACAGCGGATGTACCCATTTGGCAATTTGAATTATTAACCAGCCAACGCAGGCGCTACCAATTATTAAGATAATCCCTAGTAAAATTCCGGCTAGCCGTTGTGTTAGGGAATTATGACAAAATTGCCGAGAAAATTTTGTCACGGTAGAAATTACCCGACCCATAAATTGCACTGGATGAGGCCAACCCCAAGGATCACCAATTAAATAATCTAAAAGTGCAGCGATGATTAAAATGTAGATGTTGTTAGTCATTAGTCAATGGTCAATGCTCAAAAGTCAAGAGTCAATGGTTAATAATTTAGTAGCCAAAAACTTTTCAACTGTGAGCTTTTTACTTTGGACTCATAACTTTTGAACGGCAGTTGCTACCCTGCGGGTTCCGCGTTAGCGGTACAAGTCTGGTGACCGAACGCACTGCCTCCTCTTGACTAAACAACAAAACTAGCTTCTTCTCCAAGGGACGCTTGCCAGCTACGAGCATCGTAATAGAGATCAGCCAAAGTAATACTATATAAAGCTTCTTTGAGCTTTTGATTCAGCCTTTGCCAAAGAGTGAATGTCACCCAATCTTCAGCTTGTGCTGGTGTAGGGGTGTGGTGGTGTAGGTGAGTCATGTTTTCACCAACTGCCTCTAAAATTTGTCCTATGGAGATTTGTGCAGGCTCTGTTGCCAGTTGGTATCCGCCGATGCTGCCGCGAATTGATGTTACTAAGCCAGCGCGACGCATTTCTATGAGCAATTTTTCTAGGTAAGGAGCTGGGATATCTTGGCGAAGCGCGATCGCTTTCACAGATGCAGGGCCATAACCTGGCTGTAAGCTCAAATCTAACAACGCCTTTACACTATAGTGTCCTTTGGTAGTTAGTTTCATTCTGACTATCTTTGTTGTTCTGTCAAGAGTCAATGGTAAATAGTTCAATACCCAAGAACTTTTCAACTGTGAACTTTTGACTTTGGACTCTTGACTTTTGGACTATAGACTTTTGACAGTTGACTATTGACTAAGGTTCAGTTTTGCTTATAATTTTGTACTCTACTTATCCAGCTAACCCCAAAAACTATGAAAGATGAAACCGACAGCAGTCTTCACTTCATCCTTCACAGTTCAGCCTTGAGTTTTAGCATTAGTTTAGAAATCTTAAACAAATATAGTTTAACAGTAATTCACCAACTATATATAGTTATCGGGATTCTCGAAAATAGATTGTTTTAAAAATATTGTAAGTCGTGCAACAATTTCGCCTATGAGTGTAATATACTTGGCTAGGTTGAGATAAAAACTAAAGGATTCTATTCCTCCTAGCTCAACGTCAGCTAAAATAAAATCGATTCAACTACTTCAACCATTCATTTTCGACCTAAGTTGATGCCTAAACAAAAAAAAATTGAACCCCTAGTCGGTGAAGATCTGCTCAGAAAAGTCAAAGAGCTAGAGAACCTTAGCAAAGAAGAAAAAGCTAAACAGTGTGGCTACTATACCGTTACCAAAAATGGTATAGAGCGCGTCAATATGATGAAATTCTTAAATGCCCTGATTGATGCCGAAGGTATTCAGTTGGACAGTGCGCCCAATGCTAATGGGCGTGGCGGACGCAGTGCCAGCTATAGAATTAGTGTGCAATCGAACGGCAACTTATTGATAGGTTCAGCTTATACAAAACAGATGAATCTCAAACCAGGAGATGAGTTTCTGATCCAGGGCAAACGCATCTTATTTACTAACAAAAACTAAGCAAGATTACAAAATGACATAGATAATTGTAAAAATTGATGAAACGATAAGCAAAGTAAATCAAACTTGTTCTGAAATATCAATGAGTTCATCTTCATCTGAATGAACAATTCATTAATCAGAAAACAATTTAATTAGGAGGTACATAAAAGTATATTTACCTAGAAAATTGATAAATTCTTCATGTGAAATATTCGACTTAAGTTTTGATGTACTATTTTAAGCTAACGCTAAAATATTTAGTAAATAGTTGTTATCCATCGCCGCGAGGAACTGTTTATTTTTAATTCCTCGTTTTACACGCTTCTCTTTACCTAAAAGATTGACCGCAATCTGCCTTATAATTGCAAAATTTTGTGGAGCGTTATCTTTCCTAATGCGGGACTCATCTTCTTTAAAAGCAACATCCAATATCCAATGCAATGAATTCTCAATTCCCCAATGACTACGAATAGCATTAGCAAACTGTTCAATATTTTCTTCAAGGCTACTAATAAAATAACGAGTCTCAACTGTTGTCTCATCATTTAACGAGCGGACGGACTCTACCATTCCAACACTGCTAAACTTTGACCAAACTGAATCTGAATCAAGTTGTGATCCAATTCTAGTTAACATTATATAATTGCGGATTTCATGACGACCATGCCCTGTTTCTTCTGTTTTATATGTACTGTGTTCTATTCCTTCAAACCTCGTG
>NZ_JAECZC010000095.1 GCF_016056305.1 Amazonocrinis nigriterrae CENA67 | reverse complement strand
CCTACTGCGTGATGGCTCAAGTGGCGGTAATGGTGTCTACAATTATGGTGCTAGTAGCTTCCCGAATCATAGTTTCCAAGCAAGTAACTATTGGGTTGATGTGGTGTTTGTCACTAGTATCGGCCCAGACACCACGCCACCAACGGTGACATCAGCATCTCCCAATAGTGGTGCAAGTGGAGTTAGCACAAGCACAACTGTCACAGTCACTTTTAATGAGGCTATGGACTCGGCAACGATTAATAGCAACAGCTTTGAGTTACGTAACTCCAGTAATGCTCCAGTGACAGCGACTATTAGCTATAACACTGCTAATCGCACAGCCACACTCACACCAACTAGCCCATTGGCAAATTCTACTACTTATACTGTGACTGTCAAAGGTGGCAGTACTGACCCACGGGTGAAAGACTTGGCGGGCAATGCCCTGGCAGCAAATTTTACTCGCTCTTTTACCACCGTGGCTATACCCACCTGTCCGTGCAACATCTGGAATGGTGCAACGACTCCTAGCGTGGTGACTGTTCCTGACCCCAATGCTGTGGAGTTGGGTGTGAAGTTCCAGTCGGATGTCAATGGCTACATTACTGGTATTCGTTTCTATAAGGGTACTAGTAATACTGGGACTCATGTCGGTACTGTTTGGAGTAGTACTGGTACACAGTTGGCGAGGGCGACTTTTAGCAATGAAACTGCTTCGGGTTGGCAGCAGGTCAACTTGACTACGCCAGTGGCTATTACTGCCAATACTACTTATGTGGTGTCTTACCACACTAATGTGGGATATTACTCACTTGACCAAGGGTACTTTGCTAATGCTGGTGTGGATAATTCACCGCTGCACGCTCTGAGTAATGCCTCTGGTAACGGTAATGGTGTGTATAACTACAGTGCTAATCCTGCTTTCCCCAATTCTTCTTACAATTCCAGCAATTATTGGGTCGATGTTGTCTTTTCTACTAATAACTAACCCCACGATTTTCTGAGTAGGAAGTTGGTAGGGGCGCACAGCTAGCTGTGCGCCCCTACAAAAAATTTATATTTATCAGAATTTTCGTGAAATGGTATAACCTATGTGACTACGGCTAGATCATTTATCCTTGGCGTTCGAGTAGGATCAAAAATTTTTCTTTTATTTAGGTGTTTTCTGAATATGACAGTTATTTACAATGACTAATTTTATAAGTATTAACACTTAAGTTAATTGCACTATTTTTTTTGGAAAAAAAACAAAGATAAAAACTTGCCAATCTCAAAAAAAAGAGTAATTATAGACACGCATATGAACCACAAGTTCAAAATAAATCTCAACCCATAGGCGGCAAAAATGACTTCTAATTGGAGTGATGTTTTTCAAGTTGTTCTCGTTGCTGGTCTTGCTAGTGCAGTGTTATCTTCTGGAATTTGCTGGACACTGCCCAGACCTAAAAAGCTGAAGTATAATTCCCTCCCGTAATAGAATACGGTTTCTCCCCCAGACCCAACAGCTTCTCAAGTAACCTTTCATAAATTAACCACTACCAAAAATTCTTCTGGTTTTTCTCAGGCAAATTTCTGGGTGGAATTGAACGCCCTTAATAAAACCCTCCCTCCACTTGTTGCAGAATGCGAGCGCATTTTCCTGTTCTCGAAAACGCCCAGGCATGATCATGACATTCGAGTAATCCATTCTCGTTTATTTTCCCCTACAAAAGAGGCGCTAATCGATGTGGACATTGGGTCTATATCTGCTAAAAAATTAAATAATGCCCCTAGATTAGTAGGGGTTTCATCAACAATTAAAAGAATGTTGTCTTCGGAATTGCTTGATTCATAATTAGCTTTCTATACTTTTAAGAAATTCTCGGATTTTTTTAACTTTCAATTCTTTTGCTAATTGCTATAATTCTTGGTAAAAAAAGGACACTACCAACTTTCTATAACTCTAAAAATGGGTTTGCCAGTGGCAAAGTAAACCAAAATTTTGCTCCAGCATTCGGTTCACTAATTACACCAATTTCTCCGCCATGAGTGGAGATAATTTGCCGACAAAGATATAAACCTAAACCAATACCTGTAGATTGCGATCGCCTACCTCTGATATAACGGTTAAATAATCGCTCACATACGTCGGGATCTATTCCCACGCCATTGTCAGTAATTGTGCAACACATCATTCCATTCTCTACTGTGGCGTTGAGAATAATATTTAGCCCTGGTGGATTATGGTTGAGGGCGTTGGTAATCAGATTTTCAAACACTCGCCGCAAATGTAAAGCATCAGCACTCACTAATGACAGATTCATAGCAATCTCATTAGTTATTGTGGCTTGATATTTGATCAATTGTGGCTCTAAATCTTTGACAATTGTTTGGGTGAATGTGTGCAGTGACAATGGTAACTTTTGGATAGTTAATCCCTTCACATCACTGGAATGTGCTTCTAATAGCGACTCAATTAGCGTTAGTTGGCGTTCACTACTGTGAATGACTCGCTCTAAAATTATGGGAGAAATTGTCACAGATTCACCATTACTCTGACTGAGTAAATTTTTCATCACCAACAAAATACCCATAATTGGCGTTCGCAAATCGTGAGAGAAGGCATGAAGAAATTCATCTTTGATGTTCTGCAATTCTTCCAGTTCGCTATATTTTTGCTGTAACTCCTGGGTACGCTTATTAACTTGCTGCTCTAACTCGGCATTGAAGCTTTGCAACTCTTGGTATAGTTTAGCTTGTTGGATTGCGATCGCAACTGGGGTGGATAATTCTTCTAGTAAATCAATTTCAAAATCCTGCCACTTACGCGGTTTGTCACATTGGTTCACAACTAGTAAACCATAGAATTGGTCATCCACCATAATGGGTACACCCACAATTGCGCGCATCTGGAAGCTGATAAAATCTTGGGCAATCACCGCTGGCAAATCTATTTTTTTAGTCGTATCATTAACTACATAAATCACTCTCGGATTAAAGTAAGAATGCAGTGCTTCTTCATGGTTTTTTGAGGTGAGTGTCCACTCTCGAACTGACCGATAGTTAGCTGCTACAGATTCAGCGACTACTGCACTTTCACCACCACGGCTATTTGTGTTAACAATATATACTCTATCTGCTTGTAAAAATTCCCGTACCTCTGCCACAGTTGTGTCGAGAATTGTTTGTAAGTCCAGCGAAGTGCGGATTCTCTCCCCCATTCCTCTTAACAAGCGATCGCGTTTAGCCATTGCTTTTAGTTGTTCTAGTGCTTGGTGGCGATCTGTAATGTCGCGCGCGAATCCTTGCATTCCCTGCACTTGACCGTTTCTAATGACTGGAGACTCGGCAATTTCTAATACTAATATTCGACCATCTTTATGCAGACCAAAAATAGCGTAAGTGTCTACCCGTTTCCCCGTTAACAATGCTTGATCTGTCAATTGATCAGCTAGTGCTTGGGAGGATTCATGCATGATTACATGGTAGACATTGCCTACTAACTCTTCAGGAGTATAGCCCAGCACCGCCTGCACCGAAGGAGAAACATACTCAAATACATGAGCATGATCGTGGATATAGAAAAATGCTTGTTCGCTACCCTCCACCATTAAGCGAAAGCGTTCTTCACTCAGAGCAAGTTGCACTTGGGTTTGTTGACGTTCACTAGACAACACATCTGTCATCTGGCGATAGGCCATAATGCTACCTAGAGTCGCCGCCATTGTGATCAAAGCTGCTTCTTCATCCTGCGACCATTGTCTCTCGTATTTGCAATCACTAAAGCCTATGAAACCCCAGATTTTACTCTCGACGGGAATCGGTACTAATAAAACTGATTTCACTTGCAGAGATTGGAGAAATTGCCGCTGCGGCTGAGATAGAGTAGAGGCGATCGCACTGAAAGAGTAGCCAGCTGTAAGTTGTTGATGCCATTGTTGCAAATCAAATTCATTCTGGCTGAGGTTTTGTAAAAGCGGATTGTCGTGCTGTGGGGTGATTCCTGGCTCTACCCATTCAAATCGGCGGCTGAAGGCTAGCTCTTTTGTGACAAAATTGGGATGATACTCACAAATATAGACTCGATGGGCTGCCGTAGCTTGTCCCAGGATAGCTAAGGCTTGGTTGATGGCGATAGTGCGATCGCTATTTGTCAGTAAAGCTTTTGTTGCTTGTGACACTCCTTGTAAAATATTGTGCCAGTTGGGTGGGGATGGTAATTGTGTGGTAGATTTCACCTTTTGATTGCAATCTAGCTGGGATAATTCCGCAGTGCCTAATTGCAAATCTGCATTCAACCTGGTTTCTTGATCCATGCCCATATGACAGATTCAAAAACTTCCACTAAGGGCTTGTCAAAGACATCTAATCACAAGAAGATACTAGAATTCTGAATCAAATATGAAGTTTTCATTAATCTATTTAGCTTTTTGCTGGAGAAAAACGGCATTTTTACCTAAGCTGACCTGAAGAACTTGAAAAAGTGCGATCGCGTTGGCGAAGCGCGAAGCGGTAGCGAGTCTACGAGCGTCAGCCTCTCTAGAAAGAGAAGCGTCTTTGAAGGAGATTCGCATCCTTGATTTTCTTCTTTCAACTCAATCTAATCCTAAATGCAATTTTAATGCAGCATCAATTAATGCTATTATTTCTTCATCTACACTACCCACTACTTCGCCAATAATTCGCTGCTGAGGAATTGTTCGCACTTGCTGGGTCTGTACTTTACAAGGCTTTCTTAAGCCACTATCCTCTGGATTGAGCAAAACCTCAAAAGGATAAATACGGCTAACATTGGAAGTAAGCGGTAAAACCGTGACTGTGGTTGCAGCACGATTATTTGCATCATTACTTACTATCAGCACTGGACGACGTTTATCCATTTCTGAACCCACCACAGGACTCAGGTCTGCATAATAAATATCACCACGTTTCATCTGTCAAATCATCTGCTACTGTCACATCCCAAGCGCTATCAACTTCAGCAGATGCTAGTCGGTAAGCTGACTCTAATTCTCGGTTTTGCAGTAATTCTAATGCTTCTTCAATCACTTGAGAACGAGATTTAAAGCCTTTATTCAGCTGATAATTTTCGATAAACTCCACTAAAGACGGGGACAAGGAAATGGATAGTTTTTCGACATTCATATTCCTACCAATTAGTAGTTAAGATAATTCATACTCACATCCTAGCTTAATCTCAAGCACCAAGAGTGTCGTTATTGTCTAGAGTTTACCCGCATCCTCGTTACTTATACAAAGCCAAGGCATTTTCGCGTAAGATGGCAGTAGCGATCGCACTAGCTTCACTCACAGTAATATCACAATCTTCAATTGCTTGTTCTAAAACTTCTCCTAAAATTTGACGCCCCCACTTTGCCCCTAAATAATACAATTCAGGGATGGAGTGAGCATCAGAAGAATACATTAATTTACTAGTGGGAGTTAACTCCAATAACTGCCGAATTGTCTCGCGCATTCCAGATACACTTAAAAAAGGTATTGCCAAACCGAAATCTAAATAAACTTGGGGATAGACAGAAGCCAAATAACCAGCCTGCTGCATATATGGGTAAGAAGCATGTAGCAGTACTAGAGGCGCATCACGGTATTGGGGTGATTCTAAAAGCTGTCGCAAGTATAGCGGATTTGCCAATCGTAAATCTAAGTCAGGATCGCCATAACCAGTATGCAGTTGCACTGGTAGCCGATATTTAGCCGCAATTAATAACGCTTGTTGCAATAGAAAATCAATCAAGGGTTTGTCTGTAAGCCGCAGTGGTTGATTTTGTAGTTGTTGCTTGAGATTGTAAAAGTGAGTAGCAGCTACTTCTTCAGTAACAGGTTGGATATTTAAACCAGTACGGTAACAAGCTATACTTTTAAAAGCCACAACTCCAGACGGTAGCGGATCAAGTTCGCTGTTGAATGTTTGCACGAAAGTCTCAAAATCGTTTATTTGAGGTATTAGTTGTTCTGCTAACACCTCCAATCGCAAAATCCTTTGTACTGCTATCAGTTTTTCATGCCATGATAGTGGCAAAATAGTTTCTGGCTGTAATCCATCATCCAAATAAATTGCTTCTAAGTTTGCAGCACTAAAATACATCCGTGTCAGTTGTTCTAGTCCTAAGCTATCTCGACGCGCTACAATTGCAGCTTCTTGCGCCTCACATTCTAGGAAAGCTGCAATTTCTCGGAGGCTACGCCGATAAAAGAAAGTATGGCGGACATGGTAATTAATTATCTCTGGGTCATAGCCTTCAGTAAAGGCAGCAGCATAAGGATAACCAACAGCTACTTCAGGTCGTAGTAAGTTATGCGCGTGTTGGTCAATTAAGGGAATTTCAGCCAGATTCATAGTTATACCATTTTTGATTTTAGATTGAAGATTGTGAATCTATATTAATCATTTTTAAAACGAGTATTAATATTTGCATAAAAAAGTAATTAATCAAGAAATAAAGCCTTACTATCATCTTAGGAAACTCTCAAAAATCAATTATCTCATTTGAAGTTGTTCACTGATGACTGCTGATGCCTGTCAAGCGTTAATACTGAACAACAAACAATTACAAGGGAATATTTTTGATTTGAGAGTTTCTTAGACTAATTGATGTTATTACACTTTGTTCACTAGGCGCAATTCATGCATTGCCTCAGAAGACGTGTAGCAGTTTGACGAACACTTAATACAAGAGAGCATAATTATGTTTAATATGTTTGATCTCTTTGACAAAGAAAATCAAGACCAATGCCGAAATATACTTAACAGTTTACAAAAAGATATTAATGAACTTCTACAAAAAGTAGATGATAAATTTAATGAAATAGTAGTAAGTTTAAGTCAAGGCAACAATATTAAATTAGCAGATATTAATTATTTAAACAATAGTGAAATTCAGGAAGAACTCGCAAAACAAATTGCTTTGTTACAACGCTTATTTGAATATATTGCCAAAATTCAGAAAAAGAAACGTAAAAACCTAGCTGAGTGTGTTATTCTGCAATCTAAGGTCAATTCGGCTAAGGTAGCTTTGTCTTTTCTGCTCATCGGCAAGACCAGAAAAATCATTTTCGCCAAAAATATCAGATACAGCATAGAGTATTACTTGAACCGTAGAAGTTCCTGGGGTTTTATAAACAATTTTTTTCAGCAAGCTGTTCGAGAATGGTCAGCACCTACTAAAGTTTTACTTGGGCTAGCAATGGCACTTCCCATCTATACAATAGCAGTTCCAGGGTCTTTATTTGTTGCAGGACTACTGACAATAGCTACCCATGTTGACTTCAAAACACCATTACCCAGTAGCAATGTTCCCCAAATTCAAAACAGAGTAGAGAAACCTCAACCAACCGAGACACAATTATTTTTTCAAAGATATACTATGGTGTTAGTGTCTGCGCTTGCTGGAACATTTGGCAGCATAATTAGTATCTTACTGAGGCTGAAACAATACCGAGAAAGTGCCTATAAAGGTTTGGCTGCTCCTATTTTAGTTGGTTTTGCTAAACCTTTAATTGGTACAGCTTTTGGCATTTTAGTCTTTACAATCATTAGCTCCAACATTATTTCAACTATACAAGTTCCTAAAGCAAGTCAAGAAGCTGACAAAACTGATATTGAGTATTATTTCTTCTTTTCAATTGCGTTTGTAGTTGGTTTTAGTGAACGATTGGCTGATGATATCATCCAGCGAGCAGAATCAACTTTTTTACCAGAAACAGCAAACAAACTCAAAGAAGCAGGAGAAGAGTTTCAGAGTTCTGCAAAAGATATCCATGCAGCAGGAGAAGAGTTTCAGAGTTCTGCAAAAGATATACAATTAGCCGCAGAAGATTTAAAGCAAACTGCCGCTAATGAATCTTCTCAAACAAATAAATAGGGAATGGGGAGTTAGTTGTTAGTTGTTAGTTGTCAGTTGTCAGTTGTCAGTTGTTATTTCTCCCCTGCTCCCCATCTCCCCTGCACCCCATCTTCCCCTTAATATCTCTCTAACAGCACCTTCACTTCTTTTTCCAAGTCCCAATCTTTCATCGCTTCCCACTCGGCTTGGCGTACTGCGATGAAAGCTTGTGAAAGTTGGGGATTTAGGGCTTGTAACAGGATATCGTCTTGTTGAAGATGAGCGATCGCTTTTCCTAAGTTGTCCGGTAACGGATCAATTCCATTATCTATGCGTTCAGCTTCCGGTAAATTTGCAGGGTCTTGGTTAACTGGGATTCCTGGTTTTAATTTGCGTTGCACACCGTCGAGTCCGGCTGCAATGACTGCACCCAAAGCTAAGTAAGGGTTTGCTGACGCATCCACAGTTTTTAACTCAAAATGGCTAGGATTCTCTGTGAATTTTGGCGCACTGGGAACTCTCACCGCTGCTTCGCGGTTATCCAGTCCCCAACAGCGGAAAGCACCACTCCAAAAATGAGGACGGATGCGGCGGTAAGAATTAGTACTTGGGGTGGTTAATGCCATCAGTGCCGGCAAATGATGCAAGATGCCTGCAATAAATTGTAACGCTACCTCAGAAAGACCGTGGACACCTTGGGAATCTGGTAAGAGATTTTTGCCATCACGCCAGAGGCTGAGATGAATGTGACAACCACTACCAGCGGCATCGGCAAAAATTTTCGGTAAGAAAGAGGCTGTAAGATTGTGGTGATATGCGATCGCTTTTACTGTTTCTCTAAAAGCAATTTGCCAGTCCGCTGCAAGTAAAGCCTCGGTATATCGCACAGAAATTTCTTGCTGACCAGGCCCCGATTCTGGATAATACTGTTCTACAGGTATTCCCTGGGCAATGAGTGCATCAGCAATAGCATCTATCACCGGTTGATTGATATCCATTCCTTGAGTTGAAGCAAACACTGTCGAGTCTGTGGGTATGATTCCCTCAGATGTCCGCCGTAGTAAATAAAACTCATTTTCAAATGCTCCTCGAATTTCCAAACCTTCATGTTTCGCCGCTTCAATCATTCGCACCAGGAAATTACGCGGACAGAACGGCCAAGGATTGCCATTGAGTACCATGTTACCCATGACACGGGCATGACCGGGAGCATAAGGTAATGAAGACAGGGTAGACCAATCAGGTATTAAGCGGATTTCGCCTACTGGACTGAGACCAGTTTCAGCAATGACAGTATCATACATTACAGGAAATGCTTGTTGTGCTGCGGTTATGCCTACACCATGCTCAAAGTAGTGAGACAACATCTCTACATGCACAGCTTTGCCACGAATAATGTTAGCGTTATCGCACCAAACGATGCGGACAAAATTTACGCCAGCTTCTTCAAGAGATTTTTTGAGTTTCTTAAATTTATTGTTTTCAGCCATCGCTCAGACCATCCCCTGGTTGAGTTGATGCCATCATTTTCCCACGCTTAATATTATGTGAGTTCAACAAGTGCTGTTTTAACCTCTCCCCCAACCCCTCTCCGACGCAAAGAGGGGAGTAAAACCCTTATTTTTTCGTTCTTTCTTAATTACGAATTACGAATTACGAATTACGAATTACGAATTACGAATTGGTATAAGCTGTAAAGTTTACATTCATAACTAAAAGAAACCCTGTCGTTACCAACACAAACCCTGTGGTTATGAATGAATGTTCTGTCGTTACCACAGAATATTCATTGATAAGGAACCTTTAATCTGTGGTTACCAACGCTTAAGCTGTGGTTATGGATGAACAAGCTGTGGTTACCACAGGTTTAATTGATAATTAAAATGAACTCTATGGTTAAAAACGCTTAAGCTGTGCTTATGAATTTTCTATCGTCATTACAAGGAAAACAGTTAATACAACAAGTTTGTATAATGCCAGCGACAGCACATTTCATAGGAGAGTAGACAAATGAGTATTTATCTTGACTCCGCGATCGCATCTGAAGCCGAAGCAGCTAGAGAATTAGGTTGGGTCAAAGGTATCACCACCAACCCGACTTTGTTAGCCAAAAGCGATTTACCAGTGCAGACCATACTCAAGCGTCTCACAGAGTTAACCACTGGCCCAGTATTTTACCAGCTCACTGCTTCTGACTTGAAAGATATGATTACAGAAGGGCGGGCGGCTTATGACATTATTGGACAGCAAACTGTACTCAAAATTCCCGCTTCCTTAGTTGGTTTTCAAGCAGTTGCTGCACTTTCACCAGAAATTCCTTGTGCAGTCACAGCAATATATAGTGCGTCCCAAGCTGCTGTGTCTCAAGAAGCCGGTGCAAAATATGCGATCGCTTACGTCAATAGAGCCACTAAACTTTTAGGTGATGGAATAGCTTTAGTGCGAGAAATGGCCAGTGTGCTAGCGGGTAGCAATACAGAAATTCTCGCAGCTAGTATCAAATCTCCCCAAGAAGCCGCCGCATCTCTACAAGCAGGCGCTCATCATCTCACCCTACCTTTAGCTATGTTACAGTCTCTCACCACTCATGAATTGTCATTGCAAACTATTGACGAATTTGCTAAAAACGGACGTGGCATTTTGCAAGAGTAGGAAGTAGGGAGTAGGGAGTTATGGCGCTGGGGTAGCATTACCAGACTTTGGGAAAAAAGGCAACCTCTTAGGAATTTTTGCAGGCGCACAACCATACTTGGGAGGTTCTGGTGGCGATCGCCCCTATCACATTGAAGGCTTCTACAGATATCGCGTCAGCGACAACATTTCTATCACCCCTGGTTTGATTTGGCTAACTAATCCTGGTCAAGTTAACGGTAACAACGAAGATGCTTTCATTGGTACGCTGAGAACCACCTTTAATTTCTAATTCGTAATTCGTAATTCGTAATTAGAAAGCGTCAGGTTTC
>NZ_JAECZC010000094.1 GCF_016056305.1 Amazonocrinis nigriterrae CENA67 | reverse complement strand
CCCCTGCTCCCCTGCTCCCCCGCTTCCCTACTCCCCGGATAGTTCCACAAAAATATGACTAATTATGATGCCAGATCAGCTGAAACAAACTGACCAAAGCTTAATTGCGTTATTGAGCGATCGCCGAGTGCTAGCGACATTAGAATTAGAACAACAAGTAACTGATGTTGCTCCCTTAGTTGCTCAAACTGGTATTCTTGAGTCTGCATCAGACAATCATGTCAGACCTCGACGAGTTACCATAATCGGCGGACGTGGCAGGATGGGAAGATTCTTTACTGAGCAACTTGCCGCAGTAGGTCACAACGTTAGTGTTCTTGAACAAGAAGATTGGGAATATGCAGACCAATTGTTGAATCAGGCGGAACTAGTTTTAGTATCCGTTCCCATTGCACACACCGTTGATGTGATTAAACGTACAGCCAAATATCTGTCGCCAACTACAGCTTTGTGCGACATCACAAGTATCAAGACTTTGCCAACTCAAGCAATGCTTGAACACCATTGTGGCCCTGTAATGGGTTTACATCCCATGTTTGGGCCGAATATCAAATCGTTCTTGGGGCAAAAAGTAGTAGTATGTCCAGGACGCAACGATGATTCATTTCAATGGTTATTAGACTTGATTAAAAGTCAAGGTGGGGAAATAATCGCTTGCACGCCTGAAGAACATGACCAGATGATGGTAATTATTCAAGCAACGCAGCATTTTTGTAGATTTAGCCTTGGGGTTTTTTTGGCACAAGCAAATGTTGACATAGAGCGCAGTTTATCAATGTCAACCCCCAGCTATCGACAAGAAATTGAAATTGTTAATCGGTTGTTTTCTCAAAACCCTAACTTATGTGTTGAAATTATGTTAGCTTCAGAAGAAAGATGTCAGACAATTAGTTTTTTAGCTGATACTTACAGCCGCTTGGCAACACTAGTAAAAAGTCAAAATAGAGCAGCATTAATTAAAGAATTTGAAACTACTAAAATATTTATGAATAAGTGAAAAGCATTTATTAGGATAGAGTTTAATATCTTAAAACTATATTTAAGTATCTTTAAGCTTAAAAATTAATCACTGCTAAAATTACGAATTACGAATGTTTAAACTAGTACCAATTCACCAAAATATCTCTGTTACTTTTCAATATCAAATTCAGTTCACTAACAATGTGTTTAATTTGAAAAATCCGACGTTGGCGCAAGTGATTACGGAGGATGGAGAGAAAAAGCCAAAGAAAGTAGTAGCAGTAGTAGATGCAGAATTATTAGAGTACTTTCCCAGGTTGCTCAAAGAATTAGTAGCATATACCCAGTTTTATGCCGAGATACTAACACTTCCAGTTGAGCCAATGATAGTTCCAGCGGGAGAAGCTGCCAAGAACGATCCAAAGTTGGTAGATCAAATTCATCAGCTAATTGACACCGGCCGATTGTGTCGTCACTCCTATATTTTGGCCGTTGGGGGTGGGGCAGTGTTAGACTTGGTAGGATATGCAGCCGCCACAGCTCACCGAGGTATTCGTCTAGTGAGGATTCCCACAACTGTGTTAGCACAAAATGATTCGGGTGTCGGAGTCAAAAACGGTATCAATGCCTTTGGTAAAAAGAACTTTCTCGGCACATTCGCCCCACCTTACGCAGTGATTAATGACTCAGCCTTCTTGACTACTTTAAGCGATCGCGATTGGCGTTCCGGGATTGCCGAAGCAGTAAAGGTGTCACTAATCAAAGATGCCAATTTCTTCGATTTTATCCACAAAAACACTGCTGCACTCGTCCGGCGAGAGATGGACATCATGCAACAATTAATACATTTTTGCGCCCAGCTACACTTAGAACACATTGCCAACAGTGGCGATCCTTTTGAAATGGGTTCATCTCGTCCTCTAGATTTTGGTCATTGGGCGGCTCATAAACTAGAGCATTTGACAGATTATAGCTTGCGTCATGGAGAAGCAGTAGCGATCGGCATTGCTTTAGATACCACCTATTCTTACCTCATAGGATTGCTTTCGCGATCGCAGTGGCAAACAATATTGAATACACTCTCAGCCCTAGGTTTCTCTTTATACGTGCCAGAACTGGCTGAACAATCATCACAATTAGAACATCCCCGTTGTTTATTCCGGGGTTTAACAGAGTTTCAAGAACACTTGGGTGGAGAATTAACTATAACTCTGCTGCAAGGCATTGGCAGCAAAATAGAGGTTCACGAAGTAGATTTGTCCTTGTACAGGCAAGCAATATCGCTGTTGCGTGAGTTTATCGAAAAAAGCCAGACCTTGTTAACAGCCAGTTAAGTCAGTGGTTAGAAGTAGCTATCATGAACTACAAACATCAGAACGAATGAAAAAACTTTGTATCTTAGTGTCTTTGTGGTTCTCTGATTTTTTACCACAAAGACACAAAGGCATCAAGTATTTTCAAGCCAGGAGGCAGGAGGTTCAAAGTTAAATTCTTTACCTAAATAGTACAAGCTCAAGATATTTATGATTTATTACCAAAGATAGATGTATAAATTTTTTAAACATACATGTATTTTTTTCCTTAAAAATACGTAAAAACGAATAAAATGATACTCATGTCTAAAAAATGTTCATTTATCAAATATTTAAAATTGAGTAAGCTAGATAAAAGATTGACGAAGAATTTATATCGGTATTAACTTAGGTTACATAGCAGCATTTTCATACTTTTAATATAAAATTGTTTTTTTGATTTATTTTTTGTCTGTAGTTATTTTATCAGAATAAATGGCTATAAACTAAGAACTAGTGATTATTGTATAGAGATTACTTATGATTGTTGATTCCTATTCCTACACAACCCTCGGTGGTGTCCATATCTCTCGCTCCATCACAGAAGTGAAGATGGAAACTGCTCTCGAAGAGATTCTTTTTCACTTAAATTCTCAGCGTGGAGGCTTGCTCAATAGCAGCTACGAATACCCAGGAAGATATAAAAGATGGGCGATTGGTTTTGTCAATCCGCCATTAGAATTGAGTACACGGGAAAATACCTTTACCCTCACAGCACTCAATGATCGCGGTAAAGTACTTTTGCCATTGCTTAAGAAGTGCCTATCACACTCAACACAACTTCATCAAGTCAACCAAACCGATAACCAGATCACAGGATTAGTTAAACCTGCAAAACAATTCTTTGCCGAAGAAGAACGCAGTAAACAACCTTCAGCATTTACAGTTATCCGCGAAATCCTTCATACTTTCTCTAGTGACGAAGACGAGCATTTAGGATTGTATGGTGCGTTTGGTTATGATTTAGTTTTTCAGTTTGAGCCAATTAAACAGCGTTTAGAACGTCCCACAGATCAACGAGATTTGGTACTTTACCTACCTGATGAATTGATTATTGTAGACTACTATCAGCAACGTGCATTTTGTTTTCAATATGAATTTGCAACAGTGCATGGCAGTACAAATAATTTGCCTAGAACAGGTGAATCTGTTGATTATCTAGGAAAGCGTCTTCTGCCAACTGAACCTGCTGACCATAAAATCGGTGAGTATGCCAAACAAGTCGAGACTGTACTAGATTACTTTCGGCGCGGCGATTTATTTGAAGTAGTTCCCAGTCAAAACTTTTTTGAAAGTTGCGAGCAACTACCCAGCAAACTATTTGAAACCTTAAAAGAAATTAATCCTAGTCCTTATGGATTCATTTTCAATCTTGGTGGAGAATATCTGATTGGTGCATCTCCAGAAATGTTTGTACGAGTTGAAGGCAGGCGCGTTGAAACTTGTCCCATTAGTGGTACTATTACGCGAGGACAAGATGCCCTTGATGATGCCGCTCAAATTCGCTCCTTACTCAACTCGCATAAAGACGAAGCTGAGTTAACGATGTGTACTGATGTAGATCGCAATGACAAATCCCGGATTTGTGAACCTGGTTCAGTACGAGTCATTGGTCGTCGGCAAATAGAATTGTATAGTCACTTAATCCATACAGTGGATCATGTCGAGGGCTTACTCAGAACAGAATTTGATGCTTTAGATGCATTTCTCAGTCATACTTGGGCAGTTACAGTCACCGGCGCACCCAAAAGAGCAGCAATAGAGTTTCTCGAACAGCATGAACGCAGCCCGCGACGCTGGTATGGTGGGGCAGTGGGCTATTTAAACTTTAATGGTAATTTGAACACTGGGTTAATTCTGCGGACAATTCGATTAAAAGATGCGATCGCTCAAGTACGAGTTGGTGCTACTGTCCTTTATGATTCCATACCCCAAGCAGAAGAAAAAGAGACAATTACCAAAGGCGCAGCTTTATTTGAAACAATTCGTCGTAGCAAGCAAACTAGGGAAAAAACTGAAGAGTCCAGTTCCTTAAAACTAAGCAAAACTGTTGCAGATGTTCAAACTAGCAAACGCATCTTACTAATCGACCACGAAGACTCATTTGTACATACACTAGCTAATTACATTCGACAAACTGGTGCCACTGTAACAACATTGCGTCACGGCTTTCCAGAATCGCTGTTCGACACAGAACGCCCAGACTTAGTTGTTTTATCTCCTGGGCCTGGTAGACCAAATGATTTTCAAGTGCCACAAACTGTTGCCGCTTGTATTCGTCGTCAAATTCCCATTTTCGGAGTTTGTCTAGGACTACAAGGCATTGTAGAAGCCTTTGGCGGAGAATTAGGAGTCCTCAACTATCCCCAACATGGTAAATCCTCGCGGATTTTCGTTACCGATACCGACTCTGTTTTATTCAAAAACTTACCACAATCCTTTACAGTCGGTAGATATCATTCATTATTTGCCCTGCCGCAAAGCTTGCCAAATGAACTCAAGGTGACAGCGATTTCCGATGATGATGTAATCATGGCCATTGAGCATCAGACACTTCCCATCGCTGCGGTTCAGTTTCATCCCGAATCCATCATGACTTTAGCAGGAGGAGTCGGTTTAGAAATGATTCAAAACGTCGTGCGTGCATACACTCAAACTCAAGAAACAATTGTAATTAGTTAGGAGTTAGGAGTTAGGAGTTAGGAGTTAGGAGTTAGGAGTTATTTCTACCTCATCTTTGCTACTCCCCTGCTCCCCTGTGCCCCTAATCCCCACTCCCTTTCGGTCGTGGGGCTCCGAGTTCCCCTGCTCCCTATCCCCCCTGCCCCCTAGCCCCTAGCAGGTTATGACTCAGCAAGTTGTTCCTCGTCACATTCTCGAAGAAATTGTTTGGTATAAATGGCAAGAAGTTGCACAAATGCAGCAACAACAGCCTCTAGCTGCTTTGCAAAATCAATTAACTGCTGCCCCACCTGTGCGAAATTTTCTCACAGCTTTGCAGCAAAATCCTAGCCAACCAAGCTTAATAGCCGAAGTAAAAAAAGCGTCACCCAGTCGCGGGATTATCCGGGCGGACTTTGATCCAGTAGCGATCGCCCAAGCTTACAATTGTGGAGGTGCAGCTTGTCTGTCAATCATCACTGACCAAAAGTTCTTTCAAGGCAGTTTTGATAATCTGCGAAGAGTGCGATCGCTTTTAGCATTGCCTCTACTATGCAAAGAGTTCATCATTGATCCCTACCAAATTTATTTAGCACGGACAGCAGGTGCAGATGCAGTATTGTTGATTGCTGCCATCTTATCAGACCAAAAACTCCAGGAATTTTTACAACTGATTCATGATTTGGGCATGAATGCATTAGTAGAAGTTCATACCTTGGCTGAACTGGATCGAGTGCTAAATCTTAAAGACCTACGTTTAGTAGGAATTAACAACCGTAACCTAGAAGACTTTACAGTTGATTTAGCAACAACACAGCAACTTTTGACACAGCGTCAGCAACAATTACAAAGTTTGGACATCACCATTGTTAGTGAGTCTGGACTATATACACCTGCGGATTTATTTTTTGTTGCTCAAGCTGGTGCCCGTGCAGTTTTGGTAGGAGAGTCTTTAGTTAAACAAAGCGACGTAGAGCAAGCTGTACGGAGTTTACTAAAAAATGATACCCCTGTTCTCCAAAAGAACATAGAAAACACTTAGTTACTCTCTGGGGAAGCTGGCAGAATCTTTGCTAACCAAGATAGACTTCTTGCAGAAGGTGGGGCGAAGGGAAAGATTAAGTACTAAAAGAAATTATTCTCTTGATTCTTCTCCCTTAACCCTTTTCTTAACGTGAGTTCGATAAACCTCTCCCTCCCGGCCTCCCTCTCCTAAAAGGCGTACTCCTTCCAAGAAGCAAGCGATCGCGTTGCGTCTGGGTAAGGAGAGGAAGGAGCAACAACAAAATCAAGGTTTGACTCCCCTCTCCTTGTAGGAGAGGGGACGGGGGAGAGGTCAAAACAGCACTTGTCGAACTCACGTTTTCTTACAAGATTCTTAACGCTTTGAGGCAATAGTTATGAAAGCGATGGTAATTACAAACTTTGGAGGCCCAGAGGTCTTTGCAGAACGCGAGATAGATAAACCCCAACCAAGTAAAAACCAAGTTTTGGTTAAGGTTTTTGCAACCTCAGTGAACCCCGCAGACTGCGGGGTGCGTCAAGGATTTTTCGGACAAAGTATTGAGTTACCAGCAATTCTCGGCTATGACGTTTCTGGTGTGGTTGAAGCAGTGGGCGAAAACGTCAGCGGTCTTCAAGTAGGTGACGAAGTTTATTACGCCATACCACATGAAGATGGTGGTGCCAATGCCGAGTATCATATCGCAAATGCATCAATTATTGCCAAAAAGCCCAAAAACATATCTCATCTAGAGGCTGCTAGCGTGCCTGTGGCTGGAGGTACAGCATGGGCTGCACTGATTACTAGAGCAAATATTCAAGTCGGTGAAACTGTATTAATTCATGGTGGTGCAGGTGGTGTTGGCACATTTGCAATTCAAATAGCTAAAGCTGCTGGTGCTTACGTATATACAACTTGCGGCGGCTACGACATCGACTTGGTAAAATCCATCGGCGCAGACACAGCCATTGATTACCGCAAAGAAGATTTTACCAACATTATTATGCAGGAAACCAATGGTGAAGGAGTTGATATAGCTTTTACTACTGTGAGTGGCGAAATCTTAGCTAAAAGTTTGCTAGTCACTAAGATTAATGGTCGCGCCGTTACCGTCACAGGCGTTGCGGGTGATCTTAACACCGCCATTTTCAAAAATATTACTATCCACTTCGTACACTTAGATGACACCCGCCCCAAGCTTGATGCTTTGAGAACTTTAATTGAACGTGGTCAAATCAAACCTGTTGTTGGGATGACTTTTGAACTTAATCAGATAGCACAAGCACATAAAAAGCAAGAAGAGGGCGGTGAAGATGTGTACGGCAAGATAGTTATCGAGGTTGCATGAGTTGGTTGTTACTTATTACCCAATACAGTTCAATTAAGCATTTCTTTCTTCTCTTTGCGTCCTTGGCGTCCTTAGCGGTATCCTTCTCCTGACGGAGACGCTACGCGAAGCGGCTTCCCGTTCGCGTCTACGTTAAAAAAAATTGACTTTTACAAATAGTTTTGACCTTAACTGAACCGTATTGACTTATTACCCATCGTTTGTTACGTGAATTATATTGTTTGTTAGGTGAATTATTAGAATGGCTACTATATCTGAGTACTTTCAATATTTACGCGATCGCCAACAACCTGCCTTAATTCCCTTTATCACAGCTGGCGATCCTGACTTAGAAACCACTGCCGAGGCTTTACGCATTTTAGATCGTAATGGTGCTGACTTCATCGAGTTGGGCGTTCCTTACTCCGACCCTCTAGCAGATGGGCCTGTAATTCAAGCAGCAGCAACCCGCGCTTTGCAAAGAGGAACAAAATTAGAGCAAGTGCTGGAAATGTTGCAAGAAGTCACTCCCAGCCTGAAAGCCTCAATCATTTTATTTAATTACTACAATCCCATTTTGCACCGGGGTATTAAAACGTTTTTAGCAGAAATTGCTAAAGCTGGCGTGCAAGGGTTAGTAGTGCCAGACTTACCCTTAGAAGAAGCAGAAGAATTAATACAGACTGCTGGAACCTTTGGCATTGAGGTAATTTTGCTCGTAGCTCCCACTAGTTCTAGAGATAGAATAGAAGCGATCGCGCGTAAATCTCAGGGATTTATCTACCTTGTGAGTGTCACAGGTGTTACAGGAATACGTTCTCAAATCCAAGACCGCGTGAAGTATTTACTGACAGATTTGCGAAGCGTTACCGACAAACCTATCGGCGTTGGCTTTGGCATCTCAAGCCCAGAACAGGCATATCAGATAAAAGAATGGGGTGCTGATGCAGTGATTGTTGGTAGTGCCTTTGTCAAACGGTTAGCCGAAGGTACTCCATCACAAGGACTGCAAGCCATAGAACAACTTTGTCGAGAACTCAAAGCAGCAATTACAGAAACTCCAACTCTACAAGGTGTGGGCATAGGGCATGGGGCATAGGGCATAGGGCATAGGGCATGGGGCATTGGGCATTGGGCATTAATGATTCTCCCTCATCCCCCTCACTTTAAATACAACAAGGATTTAAACCAGTGGTAAGCATACAAGACATCAACACTAAAACTTCCCCCGCAACTGTACGACCCGACTCTCTAGGCAGGTTTGGAAAATTCGGCGGTAAATACGTCCCTGAAACCTTAATGCCAGCATTAAGCGAGTTAGAAGCGGCATTTCATCAATATCGTAACGAGTCAAGTTTCCAAGCAGAACTGCAAAACTTACTACGGGATTACGTAGGAAGACCCAGCCCTTTATATTTTGCTGAACGCCTCACGGCACACTACGCTAGACCAGATGGCACAGGGCCGCAAATTTATTTAAAACGGGAAGATTTAAATCATACAGGCGCTCACAAAATTAATAACGCTTTAGCTCAGGTTTTACTAGCTAAACGCATGGGCAAGCAGCGCATTATTGCAGAGACAGGTGCAGGTCAGCATGGTGTAGCAACTGCGACTGTATGCGCCAGATTTGGTTTATCATGTGTGATTTACATGGGCATCCATGACATGGAACGGCAAGCTTTGAATGTGTTTCGGATGAAGCTGATGGGGGCAGAAGTTCGCCCAGTGGAGGCGGGTACGGGCACTCTCAAAGATGCAACTTCCGAAGCTATTCGGGATTGGGTGACCAACGTAGAAACAACACATTACATCCTCGGTTCTGTTGCTGGCCCTCATCCCTACCCAATGTTGGTACGTGACTTTCACGCAGTCATTGGTAAAGAAACTCGCGTTCAATGTCAAGAGAAATGGGGTGGTTTACCCGATATCCTTCTAGCTTGTGTCGGTGGAGGTTCCAATGCCATTGGATTGTTCCATGAGTTTGTCGATGAACCTTCTGTGCGCCTAGTTGGAGTAGAAGCAGCAGGCGAAGGTGTGGATACAGAAAAACATGCAGCCACTCTCACACGAGGAAAAATTGGAGTTTTGCACGGTGCCATGAGCTACTTACTACAAGATGATGATGGTCAAGTAGTGGAAGCACATTCCATTAGTGCAGGATTGGACTATCCTGGCGTTGGGCCTGAACATAGTTATTTAAAAGATCTTGGTCGCGCCGAGTATTATAGTGTGACTGATAAACAGGCACTAGAAGCATTTCAAAGGCTTTCACGACTAGAAGGAATTATACCTGCCTTAGAAACCGCTCATGCGATCGCTTATCTAGAAATTCTTTGCCCTCAATTGAATGGTAGTCCCCGCATTGTCATCAATTGCTCTGGTAGAGGCGACAAAGATGTGCAAACTGTAGCGAAAGTCCTTAGCTATTAGTCATTGGTCATTAGTCCTTTGTAAATACAAATAACTAATGACGAATGACAAAGGACGAAAAAATGAAGTGATTGTGCAACTTAAATATGTTTTAGCTTACCCATATGTATGATAGCTCTAACTCAAGCTTCACCAGACAACATCCCCTCTAATCTTGACTCATACGACTGGCCAGCTTTGTTGCAACAGTTGCTGAATCGAGAATCACTAACAATTGCCCAAGCTACCGATCTGATGAAAGCTTGGCTAACAGATGCCATTCCCCCCGTCCTATCAGGGGCAATTTTAGCCGCAATTCAAGCTAAAGGCGTATCCGCAGCAGAATTAGTTGGCATGGCCACCGTTCTGCAATCTCAATCCTCTTCCCCAACTCCCAACTCCCAACTCCCAACTCCCTTAATTGATACCTGTGGAACTGGTGGAGATGGCGCTTCAACTTTTAATATTTCCACTGCTGTTGCCTTTGTTGCCGCAGCCGCAGGGGTAAAAGTTGCCAAACATGGCAATCGTTCAGCATCTAGCAAAGCCGGTTCTGCTGATGTTTTAGAAGCTTTAGGTATAAATCTTAAAGCTAGCCCAGAGAAAGTACAGGCAGCAGTTGGTGAAGTTGGTATCACCTTTTTGTTTGCTCCAGGCTGGCATCCAGCACTCAAGGCGGTTGCTAGTTTACGACAAACTTTGAAAGTGCGTACTATTTTTAACCTGCTTGGGCCTCTAGTAAATCCGATGCGACCCACAGGACAAATTATTGGTGTGAACGACCCGCTTTTATTAGAAGCGATCGCTCAAGCATTATCACAATTGGGATGTCGGCGAGCGATCGCACTCCACGGTAGAGAAAGGTTAGATGAGGCTGGTTTAGCTAACATCACTTACTTAGCTGTACTCCAAGAGCAAAAAGTACGTCCTCTAACCCTCAATCCTCAAGAACTTGGTTTGAATCCTGCACCAACTGAGGCGTTGCGGGGTGGAGATGTCCAGGAAAATGCCGAAATTTTGAAAGCAGTTTTGCAAGGTAAAGGCACTCAAGCACAGCAGGATGTAGTTGTTTTAAATACAGCCTTAGCATTACAAGTAAGTGAGACTATTGAAGGCACAACAGATATTTTAGAAGGTTGTGTTAAAGGTATTGCCATTGCGAAGGAAGTTCTGCGAAGCGGCGCAGCTTGGACAAAATTAGAACAACTTGCTGAGTTTTTACACTAATTGCTACTGGCTTGACGTGGGAAGTGAGGAGATGGGGAGATAGGGAGATGGGGAGATGGGGAGCAGACACAAACAGAATAATAACTCTTAACTCCTAACTCCTAACTCCTAACTCCTAACTAACTTTGTTAACTATACAGAAGGAAAAAGAAGATGATTATAGTACTAAAGAGCGGTACGCCTGCTGAAGAAATCACTCGTATCAGCGAAATTGTGAGTGATGGTTGGGGAGTCACTGTAGAAAAAAGCGTCGGTGTCCATAAAGTCATCCTTGGGATAATAGGCGATACTTCTATCATGGATACATTGCAAATTCAAGAGATTAGCCCTTGGATTCAGCAAGTGATGCGAGTGCAAAAACCTTTCAAACGGGTTAGTCGAGAATTTCGATATGGAGAAGCTAGCGAAGTCGTTGTACCCACACCTAACGGCCGCGTCTATATTGGAGAACATCATCCTCTAGTGGTGGTAGCTGGCCCTTGCTCCGTTGAAAATGAAGAGATGATTGTAGAGACAGCAAAGCGTGTGAAGGCAGCAGGTGCTAAGTTTTTGCGTGGTGGAGCCTACAAACCTCGGACTTCACCTTATGCGTTTCAAGGACATGGTGAGAGTGCGTTAGGTTTATTAGCTGGGGCGCGGGAAGCTACAGGCTTGGGCATTATCACAGAAGTTATGGATACTGCTGATTTACCAGCTGTGGCAAGTGTGGCTGATGTGATTCAGGTAGGCGCTAGAAATATGCAAAACTTTGCATTGCTCAAAAAGGTAGGCGCACAAGATAAACCGGTGCTGTTGAAGCGAGGGATGGCAGCTACAATTGACGAGTGGTTGATGGCAGCAGAGTATATTCTGGCATCAGGAAATCCTAATGTGATTCTTTGTGAGCGGGGAATTAGAACGTTTGATACAAAATATGCTCGCAACACTTTAGATTTATCAGTGATTCCAGTATTGCGATCGCTCACACATTTACCAATCATGATTGATCCGAGTCATGGTACTGGTAAATCTGAGTATGTTGCACCGATGGCAATGGCTGCTATAGCAGCTGGTACAGATGCCTTGATGATTGAAGTTCACCCCAATCCAGCTAAGGCTTTATCTGATGGCCCCCAATCATTAACACCTGAGAAATTTGACCGATTGGTTCAGGAAATGTCAATTATAGGCAAAGTAGTTAATCGCTGGTCTACACCTGAATTAGTAACTTTTGTTTAGTTATACCAATTCTCTGTGAAGCTGCACATTATTTTAACCCCTCCCAACCCTCCCCTTACCAAGGGGAGGTGCCGCAGGCGGTGGGGTTCTTTCTATGCATCTTCATATCAAAATGGTATAATTTATTACATATTACCAATGTAATCAAGGTGCTAGCGATCGCATCATTGATCAATTAATCTTATTGATTAAATACCTGAAAACTGCTATCAGCAAATTTTGGACAATAATCTGATTCATTCTCCAGAGGTTTGAGAAACTGGCTGTGATCCTCGATTTGGGTCGCCAGAAAACACGAATAACTGTTGATTCTCTGGTAAAGCCGAACCTTCACCGAGATAACGATGAAGTCCTACTCCCATATCTCCTGTAGCAGTGAGTTTGAAACTAACTTCTTCAAACTCAGCTTCACCCAAAAGTTTACGGACAGTATCAGAATGGCGAATACCGTTAGTGTCTCCACGAGTCCAGATGAGCAAGGAACCTTTTTTACTTAAGAAACTTAAATTCCGAAGTAAGCGATTCAGTCCAGCTTCGTCTCCTACATGGCCTAATACACCACACACAATAACAATATCTGCGGGCACAGCTCCTGCATAGCTGGAGGAAGTTGTTGCATCGCCATTGATAAACTCAATTTGCTTTGCCAAACCAGCTGATTCTATAGCTAGTCTTCCACGTTCAACCAACTTCGGGTTTAGTTCTATGAGTCGTGCGTATACATCTTTCGCACGAGGGTGGTTCGATAGCGTTCCTAGTAAATCCCTACCATCACCCGCACAAACACTAACTACACGAATGATTCCTGGTAAAGATACATCCAAGCTATCAGAAATATATTGCCCAACAATTTGCAGTCGCTGCTGCAATACTGGTTCGGTGTTGTAAAAGTCGTGCCATTCAAACCAGTCTTTTGGCATAAGGGGCAATTTCCGTTTAATGCAAACTATGCTTTTGCAGGGTGCGGTGGTTATATAAAATACGGTAATTTTATTGTTTTACCGTATAAACCTTATGCAAACATATCACAGAACTTACCCAAAATCAAGTATTGCAAAACTTCACTTAAAGTACAGTCAAATATAGACAAATACTGTCAATTATCCAGATTGAGAAATGGTAAAATAATTTATAGAGTTCTCTTTTATCATGAAGCAAGTCGAGAAACACATAATCAAAAAAGGACATAGTTACTTTGATTATTGTGCTGAAATAACCGCAGTTTCAAAGCGACTCTATAACAGTACTCAATTTACACAGCGTCAAGGATTATTCTATGGATGGGGAACGCAATCACAAGCAAAATTAGATGTAATTTTCAAAGAAAATGAGCATTACAAAGCACTTCCAGCTAAGGTTGCACAATTGGTACTCAAGCAAAATGCTGATGCTTGGAGTGCTTACTACGAAGCATTAAAAGCATACAACTGGAAGTAGAAAAATTCACCGGAAGACCAAAGCCACCTAATTACATTTCTGGTGAGAACAATCTAGTCAAATTCAATAATCAAGCGGTAGGTAAGCGAGAATTTAAAAAGGGATGGATTGTACCGTCAATGTCACCAATCAAAATCCCTGTTAAGCCCGGATTAAAGTTTGAAGATTTATGCGAAGTTCGCATTATCCCCAAAACTGGATGTTTTGTGATTGAGGTAGTTTACGAAGTTGCAGAACATGGTCAGTTTTTCTGTAGCCTAAATCCGCAACTAGCAGCAATTGATATCGGGTTAGATAACTTAGCGACAATTGTATTTAACGATCCAACCATTCGACCAATTGCCGTAAATGGTAAGCCGTTAAAATCAGTTAACCAGTTCTACAACAAACAAGTTGCCAAGTACAGGGGATTTATCAAAGTTGGCAAGTCACGCCGGGTTGCAAATATCGTTCGCAACCGGAATAATTTTGTAGATTCATATTTGCATCAATCTACAAAAATGATTGTGGATGAGTTTTTGCGTCTAGGTCTAACTCACGTATCAATAGGAAAAAACGAGCAATGGAAAACTCATCTTAATTTCGGTAAGCGTACAAACCAGAACTTTATCCAGATACCCCATGCTAAGTTTATCGAGATGCTGACTTATAAATTATACAGAGTTGGCATCACCGTTGTGGTGAACGAAGAATCGTACACTAGTCGCGCTTCGTTTATTGATTGGGATAATATCCCAACTTATCAACCTAACACTCAGATCAAGCACACATTCTCAGGTAAGCGTGTAGCAAGGGCGACTTATGTGAGTGCATATGGTTTGAAAATTCATGCCGATGTCAATGGTGCATTTAATATCGGCAGAAAATGTAATCCTGACGGGTTTGATTGCCTCAAATCAATTCTAAGGGATAGGGGGTGTCTGGTAGTACATCCAAGGCGTATAACTCCACTTTTGGAGCGTGTTCGCGCTCAAAGTGGGGTTGCTTAAAGCCAAATTTCCTACGTCTGTCTATGTTTGACTACGGATTTTGGAACTATTATATCGCTTTGAATCTAAACCTAGTTAGGGCAAATTGGCGATTATCTACAGTCGTTTTAATGTGATCAAAAAGCCACAGAATAGCCAGCAACTAAGCGTAATTGACTACGTTCACCATCACCATCACTGCCTGCAATGTCGCCTTTTAAACCTAGATCCAAAACGCTTTGGTAGCCTACCTGCTGACGCAAACCTACGCCGGCTGATACTATCGCGCCTTCTCCCTTTTCCTCGCTGTCACGCACTCCTACTTCTGCTACAAAGGTGCGGTCAAAACGGCGCGGATAGCCTAAAGGTTTGGAATAACCCAAAATAATACCAGGTATGACAGAGCTTTCATCGCTGTCAGGTGAGGTATTCACGTTGAGGTCAAGGTTGAGGTGTAAACGATCATATTGCCCAACAGTTTTGCTGGCAATACCGCGTAGGCGAAAATCTACACCTTTAGAGTCTCGTCCCGTTGGGAAATAGGCATCAGCACGAACGGCGAAAGCGGGGGTGTTGTTGTATTCGCGGTTGAAGTTATGGAAGACTCCTACAGATATATTACCTGGGTCAAAGCGGGTATCGTTTGAGTCAGCGCGACCTCCAACACTGGGATCAATACCGATATTGAGGTGAGTATTAGGTGCAAAACCGTAGAGATACTCAATTTCAAATTCTCCACCAAGTGAGCGATCGCGTGGCAAAGATATTACACCTCCTAATTCAATAGCCTGTTCGCGATAGCCAATAGACTCGGCATCGTCAAAAGATAGGGGACGATTAGCGTCAATATTATTATGGTCTACAGCTTGTGCATTAGGAGCAAATAATGTAGCTAACGCCGTTGCACCAAAAACAGCTATTGCATGTTGTGTTAATTTTTTCATGGCTTTTACTACTTAGTGACCTATATGTTGTTGATGTGGCATGGTGTCTGAATTAGGCTTTCCGTGGTCGTGATTCATTGAGCCTTCTGGCATCAAACCCATACCTGGCATACCTTCCATAAAGCGGTGGTCGTGTAGACCCTCGCCGTAGTTTTCACCTGGCTTCATTCCTTTGTGATTAGCTGCCATCACCATCCAAATTGCACGCTTAATCTGTTCTTGCTTCTGTTGTTCTGTCATCCAGTCAGAGGCTAAGATGTCGTTCACCATGTCATGCAACATGTGTAAATTGTCAAAGACGTTCGAGATATATGGAAAATCAGCAGCGAATTTCGGACTGACCTCTGCAAACATCGGCATAAATGGACGGTCAGTGCGATACAACTCTACTTCGTGATAACGCTTGCCAGCGGTGGCGTAGGCAGTACGTTGTTGTTGAAGGGTTTTGTTGTAAAGTAAGTCATACATCGAGCCTTGTAGCCAGTGGTAGCCCCAGAACAACCCGTTTACCTTGGGATACTTGCGGCGGAATGCTTTAGAATAGGGCTGAGAATCAAGGTAGCCCATGTTCATAGGTAAGTCTGTGATGGCGTAAGGCACATTATCGACGTAAAACTGATACAGACGCTGAATTTCTGCTTTTTTTTCAGCATCAGTGAGCTTTGTGCTAGCAAGTACGTCTACAGTTTGCGCGTGGAGAATATGTGTCCAATCAAATACCTGTTCCAAAACCCCATATTTGCGCCCGAAAGTTGGTGAAATATTGGCTTCGTCAGGCATGAAGCGCGGCGGGTTGTTCAACACCCAATTGATGCGTGCAAAAGTTTTAGTTTCTAAGTCTTTGGCTTTGCCTGTCACCAAGTCTTCGTAAGCAAAAGCGTGTCCTACGGCAACTGCATTCAAATCCAAAGCTAGTGCTTGAATGTTGTAGATAGCATCATTGTAGACACCGCGCTTACGGTAGATATGATTTCTGTCTTTGTTGTCCATCCAGCTAGGTAAATTATTAGGTACAGGTGGCAAGGTCTGGACATTAGTTGTTGGAACTGGCATGTCATGACCGTCATGACCTTTGTGTTCCTGGTGTAGCTGTTCAGCCATTGCTGCGATTAGTCCTACATTTGTAATCAATGTAGTAGCGATCGCTATCATCATCGTTTTCTGAATCAGTTTGTGTGTCATAGTCTGGTATTCCTTTTGTGATGAAATTTAAGTAAAAGTACTTATGTTTGGGGTAATTCATGAATTGCCCCTACCTGAAAATTCAGGTTATAGCTAATAGCAACTAGCGTTTTTATTTATGAGATTTAATACCAAAATGATTTTGATGTTCTTTCCATTCTGGATGTCCCTCATGTCCTTGATGGTCTTTGCATTCTGAATGCCCTTGGTATTTTTGATTATGTGGTTGAGCCATTGCTGGTAGTGTTGCCACATTTATCAATAAAGCAGTAGTTGCGAACATTATAGTTTTTATCAATTGGTGTTGCATTGTCTAGTACTCCTTTTTAGTTTGAAGGTTGTTGTACCTTTGATAACTACTAATTCTGAGTATGGAATGAGGTAATTGATGACTCATTTACTCAACATAAAATTAGTTTAAAATCTCCAGTTAACAGGAAAGTCAAGAGTCAAATTAATAGGACTTACGCATCGTAAACGAGAAATTACAGCAGTTTTCAGATGAATAGACCACAGTGAGCAAACCAACCCCAAGCATCATCAGAGGAGATGTGTTCATTCACAATCTGAGTTAAAACGTGATTTAGTGCCTCATGGGTTGTAACTTTTGCTGCTCGTAAACACTGCTTCAGTTTTGACCAGCATAATTCAATTGGAGATAAATCAGGTGAGTAAGGAGGCAAAAAGACAAGACGTGCACCAACTGCTTCAATTGAGTCTCGAATCACCGCAGCAGTATGTACTGATAAATTATCCATGACAACAATTGCTCCAGCCCATAACTGTGGTGCTAGAATCTGTTGCACATAAGTTACAAACACATCGGTATTGACACTACCTGAAATACTCATAGTGGCAATCAGCCCATCCAAACTTAAAGCTCCGATGAAAGATATATTTTGTCCTCGATTGCGAGGACATGAATCATGCAATCGCTCACCAATTTTTGCACGACCGTACAGTCGTGTCATTCCCAACCTCAAACCGGATTCATCTACAAATACCAAATTATGTGGGTCTATACCTAAAACCCAATCTCGATAATCAAAGCGCATTTGATTGACTCGTGAACTGTCTTGCTCGCTAGCATATAGTGTTTTTTTTAGTGGTCAACTTCAACCTTTGAACTGCTCGATGCATAGTCGTAACACTGACTTCGACACCACTTTTGGCTGCAAAACCAGAGCATAATTCTTCAAGTATTGCATCTGGTTGCTCATCAACTAACTGCTCAATTACTGCCAAACTACTATTCCTGATTTTAGCGATCGCACCTCCTCCATGAGGCAAAGATGTCACCTGTCCCGTGTCTCGATAGCGACGAATTAACCTTTTAATGAAGGATACACTCACTTGAAAGCGTTCAGCCAATTGGCGTTGCGACCCTTGTTTGGATTCATAAGCATTTATCACACGTTGGCGTAAATCTGTTGAGTAGGGAGCCGGCATAACTATGAGTATTTTTGCTGCTCCTTCAGTTTACTAAATTTGGTGTCTATTCAATTGAAAAACGCTGTAAGGCTTTGGGCTGGGAGTGTGGAGTGGTATGGTCTATTGATTTGAAAACTCCTGTAAGTAATCAAGCGGACATGGTATCAAATCTATTTTGATAAAACAAAATAGCACAACAACTTTATTGTCTAAGTTGCTGTGCTGTTAAAATTCTTAATTTGTTATTCAATAATTGGACAAATTGTTGAATTATCACTTTCAGATTTTGCCGACCAATCTGATAGTATTGCTTCTAAATCTTGTTTCAGGATGAGTAATTGCTGAATTTGTTCATCAATAGATTTGACCCTATTCTCTAGCTGAATTTTTATATGTTCACAGGGTAATTCACCCTGATCATGAACATGTAAAAATTCTTTAATTTCTGCTAAAGACAGCCCTAAACTTTGAGCGCGTTTGATGAAGTGTAAGCGAGTCAAAACATCAGCATCAAATAATCTAAATCCACCTTCAGTTCTCCCTGATGATTTGACTAGACCAAGCTCTTCATAATAGCGAATGGTTTTAATTGGTACACCACTTTCCTTAGCAACTATACCAATTAGTTTTGGCTGTTTTGGGGTTAATGTATTCACCACCTCTTGGGTTAACATAGTACTGCCCTGCAACATAATAATTGTCTATCTGAATTTTAGACTCTCCAGTTAGCTGGAGAGTCAAGCTTCAAGTCAATCATGCAGATAGCTTGTTAGTTGAGTCCATTGTTGACACAGGTTGAGCAGAGGCTGTTTGTTGACTAGCATCTGTTTGTACTGCGATCGCACCGCGAAACATATTCATACCACAGGTAAAAACATAATTTCCCACTTGTTTGGGTGTAAATTCTACAGTAGTCACTTGATTGAGTGGTAAATCTGCGGCAATGTGAAAGTCTGGAATCAGCACTTGTTCTAAGCAACTGCTGGGGTCTTTGCGGTCAAACAAAAGTCGCACGGGTTTCCCTACCTGCACTATAATCTGACTTGGTTCGTATCCACCATCTACATTTACAGTGACTTCCTGGATACCCCCATTTGCTGCAACTGCTTGCTGAGACTTGGGTTTACTGAGCAAAAACCACCACAGTTCTAAACCAATTAACCCTAACCCTCCAAGTGTGACTGCAACTTTGTTACTTAATGGCTGTTCAATGAATTGAAATTGACTGGTTTGTTCTGTTTGAGATGGGTGCATCTGCTGAGGCTTTTGTGCGACTGCTTTATCGGAAGCAATTCCTAACACAAAGCCTAAACTTGCAATACTACCGATAATTGCTGTTTTATTCATCTTCCTCTAGCCAAGTGTTTTAGGTTGAAACTTACGCAAACGTAAAGCATTGGTGACTACAGAAACCGAACTCAATGCCATTGCTGCACCGGCGATGATGGGATTAAGTAACCAACCAAAGATAGGGAAAAGAATTCCAGCCGCAATAGGAATACCGACAACGTTGTAGATGAAGGCGAAAAAGAGATTTTGACGGATATTGCGAATCGTAGCGCGGCTGAGTTGGATGGCAGTGACAATGCCTTGCAAATCACCAGAGATTAGCGTGATGTCACTAGCTGCGATCGCCACATCTGTACCAGTACCAATTGCCATACCGACATCGGCTTGAGCTAAAGCGGGTGCATCATTGATACCATCACCCACCATCGCCACTATTTTAGATTTTGGATTTTGGTGAGGCAGCCCCCGTCTTGGCGGTTCCCGTCGATGGGGGACTGCCGAACCCGAAGGGATTTTAGAGACAATATTCTCCCCCGCTCCCCCGCTCCTCTGCACCCCTGCACCCCTGTTACCCCTAATCCCCACTCCCTTCGGTCGTGGGGGCCCCGAGTTCCCCTGCTCCTCAGCTTGCAGCGACTTAATCACCGCAGCCTTTTGCTCTGGGCGGACTTCTGCCAAAACGCGCTTGATACCAACTTCACGAGCAATGCTTTCGGCGGTGCGACGGTTATCGCCTGTAAGCATTACAACTTCTAAACCCAGTTTTTGCAATGCTTTTACCGCTTGGAGAGAAGTCGGTTTGATGGCATCAGCAATACCCATCAATCCTTTGATTTCCCCGTCAACTGCCAGCCAAACAGCTGTTTTACCCAGGTATTCTAAGCGGTCTTTATCGTTTTGCAAAACTTTGGTGTCAATGCCTAATTCTTCCATCCAGCGTTGTGTACCAATTTGTACCAGACAATTGTCAACGATGCCTTGGACACCACTACCTGCAACTGCTGCAAAATCTCGGACTTCTACTAAGGTTACTTCTTGGGATTGGGCATATCTGACAACTGCTTCTGCTAGTGGATGTTCTGAGTTGCGTTCCACAGATGCCGCCAATTGTATGAGCTTGATTTCGTTACCATTGAGGATACCGCTGTTTGTGACAAAATCTGTAACTGTTGGTTTCCCCTGAGTGATAGTTCCAGTTTTGTCTAAGACAATCGTTTGGATTTTGTGTGCCAGTTCTAAGCTTTCAGCTCCTTTAATTAGGATACCATTTTCTGCACCTTTACCTGTGCCTACCATCACAGAAGTTGGTGTAGCTAAACCCAAGGCACAAGGACAAGCAATAATTAACACGCCAACTGTGGTAATTAGTGCTAAAGTCACGTTACCCATGATGTTGTACCAAACGATGAAGGTGAACAGAGCGATCGCAATCACCGCGGGCACAAACCATCCAGTCACTTGGTCTGCTAGTCTTTGAATGGGAGCTTTAGAACCTTGAGCTTGCTGCACTAGTTGGACAATCTGTGCTAACACTGTATCTTTTCCGACGCGTGTCGCCCGAAACTTGAAACTTCCAGTTTTGTTGATGGTAGCCCCGATTACTTCATCCCCTGGTTGCTTTTTCACAGGTAAACTTTCCCCTGTCACCATCGCTTCATCAATTGTAGATTTCCCTTCAATCACTTCTCCATCTACAGGAATCTTCTCACCAGGACGAACTAATATCACATCGCCAATCTGCACTTGCTCAATAGGCACATCTATTTCTTTTCCATTACGAATGAGCCGTGCTGTTTTCGCCTGCAAACCAATCAGCTTACGAATTGCTTCTGAGGTTTGTCCTTTGGCGCGGTTTTCTAACCAGCGTCCCAAAAGAATTAAAGCAATAATCACAACGGCTGCTTCATAATATACATCTGGCTTTAATCCCTGAGCTACAAAGAAACCGGGGAAAGCTGTAGCAAAAAAAGAATAGGCATATGCTGCTCCCGTACCCAGAGCAACTAAAGTATCCATTGTTGCTGTGTGGCGTTTTAAAGCTTTCCAGGCATTTTTAAAGAAATCCGCGCCAGACCAGAATAACACTGGAGTTGTTAACGCCAGTTGTACCCAAGAATTATGCAACCATGCTGGAATGATAGGCAAATTCAACCCTATCATCATGGGTAATGACCCAATCACCAGCACAGCACCAATAACCCCAGCAACAATCACTTTTCGCAATAGATAACGAGATTCTCGTAAACGAGTTGTTTTCTCAGCGTCATCTTCGCCTACCATCAGGTTTTGTTCTTGGAGTGGATAGGCAGAGTAACCTGCTGCATCTACTGCATCTTGGATGGCTTGTATATTAGTTGTTTTGGGGTCATACTCAACTGTTGCTTGTTCTGTTCCAAAGTTCACATTACATTCATTCACACCAGGGACAGAACTGATTGCTTGTTCAACGCTTCTGGCACAAGAAGCGCAACTCATACCGCGTAGTTTGAGTGTGGTATTTTCCATCTTTTTGGTTCCTTTACACTCATTTGTTTTGACAAGATGAGAAAATTTAACAAATCTTTGAAGGTAGGGAATTGGGAATTGGGAATTGGGAATTGGGAATTGGGAATTGGGAATTGGGAATTGGGAATTGGGAACAGAAATAGATACTCCCTTTCTGCTGTCAGATTACCGATGCAAATTTTTCTCCCCTACTCCCCTGTGCTCCCCATCACCCCATCTCTCCAGTTCCCTTCCCTTTTTAATTAGATGCCACCGAATAGCCAGCAGCTATTATTGCTTCTGTCACTGCTGCTTCGGATGCCTGAGTTTCGACGCTGACTAGCTTCGTTTTTGGATCGGTTCCAACCTCAGCTGTAGGGTCAACTGCTTGGATGGCTTTTGTAATGGTTTCTCCACAAGCAGAACAAGCCATGTTAGGAACTGTTAGCTGAAGTTTCATGTTTATTTTCCTTTGATCAACTAATTCCATTGTGAAGTCTCCAGCTTACTGGAGAGTCAAGAGGGTAAAGGAAAATTTTTTGGCTTTGTATAACAGTGGTAGGACTCACGCAGACTCTACGAATTCTCGGCGTTCTTAGCGATGCCAGTTGCTTCAACATGGAGTTAATGGAAGGACTGCCATTTTTGCTGCTGGTTTTCCCCACAGCGAACGCATCTGTCCAAATTGTTTAGCAATGACTAGATGGGGGTCTATTTATATAAGGATATATGGTTAATGGAAACCCTATGCTTTTCCTGACATTTTTTTAAGACTGTATTGTTCAGTCCCCTTGCGGAGAAATAGTTTTAGGACTTACGCACACTCTACGAATTCTTGGCGTTCTTGGCGCCTTGGCGGTTCGATAAATTAAGCTTTTTCGTGGTTTTTGCGTAAGTCCTGAGTTTATGGAAACGCTATGGCAGTATGGGTGTACTTGATTGTATTCCAGTTTCAATCTCCTTGCGGGGAAATGGTTTATGGAAACGTGGAGGCAGAAATTAAAGCCGCTGACTATCACTTCGTTTCAATCCCCTTGCGGGGAAATGGTTTATGGAAACTGAGGAGACAAGGTGTACAAGCACAAACTTACGCTTAGGGTTTCAATCCCCTTGCGGGGAAATGGTTTATGGAAACTGAAAACTTTAGTGTGGCAGAAGATAAAGGACAGAGGTGTTTCAATCCCCTTGCGGAGAAATGGTTTATGGAAACCAAAAACCTGCCATGTGTGCTTGAATCAAGTTGGTAGTTGTTTCAATCCCCTTGCGGGGAAATGGTTTATGGAAACGTTGACGCAGTTAAGTATATTGAATAAATTGTTGATGTTTCAATCCCCTTGCGGGGAAATAGTTTATGGAAACCTTGGTGCAACTAGTCGAGGCTTTCGTAGCCAATAACGTTTCAATCCCCTTGCGGGGAAATAGTTTATGGAAACCGGTACATATTACGGTGCAGGAGATGGTAGCACAACGTTGTTTCAATCCCCTTGCGGGGAAATAGTTTATGGAAACTGCTTGGTGCTGAAACTGTTACTAAGCAAGCTTCCTGGGAAGCATTTTGACGGGTTGAAAAAAAAGGTCATTCTCAGCTGTTGTTATTGCAAATAATTTGCAACTTCCCGCATTATTGAAACGCTGTAATTATTATATTGTCAAGGTTCTGGGGATTTTGACGAGTCTCCAGGGTTTTTGCCCCCACTTCGACTTGTCAACCATCAAGTTAATGAACTAATCATACATGCGATCGCTTGCTCTTGTCCAGGGAGTATCAAGTGAACGCTTAAATAAGCAAAGCTAATAACAGCAATTACCATAACAAAACTTAAAACACTTGATAAACTTTTGTAAAGCAGTGTAAATTACTATCACAGGCAAAAACAAAAGCGCCTGATACATACAACACAAACGCACTTATAAAACCATGACAGCAACCTTACAACAGCGCAGTAGCGCCAACGTATGGGAGCAGTTCTGCAACTGGATCACCAGCACCAACAACCGCCTATACATCGGTTGGTTCGGCGTACTAATGATCCCCACCTTGCTAGCTGCAACCACCTGCTTCATCATCGCCTTCATCGCCGCACCCCCCGTAGACATCGACGGTATCCGCGAACCAGTAGCAGGTTCCCTACTGTATGGAAACAACATCATCTCCGGAGCAGTAGTACCAAGTTCTAACGCAATTGGTTTACACTTCTACCCGATTTGGGAAGCAGCTTCTTTGGATGAATGGCTGTACAACGGTGGCCCTTACCAACTGGTAATCTTCCACTTCTTGACCGGCGTATTCTGCTACCTGGGTCGTGAATGGGAACTCTCCTACCGCTTAGGAATGCGTCCTTGGATTTGCCTAGCATTCTCCGCACCCGTAGCAGCAGCAACCGCAGTCTTCTTGATTTACCCAATTGGACAAGGCTCCTTCTCTGATGGTATGCCCTTGGGTATCTCTGGAACCTTCAACTTCATGATCGTCTTCCAAGCAGAACACAACATCCTCATGCACCCCTTCCACATGTTAGGTGTGGCTGGTGTATTCGGTGGAAGCTTATTCTCTGCAATGCACGGTTCTCTAG
>NZ_JAECZC010000093.1 GCF_016056305.1 Amazonocrinis nigriterrae CENA67 | reverse complement strand
TACGGTCGTGCAAAAATTGGTGAGCGATTGCATGATTCATGTCCTCGCAATCGAGGACAAAATATATCTTTCATCGGAGCTTTAAGTTTGGATGGGCTGATTGCCACTATGAGTATTTCAGGTAGTGTCAATACCGATGTGTTTGTAACTTATGTGCAACAGATTCTAGCACCACAGTTATGGGCTGGAGCAATTGTTGTCATGGATAATTTATCAGTACATACTGCTGCGGTGATTCGAGACTCAATTGAAGCAGTTGGTGCACGTCTTGTCTTTTTGCCTCCTTACTCACCTGATTTATCTCCAATTGAATTATGCTGGTCAAAACTGAAGCAGTGTTTACGAGCAGCAAAAGTTACAACCCATGAGGCACTAAATCACGTTTTAACTCAGATTGTGAATGAACACATCTCCTCTGATGATGCTTGGGGTTGGTTTGCTCACTGTGGTCTATTCATCTGAAAACTGCTGTAAACACAGAGGTTATGGCAAAGTGCGCTCGTGCTGAGGAGCCAGTGCGCCCTTGCGGTTTCCCGACTTGTACCGCTAAAGCGGAACCCGCAGGGTAGCACCTGGCGTTAGAAAGTAAGTTATTTTAAGGTTTTGAGCAATCAGCAACGTCAGGTGCTTTGGCTGTCGGCGAAGCGCGATCGCGCACTAGCTTCTCAGCACTTTGTTATACTGACTTCGAGTCTTATCTGCTAAAACTCGATTTTTTTCATCTCATTTGCATTTCCAGTGATTGGCAACGTCGGTTTGTACTAATAACACAATTACTATGAAACGTTCATTTCGTAAGTATCATCGTATCCTTGGCATCATCCTATCTCTGCCACTTATTGTAACCGTGCTGACCGGGATGTTAACAACATTTGTCCGTGAGTGGTCTATTAGTATAGGAGTCCCTGCTAGCTTGCTGTTAAGTATTCATACAGGGGAAATTTTCCATCTTGAGGGCATCTATCCAATTTTGAACGGATTAGGATTGCTGGGATTATTGGTGACAGGATTAAGTATGTCTGGTTTGTTCGGTAAAAGAACTCGGCCAAACCCCAAGAATTAAACTAAGAAGCTAATGGCAAACGTACCTGAAAGCAGCTACCAACACCGACTTCACTGGTGACGGTAATATCTCCTCCATGAGTTCTAGCGATCGCATCGGCAATAGCTAATCCCAAACCTGTACCCCCCTCTCGCTGGCTTCTAGCCTGATCTGCCCGCCAAAAGCGATTAAAAATTAGCGGAATGTGTTCTGAAGCAATACCAATACCAGTATCCTGAACATTTATTGCTACCAGCCGCTCAAGTTTCATCAGAGAAACTATGACCGTTCCTCCTCTTGGTGTATAATGCAAAGCATTTTGTAACAGATTAGAAAATAAGCGCTTGAGTTGAATAGCTTCACCTTTAACGAAAACTTCGATTGATATTTCTAACTTCAGGGTAATTTCCTTAGATACTGCTTGGGGTTCCAAAAACTCCACCAAATCCTCTAATAGTTCATCTAGGGGAATAGTTATCCAATCAATTATTTGAATACTAGTGATTGTATCAGTTCGAGCTAATAAAAGTAAGTCTTCTACTAATTGAGTCATTTGATTAGTTGCAGATGATATTGCTGCCAATTTATCCACATTAGCTGGATGAATTATATCTGGATAATTCATAATCACTTCCACTGAGGTTTTAACTACTGTTAGAGGACTTCGTAACTCGTGGGAAGCATCGGCAGTAAACTGTTTGAACTGCTGAAAATTTTGCTCAATTGGCTGTAAAGATTGTCTTGTTAGCCACCATCCACCTAAACCACTAAGAACTATTACAATCAGTCCTCCTAACTCAAATCCCCATAAAAGTCTGTCAAGTTCTTCTTCTAATTCTTTTGTAGATTCATTCACCCGCACATAACCTTGCAGCTTTTTTCCTCCTCCATGCAAACCATGCAGATAAACAGGAATAGTAATGCTGCGAATTTTTTGGTATTGGATAACGTTAAAATCAGCAGTAAATGACATCCGATAAATAGTCTTTCCTGCTTTAGCCAATAGGCGACCATTAACATCAAACCATTCTATCCCTTGATTACTTGTACGTAAATCTTGCCAAGGAATATCTAAATCTCCATCATCATCATTATCTAGAATTTGAGGAACTTTAGTATGAATGACTTTTTGACCAACTGTTGTTGCTATTAAGTTGTGAGCAGCAGCATTTGCTAAATTTACGATTTCACCATCTAGTTTTTGATAGAGATTGTAGGATAAAAAATGGTAGACAACTGTAGTAGCAGTTACCCATATGGTTACCATTACGCCTAAATATGAAAATAAAAGCCGCCTACCTAAAGTCTGAAGCATCAGTTTAAAAAGTTTGTTTTAGTCGATAACCTAAACCGTATACTGTCTCAATAAAATCACTATTAGCTCCAGCATATTTCAGTTTTTGTCGTAAACTACGAATGTGAACTTTTATTGTTTCTTCCCCTGGTGGATCTTCAAAAGACCAAATATGTTTCAAAATCTCATTGCGATTCAACACTTGATGACTGTGACGTAAAAACAATTCTAAAATTTTATATTCTTTGGGAGTCAAAGGAACTGCTTGTCCATTATATGTCACCTCACAACTACTTGGATCTAGACGTAATTTTCCCCACTCAAATACAGAAGGTAAAATATTAATACCTCGCCTTAGTAAAGCCCGAATCCGAGCCATTAGTTCTTGTAAGTCAAAGGGTTTAACGACATAATCGTCTGCTCCTGCATCTAAACCAATTACTTTGTCTGTGCTAGTATCTTTTGCTGTTAGCAATAGAATAGGTATAGAGTAGCCCTCTTGCCGGAGTTGCCGACACAAAGTTATGCCATCCAACTTTGGTAGCATCAAATCTAATACTATTAAATTATAAGGAAAGGCTTTAGCAAACTCCCATCCTACTTGACCATCACTAGCAATATCAACAACATAATTTTGGTCAATTAATACTTCTGCAAGTGCTTTTGCAATACGATATTCATCTTCAACTAAAAGAATTCTCATAACAGTTTTTTCCTGTTAGCATAAACATTTTCTCAAATAATGCCCATATATCCAACAGTAAACGAAGTGACGCATTCTGCAATACAGTGAGGCAGCGCGCTGAGGCAGTACGTGAGATAGCCCCCGTCTTGGCGGTTCCCGTCGTTAGCGCAGCTTTAGCGAGTCTGCGAAGATGACTAGGGTGTGGGATCTGGGGAAGGCATTGTTCGGGGTTTCAAGCCTCGACCAATGCAGTCGTCCTATTAGGACGGAGACGCTAAGCTAACGTCGCGCAACGCTTGCGCTAAGGATTTATTAGCCTTAAACATTACTTAGTTATTAGATAACCATCTACCTTAATCATTTTGTAATGGTAGTTTCTCTGTAATGGTAGTTCCTCTATAGGCTCAATAGATCAAATGACTACTAAGAAAAATTTAGGTTCTCTACTAAGCATTTTACTTGCGGGAACTCTAGGCGTAAACACACAAGCAGTCTTTGCTCGTACAACTAGCCCCGTTGGTAACTTAGATGGTGATGCAGCTTTATTACCGACTGGTCAGGTAATCACACCCTCGGCAACACCAGGTTCTACTTTTGCACCCCTCAAGACTGATTTACGCAAAGATGGCAATGCTGATGCAGCTGAAGCTGTAACCACAGCCCTCAGTCCCGATGGCAAAACTTTACTAGTACTGACTAGTGGTTACAACCAAAACTTCAAAGATGAAAATACAGGTAATACTTTCACTTATGCTGTTTTAGATCCAACTACTGGTAAAGCAAGTAGTGTTAAAACCGCAAAAGCAGAGTGGGTATTTGTCTACGATGTTAGCAATGGCAAGCTAGTTAAACGGCAGCAAATCAACATTCCCAATACATACAACGGTTTAACTTGGTCACAAGATGGTCAACGTTTTTATGTATCTGGTGGCATTGATGACCGCATATATGTTTACAGTTTAAGTGGTAATCAGTACGTACCAGATGCCCCATTTATCCTGCTAGGGCACAATTCTAACCAAACTTCACCCTTCCCTAATTATGATGGGGGTTTGTTAAAAGATACACCCGCTAAAGCAGTAGCTACAGGTGCAGTGGTGGCAGGTTTGGCAGTCAGCAAAGATGGTAAAACTTTGGTAGCTGCCAATTTTGAAAATGATTCCATCTCAATTGTCGATACTACTACTCGTCAGGTAATTAAAGAAATTAAGTTCTTTGAACCAGGCGATAAAATTGCCACAGGGGAATTTCCTTTTGATGTAGCCCTCAAGAGTACAAACTATGGTTTGGCTGACACAGCTTATATCAGCAGCCAACGAGATAATGAGGTCTTGGCTGTGGATGTTAATTCTGGAAAAATTACCAGAATTCCTGTAGGTAGCCAGCCAAACAAAATGCTGCTATCAACTGATCAAAATCAACTGTATGTAGCTAACGGTAACAGTGACTCGATTTCAGTCATTGACACTAATGCTAATAAAGTTGTTCAGACTATATCTCTATCTCGACCTGGAGATAAGTATAAAGGTGCAAATCCCAACTCATTGGCACTAAATTCTAATAATAGCCAACTCTACGTGACTCTGGGCGGTGAGAATGCGGTTGCTGTGGTAGATTTAAAATCCAAAAAAGTAGCTGGACGCATCCCCACAGGTTGGTATCCGAATTCTGTAAGTGTGAGTGCAGACGGTAAAAAATTATATGTGGTCAATGCCAAAAGCACTTCCGGCCCCAACCCCTCTAATAGTCGGACAACAGCAGCCGGAACAGCACGTAACACCAATTTTAGAAATGAGTACAACTGGGCTTTGGAAAAAGCAGGTATTGCAGCTATTCCAGTTCCCAATGGCGGAACTTTAGCTACACTGTCAACGCAAGTAGACAAAAACAACGGTTTTTCTAACCGTCGCCCTGACCGCACAATGCAGTATTTGCAGGGCAAAATCAAGCATGTTATCTACATCATTAAAGAAAACCGCACCTATGACCAAGTGTTGGGTGATTTACCTGTAGGTAATGGTGATCCAGCCCTGACTTTATTTCCACAAAACATCTCACCCAACCATCACCAATTAGCCCTGGATTTTGCCACCTTTGATAACTTCTACGACAGTGGCGAATCTAGTGGCGTGGGTTGGAACTGGTCTACCTACGCCCGGACTACAGATTATACCGAAAAAAGTCAATCAGTTCTTTACGGTAATGCTGGGTTTAACGGTTTAACCTACGACTACGAAGGTACTAATCGCAACATCAGTTTAGCATTGCCGCAAACTTCTGCTAATACCTCTCCCGTTAATACACGCCTCACGGGAATTTTAGATCCTTCTGGTCAGTCTTCTATATTACCTGGCGATAGGGATGTTGATGCTCCCGAAGGTGATGGGGAGTTAGAGCCAAATGCTATTGGTGGTTATTTGTGGGACGCAGCTTTGCGTGCTGGGAAGACGGTACGCAATTATGGTTTCTTCGTAGATAACGGAATTCCTTATACAAGTAGCCAATCTGATCCCACCAAACCAGATCCTAAAAACCCAGCTTACATCCCTGTTTCTGCAACTCCTTACGCTGACAAAATTCCTCAAGCCCCGATTACCAAAACTGCATTGTTGGATAAGACCGATCTTTACTTCCGGTCATTCGACCAAAATAATTCAGATGTTTATCTGATCAACGAATGGGAAAGGGATCTAGCTCAGAATGGAATGCCAAATTTAATGCTTGTGCGTTTGTCTCACGATCACTTTGGTTCTTTTGGCACAGCTTTGTTTGGACTTAATACTCCGGAACTGCAAATGGCGGATAATGATTATGCAGTAGGCAGGTTGGTAGAAAAAATTTCCCACATGCCGGAGTGGAAAGAAACGGCTATTTTCATCATTGAAGATGATTCCCAAAATGGCCCTGATCACGTTGATTCTCACCGTTCTTTGGCTTACGTAATCTCGCCATATATCAAACGCAATACCGTTGTTAGCACTAACTACAACACCATCAGCATTCTGCGGACGATGGAAGACTTACTGAACATTGGTTACTTGGCAATTACAGATGCTAATGCTGAACCAATGTCAGATGCCTTTACCAGAACACCAGACTTTACTCCTTATACAGCTATTGTCCCTGGTAACTTGTGTGGAAACACCGTAGATGCAAAACTAGTACCAGCTTGCCAAGACCAGAATGTGAAGAAGACGGCAGTTGTACCAATTCTTCATGCTAAGAATTGGTGGGCTGATATGACCAAGGACTTTGACTTTATAGGTGAAGATAAGCTCGATCCAGAAGAGTTTAACGAAATTCTCTGGGCGGGGATTAAAGGTGATGAGATTCCCTACCCTGAAAATCGTAGCCGTGCAAATTTGCGCCAAAACCGCGCCCAACTTCTCAAACGCTGGCAATTAAGCGAAAACCTGCGTCCGACGCAAGCCCAAAAGTAAGCAGATAAATGAGTACTGAATTGTCTGTAATTTCTGTTGGTTTTGATTGATATCGAAATGGTGTGAGGCAAAGAGGAGATGTGGGAAATTTTATGCCAGTGCTTACCAATTTCTCCAAGAATTTGGGGGTTATTTTTGGTATTCACTGCCATTAGTCAGACAATTACAGTGCCAGTCTTAGCTGAAGATAGTGAAACTCAATTGATCAACTCTCATACATCAACACAGGATGATGTAGCAGAACAGGTGATATCGGTTTCTCAACTGTCTGATGTACAGCCGACAGATTGGGCATTCCAAGCTTTGCAATCTCTGGTTGAGCGTTACGGTTGTATTGCTGGTTATCCTAATGCCACCTATGGGGGTAATCGTACTTTGACGCGTTACGAATTTGCAGCCGGTGTCAATACTTGCTGGGAAAAAATCAATCAACTGCTGACGACAACCACAACTGACTTAGTGAAAAAAGAGGATTTGGCAACTCTGCAAAAGTTACAAGAAAATTTTGCGGCAGAATTGGCTACCTTGCGTGGCCGGTTGGATGCCTTAGAACCTCGTGTAGATACTGTCCAAAAACAGCAGTTTTCCACCACAACTAAACTGAATGGGGAAGCCATCTTTGCTGTTTCTGGTTTTGCCACAGGACAAGATTCCACTGGTAGTGATATTCCCAATGTTACTACCTTTGGCGATCGCGTCCGACTCAATTTGGATACTAGTTTTACTGGTAAAGATTTGTTGAGAACTCGGCTACAAGCCCTCAATCTCAATTACTTTTCCAGTCGGGCAGGTACTAGAAGTAGATTGCCGGAAGGCACTCTCGCTTTCAATGGCGAAATTGGTGATGATCCAGCAGAAAATAATGAAGTTGGCATTGATACACTGTTTTACAGATTTCCACTGGATCAGAAAACCGCTGTCACCTTATTTGCTAATGAAGGGGAAGTAGATGATTTTGTCGATACTGTCAACCCCTTTTTAGATGGAGATGATGGTGCAAGTGGTGCTTTATCCAGGTTTGGTAGCCGTAACTCGGTTTACTACTTTGTCCCTCAAGGTGCAGGGATTGGGGTAAAACATCAATTCTCTGACAAATTGGAATTGAGTTTAGGGTATTTATCAAATACACCAGCCGATCCTAGTAGTAAAAACGGGATTTTTAACGGTTCCTATGGTGCGATCGCTCAATTAACTTTCAAACCTAGCGATCGCCTCAACATTGGTTTCACCTATGTCAATGCCTACGATAACCTCAACGATGATTTAGCCATTCCAGGTACAGGTAGTAAAAAAGCCAACTTGGGTTTAGTGACTGATAGTCCTGTTTCTACCAATGCCTATGGCTTAGAGGCATCTTTCCAAGTCAATTCCCGCTTTTATGTGAATGCTTGGGCTGGCTATGCCACAACCCGTGTTTTAGGCGTGGGAGATGCAGATATTTGGAACTATGCCCTTGGTTTAGCCTTTCCTGACTTGGGTAAACGCGGCAATCTCGCAGGCATCATCGTCGGTATGGAACCGAAAGTGACTAGTGCTGATGTGGCGATCGCTAATGTGCTTTCTCCCAGGAGAGTAGAAGCCCAAAACCGTAATTCAGCCGCAGATCGAGATACATCTTTGCACATTGAAGCTTTTTACAGCTACGCCATTTCCGACAACATTACGATTACGCCTGGTTTGATTTGGCTGACTGCACCTAACCATGATGAGCGTAACACTGATGCTGTACTGGGAGTAATTAGAAGTACCTTTACCTTCTAAATGCTGTTGTCTTCAAGTCAAGAAAACATGTCTACTGAAAGGATTTCTGATGAATAAGCAACAATTTAGTTCTCATTTTTTCAGATATGGTCTCATAACTGCTTTTTTATTTGCAACCATGTCTGGGGGGTTGATTAGTCCAGCAAAAACCCTTGCTGAATGTACCTCTGGTGCTGCTAGTTGCGATCGTCAAGCTGAAATTCTCCCTTGTGATTCCAGAAATCCATACAACTTAGCTGCCGACACCTCTAGAATCAAAAGAATTCGCATCTCTTGGAATGTGTGCCAAAAAAATGATTTCTATCAAGTCAGTTGGGGCGATAGTAAAGATGATGTGGCACAAATCGATGACCCCACAGCCAGAAGTTGGATTTATACAGGCGCGAGAGACTCTGTAAAATACACCTTCAAAGTTCGTGGATGTAATCATCTTTCGACTCAAGATTCTACCCAACAACCAGATTGTACTGCCTGGCAGGAATTAGCTGTCACCACACCTGATTGGTAATTTGCTGAATGTATTGCATGAATTTTCATGTACTACAAATTAGCCGACTAACCTCAACAGAGCTTACATAGAAACAGAGCATATTTTTAGCCCATTTCCACATTAAATAGCCCCTATTTGTCACAAAAATTTCTTTGAGGAAAACCGCAATGAAGTTGCTAAAAAAAATAGCTCTAACTACTGCTAGTTTAGCAATCACCTTGACTACAGTTAGTGTTAAATCTGCATCCGCGGCTATTATCAATTATGCTTTTAAAGTTAATACTCCCTTAACTCAAGGCAGTGGCTTTTTTAGCTTTGATGATGCAACTTTCAATAATGATAATTTTCCAGTAGCACCAGTTAATTCGTTAAATTTCACATTTGATAATGACCCTCAGACTGTTTACACCGAAAAAGATGATATTGATTACCCAACACTAGGGCCAGTTATCTATCAAAACGTAGCAGGACAGTCATCTTTTGGATTGTCATATCTGTTCACAGAAAAGTCTAACTCTTTAACAAATTACGCAGTTGATGGCTATAGTTTTAGGGTAGGTGATCAAGAATTCAGCAATGCTATTACATATACTCCAGTTCCTGAACCTGCAACTATAGGTGGTTGTTTCATTGTTTGTGGTATTAGCTTGTTGATGAACAGAAAGACCAAATCTAGTTAAAAAGTTTAGCTATTTTCAGGTAAATAGCCCATTCAGTAGATGTAAATATTTAAACTCATCCCACTCCTTTTAACGTGAGTTCGATGACCTCTCCCTCCCGACCTCCCTCTCCTAAGAGGCGAGGGAGGAGAAACGAAAAAATAAGGGTTTTACTCCCCTCTCCTTGTAGGAGAGGGGCCGGGGGAGAGGTTAAAACAGCACCTGTCGAACTCACGTCCTTTTAGGGGTGGGATTTCGCAAGTATAAGGAATCGCGTATAGGGCATTGGAAAGAATACCATTGTATCAGCGTAACTCACCACCTGAGATTTGGGGTGCGTTAGAACGTTACCCGACACCCCATACCCAAAGTCATACTCAGTTACAAATTAATGCCAAACATTTAAAAAACTGGTTTACAAACTGTTGTTACTGTACTTCATAAACCTGCAATAGGCTGTAAGCTTGATTTTGCGGTAAGTCTGGTAAGCTGCGTATACCAGAGATACTGCATTGTGTAGACAGTTATCTTTAAGCAGAATACCTACAGAGAACTACACTTGTAAAATCGAAAGGAAATTATTGATGCAAAAGCTGAAAAAATGTTTGTTGCTTGCAATTTCTTTATGTTTCTGTTTAACCCTGTGGTATAGACCAGCATACGCATTCATCACTCTCAACGATCAATTTGTTGCTGGGCAAGCTTGCGAGGCTCTAGAGTCAATTAGAAGCAAAACCAACCCAGGAAATATCCGACTAACTCCTCAAAAAACCTATCCAGTCGTTGGTAAAAACAGAGATAACGCATCCTATTACTTGCTTAAGGTTGAGGGCGCTCAACCGTTGACTCGCTGGGTATCCGTACAATGCGGACAACTTTTAGGTTCTTCTGCTCCAGTCGATCAGGCTTATTTACTAGCCCTCAGCTGGCAACCATCCTTTTGTGAAACAAAGCCAACTAAGCCTGAATGCCAGAGTCAAACGGCACAACGGTTTGATGCCACAAACTTAGTTCTACACGGTTTATGGCCCCAACCGCGCACCAATATCTATTGCAATGTTAGTAACGATATCGAACGTCTTGACAAAAATAATCAATGGTCACAGTTGCCACCAATCAATTTATCTCAGGAAACACGCAATGCACTAGCTGTGAAAATGCCAGGATTTGCTTCTAATCTGCATCTACATGAATGGTACAAACATGGAACTTGCTACAGCGAATCACCAGAAGAATATTTTCAAGAAGCGATCGCTTTATTAGATCAAGTGAACAATTCTTCAGTCGGTGATCTATTTGTGAGAAATATTGGTAACTTCCTATCTGCTAACGAGATTCGAAATCAGTTTGATGAAGCGTTCCATGATGGAGCGGGAAGCAAGGTTCAAGTTCAATGTGAAAGAGATATTGATGAAGATAAAAACAATATGGTAGTAGAGCTACAGATTAATTTGAGAGGTAACATTCAGCCTGACACTCCCATTGAAACTCTCTTGCAAGCTGGTCAAACGGTTCCAGCAGGTTGTACTCGTGGAGAAATCGATCCTGCTGGTTTCAATTAATCACGTGCAGTAGACCGAAAACTTCTGCGTTCGTCGTTCGCGGTCTTAGTCTTTGAAGAAGAAGCTGAAACCTCGCTTTTGGCAGGGTGTTGGGGGTGGCTGAAGAGGGTGTAGGGTTTAAGACAATTAAATTTTAGTTGCGTCAAGGAGTTCAACATCTTCTTAATTCCCCACACCTGCTCATCCAGTTATGTGTGAAACAACTATTTAATGTTGATTGGCAGTGTTTTTGCCCTCACCATTCGGGATAACAATACTGACATTCTGCATCATGCCTTGGTCTTCATGGTCGAGAATATGGCAGTGCAGCACAAATTCGCCAGGATAACGCTCGTAACGGGTGCGTACGACGATGGTGTAAAGTCCTGTTTTCGGTGGTAGGTCACTTAGCTGTGGCGGCGGATTTGAAATCAGACTTTTTACCCAGAGGGTATCTTTCCATACGCCTCTTAGCCCTGGATACTGCGGATCGCACTTGGGTGTTTTAGGATCTTTCGGGTCGCGCTCGCATTTACCATCGGGATTATCTATCGCATTCGATAAACTGATATCATTACCGTTTGGGTCGAGGATTTTGACGATCTGGAAAGGATTCACATGGATGTGGAACGGATGGCCGACGAAGTACGACTCCAAAGTCCATTCATCGGCGCCGCCTAGGGTCAGTTCCCGGTCTATGCGATTGAAATCATAGGGCTTGAAAGCGAAATTCGGGCCTATAACGTTGCTGACCTCAAACTGGGCCGGAGTGCTATATACGTTGATGAAGAAAGCCAGTTCCTGCTTTCCAGTGAGCTCTTTGTCTTGGATATCAGGGTGAGGTATAAAGGCAGTTAGCTTTAGCCCGCTTTCTAAATCATCTATAATCGCGTCTCGGAGCTGACCTGGCACTGGCAGCCTGAAATAGGCGGCGTTGATGAGTTTTTCCGTGAGATAATCGTGGATGTCGGGAACTACTGTGTCGCCCTCAGCTATGACTATACCCAGTAGTTGTCGGCTCTCCGCATTCCTGGTGACACTTCCCGAAGCTGGGGCAGATGTATCGACCACACAGTAACGACCTGGTTCGGGGAAAACCACTAACGCATCATTGCGGTAGCCAGGCTGCAAGGTGGTCAAGGTAGTTTGCCATGCCTGGGATCTGGTCAGTCCGTCGTCGGCGATGATGTGGTACTTGATGGAATCGCCCGTACAATTTTCGCCGATGTAACGGTCGGCATCAGCGGCTCTCAACGTGTTAACATTGGGCGCGTTCTTTTTCAACTTGTGAAACTCTAGGCTGATGGTTTCGCGCAGGCCTGCATGAATCATCCGCCAACGTTCAATTTCGCCGGACTTAGCGAGGAAGGTAGGCAGAATCAACCCATTAATGCTTGTGTAACGCCCAGATCCAGTCCAGGAGTTGGGGCCGGTGGGGCCGAAGCCATTGTAAGACTCAATGTCACCAATTTGATTTGGCTCACAAGCCCAGATAACATTTCCGCTGCTGTCTTGTCCGCAGTCATATGGAATTTGTTGTAGCACCAAGACTCTTTCTTTGATGTCGGCTCCTTTGAGCAAGGTGTCGATGTCGCCGTTAGCACTTTCGCTAGGCAGGCGATCGCCGCGCACGATCAAAGCACCAGCCATGCCACTTGCTACTTGAAGTGCTGTTGAGCCATGTAGATGGGGGTGATACCAAAAGGTGCCAGCCGGATGGTCAGGTGGAATGTTGTATTCATATGTGAAGCGCTCATTGGGCTTGATCGACACCAGCACATTATCACTATTGCCGCTGGGACTGACCCACAAGCCGTGTGAATGCAAATTCGTGTTGTTGAAGCAATGAGGATTGTTCTCATCGCCTTCTTTACAACTAGGATCATCAACTGGCAGTTGGTTGTTAAGGTTGATTCGCACAGTGTCGCCTGGTTTGGCCTCAATGGTCGGCGCGACATATGGCGTGTCTGGACTAGTACCGGTGCCAACATAACTACGCAACTGCACATTGTCATCGCGCTGGGTTGCTGGATTGTAGAGTTTGCTAGGGGTATAGACAATGTTGAGATCGAACTCTTTCTCGACCTTGGCATCCGGTCTTGTTGTCGGTTTACCCAGGCGTGGAGTTGTTAAGGTGGGTTTGTTGCGGAGTTCCAACACCGGCGGATTTTCCAAGATGCGCCGATTTTCCACGACGCTTTCTGCTGGCGGCAGATTTTCCACGACGTTTGCTGCTGGCGCTGCTTGTACAGATGGCGCTGAGAACGTCATCATCAGTACCGATATAAAAGCCGCAAAAGCAACCATTGTCCAGGCTCGAATTAAACCCGGATAATGATAGTTGCACTCAGATGTTTTGACCATTTCTTATAAATCTTTTTGTAACTGTGAATTGAACTTTAACCATCAACTTCATATGACTTCAGTAGATCGAAAAGATTTCTCAAAGCCTTAGTAACCGTACATTTGAGCGAGCGTATACAATCCGCCAGAATGACCATATCATCTGCTTAAAAAGCAATAGGTTTGTAGATGAGTTCTCCTGGTGAGGCAGGCGATCGCTCTGACCAGTTCCAGAATAGTCGCTGCAAACCCTTAATATTTCGTCAACTTACAAAAATTTTCGCTCTACTGAAATCTCAGAATGTATGCCTATTGACTGACAGAGATAATACTCTGTGGGAGCGTAGTTCTCCTTTTGTTAAGAACCATCAATTATCAATCTTTTTAGGCTATGTAAAACTTATATCTTGGGATAGATGTGTGTCAACTGATTTTAACTTTCTGAAAAGAAAGCCTTATTGTTTATTAACATTAGTATTTGTAATTGGTGAATAAAAAGACAAAATAGCGATCGCACTGGTTATAGATAAGAGTGCGATCGCATGTGTGAGAATAATTAGACAGCTACTAGTTCTGTGACTGGTTCATACTCCTGTAACCATTCCCATTCTTGGGGAGTTAATACAGGATGCAGGAAATTTGCTAGTACCCTATCTGTTGGGCAGCAAGCCCACGCTATACCCGATTAAGGGTTAGCGTAGGTAGTTCACGCATTGTATTCTGCCTGTATTTTGATCGAGGAACTGTTATCAAACACCTTAACGAAACTGATTCTGATGTTTTCGTTGTAGTACCAGGCATTGCTTTTTGAACCGCTTAGCCTATGCGCCCGATCATCAGGGTTGCCGCCTGAAATTAAACCAACCTCTTGCCCGTTTAGTGTGATCTTCTTCAATGCGCCTGAATTGCCTGTGGTTTCAGACGGATCGTGCAGGATCGCTACGAAGAAAAAGTCTTCTTTGGGCTGATAGTTGTCATGTTTACGCTCTACGATAATCTGGCGTGTTGAACCAGTTTTGTTGTGGGTAATTAGTACCTCACGATATTCACTGTTAGCCAGGTCATCATTATCGTATATAGCTGACTCCTTGGGTTCAGAAGCACGGCTGACGCCATCATCCAAGTACATGGTGTATTGACCACTTTCACCGGGATAGATATTCAGCGTGATGGGATTGAGCAAACCTTTGCTGTTCCGCTCTCCGACATATTGTTCAACCTCTATAGTGGGTATGATAGCACCTGCTCGCACGTAGATGGGAACGATAAAGGGAATGTGTTTGGGGTCGCCACTGAGACTAGCATCAAAACCGCGGATAGTAGTCCCACCATCGACAGGAGCATCAAGGGGCTGTTTGTTGTCTTTAAAAGTATACCAGTTGCTGCCAGCGGGTAGATAAATATCGCGTTTGCCGTAGCCGTTACTAGCTGACTGCGGATCTAGAACTGGAGCGACGAGGATATCGTGGCGGACAAAGAACTGGTCATCAAGGAAGGCGATTTTGTCGTTGTAGAGCGCCTTGTCTTGCGGGTCGTTGAGGAACATCGGGCGGCAGATGGGCAACCCATCATAGGTGTTCTCAAACATGGCATCATAGAAGACCTGAAGCAGGCGATACCGCAATTCAATGTAATACTTACAGGCAGGTAAAACTGCGCGGTACAGATATTGCGGTTCTGGTAGGTTACCACCCCAATTTTGCTTAAACCATTCTTCGTACATGAAGATTTCTTGGAACTCTTTCCGTCCCTTACGCATGTAATGGTTGCGGAACCAGGGTAGGAAAGCTCCCGCAGCAACCCAACGGATAAACAGTTCTGGGCCGACCCAGCGTTGTTGGTCGTTCTCTTGTTCAAAGCCGCCGACATCTTGTCCGCAGATGGTAACGCCAGTCATACCAAGTGACATCACTTGAGACACGTTCATCTTCAAGAAATCCCAGGTCGAAGAGTTGTCCCCTGTCCACAATGCGGCAAAGCGGTGTGCGCCGGTGAAACTACCGCGCCCGACGATGAAGTTACGATCCTTGCGGCGCTGTCCTGGTTTATCTGACTGGTCTGAGTAGACAAGGCTGTTGAGGCCGTAGTAGGTCGCTTTGTGGAGATTGTATGAATACAAGTTCCACACCTTAATGGCTGGCGTCAGCTTGGGTTGTTCTCCCACAATAGAGTCGTCAGTAACCAACAATCGGAAGGGGAAGCCCCGCATATCCCCACGACGAGAACGGATCGCAGGTGTTGTCATGTCCTGCCAAACCATTTCCAGTCCCATATCATAGAGATATTGATATTGCTTACCCCACCAATCACGCACTTCTTGCCGTCCTAAATCGGGGTAATGACCGGGGGTACCCATTTCTAGACCTGTATGTCGGTCATTTCCGTAGTAAACTTCCCCAATATAAGGATTGCCCGTATTGGCGTTGTGTTCTGGGTCGTGTGCGAAGAAAACGCTTTGCTGTCCAGGTGGATCGTAATTCTGGTAGCTGTAACCTTTGTTCAGGTCTTCAGGGTTGCTCAGATTGAGATCACCGAAGAAGCGCTTATCTTTGACAAAATAGCCCTTTTCTATACCTTCGGTGTAGGATTTGTATGGCGTTTTCTGGTTGCTGCTAATAATTGGGGTAATGTTCGTGCTACACTTCACACCCTGCGCTTTTAAAGTGGCAAACATGCCTTTGGGATCAGGAAACTTCTGTGTATTAATGGTGAAGGTGTGATAGTTATCCTGTACGTCTACATCCACATGGAGACCGTCGAGGGGAATTTGGTAGTCACGATGCTTGCGAACAGTCCATTCCAAAGCGCCCCGGTCTTCATATCCATAGCATCCTTGGTGATATCCTAAAGCCCATCTGGGTTTTAGCCGCGATCGCCCGACAATCTCAGTAAAGCTCTCTATCAACTCTGCTGGAGTGTCTGCCATGAAGAAATAATAGTCAAGGTCGCCGAAGCGAGTACCAACCAGATAGTGACTGGAGTTCTGGTAGCCAATATCCATCAGGACTTGACCGCGGTTGTCAACGTATATGCCAGTGACGCAATCTTTTTCAGGAACACCGTTAAATTCAATGAAAAACGGTTCTGAGTGGTAAAGCGGTTCCCGTCCGTCTAAGGGGCCGTAATTATAGACCTGCCGGTACCGCATGTTATCGAAATTGAAATAGTTTAGTTGCCCACTATTGCGGCATAGTGATTTACCACCTTGTTCGCCAAAGCCAATATATTTGGCTGGTGCAGGTTTATCCACAGACTGGATAATGGCATAATCGTCATTGCCGTTGGGAGTGTACAATATCCCAGGTAGTGATGTCTCCCATACTTTAAAGGTAGTGCCGTCCGGTTCACAGTTAATCACATTAATTTGGAATGGATCTGTGGTAACTACTACCTGCATGATAGCTTCATTATTTTGCTGCTTTTTTGTAGTTAGTATGCAGCCGTAACCACCTTTGTCTTCGTAATCTATATAAAACTCTTCATCTCCCTGCTGTGCTGCGTCCTTTAACTCAGTGAAGGTGTTTTGGACTAACGCACGAGTGTTGTTATTGCTGTAATCTTCTTTGCGTTTTTTGGGGTTGAAACGAACCCGGAAGGTATCATTCTGAACGAACTGAAGCAGCATGGCACAGGTATTGCCATTGCTGTTTTGAAACTCAAGTATGAGTGTTTGTTCTTGGTCTATGTATTGATAAGAAGAGGCTTTCTTAAGAGTTTGCCAGCTTTTGATGTTGTTGAAATATTCTTCGACTGTAACGAACTTGTAGACATCAGATAAAATTGGCCCTGACATATAGTAAACCTCTCGTGATATTAAAGGAATTTGTCTGCAAGACTAACTGAGGTAAATCTAGCTGAAATTTCTACCTTGGACTCTCAAGATTAATTTGTGTAATCTGTGGGAGCCAAGGACAAAAGATTTGCTTGGTGTTAGCGATCGCCATGTCAAAATTAGGAAAGCAATCTCCCTCAATCAAGTTACTGAGTTTAAGCTTTAGCCAACGGGTGATATTCTATTGCCATCCAAATGCAATCTGTATCTGCGTAATATTGATGCCACGGATAAATGTATTGGTTGTTTTCTTCAACTTGACAAAATGGCACAACAGTTGTGAAGCCTGGACTCATCAACATGTCTTCGTAGAGAGTGCCATAATCTTGAGCTTTGAACTTCTGCATTCTGCCAGTACCGAATATCTCTGTGTGGATTTCGATAAAGTCATGCTTGTTGTGTATGAAACAATTGGTGTGTGAGGGGGCAAACCATAAGTTGAGTTTAACGACAAAGCTTTGCTTTTGACCTGGCGTCTGTGCTTGCCTTGTCATGTAATACGGGTCAATCTCTACAATACCCGCGTCATCTTGTGGCGATTTCCATAGAGGTGTATTCTTGGGGTAAGGTAATTCGCTTGTATTGCCATTACTAGGCGAATCTTCAATAGTATCGCCTAATAGAAACCAACCCTGTTCCAAAATAATATTCCCGATATTGGTGGTGTCTTTGACTTCGATCAATATCAGTGCTTGAGCCTTCTCAATGGTTATGTCTTTAAGGATAGTTGAGGAGAAAGCAGGAATAATATTTCTAACGGGCTGGCCAACGGATACATCCCACATGTGGGGGTTGATTACAATGGTTTCGTTGTTAATGTAATAATTATTCACATTTTCAACGTATTTTGCATCTATGTGCGAACCGGAAAAGCTTAACTGCTTTTCCACGTTATATGCCAGCGTGCTTGTCATGGTTTACTTCTTCTCTGCTCGACAAAATCTACTCACAGCAAACAAAGCAGTTAAAAGCATTTACTTACTGTTTGAATACGAACTGTCGGTGGCACTTGCTCCACCGAAGCTAATTGATGACACGCCCTAGCGGGCATTACTGAAAACTCTGTTCAACACGTTATTACATTTTTTATGCAAATGCAAGGACAGTTAAGACAGTTAAGACAGTTAAGCAAACATTTAAGATTAATTTAATAAGTGCCTAACTGCTATATACCAGACGTATATCAGAGTGTAGGTTCAAACTTGCCGGAAAGATGATATTATAATTAGCTTTGATTCTGAGTTGACTCTGGTTTTTATCCTCAGTGCAGCTTGCGGTTGTTTCAGTGTTTATCCGCCTGATGTATAAGGACTTTAGATTCCGAATTGTAAAAAAATTTTACTAAGTTTTTAATTCACTGTTTTTGGTTGAAAAGAGACGTAAAAATAGGGGTTTGAGATTATTCTCTGCCGAAGGTAACAAAAAAGGAACAGGGAACTCTTCACGCTGTTTTAAAGAATCGAATAATTTCGCGGACATGATCGAGAAATTGTCCGTCGGTGGAAAGTTGGGCGATCGCATTTTTTGCTTCTCTCCCCAAACGTTCATGTTCGCTTTGATTTGTAGCTCGTAATTCTTCTAAACTTGCGGTAATCTTAGCTAATTCTCGGCGAGTTTCTTCGCTAAAACGTTGTTGAGTTGCAGTTAAAGAATAAGGTTGTTCTGGATTAAGTTGGTCTTCTATTTGCCGGACTTTCTCTTCTAAAGAATTGAAGCGATCGCGCAGTTCTACAATATCTTCACGGGGATATTTCCATTCAGTACGAATCATTGTCAACCGTGCATATAAATATTCGTAAGCACGGATAGCTGGACGTAAAACGGTTAACAACAAAGCTGCACCAGAACTAATATATCCTACAGCACTAATACCAGTGGCAGCGAGGGTATAAAGTCCAACGGCTGAAAATAAGTGTAAGGCAATGGCAACCCAGAGCGATCGCTTTGCCAACAAATTGACATATTTTACTTGTTTTTCATCTACAGGAATGCCTTTCTCAGCCGACTGTGCTGCTTCTGCTAACACTTCTTTGGCTTGAAAATGCACATTCCAAGGTACAGTTACAATCACCAATAACCACCAAAAACTTGCACCACCAATTACCCAGTCAAGAAAGTTACCTGCGGGTATGTGCAACCATTGCAATAATCCAAAAGCTAGTAGCACTACAACTACAATTCCCGTCACGGAACTGATCAATAGGCTGAAATACATATTACCTACCTCCGGTGAAACTATCACCTCGATCATGACTAGCTGTCTTTATTTATACGGAAATGGTTGTGATGCTTTTTCTAGTTGCACATCCTAGTTGGGGAAATTTCAAAAACCAATTATCCCGCTTGAAGTTGTTGATTGAAGACTATAACTGATGACTGGTGACTCTTAGAGGTTGTTTGAAAAGTATTATTGCTAACATCAAAGCCTAAAAAACCTAACCCCCCTACCCCCTTCCCTACGAGGGAATGGGGCTTTCAAAGCCTCTCTCCCTGTGGGGGAGAGGAATGGAAGTGGGGTTCTTAGTATACTTTTCTACTTTCCAAACATCCTCTTAGAGATGAAAAATTACAATGGAATATTTTTTATTTGTGTTATCAATGATTGTGACAGATAGAATACCCAAAAGCTTATTCAATAACTTTTCTGCAATCCAAAATCCAAAATCCAAAATCCAAAATTCTATCAGTCCCTTATTCAATCATATAGCTACGCCAGATACGTTGATTATCTTTACTACCTTTATCTGGAAGTAGCAAGCGCCAAGTTTTACCTTCTTGCTGAATTTGCAGGTAAAGGTCGAATGGTTGTTGCGGTTGCGTCAACTGTCTTTGAGGTAGCTTGACAATTAAGTCATAATTTCCGCGAACACGGAAAGCGGGTAAATTTTCAATGGTTAGAGGTTGTTCTTGGGTAATTGCTAGCCGTTTGATTTCCAATCCTCGAAAGTCTAGATTTACTTGTTGGCTGAGTTGCTGTTGGGTTAGCGATAACTGAAGTGCGATCGCTTTTTGCACTAACTGGCTAGTCGGTAGTAGTCCAATACTGCCACAAGCTGTCAATAGTACCAGCAAAATTGCTGTAAAAACGAGCCGCACCATGTTATTTCCGATATTTCACTCTCCAGCGATAGTATAGCGGTAGATGTGTTCAATTCTCTAATCAGCTATGTCATCACAGACGATTAATCTTGATTCTCAGCTTTACGACTACCTTTTATCTACTTCTGTGCGGGAACCGGAGATCCTTTGGAGGTTGCGCCAAGAAACTGCTAGTCATCCTCGCGCCAGAATGCAGATTTCACCGGAACAAGGACAGTTTATGAGATTGTTAGTGCAACTTTTAGGTGCGAAAAAAACCTTGGAACTTGGGGTATTTACTGGTTATAGTTCCCTTTCTGTAGCTTTGGCGTTACCCGCTGATGGCAAGATTGTTGCTTGTGATGTCAGTGAAGAATTTACTGCGATCGCTCGGCAATATTGGCAGCAAGCAGGGGTTGCCGATAAAATAGACCTGCGATTAGCACCAGCCTTGGAAACTTTAGATGCACTATTGGCAGATGGTCAAGCTGGGACGTTTGATTTTGCCTTTATCGATGCTGATAAAGAAAATTATGATGGCTATTATGAGCGATCGCTGCAACTATTGCGTCCGGGTGGATTGATTGCTATTGATAATGTCTTATTGTCTGGACGAGTTGCCAATCCCCAAATTCAAGACGAAAGTACCCAAGCTATCCGTGCGCTTAACAAAAAGTTACATGATGATGACCGGGTAACGCTGTCTCTTGTGCCTATTGGAGATGGGCTGACTTTAGCACTCAAGCGAACTGAAGACATACTATAACTGAGTAATATAAATAGTTACTTTTGAAAGTAATACAAAAAAGGATTGAGAATCAGGTGATGTCAAAAGCATAGTTCTCAACCTTTTTATTTCAAATATTTTTGGCAATAAGTTTTATAAACAACAGAGTTATAAGTATTTTTTAATAAAAATATAACTCAAGTAAGATTTTTTTTAAAAGTCAATTAACTATCTTGATTAAGTGACAAAACAAGCCTAATTTTGGGAGTAAATTCAGCTACATTCAATTATGAATAGCTTCTAAAAAATTGATATTTTCCAGTTATCTAAATACATAATATGTGGAGCAAAGAATAAATGTATGCATATGGTCTGGCAAAAAATACGAAGAAGAGTTATCAAAAAAATTAATCAAATCCCATTTGTGCAACATCAAGCTGATATTGCATATCAAATAGCAGTGGAAAATCATAAAAACTACCTGCCGACTATTTCCCAAGACGACCTGAAATTAGTTGAGAAAATTAAAAATGAAGGAGTTGTAATTACTTCATTAGATGATTTAGGTATTTTATCTAGTTTACAACTTATTGATTCAGCAAAAAACCTAATGGTAAAAATGGCTGCCAATAACTCTATTGAAAAAAATCAATTTGTTATTCATGCTACTTCCCCGCAATTGATGGAACATCCCCAAATTTTTTTGTGGGGATTAGAACAACGTTTACTGAATATAGTAGAACATTATATCGAACTACCAATAGCATATCATGGTGCATATTTTCGTAGAGATATCGCTAATAAATTAGAAATAGGTTCTAGGCTTTGGCATATAGATCCAGAAGACCGGAAAGTATTAAAAATTATAGTTTATTTGAATGATATTGGTGAAAGCGAAGGCCCGTTTCAATATATTCCCCAACCTTTAACTGCAAAAGTAGCTCAATCTCTCAAATATACTTATGGTTATATTAAAAACAGCACTATGCAAAAAGTTATATCACCAACTCATTACAGATCATGCATAGGGAATTCTGGGACAGTAGTTTTTGCTTCTACTGGTAATATTTTCCACAGAGGCAAGCCACCTGAAGCTTCAGATAGATATACTATCTTTTTTGATTACACTTCCAGACGAAAACAAGATTTAAATTATATCAATTTTACTCTGCCACATAAAGATTTAGTTTTACTATCTCAAAACCTTTCTGAGCAACAGCAGCAGTGTCTTTTTTGGCAAAAAAATCTGAAATAAATTGAAATATTTTGTATTTGAAAATATCCTAGTGGTTGTCCTTTGTCATTAGTCCAAAGTCCTTTGTAAATACTTTTGACTAATGACTAATGACAGTCTTAAAAGCGTGATTTTGCAACTTGGATGCACATTAGCTTATTACTCCCCTCTCCTGCGAGGAGAGGGGTAGGGAGAGGTCAAAACAACTTGTTGAACTCAAAAAATGTAAAAAGCCAGAGAGGTATTCTCTGACTTAGACATTAGTTAGGAATTGAGGTTAAAAAGGCTGCTGCAAGATAAATTGAGAATTAGAACACGAAGTTGCTAGCAGTGACGTTAGTAGCAGTGATGTTATTCAAAGTTACTAAAGTACCAAAACCTTCTGAAGTACCTGCTGAACCATCAACGTCAATTTGGACAAGAGTATTTGTACCTGACTGTATCCATTTTACGTATCCATCTGCGATCGCATCACTACCAACATAACCTGCATTTTGCAACAAAGATGTTAGTACAATCGCATCAGCACTCGTATTAAAGTCGGTAATTGTATCCCTATATTCGGTAAACTCTGAGTAAACAAAGTAGTCATTACCAGCACCGCCAGTTAAGGTATCATAGCCAAATTCACCAACCAAAACATCGTCACCGGCACCACCAATTAAAGAATCAGAACCATATCCACCGTACAAGATATCATCGCCATCACCTCCATTGAGAGTATCATTATCAAAATTGCCGTAGAGTGTATCGTTACCAGCACCGGTGGTAATTGAGTCATTACCGCTATTACCTTCAACATAGGCAACCCCAGCAGTTACATTAATCACGTCGTTGCCAGTGCCTGTAGATAATGCAAGACTTTCAATATTTTGAAATTTTATGCCATTGGAAACTGTTCCATTGGTGGTGCTAGTGTAGGAGACGTTTAAGTTTGTGGTGGCATAGGAAAGATCCAAATTCAGGTAGTCTGCACCAGAACCACCATTAATATTATCTACTCCAGCACCATCATAAATTGAGTCATCCCCATCCCCAGCATTGATGGTGTCATTACCTAGACCACCATAGACTGTATCGTCACCTAGACCAGAAGTAATCGAGTCGTTACCATAACCGCCATAAAGTGTATCATCACCTACACCAGAAGTAATCGCATCATTACCATCACCACCATCAATTACGGCATAACTCGCAGCACTCACATTAATAGTGTCGTTAGCATTACCTGTGTTCAACTCCAGACCTTCAATGTTTTTAAAAGTCGTGCCATTGGAAACAGTGCCATTTGTCAGGCTGGTGTAGGTGACAGTGAGGGAGGCAATATAATTAGACAAATTTAATTTCAGGTAGTCAGAACCAGTACCACCATCAATAGTATTGACTCCTGCACCTTCATCAATATAGTCATTGCCAGCCCCAGCATTGAGAGTGTCGTTACCGTCACCACCATAGAGACTATCGTTACCAGCACCTGTAGTAATTGAGTCGTTACCGTAACCGCCGCTGACATAGGCAACCGCAGCAGTCACATTAATACTGTCGCTGGCACTACCTGTTGTCAAGTTGAGACTTTCTATTTCTTTAAAAGTCGTGCCATTGGAAACTGTACCACTGCTAGTATTTGTGTAAGTGACAGTCAAGGGGACAATGTAATTAGACAAATCCAAACTCAGATAGTCATAGCCAGTGCCACCAGCGATGCTGTCTACTCCTGCACCGCCATCAATCGTATCATCCCCAGCACCAGCACTGATAGTATCATTACCATCACCACCATAGAGACTATCGTTACCAGCACCTGTAGTAATTGAGTCGTTACCGTAACCGCCGCTGACAGAGGCAACCGCCGCAGTTACGTTGATAGTATCGCTGGCACTACCTGTTGTCAGGCTGAGACTTTCTATTTCTTTAAAAGTCGTGCCATTAGAAACTGTACCATTTGTAGTGTCTGTGTAAGTGACAGTCACGGGGACAATGTAATTAGACAAATCCAAATTTAAGTAGTCATAGCCAGCGCCACCAGCAATGCTGTCTATTCCCCCACCACCGTAAATCGTGTCATCTCCAGCACCAGCACTGAGGGTATCATTACCATCACCACCATAGAGAGTATCGTTACCTGCACCAGTGGTAATTGAGTCGTTACCGTAACCAGCATCTACATATGCAACCGCCGCAGTCACGTTAATACTGTCACTGGCACTACCTGTTGTCAAGCTGAGACTTTCGATATTTTGAAAGGTACTGCCATTGGAAACTGTACCATTTGTCGAGGTGGTATAGGTGACGGTGAGGGGAACAATGTAATCTGACAAATTTAAACTTAGGTAGTCATAGCCAGCGCCACCATCGATGCTGTCTACTCCTCCAGCTTCACCATCATAGATATAGTCATTGCCAGCCCCAGCGTTGATGGTATCATTACCATAACCGTCAAACAACGTACCACCATAGATCGTATCGTTACCTGCACCCGTAGTAATCGAGTCGTTACCGTAACCACCATAAATTTCTGCGACTGCCGCAGCAGAAACATTGATAACGTCGCTGGCATCACCTGTATACAACTTTAAGCTTTCAATGTTTTTGAGGGTAGTGCCATTAGAAATAGTACCATTTGTGGTGTTGGTGTAGTTGACGGTGAGAGAGACAATGTAATTAGACAAGTCTAATTGTAAAAAGTCAAAACCAGCACCACCATCGATACTGTCTACTCCACCTTGACCATCATAAATATAGTCATTGCCAGCACCAGCATTGATGGTGTCATTACCATAACCAGTAACAGAGGACGTACCACCATAGATCGTATCGTTACCTGCACCTGTGGTAATTGAGTCATTACCGTAACCACCATAAATTTCTGCAACTGCCGCAGTCACGTTGATAATGTCGCTGGCGCTACCGGCTTGTAGTTCCAGGCTTTCAATTTCTCTAAAGTTAGTGCCAGTAGAAACTGTACCATTTGTGGAGTTGGTGTAGGTAACGGTTAATGGCACAATGTAATTGGAAAAATCTAAATTGAGATAGTCATAGCCAGAACCCCCGCTAATTGTGTCTACTCCTGAACCGTCATAAAGCGAGTCATTGCCAGCCCCACCACTGAGGCTATCATTCCCATCACCACCAGAAAGGTTGTCATTACCAGCCCTAGCATTTAGGGTATCGTTACCATAACCACCAGAAAGGTTGTCATCTCCAGCACCGCTATTAAGGCTATCGTTACCATCATCCCCAGTCAAGCTATCATCGCCGATGCCAGTGGTGATAGTGTCATTACCAACACCACCATTAACAGAGGCAAAATTGGCAGCAGTCACATTAATGTTGTCGTTGCCAATACCTGTTGTTAAGTACAAACGGTCAATATCCCGAAATGTTGTGCCGTTGGACACTGTGCCACTGGTAGTACTAGTGTAAGTGACAGTTAAATCGCTAGTGGCGGAGGAAATGTCCAAATCCAAACGGTCATTACCTGTACCAGCAACTATTGTGTCTACACCATACCCATCAGAAATATAGTCATCACCAGCCCCACTAGTGAGGGTGTCGTTGCCATTACCTCCTTCGAGATAATCGTTGCCGCCACCGGTGATAATAGAGTCATTGCCAGCGTTGGTCTGTACATTAGCATAAGTAGCTGCACTGAGGTTGATTGTGTCGTTGCCAGTATAGGTTTCTACAGTCAAACTTTCTATATTTTTAAAAGTTGTGCCGTTGGAGATGCTTCCCGATGCTGTGTTGGTGTAAGTGATGGTGAAGTTGTTACTATTGAAGGAAAAATCAATATCCAAACTGTCATTACCCAGCCCACCATCGATGGTGTCTACTCCTGGGGATGCTAAAATCCCACCATAGTCAATTTGGTCATCTCCATCACCACCATTGATGACATCATTGCCATCACCGCCATTCAGGAAATCGTTGCCAGCGCCAGCGTTGAGGCTGTCATTTTCATCACCACCATAAAGGTAATCATTACCAGCGCCAGCGTTGAGAGTGTCATTGCCATCACCACCACTAAGGTTATCGTTACCATTTCCTGTAGTAATGGAATCATTGCCGCCATTGCCAGTAATGTCAGCATTACCTGCAGCAGTGACATTAATGGTGTCGTTACCGCTGCCAGTTTCTAGCTTGAGACTTTCAATATTTTTAAAGGTAGTGCCATTAGAGACTGTGCCATTTGTGGAGTTGGTGTAGGTGACAGTTAAGTTACTAGTGGCAGCAGAATTATCTAAACTCAGGTAGTCAAAGCCTTGCCCACCATCGATTTGTTCGACATTCACGGTGCCATAGATATCACTGGCGTAAATTGAGTCATCGCCATCACCACCATTTAGGACATCATTACCAGCCTCGCCAAAAATGCTATTGCCAAGGGTATCGTTACCAGCACCAGCGTTGAGGGTGTCATTACCACTATCTCCATAAAGGTAATCACTACCATTGCCTGTGGTGATGGAATCATTGCCATCATTGCCATCTATGTTGGCATCACCCACATAAGTGACATTAATGGTGTCGTTACCGCTACCTGTTTCTAGCCTGAGACTTTCTATGTTTTTAAAGGTAGTGCCATTGGAAACTGTGCCATTTGTGGAGTTGGTGTAGGTGACAGTTAAGTTGCTAGTGGCATCAGAATTATCAAGTTTCAGGTAGTCATAGCCTTGTCCACCATCGATTTGTTCGACATTCAAACTGCCATCACTGGCGTAAATGCTATCATCGCCGTCACCTGCATTAAAGACATCATTACCAGCTTCGCCATAATAGCTATCGCCAAGGATATCATTACCAGCACCAGCGTTGAGGCTGTCATTGCCACTACCTCCATAAAGGGTATCCCTACCATTGCCTGTAGTGATGGAGTCATTACCGTCATTGCCAGCAACGTTTGCATTACCCGCAGCTGTGACATTAATGGTGTCGTTGCCGGTACCACTTACTAGTTTTAGGCTTTCGATATTTTTAAAGGTAGTACCATTAGAAACTGTGCCACTTGCCAGGCTGGTGTAGGTGATAGTTAAGTTGCTAGTGAGATCGCCTATATCTAACTCTAGGTAGTCATAGCCTTGCCCACCGTCAATTTTTTCGACTCCCGCACTACCTACATTGATGTAAATATTGTCATCGCCATCACCAGCGTTGAGGATGTCATTTCCCGCACCATCAGAAAGTCTATCGTTACCAGCGCCAGCGTTGAGGGTGTCATTGCCATTACCACCATCTAGGGTATCGTAACCATTGCCCGTGGTGATAGAGTCATTACCGTCATTACCATTAATGTCTGCATTACCCGCAGCTGTGACATTAATGGTGTCGTTGCCGCTACCAGTTTCTAGGCTGAGACTTTCGATATTTTTGAAGGTAGAACCATTAGAAATGGTGCCATTTGTGGAGTTGGTGTAGGTGACAGTTAAGTTACTAGTGGCATCAGAAATATCCCAGTCTAGAGAATCAAAGCCTTGCCCACCGTCGATTTTTTCGATGTTCAAACTGCCATCACTGGCGTAAATTGTGTCATCGCCATCACCAGCGTTGAGGATGTCATTGCCTGCACCACCATAAAGGTTATCATTACCAGCGCCAGCGTTGAGGGTATCATTACCATTACCACCATCTAGGGTATCTGTACCATTGCCTGTGGTGATGGAGTCATTACCGTCATTGCCAGTAATGTTTGCATTACCCGCAGCAGTAACATTAATTGTGTCATTGCCGCTACCAGTTGCTAGTTCTAGACTTTCGATATTTTTAAAGGTAGAACCATTAGAGATAGTGCCATTTGTGGAGTTGGTGTAGGTGACAGTTAAGTTACTAGTGGCATCGGAAATATCCCAGTCTAGAGAATCAAAGCCTTGCCCACCGTCGATTTTTTCGATGTTCAAACTGCCATCACTAGCGTAAATTGTGTCATCGCCATCACCTGCATTGAAGACATCATCACCAGCCTCACCAAAAAGGCTATTGCCAAGGGTATCGTTACCAGCACCAGCGTTGAGGGTGTCATTGCCACTACCTCCATAAAGGTAATCACTACCATTGCCTGTGGTGATGGAATCATTGCCATCATTGCCATCTATGTTGGCATCACCCACATAAGTGACATTAATGGTGTCGTTACCGCTACCTGTTTCTAGCCTGAGACTTTCTATGTTTTTAAAGGTAGTGCCATTGGAAACTGTACCATTTGTGGAGTTGGTGTAGGTGACAGTTAAGTTGCTAGTGGCAGCGGAATTATCAAGTCTCAGGTAGTCATAGCCTTGCCCACCATCGATTTGTTCGACATTCACGGTGCCATAGCTATCACTGGCTTCAATTGAGTCATCGCCATCACCACCATTTAGGGTGTCATTGCCAGTATCGCCATCAAGACTATCGTTACCAGCACCACCATTAACTGAGTCGTTACCTCCTCCAGCGTAAATATAGTCATTGATAACAGTACCAGCGAGTGTATCATTGCCAGATGTACCGTAAATAAAATTAGCCACAGATGTTTTTCCTTTGTTAGATGTTTATGCCAGGACAAAGTGTGGCGAATTGGGAACAGAGATTCATGTCCAATGTTCCAAGTCGCCAGGAAAGCTATCCCTTTCTAGGGTGGGACAGCTGTTTGCTGACTTTCTGTGAGGTAATTCCAAGTCCGATGTATTGATGTCAATTCTGTTAGCTGAACGATTGTCGTCCGCAAATGCAAGTGCTGCCCAATCAAGTTTAAGAAGCTGATGATCAGTCTAAATTTCATCATTATTTACTTATTTACTTCCTGAGCTTGGGTTTACTTATTTTCAGGGCGATGAATGCGATCGCTTAGTAATGTAACATAAATTGTGAAATTTATCTGTGATATTACCCTTGAGGGTACTTTTCTTTGCTTGTGAGTTTCAGCACAAAATAATCCCTAAATCTTGTTACTAAATACTTTTTTAACAACTATAATTAAAAGAGAAAATCAGGAATGCGATTTCGTTTCAGGTTCAGGTTGGGGATAGTATTTTTCTCTATTCGTAGTGATTAGAATTCTTGCATAAATATTTTTTTGCCTCACACAAAGTTGAGCCAGTGCGCCCTTGCGGTTTCCCGACTTGCACCGCTAACGCGGAACCCGCAGGGTAGGTGTAAAGAAGAATGCTAGAAGAAGGACTTTTGCAAGAGGTATATTACAGACATTTTCAGATGCATAGACCACAGCTAGGGCTGGGAGTAGGGAGTAGGGAGTAGGAAGTGGTATGGTCTATTGATTTGAAAATTGCTGTAAAGAGAGATAAACTGTATAAAGCAAGTTACACGCAGCAGTAACTAAAAGATAGGGTTGTTGACCGATAACTGGTGACAGTCATCAGTCATCAGTCATCAGTCATCAGTCATCAGTCATCAGTCAACTATGTGAAATAGCTTGTAAATTTTGATCAGATAACATCACTCTATTATCAGTTCAGTACGCACAACTCCAGCACGTTCATGACGAGCTAAAAGTTTAACTGTACCACCTAGAGTAGCACGTATTATCCATTCGACTTTCGCCCGATCTTTAGTTGGGTCACTTTGCCTTCTAGTGGGAGATGAAGGCTTGTAGGCACGTCCTTCTAATTGACCTAAATCTTCTATAAGCTTACCTGTTTCCAAAGTTGCACCAACAGGCAATTCAATTTCACAGATACAACCTCGTACCAACTTTTTATCCAAGGCTTTTTGAGTTATATAGGTAGGTAGCCAGCCTGTATTTTGTACAACTAGCCGCACTCGATACATATTATCACCCAAGCTATGAATGCTGGCTTCGTAAATTTCCAAACGAGGAGAGATTAATAGATGCCACACTACCCAGTCGGGGAAGCGGGCTATTTCTTTCTCTAGAAATTCCGGGGGTGGGTTTGTCCAAGCATACATGCTATCCCAACCGCCAAGTTCGACTTGACCGAGTTGGGGATGGTCGAAGGCATACCAGTCTATATAACCTTTGCCTGCAAGTTGTTCATCATTCCAGCGCAGCAGCTTGAGGTCATCTTCTAAAGGATGTTCTCGTTGCCAGTCTGTGTATTTATAGTTAGTAATTCCAGCTTGTCGCTGAGGACTCCAAATTTCTACTGTCCAGGCAAATAAACCTTGATATTCATAAACCCAATCATCAAATGTACCTGTGATTGCATCTTTAGGATCATAGCGAAATTCATGGAATGCAGAGATGGCTGGGTATTGGGTAAGTTCAGTACCTTTTTCACCGATGCGCTGGTAAGTGCGGAGGTCATTGACAGGAAATTCTTCATCACTGAGGTGGGTGTAAGGGCGGATGAGAACGCCGCTGAAGGTGTGAAAAGTAATCGCGCCGGTAATATTGGCATGATTTGTAATAAACTGGACTAGCGATCGCACTTCTGTTTCCGATGAAGGATAAGATCCTGCTCCTGGTTGCTGTGATTCTTGCCGCCACAACCCTGGAAAATTGCGGTTCAAGTCTAGTCCTTCTTTGGGACGTTGGATTTTAATTTCTACACCGTCATAATTTTCTATCTTGCCTTCAGGTAGTACGCGATAATATTGACCACCGATTTCTGTCGGTTCACGACGCACTAATAAACGAGGTTCTGTAGGACAGATTTTCCAAGCACCATTGGCATCAGGAATTCGCATCAATAAAATCCGACCATCGCCATCTATATCTTCCATCACTAACCCATCGTTGCGTTCGTCGTCATAGGGATAGGGACGGGTGCTAGAACGAATAAATTTTGGTTTTTCTGCAAGTGCCAATTCAGCACCGTCAGGGTTGACACGAGGGCAAATGTAGAAGGTGCGGGTGTCTAAACAACGGGTGATGTCTGCATGTGTGCCGTAGCCTTTAACTAATGTTTGCAGAAGGTACAGCAATGCACTCGACGCTGCTAGTTCGGTGGCGTGGATATTGCCATCAACCCACAGGGCTGGTTTTTCTTGATGTGAACAAAGAGCAAAGTTAGTAACAGTCAATAACCAAATATCACGACTTTCGTAACTCTTGCCGATACTTTCTATGTGGACTAAGTGAGGGAATTCCTGTGCATAACTGTGCAGAATGTGTGTCAGGTCTTCGTAACGGTAGTATTTATCAAACCGAACGTTTGGCATAACTGAATATCTGCTTGCAAATGGGGCTTGGAATGAATCAACAGTTTACACTATAAATCAACTGACACTGCAATTGTTAAGCTCATCTTTACGTAAAATCTGTCTGACGTTCAATTTTTTAAAATTTGCCTGTCAGCATCTCTTTGAGAATGATTAAATATTCACCAAAGGAAATATAGACTGTTTCATCTGGCATCATATTTGCATAAGCAAATGGTCGATTGTAGATTTTAGGGCTGACATGGTGTAATGAATGTTCTAAGGAATGATTGTGAGTGATAAATAAAAACAATCTTTCCCAAATACCAGACGGTTTCAAGTTCCGAGTTTTTAAATTACGTTCTTCTAATTTTCCTTCTATAATCAGGTTTCCATGTTCTATCAGTTCACTATGATGCACTGCTAGAGATCCCATCCAACAAGTAATCACATAAGGAATTACAATCTGAGCCGTAGTAACTTGGAATATCAGATGGGAACTATAACCAATTCCACCCCAAATCATCATCCGCATCAGAATAGAAATTATTAGTTGTTGATGCGAGTATTGTTTTTTCAACTGTGGCTGATGCGTTATTGTATAAGTAGCTAGAATAACCGTAAATATATTCCCTAAAATGATTTCACAGAAGTTATAAATAACTCGTAGTAAGTGATTTTTAATTTTTCCTAGAGGATGAAACTCTATATCTTTGTAGGTATTTACTTGAGAATGGTGAGAAGGATGAGCTATGCTAAAAACTTGGTGATCGAGAAACATCATCCAAGATAAAAGTAAGTAAAAAAACTTGTTGTGAATACTGGATAAATATTCATGCCAGCATTCATGCATAAAGACTGCTAGCCAGCAAAATAAATAAACTCCTGGGAAGATAATAAAAAATAATGAAAAAATCTTCAATTGGACATATACATAGGGGACAAATAATAGATATATGAGCCAGGTAAATGAAGCAAACAAAATTTGTATAGTTTGTTGGTTTGGAATTTGGCTTTTAGTAATATCTTTCATACTTTACTGATCCACAGGATAACTGTTCTTGAAGAGTTAAATTCTTCTAGAAAAGCTTTTAACTTTCAATCAATTAATATTCTTGCTCTCAGTTGTTGAGAATGAATTAATTTTTTCAAAAGAAAAATATTAAGTCAAGTTTCATGCAACAATTTTCTAATTTAAATCGAGCAATTGAATATATTTTGCAGACAGAATACTGAATGAACACATTGTTAAATCAACAATTAAATTACAGCAAGTGAATAAGTTTTGTAGACATAATACTGATTTTTCAACTTGCAAGGGATGCAATTCAATAGGTATATCACAATTTTTTCAGACATAATACTTAATTTGATATATTGCACTAATTCAGAGAAACTCTTACAAATAGAAGGATTAACATACTAAATTGACCCCAGCAGAAGGATTACTCTGCTCTTGCTGATAGAAATGTGCATGTCTATTGCATGACTAAGTGCAACAAAATGGATTTATTTGCTATTAGGTATAAAAAACAGAGGGTATCTGGATAGCAGGGGGGATAGGGGAATGAGGGGGATCTTGATACTACTTGTTCACCACGCAAATGCTGACAGGTGAAGACCGCTTAAAGGGTAAAGGGTAAAGGGTAAAGGGAAAGGAATTAAAAACCTTTACCCTTTTCCCCTTACCCAATTCCTGTGCCTGTCAAAATCTTTTTGGCAGGCTACTACTTATTTTCCCTATCTCCCCATCCTGCTTGATATGTGCTACTTGAAATAAAATAATAACCCAATCCCTGCGATCGCTATTATCACACTAGCGATCGCTCTCCAACTGACTTTTTCGCCCATGAAGACAGCGATGGGAATTACAAACAGTGGGCTAGTCTGCAACAATGTGGAAGCAATTCCCGCAGATGTCAATTTAATTGCTGTCTGTTGCAACCAAATTCCTAAGTAAGTTCCACAAAAAGCAGCAAGGCAAGTTGCAAGAATTACTTGCCAAGATTGCCAGTAAAAATAATATGATGTCTTTTGCCTCAGTCGAGAAAACCATATCGATATCAGGATAATCAACACACCTGCACTTAACCGCAACAAGGCAGCCCATAACGGTGCAACAGTACCACTAGCAAACGCTAAGCGAGAGATAACTGTGCCAGCCGCATTGGTAATTGCTGCTAATAAGCCAAAGCCGATGCCTTGCCATAGGTGCGTTGTAGAATAATCGCTGGTACTGGGGACTCGTTCTGTTACCACCCACGCAACTCCCAGAATGGTAAGCAAAATACCGCACCAAGCAATCATATTTAGCTGTTCACCAAGCAATATCATAGCTGCGATCGCAGTCGTGGGCGGAGCTAAAGTTCCTATAAGTAGAACCCGACGCGCCCCCAAGTAATTTATGGCAGCAAGGAAAGCTGTATCACCCAAACCAATACCCACTGCACCGCTGAGAAATAGTAGACACAAAGGCTTCAGGGCAATGTTTGGCAAGAGTTCGCCACTCAGCAAGATTGTCACCAAAAGCAGGGCGATCGCAATTATCCCTTTAATCAAGTTTAGTTGCAGTGGTGGAATCCTTTGTCCTACAACTCCATACACTACCGAAGCCACAGCCCACAAACCAGCAGCAGCTAAGGCTGCTAATTCACCTTTACCATCTGTGAGTATAAAACTTAAATAATTATTAAAAATAATATCCGCCCCTGAATTTATGCCTGAAACTCTTTAATAATACATCAAACAATTGCATAAAAATTAGCACTCAAAGCTAGCAAGTGCTAATTTTTGGATAAAGTTTAATTCCTCTGACATAGGCGGAAATGATACTTTTTCCAGATAGCAATTGCATGTTTTTTATTTCATACTTTTTTTAAAAACCTAAATTTTCCGTACAACTAATTACCAATTAGGAGAACTGAGATGAAATACACTTTTGACATTATAGGCGTGTCTCCAGTTTGGCATTTTTTTACTAATCAACAAGAGAGCCTGCAAAAGCCACAACACAAAGGAGTAGAATATTTGGGAACACAGAAATGCACCCTGGATGCATTTATAGAAACTGTGGAACCAGTTCCAGCCAAATGGAATTGGAATACCGACCAAGTGATAGACACAGTAGTGCAATTTTGGATGAATAACGCGGAAACTATTCGTTATTGGAAAGCACGTTTAAGTGATGCTGGTAACGATAATATATTAGTGGCAAGGCTAGCTGATATCACAGCGTTGCAAGCTGAATTTGAAGCCCTGCTAGGTAAGAAGTGGTAAGCAATTTAGTATAAATATTTTGGGCATGGGGCATTGGTAATTTTTCCCTATGACTAATGATCACTATCAGTAGGGTGTGTTGTCGCGCAGCGCAACGCACCGCTACAGTTTATTATCATAAGCAATATAGCTAAATCATATATGTATGAGAAAATAAAATTAGGACGGGCTTTGCCTACTACAACCTGTGTATGGGAAGAAAAGCCCACTACCTCTATTACAAAAATAAAATAAGAATTCTATATGCTTGTAAAATTGCAACAAATTATCGTCAAGCCTGGACAACAAATGTTACTCAAGGATATTAGTTGGCAGCAATTAGAAAATATTTTAGAAGAATTAGAAGAAAGAAGTGCTACACGCATTTCTTACAGTAATGGCTGGTTAGAAATTATGGTTCCCCTACCTGAACATGAAAAAGATAAAGAGTTAATTGGTGATTTAGTCAAAATTTTATTAGATAAACTGCAAATTGATTTTGAACCTTTCGGTTCTACAACATTGAAAAATGAACAAATGCAGCAAGCAGTAGAACCAGATACTTCTTTTTATATTCAAAATCAAGCTGCGGTCATTGGGAAAAATCGACTTGATTTAACTGTAGACCCGCCACCAGATTTAGCAATAGAGATTGATATTAGCTCACGCACTCGATTTGAGAATTATAAAATTTTAGAAGTTCCTGAACTTTGGCGATATACACAACAAGGTTTAGAAATTTATTTGCTACAAGATGGCAAGTATATTCAATCTCAATCTAGCCCTAATTTTCCTAATATTCCAATTGTTAAATTAGTCAATGAGTATGTTCAGCAATGTTTAACCATTGGTAGAAGTCAAACTATTCGTAATTTTAGAAATTGGATGCAAGAGACTTTATAACCATTAAAAAATGGATATCTTAATTAAGGTAACTATCATCAGATTATCATAGAATTTAAGGCTTTTTGAGAAAGGCGATCGCTCATGACTACCGAAAATAACCCAACAGCCTTTGTGGACTGGGAACCCCCCACGCCACCTACAGATTTAATTTTTGATGATGGTGAACCCTTGGAATCAAATCGTCACCGTATTGGCATGAATGTCCTGATTCGGTCATTACAACAAGCTTGGGCTGACCGCAATGATTTGTTCACAGGCGGCAATATGTTTATTTACTACAGTAGCGCCCAACTTCGTAATCGTGATTTTCGCGGGCCAGATTTTTTTGTTGTCCTCAATGTTGATGGTAATAACTCTAGACAAGGCTGGGTAGTGTGGGAAGAAAACGGCCGCTATCCTGATGTCATCGTCGAATTAATGTCACCATCTACCGCAGCAATAGACAAGGGTATTAAGAAAAACCTTTACGAACAAACTTTTCGCACTTCAGATTATTTTGTCTATGACCCCTTTGATCCTAATTCTTTGCAGGGCTGGCATTTAGATGCTAATCAACAGTATCAGCCTTTGACCCCAAGCGATCGCGGCTGGCTATGGTGTCAAAAGTTAGGTTTATGGTTGGGCATTTGGGAGGGAACAATAGACAGAGAAACGGCGGTATGGTTAAGGTTTTATGATGTAGCTGGCAATTTGGTTTTGTTACCAGAAGAAGCCGCAGCCGCGCAAGCACAAGCCGCAGTCACACAGGCAGAAATTGCTGTTGCACAAGCACAAGCCGCAGTTGCAGAAGCAGAAGCGGCTGCTGTACGAGAAGAAGCGGCTGCTGCACAGGTGGCTCGTTTAGCGGCTAGATTAAGAGAATTAGGGGAAAATCCAGATGTTTTGTGACAGATTTTGGCTTTTTTGATGTGTTTGGACTACAGTTTTGAGAGGTTATTTATAAAGTAAAATTAATACTACTGTAGGGTGTGTTAGGCGCATATTGCGATATGATTTATCACAAAAATAATGATATGAGCGCCTAACGCACCATGTGATATGCCGTGCGTTAGGCTAAAGCAGTAACACACCCTACTAAGATTTAATTTATAAATTTTCTCTGAGTTATACTTTCAGGTTGAATTGGCACAAACTTATTTTATTATGAAGAGACAAGTAATTATATATCCAGGAGAAGACGATTACTGGGTGGCTGAATGTCCTAGTTTACCTGCTTGTATCAGTCAAGGAAAGACCAAACAAGAAGCGATTGCCAACATCAAAGAAGCTATAGAACTATATATTGAGGTTTTACAACAAGAAGGTCGGCCTATTCCAGAAGATTATCTGGAAACTGTTTTGATTGATGTATGAGCAAGTTACCAATCATTTCAGGTCAAGAGTGTATTAAAGCTTTAGGAAAGACAGGTTTTTATGTTTTGCGACAACGTGGAAGCCATATTATCTTACGTCGAAATGAGCCATTTGCTGAAGTCGTTGTTCCCAATCATCAAGAATTAGATAGAGGAACTTTACGAGCAATTATCAGACAGGTTGGACTGAGTGTTGATGAGTTTATCGATTTACTTTGAATCGCTCTTCTATTCCAGCTGCAAAATTAAGGTTGAATTGGCACAAACTCGTATTGATCAGTGCCAGGTTTTTGTTGCACTTTGATTAAAATTGTGAGAGCGTCTGCACGATCGCCTGATTGTGCAAACTTAATTTTTCCTGTAGCACCATCAGCTGAAAAATTGGGGCTATGCAACATTTGCTTTAGCCCATCACGAGTAGTTTTTTGCTGTAAACCTGTGATAATTGCCATAGTTGCATCATAAGCCGTAGCTGTTCGCCAGCTTACTGGAGCTTTCCACAAAATATCAGAATTTTTGACAAAATTGGAGTTTTGAGCATTTTGAATATGCCAGGGAATTGCCAATATCATTTTCTCAGCTTTTTTGCCAACTTGGAGAGTTTCTATTTTATAAACATCATCTCCTCCTAATATAGGAATTTTGTTGTTGTTATGATGAACTACTTGTAGTGCCTTGTCGAGGGAATGCGAATCTGGGGCTATTAACAAGACTTCAGCACCTTCTTGACTAGCTTGTTTTATGCTATTATTTGGATCGAAATCCTCGGTGGATAAGTCAAAATTTAAACGGTTATCTCCATTAATATCAAAACCAGCATATGATTTAAATTGAGATATGAAAGATTTACTGTAGTTATTCTTGGAATTGTAGAAAAACGCTACTTTAGTTTTTTGCAATTTGTTCACCATGAAATCGGCTAATTGCTTTGCTGCAACTGCATCACTAGGAACTGTACGAAAAACATAACTGTTATTAGCTCCAGGTATTGTAACAGCAGTACTCGTAGGAGAAATAGCAACAAGTTTTGAATTGTTATAGATTGTGCTTGCTCCTTTGGAAGCAGCACTAGAACAAGGGCCTACTACACCTAATATGTCCTGTTTATTGACTAAGACGGTTGCAATTTCTTTAGCAGTATCTTCGCTATCATCGTCATTAGCGATCGCTACCTCTAAAGCTTTGCCATTTATACCACCAGTGCTATTTACCTGATCTTGAACGTGAGCCACACCGCGCAATATCTCTTTAGCAACATTTGGGTTTGTACCAATAGGTACACTTACAGCAATTTTCAGCTGTTGCTGCTGCTGACGAGCTTTAGCATTATTTAAATAAATCAATGCTTCTGGATCTGTGCGGTTAGCTGTACGATATGCATTGAACTTATCAATAGCAGTTTTGCAATCACCGTTGGCAAATGCTTTAACTCCAGCTTCTTTATCTGAGTTTGTATCCTTTACCAATAAAATTTTTTCGCCTAAGCTAATTCTATCGCCCACAATATAACTCTCTTTAACACAAGAGTTAACTACTATTGGAGGTATAGTTTTGTGTAAAAGAGCGTATATTACAGTACCGCCAATCACTACGCCGATAATGCACGCTCCTACATATTGGAGAAAATTATTATTTTGGCGGGGTAGAGGATTTACTGGAGGAAGAGTAAGCGGCTTTTTGGCAATTATCGGAGCTTCAATTAAGGCTATATTTTCGTCTGTAAATCCTAAAACTTTCTGAAAACGTTTTAATTGTTCGCGAGTATTATCACTAATAGGATACTCTCGCTGAATTTCTTTAATAAATCTTTCCTGATAACGCTTCAATTTTCTCTGATACTCTCGGTGAGGTTCTAAAACTTTGCCCTCAATTACCACAGCTTCCTCAGATGTTAGTCCCAGATTATGCCGTAACTCATCTAACACATCACGCCCAGCATCAGAAATCTCACCTTTACCACTTTCTACCCAAAACTCAACTTCTCGACGATATTTGAGTTCAGGATCATCAATAGGTGCTTTGGCAAGGTTGATTTTATAACCTTCTTTGATAGCATATATTTCTGGCTTCATTGCCGGAGCAGCTTCTTGAACCTTACTTTTGGCATACTCATGCAATTCATCAACAGAAATCTTACCATCTTCATCTCGGTCTGCTGCACCAGTCTTTAGTCCCTCAACTATATAGCGGGTGTAAGTTGAAATATCTGCTCCTGGCTGTTCAAAAGAATATTGAGTTGAAGTACTTGAAGTGAGAACAGCTCGTCCTTCTCCGCCTAATTGGTTTTTAACATCCACAAAACCATCATCTCTGGCTAACATTCCTTCAGCAAATGCACCGCTAAAACAACAATCAAGAATCACTACCTCGCGTTTAGAGCGACTTTTGTTCATAACATCATGCACAAATCTTGCTCGCACTGTTGTAGACTTCAGTAATGTTTTGCGGGTATTATGAGTAGCAAAGTAAAGATTACCCTCTTCATCTTTAATTCCATGACCAGAGAAAAATAACAGTACGAGATCATCTTTTTGACGACCACCAAATAAAGTTTCAACGGCTTCCTCCATTTCTTGTCGTTGAGGATTTACCAGCACTGTTACTTCATCAAAACCACCAATCTCAGGGTGTTGTAAAACTTCCTGCATCGCCTCGACATCATTTATCGCAGCTGGCAATGGGATAAGACCAGGCTCATACTCGCTGACTCCAATTAGCAGGGCTACTTTTGCCATCTAGTTATTTTTCCTTGCTGATGAATTTCTTAATTACCTGCGATAAACTTTTGGGCTTGTTCAATGGCGGCGGTTAACTCTTGTTGACTGCTAGCTTTGACTTTGAGTTTCTTACCGTTAGCCTCAACTTCCAATTCAATAGTTTTGTTACCTAAGCGATCGCTCAAAAATCCCAACAATTTCTTAAAATTGGCTATACTCACCTCAGCCTGCAACACTCCCACTAAAAAACCACCAACAGATTTGGCTGTTTCGGGTATTTCTGTAACTGCTACCAGTTCAGCACTTTCTACATCTAAGTCTCTGATTTCCCGCAGTAAATTTCGTGTTTCTCGTTCTAACTCCTCTAGATCTAGGTCTGAATTAGAAAGAGCGATCGCTAGTTTGACGTTAGATTCAGAACTCATTTTCTACCCTTTGAGGTTTTTTCGCTGTTGAGAGTTAATTCAATTACCGTAATCTCACTATTGACATCATATATGCTATGTAAAATTACTCAAATTTTTTCAAAATTTTTACAGGAATTGGTAAGATATGCAGAGTTGAGAGCGATCGCTCTGAAATAGGTTTAAAACTTGAGAGTCAGCATAAAGCTAAAAGACATTTAGTTTGCATAACTAAATTTCATTAAATTTTTGTGGCGTAGACATCTTGCCATTGGTATTACTAGTCGCAAAAATTGGTTTACGAGTCGCAAAAATTGGTTTACGAGTTGCAAAAATAGGTTTACGAGTCGCAAAAATAGGTTTACGAGTCGCAAAAATTGATTTACGAGTCGCAAAACAATACTCAGCAACGCCACATGCTCCACTTGGGGAGACCCCAAGACCGCAGTGGCTCCTCAGCACTCAGCACTCAGAAAGGCACTCACCACTTTGCCATATCTCTTAACTCGAAGCACTGGTATAAAATCGTAGAGCAAACCGCCAAAACCAGGTAGAAACAAAAAACAGCACTAATGCCAACACTGCTGCACCTATTAACCAAGTAATTTGACCTCGCCCTAAGATAATCTCCGCTGGTATAGTAGTTAAAAACGTCACTGGTACAACAAATGTAAAGAAAAAGCGGTAAGCCGTAGGGTAAGCTGCGATAGGATATCTTCCAGCTTCTAACAAACCCCTTAGCACTTCTGTAGCGTTGTATATTTTCACAAACCAGATACTAGTTGCAGCCAGCATAAACCACAAGCTGTAAAGAATCACCAAGCCGAATAACAACGGCACTACACTAAACAAGTAATTGCTGATTTCCAAGCCAAGGCGTTTACCTGCATACCCAATTATGCAACCACCAAAAACTATATCAGGTAGACCCCAAGGAGAAAGGGTATGAGTGGAAAGCCAAAACTGACTGCGGATAGGTTTGAGTAGCACAAAATCTAAAGTACCTTCTTGGACATGGCGGACAATGCGATTCAAATTTGCAGCCAGAAACGTAGTAGAAAAGCCTTGTAGCAAGGTAAAAACTCCTACAACAACCAAAGCTGCTTCCCATGACCAACCAGCAAAAGTGTAGCCAGTGCGGTAAAACAAAAATAGTCCAAAAAGACTGCCTCCAAGATTACCCAAACTGGTAAGGGTAGATATGATGAAGTTGAGGCGATACTCCATCTCTGCTGCTATAGCGGTACTCCAAAAGAGCTTTAGTACTTTCCAATATCTTCGCATTTTGCACCCTAAAATTGGTAATTGGGAATTGGGAATGGGGAATTGGGAATTGGGAATGGGGAATTGGGAATTGGGAATGGGGAAATGGGAATGGGTAAATTAACATTATTCTTCATTTTCCTCATCTCCCTCATCTCCCTCATCTCCCTCATCTCCCTCATCCCTACCACCAATTAGTTCAAAAATCAAAGCGGATTACTATAGTGATTCTCATGTAAATTATTTGATAGCCGATGGGTATGTCGATAGCCAAATAGAACAGGTTTCAATATGAACAAGCGCAACTTTCGCACGATTGAAACAAATGGGGTTCGTCTGAATACGGTTGTTGAGGGTGAGGGGCCTTTGGTTATCTTGCTTCATGGATGGCCTCAGTGCTGGTATCTATGGCGTCATCAAATTGATCCGCTTGTAGAAGCAGGCTTTCAAGTAGCCGTTCCCAATCAAAGGGGATACGATAGTAGCGATGCTCCAGAGGAAATCGAAGCTTACGACATACTTAATTTAACAGGGGACGTGGTAGGAATTGCTGACGCTCTTGGTCACAAAAATTTTATTGTTGTCGGACATGATTGGGGTGCAATTGTAGCTTGGAATACAGCATTACTATATGAGGAACGAGTTAGTGCTGTCGTGGGAATGAGTGTTCCTTACTTCCGTTACCCCACTGAAGCATTCACAAAGCAAGAGAATTTTGGGGACAACTTCTGGTACATGGTCTACTTCCAAAAACCTGGAATTGCCGAAGCTGAATTTGAAACAGATATTCGTCGTTCCCTACGCATGATTCATTATAGTATTAGCGCTTCTGCTCCTGAAGGACTTATCCTTAATCCGAAACCATCAACTTCTGGTTTTCTTGACGGACTGATTGATCCCGAACAGCTACCAAAAGGCATGACCCAAGAGGATCTAGACTATTATATTGAACAGTACCAACAAAGCGGCTTTCGTGGCAACCTGAATTGGTATCGCAACCTTGATCGTAATATGGAAATTACTCCCCAGTTGTCAGACAAAAAGATATCGCAACCAGCATTGTTCATTGCCGGTGAAAAAGACGTTGTATTGCAGTTTCCAGGAATGAATTTGGATGCAATGACTCAGTTTGTTCCGAACTTGAAAGGACAGGTTATCGTCCCTGGTGCTGGTCACTGGGTTCCCGCAGAATATCCCCAAGAAGTCAACGAAGCTTTGCTTGGTTTTCTTAAAGACTTTGGCTCTCAACGATCAGATGACTGACCAATATTGCATACCTGAATAAATTTACCTAAACTTAACAATAAAAAGCATTTATAAAAATTGCTGAACGTTAAGATGTTGTATGCATATTCTTTACAATGTGAGATGTTATGCATTTTGACTTACCTCATTTAATTAAATCACTAGGCTACTTTGGTGTATGGGGAATTATCTTTGCTGAATCTGGCTTACTGGTTGGTTTTTTTCTGCCAGGAGATAGTTTATTATTCACCGCTGGGTTTATTGCATCTCAGAATTTATTAAACATTTGGATTCTGATAATTGGTGCTTTTATTTGTGCAGTTCTTGGTGATAATGTTGGTTATACTACAGGTCATAAATTCGGCAGAAGATTGTTTCAGAAAGAAGACTCATGGTTATTTCATAAAAAACATGTTGTTAAAACCCAACAGTTTTATCAAAAGCATGGTAAAAAAACGATTGTTTTAGCAAGGTTTGTACCGATTGTGCGGACATTTGCGCCGATTGTGGCTGGACTTGGTGCGATGCATTATCGGACATTTATGTTTTACAACTTAATCGGCGGTTTAGTTTGGACATTCGGAATCACTCTGTTAGGTTTTTTCTTAGGAAAAACTCTACCAGCTGAACAAGTAGATAAATATTTGTTACCGATTATTGGATTAATTATTGTAGTTTCCCTACTGCCATCAATTATTCATGTAATTCAAGAATATCGAGGTAGCAAAAAATAAAATTCATCTCCCATTACTTCAAGTGGGGAAGATGAGGGAGATGAGGGAGATGGAGGAGATGAGGGAGATGAGGAAGATGGGGGAGAATAACAACTGACAACTGACAACTGACCACTGACCACTAACCACTTACTATTCCTGCATCTATGCAAAAACTTTAAAACACTCCCCCCTGCTCCCCTACTCCTCTGCTCAAATACCCAGTCTTTGATAAACTTCTTCTAAATGCCGCAGATGTTGCTGGGGGTCAAAACATACTTCAATCTCTGCTGGTGATAGCTTTTGGGTGACACGCGGGTCTTTACTAATCAAGTCGTGGAAATTGCCTTCTGGTTTGTTCCAAGCGGCGTGAGCGCTCCCTTGAACGATCGCATAAGCTTCTTCACGGCTCAATCCCTTGTCTACCAAAGCTAGCAGCACTTTCTGACTAAATACCACACCACCGTAGCAATTGAGATTGCGTTCCATGTTCTGGGGATAAACCAACAAATTTTTTACTAAGTCGATGATTTCCACCAGCATAAAGTGTGTCAAAATGCAAGCATCTGGTAAAATTACCCGTTCCACAGAACTATGGGAAATGTCACGTTCGTGCCAAAGGGCTACGTTTTCTAAAGCTGCACCTGCATGACTTCTCACAAGTCGTGCCATTCCTGTCAGTCGTTCTGAGCGAATGGGGTTACGCTTGTGCGGCATAGCGCTAGAGCCTTTTTGACCCTTAGCAAAAAATTCTTCAACTTCCAGAACGTCTGTTTTTTGGAGATTGCGAATTTCTACAGCAAAGCGTTCAATGGATGCTGCTACTAAGGCTAATTGTTGCACATAGTCAGCATGGCGATCGCGAGAAATAACTTGTGTTGAGGCTGTATCAGGTTTGAGTCCGAGTTTTTGGCAAGCGATCGCTTCCACGCGTGGTTCAATATTGGCATAAGTGCCAACAGCACCAGAAATCTTACCCACGGCAATAGTATCGCGGAGAATCTTCAAGCGTTCTTGGTGACGCAACACTTCTGCCAACCAGCCAGCTAGCTTAAAACCAAAAGTAATCGGTTCAGCGTGAATGCCATGCGATCGACCAATCATCACCGTATGACGATGTTCTTGTGCTTTGTGGCGAATTGCCCCAATTAAATCTTCTAGGCGCTGCGCTAACAAATCCAAACTAGCAACCAATTGCAGCGCTAAAGCAGTGTCTAGTACATCCGAGCTAGTTAAACCCAGATGAATATAGCGTCCGGCATCGCCAACATATTCGTTGACATTAGTCAAAAAAGCGATGACATCATGACGGACTTCAGCCTCAATTTCCAGCACCCGCTTAGGGTCAAAATTTGCCTTAGCCTTAATTTCTGCAACTGCATCAGAGGGAATATAACCCAATTCAGCTTGGGCTTCACAAACTGCAATCTCTACCTGGAGCCAGGTTTTTAATTTATAAGATTCAGTCCACAGGTTGCCCATTTCGGGCAAAGTATAACGCTCAATCAACGTTCGCGGCAGAATACAACTGTCATATTCTACAGTTTTTAGTTCATTTAGTGCATGTAAGCGATCGGGCAAATAAAACGAACTAGTACTCTATTAAATCAATTTTGCTTGAAAAACCAAGTTTTAGAATCTCTCTTTTCCTCCTTTTCTGTGTTCTCTGCGCCACAGACACTTTAACCCCAGTTGCAAAGGCTTTCGGTAGAGTCGCCTAACAAAACAGGCAACTGATTCAAAGAGAAGTCACCTGAACAGCATTTCCATTTAGGTAAATAGTGTTGCCAGATGCCCCGGTAATGACAAAATATTGAGAACCCCACAGGTTAGTATTTAAGACCAACACAAGCCGACCCTGATTTGCCACTACCGTCCAATTACCTGAGAACTGACGATTGGTCGAGTCCGTAGATGGAGCGTCAGTGTCCGACTGATAAAAACCCTGAAACTGCCCATCACCATACAGATCAACTACATACTTGGCTGAGTAGCCACCAACATAACCATCGCTGCTAAAAGTACTCCCCGTCTCGTAGGTTAGTCGTTTATTAGACAGCAGGGCGATCGCTTGTTGGGGAGAAACACTTTGAGCTACAGCTCTATTATCGCCAAAGGAAAAAGAAGTGCTGCCACCAAAATCAGTAGAGATACCGATTCTCAGAGTAAGTACGGTAGTAGATATGGCGAGCAAACTTGATACAAGAATGCGGTTTAAATTGAACATAATCAAAATTCACCTAGAGGTGTTCTTTTTATTTCAAGTTTTCCAGAAGCTTTATCAACTCTTCATTTGAGCAGTAGTAGAAGGAATACAGTCTTAGGCTACTACCGCACAACCTACTTCTATTACTGTTCAAGATGTGCTAGTGAGTATGTGTTATTGGCTTTTTTCCTTTTGTCAAAAAAGATGTGATTAATGCATAGTGATCGCTAACGCTCTACTGATGCTCTAAAACAATCACAGATCGAGAATCATTAATTGGTTTGTAAATTAATGCCTCAAATGCTGAGTATTCGTTTGCAACATACACATCTTTTGAATAACGCAACTGGTACAAGATATAAATTTCTGAATGTGTTGATTGAGACTATAAAAAATTTAAGTTACGAACACATGGCTGTTTCTATAAAAATCCTACTTGAACTTTGAAAGCATACTGAAATTCAAAGCTTTATCCAGCAATGCTTTTATCTTCAACACTTTTTATAAATTCAACAAGATTTCTACAGTAGCCAAATTCCAACTCACTTTTTTTACGGCTCACATCAGATTGCCATATCTCTTTCTACCTTAGTAGTTGTATAAAGCTGTAGGTAATTTCTGAGTGTTTATTTTTCAGATCATCAAATTATTTATCATGATTCATCATCCCATAGGAGTATGGTTTTCATACTTACGAGTGATTGTGGTATGATGCTAGTTGCTTTACGACCGATTTATGAACGTTAAAGGCGATGCTTCACCATTCAATGAGAACATCGCCTGCTTGAGTAAACATCAATCGAAACACTATGATGAGGCGATCGCTACAACGCTACTTAAGCAAAACTATAGCTGTGGTTACTGTAGGTTAAATTCCTTGATAACGAGAAAATTTACCTGCATCATATTAATCATACTCGTCAAGCTTGCATCAGCGCTTGAATATTTCTAAGGAGAAGCTTGCAAATCCAGAGGTATCGAAATTGCGAATACCTCGCAGCAATAAAGTAGGATTTACAAGCCATTCTGCTACTAGAAAAAACTCTGTTTTACTCTCTATATGTTGTGGAATACTGATTGATACCCCATCTTTCAAGTGCAAGCTGAGATAATTCTTATTTAAATCTTCTAGTTGTATCCATTCAGTTGGGACTGCGGGTGATACTATCCAGTCAGGTGTCATCTTGGTTATTATTCCTTGCCAACCAGTAAATTGATTTGCTGGAGGTAGAGTAGGTTCATTCTTTCTTTCTCCTAAATGTTCGGAAATTATCAAAATATCTAAAGTACCGTTCTCGTTATATCTGACAACTGCACTCCTACGCCTATCTTGATATTTAAAACCAGTCTCAAAAAAGAATACTGAACCTGTTTTTACTTCTTGGGAACCCCATGAAAAACTATCGTGAAAATGAAGCGCTTTTATATGAGGTTTTTTATGTGGCCCATAGGTTTCTAATTTGCTTGTGCCATCAGAATAAGTAGAGTAATTCTGATGATTCATTTCACTTCCATCATCGGTTAAGTGGAAGCTTCTGACACATTGATGAGAGCGAATTAATTCACCCTCTAAATTATAAACATTCCAGGTTCCATGCCAGTCTCCAATATGATTACAAAAATTATCCCAGTTTTGAAGTTGGGCATTTGTAATGGCGTCTGAATTCATTGTTACTTTTTGTCTACATTACTATTGCTAAATAATAGCAATTATGCAAAGCGCCTGAAACTGTCTAATAGTAAACCCCGCCCTTAAGGGCGCGGTCTTGATCAATCTTTATTAGCCTGCTTCCAAGGAGTCGGGATCAATCGCCAAGAAGGATTATTTAGAGCCATATCCATATCACGAGCGAAAATAGCAAAACCGTCATAGCCATGATACGGCCCAGAATAATCCCAAGAATGCATCTGACGAAAAGGTAAACCCATTTTTTGGAAGACGTATTTCTCTTTAACACCAGAAGCTACTAAGTCAGGCTTGAGTGCTTTAATCAATTCCTCAAACTCGTAGGAAGTTACATCATCATAAATGATAGTACCGTTTTCAACATAGTTAGTAGTACGTTTGTAGTCGTCATGATGAGCGAACTCATAGCCAGTAGCCACAAGCTTCATACCCAAATCGTTGAATGCAGGAATCACATGACGAGGGCGTAGTCCGCCGACCATCAGCGCCACAGTTTTGTTTTCTAAACGCGATCGATATTTAGCAATGACTGCATCCATTATAGGTTCATACTTAGCAATTACTTTCTGAGCGTTTTCTTGAATCTTGGAGTCAAATCTAGCAGCAATCTGTTGTAAGGAATTAGCAATTGCGGTGGGGCCAAAGAAATTGTATTCTAACCAAGGAACGCCATAAGCTTCTTCCATGTGACGAGTAATATAATTCATTGAACGGTAACAGTGAATTAAATTGAGCTTCACTTGAGGTGTGAGCATCATCTCATTCAGAGTCCCATCACCTGACCATTGAGCAATTACACGCAAGCCAATTTCTTCCAAGAGGATGCGGCTAGACCAAGTATCACCACCAATGTTATAGTCGCCAATGATTGCAACATCATAAGGGCCGGGTTGATAACTGATGAGTTTTCCTTGTTTTTTGGCGCGTTCAGCATAAGGAAACAACCAGTCACGCACAGTATCATTAGCAATGTGATGACCTAGAGACTGAGAAACACCACGAAAGCCTTCACAACGTACAGGAATAATCGGCTTGTTAATCTCTTTACTAGACTTCTTGGCTACGGCTTCGATGTCATCTCCAATCAGACCAATAGGACATTCAGATTGAACGGTAATACCTCGGTTGAGTGGGAAAAGTTCTTCAATTTCTTTGATGATTTTGGTAAGTTTTTTGTCGCCTCCAAATACAATATCCCGTTCTTGGAAGTCAGAGGTGAAATCCATAGTACCAAAGGAATCGATTCCAGTAGTACCAATATAATAGTTACGACGACCAGACCAAGACCAGTAACCACAACCTACAGGCCCATGACTAATGTGAACCATGTCTTTGATTGGGCCCCAGACTACACCTTTGGCACCAGCATAGGAACAACCACGAGCAGTCATTGTACCAGGAATTGATTTGACGTTTGACTTAACGCCACAGTCTGATTTGCCTTGTTCGTAAACATTGAGTTGCTGATCTCGCTTTTCACGAGATTTATCTGGATAAGCTTTGAGAACTTCTTCAATTAGTTGTTTTCTTTGTTGTGCAATGTCAGTTTGTTGTTGATTTGTTTGGTGAAGCATATTTCTATCTCCAAGCTATGTTGATTAGTAATTATTGGTCAGTAAAACTGATGGTACAAAAACAGAAAATAAGGGTCTTTCTAACAAAAGTATGGGAAGCAATAACTCTTAAAATCAGCAATTATTTATTCTTTTTGTTGCTTCCTATTCTTCGCTATATGACCATAGTCATAAACTTCTATAGTTGAAAGCATTAACATATATGCAGTACCTTGATGTTTTAAGATACTGACTACAGTTAGTTGTTATGATGGGCTAATAAAACGTGAGTTTGATGAGTACAGTTATGACCTCTCCCCCAACCCCTCTCCTACAAGGAGAGGGGGGTAAAAGAGTGATTTTTTCGTTGTTCCTCCTTCGCCTTTTAGGAGAGGGAGGTTAGGAGGGAGAGGTTTGTCGAACTCACGTTAATAAAGCATCAAGCAGTTGAAATATTAGAAACTTCAATTAGACATTTAGTATGGCAAACAATCTACCTTTTGCAAAACTATTATGAGATTGTTTGTCATAGATAAATCAGAAGACTAATTTAAGTTTAATTAATAGATTTACAACTTACCTGATATTTAGATGCAGGGCTATATTTGTGAAAGTTACTGCTCAAATCTCTATAGTTCCTGAATTAGGATTCCATGAGAGAAAATCAAGCGAAATCAATTGTGACAATGGCATATCAGAATCAAAGCATTGTCAACAAAGTGCTAAACAATTTGGCACAATTAATACCTATTCAAATGCAAGATTATGAGCTAAGACGGTGTAAAACAGGCTGATGCAGAGAGTTTTTTAGACCTGAAGCTATCCTTAAGATAGACGCATACTTTGACTTTATCAGGTAATGAATTTCTTGGCAAGCTTAAGGAAAAAATCAACATTGCTAAGCTTGTCTAGCTGTTTTGCTGTTGGCTTTGAGGATTTAGAAGTTTTATGCTCATGAGAGTTAATACATTTGCAGCAACTATTTATTATGCTCACAGTCTCGGTTGCAACAGTTACAGATATTCCAGCGCTTATCCCACTGCTCAATTCCTTGTTCACCCAAGAAGCAGAGTTCCAGCCAGATGTAAATAAACAAACCGCAGGCTTGCAGGCAATCGTAACACAGCCTGATGTAGGAGCTATTTTAGTGGCGCGGGATCAAGACAAATTTATCGGTATGGTGAACATTCTATTTACAATTAGCACAGCTCAAGGAGGATTAGTTGCCATTTTAGAAGATATGGTAGTAGATACTGATTATCGAGGTGCTGGTATTGGTTCAGCGCTCATTACTCAAGCGATCGCATTTTGTCAGAGTAAAGGTGTATCTCGGATTACGCTCTTGACAGACGCTGACAATTATTCAGCAATTCATTTCTATGAAAAGCATGGATTTGCTAAATCACCGATGATTCCTCTAAGACGCTTCATTTAACGGTGTTTAAACAAAAATTCAGCCCATAGTAACAAAAGCCAGCGCCGTCAAGGCGCACTCTCTCACAAATCACAAGCCTTCTCGTGTATCGTTAGTGGGTCAGGGAAAGGCGATCATTCAAGCACTATAGAAAGCGATCGCCTTACAGTCAACACAACGGATGCTCCTTAACTGACTGCGATCGCTGCATCATTGGAACTAAACCATCTGGATAGAAGCTAGTATTCCACTATGGGTACAATTCCTGGGCACTGAATGACTACTATTGTTAAATAGCAGTGTAATAGGAAAACATAATATGGAATCCATACAAGACAAATGGGCATTGATAACAGGTAGCAACCGAGGAATCGGGTTGGCAATAGCTCAAGGTCTACTGGCAAAAGGCTATGGAGTGATAATCACTTCACGTTCACTCGATAACGCCAAACAAGTAGCTGAGAAACTGCAAGGTAAGGTGATTCCCATCGAGTTAGATGTCACCAATGATCACTCTATCAACCAAGCAGTAGAAACCCTACACCAGAAGATTGATCACTTAGATGTTTTGATCAATAATGCAGGCGTGTATCCAGACGAGGGTGTGAATATTCTCACCATTCCCCGTGAGTTGCTTGATTCCACAATGAATGCCAATGCTTTTGGCGCAATTCGGATGGTACAGGCATTTTTACCTTTGTTGGAAAAAACTCATGATGCTAGAGTCGTTAATGTTTCAAGCGGATTTGGAGCATTGGAAGGCTTATCTGCCGATGTACCCAGTTACTGCTTATCGAAACTAGCATTAAATGGCGCAACAATTATGCTGGCACAAGCTTTGCACGCCAAAGGGATTATTGTAAATTCCATGTGTCCGGGTTGGGTGAGAACGGATATGGGTGGGCCATCAGCACCAAGATCACCTGAACAAGGAGCTGACACTGCTATCTGGCTGGCTACTGAGGCTCCAGCCAGTGAGAGCGGCAAATTTTTCCGCGATCGCAAAGTAGTTTCTTTTTAGATGCGTTCGCACTGCACCGAAATTATTAAATATTCAAGAAATTTCAGTAAATCACACATTGTTCATGAAAAAGCTTGATTAGAATCACAAACAAGCAGGATGCAAAATAGATATTTATCCCGATTTTCAAGTAAATCAATCTAATTAATAATGTATTTCATAAAAAATCAAAATATTTAACTAGTTGCAATGCAGGATAATCAACTCTAATATGCATATAAATATTAATGCTGGAGTCAAAAGTACATCTTTTTCCAAAAGAAATTCAGACAAAACCGTATTTGTAGGCAACAGTAATCTGGCAATAGACGAAGTAGTGAGTGTAGCACTCATGTTTTTTGACTAGATCCAAACAAAGCTGTAGGTTAATCCACAATCTCTTTAACTTTATACCGAATGAACGGTAGAATTCAGAAGTTGAAGTGATGATGGCTTCCCTGCAAGCTCAGATTGCCAAATTAGAAAAGTAGTTACGCGATAGTCAGATTGTGCTTGACTTATTTTGTGAGTATCTCCAATCTTTGATTTGAGACAGCCCAAACTTCTTTAGGGCTATAACGCCCGACCCGCCAAAGGCGATCGCCCTTCTCCAGTTACTATTTATTACACAATTCATTGATCAATAGGGAGCAATTTCATGGCCCAATCACTATGGTTATTTGGTTCCCGTGCGGACATCGTTGCCGATCACACCACAACCACAGGCAAGTACGATCTGATCGAAGCTTACTTTCCGGTCGGCACACAAACTCCTCTGCATCGCCACAATCGTTATTCCGAACAACTATACGTACTCCAAGGAGAGTTAACAGTTTGGGCAGGTGAGAACAAGGTAGTGTTAAGTACTGGTGAAAGCTTGCTAATTCCTGCTGGCACACCCCACATGGCTGCTGTCCTCAAAGATCAGCCAGCTCGCGTGTTAGTTGTTGCTGCGCCAAGTGGTCTTGCTCGGCTAATTGCAGCAGTGGGTACTGTAGGTAAGGAAGAAGTACCGAATGTAGAGCTAGCTCAACGCATTACCGCCGAAATCGGCGACGAAGTTCTTGCCCCGTCTGGAACTCGACCCTTTACATAATGCTACGAGAACATAGCAATCCTCAAATTGCAAGTAACTGTAGTACATCAAAATCATAGGACTTACACAATTAGTATCCTGAATAAAGGTTAGAGTTATCAGCAGTTCATAGTTAATAATCAAAAATTAAGTCACACAATTGCCAATGATTTCTTGTTTAAGCATTCATTCTGAATTATTTTTATACACAATTCTCAAAGAGAATTTACTTTGTCAGGAGTCAGAATACAGCCTTTAATTCTGTACGAAGCCGCAGATGAATAAGTAAGTTTAAGACCCCACCAAATCTATAATTTGGTGGTTTTCAATTGGACTAGTAGTTGAAGTAAATTTTAAAATGGAAAGATAAACTGATGAGTATGTTACGCTCTCAAAATGAGCATTAATTGAGCATGTCTTTTCCGAGTTCAAAGTATAAAAAAATACTTTAGAAAACGAAGAATTGCTTTTTTAAGCATTAAACGAGCATTTTAGAGAGATAATAGACTGGAGGTATTGATTTTGCGTAGTTCACTCACAAATAACTATAAATTAAATCTGATTCAATGGTACCCAGGACATATTGCCAAAGCTGAAAAGAATCTCAAAGAACAGCTTTCACGGGTAGATGTGGTGCTTGAAGTACGAGATGCTCGGATTCCCTTAGCGACACACCATCCCCAAATGAGTGAGTGGGTGGGCAGTAAAACGCGAATTTTGGTGCTGAATCGGGTAGATATGATTACTCCCCAAGTGCGATCGCTTTGGGTAGACTGGTTCAAAACTCAAAAAGAAGTGCCTTATTTTACCAATGCCCAACAAGGTCAAGGCGTAGCGGCAATTTCCAAAGCAGCACAAGCCGCTGGGGTAGAACTCAATCAAAGAAGACGCGATCGCGGTATGTTACCCCGTCCAGTGCGTGCAGTAGTTATTGGTTTTCCTAATGTTGGTAAATCAGCCTTAATTAACCGTTTGTTGGGACGACGTGTGGTAGAAAGTGCAGCTCGTCCGGGGGTAACTCGTTCTTTACGTTGGGTGCGAATTTCCGAACAATTGGAATTACTGGATGCTCCTGGTGTCATCCCTGCAAAATTACAAAATCAGGATGCTGCTTTGAAATTAGCCATTTGCGACGATATTGGTCAAGCATCCTACGACAATCAACTCGTAGCATCAGCTTTCGTAGATTTAGTGAATGAACTCCAAGCTACGGCTCCTGATTTATTACCACAACTTCCACTACAAACACGTTACGAACTAGACTCCACAAACTATACAGGAGAATCGTACTTACATGCTTTAGCAGAGCATCGTTACAAAGGTGATGTAGAAAGAGCTGCTAGGCAACTTTTAACAGATTTTCGCAAAGGATTATTGGGTACTATACCTTTGGAATTACCTGTTAATTAGGGAAGGGGAAGGGGAAGGGGAAGGCAATATGGTTCTGTTAAGGCTAAAACTTTTAGTAAAAGTCAAATTTTTAGGACTTACGCAACACTACACACCAAGAGGAGCAATTCATCAATTGCCGCTACATGAGAATAAGGGTTTTGGCTATCAAGAACGCAGAAAAAAGAAAGAAATGCTTAATTGAACTGTATTGAGTTATAAGGAAAAGGGGAACTTACAAGGCGAAGACTTAAACCAGTCAATCTTCTTTATTATTCCCTTCCCCTTCCTCCTCTTCCCCTTCCCCTTCCCATACTCATGACTGAACTCACGTTACGCCTTCAACAGGGAGATACCGAAACATCGGTGACTGTGAATCACGATCAATTCACGATTGGTCGTTTACCGGAATGTGACTTGTACCTACCCTATGGAGGTGTTTCCCGTAAACATGCCCAGCTGGTGAAAATGGCTGATGGTAGGTGGATAATTGAGGATTTGGGCAGTAAAAACGGAACGCAAGTTAATCAAACTATTGTCACTACCAGCCAACAGTTACACCACGGCGATATTATTTGGCTGGGGAATGTGAACTTGGTAGTGTTGTTTGCTCACCCTGCTACAGATTTGCCAGATAATTATACGGTTGTTCCCGAACCCACTGAGCAAAGAACGATTTTTCGCAACGTCGAACAACTGCAACAACAATGGATAAAAGCTGATAGTAAGAATGGTGAAACCAGCAATAAAGACAAAACCATCGCCCGTCTTAAAGATTTGGTAGATATAGCCAAAAATCTTTGTGCAGCAGCATCCATCGAAGAGATTTTCTTTCAGGTGCAACAAGTTGCATTTCGTTACCTTAATAGTATTGACCGCTTGGCATTATTAATTGATGTTAGTGGCAGCGGTCACTTAGAATTAGTCAATGCTGGTAGTAGAAACATTTATGAACAGCAATATCTAGCAACTAATGGAAATTGGATTAGTCGTAGTATCTGCCAAAATGTATTTGAAGCAAAACTTGCTGTTCAAACTGCTGATACTCATAAAGATAAACGGTTTGCTGGAGAACACAGTATTTTGGTCAAAGGCATTCGCAGCGCTATGGCAGTGCCTTTATGGGATGAAAATAAAGTTGTGGGTGTTCTCTATGCCGATGGTCATATTTCTTCTTACCATTGGGAAAATGACGGCGAGGAAGAACTCAGCTTTTTTTCGGCTTTAGCAAACCTTGTTGCTTCCAGCGTACAACGTTGGCTCTTGGCAGAGAAACTCAAAACTGAAGAAGTCATTCGTCACCGCCTAGAACGCTATCATTCTCCATCTGTTGTACAGCAGTTAATAGCTGTAGGTGGGTTGCCAGATGGTCGTTTAGCCCCCACAGAAAGCGAAATCAGCATTTTGTTCGCTGATTTGGTTGGCTTTACAGCGATTTCTGAAAGATTAACACCAACTGCGATCGCTCAATTATTGAATAATTTATTTGAAGAGATGTTGCAAGAAGTGTTTGCCTGTGGTGGGACTTTGGATAAGTATATTGGCGATTGTATTATGGCATTTTTTGGCGCTCCAGAATTGCAAGCAGATCATGCCGATCGCGCTACCGCCGCCGCTAAAGGTATGCTGACTCGTCTTAAATATCTCAATGCCAATAATTTCTGGCAGGAACCCTTACAATTACGTATTGCGATTAATAGTGGTAAAGCAGTCGTCGGAGATGTCGGTAGTTCCCAAAGAGTAGACTATACAGCATTAGGAGCTACGATTAATCTAGCTGCCCGTATGGAAGCAGTTTGTCCTCCCGACGAATGCGTCATTAGTGAAGTCACCCATAAAATGCTTTCGCAATCTGAGGATTTTTACGAAATGGGTGATTATCGTTTCAAAGGTATTGATAGATTAGTAAAAGTTTATCAGACAAAATTGTATTAATGGTCAGTGGTCAGTGGTCAGTGGAAAAACAACTAACAACTAATAATGGTCAGTGGTCAGTGGTCAGTGGAAAAACAACTAACAACTGACAACTGACAACTGACAATTCCCCAATAAAAATACATACCAAAATTGTATATTTTGTTTCTATTTTAATTGCGAAATTGTAATATCTTGCAACCACTTCTGAACTAAAAGACTAGAATTTGGGTGGTGGCTTCCCCAATTAATATGTGTAACACTAGGAAGCTACCTGAAGCTACTTTTTAACGGGAGGTCAGGCAATGGCTATCGCCACCATTAATCCCGCCACTGGGGAAACGCTCAAAACCTTTGAGCCGCTCAAGGATGCAGAAATCGCCGCTAAACTGGATTTGGCAGGTGAGGCTTTTGAGCAGTACCGTCAAACTAGTTTTGAGGAGCGATCGCACTGGTTGTTAAAAGCTGCGGATATCTTAGAACAAGAAAAAGCAGACTTTGCTAAATTAATGACTCTGGAAATGGGTAAGCCTTTTAAGGCAGCAGTCTCAGAAGTCGAAAAATGTGCTACTGTCTGTCGCTTCTATGCCGAAGAAGCTGCTAATTTTCTGGCTGATGTGCCTGTAAATACCGATGCAAGTCATAGTTTTGTGCGCTACCAGCCATTAGGTGTGGTTCTTGCGGTGATGCCGTGGAATTTCCCTTTTTGGCAAGTGTTCCGCTTTGCTGCACCGGCACTGATGGCGGGTAATGTCGGCTTACTGAAACATGCTTCTAATGTGCCGCAGTGTGCCTTAGCAATAGAAGATATTATTCAACGGGCAGGTTTTCCCAAAGCTGTGTTTCAAACACTGTTGATAGGTGCTGCGAAAGTTGCTGACATCATGGCTGATGACCGAGTAAAAGCTGCTACCTTAACAGGAAGCGAACCAGCGGGTGCATCCCTCGCCGCCGCCGCCGGCAAACAAATTAAAAAAACCGTTTTGGAATTGGGAGGAAGTGATCCATTTATCGTCTTACCAAGTGCTGATTTAGAGACAGCAGTTGTCACAGCCACTAGAGCACGGATGTTGAATAACGGGCAATCTTGCATTGCAGCGAAACGTTTTATCGTAGCAGAAGCGATCGCAGATAAGTTTGAAAAGCTGCTATTGGAAAAATTCGAGACGCTAAAAGTCGGCGATCCAATAGAATTAGACACCGACTTAGGCCCCTTAGCAACCCCTGATATTCTGCAAGATTTAGACCAGCAAGTGCAAACCGCCCTCAAAAGTGGTGGAAAAGTCCTCACGGGTGGACATCCCTTATCAAATCGTCCTGGAAACTTTTATCCGCCAACCATTATCATAGATATTCCTCTTGATGCACCAATTGCCCAAGAAGAATTCTTTGGCCCGGTGGCTTTATTATTCCGTGTACCTGATATCGATGCTGCTATTAAACTCGCTAATGCTACACCCTTTGGCTTAGGTGCAAGTGCTTGGACAACCGACGATCAAGAACGCGATCGCTTGGTTGAGGAAATTGAAGCTGGTGCAGTGTTTATCAACGGTTTAGTGAAATCTGACCCCCGCTTACCCTTTGGTGGTATTAAGCGTTCTGGCTATGGCAGAGAATTGAGTATCCAGGGTATACATGAATTCGTCAATGTTAAAACTGTGTGGGTGAAGTGATTAGGGATTGGGGAATGGGTAATGGGTAATGGGTAATAGGTAATGGGTAATGGGTGATGGGCCAGATGTGATGACTAATAGTAAAATCCAATTCCCAATTCCCAATTCCCAATTCCCAATTCCCATATTTTTATTGTGAGTAAGGAAATAAAATGAATACAGCTGAATTGTTGGTGCAGTGCCTAGAAAATGAAGGTGTGCAATACGTTTTTGGACTTCCTGGCGAAGAAAATCTGCACGTTTTAGAAGCACTTAAACATTCTTCCATAAAATTTATTACTACTCGTCATGAACAGGGTGCGGCATTCATGGCGGATGTCTACGGACGCTTAACAGGTAAAGCTGGAGTCTGTCTTTCTACTCTTGGGCCTGGGGCAACTAACTTGATGACTGGGGTGGCAGATGCTAACCTCGATGGTGCGCCTTTGGTGGCAATCACCGGTCAAGTGGGAACAGATAGAATGCACATTGAATCCCATCAATATTTAGATTTGGTGGCAATGTTTGCACCCGTGACTAAGTGGAATAAGCAAATTGTCAGACCGAGTATTACACCAGAAGTTGTGCGGAAAGCATTCAAGCGATCGCAAAGTGAAAAACCTGGTGCTGTTCACATCGATTTACCAGAAAATATTGCTGCTATGCCTGTCGAAGGCAAACCTTTGCGTAAAGATGAAATTGAAAAAACTTATGCATCTTTTGCTAGCATTCGGGCAGCAGCAGCAGTTATTTCTCAGGCAGTTAACCCCATTATCTTAGTAGGAAACGGTGCAATTCGCGCTCAAGCAAGTGATGCAGTAACGCAATTTGCCACCCAAATGAATATTCCTGTTGCCAATACATTCATGGGTAAAGGTGTGATTCCCTACACTCATCATTTAGCTTTGTGGTCAGTGGGATTACAACAAAGAGATTTCATTACCTGCGGTTTTGACAACACAGATTTAGTAATTGCTATTGGCTATGATTTAATCGAATTTTCTCCGAAAAAATGGAATCCTGATGGCAAAATACCCATTGTACATATTGGGTTAAATCCGGCGGAAATTGATAGTAGTTATATTCCCCATGCTGAAGTCGTGGGAGATATTTCTGATTCTCTCTATGAAATCTTAAAACTCGCAGACCGTCAGGGTAAACCTAATCCTTTTGCCATTAGTTTACGGGGAAATATTCGTGCTGATTATGAACAGTATGCCCATGATGAAGGTTATCCCATCAAACCACAAAAATTAATTTATGACTTACGGCAGGTAATGGGGCCAGATGATATTGTTATCTCTGATGTTGGCGCACATAAAATGTGGATGGCGCGTCATTATCATTGCTATAGCCCTAATACTTGTATTATTTCCAATGGCTTTGCGGCCATGGGTATTGCCATTCCCGGTGCTTTAGCAGCAAAACTAGTTTATCCTGACCGCAAAGTTGTAGCGGTGACTGGTGATGGCGGTTTTATGATGAATTGCCAGGAATTAGAAACAGCCTTGCGTGTTGGTACTCCGTTTGTCACCTTAATTTTTAATGATGGTGGCTATGGGTTAATTGAGTGGAAACAAGAAAATCAATTTGGCAGAGGAAATTCCTCATTTGTGCATTTTGGTAATCCAGATTTTGTCAAATTAGCCGAAAGTATGGGTTTAAAAGGTTATCGAGTTGAATCTACTCTTGATTTAATACCTGTACTTAAAGAAGCCCTTTCTCAAGATGTGCCTGCTGTAATTGATTGTCCTGTAGACTATCGAGAAAACCGCCTCTTTACCCAAAAAGCTGGCGAGTTGAGTTGTGCTGTGTAATTCAGTGAAGAGTTAGGAGTTAGGAGTTATATCAAGTTCGGCTAATTACTTACGATATAGTAGGTTTGCCTGGTAATAGGTAATGGGTAATGGGTAATGGGTGATAGGTAATGGGCCAGATGTGATGACTAATAGTAAAATCCAATTACCAATTACCTATTCCCAATTCCCAATTCCCAAACTGAATAATACGCTATCAAAAAAAATTAAAACAGCTCCTCAATTTCCCGCTCATTATTTAGCACGCCTAACAAAACTTCGCCTTTTAGTGGCGTACCATCTCTAACCGTGCTTTCCTGTAATTGTGGGGGTTGTGAATCACTTTCGTCAATTTTGGCAGGAATCAAAATCAGACTTATTCCAACTAGCACTATTACCGCACCAATGAAACTGCGAACTGAAAAGGTTTCGCCGAGGAGCAAAAAGGCGAAAATTGCCCCGAAAACAGGTTCTAGAGCCAAGAATAGCGCCACCTCGTGGGCAGATATCCATTGCTGTGCAAGGGTTTGGAATAAAAGCACTAAGACAGTGGCAACTACGCTAAGGTAAATTAATACACCTAAACTTGCTTGAATGGTTTCAATGTGTTGAGTCAGTTCGGGAGCTGCCCACAATAAGCCTAACACTGCTACAACCCAAAGCTGGATTGTCACCAACGGTATAGGTGAGTGGTTTGGCGAAAACACCTCCAGCACAATGATATAAGCAGCATCGCTGAGGGCAGAACTCAATAACCATAAGTTGCCGATCGCAGACTCTCCACTCTTCCAAGACATCACCCCAATTCCAGTAAAAGCCAGGATCACTGCTAATAGCGCCCTCATGGATATGCGCTTGCGAAACAGTAGCTCAAACAGGGTGACAAAGACCATGTTGAGACCGAAGATAAATGAAGCTTGGTTAGCAGAGATAGTTTCCAATCCAATGGTTGCAGTAGCAAAGACCCCGAAAAGTAATACTCCGAGCATTGCTCCGTCACGCACTAACTTTACATTCAGATTACGAAGGAACGGGGTAAGAATTATTGCCGCAATTGTGAAGCGAATTGCGAATTGTGTAGCTGGTGAAAGACTAGCGATCGCCTCTTTAATTGCCGCAGGAATAGTTCCCAAAATTAAAGCTGTAACAACGATCAATACAAGTCCCAGAGTGTGTTTGTGAGTTTCTGTAATAAATGTCATAGACTATCTGTCTTTCATTATTCCCAATCCCCATCTTCTCAGGCAAAGTGCGATCGCACTGCCACGCCGCTATGGTAGATTGCATCTAAGCACATTTGTTGTCGTTTGTTTTCGTCTCTCCATGCCTGACGAATTTCTTCTGACAGACTGTGGAGGGGATCGAAATACATGAAGTACTTACCTGGCTTGACCGATGGCGCTGTGTAGACACTAACGCCTGTTTCAGGATTATAGTATTCAAAAGAATGAATGCAACGCTTGCCACCACCGCCAGGGGCATCTAAAACAAATGTTGGGGTGTTGAAACCGGCAGTCACACCACGTACATTCTTTTCAATTTCTATGGTAGTTTGCACAGAAGTACGAAGATCTTCGACACCTTGTACCATGTCGTGTTGGTAGACATAATAAGGTTGGACGTTAATATAGCTCAATCGTTTGACGAGCAGCTGCATTTCTTCAGAAGTGTCATTGACACCACGTAGAAGTACTGACTGGTTACGTATAACTATACCACGCTCAAACAACTTATCTATAGCAAGTTTGGATATCATCGTGATTTCTTGAGCGTTATTGAAGTGGGTGTGGATGGCTACTTGCTTGTGTAGTTTACGTCCTAAACAAACTACTTCCGTGAGTGCATCTACCCACTTCTCATCGCTGAGAATTTTCATTGGCATGACCGCAAGCCCTTTGGTTGCAAAGCGAATGCGTTGAATATGGGGTATTTGAAGTAGCCGAAAACCTATTTTTTTAATAGCCTCAGCCGATAAGTTATATGTGTCACCACCACTAATGACTATATCTTCCAGCTCTGGACAGGACTCAATATATTGAAATGCGGTTTCCCAATGTTTAGAATTGAGGTATAAATCCATTTTCTTAACAGTTTCAGTGTCCGCGCCAACAGCATAGCTGCGCGTGCAGAAACGACAGTAAACTGGGCATGAATTTACTGTTAAAAAAAGTGCTTTGTCACTGTAGCGGTGTGTCAGACCTGATACTGGAGAATCTTTCTGCTCATGTAGAGAGTCAAGTGTCAGCATCGGGTGGTCTTCAATCAGTCGGTTGCTTGCGGGTATAAACTGTTTGCGAATTGGGTCATTCCAAGGGTCGTTCCAGTCAATCAGACTCAGCAAATAGGGAGTGACACGAACAGTCATTGGTGCCAAATGAAATCCCTTGGTAATAGCTAGAAGAAAATCGTCGCTAACAAAGTATTCTATTGTCTCGACGAGCTTTTTCAAGTCGGAAATTGAATTCTTTATTTGCCATTTGTAGTCGATAAATTCGTCTTGAGAAACTTCGGCAAAAGCAGGAAATTTACGCCAAAATTCGCCTTCTTGAAGCTCACGATGCTTAAGATTTTTCATTTTTATTTTTTCCATAAAAATTAGCTATAGTCTATAGTTTAAAGTAAAAGGTTACAATTTAAGCAGCACTTTGATTTACTCTTTCTACTTTTTTTCTGATTCTTGCAATTTAGCAGTCGGCTGCGAGATTTTTGCCAAAAGACTATGCAATTTCCAGGGCGAACGCATCTAAATTTCACAAAAATATATTGACAAAAAACTAAACTCATGTGGTCAATGAAAGAATCGGATTTATAGCGATCGCTTCTTTCCCATATAAGTATAAACCAGTAATAATCAAGACTTAGTACTAAGTCAATAAGCTATGCCTAATGCGATTATTTCAGAGTTTATTGATAATAGACTACTTTTATTGACAAGATGCATTCGCCCTGGCAGAAAAGCCAGTGCGTTGCAAAGGACAGTTGCACAGTCAGGGTTTCCCGACTTGAGCGAACTGTCCATTGGGGTTCTCACAGCAGTTGCTCATGTTGAATGAATCATGCGTATTACTTGATAAACATTCTGTAAATCTTGATTATATAACTCAGTAGATCCCTGTCTTTAGAATTAGGTAATTTATTGGTTATCCTTAAGTACAAAAAATACTAATTTATTTTTAATTTAATTTATTTTCCACATATTTACTAAACTTTAGTAAATATTTCATGCGTCATTCAAAAGCGGTAGGTTTAGCTGTAATTTTAATATTTATTGGAATAATAGTATTAAGTCATACACCAATCAAGGTGATGGCGCATGAAAAAATAGAAGCTGAGAAGGTAGCCTACATGTCATCTTTTAAATCAAACAGTAATAATACCGTTCAAGTAGATCAAATTCAATTTGAAACAGTGATGCCTGAGCGTGTACTCCGAATTCCACCAAAGTTGTCTAATGCTAAAACTCAGGTTCAGTTTGGCATTCGTATCACTAATAACAGAGCAAAACCTTGTAATTTCTTACTCTTCGCAGCGCGTCCAGAATTCTTCAAATTAAACAAACAAAAGGTGTCACAGTTTGGGCCTATTGCTAACAGATCTGCATCTCCAGAATTATCTGATTTTAAATTATTGTTGTCTGGAGAAAGTGTGAATTTCTTAGTTGAAGGATATTTTGAATGGTTTAAAAATGAACTGAAGTTTAAATTTATGAGAAAAGATGCTACCTACTGGTGGTATGGCAATTTTGAATCTGGTACATACTCGATTAATGTCATATATGAAAATCCTTATCCTGCCTGGGAACAAGCTAGTTGGGGAGATGGAATTATTTCTTTAATGCCAATGCGAAAGCTGCCAAGAAACAATTACCTACCACCTGAGATTCTCAAAATAGAAGATGTCTGGGTGGGTGAGATATTTACTTTACCTCTTGAGTTTCGCCTTATCCAATAGTGAACTGAATTTTAGTTAGAATTTCGATCTATTTGGAACGCAAGCAAGACTAAGGCACATAATTTAATTTTAGATACAATCTTATCTGTAGGTTTATTGGGAATGGCATCTTACCTAGCTTTGTTAGGATGGTGTCTGTGGCAAGTATTCAAGTCTCCTTACCGTGGAATTGAAGCAGTCTTGATTGCTTACTTTGTCTTTACCTTTACGTGGTTTGAATGCGCCCAATTTACGCATATAGCTTGGTGGACACTTAGTATATGTGGCCTTTCCCGAAGTTGTGAAAAAACTGCACCTTAAACTTGTATAAATAACTTTGTTGATATAGCCATTATCTCTCAAGGAAGTTTCGCAGCAGTGGCAGTCTCAAACCTTTGCTATTCCTGACTTCAAAGAAGAAATCCGGGATCTAAGTAATAAATTTTTGTAATTTTTTATATATTTTTATATATTTTGGTATCAATCATTAAGAAGTTAGACTTGCATGGGCATATTAAGTATGCTTACATTGCAAGAGAAACAAATGACAGCTACTTTATCTGGTTATCAAATCCTCGAAACTCTTCACTACGGCGGTAAGACAGTCATTTATCGTGGACGACGAGAAACTGATAACGCTTCGGTCATTATCAAAACTCTTGCTTGCGAACATCCACCTTTAGAAGATATTGCACGACTGCGCCACGAATATCAAATTATTGAACATCTGCAAATTCCTGGCATTGTTAAACCTCACGAGTTAAAGAATTATCAGCATGGTTTGGCTTTGGTTTTAGAAGACATTCCTGGTTGCTTGCTGAAAGAATTGATTGCTACTCAAACAATTAGTTTGATTACTTTCCTGAAGGTGGCGATTAATCTGGCACACACTCTAGGAGAACTCCACGCCCAACAAATTATTCATAAAGATATTAAGCCACACAATATTTTAATTGACCCCGACTCTGGAGAAGTCAAACTGATTGATTTTAGTATTTCCTCACGTCTTGATAAAGAAAATCCTACTTTGAGTAATCCTAATTTGCTCGAAGGTACCCTTGCTTATATGTCGCCTGAACAAACGGGCAGAATGAATAGGGCAATTGACTACCGTACCGACTTTTATTCATTGGGTGTGACTTTGTATGAAATGCTGACGGGTGCTTTACCGTTTAATGCTACCGACCCGATGGAGTTGGTACACTGTCACATTGCCAAAACGCCAGCTGCACCTTGTAGAAAAACTGTGTGTCGTGTTTTGGAAGAGGTGCCAGAGGTAATTAGTGCAATTATTTTGAAGTTATTAGCGAAAACAGCAGAGGAACGCTATCAGAGTGCTTGGGGGCTAAAAGCAGATTTAGAGGAATGCTTGTTTAGGCTGCAAACCACTAGTAAGATTGAAAACTTTGTACCAGGAAGACGGGACAAATCTGGGCAATTTTTGATTCCACAAACTCTATACGGACGCGAAACAGAAGTAGCCATGTTAATGGCTGCGTTTAACCGTGTGGCTTACCCTGCGGAATCCCCCCTTACCAAGAGGGGGGTAGAAATCATGCTTGTCTCTGGTTATTCGGGAATTGGCAAGACAAGTGTGGTTAATGAAGTTCATAAACCAATTGTAGGAGCTAGGGGTTATTTCATTGCAGGTAAGTTTGACCAGTTCAAACGCAATATTCCTTATGCATCTTTGATTGAGGCGTTCCAGTCTTTAATTCAGCAATTATTGACTGAAAGTATTGCCCAAATCCAAGTATGGAAAGAGAAACTGTTAACTGCCTTGGGTGAAAACGGGCAAGTTATTATCGATGTGATTCCAGAAGTAGAATTAATTATTGGGACTCAGCCACCCATAACACAACTCGGTGCAACAGAATCTCAAAATCGTTTCAATCGCGTCTTTGGGCAATTCATTGGCGTATTCACCACTCAAGACCATCCCTTAGTTATATTTCTCGATGACTTGCAGTGGGCAGATTCGGCTTCGCTGAATTTAATTGAGTTATTGATGACCGATCGCGATCGCAAATATCTATTGTTAATCGGAGCATACCGCGATAACGAAGTATCACCCACCCATCCACTCATGCTCAGTTTGGACAAAATTCAAACAGCAGATACTGTGGTGAATAATATTGTCTTGTCACCGTTGCAGTTACCAGATGTAGAACGGTTAATTGGCGATACGTTGAATGACACAGACAGCAGCAAATTACTGGCAGAGTTATTATATCACAAAACCGCAGGCAACCCCTTCTTTTTAACACAACTTCTGAAAACCCTGCATCAGGAAGACTTGTTAACCTATGAGTTTCAATCTGGGGTGTGGCAGTGGAATATACAACAGATTCAGGCGATCGGCATTACTGATCTGAATGTTGTAGAACTAACGGCAAGAAACATTCGCAAACTGTCACTAGAAACGCAAAAAGTGCTGAAATTAGCTGCTTGTATTGGTAACACATTTAACTTAGAAGTATTAGCGATCGTTAATCAAGCATCTTCCCTAACCACTGCGACGCAATTGTGGTCAGCGCTGCAAGCTGGGTTAATTCTGCCGTTAAATCAAGATTATAAAATTCCTTTAGTATTTAATGAAGAGGAATCTGGCGAGATTGCCTTAACTGATATCAAAGTTGACTACAAGTTTTTACATGATAGAGTGCAGCAAGCAGCTTATTCTCTGATTCCTGATCAAGAGAAAAAAGCAACGCATCTCAAAATTGGTCAATTACTACTACAAAATACTTCAAAAGAAGCACGCAAAGAAAATATATTTGCTCTAGTCAACCAACTCAATTATGGTACTGATTTACTAACAATTGAAACAGAAAAATACGAACTAGCCCAACTCAATCTTATCGCAGGTCAGAGAGCTAAAGCAGCCACAGCACACGATTCCGCCGTCAAATATTTGCAAGTGGGTTTGGGACTATTAGCAGAAGATAGTTGGCAAAGTCACTATCAACTAACATTAGCGCTGCATGAAGAAGCAGCAGAAGCAGCATTTTTAAGTGGTGATTTTGCTGCAATGCAGAGATTCATTGCTGTAGTAGAGAACTGCGCCACCTCACTACTAGATAAAGTGAAAATATATGAAGTCAAAATTCAAGCTGATATGGCCCAGAACAAGCTGCTGGAAGCAGTTAATACAGGGCTACAAGCTTTAAAGTTGTTAGGAGTAGAGTTTCCCCAACAGCCAAGTCCATCGCATATTGAACAGGGACTGGCGGAAACTGCATCAATTTTGAGTGGTAAGCCAATTGGAGACTTGCTCAATCTACCTCTAATGAGCGATCCTAATCAACTAGCAACGATGCGGCTGCTGTCAAATATTTGTCCTCCCTCATACATGGCTGCGCCGCAACTGTTGCCTTTATTAGTATGTAAACAGATCAATTTATCCGTTCAATATGGCAATGCTCCTTTCTCTCTTTTTGCATATACCATATATGGTTTTATTCTTTGCAGTGTTCTAGGAGATATAAATTCGGGTTATCAGTTTGGTCAATTGGCTGTAAATCTCGTGTCAAAATTGAATGCTAAAGAAATCAAAGCCAAGATAGAAGTAAATGTAAATTCTACAATCCGACATTGGCAAGAGCATCTAAGAGCAAGCTTAGAACCTTTGCTGTCATCTTACTCTATTGGGCTAGAGACAGGAGATTTACAATATGGCGCTTATGGTTTGTCTGTATACTGCACTCATGCATACTTGAGTGGTAAAGAATTGTCTTTGCTGGAAACAGAAATGGCAACCTCTAGGAATGCGATTCATCTCATCAAGCAACAAACGGTACTTTATGCTCAAGAAATTTTTTGGCAGGTTGTCTTAAACATGAGGGGAAAAGCGGAAAATCCCTGCCTGATTAAGGGTAAAGCTTACGATGAAGAGATGATGCTACCGCTACATCAGCAAAACAACGACCAAATGGCAATTCATTATTTATATTTGCACAAACTTGTGCTTTGTTATGTATTTGAAAATTACTCGGAAGCAGTTAAAAATATTCCTACAGTAGAAAGTTCGTTGAGTGCAGCAATAGGACAAATAAGTTTTGCAATCTTTTATTTCTACGATTCTCTAGTGCATCTAGCAGTGTATGCAGATAGTACAGAATCAGAGCAAAAAAATATTCTTGAACGAGTCAAAACTAATCAAGAAAAAATGCATAAATGGGCACATTATGCTCCCATGAATTTTTTGCATAAATTCTATTTAGTAGAGGCAGAAAAGCATCGGGTTTTAGGTGAAAAATTAGAAGCAATTGAGATGTATGAGCAGGCGATCGCGCTGGCGAAAGAAAACGAGTACATCAATGAAGAAGCCTTAGCCTACGAACTGGCGGCTAAATTTTATCTGTCATGGGGTAAAGAAGCGATCGCCCAAACCTACATGACTAATGCCTACTATACTTATGGTCGTTGGGGGGCTGTTGCGAAAGTCAAAGATTTACAGTCAAAATATCCACAATTAATCACACGCTCTCCAGAAACACAAAAGCTAGAAACAAATTATCTAGAACTGACTCAAACAAGTTCTACAACTACCGGAGGTAATCACATTCTTGACTTGATGACGGTGATGAAAGCCGCTTTAGCCTTGTCAGAAGAAATGGTATTAAGTAACCTGCTGGAAAAATTGATGAAAATTGTCATGGAAAATGCAGGCGCTCAACAAGGTTATTTGATTGCCAAGTATGAGAATGAGTGGAGAATAGAAGCAGCAGGAATAATTACAGGTCAAGATATTAGCGTTGTGGTGAATTCAGAAGATCAAACTAATTCTCCCTTGCTGCCGATTGCCTTATTCAATTATGTAGAAATAACTCAAAACAAATTGGTTATAGATGATGCTGTCAAAGACTCCCGCTTTGCCGCAGATGCTTATATTGTCACCCATCAATGCAAGTCAATTTTGTGTCTACCGCTGATTCACTCTGGCAAATTTACTGGTATTCTTTACCTGGAAAATAATCTGATCAGTAGTGCTTTTACTCCAGAACGAGTGAACGTGCTGAATTTATTGACAGCCCAAATTTCCATTGCGATCGATAATGCCCGTCTCTACACCAATTTGCAAATTTACTCGCAACAACTAGAAGCCAAATCACAAGAACTCGTAGCAAAAAATGAAGCTTTGCAAGCATCAGAAAAGCGAGAACGCGAGAAAGCCGAACAACTCAAACAATATCTGCGTAAACTACAACAAGCCCAAGCTCAACTTGTGCAGACTGAGAAAATGTCAAGCTTAGGGCAATTAGTAGCAGGCGTTGCCCACGAAATCAACAATCCGGTGAATTTTATTTTTGGCAACTTAGCTCATGCCAATGAGTATACCCAAGAGGTACTGAGACTGCTGGAACTTTACCAGAAACATTACCCATTTCCCCATGCAGAGATAGAACAAGAAGCTGTGGCAATTGATTTGGAATTTCTAATGGAAGATTTGCCCAAACTACTGTCTTCAATGCGGGTTGGCGCAGACCGGATTCGTAAAATTGTCGCATCTCTGCGGACATTCTCGCGCATGGACGAAGCCGAGATGAAACCCGTTAATATTCATGAGGGTATCGACAGTACACTGATGATTCTGCAACATCGTCTGAAAGCCAAGTCAGACCGTATCGGTATTGAGGTAATCAAAAAATACAGCGACTTGCCTGTGGTGGAATGCTATGCTGGGGAACTGAATCAAGTATTTATGAATGTGTTGAGTAATGCGATCGATGCTTTAGAAGATTCATTAGCAAGCAGTCAAGGAGAAAGCATTACCCCAACTATTACTATTTATACTGAATTAGTTGATGAACATCATGTTGAAATTCGCATTGCAGACAATGGTCAAGGGATGCCAGAGTTTGTTCGCCAACGCTTGTTCAATCCGTTTTTTACTACAAAACCTGTGGGCAAAGGTACGGGTATGGGCTTATCGATTAGCTATCAAATTGTCACTGAAAAACATCGCGGCTCACTCTCTTGTATATCACAACCAGGAGCCGGAGCAGAGTTTCAAATCCGCATTCCCCTTCGTCAATAAGGATGCAGGTTGTATGATATTGAGTTAGGATTTATGCGAATTTTGGTTAATTAGTTATGATTCCCACAGTCATTGCACCCCACCCCCAACCCCTCCCCTTAGCAAGGGGAAGTCGGGGCCCCCTCTGGGGATTAGGGGCAGGGAGACAAAGCATAGCTTTGGTGGGGTGGGGTTGTTCGTGTTTAGCAAGTAATCAAGCAAACTCGATATTATAACAATTCTAGTTAATTTAGTAGTAACGCACCGCCAAAGATTTGCGGTGCGTTAGGACGTTCCGTCCATAACGCACCCTACTGGCTAACGGAGGTTCAGATTGAGTGTATCCTGCTAATTTCGCAGATATGCGGAAATTATTTGTATTTTCTTGTAGTTATAAAGTTTATGAAATTTATCAAATAAAATAAGCATCTGTCTAAAGATAGATTTTTTATATTTACTCTTTTTGTATGCATTTTTGAAAACTAGTTATGCAAAAATGTTTTTTACTACTCGAAAAATTGCATATTTGTTATCCCGATAAAAATGTTGACTGTAGAATAATCTCAAATCCAATATACATGTTGTATTTTTCAAAAACGTAATATTTTTTATTTTTTTGTAAAAAAAAAGGAAAAGTTTATTGGTTAATAAAAACTTATTTATTCAAGCCTTGACTAATATTTCTACTCAACTTTCTCTGCGAACTGTTCTGATAGTACCCTTTATTCTGCAAATTTCTGCTGCGGTGGGTTTGACAGGTTATCTTTCATTGAAAAATGGACAAAAAGCAGTCAATGATGTCGCAGCACAACTTCAAACTGAAATTAGCCGACGTGTTGAACAGAACCTAAAAAGTTACCTTGAGCCTCTTCACAATCTTAATCAAGCTAACGAAGTAACTATTAGTATTGGTGAATTAGATATACAAAATACTACAAAATTAGAACATTACTTTTTTGAGCAGCTAAAAATATTCGATGGTGTAAATTTAATTGGTTTTGCTAATCTAAACAGAGAGTTATTTTCAGCAGAAAGGTACTCTGATGGCTCACTGACAATTAGAGAATCTAGTAAATCTACTGGCTATGAATTGCGTACCTATAGAACTAATAGTAAAGGTAATCGTCTCAATATCATCGACAGCGGGAAAAACTACAATCCCCAAAAGCGCGATTGGTATCAAAAACCTTTACAGACAGGTAAACAAAGCTGGAGCGAGATTTATCCTCATGTTACTGGTTCTACTTTATATATTGCTGCTAGCCAGCCGATTTATAATAGAAAAGGCAAATTAGTAGGAGTATTGTTGTCCAATCTAAATCTCTTACAAATTGGGGCTTTTTTAAAAAGTTTAAAGATTGGTAAAAAAGGACAAAGTTTTATTATTGAGCGTTCGGGAATGTTAGTGGCAACTTCAACAAAAGAAAAGCCATTCCAGTTCACAAAAGCAGCTATAGCACTGCCAGAAAAAAAAGTAAAGCGACTATTGGCTAAAGATAGTAGTGATGTGATGACGCAAGCCATTGCTAAATATTTAGAAACCAAATTTGGTAATTTTAACTCAATTAAAAGTGAACAGCAATTAGATTTTAAAATAAATGGTAAGCGTCAGTTTATCCAAGTGTTACCTTTCCAAGATCATCGGAAACTTGACTGGTTAATTGTGGTAGTAGTCCCAGAAGATGATTTTATGGAGAAAATTAATACTAATACCCGCACTACTATATTACTTTGTATTATTGCTTTAATAGTGGCTGTTGCTGTTGGTGTTCTAATTTTACGGTGGATAACTCAACCAATTATAACTCTAAAAGAATCTGCTTTAGCACTTACAAAAGGTGAATGGGAAAAGAGGATAGAAATAAAGCGTTCTGATGAGTTGGGGGAATTAGCCAAGTCATTTAATAGTATGGCGCATCAACTCCAAATAAGATTTGTGGAAATGCAGGATTTAAACAAAGCTTTGTTGCAGAGTGAAAGATGCCTGAAGCAATTTCTTGAAGCTGTGCCTGTAGGTATTTCCATACATGATTCTACTGGGCAACTCTACTATGCTAATCGAATTACACAACAGTTACTCGGCATTGAGATATTAGCAGAAGTCGAAAGCGAACAATTAGCAGAATTTTATCAGATTTATCTGGCTGAAAGTGACCAGTTGTATGCTACTGCCCAATTACCAATCATGCGTTCTTTAGCAGGTGAAACTGTTCACGTTGATAATTTAGAACTGCATCAAGACAATAAAATTATCCCTCTAGAAGTTTTTAGCACGCCAATTTTTGATGAGACTGGAAAATTAGTATATGCGATCGCAGCTTCTATTGATATTACTGAACGCAAACAAGCACAGAAGCTCCTAGCTGATTATAATTCTATTTTAGAACAACAAGTTGCAGAACGTACCCAAGAATTACAACAGGAAATCGCTGAACGGTCTATCTTAACAGAACGCAACCGCTTGGCACAGGAAATCCATGATACTTTAGCGCAAGCCTTCGCCGTTGTCATTGTCCACTTAGACACCGCCTCACGGAAACTGACCACAGATATAGAAGCAGCACAGGCATTAATCAAAGCAGGGCGCGACTTGGCGCACTCTGGGCTGACTGAAGCACGCCGTTCCATTAAAGCACTACGCTCACAATTATTAGAAGACGGCGACATTTTTTATGCTCTCAATCGCTTCGCCACACAGATGTTTTCCTCTACCAATACACATATTGTCTGTCAACTAATAGGCGAAATCTATCCTCTACCTCCAGATGTGGAAAACAACTTGTTTCGCATTGGACAGGAAGCATTGACTAATGCTTTCAAGTACGCCAAAGCCGGGGAAATCCAAATTGAACTGGCGTATCAAGAAAGACAGTGCAGCTTGCGAATCAAAGATGATGGACAAGGGTTTGATATGAACAGTGTATCTATTATCAACAGCTTTGGCCTTTTAGTCATGAGCGAACGAGCTGAACGTATTGGCGCAAAGTTAACAATTCAGAGTTCGCCAGGACAGGGAACGGAAGTTTCAGTGTTAGTCTACCGGGAGTAAACCATCATGAGCCAGCCTAATCTTATTCGCATTTTAATTGCTGACGATCATCCGATTCTAGGACAAGCTTTAACAATGTTTCTCCAATGTGAGCCTGATATGACTGTAGTCGGACATGCTTATGATGGGCAAGAAGCGTTAGAACTGTTCCGTCAACATCAGCCAGATGTGGCGCTGATGGATTTGCAAATGCCGAAGATGGAAGGTGCTGATGCGATCGCGACTATCTGTGCTAAGTTTAAACAAGCCCGAATCCTTGTGTTGACTACCTTTGATGGCGATGAAGATATCTATCAGGCACTAGTGGCTGGTGCAAAGGGTTATATCCTGAAGGGGGCGGAACCGAATGAACTCTTGGATGCGATTCGCACCGTTCATCAAGGTAAAAAGTACGTTCCGCCCAGTATAGCAGCCAAGCTAGCCGAGCGAATGGGTAGTGAAGAATTGAGCGATCGCGAGTTGGAGGTGCTGCGCCTGATTGCCAAGGGTAAGAATAACCAGCAGATTAGCGCTGACTTAAATATCGCTGAGAGTACCGTTAGGTTCCATGCTAACAATATTTTCGGCAAGTTGAATGTGAGCGATCGGACTCAAGCCCTAGTCACTGCGCTGCATCGGGGAATTGTCAGGCTGTAGTTGCATCTTCGAGACCTCACATTTTGATAGGTTTAAAACCCAACATTTTGCTAGTGATAATGTTGGGTTTATTTTCTATGCTCAGGATATTCACTTAGTTTTGGTTTGTATAGATGTATGAGGGGCGTTCAAAATACTTGGATGAGGAGTTGAAAAAGGAGCAAGTTTATTCAGACAGGTGATCTTGCAAGTGGAAATTGCGAATATAAATCCTACTCATCTACGTAATTTATACTAAAAATTACTTATTACTTAGAATAAATTATATCTATAAATCATGAATTTTTTAGAGAAACTATTACAAAAAAATAAAGAACAAATTGCCACAGTTATTGTTGAATTTAGTAGGCAAATGTTGTATTTTCCTCTAGGCAGTAAAGCTAAGAAACTAGAAATAACTATTGCTGGCTATCAGGTGGCACAAAGACTATATGCCCATAAGCCTCTTTCCAAAGAATGGGCGTATATTCAAAATCTACTTGGCTATACTTACAGTTTTCGGATGAAAGGTGAAAGAGCGGAAAATTTTGAACTAGCGATTGAAGCTTTTAAATTAGCTTTACAAGTCCGAACTCGTGAGAATTATCCAAAAGAATGGGCAGAAACGCAAATAAATCTTGGCATTACTTACTGTCATCGTATCAGGGGCAACAAAGCTAATAATTTAAGAAAAGCTATTAAGTGTTTCAAATTAGCTTTGAAAGTTTGTACACCTAAGTCTGAACATTGGGCTAAGATTCAAAATGAACTGGGAAATGCTTACCTAAAAATAGAAAAGAAAGGGAAAGTTGATAGTTTACTAAAAGAAGCAGCGATTAATGCTTTCACATCAGCATTAAATGTTTTTTCTAATGAAGAAGATTCTTATGAATGGGCTACGACTCAAAAAAATCTTGGTAATGCTTATCGTCAAAGAAAAGAAGGAAATAAAGATGAGAATCTGGAAAAAGCTATAAAAGCTTTTGAATCAACTTTAAAAATATTTGATAAAAATTCTAACGAATATGGAAGAATTAAAAATAATCTTGGTATTATTTATCTTGAAAAGAGAAATGGGGATAAAAAGGAAAATTTAAAATGTGCAATTCAAGCATTTAAATCTGCTTTAAAAATTTACGTATATGATTATTTTCCTCAAGAATTGGCAATAACTTTAGCTAGTATCGGAAAAGCTTACCTAAGTGCAGAAGAGTACACTAAAGCTTACGAGGCTTTTGCAGATACAATTAATATTGTAGACTTCCTGCGCTTGGAGATAATCTTTGGCTCTGGTATTGAATTTGATAAGCAAAACCTAGCTGAAAAATGGAATCCTCATTATCAAGGTATTCTGGAAGCTTGTTTAAACTTAGCTAAAAAGCAGCCAGATTACTTTGCCCATGCGATAGAATACGCTGAACGTAGTAAAGCTCGCAACCTTGTTGAACTTCTGAATAAAAAAAACTTATATCCTATAGAAAATTGTTATAGTTCAAACAAAAAATTGTACCAAATACATTGTAGAAAGCTTAATATTTTACGGATAGAAATATTAAATAAACAGTGGCAAAAACAAAGTAAACAAAGATTGAGAAAATTTTTACAAGAATCAAATGAGCCGATAAAAGCAATCAAAAAAACTATAGAATGCATCAACAAAGAGTTAGAAAAATTGATGCAAAAACGAGATAATTTAATACAGAAAATCAACAAAATAGACCCAAATTTTAAATTTACCCAAAAGCTTAATGAAATTTCTTTTAGCGAAATTAAAGCCCTTGTTGGTCAACATACTGCAATCATTGAGTGGTATATCACCAATAATCAAATTATCACTTTTATCATTACCCACAATGAAGAGTGGAAGATCAAAAAAGAACCTCCTTTTTGGGCATCTTCATCTGAAGACTTAGATAATTTAATTAAATGGTGTAAAGAATATTTCGAGGCATACTACGCACCGAGGCTAAAAGAATATAAAGATGATAATCAGGAAAATAATAATAAAAAAGCAGAATTAAAAAAGCAGTGGGAAGATGGACTAACTATTCGCTTTCAACAACTAGCAGAGATTCTGCACATAAACGACATCCTTTCTCATATTCCTAAAACCTGCGATCGATTGATACTAGTTCCCCATCGCTTCTTGCACTTGTTGCCTCTTCATGCTCTACCTTTATCTGAAAAACAAGATCAATGCCTTTTAGACAAATTTAAGGGAGGCGTAGGTTATGCTCCTAGTTGCCAATTGCTGCAAATAAGCCAAGGACTACAACGTACTGAATTTAGAGAATTGTTCGCTATACAGAATCCCAAAAATGCTAATTTAAAGTCCCTGGATTATGCCAAGTTAGAAGTTGACGCTATCTGTAAATTATTTTCTGATTCTGAAGTATTGAAACAGGAAAATGCTAGCGAAGTTGCCCTCAAAGAGAGTGATAAGTTGCTTTCATCTCATTGTTGCCACTTTGCTTGTCATGGTAAATTTGATCTAAAATCTCCTGTAGAATCAGCACTCTTATTAGCCGAATATGAGCCAGAACACAAATCCTCAGCGAAAGATCAACAACTAGAAGAAGATGGACGACTTACCCTACGCGAAATTTTTGAACTGACTCTTGATCAATGCCGTCTTGTCACTCTTTCTGCTTGCGAAACAGGCATGGTAGATCCTGATAGCATCAGTGATGAATACATTGGTTTACCCAGTGGCTTCATGTTTGCAGGCAGTCCCAGCGTTGTAGCTAGTCTCTGGAGAGTAGATGACATTTCTACTGCCTTTTTGATGAGCAAATTTTACGAAAACTTAACAGAGCATAGGCAGAAGCCTTTTCAACCAGAAGAGGGTGCAGTAGCAATTGCGCTCAACCAAGCTCAGTGCTGGTTGCGGGATGTAACAAATACAGAATTGATGCAGAGGATCGAGAATCTGCCCCTCAGCCATACTAATAAAGTAAATCTAATCAAGATTTTTAATCAATATGAAAAAAATAATGAGAAACCATTTTACAAACCCTATTATTGGGCTGCATTCTGCGCTATTGGTAAATAAAGGAGTAAGCAAATGACTTCACATGCACAAACCATTAGAGATTTTATTGATTTTTCACAAAAGAATCTTCAACTATTTACAGATGAAATTTCCGCTTCCATAGCCAATATATTACCCAATCTCCCAGATGATATTGAGCAAATATCAGATGCAATATTTGAATGGTGTGAAAAATACCCCGAAATCTACAATGCTTTCACACAGATACCTTCCTCTATTCTAGGAAGCGATCGCGCACCTGGAGGTTATAAAACTGAGCTTACAGTAGAGCAAATTAAAGCCGAGTTAAATAATAGGTTTCCCCAAAGAAAACTACCTTCCCAAGACAAACCTCGCAACCAACCATAATCATTCCTACCTAATAAATGAGCAAAACAGTCTTAGCTCAGGCAAGTCTTACCCTGTACGCCTACCATCTACGAACTGACATTAGTAAAGGAGCAGAGCAGCTCTCAGACGAAGCCGATCAAATTTGGGAAGGGTTGGTAGAACTAGGAAAAACTCTCAATATCTCTCTACTGCAAAACCTTAAACAAAAATTAATCTGCTACAATTCACACGGTGAGTATGAGCCAACAGCAGAAAACCAATTGATATTTCAACGGGGAAGCTTGCTTAAACCAGAAAATAAAGATTTTAAGTTTGATCTGATTAGATCTATAACAGGCAAAAATTTAAAACTCAATGGCGAACTCGGCGCTTTTCGGCTTCACGACACTTACGCTATAGACCTCACTTTGTCATGTGATGATACTATATCTATAAATGAGCTAAAGCAGCTTAATCCAAAAGAACTTTTGCCGCCTCAATATATCCAAGCATCTATAGGTCAAACTTTATTTCTATATGGCAAACTTGCCGCACCTTGTGAAGACGATGAGCAATTAGAGAAATTAGCAGATGATTATGTTGCCCAACTTATGGTTGATGGTATTCAACTTGAACTTAATAGTAAGGGAAAGCTACTAAATAACCTAATTTTTGAATATGAAACTCTGGAAATAGATTCATCCAAACGATGCCACCTTTTGATTTGGTTTATAAATCAATACACTCCAACAGAGAAGCAATTCAAGCAGGTATTTCCGCATTTACTGACTTTACTTTGCGCCCGCCACAAAATATTATCTGCCTATAACGACTATCAACCGTATAATAACGAAGCCAAAAATCTCTACAGCCAATTGGAAGAATACGTTAAGAACTTCGAGAATATTGCAACAAATCAATCCTACAAACTTGAAGATCGACTTAAAGAGTTCAAAAAATTATTAGCAATACTGGCTACAAAAGCAATTGACTATTCTAAATGCCTATGGTACATAGCAGATTACGAGACTACGATTGCTACCAATATTAAGAACTATGAATCTAGCTATAAAAAACTAAGAAAGTTGCCACATAACAATTTATCATTCTTAGAAGAATTTATAGAACTAACCCACAATACGTATGAAGCTCAGTTACAAATTGAGCGGCAGTATCTAGAACCTGATGCTAAGTTACTTCAACAACTAATTGATACAATTCGAGGTATGGTTGCAGTTGATCAGGCTGAATTAGAAGATAAAAAGGCAAAACACGATCGGGAGCATGAAGCTAAGGCTCAAGAACGAGAAAAAAAATTAGAACTACTGATTGCTGGAGTGGGTGCTGGTTTAGCTTTTAGTAGTGTTTCTGCGGCAGTTATGCCTAAACCTAGCGAGACTTTACCACCAGGTTTCAAATGTAGTATTGGTGGTTTCAGTTTCCTAATTGATGTTGGTTTTCATCTGCTGGGGGGGTTGATTTTTGGAAGGTGTATAGTTCTGATATTAGAAAAAATAAGAAGTTCGTCATCGAACTAAATATTAAATTTTTCGAGCAATACTTTGTAGTTTAAGTGAGATAAATAGCGAAATATGTTGAAACACACCAAATTTCTTTTAGGAGCTACTCTTTTCTATTTTTCCACAGTGACTGTAGTATATGGAAACACTCCTAGACAATTATGCCAAAATGATACTAACGTTCTTTCTAAGCTATGTGAGGAAGTCAGAGAAGACGAAAATTTTGAAGTATTGCTACCAGAATCTAAAGCTAAAAATTTCATAATAAATATTGTACAAGATCCGACTCCTCTGCCGACTCCCTCGCCAGGAACGACTTCGCCTACACAAGTTCAGGGTTCTTGGCCAGAACAGATAGGGTCAGTAGTCCAAGGAATTTTTGATTATGGACGAAGTGTAGTTAATGGTCTGACTATGAAAAAAACTTTTGAGCAGTCACCTGGGTTAGTTAGTTCAAACATGGAAACTCCCTACATTCTGGCAAAACATGGAGAAAAAATTTTTGATTCAATTCGGAGTAGTATAGTTCTTAATCCGCTTCCTTTGAGAGCTACAAAGGTAGCTATGATTCCAGGTAGCTACTCTACAATTGCACAGTCTGAGTTAACACAACAAATTCTTGATGATGCTATTCGCCGTAATCTATACATAGATATTAGAACCAAATTGACATACTTGAAAACATTTTCAGATGCACTAGAAGCAATGAAAAAATTGGACAATTATCCTGAATACAATACAATAAGTAACCAAGTTCGTTCTGATTTAGAAAATAACATTAAGGAATTATCTAATTCTGAAGCATTAGTACAACAATTCAACGCAAGTATTCCTAATCTAGACAACAAAGTTTTGATCGCAGAACACGAAAAGAAATTTGTAGAATTTGCCACACAGCAAATTAGAAAAGCTGAAGACATACCAGGACTTGAAAAAGCTGTAAGTGATACCATGAACCAAAACTTAGACGATTCGGTTAAGCTAATAACCTCGCTGGTCAATCAGGAGTTAAAATTAATAAAGTCTAATAATTCAGGTCTTAGATCAAGTAACCAGAGACGGAATAGATCAAGAACCGCCGGAAGCAACCTTTGAAGCAAGTTGAAGAAAATCAATACTGCATACTCTTACAAGTGCAGCAATCTCTCTTGGCGTTTCACCAATTCTTGAAAACTAAGAACACAAACAGCAAACCTCTCTTTAAACCTTGATTACCCTTGAAGTCATGAGCATTTTCTTGCACTTGGGTTAAACCTGTAGTCATAACTAGCGACTATATATTTCCTCACGGCTGAGTACACCATTCACTTGAACAGGATTTTCAGTCAATTCATCAATTATGTCTTTTTTTCGCAATAATTTTTTCTTAACTAAAACAATTACTTTAATATCATCTCCTTCACTGAGTTCTTGTTTGTATTCATCGGGGATTTGAATTAAACCATTTTGAATTTTTGCTTGAAACTCTAGTGCATTAAACATCTTTAAACTCTGTTACATATTGATATATTTCAATTTTAGCTCTATCCTTTAATAGCGATCGCTAAACGTGTAATTATTGGTTATCGCTGATCCAGCGTCTACGCACTTCTGGTGATAGAGTTAAACCAGGCGATGTCTACGACGGGCTATGCCTACGCACTCTTTATATAGAAATATTCAAACAAAGGGATTCAATGTAGATATACCACAACCCTCAAAATCCTTAATATTTCTAGTAACAAGAGTCATGGAATGTATTTTAGCTGTTGCGGCGATAAGTATATCAGCTTGCGAGCGCGGTTTACCTTGAGTTCTCAAAAAGCCTCTCAATTCACCCGAACACTTGGCAATTTCTGAGGTAATAGGTAAAATTTCACAGTGAGTTGTCAAAAAGTTTTCAAACCAAGCTTGGATTCTAGCATTAGGCTTGGCTGTTAAACCATAATAGATTTCCTCAACTGTAATAACGCTTAAGTTAATTGATGTTACTGTACTTATCCATGCTGTCACCCCTGGATTTGGTATCAGTCGAGTTAATTCACTGATAATATTAGTGTCACAAAGACTGCTCATTTTCGTCGCCAGTAAAAGGATTGTGGCGATCACTTCGTACTGGTATCTCTAAACTATAATTTTCTTCGGCACATAACTGTTGAAGTTCTTTAAAGACTTGAGCTAGAGATGTTTTCGCAGCTTGTTGTCGCCAGTTTAAAAATTCTTTAAAAAGCTCAGGATCTACAATAGCAGCCACTAATTCTTCTTGAGTGTAGATTAACTGAGGTTCTTGACTAGTCGCATTAATTATTAAGGATAGCTGTTTTTGGGCTTCTTCAAGTGTCCATTTCATTCTAAAAATCTCCAAGTTTTGTTAGCTTATTCTGCTAATCGCCGTCAATTTTACGACGCTCTTTGCGCGTTGCTCCCGCTTCTAGGCAGTTCTGGTGATAGGGTTAAACGGGGCGATCGCAAAAAGCGTAATTACGGACACTCAACCCTTAACTAGACTAAATCTCATTTTAGCAAAGTTGGAGACTGGACAAAAGCGGCGAGTTAATTGGTTGGTTTAAGGTGTCTGGGGTATGTGCATAAAATTTATCTCGTTGTTTGGGGTACAGTAAATAGTTCTACCAAAAGAATCACCGGTTTCTGCATCGATTACTTGCACAATTTTGGCATTATCAGTACAGACAATTCTACCTCTGGCCATTCTCAATTCTCCTTGGACAAAACCAGTCACTATCCACACCATTCTGTCGGTAGAAATCGATGATTTGTACTGTCCTGTTTGTGATGCAAACTCCTCATAGGTTGTCAGTTTTGCTTCTGTTATTCGCATCTTACTAGACTTTTTGATAACACTTTCAATGGTTATCAAGCGACTTGCTGGTAGGTTATTATTTGCAGGATAGATTCGTACTTCTGAGTTGATTGGTTTTGCTGGATTAGCTTGCTTTTTTGTCTGTACTGGTTTAGCTGTGACTGCCTGCACTAACAATAAATTAGTAGTAGCAGCAAATATAAAAGCAGATAATGAAGCTATGGTAAAAATTTTAATCATAGTGCAGCAGTCAATAATGCTCAGAATCGCCAGTTGGTACTAACGACTTCCACTAGTTTAAGCGATCGCTTTTCACTGTTGTTCTGCACCTACACTGAACGAGGCAGAATATCATCTAAGCGAAGTTGAAGACCAGGCAAAAGCGGTGAATTAATTGATTGGTTCAATCGGTATTGTTGTTGAGTATAAGTGTCCTCAACTAGTTGACAAACAGTGAAGGTAGGTTGTTTGGGCTTACCAATAAATGCCACACCGCCCAATCCTCGATAATCCACAATCCAATATTCAGGGATGCCTAAAAGCGCATATTCCTCAACTTTCCGTGCATAGTCAGTTTCCCAGTTGGTGCTAACGACTTCCACTACCAGTTTAATTGAGCGTCCAAGAGTAATTACGGGTTCTCGCTGCCAAAGAGGTTCACGGTCAAGAACGGTTTCATCAAGAACCACGACATCAGGACGACGAACTGTAGCTGTATCTGCAAAGGGATAAATTAAACAAGTGCGAGGAATAAACCAGGGGAGTTGTTCTGCAACAAGGTAGATACCAATTTGGGTTGCAAGTTTGCCACTCACCGTTTCGTGAGGGCCAGTTGGTTCCATATCAATTAATTCTCCGTCTGCCAGTTCATAGCGGGGATTGTCTCGGTATTGGGAGAGAAAATCTTCAAATGTAAGGGTTTTTGGGGAGATATATGCCATTGAGTCAATCTCCTGAAGGCAAGTTGTTTTGATTATAAGTTAAGTTTCTGACTGGTATAGCAAAGTGCTGAGTGCTGAGTGCTGTAGACGCTTCTGCGGCTACTCTTCGAGAACGCCTAACGGCAAACCCGCAGGGTGGAGTCACTGCGATCTTGGGGTCGGATAAGCATTTTAAACTCACAATAGGGTTTGGAGAAAAGGTTACTAGGCTTGCGTTAAAGGTTTTTCTTCCCCTTTTCCCTTTCCCCTTTCCCCTTTAACCGAACCGTATTGTCATTGATCCTATGTGCGTGGAACAGTTAGCCCAAAGTAGGCGACTGTAACCTTAGCAAGTTATGGAGGGTCACAAGCGTTATCTGAAGGGACTTCCTTTGTTTAGCCGATACAATAAAATATGTGGTAATTGAAATTTGTGTAAAACTAATTGTTAGTTGATCTAAATAGATACCATTATTTGTAGTATCCAATAATTTAAACTGTGCATTGCTGACTGCTGACTGAAGTTGACCATACCTTAAAAAAAGAAGATTGAACCCGGCTAGCTCAAGGCATAAAGATGATAAAAGAAATAACGCGCCGCAATTTTATCGCAACTGCTACCCTTGCGACAGGTTTTGCTCTGGCAGTGCAACCGATTTCTGCTAACGCGATCGCCACCGATACAAAAGGATTAATCGCGGGTGCAGTGAAAATTCCTGTTCCAGATGGTCAAATTCCAGCTTACAGGGCGCAGCCTGCCACTAGTGAAAAATTCCCGATAGTGCTAGTGATTCAAGAAATCTTTGGCGTACATGAGCATATCCAAGATATCTGTCGGCGTTTTGCCAAGTTGGGATATCTAGCGATCGCACCAGAATTATTTGTCCGTCAAGGCGATGTCTCTAAATTAAGCAGTATAGACGAAATTCGCCCAATTGTGGCAAAAGTGCCAGATGCCCAAGTACTATCTGACCTCGATGCTACAGTAGACTGGGCAGTGAAGTCAGCTAAGGGAAAAGCTGATCAAGTGGGGATAACCGGCTTTTGCTGGGGTGGTAGGATTACTTGGTTGTACGCCGCACACAATCCTAAGGTAAAAGCAGGTGTGGCATGGTACGGTCGACTGGTAGCTAATGCAACCAAACTTCAGCCCCAGAATCCCGTTGATATTGCCTCAAAGCTTTCTGTTCCCGTTCTTGGACTCTACGGTGGCAAAGATACGAGTATTCCTTTAGATACAGTCGAGCAGATGCGCGATCGCTTAAAATCTAACAGCAGCAAATCTGAAATCATCGTTTACCCCGATGCACCCCACGCCTTTTTTGCCGATTATCGTCCTTCTTATCGCCAAAAAGACGCTCGTGATGGTTGGAAACGTCTCTGGGTATGGTTTAAGGAGCATGGGTTGTAATATCGTGTCCAATTAAAGACTGATCATTAAGGGAGCAAGGAAGCAGCCACTGTGCCCAATTCAATAATTTAAAGTCAACAACCTCTACAAATATCTCAACCTAACGGATGCTCCCTAACTGTTATATAATGTCCGCTTGATTACTTATTAAAATCGAAGAACCCCACCCCACCAAAGCTACGCTTTGTTTCCCCTCCCCGTGAACGGGGAGGGGTTAGGGGTGGGGTGTAATGACTGTGGGAATCATAACTAATTAACCAGACATGATATTAGTATAAAGCTAATAACTTGTTAAAACAATATTAACTATACTACGGTATTCGTCACAACATGTGATATTTTCAGAATCGAAAATACCTAATCAGCGAGGTAAACTCTGTCTGTTCAAGATTTTTAAAGACTGTCGAATCTCATTAAGCTAATGCGTTGACATCTTGCACTATATTCAGTAAATACTGTCACTAGTCATTTGTATTTACAAATGACAAATGACAAATGACCAAAGATAACCCTCACAAGTCAGTGTGCAAGTAATTAACACAAGTTGTTCAAGCCAAAAATAAATATTTGGAATCAGATTCCCGCTCATAAATGATTACTGTAGTTGAATTTTAGGAAAAACCTGCATGAGCATTGAATTTGGCCGCGAAATCTGTGGAAATCTTGCTACAGGAGAGGCACGAGAGTGGTTAGTAACTAATGGTAAGGGTAGTTATGCTTCTGGCACAGTAGCAGGTACTCTGACAAGAAGTTATCATGGCTTACTTGTAGCAGCACTCAAACCGCCAGTAGAACGTACAGTATTACTCACCAAACTTGATGAAACTGCACAGTATAATAATCATTCCTATAGTCTTTACACTAATCGATGGGCTGGGGAATTGATTAATCCTGATGGTTATGTGAATATCGAAAGATTTCGCATAGAAGGAACAATTCCTGTATGGGATTTTGTGTTTGAAGATGCTCTGTTAGAAAAGCGCATCTGGATGGAACCAAGAGCAGACACAACATATATTCACTATCAATTGAAACGAGCCAGTCAACCGTTAACTCTATCAATCAAAGCTTTAGTTAACTATCGGGATTATCATAGCAAAACTCAAGCTGGAAGTTGGAGGATGAAAATTGATAGTATTACGAATGGACTAGGTATCAAAGCTTTTAACCAAGCGAGAACATTCTTTTTATTAGCTGATAATGCTAGTATTGTGCCTGCTAGTGGGGACGACTGGTATAGAAATTTTGTGTTAACAGCAGAACGCGATCGCGGGTTAGATTACATTGACGATAATCTATTTGCAGGCACTTTTCAAGCCACCATTCCCCCAGGAGGAACTTTCACCTTTGTAGCCAGCACTGAAACCAATCCTAATTTAAATGGTGCTGCTGCCTTAGAAAGGCGCAATCAATATGAACAAAAATTGATACAACGTTGGCAAGTAGCTAATCCCAAAATTAACCAAACTCCTGATTGGGTAAATCAATTAGTACTTGCTGCCGATCAGTTTATTGTTGATCGGCCACTACCAGATAATCCAGATGGTAAAACTGTTATCGCAGGCTACCATTGGTTTACCGATTGGGGTCGCGACACCATGATTAGTCTACCTGGTTTAACTCTGGCTACCGGTCGAAAAGAAATTGCAGGCTCAATTCTTCGCACCTTTGCTAAATACATTAATCGCGGCATGTTGCCGAATGTTTTTCCTGATAGTAACAGAGAACTAACAGACAATGACTACAATACCGTTGATGCGACCCTGTGGTTTTTTGAAGCAATTCGTAGCTATTATACCGCCACTCAAGACAAGCAGTTATTAGAAGAACTGTTTCCCAAACTCAGCGATATTATCGACGCACACATTCAAGGAACGCGTTATCAAATCAAGCTCGATCCTCAAGATGGATTAATTTATGCTGGTCAGGACGGTGTGCAACTCACTTGGATGGATGCCAAAGTAGGGAATTGGGTAGTTACTCCTCGCATTGGTAAACCCATAGAAATTAATGCGCTCTGGTATAACGCTTTACAAACCATGTCAGAATTTGCCCAACATCTGCAAAAACCTTCCCAAAAGTACGATGAACTTGCCAAGGCAACTCTACAAGGATTTCAGCGGTTTTGGAATAGTGCCAAGGGTTATTGTTTCGATGTCTTGGATAGTCCTACTGGTAACGACGACTTATTACGACCTAACCAAATCTTTGCCGTATCCTTACCAAAAAGTCCTCTCACCCCAGAACAACAGCAAAAAGTAGTTGAAGTCTGCGGACAAACTCTTCTCACTTCTTACGGTTTGCGTAGCCTAGCTACTGATAACCCTCAATACGAAGGTTTTTATGGAGGAGATCAATATCACCGTGACAAAGCCTATCACCAAGGAACTGTTTGGGGATGGCTGATTGGGCCATTTGTTCTTGCTCACTTCAACGTTTTCCAAGACCCAGCATTAGCTCGTCAGTTCCTAGAACCCATCAAGCATCATATAACAAATGCCGGATTAGGAACCATCAGTGAAATCTTCAATGGTGACTTACCCATAGAACCTAAAGGTTGTATCGCTCAAGCTTGGTCGGTTGCAGAAGTGCTACGCGCTTGGCTAGCCACTGATGTTGCCTCTAGTTAAATAATGACAGCAGATTGTAGAAGAGAGGGTTTTATACCAATTCGTAATTCGTAATTCGTGAGGCAGTACGGTCTTGGGGTTTCCCCAAGTGGAGTAACTGCCGTTAGCGCAGCGTTAGCGAGCTTGCGAGCGTCACCCGTAAGGGTAATTCGTAATTGTAGAGACGATTCGCCGAATCGTCTCTACTCAGATATGGCATGGCTTTCGGGGTTTGAATGTGTTGCCTCATTTTAGAGAATTGGTATTAACCTCAATTCGGCAACGCCAACTTTTTTATGAGTTCAACAACAAAAAACCCCAGCCGATGAGTTGAGCTGGGGTTAATATTAAAACTTACCTTATCCAAAGATAGAGGAATTCTTAAAACACAGAACAGAGTATTTTAATTCAGCAGATTGAACACTTGGCTGTGATGCAGTATTGGGTTATGCGTTACCATTACCCGGTTCTATGGTAGTTGTGGCACTTTGGGATTGACCTAAATTAATTTTAACTACCTTGTTCTGTTCTTGCTCTAGTTTGGGTAAAGTCAGAGTTAAAATTCCATTTTTCAAGTCTGCCTTAACTTGTTGATTTTGAACTTTGGTAGGCAGAGGAATTACTCTTTGAAAACTGCCATAGCGAAATTCAGAACGAATGCTATTGTTAGATTCAGATTGTTTCTCGTAACGATGCTCACCAGCAATTGAAACTGCGTCTTGAGTGACTTGAATATCCAGATCTTTACCCTCTACACCTGGAAGTTCAGCTCTGAATAGTAAAAAAGAACCTTTATCATGTAATTCAACAGCAGGAACCCATGCAGTTTGGCGTGATGAGGGAATATCTGAATTACCTCGTTCAACTGCTGCAAGCTCAGAGAAAAGCTGATCCATTTGACGACGCAGAATTTCTACTTCTCGGAATGGTTCCCAACGAATAAGTGCCATATATCAATTTCTCCTTAACTTTCTAATTCGTTTGAGGGGTAATCGAACAAAGTTTTAGAGGTGATTTAGAGGTTTCTGGTAATTCAGCAATTACCAAACCTTTATTTTATATAGAGAAGTTTTGTTTGCTTTTTTCTTCTCTCTACAAGTAATGTAATTGAAGAAAAATCACATAACAATTGGGTAAACCGTACATAGATTAGTTGCATTTACCGTATTCAATAATGGAATACAGTTCAGTTAAGGCTAAAAACTAAAGCTGGCGTGGATGGTAACGGTGCGGGGAGAACCCGCACATGAGTGTCTCCCCAATCTACTCTTGTTGTGGTGTTGTGCGATCGCACTTCGAGCAAGCCCCTGCCATCAAGTTTTATAATCGTTGTGGGCAGTGCATAACGCCAGATGCAAAGACTGTCTTTCAACCACAAGAGCGCACTGGCTCACGCCACTCCCTTTGGCTGTCGGGCATTGCCCGCCCACGGAGGTGACTCCCCTAAAGCTTTTCGTAGGCAGCTAAAATGATTTTTTCTGTCTCTTCCCAGCTAATACATTTGTCAGTTACAGAAACTCCATATTGTAATTCCTCTTTTGTGCCAGTCATCGGTTGATTACCTTCATACAAATTTGATTCCAGCATCATCCCCACTATTGATGTATTGCCATCTACTATTTGTTGAATTACATTCTCCAACACAGCAGCTTGCAATTTATAGTTTTTGTTAGTATTGCCATGACTACAGTCAATCACAATTCTTGGTGGTAAATTCGCTTCTTTTAATTTATCTTCTACCTGTTGGACATTCACAGGATCAAAGTTAGGCTGATTACCGCCTCGCAAAATTACATGACCGTAGGCATTACCTCTAGTTTGAAAGACACTGACTTGTCCTTTATGATTAATTCCTAGAAAATGATGAGGATTTTTAGCTGATTGTAAAGCATTTAAAGCCACTTGAATATTACCATCAGTACCATTTTTAAAACCCACGGGCATCGAAAGTCCACTGGACATTTCCCGATGAGTTTGTGATTCAGTCGTGCGTGCCCCGATCGCAGACCATGTGATCAGTTCACTAATGTATTGAGGTATAATTGGGTCTAATGCTTCTGTGCCAGTAGGTAGTCCCAATTCTGTAATTTCTAACAGTAGTTGACGTGCAATTAATATACCATTTTCTACATGGAAAGAATCATCCATATCAGGGTCATTAATTAATCCTTTCCATCCTACTGTTGTTCTTGGTTTTTCAAAGTAAACCCGCATGATCAATAGTAATTTGTCTTGCACTCGTTCAGACAAAGCTTTCAGCTTTTGTGAATATTCAAGTGCTGCTTTGGGGTCGTGAATTGAGCATGGCCCAACCACTATAAATTTTCTTCTATCCTGAAAATCCAGGATATTTTGTATTTCTTCTCTATATTTTAAAACAGTTTGTTCAGCCGATTTCGTTAAAGGTAATCTTGATTTTACCTCACTAGGAGTTAATAATACGTGAGAATGCTTGATGTTAGTGTTAGATAATTGATGGTGCATGGAGTGAGTCATGTGTACTTTGCTATTTCGTCTATGAGCGAAAAATCATACACATATTTTAAATGAAAAGATACAACATCAACCCAAGACATAAGACATTAGAGTCGTTATGTCAATTAGCTCTTATCTCTGCGTTCTCTGGGTCACAATGATTAAAAAGTAATTAATATAACTGCATGGATGCATAAAGCACAGAGATAAGAATAATTTTTTAAAAAAGTTTAACTTACCTTAATCAGGATAGACATAAGAGTTAACTAATTAACAAAATTCTGATTATAATTTGGACAAATATGTCAATAAATGCTGATAATAACTCTTTTATTTTCATAACAGAAAAGGGGGCATTATCTCCCCCTTTATACTTTATGAGACTGCTGACTCAGTAAAGATGTATTTTCTTACTGCCAAACAAACACTTTGGCTTCGTATGGCCCGATATCAGTTATAATGCCATCGTCACCAGCTTCGACATCATAATCACCTGTCCATTCGTGCCATGTTCCACCACAGGGAAAGTTAGGAACATGGTAGCCAGCTAGGAAGTTTTCTGAAAAATTTGTCACCACAACAACACGAGAACCTTCATCATTCCAACGGCTGTAAGCTAATACCTTAGCTTCTGCATTTTCATGGATGAAATCTATATTTTCTGTGTAGAGGGCATGATTATTTTTCCGCAAATTAATCAAACCTGAGTAGTATGCAAACAAGCCACGATTTAGATCATTACCTAATAGTGTCCAATCGATTTTCGCTGATTCTTGTTGTTTGGGCTTGTACTCCCCAAATTCTTCGCCCATCCAAACTAGGGGTACACCTACAGCGGTCATGAGAATAGCTACCCCCAGTTTAGCTCGCCTAAAGGCCTCTTCGTCAAAAATCTGGCGATCGCCCAACTCTACCATCAGATGGTTGTGATCATGATTAGTCAGGTAATTTACTACATTCGTAGCACCCAAAAAGCCTTGACGCTTACAGTCAATCACATCTTTAAGGCGCTCCAAATCGAATGTATCACCGCAGATATGTTCTAAAATACAGTGATAGAAACTATCGTGCCAGCAACCATCCATTGGGCCGTCTACATTAGTGATGCTGGTAGTTTCAGGAATGTGTTCGGCAATGTTATAAAAAGGCTTAGCACCAGCTGTATTTTTAGCTTCTTGAACAACCCAATGCATGAAATCGTAGTTAGCTATTTGCCGCGCTGCATCATAGCGAATACCATCAATATGATATTCTTCAATCCAGAAACGTATGGTATCGCCAATAAATTTACGTGCAGGATAAGTATCTAAATTTTCGTCATAATGTTCGTAATTAAACTCAGGGCCCCAACTATTATCGGGGTCACGGGGAGAATGATGATACCAATAATCATGGTCAATTTGAGTTAACGGGCTGGATGCTTCTGAGTGGTTATAAATACCATCCATAATCACACGAATACCTCTAGCATGGCACTCATCAATGAGCTGCTTTAATCCAGCTGTGGCACCATAACTAGATTCAGTTGCAAAAAAATAACGAGGGTTATAACCCCAACTATAATCACCAGGATATTCTTTTACTGGCATCAACTCAATGGCGTTGATTCCCAAATCACACAAATAATCTAACTTTTCAATAACGTGTTTATACTTGCCTCTAGCATAAGGATCATCCTCGCCACCAGAGAAGTCGCCTACATGTAATTCATAAATTACTAACTCGTGGTCAGCAGGTAAAGGTTTATCATCGTGTTGCCAAACGTAGGTATCGACAATCCTTTCTCCGTCTTTTATCCGAACAATACCATTATCTTGGCCACTCAACTCATTAATATCAGTTGCATAAGGATCTGTAACATCAACCCACTGTTCTGGTTCTAAAAACCATGAGTTTGACTGAACACGAAATTTATATTCATATTCGCCATCTTCTAATTCAACAGTTGTACGAAAATAACCATCTTCGCCTTTCTCCATTGGAATTTCTTGCCAATCAGAAAAAGAACCTATTAGCGTGGCTCCTTTGTTGTAAGGCGCAAATAAGTTAAATTCAATTGGTTTTGCCATATTATTGTTTGGAATATTTAATCTCAATATTGATTATTTTCTAAATAAATAATCAATTTGCCAATCAGTCTCCAGAAATACTTATATCAAGAATTCCTCTATCTTACGAATGAAACTATACTCTATAAATAGATTATTTATTGTTGAAAAACTGTTTAAATTATGCTAGTTAGACTTTATAAGTAGCTGCCTAGTATCACCTGATGTAAATTTAAAAATAATCAATTAAATATTATTTTTCACCAAAATAGCAAATATTCGGTAATACAATACCGAATATTTGCTATCACAAATTACTCAAATTTATCGCTATTTTGTTGCAAATAGCTTAATAGCCAGTTGGCTGCTGTCGCCCTGCGAGTCTGTCGAGGCCCAAATTCACCGATTTTGTAACCTTTGAAACCAAGTTTTTCTTTTAGTAATTGTTTGTTTTCTGTGGGAATAGAACGAGTTAACTTGACTGTTGCAGGGCGACTATCGATAAAATCTGGCGGCTTTTGGTACTCATCTCGCCATTCTTGTGCAACTTCGCTATTGTCCCATTTTTCAGATGAAGAGTCATAACGATAGCCTAAATAGTACCACACCAATTGATTGACCGTAATATCATCAATTTTATCGTCGAGAATTGCCCAAATAGTTTCTGTGTTGAGTGGTGGCAGATTAGACATAAGTAATTAGAATTGGGGGAATTGGGAATTGGGAATGGGGAATTGGGATGCAAGTATCTAAGATGTTGATAATACAGCAACTATGTGGTGAAAAGCATTTTGTTATTACCTTAATTAAGAAATTGCTAGGCATAAAAATGATTTTATCGTTATCGATATCTACACCTGCTGGAAGATTTATCCACAACAAGCATTAGACAAACTATGAAAAACCCCACCCACACGGGGATTAAGTTTTCCGCCGCTTTCGATGAAGAAGACAGCCACTACAGGCGTCGTCGCGATCGCGATCGCGATTAATTATACAAGTTAGAGTTAAAAACAGATTGTGCATTCACAAACTAGGTAGACTGGATCTCGTAAACAATTGACCAGTCTATGCAGAATTCCACATCCTTGCCAAAGCTAATCCGCGCCCATGTATTCGTTTCTGGCCGAGTCCAAGGAGTCGGCTATCGTTATGCCACTGTGGATACAGCTAGCCAGTTGGGATTAACAGGTTGGGTGCGAAACCTCCCCGATAGCCGTGTAGAAGCAGTCTTTGAAGGGGCGCGGGAGGTAGTGGAAGAGATGATTCGCTGGTGTCACTCCGGGCCACCTGCGGCCGTGGTGAAAGAGGTTGTGATTGAGTACGAACAACCAGAAGGTTTGCGAGGATTTGAAGTCAGACGAGTTGAGTAGATTAAATTCAGAGACGGTGAGTAACCTTGGTATCCCAACTCGACATTGGTTCAGGTTGATGAATCGGTATTTCAATTACAAATTTGCTGCCCTCTTTTAGTGATGTAGTCTTGCAGTTCGTCCGAATATTCAAGAGAAATAAATTTTTGCTCGTAATAAGCATCGTGGGTGATGGAAGTAGCAATCACTTGGGAAACATGTTCAGCTTCGGCGATCGCTAGATTTTCTGCTATTTTTTGGCTTTAAAATACTTACACTAACCTTTCGCGTCTTCTTTTATATCTTGCAGTTCTGTGTAAAAACCCAGGCAACATCAAAGAATACGCGATCGGCCTACCTTATTTTTATCGCTAAATTAAGAAACTTACCGAATTTAATGTAATAAAATATACTTTTAACATCTAAAGCTGTACGCCGCTTAAAAAACTTTGTGCCTTGATGCCTTTGTGGTAAAAAATCAAAGAACCACAAAGACACAAAGGCGAGGGCAGTTGCGTGGGCGGGTTCCCCGACTTGAGGAGCCAGTGCGTTGCGGAGGTTCCCTCCGTTGTAGCAACTGGCGTCAAACTGCCCGTCACAAAGAGTTTTTATTCGTTGTAGTATACGCAGTTGATGACGGCTACCTATACAAGGTTATGACTCTGCGTTACTTGCGTTGAAAAAATTACGAAATTGTGCCGATTTCTTTCAAATAAACCCGTGTAAATGGTTCATCTTCTCCCAAGCTATAGTCTTCAATTAGCCCTTTGCGACGGATGGAAATGTCGTTTTCTTTCCTAATCACTACAGTAGAACCGTCAAGGACATCCCGCACCAGCGTCATTTCTGTTTCGGTGGGGTTATCCAGAACTACCATATTACTCCCCTGATAAAACATACCTTCTGTTTCTAGGATTTCATCATGGTACTCAGCAATCAGTAAATCCAATTTGGGATTACGTAGCAAAGTTTGAACATTAGTGTTGTATTCAGGGCGTAATACTTTTTTTGACCGATTCACAAAAACGGCATCACGACAAATTGCACCTACTGTCCATTCGGGATGCTGTAAGAGAATATGGTCAATGGTTTCTTGCAATTCTTGAACTGAAATTTTATTAAAGGTAATAATCGGTATCCTAGCATCTGCACTCGACTGAAAAAAGGTTTCTAGGATATGGGAAGGTACATCAACGCTTTCACCAACAGAAGGGTTAAGATGCATCAAAATTCCCGGTGCAGCATTGATTTCTAAAATGGCAAAGTTGCTGGTTTTCCAAGATTCTGATAAATCTTCGGCAATGACATCAATGCCAAGACAAGTTAGTTGGAAATGCTGGGCAACGTCTTGTGCCAAAATAATATTGTCATCGTGAACTGTGTGGGTGGCATTGATGCTGATACCACCAGCTGAAAGATTGGCAACTTTACGTAGATAAACAGTACGCCCTTTCTCAATAACGCTGTCCAATGACAAACGCTGTTCATCTAGGTACAGTTCCATCGCTTCATCAACCTGAATTTTACTCATGGGGGAGGTTGGTGAGTCTAAACGTTCAGGTTTGCGGTTTTCTTTACGAATTAATTCCGCAATTGTTAAGTAGCCATCACCAACAACTGATGCAGGACGGCGTTCTGTGGCGGCGACGAATCTGCCATTAACACACAACAAGCGAAAATCTTTTCCTTTTATACTTTTCTCAACAATTATCCGCGTAGGCTGGTCTTCGGGAATCGCTGCAAATGCCCTTTGATAAGCAGATTCTAGTTCTCTGGAGTCTTGCACGTCAGCGGTGACACCAATTCCTTTATGACCTACCACGGGTTTAACTGCGACTGGATAGCCAATTTCTCTGGCTACTCCTAAAGCTTCATGTTCGGAAATGACAATCTCACCCTTGGGTACTGGGAAACCCAAAGTGTTGAGAAATGCTTTACAGTCATCCTTGCGGGTTGTGAAATCCGAATCTAAATGACTATCACAATTAAATGTTGTCGCTACACCCCGAATCTGTTTTCTTCCCAGTCCATATTGCATTAATCCTTCTTCCCACAAATAAAAGCAGGGAATACCTTTTTCGTAGGCTGTTCGTAATAGCGCGTATACTGTAGGGCCACCATACACAGATTGCCGGAATCTGTTTTGTAACTTCACCAGTTGTTCATCAAACTCGAAGTCTTGGTCTTGAGTAATGGCTTCAAACCAATCCCAAACAAAATAAACCACCTCTCTGGTTGTGCGTTCATGTAGCGATTGGATGCTAATCCTTGCATGTCTTGTATCTATTTTGACAGCCCAACGATTGAGGTGCAAACCCATATCCAGCTTTCCCACTTCTCTTAAAACTTGAGCAAACAAATGGGCATAGGATTCATAGGTTTGTTCGCTCAGGTGGGCATAGCGATCGCTAATAATTGAAACATAATCCTCAATAGGCAGAGGCTCTTTATACTCAATTACCGCAAAATCAAATACTAGCGCCCCGGTTTCCAAGTACGGGTTAGGCCCAGCGTAATGCTTGAAGTTGAAAATATCGAATACATCGTTTCTTCTAGCATTAATACGGACTAAATTAGCGCTTCTTTCTTGAACCATTGATGATAAACCTTCTGCTAAACACCCCGAAATTAGGACTCTAAGTTATGGTTACTTAGACTTCTAGATTGTAGATTAGCTCACATGATTTTCAAGCGAGGGAATGGTTTGACATAAATATGGTTAACTTTAGCTTAAACCTAATTTTAAGCATTTTCACCTATCTCAAGGCATAATTTATCCTCATTAGTCAGTAGTAAATCAAGTTTCCTCTTTACAGAGAGATTAACTATAAAATATATAACCTTTGAAAGGTGTAATTTAATTTTACAAAATATATAGTTAAATAATGAAGATTTGAGGAAACAGCAAAGAATGAATAGCACACAAGCTTCTCTCAGAGATGAAGTAAGACAGCTTGCTGAAGAAGCTTTTCGCTGCAAGCTGATTTCTGGACATGGTGATGGCCCGGACATCAAAGAATATCAGATTGTATACCAAGGTAAACCTAGGCATATTCCACTTGATCAGGCACGTCTTTTTTTAAAAAACTTGCTCTACAGGAGCGGGAATTTTTAGGAATTGACCATAAAAGTTAGATTTTTTGGAGATGCAACTACACATAGCTAAATTGAGTTACTTTGAAGTAATTCATCTCAAAGTTTTACCTCTCAAGTACTGATAGTACTTGAAAAAACATAATGAAACCGAATTAACACTCTACCCTCAAAAAAATCAAGCCTCTAGAATATTATTTCTAGAGGCTGTTGTCGGTCATCAGTAATCAGCCATTAGTCAGTAAATTAATATATTTTTTAACCTAAATTTATACGGTGTAATCCTCCTAAAGGACGATTTGATAACAGGAATTGTCATGCTTTATTGATATTAATATGAATTAACTCTTATTCAGGAGGCATCATGGCAGAAGGTCAAACCAAAAGACAATTGGTAATTATTGGGGGAGCTGAAGATAAAGACGGAGATTCTCAAATTCTGCGCGAGTTTGTTCGCCGTGCTGGAGGTACAAAAGCGAATATTGTGATTCTGACAGCCGCGACAGAATTACCAAGAGAGGTAGGAGAGAATTATATTAGAGTATTTGAGCGCTTAGGGGCCGAAAAAGTTCGCATAGTTGATACAGAAACCCGTGAAGATGCATCTTCATCCACAGCTTTAGAAGCGATCGCTAAAGCTACAGGCATTTTCTTCACCGGAGGCGATCAAGCCCGCATCACAAGCATCCTCAAAGACACCGAGATTGACACAGCTATTCACCAACGTTTTGCTGAAGGTGCAGTCATCGCAGGTACCAGTGCTGGAGCCGCCGTCATGCCAGATAAAATGATTGTAGAAGGCGATTCCGAAACCAATCCTCGGATGGAAATTGTCGAAATGGGGCCTGGAATGGGCTTTTTACCTGGGGTAGTGATTGATCAGCATTTTTCCCAACGTGGTCGCCTAGGACGCTTAATTTCTGCCTTGATCCTCGAACCTGCGGTATTAGGATTCGGCATTGATGAAAATACTGCTATGGTAGTTACCGATGACCAAATTGAAATCATTGGCGAAGGTTGCGTCACCGTTGTCGATGAATCAGAAGCTCACTATAACAATAGTCACGAAATATTGAAAGATGAGCCGCTAGCCATTTTCGGAGCAAAACTGCACATATTGCCACATGGGTACAAATTTGACCTCAAAACCCGCCAACCTATTCTCACAAATGGTTCTGTAGTTAACGAATCTGTACCAGTTGGTTCCACAATCAACTAATTCGTAATTCGTAATTCGTAATTAGGAAAGACAGATATTATCTGAGTTTCGAGGCATAGAATGGGTATAACTTGTAACAGATACATTTAACTTGAGTAGGCATGGAATATTTTTTAATAGTGATATTTATCTTTTAAATATCTCTTACCTATCAAAATCTAGAATACTATAGCCCCCTTCTTAAGAAAGAAAGGGGGCTTATTTATTATTACTTGAGCGAGAAGTTTTCCCTAAGCTAATCTGAAAAAATAACTCTATTGATACAATATTCTTTTAATATCAAGTTCGCTTAGTTACTTATAGAATTATCAAGTATCCCACCCGCCTTACGGCATCCTCCCCTCTGTTCTTCTTTAGCATGGGTAATCATAACTAACTATCCAACTTGATATAACTTGCACTTAATAAATATACTTTCTTACTTGGCGTTCTTGGCGTCCTTGGCGGTTCGTTTTCATAAAAATTCAGTGCAACATCGAGAATCTGTATCAGTAGAAAATATTAATAACATAAAGGTAGAAAATGGCTGTCTCAATTGAATTTAAATTATTTGCTCCTCGGAATCAACAATCTAGTTTGATAGGGTCTTTTTCCGACTGGCAACCAATCCCAATGCAAAAAAGTGAAGACGGTTATTTTCGGACTGAAGTCAAATTAGAAGACGGTGTTTATCAATATAAATTTCGTATTCAAACCAAAAGCCCAAATTTTGCACCTGATGAATGGATAGATGTCATTGACCCATATGCAACAGATGTCAATGAAAAAGGAAAACACGGTATAGTGCGAATTAAAGATGGTCAGAAAATTATTGATACTTATGTTTGGCAGCATGACGACAAACCTTTACAGAATAATCATGAATTAGTCATATATGAATTGCACGTTGCCGATTTTACAGCCAATGCAGTAGATCCAGACAAAAAAGGTACATATATAGGGGTAATTGAAAAGTTAGATTATCTTTGCGAATTAGGGATTAATGCCATTGAATTAATGCCAGTCAATGAGTATCCAGGGAATTATAGCTGGGGCTATAAAGTACGGCATTTCTTTGCCACAGAATCTAGTTATGGTTCCACAGAGGATTTAAAACGCTTAATTGACGAGTGTCATAGTAGAGGCATTCGGGTGATCATGGATGGAATTTACAACCACACAGATGAAGAATGTCCATTAATGCTGATTGACCGGAATTACTGGTACTACGAACACATGCATTATCCTGAAGACCCAGGTAACTACTGGGGGCCAGAGTTTAACTATAACAATTACGATGAAAAATTAGATGTTAAGCCTGCATGGAAATATGTCGGCGACGTGGTGAAGTTTTGGATTCAAGAATATCACATTGATGGAATTCGCTTTGATGCCGTGCGCCAATTGGCTAACTTTGAATTTCTAGACTGGCTGGCTAAGCAAGCGCAAAAACATGCTGGTAACAAACCCTTTTACACCATTGCCGAACATATTCCTGATACAAACACTGTAGTCAAACCAGAAGGGCCATTAGATGGTTGTTGGCATGAAAGCTTTCGCTATTTTGTGATTCCCCATATTACTGGGGAGCAATTTGAATTAGCAAGATTAAAGGAAATTTTAGACCCCAGAAAACAAGGGTATACCACTGCTATCAATACAATCAATTATTTAGCAACTCATGATCGCCAGCGTGTATTGCGAGAACTAGGCGATCGCGGTATCTTTGACACAGAAGCATTCAGTAGAGCCAAACTAGCAGTCGTTCTTCTGATGACAGCGATGGGTATCCCCATGCTGTGGATGGGTGAAGAGTTTGGCGAATATCAAGCCAAAAGTGAAGACGTAACTCAGCCAAAGCCAATTTCTTGGTCTTTATTGGCAAACCCTGAAAATCGTGATTTATTTGAGTATTATCAAAAACTCATCGCCTTACGGCAGCAAACTCCAGCCTTACAAAGTGGCAATATAGAGTTTATCCACGAAAATGCAGACGCTAAAGTGCTAGCATTCCATCGGTGTTATGAATGGGGTTCGAGTGTCGTCATTGTAGCAAATTTCTCTGACCAAAATCTAGATCAATATCAGATTCCTGACTTTCCAACTGCCGAACATTGGCGAGATTGGTTCACCAACAGTAAAATAGGAGTAGGAAACAATAGTATAATTACTGCTTTACCAGCCCATACAGCTAAAATATTTGTTTCTCAGTAGCCGTCATCAACTACGCATACTAAAACGAATAAAAACTCTTTGTGCCTTTGTGGTAAAAAATCTTAAACCACAAAGACACCAAGACACAAAGTATTTTCAAGCCAGTAACTATCACAGTCCCCAGTCCCCAGTCCCCATTGCCCCTAATCCCCAACGCCACATACTCCACTTGGGGAGACCCCAAGACCGCAGTGGCTCCTCCCTGGCGGTAGTGGGGGCCCCGAGTTCCCCAGTCCCCAGTCCCCAGTTCAATCATATTAATCCCACATACAGCTTGATGGCTGTGATATTATGAGAGACTGCTGCATACATTTAGAATAAGTACAAATTGTATTAATCATGGCTCTCACGCAACAGCGCAAACAAGAAATAATTTCCAGCTACCAGGTTCATGAAACTGACACTGGTTCTGCCGATGTCCAAATAGCTATGCTAACTGAGCGGATTAACCGTCTCAGCTTACACCTGCAAGCCAATAAAAAAGACCATTCTTCCCGGCGGGGATTGTTAAAGCTGATTGGACAGCGTAAACGTCTTCTAGCTTACATCCAGAATGACAGCCGGGAGAAATATCAAGCCTTAATTGCTCGTCTCGGTATTCGTGGATAGGAAAATCGCTTATGTCTGCTGAAGAATCTGAGCGCCAAAGCGAAACTCCTGCTGCCGATACTAGCTTGCCTTTTGAACCTAAAAAAAAGCGCCAAAAACAAAAACCTGTAAAAGCTACTAGTACTCCACCAGCACAGGCAAAAGAAAAAGCAAAAGAGCCTGAAAAACAGGCAATCAAGCAGCCACCCTTCAGTAAAGAAGAGATGGCAATTCCCCAAGTTGTCAGCCAGCGGATGATTCGGCGCGTGGCTGCATTCTGTGGTATACCGACAGCTTTGGGTATTATCACCTTAGTAGTTAGTTATCTGCTTGCCATCTACTCCGACATTAAACTGCCTCCCATCGCTGTGTTACTGGTCAATATGGGATTTTTTGGTTTAGGAGTGTTGGGAATCACTTATGGTGTTCTCTCTGCCTCTTGGGATGAAGAAAGAGCCGGAAGCCTGCTAGGCTTGGGTGAATTCGGTACCAATTGGGGACGAATGGTAGCAGTTTGGCGCGAAACTCGGCAGAAGAACACATGACGCTCAGCGCTCAGGTATTCAGATAACTGCGATGTTTGTTACATTTTAGAATGTTGAAGTTTTGTATAACTTCAACATTACTAACTAAAAATTTATGATACTTCTATAACTATGATCGTAGTCATGAAGAGTGGTTCCCCGGAAGCGGAAATCAACCGCATTAGTGATGAGCTAAAAGGCTGGGGTTTGACACCAGAAAAAATTATCGGTCAACATAAAGTAGTAATTGGTCTAGTAGGAGAAACTGCCGATTTAGACCCGCTACAAATTCAGGAAGTTAGCCCTTGGATTGAGCAAGTATTGCGGGTAGAACTGCCGTATAAACGGGCTAGCCGCCAGTATCGACATGGAGAAGCTTCTGAGGTAGTGGTTGATACCCCTGAAGGCCCCGTTGTGTTTGGGGAACATCATCCTTTGGTAGTGGTTGCTGGCCCCTGCTCCGTAGAAAATGAAGAAATGATTGTGGAAACGGCGCGGCGTGTCAAAGCAGCAGGCGCTAGGTTTTTGCGTGGTGGCGCATACAAACCCAGAACTTCACCTTACGCCTTCCAAGGACACGGCGAGAGTGCTTTGGAATTATTGGCAAAGGCGCGGGAAGTTACCGGAGTCGGCATTATTACAGAAGTGATGGATGCTGCCGACTTAGATAAAATCGTGGAAGTTGCTGATGTAGTTCAAGTAGGGGCAAGGAATATGCAAAACTTCTCCTTGCTGAAAAAAGTGGGCGCACAGCCGAAACCGGTTCTCTTAAAGCGGGGAATGGCAGCAACAATTGAAGATTGGTTGATGGCAGCGGAATATATTTTGGCAGCAGGCAATGCCAACGTGATTTTATGTGAGCGAGGAATTCGCACCTTTGACCGCCAGTATACCAGAAATACCCTGGATTTATCGGTAGTGCCAGTATTGCGAAAATTGACTCACCTGCCAATTATGATTGATCCTAGTCATGGTACAGGTTGGTCTGAATTTGTGCCTTCAATGGCAATGGCAGCGATCGCAGCCGGCTGTGATTCCTTAATGATTGAGGTTCACCCCAACCCCGCCAAAGCTTTATCAGATGGCCCCCAATCTTTAACACCAGACCGTTTCGACCACTTAATGCAAGAATTAGCGGTGATTGGTAAAGCAGTGGGACGTTGGCCACAACCAGCAGTAGCGATCGCTTAGGTTAGGGAATGGGGAATGGGGAATGGGTAATGGGTAATGGGCCAGATGTGATGACTAATATTAAAATCCAATTCCCAATTCCCAATTACCAATTCCCTTTAATTAAAACCGCCTTTGAAACTCCACTACTGCGCGACTGTCATCTTCTAAATTAGTGGAAGCACGCACACGAAATTGATCATTAATGCGGTAATTTATACCCCATTGAAAAGGATCACTTGCTGTCAAAATTTTAATACTAGAAATTGAAATTTTGCTAGAAATATCAATCCCAGCCTCCGCTGCCAATTCCAAAGTTGAAGTACTCTTTCCCGCTTCAGGATTATCCGAAATGATAGTAGGAAATATCCGCAGTTCGCTTAAACCAAAGGCACTACCAATTTGATTAAAAGCTGATTGAAAGTTGTTAAATACAGCTGAACCGGCTATGTTAATTAGACCTAAAGTACTATCGCCACGTCCCTCAGTATCCACAAACCCACCCCCTAACAAAGACACAATTTCTGTTTGACTGCGTGAAGGACTGCTTGTTAGTTCCAGATTTTCGTTGAGTTTGCTGGCGGGGCCTTTCACACTGGCTTCGACTCGGACGCTATCTAAGGCTGCTAAGCCGACAGTATTTGCACGGCTGAAGTCACTACTTTGAACTACGTCTAAGACTTTGGCAAATAACTTCACATCTAAGATGGGGTCACGAGGTTGACTAGATTTAAAGGTTGCCGTATTTTCATAGCCACCAACCAACTTAAACTGGGTAGTAAACAAATTAACTCCACCTTGTTTAAGGCGGATAGTGCCATCAGGTATCGGTTCGGCGAATGACCCATTAACTATGAGATTGCCAGTTGCTTGGAAGCTAAGAATTGGCGGACGAGTAACTTCTACATTTTTGCCTAACTCTATTTCTAGATTATTAAACTTGGTATTGGCATTTCCAGTTTCAGTTTTACTCTGCTTATTCTCTTTTATCAGTGATAAATTGATATTGTTATCAGCAGATTGATTAGAGTTGCTAGATTCTGCCAGCAACACTTTACCATCAAACAAATTCACCTTACCGCCAATTAAAGGATTCAGTGCAGAACCAGTGATCTGCAAATTGCCACTAGCACCACCTTGGTAAAGTCCCTTGAGATTCATGGTTAACTGATCGGCTTTAACAGTGAGAGGATTGTTGATAGTTACTTGTTGTTTATTAGAGATGGGAATGTCTCCAGCAGCTTCTACCTGACCTCGGCTAAACCTACCTTGAAGATTCTCTACTGAGATGCGGTCAAAATTAAAATTAACCTTGCCTGTGACACGTCTGACTTTTCCTGGCAAAGCTTGCGCTGAAAAAGTGGCATCGTTAACAGTGGCAATTCCATTTAACTCTGGCTGTTGTATGGTTCCCCTGACCTTGAGGTCTACTTCTCCTTCACCTTTCTCAAAGGCTACTTGATTAGTCAACAGATTTAACAGTGCTAATCCCTCATTTTTCACCTTCACATCCAAACTAATTTGATTGTTATCTGGTGCCACAGTAGCAAAAGGCAACTGGTAAGGAATACTACCTGTAATATTCACAGGTTCCGGCCCAGCAACCGAGACAGTACTGCCAAAGTCCAGGCGTCCATTGTTATAACTGAAACTAGTTGTTGCGGTTTGTACTGGCTTGGCATTAAGTGTTCCGTCTGTGATTGCCAATTCGCCTCTGGCTTGGGGATTGGCGAGGCTACCAGCCAAAGCTGCTGAACCGTTGAGATTACCTGTGATATCAATCGGCAGTTTGGCAAAATTATTGATTAGCTGGATGGGAAAATTATTTACCAGTAATTGTCCGGTTTGTTCGTTACCACCAATGTTACCGCTGAAGGCAAACAGGCTATTTTGAGATTCAATGCGAAAAGGTCGCAACTTCAAAACACCTTTTTCCAAACTGCCTTCAGCAATGATTTGGTTGGCAGTATAATAACGGGTTGGTTCGTCTTCTCTACCCCAAACAAAATTTTGACCATTCAAATTAAATTGCACTGACAAACCGTTGGCTGTGGCTGTATCTAAAGCAACTTCGCCGTTGAAAGTTCCTTTTAAATCTGCTAAATCCGGCACTGGGTTGGCATCGATGCGCTGCTGTTGCTGTTCTGCTAACTTGGCATCTATCTCATAAAAGCGCTTAATCTGATCTAATAAAGGCTGACCTGGCAAACCTGCGGGGTTGGTGGTTAGGTCTGCTGCGGTGCCATAGTTGGACTCTCCTGCACCACGTCGCAAATCTTGTAAGTCGAATATCTGTGCTACCGTCAGCACATCTTGGATATTACCTTGCTTGACGTTGAGTTTACCTTGCAGTTGTGGCCCTTGGGAGGATTGACCAACACTACCAGCAAACGCATAGATACTGTCACCTTTGACAAATTCGCTACTAGCGAGGGTAGCTTTACCATTAGCGTAGTTGAAGACAGCAGCTAAACGATCGCCTTGAATGCGTCCAATTTTCGGTGATGCGATCGCTAGATTACCACTGGCTGCTAATGTCTGCTGGTTCACTTGCAAATCCCCACTTAACAAGCCAGCCACTTTCCCCTTGCCCAAACGCAGACTTGCTGGTGGTGTCAAATTCAATACTTGTAAGGGAAAGTTGGTGAGGTTGAGAGCCAAATTATCACCTTGAGTGTTACCGATGGCTACTGCTTGCTGCCACTTGACTAAGAAGGATTTCGGGCGATTATTGGCATCGAGGTTAAAGTCAATGCGATCGCTATTTCCCATTAAGTCTAAATTTAAACCTTGTCCTTGTGCTGAGACAATATTTCCACGTAGCAAGGGTTCAAAAGCGAAACCTTGGACAACCAAATCTCGTGCAGCAATTTGACCTTTAACATTAGGCAACGGCAGCTTACCAGTAACTTGTCCGTTAAAATCTATTTTCCCTGCCAAACCAACTTGCTGAGGCAAGTTGATAGGTAACTGTTTGAGATCGTAATTTTGTGCTTGGATGTTGAGATTTAACTGCGTAATTTCCGGTATGCCTGCTGTTCTTGCATTGGCTAAAATATCACCACTAACACTTAAGCCAGGGGCAGTCGCTTGGTCAATGGAGAGCTTTTGGCCATTCCAGGCAACCGAGGCAGTCAGAGGTCGTTCAATTCCCGCCAAACCTTGGGATAACTGCACCTGACCAGCGGCACGCACATCAGCTAATGCAGAACTTCCTAGTGTACCAGCCACTTGCAACTGACCGCCAAACTGACCACGCAACTGCTGATTCAACCGATTTAATTGCACACCCCCAGCATTCACAGCTGCTTGATAACGACCGTTAGCGAGTTGGATGTTAGAGGCTGTAATTGTCCCACCAGCAAGATCCACTCGTCCCTGACCAGTAGCTTGAATCGTTTGTGGTGCAAAAGATTCAACTGAGCCTGCCACATTCAATTCACCATTGACGGCTCCTTGAAACTGTGGTGGTACAGCCGCCAACCGCTGTAAAGGAACTTTGTTAGCTTTGACTTGGGCTTGATAACGACCGTTAGCCAGTTGGATATTAGAGGCTGTAATTGTACCACCTCCTACATTCACCTGTGCCTGACCAGTAGCTTGAATTGTTTGTGGTGTAAAAGATTCAACCGAGCCTGCCACATTCAATTCACCATTGACGGCTCCTTGAAACTGTGGTGGCACAGTTGCTAAACGTTGTAAAGGAACTTTGTTAGCTTTGACTTGGGCTTGATAACGACCGTTAGCCAGTTGGATGTTAGCAGCGGTAATTGTCCCGCCAGCAACATTCACCTGTGCCTGACCAGTAGCTTGAATTGCTTGCGGTTGGAAGGATTCAACCGAACCTGCCACGTTGAACTTACCATTTAACCTGCCTTGAAATTGCTTGGGAGTTGTTGCCAATTCCTGTACAGCCAGATTATTTGCTAACAGTTGCGCTTGATATACACCATTAGCTAAGTTGATATTTGTGGCTGTGACTGTGCCACCAGCAACGTTGAGTTTTCCCGTACCAGTACCACGCAGAGTTTTCAGGCTGAAATTTTCTCTGTCACCTGCGATTTGGAATTTACCCGCCAAAGCCCCAGCCAAAGCCGGGGGAGAATTTTGCAAGATCCGCCCTAATCGTATATTATTGGCGATTAATTGAGCAGAAAAGCCTTGGTCTTGCAGTTGGAGTTGAGAAATTGCAACTGTACCGCCACCAATTTGCACTTTTGCTCCTTGAGGGCGAATGCTGACAATTTCAAATGGTGTTCTATTGCCTGAGAGAACAAGACCACCCTGAAATTCTGCCCCCGCTAAAGAGACATTTTGTAATTGACTTTTATCGACAAAGCGTTCTACCTGTACACCTGAAGATTGGGTAAAGGCTTGCCAACGTTGGTCGTCAAAACTGCCATATGCCCGGACTACACCACCGCCGACATTGAGAAGCACATTACGAAACGAGTAAGTGCGATTCGAGTGGACAATTACTTCACCAGTTCCGGGATAGGTTGCTTCAGGAGCCTGCCATCTTACCAAAGTCTTGACATTAGTGGGAGGCCCAGACAATTGGGCTGTACCAGAGACATTGCCAATTATAAAGCCGGGTGTTGCATCGTAAGCTTGAGCGATCGCATTACCAGGAACATTCTTAGCTGCGAAATTCAAATTTACTTGAGGATTTTTACCAACATCGATTCTACCTGCGCCTGTGATTTCTCCACCAACTTTTGCGAACCCTTGAATATCTCTCAAGGTGACAAAAGCATCAGTCGTGGGAAACTCAAACTCACCACTAATGCTCTTAAAATCAACTTTGTCAACCCTAGCAGTATCAATTGTCCTTACAGTACCAGAGATCACCGGGTTAGTGGGAGGCCCCAAAATCTGCAAGTCTGCTTTTACTTTCCCGCTGGTAGGTACAGGCAATTTAATTTTCAGAGTTTCCTGAGCGTTTGCCAAACTCACCGAATTCACACGCCCCGCCACCTTAAAACCAGCTAGAGTATCAATGGTTCCCCCAGCTACTAAGGGAATTTTGCCGTAGCTAGTTGTAACATAGTCTGACTGTATTTCCGTTCCCTGGAAGCGGAGGTTTCCTTGAGTATTGAGTAATTGTTGTGGTGCTTTGGGTATTTGAATCGTTACCCCTTGTAACTCAGCGCTACCATACAACAAGGGCTTCTGTTGCGGTTCCTGTTGAATTTGTAAGTCGCCATTGACTAAACCCGTCTCTAAAGTTAGAGGTAACTTGACAAGGCGAGTCACATTAGAAGCTTGTAAGTCTTGTCCTCGTAAGTGGAAGGTACCTGCTAATACCTTAGAAAGTGTTTCTCCTTGAACCGAAATACCACCACCATCATCTGGTTTACCTTCCACATCAAATCTGATCCGCTGGCCTTTGTTCAAAAGTTGGGCAGTGCCGCCAATTTGCGAAAACTTCACAGGAGATGAGGGGGATGAGGGAGATGAGGGGGATGAGGAGGATGTTGATTCCTTATCTCCCCCTGCTCCCTCTGCTCCCCCAGCCTTCGGATGCGGTAACAGTGCCAACTTCCCATTGCGGAAATGCAGTTTGTCCAAATCGGTTTTAATCGGCCCGCCTTTACCAGTAGACTTGATGCTAAGGCTAATCCAGCGCCCTTTCTCATCCTGTTCAACGTAAACGTCGGGGTTGACTAAAGTCACATCTAGTTTTAACTGGCGTTTGAAAAGTAATAGCAATGGGTCAAAACCCACCTCCACAGCGTCAGTTGCAACCCTGTCTGGGTCTTGTGGTGTGGCTGGGATAGCTGAAGGGCCAAACTGTACTCCTTTAAGGGAAAATCCTGTGACTTTTCCCAGATTTACTGGACGGTTGAGTGTGGTTGTGAGATTTGTTTGTGCCAATGGCGTTAAATCTTTTTGCACAAATATCCACAACCGCCAAATACCACCTATTACCCCAACCAACAAAAGTCCGCCAAAGGCAATGCCTCCGCGAGTCAACACCAGCAACCACAAACGCCTGCGGACGGGAGAATTTAAGTGATGTTCTTGATTAGAAGATTTAGTCATGTGGTTTCACTTTTTACTTGCTGGATGTAGCAGGCAGACTACTAGCGCTAACGAACACATGGATTCACAATGCCAATTCCAGCATACAAACCAATTTGAAATTTTGGATTACCTGGGTGGCTGTTAAGATAGTGGCCTCGTGTTTCATTTCTCATTGTCTAGTACTTGTATCAATCCACAAAATTGCTCCACACTTCACTTATGTTGTTTCCCTTGCCTTTGTACTCTATTGTTAAATCTGGAGGTTTCATAGATTTTGCATTTTGACAGAAGTAGGGACGCAAAGAAACAGGGACAAGCAGAATTTTTTTGCTGTCATGAGTTTTTTATTGCCATTGCGTGTTTGTCAAATGATTTATCTCACGCACAGAAGGACACTTCCACAGTCATGGTTTAGCGACTGGAAGCGGTCTTGCGTTGCTACCTTTGCCAAAGTTAATTCCTGTGCAGAAGCCTTTGGGCTAAGTAAAATTGCTCTCAATCTTCAGTCAAGTAGAAGTAAATTTGCATATCTTCATCCCCATTATTGATACCTTGAATTAAATCATACTTCTAATTCAGTATTCCCACCTTTCAAAATATTCTAACTTAGAATGATTTCTTAATAGCTAGAGAGCATTTAACAAATTTATGAATTATGTATCTATACGGAATCCAATAGAAATAGCGTAATATAATTTACGTAAATATTATGAGGTTGTTATACAGAACTATAAAAACTCAATCTTTCTCTTTATGCCTCTCTTGCTTTGTGGGTGAGATTTTCATAGTGAGGAGTTTTGTCATATTCAATTTTATCCACAAATTATCTTGTGATAGTGATTACTCACAAAGCCAGCTAAAAATTTTTGCAGTTGAATAATTATTAAATCCTGAAGATTGAGATTGAGCTGCTTTAGATAGATTGACGAGCTAGAATTGCAATTAGCGATGATCGCACAAAACTATCAACTTAGCTCATCGGCTACCTGGTTTCTCAACCAGCTGTAGCTATAGCTGTGGCCTTTTGAAGTTAGTTTACTTTTGATTAACTCTTTTTACTTTCATTTACATAATTAGTGCAGATAGAAAGAATTTGTCAGAAAATATTATCTGTTGGCAAAATAAAACAGGAGCCGGGCTTGTGAGTGCAGAACTGAGAACGGCTAAACTAGAAGACTACCTAGCCAGTAGCAAAGAGATGGGAACACTTGTGATAAATGGTTTGGAAGCCACCCTGTTACAAAAATTACAGGTTGACTGAGAGTTGTCATGACTTGATGAAGAAAAAGATGTAAATGCGATCGCAGTGAGTATCTCGAAGTAGAGAAACTGCCATTACCTTTAGGGAGGAATGAGCCTCGCGCGTAAGGGTTTTCGTAGATTGCGATCTCAAGATACGAGTATTATCTCCGAACCCCTACTGCAAAGCAGAACTCGTACTCCTTTTATAGGGGACGCTACGCGAACGCAGAATCCGTACCCTCGAAGAGCGTTCTTGGAGGGTAGAGTATGGCTTACCGTCAGGTAAAAGAAAGTATCAACAATGAAGACAATAAGTAGGTTGGTGTAAATATTTGTAGTTGGGGTAAGGCAGGAGGGAAGAGGGTTTTAGTTTAGTTCATTTTTATTCACATAGTTTTGTAAGGGTTTCAAGCCCTTTTACGTTTCGTAACATAGTTTGGTTTATTTCCACCGACTTACTTACTACTCATTTGCATCAATTTGCTCAGCTTTTAAAATCAAAAAAATTTTAGGGTTTCAAAAAATCTTTAATAAGAGGCAGAAATGGATTTTAATAAAATAGAACAAGGAATCATATTAATTGTCGATGATACTCCAACTAATTTAGAAGTATTGTTCAATTTATTAGAAGATGCCAACTTTAAAGTTCTGGTGGCTGAAGATGGAGAAAGTGCGGTTGAAATGGCAGAATATGCATCACCAGATCTCATTTTATTAGATATATTAATGCCGGGTATTGACGGATTTGAAACCTGCCGTCGTTTAAAAAATTCTTCATCAACTCAAGAGATTCCGATAATTTTTTTAACTGCTTTGGCTGACAAAATAGATAAAGTCAAAGGGTTAAATATTGGGGCAGTAGACTATATCACCAAACCACTAGAACACGAAGAAGTTTTAGCTCGCGTGAATATTCATCTGCACTTGCGAAATCTCACAAAAAAACTTACAGAGCAAAATGAGCGTTTAGAGTTAGAAATCTTTGAGCGCAAGCAAGCAGAACAGAAAATCCGCCAACAAGCTGCTTTACTCGACATTACAAAAGATGCAATTTTTGTCCGAGATTTGGATAACCAAATTCAATTTTGGAACAAAGGAGCAGAACGTCTATATGGATGGATGACACAAGAAGTACTCGGAAAAAATGCTAATCAAGTTTTGTATCCCAAAGAAACTTTAGCCAAACTGGAAAATATCCAAAAATCTGTAGCTGAGTTTGGTTCATGGCAAGGTGAATTATATCAAATCACCAAACAAGGCGAGGAAATTATTGTTGATAGTCGCTGGACATTAGTACACGATGAGCAAGGGCAAATCAAATCTATTTTAATTGTCAACTCCGACATTACAGAAAAAAAACAACTCGAAGCACAGTTTCTTCGCGCTCAGCGCATGGAGAGTCTTGGCACTTTAGCCAGTGGTATTGCACATGACATTAACAATGCGCTGACACCAATAATGATGTCAATTCAACTTCTCGAAAGAAAAATCCTCGACGAAAAAAGCCAACAATGGCTGTCGATTATGGAAACAAATATAAAACGGGCAGCAGAATTGGTCAAACAAGTGCTGTGGTTTTCACGAAAAGTCCAAGATAAGTTTACAACCTTACAGGTGAAGGACTTAATTTTGGAAACAGAAAAAATGATTAAGCAAACATTTCCCAAAAATATTAAAATCGACATTAATATTTCCAAACAACAACTTTGGCATATATCTGGTGATCCTACTCAACTGCACCAAGTAATGATGAACCTCTGTATTAATGCGCGTGATGCTATGCCTAATGGTGGTACTCTGCAAATTTCTGCAAGGAATTTTTGGGTAGATAGCCAGTATGCTCGTATGAATATTGATGCCAAAGTAGGTTCTTATGTGTTGATTTCTGTTGCTGATACAGGCAGAGGAATTTCTAAAGAAATTATAGAAAGAATTTTTGAGCCATTTTTTACAACTAAAGAAGTTGGTCAAGGCACAGGGCTTGGGCTTTCAACTGTACTAGGCATCATTAAAAGTCATGGTGGTTTTGTAAATGTAGTTAGTGAAATAGCAAAAGGAACAGAGTTTCAAGTCTGTCTACCTGTGACACAGGAAATAATAAAAGAAAGCATAGAAGATACATTTGAATGCTATCAAGAATTACCTATAGGAAACGGAGAATTAATTCTCGTTGTCGATGATGAGTATACAATTCGTGAGATTACTAGAATCTCATTAGAAAAAAATGCTTATAAAGTTTTAGTTGCCAGTGATGGCATTGAAGCTATTGCTTTATATACAAAACATCAGCAACAAATTAGTGTAGTTTTGATGGATATGATGATGCCCTCAATGGATGGGCCAACTACTATCCAGGTGTTGAAAAAGATAAATCCAGAAGTCAAAATTATTGGTGTTAGTGGGCTAGCTTCATATCAGGAAAAAATTAAAGTGTTTGGTAATAATATCAAAACTTTTCTGGCTAAGCCTTATACTTCAAGTGACTTATTAAATAATGTACAAAAAGTTCTTAATAGTAAATAGTAAAGGAAAACAGGAGACTATAATAAATATTTTTATAAAGGATGAGGAGTAAAGAATATTTTTGTCTTTACTCCTCACATCACTCCTTACACACATAGCTTTTCTCGATTGTGTTCATTACATTGTATTGGTGCAAATTTTTGCGACCTTAATAGCAATGTTTGAAATGAAACCAATTGAGAATTGCTTTATTCAAATACAACATCTAATTTATGCAATAATCCTCTAACTCAAGATACACATGATTATTAAATCATTTAGTATTTCTAAATACTTTGCATATGGTACGCTTTGACCCCACCCTCAACCCTCCCTGCAAGCGAAGAGGGTAGCGTTTGCAAAAAGCAAATGCAGGTAGGGTTTTGACTGTATTGCAACGAAGTGAGAACAGCTATATTGCATTTGCCATAGAGTTTACACACCTTTGTTCGGTGCTGGTAATACTTTAGGTTTTTGCTGTTCTAACTGTTCTTGTAAACGTTTTTGAGCAATACTTTGATTGGTTTGGGCTAAAGTGTTTTTGGGGTCAAGTTTTAAAGTTTCATCAAATGCAGCGATCGCTTCTTTAAATTTGCCCATTTTTAGCAAGGCTACTCCTTTACCAGCTAATATGTTAGCATTATTGGGTGTAAGATTATTGGCACGATTGTAAGCTATCATTGCTTCTTCATATCTTGCTAAATCTAATAACACTACACCCCGGTTATACCATCCTTGTGATAATTCTGGATTGATGCTAATGGCGCGATCAGCAGAAACTAAAGCTTCTTGATTTCTGGCTAAATGCCACAACACTACACTGCGGTTTGCCCAAATATTTGCTAACAGCGAATTATCAGTTAAATTAGTTGTATTTTCTAATGCTTTGTTGTAAGCTGCTAGTGCTTCTGGATATTTTTCTAATGTTCTCAGAATTCTACCTTTATTAAACCAAGCTTGAGCATATTTAGGATTAATTGTAGTGGCGCGATCGCTACTAGCAATTGCTTCTGAATATCTGCCTAAATACCATTGTGTCGCTGCACGATTATTCCAAGCTGTGGCGTATTTAGGATTTAAAGCGATCGCTCTGTCTAAAGATGCTATACTTTCTTCATAATTCCCTTGTCCTGCTAAGGCAATTCCTCGCTGTTCCCAAGCGAGTGCAGCACTGGTATCACCCCAACGATTATCACCTTGAAGTGCTTGTTCGCTAGCTGTTTGTGCTTCTTTATATTTGCCTAATTTATTCAAGGCTGTACTTTGACTTGCCAAGGCTAAGGAATAATTAGGACTAAGTTTCACGGCAAATTCATAAGAAATGATTGCTTGTTCTGGCTTCTCTAACAAAGATAGAGATCTGCCATGTTCCAGCCAGATATCAGCTTCTTTGGGATTAATGGCGATCGCTTGATCAAATGAAGCGATCGCTGCTGCTATTTCTCCATTCTTTTTCTGTAATAAACCTTTGGTGTACCATGCAATTGCTGGGGTTTTATTTTCCCAATCTTTATTAGTTGTGATTGCCAAGTCGCAAGCTTTTATCGCTTCAGTAAACCTCTCTAAATTTGATAAAGCTTGGCATTGAGCAACTAAAGTTAAAGAACTTTCGGGATTAATTGCTAGGGCACGATTAAATGAGGTTAATGCTTCATTAAACTGTGCTAATTTACTTTCTGCTAAACCTTTATGATACCATGCTATGACTGCTGTATTATTTCCCCAATTTTCATCTGCACGTAGTGCTAAATCACAAGCAGCAATTGCCTCTGCATATTTTCCTAAGTTCAATAATGCTTGACACCGCTGGGCTAAAGCTAAAGCATATTTGGGTTTCAGGCGTAAGGTACGATCTGCTGACACCAAAGCTTCAGTATAATTTGCTTGTTTGATTAATATTTCAGTTCGCTTCATCCAGATTTCTGGTGATTCTGGCTTCAGCGCGATCGCTTGATTGCAAGCTGCGATCGCTTCAGGATATTTCTTTTCTTCTTGCAGTAAGTTACAAAAACTTGCCCAGTAATCAAAATCTTGTATTTCTAACTTTTCTTCGGCTAATACAGTTTTGATGACGCATCCATTAGCCATTAAAAAAGCAAAAGTCAGCATCCAGCCTAAATTGCTTGCTTGGAGTTTTTTACTCAAGATATTTTTTATTAACCACATAGGGAATGTCTGAATGCGATTGATAGGATTTGATAGCAGACGCTTTCTAGTTTTTAAGCAAAAATAGTTCATAAATATTCTTAATCTTTGTCAATTTGTTAATAATTATTAATTTAGCTGGGCTTTGCCTACTATATCTACGTAAATTTCAAAAAATAAATAGGAGTACTATAGTATACTAAACTTTTTATAAAAGGGTAAGTTTTATTGAATAAACCGCCAAGTCGCCAAGGACGCCAAGAGAGATTTTTAAGAATTGTTGAGGATGGCTATAGTGAAGTGTAATTATTTGACTTTTTTACTTATTCCTTTTTACTTGCTGTGGCTGTTTCCTGATTCAGCCAAAGCACAATCAATTATTCCTGCTAATGATGGCACAGGTACAGTTATTATAAACCAAGGCAATAATATTGATATTAGTGGTGGAAGTTTGAGTAGCGATCGCGCTAACTTATTTCACAGCTTCTCAAAATTTGGACTTGATGCCAATCAAACTGCAAACTTTCTTTCACAGCCATCAATTCAAAATATTTTAGGGCGTGTTACAGGTGGCGAGGCTTCATTAATTAACGGAATCATTTCTGTCACTGGTGGTAATTCCAACTTATATTTAATGAACCCAGCTGGAATTATATTTGGTGCCAATGCTAGTTTAAATGTACCAGCCTCTTTTACAGCTACCACTGCTAACCGCATCGGCTTTGGCGAAAACTGGTTTAATGCTAGCGGCTGGAATAATTACGCAACACTGGTTGGTACACCTAATAGCTTTGCATTTGATTCTAATATTGTGGGTGCGATCGCAAATCAAGGAAATCTCACAGTTCAATCAGGTAATTTAACTTTATTAGGCGGTACTGTAGCCAGTACAGGAGAACTTTCTGCACCAAATGGTAACATCAGCGTTGCTGCTGTACCTGGTACAAGTTTGGTACGTTTCAGCATTCCAGGAAACCCCCTAAGTTTAGAAATTCAACCAATTAATGCATCCGCTAACACCAACAATCAATCACCAAATTCCCTAGCTACATTGCTGACTGGTGGCGGCGGTGGTAATGCTTCAAAATTGATAGTTAACAATAATGGTGAGGTAGAACTGACTGGTTCTGGTTTGCGAGTTGAAAATGGCGATGTCGTAGTCAACAAAGCAACTGCTGATACTGCAATCCTCACAGCTAATCACAATTTAACATTACCAGAAAGTCAACTTTTTACAAATGGTAACTTAAATTTACTTGCAAAAGATACCGTCAGAGTTCGTGATAGTGCTGCAAATCCTTTTTCTGCTATTGCTGGCGGTAATCTGTATATTCAAGGTAGTCAAGGTATTGATATTTTAGCATTAAATCATCTTGATAATACTCCTTTAATTAGTGGTGGTGACTTAACTTTAGTTAGTGATGGCACAATTTCTATTGATGCTCACTTTTTCAGTGTTGGTAAATTTTCAATCCTCAATTCTCAAGGTGAAGCTGGCAATTTTATCAGTCTTTATGATCCAATAATTAGTTCTGAAGAAGATGTAACTTTTGGTGATTATGTAGGCCCAGCTTTGAAAGTCGAATCTAGAGGTAGTATTACTGCGGGAAATATTACAATTACCAGTCCAGATTATGAAATATGCAGTACAGATTGTTCGGCAGATGAGCAGATTTTAGCTAATGAACCAGCTTTAATTTTAAGAGCAGGTTTGAGTAGTTTAGAATCAGCCGCGAATATTCCTCCTGATTTAATAGAATCTAGTACAACTTTTAGTGCAACAGGAGTTACATCATCACCTGCAAATATTCAAGTTGGTGATATTAATACAAGCGATTCGGATTTGGGATTAGCAGGTAGAGTTATTTTAGAAGCTTTAAATGGTGATATTACAACAGGTAAGATTAATTCTTCGTCAACTAACAATTTACCTGGCGAAATCACTATTGATTCTATTGCTGGTTCGGTAGACATCCAAGCGTCAGGAAATGTGACAACAGGTAATATTGATACCTGGGCTATTCTAAATAATGGCTATTATGATTCTACTGGCAACAGTACAAGTGGAAAAATCAGCATCATTGCCCAAGGAAATATCGTTACCAATGCTATTAATGCCTCTGCATCCAGTAACTATGGTACTGTTGTCGGTGAAGATGTAACTTTAGAAGCAAAAGGTAATATCACTTTTGACAGTATCAACACTAGTGCTAATGCTTTTATTATTGGTAGTGCTAAAGGTGGTAATGTCAATGTTTTAGCTAATGGAGTTGTCAAAGGTATAGGAGAAGTTTTGATTGATGGTGAAACTGCAACCGGTAATACTATCTTGACGAGTGGAGACAGTGAACCAGGATCTGTGGTAATTCAACATGATGGTGGGCCTGATAATGTCCCATTTATTGTTGGTGATGCTAGCCAAAATGGTACAAAGGGAAGTATTAATACAGGAATTAATGCAATTACACCAGCTTCGACAATCAACTCATTTCCAGTATTAGAAAATGGAGGAACTGCTGATGGTACACCTAGCGGTATTTCGATTATTTATATTAATACTCCGCCTACTGTGACAACGAATGTTAGCATACCCACAACTGAAGAAAATCAGTCAGTCACATTCAAATTTGGAGATTTGAATGTCACAAGTAAGGATGATAATCAAGACAATATCAGCGTAGTTTTTGATGAGTTAAAATCTGGTACTTTGACATTACAAGATGGTACGCCAGTCACACAGGGAACCACTCTTACAGATGATACAGTTTTGGTTTACACACCGCCAGCAAACACCACTGGTAACATTTTAGGTTTTACAATTAAAGCAAGCGATCGCGTTTCTTACTCATCCGCACAAGCAATAACTCTCAACTTTACCCCAACGCCGATACCAACACCAACGCCAACACCAACACCAACGCCAACACCAACATCCATAGATTCTATTAACCCAGAAATCTTGCAAAAAACCCCCACCACACAACAACTACCTGTGGTGAACAACTCTTCTCCAACAAGTGTACTCGACACAGAGACAGCACAAATTGACGCCAGTTTTACAAACCAAGTTCAGCAATACTTGGGAATTAGCAGCCAACCTGAGATTAAAAGCCTCAACGAAGCCCAAGATATCTTGCAGAATATTGAAAAAGCAACTGGCGTCAAACCTGCACTCATCTACGTCAGCTTTGTACCAGTTACACTCAAAGCTGACAATCAGCAACAGCAAACCAGATTATTAAATGTAGCATCCCCAAGCGATCGCCTAGAATTGCTCATTGTCACCGCCAAAGGTCAACCAATTCGCAAAGTATTAAAAATCACGCGCAAGGAAATTATCGAACTTGCCCAAACCTTTAAAATTCGAGTTACAAATCCAGCATTACTGAAAAACTACTTAGAACCAGCCCAGCAATTATACAAATGGCTAATTGCATCAATTGACCCCGACCTCCAAGACCGAAAAATCACCAATCTAGTATTTATCATGGATGAGGGATTGCGAGGCTTACCTGTAGCAGCCCTTCACGATGGTCAACAATACTTAGTAGAACGTTACAGCGTCGGCTTAATGCCTAGCCTTAGCCTCACCGATACTCGCTATGTAGACATTAAAAAAGCTGAAGTTTTGGGTATGGGTGCATCTGAATTCACCAACCAACAGCCTTTACCAGCCGTACCTACAGAATTGACTACAATTACCTCAAGCTTGTGGCCAGGCAAATCTTTCTTAAACGAAGCCTTTACCTTGAAAAATCTGCAAGCACAACGTCAGCGAACACCCTTTGGCATTATCCACCTAGCTACCCACGGACAATTTAAGCCTGGTGTCCCCGCTAATTCCTTCATTCAACTATGGGATAAACAATTAAAAATGAATGAGTTGCGAGAACTCGGTTGGAATAACCCTCCTGTAGAGTTAGTAGTACTAAGCGCCTGTCGTACCGCCGTAGGTGATAGAGAAGCAGAGTTAGGTTTTGCTGGTTTTGCAGTCCAAGCTGGTGCCAAGTCAGCACTGGCGAGTTTGTGGTACGTATCAGATGAAGGCACATTAGGATTAATCAGCGAATTCTACGAACAATTAAAAAAAGCCCCCATTAAAGCAGAAGCACTCCGCCAAGCACAAATAGCAATGCTCAAAGGACAGGTGCGCTTGGAAGATGGTAAACTCAAAACCTCTAGTCTTAATATCAATCTACCGCCAGCCCTTATCAAACTCGGCAACAAAAACTTAAAACATCCCTATTTTTGGTCTGCCTTTACAATGATTGGTAACCCGTGGTGAAGGGGAATAACTAACTTGAAAATACTTTGTGTCTTGGTGTCTTAGTGGTAAAAAATTTTAAACCACAAAAGGCACTAAGACAAGGGCAGCCGTGTGGTGTTAGCGCAGCGTTAGCGACGCAGGAGCGTCGGCAGTCCGATCTTGGGGGTTTCCCCCAGGAGGAACTGCCGAAAGGCTTTGCCGACTTGAACGGACTGCCCGCACAAAGATAGGAATTAGGCACTTATGACGAAAATGACAACTGATTATGACACTATAGCTAAGCAGTATAAAAAATCTAAAGAATTGCCTTTTCGACTCCATGTAGAGGCATATACATTTTTTCATCTGCTAGGTGATATCGCAGGCAAATCACTCTTGGATCTGGCTTGCGGTGAAGGATTTTATACTAGACAATTCCAACTCCAGGGTGCTGCATCTGTAGTTGGAGTGGACAATTCCGAAAAAATGATCGAACTAGCAAGACAACAAGAAGCCTTAAAACCACAAGGAATTAAATATATCATTGCTGATGTACAAGAACTGGGTGTGATTGGTAGCTTTGATTTGGTAGTGGCTGCATATCTACTAAATTATACCCAAACCAAAGAACAATTGCTTTTGATGTGTCAAAGCATATACGCCAACCTCAAACCAGGCGGGCGTTTTGTTACTGTTAATGATAATAATGAACAATCCCCAGATTCTTTTCTGGCAACAGAAAAATATGGATTTATTAAAAGCATTTCTGAACCGCTTGCAGAAGGTACACCTATCAAATTCACATTTGTTGTTGATGGTGAAGAATTCAGCTTCGATAATTATTACTTGAGCCGAGATACTTATGAATGGGCATTTCAAACTGCCGGATTTAAACAAGTGCGGTGGCAAAAACCACTTCTTTCTCCAGATGCGCTAAAGGAAGAGAGTCAAGAGTTTTGGCAAGATTTCCTTAACTATCCGCCTTTAATTGGTATTGAATGCATTAAATAGTTGATAAAATGAGGGAGAAATTTTTTCCCAATTCCCAATTCCCAATTCCCAATTCCCTTTATTTTTGCATAATCATTTGAGCAACTTTTTCCATCACTTTACTAAAGGGGTGTTCTGGGTGACGCAAGCAGAAAACATCGCTGCTTGCTAATTGCATTAATTCTTCTGCTACTGGCAAAATACCAGCTACAGGTGCGTTATAAGTCTTTTCTACCTGTTGGCGCAAAGCATCAAAATCTAGCGCTGGTAATGCTTTGTTAATTAACAGTAACATTTTTGGGACTTCCAATTTACGGGCTACTTCAACTGTAACGGCAGTACCTTGAAAATCTTGGCGATCGGGACGCAGTATAAGTACCAAAATATCAGAAATGACAATTGAAAGTAAAGTTTCTTCGTTTAATCCTGGATGTGTATCTATAAATAAGTAGTCTAACTTTAGTGTATTAAGTAGTTCTTGAAAGCCATCATTGAGCAAATTAAAATCAAAGCCTTCCCGCAACACTTTGGTAATATCTTTAGCTTTAATACTGGAAGGAATTAAGTAAATATGGCTATTTGCTTGTTTGGTTTTACCTAAAATTGAACTAACATCATAGGCAGTGTCTTCTATATTACAGCGTCCCCATAGATAATCATTGAGGGAGTATTTCATTTTCTGCTCATCAAAACCAAAAAGGACGTGAATACCTGGTGATTGTATGTCAGTGTCAATAATACCGACGCGATACCCATGACGAGCAACTATTGCGGCTAGGTTAGCAGTTGAATTCGATTTGCCTGTACCACCCCGAAATGAATGAATTGATACAATTTTTGACATAATTAGTATTGTGTCAGTTGTCAGTTGTCAGTTGTCAGTTGATATTACTTGTTTGTTTTTAAATGATCATGAATTTTTATTTCACGTAGAGGCACAGAGGAGGACACTTCCGTGCGGGGGTTCCTCCCCGTTGAGGAAAGTGTCCGTGACGCAGAGAGTATACATTTTGAGGTTTTAAAGTTTGTTCCAAATGTTTTGATTAAGTTGATTTTTATTTTTACTAGGCAATTTAGGTTGATAGTAAATAGTGTCAGTTTCAATTATTTCCTGAATAAATGTTTGATTTATTAGGTTATTTAGGTGCTGTTGTATAACTCCTTCTGGCAGATTTGTATGAACTGCAATTTCTGCTAAAGTGGCTTTTTGTTGACGAATGATGAAAGTTACAATTTGTCGCTGTTCATCAGGTAAATTTATCAGGTCTGCAATACTTTCTTGTGCTGATGATTGTTCAAAGTCTTGGTTATTCATTTTTCAGTTTCTCTTAGCTTTTTACCTCGGCGTTGTAATTGCTGCAAATATTCTATTTCTTCTTGATCTTCAACTGTTGTTTGTGTCTGGCTTGTTTCTAAGTTGTTGGTATCAGTATTATTTTGTTGTAAATTGAGTTGATTACGTCTATCACGCACCTGTTGCAAGTAATCTATTTCTGCGATTGGTTGAGAAGTTTTTGGAATGTCAATTACTTCTTGGAGACTCAGATTATTTGATTCTAAGTTGTCGGTGACAATAGGTGTGGTTGCTGTTGGCGAAACTTCTTTGTTGTCTCTATTCCGCAAATCTTTGGCTTTTTGCTGCAATTCCAAAAAATAATCACTTTCTGCGATCGCAGCTACTTCTGCATCCTTTTTGGCTTCGTCAATTTCAATATTGATTTTTAAGAAACCTTTCACAGTCTTGACAATTGTCGCAGCATATCTATCTATCAACACTACACCAACAGCAGTTATTAATAGTCCCAATGCTGGCGGTATTAAGGGTATCCAACCAGCTTGGAGAAATATTATATAGGCACTGCCAAATAAGCCAGCGATCGCAACCCCAGTACCTAAAATTAACAGCCAAGGTTTGCGAATCCGCCAGGCTAAGAATCCTCCTACCAAAGACCAAGCGAAGATCCACACATTTTCTTGCCACTGATCCCAATACCAAAATAGCGATCGCTGATCCAAAACTGCACTCAATATCTGACTGGCATTTTGTACATGAACCGCCACTCCAGGCATTTTTTGACTGTCTTGGGCTGCCCCACTATACGGTGTGTAAAAATCATCTTTGACAATGGGTGCTGTGTAACCAATCATCACAATCTTGTCTTTAATTAAAGCTGGATCAACTTTATCTGCAAGTATGTCGCTGATTGATACTTGCTTGGCGACGTTTTTGGCAGAACGATAATTCAGTAGTATTTGGTAATCTCCGGTATTGGCGTTGCGATAACCGCTGGCATTAGGTGATAAACGTTTAATAACAGTGGAATTAAATTGTATTTCGCCAGATTTTGTCAGTTTCGCTTCAATTCCCTTTGCTTCTAAGTAACGCACTGCCATTTGAAAACTCAAGGATGGCAGTTGATTTTCTGCATTGGCGTAATTGCAGATATGTTGATTGGCTGCTGGCAGTTTCGAGGCTTGAGGAATGGTAATCACCATACCTTGTCTAACAATTCCACCAGCATCTACAGGAAAGTCGGCAACTCCCACACGGTCTTCTGGAATGCCTGGTGCAGCGGCAATCCCAGGAGAATCGGCTTTACTTACCACACAAGCTGCTACAATGCGATCGCCCTGAGACAACCGCTTAACCAACTCTGCACGACCTGCTGCTGCACCTTGCGGCACATCTCTTAAAATATCTACACCAATTACACGCGGTTCATGTTCCTCTAGTTTCGCCAAAACCTTGGCTAATGTACCATCTTGAATCGGGTACTCTTTGCGTGTTTGAATGTCTACGTCATTGATGCCAACTATTAAAAAGCGGTTGTCTGGGCCTTCATCAGGACGCATTCTAATTAGCTGATCGAAAGCAGCTAACTCCAGTCCTTCCAAGCTACCTAACGTCCGCAATCCCATGATTATCCCTGTAATCGCTAAGCTAGTAACAATTACAGTACTGCCTACACTCAACAATGATGAAAGTAAATTGTGAGGTTTTGAACTATCACCTACCATGAGTGTATTCCCTCAAAACTCCCTGTAGATTAGGTAAAGTTATAACATTGATCCTGATTTTTTCACTAATTTGGTAAAAAATGTTTTTAGTAGGGGCGTACAGCTGTACGCCCCTACTATGTGTCGTAAACTTTAATTAAATTGATATTACTATTGAATCTTTAATGATTTTATACAAAAATAGGAACTTTCCTAAAAATGAGCTAGTCATTAGCTCAAAAATATACTGTTCAAACATGATATTTTTTGTAATAAAAATAATTTACATCTGTGCAGACTGACTTTTGCTAAGTAGGTGAACATAATTACAACAGTTTGCTTTTAACTGAGGTAGAAAATCTATAACTCAAAATTCAGATATCGAGAGTTTCTACCTCCTGCCTTCTGCTTTCTGCCTTCTGCCTTCTGCCTCTGACAAAATATGCTTAAAAAAACTTTACTTTTGCTGACACTAGGCTTAACTTTATCCACAGATTTTTTGCTCACCACTGTAGCAGCAACAGCCATTCCTGCAAATACAATTGCCCAAAGATTTGTACCGCGTCGCCGTTCTTTACTAAGATTCAAAGTACCTAATATTCGGGGTTCCCGCAATTTAGAATCTGGTGCAGCGCGTGGGGAATGCAGTCCTCAAGAAATCAGTGCAGTGGTACCGGCTAAACCTGTGACAATGGCATCTACTGACCTTCCAGTGCAATTAACATTAAGCGATCGCCCGACATTTTTTGTCAGTGTACCTCAAACTTCGGCAACACAAGCAGCATTTCTCCTGCAAAATGAAACAGGAGACGAAATACTCCTAGAGAAAACAGTGCCTTTAAATGCTAATAAAGGCATTATGAGTTATACTCTACCAGCCGATTTTCCTGGGTTAAAGGTTGGTCAGAAATACAGTTGGCGCTTTTCCCTACTTTGCGATCCTACCGGAGGCGATCGCAGCGGTGATCCAGTTACTAGCGGTTGGATACAACGAGTGCAACCAACTGCAACGGTAACTCAACAGTTGCAAACAGCGACAAATAGACAACGTGTGTTTATTTACGCAGACAACGGTTATTGGAATGATACCTTAAAAACTCTCGCTGATTTACGTGCCACAAATCCTAGTGACCTCACCTTGCTTCGTGATTGGGTAGACTTGTTCAAATCTGTCGGTCTAGATGCGATCGCTAACCAACCTATAATTCAACTGAGTACTGCTACAGCTTCTCAATAAGTTGAACATCAAAATCGCCGTACTTATGTTATGGAAACTGGATTTAAGGCAATTATTCGGTAAACAAAAGATAAATATTTTCAGTAAGTAATCTGATAATCTAGGTGTGCAATGTCTAATTGAGAGAAAAAGAGTAGATGGCAATTAGTAATCTGTTTGCAGCTGGTGGCGTGGTCATGTGGCCGCTATTGGGGTTTTCGGTGTTGGGTGTAGCATTGATCATTGAACGTGTCAGGTTTTGGCTGAAGCTTAACAAACGTCAAAACCGTGTAGTGCGAGAAGTGTTAAATCTCTACCGACATGATAATGTCGTCAGTGCAATGGATAAACTTCAGCAAAATGCAGATTTACCAATGGCACGTATTTTTCTTGCCGCTTTAGAATTGGAGGAACCCACACCAGAGGAATTTCGTTTGGCATTAGAAAGCGAAGCGCAAGCTGAGATACCAATACTCAAACGCTTTCAAAACATTTTCGATACAATCATCAGTCTTGCACCCCTTTTAGGTCTTCTCGGCACAGTTTTAGGATTGATAGCCTCATTTGCTTCTCTCAATCTCGGTGATGTGGGAGGTACGAAAACAGCAGGCGTAACCTCTGGGATTAGTGAAGCTTTAGTATCAACAGCATCAGGATTGATAGTTGCTATATTTATACTTTTCTTTGCCAATGCCTTTCGGGGATTATATCAGCGTCAAATAGCACAGATTCAGGAATATGGCGGACAACTTGAATTAATCTACCGCCGTCGCTATGAAAGAGGAGAAAAAACTTATGCGTCTACAAGATGAACCAGATTTACCAGCACAGATTAACATCGTGCCGATGATTGACGTGATATTTGCAATATTGACATTTTTTATCATGTCAACGTTATTTTTAACGCGTTCAGAAGGTTTACCAGTAAATTTACCAAAGGCAGCAACGGCAAAACAACAGCAAGTTCCCGCTAAAATTACCATTACGGTAAATAAACAAGGAGAAGTCAGCGTTAACCGGGAAGCAATTGCAGTTGAGAATTTGACACAGCGAGTCAAGGCTTTAGTTGGTAGTAACCCTGAATCATTAGTAATTATTAATGCTGATGAAACTGTATCTCACGGTAAAGTAGTGGCAGTAATGGATCAGGTGCGTCAGGTGCAGGGAGCAAAATTAGCGATCGCTACCCAAAAACCATAACTAAAGAATAGGTAATTGGTGAGGGAGGCGCAGGTACAGGGGGTTTCCACGCCACTTCCTTCAACGGGGGGGAACCCCCTTCTCCTTTGGAGAAGGATTCACCCGAAGGCAAAACTATGTTACAAGATGTCAATTTACTTGGAACCCTCACCAATGACGCCACGTGGTTCACTTGGGGAGCCAGTGCGCTATCGCGCTCTGCCGACAGCCGCGCATGTGGCGTGAGACCCCAAGACCGCAGTGGCTCACAAATGACAAATGACAACCTTTACCTTTTAGCTTTATTTGTGCCTACCTACTTTGCCATTTTTAATAGTATTTTAAAAGCACCATGATTATTTTTAGAGGATAGTCCATGACCATTTGGGTAAATGAGCAGATAGATCCTTCTGGCATGATTTATGCCTGTATTGCTTGTTGTGATGAGTCTCAAGCCAAAGATTGTCATGAATCCTTTGAGAAAAATTTGACTGAGACACAAAAATCAACAGGTTGGATAGCACGACTACGGATAGTCGATTCTTGGGATGAAGTTCCAGTTAATGCTTTAAAACTTGATTAATGGGAATTGGGAATGGGGCATGGGGAATTGGGAATGGGGCATGGGTAAATAATTTAACTTTTAACTCCCAACTCCTAACTCCTAACTGTTAACTCCCAACTCCAAACTCCTAACTCAGCACTCTTAACTTTCAAGGTTAATAAACTATAAAAATCAGGTTAAAGTTATAAATTTTATTTAAAACAGCTAAAAAAATCTTACTTGTGAGGTAAATTTAATGATTTTTATGAAGTATTAAGAGTTATCATCGATCCCAAGGAATAAATTAACAACTTGCAAAAACCGAATTACTCTAGTGAACTATCCTCAAGTTTACATTTCGGAGCAAGGCTGTCCTATTAATTTGGTTGGCAAAACGGGACAAGCGGTTCAAATTTCAATTCATCCTCCCAGTGAGTATATCTGTGCCAACCGCGAACAGGTATTACCAGATTGGAAACAGCAACCTTTTTTGTGGGTTGTGATTGTCTTACAACAATCACGATATCAATTGGTGGAATCTACCCCAGAAATAGAAACAGAAAAAGAACGCCTACGAGAAAAGTTTATGAGATTTGGCTGTGACCTAGCCTTTAATTTACGCGATCGCGGTTACTTAGCAGATCTCATAGACCCCCGCACAGGCTATCCTTTACTTTCCCACCCTGGAGTAATTCCCCACAACGATACAGCAGTTGTCAAAGCTTTACTAAAATATCCAGTTATTAAAAATAAATGTTGTGTGCTAGTGCATCCTGTTTGGGGTACAGCAGTTTATCCCAGCATCTTGATCTCAGAAGCACCCCCATTCATTATCGAATCGGTGACAAAATCTATAGCACCCATGCATGGATGGAAGGAAGTTAGTTGATAGTCAGTTGTTAGTTGTTAGTTGTCATATGATGTTTGGCATATCACCCTTCAGGACTTACGCACAGGTAACGGAAAATAGAACCACCTACGCGCCAAATGGGGAGATTAATGAAAACTAAACTATTGTTGATTTTATTTTGTATTGGTTTTGTGGGAATAGAGGCGGTATCTATCGCTAAGCCTCCTACATCTAATAATGTTCAAGAGCAGATTAACGGTATTCCCGTATATCGACAAAGTGGCAGTTTCATTGCTCCAGAAACCTTAGATGGTCTGATTAGCACCTCTGATTTGGTTGTTATCGCTAAAATAAATCAATCAATTGAAGAAGCCAAGTCCGTACCGGAAGTCGCTGCTGATGGTACTATTGGCGCACCAATTTCTCAAGTGCAGGGGGAAATTCGCCAAGTTTTTAAAGGCAATTTTTTCCTTAAAGGTCAAACAATTACAATTGGACAACAAGCAGCTGTGTTAACGGCTGAAGACGGAAAACCCTATATTCGAGCTATTGATGACTATCAGCCCTTTAAGAAAGGGCGTTATCTTTTATTCTTGAAAAAAGGATTTGATGGTCAAACTTATTTTCCCATTGGTGTTTACTACGGCAAATATAATATCGATGGTACAGATACATCTGAAGATGTAATTCAGGATGAAACCTTCAAAAATATCCGCAGTGCTGTCAGGCAAAGATTTAAAGACAGTGAATAAGAAAAAAAGCCTACTCAATATTTAATAAATCTAATAGATACATTTAGAGGTTGTTTTAAAAGTTGGGTAGGTTGTAAAAAAGCTCTCTTGGTATAGGCGCTAGCATAGACAGTAAACAGCACCAGAGAGCAAAAATCAGTAGATAAAATCGGTGCAGGTTGACTGCACCGATTAAACAATTGAAATTGAATTTTCCCGGACATTTCCCTCACGCTATTGCTGAAGCTTGGGGTTTAGCGAAAATCATTCTTCCTGCTGAGGTTTGCAAAGCACTGGTGACTACTACCCGCAATTCACCACCTACATAGCTGCTACCTTCCTCAACAACTACCATTGTGCCGTCGTCTAAATAGCCAATTCCCTGACTGGGTTCTTTGCCTTCTTTGAGAATTTTCAAGTCAAGGTTATCGCCAGGTAAATAAGTGGGACGAACGGCGTTTACCAAATCGTTGACGTTCAATACAGGTACTTTCTGAACACTGGCAACTTTCGATAAGTTGTAGTCATTGGTTAATAGTGTACCGCTGATTTCTTGGGCAAAACGCACTAATTTTGCATCTACGGTAGAAATATCTTCGTAGTCTACTGGGTTGATGAGAATGCGTTCTGGATAAGCTTCCCGAATGCGGTTGAGAATCTCTAATCCTCGCCTTCCCCGTACCCGCTTTTGGTCTTTGCTGGCATCGGCGACTTGTTGCAACTCCTGCAAAACAAATTGTGGTACGATAATTTGCCCTTCCAGAAAACCTGTTTCTAGTAGTGCTTCTATACGACCATCAATAATACAGCTAGTATCTAAAACTTTGGTATTGGCAGGTTTTAGTGTTCCTTCCACTACCATTGTTTCCACGGTGTTGGGATTAATAAACCGCAATAAGCCGCGACCGTGGGTATCTGCCAAATTCATCCCAGTGACAGCAAGTATAATGCTACCAACAACTGCCACTAGCGGCTTAATAAAGCTAAAGTCTGTGGGAATGGGTAGCAGAAATAGTGGCGCCAGCATTAAGTTAGCTAGCAATAGCCCAATTACTAAGCCAATGGCACGAGTTAAAATGACTTCGAGGGGTAGTTCTCGAACTTGTGCTTCTATGCGACGATATGTGGTTTGAAAGCTGAGTCCGACAGCACCGCCGATAATGGCGGCAAAGACTGCAACAACTAAGCGTAAAGCTTCTAGGTTTGTCACCCGTTCTAGGGCGCCATAAGGTAGTAGTTCTATGCTGTAGAACCCTATTCCCGCTGCTGCTACGATAAATGAGATAATGATAATGGCGTCAAGCATGGTTGTCTTGTTTTCCTGCGATTGTGTTACCCGATAGATCAAGTCAAGTATCTTTCATTTTCCCAATTAGAGAGATTAATCAATATTTGCTTACATTAGGGTTTTGAGCAGGGAATATCTGCAAACATTATAACCAAAGTGTTTTCTGTTAATATTTTTCATAATTTTGTAGTAAAACGATAAAAAACTGTAAACAAAGTATTAATTCGCATTATTGGTAATTTTCTCTTGAATTAATTAATTCTTGATCACAATGAGTCAAAAAATTAATGTTTCTAGCATTGCGACTTCTGCTTACATACACATTCCCTTTTGCAGACGGCGATGTTTTTATTGTGATTTTCCTGTGTTTGTGGTGGGCGATCGCAATCGGGGTGAAACATCTGGTACTATCTCCCATTATGTTGAGGTGCTATGTGAAGAAATTGCCATTTCACCAGCCTTTGGTCAACCCCTCAAGACAATTTTCTTTGGCGGTGGTACTCCTTCACTGCTATCAATAGAACAGCTAGAACGTATACTAACAGCTATAGACAAGCATTTTGGCATTGCTTCTGGTGCGGAAATTTCGATGGAAATTGACCCAGGTACATTTGATTTAGCGCATATAGCAGGCTATCGAAACGCAGGTGTGAATCGGGTAAGCCTTGGTGTACAAGCGTTTCAGGCTGAATTGTTAAAAATTGCTGGGCGATCGCACTCAGTTAGCGATATTTTTGCAGCTGTAGAATTAATCAAGCAAGCTGAGATTCCCGAATTTAGTTTAGACTTAATTTCAGGTTTGCCGCATCAGTCTTTAGATCAGTGGCAAGAATCTTTAGATAAAGCCGTAGCGATCGCACCAACTCACATATCCATATATGATCTTATCATTGAGCCAGGCACAGCTTTTCATCGTTACTACAAACCTGGTGACAGTCCTTTACCAACGGATGAAACCACAGTCAAAATGTACCAGATGGGGCAGCAAGTTTTGACTAGTGCAGGTTTTGAACATTATGAAATTTCCAATTATGCCCAAAGAGGACATCAGTGCAAGCATAATCGGGTTTATTGGGAAAATCGCCCTTATTATGGCTTTGGTATGGGTGCAGCGAGTTATATAGAGGGGAAACGCTTCACTCGTCCGCGTAAAACTCAGGAATATTATCAATGGGTGCAAGATTTAATTGCCAATGGTGGCGTGATTGATTGTCAAGTTACACCACCAGAGGAAATTTTGTTAGAAACCTTAATGTTGGGGTTGCGTTTAGCAGAAGGTGTGAGTTTAGCCGCCTTAGCCAGGGAGTTTGGTGAGGATAAGGTGCAGGAAATTCACCAGTGTTTGCGATCGTATTTTGATCAAGGTTTGGTAGAAGTTGTAGAAGGGAGATTACGCTTGTGCGATCCCCAAGGATTTTTATTTTCTAATGTCATGTTAGCAGAGTTATTTAGTGCTTTGGGGTGATTTGTCAGTTGTTAGTTGTTAGTTATCAGAGTTAGTTGTAATTCACCACTAACTACTGACTACTGACCAATGACTAAATTGGTAAACGATTAATATCTTTGTTGCAACCAATAACTACCATCGCTGAACCACGTTCTAAACGCCTATTTGGTTCAGGATTAATTTTAAATTTACCATCCTGACTCACCGCCAGTAAATTCAAACCATAGCGGTTCCGAAGTTGCAGTTCAGCAACTGTTTTGCCATGAAATTCATCAGGTACAATTAACTCAACAATACTGTTATCTGGATCAAGGTCAAATCTATCTAAGATAGATGGTTTAGTGAGTGTTCGTGCTAAGGCACAACCTGCTTCATATTCTGGAAATACAACATGATCTGCTCCCACTCGTTTTAACAACTTTTGGTGAACTTCGCTAGAGGCTTTGGCAACCACATGGGGTACACCGCCCTCTTTAACATTTAAAGTGGTGATGATACTTTCTTGAATATAGTTTCCAATTGCAATAATTACCGTATCAAATTCAAAAATTCCGGCTTCTTTCAGCGCACCAGGTTCAGTTGAGTCCAGTTGTAAAGCATGACCAACTATTTCATCATTCAATGCTTGTGATACTCGTTTTTCATCAATATCTGTCGCCAACACTTGATAACCTAATCTACTTAGTGTTGAACAGACAGATCTACCAAAACGACCTAACCCAATTACAGCAAATTGGTGGTTATCTTTACGTAAACTGCGAAAAAAACCTAACGATGAAAGATTCACAGTTAATATCCTTGTGTTAACTCCCTGTATTTAGGGCAAAAAACGGTTAGACCAGATTATTAAAATTTTATTTTTTGCCTAATATTTTATTTTATCAGTTGTCATTTGTCAGTTGTCAGTTGTCAGTTGTTATTCCCTTCGTTACCAATTCCCCATTCCCCATTCCCCATTCCCCATTCCCAATTCCCCATTCCCAATTCCCCATTCCCAATTCCCCATTCCCAATTACCCAACAAGTAAATTTTCTTCAGGATAGTGAACCCTGCTAGGGCGGGGGTCTCCTAGTACAGCAGCCATCAGTAGTAAGACACCTACTCTTCCCACATACATTGTCGCAATTAAGATCAGTTTTGCTGCTGTAGAAACGGTGCCTGTGATACCTGTAGAAAGACCTACTGTTGCAAAGGCTGATACCACTTCAAACAAAATCTTAATAAAATCCAATTCTGGATCTGTCAAAGCAATTAAAATTGTAGACAGAATTACAGTAGCGAAAGAACCTACTAAAACGCCAACGGCTTTCAAAATTAAAGTTATTGCTATTTTCCGGTCATACAATAAAACTTCTTCTTTTCCTTGGAGAATTGCTTTAGTGCAACTGGTAAGAACTCTCACTGTAGTAGTTTTGATGCCGCCTCCAGTACCACCTGGACTTGCACCAAGAAACATCAGGGCAATGGTGATAAATAGACCAGCAGTGGTCATTTTGCCGATATCAATGGTGTTAAAGCCAGCAGTTCTAGGAGTCACAGATTGAAACCAAGCTACTAATAACTGGTCTTTGAAATTAAGTGAGCCAAATGTTTCTGGGTTTCTTGTCTCTATACATAAAAATGCAATTGTACCCAAAAATAAAAGTATTAAGGTTGTGCTAGTTGCAACTTTAAAATCTAGAGAGAATACTAGACATACCTGGCGTTTGAGTAGGCGATCGCGCAACCAAATATACATTTCTAAAATTACTTGATAACCAATTCCTCCAAAGATAATTAACAGTGTCACAGTGAAGACTACTAAAAAAGATGACTGATAACCAATCAAGTTATCTTTAAATAGACTAAAACCTGCATTATTCCATGAATTTACACTATGAAAAATCGCCAACCACAGACCTTTATCCCAACCATAATCAGGGACAAATACAGGCAAGAGTAAAAATATTCCTGTGATTTCAAAAATTAAAGTTGTGGCAATAATTGAGCGAATAACTTGAGCGCTGCCATGCATTCCTGGTCGGTCTAAAGCTTGTTGAATGGCGACTTTTTGCCGCAAATCAAATTTGCGTCCAATCAGCAGAATGAGAAAGGTGGTGCTTGTCATGTAGCCCAAACCGCCAATTTGAACTAACAGCATAATAAACAACTCACCCCAAAAGGAAAAATAAGTACCAGGATCAACCACTGATAGACCAGTAACACAAACTGCGGATGTCGAGGTGAACAGCGCCACAATTGGGTCATTCCAAGTTCCATCGCTAGTAGAAAAAGGCATCATCAACAGAATGGTTCCTATGGTGATGACAGCTATAAATCCTAGGCAAACTGTGCGAGGAACAGTCATAAACAATTAACAATGAAAAATTAAAAATTTCACAACTCTCTGCTGACGGTTGCTTATGGTAAAACTGAGAAATTCTTACCAGGAGGAGCAGTGGGGCTGATCTTCTCTGGAACCAAAAACATCCTTATTTAATTAAAAACATACATGGTAGCCTACGAATATGTTTTTTTTAGGGGCATGGGGCATTGGGCATGGGGCATTGGGCATTGGGAATATTCTCTCTCATCCCCCTCATCCCCCTCATCTCCCCATGCCCAATAACTATTTATTCCCGCACAATAAGCCAAAGCGAATTAACCCGCGCTGATAGCCGCGACGCATCAACCCCAGCGATAACGCACCTTGAATAGTAGTCCAACCAGCTTGCAATAAGCCGAAAATCGCTTGGGGAGTAAACGCAGAATCAATGACTACATTCCAAAAGGGGGCAACAGCCTGTGACCAGTCAGCAGTGCGGATATTGTTTAATGGTAGTTGACGAGCAATTTCTTCATACTCTGGTAAGGAAATTACATAAGGCAAACAATACACCCGATAAATATCCTGCAAGTGTTTTTGTTCATCTGCTGTTAGTGGTGTCTCAGCAATTGGTCGATGACACCATGTCACCATAATCAAAGTACCACCAGGTTTTAACACTCGATAGCATTCTTGCATAAACAAAGTTTTATCTGGCATGTGTTCGCCACTTTCCAAAGACCACACCAAGTCAAAAGAATTATCTGCAAAGGGCATTGCTTGAGCATTAGCCACCTGAAACAGAGTTCTGGCACTCAAACCAGCCTCTTGGGCGCGTTCTGCGGCTCTTGCAGCTTGCACTGGACTCAAAGTGATCCCTGTTGCCTTAGCATTAAATTTATCTGCTAAGTAAAGAGAACTGCCACCAATGCCACAACCCACATCGAGAATATTCTCCGCTGTTTGTACCCCAGCCCAATTAAGTATTTCTTCGATTAAATCAATTTGCGCTTGACGGCGATCTTTTTTCTGGCTACCATCAGCCCCGTAGTAGCCGTGGTGCATGTGTTCGCCCCAAATCTGCTCCCACAAACCGGAGGAAGCATCGTAAAACTGCTGTATTTGCTGGTATAGTGTTGCACTCATGAGGAAAGCAGTGGTAAAGGTGATGGGGTGATCTTCTCTGGAACCAAAAACATCCTTATTTAATTAAAAACATACATGGTAGCCTACGAATATGTTTTTTTTAGGGGCATGGGGCATTGGGCATGG
>NZ_JAECZC010000012.1 GCF_016056305.1 Amazonocrinis nigriterrae CENA67 | reverse complement strand
AACTTGGGTATGGAAGTAATGCACGAGCGCAATGCTCACAACTTCCCCTTAGACTTGGCTGCTGGTGATGTTGCTCCTGTTGCACTAACTGCTCCTGCGATTAACGGTTAATTCTTCTAGCCACGTCTAATCAATTAAATAGCGCTCTCCCAATTGGGGGGGCGCTTTTTGGTGTCAGTATTGGTCTTAGACTTCTTGCATAAATCTTTTTTTGTCTCGCGCAAAGGCGCAAAGGCGCAAAGTCAGCCAGTAGGGTGCGTTATAGCGAAGGGTAACGCACCGAGATAAATGGTGGATTACCGCCTTTGCTTTCCCTACTTAATATTGTGTTTGTAAATAGCCTGTTAATTATTTTCACTGCTGACAATTTTGATTACATTTACGGACTTGCGCCCACACTTCAAAAGGTGAATTCTGATTAGATTTAGCTATCTGTTGTACTTGGAATATGACTAGCTGATCTCCTGGTTGAAGTTTCTGAAGTAACTCTGACGAAGGAGGTTTTTCTTTCCTCAAATCTATCTCGTATTTAACCGTAACTACTGACTTTCGTGATGGAATAACAGGAGGATCAATAAAAGGTTCAATCAGTGGCTCTTCAGTAGTCAAGCTACTTGATGTATTGTTAATTTTACCTATCAATATCCAGCCAGTAGAATTTAATATTTCTGTTTTAGGTAAAATATTAGTAGTAGGACGAGGTTCTGATATGTTACTTTGTTGAGAATTAGAGTAGATCCAGATAGCACCTACTAATACAATGATTCCTAAGCCGGAAAATGTGGCTGTTTGCGTATTTTTTGAAGCCTTGCTAGAGGTAGAATTGACCATTTTTTTAGCTTCTTCCCGGATACCTTGAGCAATATTTTTAAAAGCTTTATCACGGGACTTCCAGTCACTCACAGGTTTGTTGCCTTTGGTGTCTTTGGGTAGTGCTTGAAGCTTGCCAAACGGTGTATTAATCCAATGAATAGAGTCAAGAATTATAGGGATAACTGTCGCTTTTTCAGCATTATGCAGTTCCATTGCTTGTTTGAATTCAGCATTAGTATTGCCTTCATTATTATGGCAATAACCCGAAGCTATAAAATTTTCACTTACAAGCAACAAAATTATATCAGATGTATTTAAGCGATCATCTACTTGATAGTGCCATTCTTTTTCTGGCCCAATTTTTCGGTAATAGCAGTCAGTAATAACCTCTTCTTTCTTCAAAATCTCCAGGCTTTCTTTTAGTTTATGTTGTAATGTTTGATCTTCGTGGGCATAGGCACAAAACAGTTGAAGAGGTTTAGGAGATTTAGATTGCACGGACATAACCTTATTACTGAATTGCAGTACATCATTAATATCATCCTGACTGCTCAGTTTTATGCAAATCTACCATTTCCACCTATGAAGCGATCGCGCAAAGGCTAGACCCCTGACTTCTTCTAGAAACAGGGTTATAAATTTGGTGGAAAGTGAAATTTGTATTTAATTTTAGCAATGCCAAACTATGAATACTTGAAACACTGCAATTTCAAAAATTGTATATCTAGCAACACCAACTTTATATTAAATAGGAATTACGCACTCATGACGAAAAACTAAGCTTTTGCGATTACAACGCTAAGCTCGTAATGACGTAAAATCGTAGTCCGTGCGTAATTCATGTTAAGAAGCCCAAAAGCTAGTTAGCTGGAAACTACGCCAATTGCGCGCGTCTGTCGGTAAACCATCTGCATTAGTGGCTCCTCAAGACCTGACTGCCTCATTGTTGTAGCAACTGGCATCAAGTGCTGTCCATCTTGCACGCTACCTTACCACAACGTTGGCTATCGATACTAGCGATTTGATACGATTAACGAAATAGGCGATCGCCTACGACTCAACCAAGTGCGATCGCACTCTTGAGAAAATTGGCAAAAATACTATGGCAAAGCGTAAAAAAAGCAATCTCCAGTGGATTAAAGAAACGCTTGAACTAAAACCTGACCACCGCTGGGAATCTCCATCAGGCTACAAAATTTTTGTTGCAGACCGGGGTGCTGTTCGCTTCAATGTTCCTCAAGATTGGGTTTTTGAGCCACAAGAAAAATCCTTCAAGTTCCTCGATAAAAAACCACCCAACGATGATTGCTGTCTAGAAGTATCTTTTAATCGTCTGCCACCCAATGATTGGAGTTTGTTTCCGCTAAAACCCACTTTAAAGAAAATTATGGAAGACGATAGTCGCAACGTCATTGCCAAGGGAGAAATTATCACCGTCAAGCGCCAAACCGCCAGAATTGTCTGGACAGAGATCAAGTTTATTGACACTCAAGAAGAACCACGAGAAGCATTTTCACGGACTTGCATTGGTTTGGGGTCAAATGTTCAGTGCTTGATTACATTCGATTATTGGGCAGATCAAGCAGAACAGCTGACACCTCATTGGGATGAAGTGATGCGATCGCTTACACTAGGGTTATATATCCGTGACCCAATGACTGGTTTGGCTTTCCCAGATTAAACCACAAGCTGGTTGGCTGTTAACGATTGGGTAAAAGCACAAAACTGGCTCTAATGAACACAAGTATGGTACTCACTATCATCCTTCTAATCATGTTTGTAGGCGCATATTTCTTTGTCTTATATCCCAATCAAAAGATACAGCAAATCAAAAGTAACTTGGTGGTGGAAGTTGATGGGGCAGAAACTCGTTATCAAAATTTACCTTTAGGAAAGTTATGTTTAAGCTCATCCTACCCCTGGAGGGAGTAGTATGAGAGCAGGGCATGGGGCATTGGGTATACTTTTTAAAGTAGTTTTGAGTTTTTCACTTATCTGACCTATCAATCTAAAATCTAATTTTTTGTAAAGTCCGCAAATTGCAATTTTCCAGGGTGCAAAAGTATATGAACCGACACCAAAAATAGAAAAACGAGGATTTTGCTGATAAATCTTGCTTTTTCTTTTGTTTAAGTATTGTGCATGTGTCTCAAGATAGTTCCAAGTTTTAGGAGCAAAATCTTTGATGTATACGGTAGATTCACCAACAAATCTCTTGAAAATGTAGCAGCTTCTGAACATAGGGCTTCTACAGTTAAAATGGTCATGGATAAAGCAAAAAGAATTGAAATATTAACTTGGAATTACAGCAGAAGCTTGATTGTTAAACTCAAAATTCTCACTTTTCAAGTAATTTAACTACACCACTTCCTACTTAACGCCACTTGAACGGACTGCCATCAAGTGGCTCCTTCCTACTACTCTCAAAGTCAACGACTAACTGCTGGTTTTGAACGCTGCTGTTGATAAAAACCAAGAACTTTTTGCACATAAGCAGCAGTAAAGCCGCTGTTACAGCCTGTATAGTTACCAGTCATCCACCAACAAGCTACAGCACGCACAGATGCAGTTTCATTATTGCTAGTAGCGGCAAATTGCTTATTTAACTCACGGCGGGTAATACAAGATATAACAGAGCGTGCTGTCACAGGACTATTTTCAAATTGTGTCGGTGTTAATTCTCGTTTCAGGCAATATTTCGACCAGCCTTTGAGAGTTTCTGGTTTGACTTGCCATTGACTGTAAAGTCCATCGTTTTGGATGCCTGTTTGTGGTGCAGCCTGTCGTAGTGCTTCCACCATTGCCGCTACTTGGGTATCAGAAACTACCTGTTGTGCTTGAGCTAGCAATGACGGTAGTCCAAAACTGACAACCACTCCACAGAGTAGTAATGGTATGGCATTTTTCCTCATAAATATCTGTATTCACAAACGACAAACTAATAATAATACCATGTCCGCTTAATTAGTCACTATTCTTGTATCCGTGCAGAATCCTGAAAACCCTTTTCCCTAATCTCCAACGCCACTTGCAAGAGGGCGAGGTTACCTCCTACCCTTGGATATGACGCTCTTAAGCACAAAACGTGCAATTAACTGAAGCGTCGATTTAGCTGACGAATAATTAGACGTTGTTCTCCTTGTTTCCCTGTTCTAGAATATCTTGATAAATTACCGATTCTTTCATGATATCCTCCCTTAAAATCTGTGTTCGATTTTTATACCTTGACATGACGCTATTTTTGTGAATGAGTAAATACTTGATCATCATTGTCGAATGCGATCGCCATCTCTTCTCTACCTCTCCATCCATCACATTTTTCAACATTTCCATCCCCGTGAGGGGTAAGAGATTTCAAACTTGGTTTTATTTATATAAGCTGCGATACTCCCAAGGATTGATAAACTTAGCATCACTCCAAACCCCAAGTTTTTGCTGCTTCGCTTCAGCTTCGGCTTGTTGCACTAAATCTTTGCTGGGACATTTATTTAAATAGGGGCGATACACTTTTGCTAACCCTTCCCGCAACAAAACTTGTTGTACAAAAGTACCATCCTTTAAACGGATTTCTGCCACTTTTCTACCATAGCGATCGCTATCTGTAATATTCAACTTGACGCGATCGCCTCCTTGTTGCACCAATTGCTGTACCCTTTGTTGCGCCTTCACTCCCCAGCTAAACTGATTGCGATCGCTAGCGCTTTTACTATTTTTTTCTTTATTGGAATGAGGTATTTCCGGTGCATCCATACAAGCAAAGCGCACAGTGAATTTATTGCCTTGAGAATCTTTCACTGCTAAAGTATCGCCATCACTAACTCGTTCAACTAAGTCACCAGAAACACCAAAAAATCGCTCACAGCCCATCAAACCCAAAATAATGATAGCTATGCCCAGCCAGATAAGTATATGCTTAGTTAACTTTTCCATCCAATCTCACCAAAATACCTCCCACGCATGATATTAGCAAATCGTTGTTTAGCATAGAGAATGAAAATAACTAATTCTCCATCTTCACAATGAACTTTTTAACTTACCTCATGCATCTAGCGGGTTCGGGTGCCATTGCTTATTACTCAGCCAGTCAAATCCGTGATTTAAAAACCCGTCCCAACGTCCTTGCAGGGTTTCAATTGGCAGAGTCTGGTTCTGTACCGTTCTTGTCTGCACTGAGCGATCGCGCAGTTGCTGAAGGTGATACATGGCTAGCAGAAAAACTGGCAAAACATGCTTTAGATGAAACTAGGCATGGTCAAATATTTGCCCACGCTTTGAAGCAACTGAATAAACAAGTTATAGATTTCAAAAGTCAACCCGAAACAACATCTACAAGTAAATCAAAACAACAGCGCAGTCCCTTCTTTGTCGCCTACTTTGAGGGTTACTCTGCTGAACAGCTAAAACCTGCTGCCATTGACTGGGATGTGTTTATGGCCAGCACTTACATTCTAGAGTTGGATGCAAGCAAAGACTTTACCCGCATGGCGAATGTATTACCCGATCATGAGCCAACCAGCCGCAACTTGAAGTTAGGCATGTTAAGTATTGCTCAAGATGAAACCGGTCATGCTGCTTATCTATATGAAGCGATGATGCGACGGATGTCTGCTAGCCAAGTCCAGCAACTAGTCGATGAATGGCGCACCCGCAAGGTAAACGCTATGTTAGCCATGATTAGTGGTATCCTCCAGCGCAACGGCCAAACCCGTTCTCTAGTCCAGGATGGCCCCCCATCTGAAAATAATTCTGAGTTGATGGTTGCTTAACTTGATGAGGGGGATGAGGGGGATTTTATACCGTTTCACTTTAAAGTTGATACATTTAGGCAAGCAGGGGAACTCGGGGCCCCCACGACCGAAGGGAGTGGGGATTAGGGGTAACAGGGGAGCAGAGGGGCAGAGGGGCAGGGGAGCAGGGGAGAAAAAATTTGTATCAGATTTTTCGTGAAATGGTGTTACTCCCTTATCTTCTGTGTACAAATCTTTTTATGTGCTTATCTTAACTGTCTCTTAAACTAATTAATATCTTCTGAATCTAAATCGAAGCCTGATTTGTATTTGCTATGTTTAAAAAGCATCAAGTAATCTTACCAGGTATACCGGGGTTAAAACGGTTGCTGTCTTACCAGCGAGCATGGTTGCTCCCTGATATACTGGCGGGTGTAACAGTAGCAGCTTACTTAATTCCGCAGTGCATGGCTTATGGGGAATTAGCAGGGGTGCAACCTGTAGTAGGATTGTGGGCAATTCTGCCGCCAATGATTATTTATGCTTTATTGGGATCTTCACCTCAACTATCGGTAGGGCCAGAATCGACAACGGCGGTAATGACGGCGGCAGCGATCGCTCCTTTAGTCGCATCTAATGGTAGTAATTATGCAAGTCTGGCTTCTGTACTAGCTTTCATGGTCGGGATTGTATGCATAATTGGCTACATTGCCCGCTTGGGATTTCTCGCAGACCTGCTATCCAAACCGATTCTAGTTGGTTATATGGCAGGGGTTGCCGTAATTATGATTACAGGGCAACTAGGTAAAATTGGTGGCATTAAAATTGAAGCAAATACTGTTTTTGGGGAAGTGGGTGAATTCTTCAGCAAGCTAGATCAAATTCATCAGCCAACCCTGATTTTAGCAGCTATAGTCTTAGCTTTTTTATTCATCATTCAGCGTCGCTTTCCAACTGCGCCTGGGCCTTTGTTAGCGGTTTTACTAGCAACGGCTAGCGTAGCGTTATTCCATCTCGAGCAACAAGGGGTGGCGGTAGTCAAAGAGATTCCAGCGGGCTTACCTCATTTGACTTTACCGAAATTATCGACTCAGGAGTTATCAACACTCGTCGCTTCTGCGATTGGCATTGCAATTGTCGGCTATTCAGATAATGTACTCACAGCAAGGGCATTTGCTAGTCGTAATCACTACAAAATTGACGCAAATCAAGAACTATTAGCGCTAGGCACCTCAAATCTAGGAAACGGATTGATGCAAGGTTTTCCAATTAGTAGTAGCGGTAGCCGCACTGCGATCGCAGACTCATTAGGAAGCAAAAGCCAGGCGTTCTCTTTAGTTGCTCTGGTTATAGTTATCTTGGTGTTATTATTCCTACGTCCCTTGCTGGCAGAGTTTCCGAAAGCTGCATTGGGGGCAATTGTGATCTATGCAGCTACCAAACTGATTGAAATTCCAGAATTTCTCAGATTGACACAATTTCGACGCAGTGAGTTATTCTTGGCTGTAGCCACAATCGTTGGAGTTCTATTCACAGATATTTTGGTTGGTGTTGGTATTGCAGTGGGTTTATCTGTGATTGATTTATTTGCCAGGGTAGCACGACCACACGATGCAGTTTTAGGTGAAGTGCCAGATTTACCAGGTTTACACGACATTGAAGATTGGGAAGGAGCCAAAACTATCCCAGGTTTAGTAATTTATCGATATGACGCTCCGCTTTGCTTTGCCAATGTAGAACATTTCAAACGAAGGGCATTGTCAGCAATTGAGGCAGAAAAAACTCCCGTAGAGTGGTTTGTGCTAAACACAGAAGCTATTGTTGAAGTTGATATCACTGCCATTGACGCATTAGCACAATTGCATAGCGAACTAGCCGCTAAAGGTATTACCTTTGCCATGACACGAGTCAAACAGGATCTTTACAAACAACTAAAGCGATCGCAGCTTTTACAAAAGATTGGCTCTGAACATATTTATTTTACTTTGCATACTGCCCTTGCCGCTTTTCAAGCCCGCGATCGCCATTTCAACGAACAGTCTACTCAAAGCGAATAAAAAACTCCATTCCCTTGTGGATGGAGTTTTTGGGCATATTGAATAATCCCAATTCCCAATTCCCGACCTCCACAGATATCATAAGTGTTTAAACGGACGTGATATAACGGCTATTTGTTAACTGGGTATTTTTTCATTAACTCCTTGACTTGAGCCGTTACCAGAGGGTGTGAATCTTTTTGCAATTTGGGTAAAAGTTCTAGCAAGACACGGTGTGATACCACACTCAGATATGCGATCGCTGCTTCTCGGACAAAGCCAGTAGGATGGCGTAGCGAGACTAAAATTTCGTCGGTTGTTAATCGGATGCGGCTAACTAAAGCAACATGAAAGCAGCAAGCTAAACACCAGTCAGAAAGTAAATTACCTAATGTCAGCAACCGACGCAGGCGATCGCTAATTGCCATCGGTCGATATTCTAACAACCCCGCTTCTGCCAGATAATGCAGTTTTTCTTGGTGCGATCGCTGGTCTAAAATATTCAACAGCAAAGATTTGGTGGGTAAATTCACGGTATGCTCTAAAATTTCTAATCCCCGCGCCAAGTTTGTCACTGACTGCGATCGCAAATTAAATGCTGCTGCCTGCATCTTTTCTGGAGAATAAAGTAGTCTCAATAGTAACAGTATCCGTTCCTTAACATCGAATTCTAATTCTTGAAGTGCGCGTTGTAATAACTCACAGACAATCACAACTCTTTGATTTGATTGATAATTTTTGAGAGTTTGTTGTGCTTGCAAGTCAATGTCAGCAGCATAAATCTCACCTAAAAACCTTAATTCCTGCTCAATTAACGTTTCTACCCGACTGTGCTGAAAGCTATCTAATGCACTAATAGCTTCTGGTTGTTTCTGTATTTTTAGTAAGCTGCGAAGAATATGATATCTAGTAGCCCCCCAAGATGTTTCCAAGTGCAGCCATAAAGACTCCTTCGCTTCTAGAGTAGAGATTTGAGCAATAGTTCGCCAGGCATACACTCGGACAATTTCGGGTTTGTAAGTATTATTAGCCAGTTGCAACAGCATTTCTAAAGCTTCATTTTCTAATCGAATCAAAGCACGTATAGCTGTCGTGCGAGTTGACTTATAGTAAAGTGCCCCTAGCAAAGCCGAATAGTACTCTTCTAAACGGGTAGCCGCAATCATTTCCAATACTGCACAGCGCACCCGTAAAGACTCATCTTGCAACAAATGTGGGATATGAATCCGTAGGGCCTGTAAATAAATCGCTTCTCTGAGGGCTTTGACTCCATTTACCCGTTCTCGTTCATGTTTATGAGTTAGCATCCGGCGCATAGTTTTGGTAGCTGCTACCTTTTGTATGGGTGTTCCCTGACGTAAAATTAAAGCAGCGGCGGTAGCACGAATCAATGAATGGTGTCGTGCTTGTAGGTAGTCTTCCAGTTGGCTCAAATTAGGATTAGGTTCAGCCAGCCAAACGTAACGCAGGGCTAAGGCAAAAACTTCAGGATCAACAGTTTCTTCGGGCTGTTGTAACAAAGAACGTACTTCCAGCACATAAACAGAATTTGCGCCTCCCATCAGCATCACCTCCAAACTTTGACGCTGCAAATCTGGGGGTAACTTAATTAACAGAGGTGCTAAAACTTGGGCTGCACCTTGGGGATCAATTTGGGCTAAAAGTTCAATACATGAGTGTTTATCTGCGGTGCTACCTGTTTCTCCTAAAGCTTTGACTACCCCCTGTTTGAAGACCCGTAGACCGACATTAGCCGCACTGAGTTCACCTCGTTCCGCACTCAAGACTAACAAATCAACATAGCGCGATCGCAATACCCAAACTACTTTTAAACAGGCAGCAGCTATTACTACTGTTTCTGCCATTAATATCCACTGTTGTAGTGATTTAGGCACAAACTGCCCGCACAAAAATAAAGTTACAAGAATAATCATTCCTGTAAACCCTGTGGCGATGGCTTCGGCAGTTCCTCCAGATAATGTTTGTGTACGGCTGCGAATGCGTTCAGGGATTGGTTGGTATAGCACTGGGCTGCTGCTGACCACAAATGTGTAACGCAGAAGTTCATCACAGAATTTCAGAACTACTAGCCCCCAAAACAAGCTTTGCGATTGCATTGCTGGGATTAAATTGAGTAGGGCGATCGCTCCTGGAACGACAAAGCCTACAATGATGGGTAAAAGGGCGGCAGTGAAGAACACTCCTATACGTTCGATTAGTCGGCTGGAGACAAACCACTGAGTTCCTAACTCACACAGTCCCACAATGCCACCAAATAGGCCTAAGAAACTGGCGAGTTCTTGATCGCCTAAATTCCCCTTCAGTTCTTGGAGATATTGAAAATCTACCAATAGCCCAATCACTTGCAAAAAACCAACAAAGGCAAACAGTTGCAATGTATAGCGCTTAATGGGGGCTTGCAGGCGGCGATGTCGAGAGGCTTGTTCTTGGGGAATTAGTCGTTGTGGGGCATCAGGAAAAGCTGCTTGATACTGATGGCTTAAATAGGATAGGATTCCCGCCCCCAAGATAATCACTCCACAAGCGATAATGAGGACTCTATTGAGCTGGGCAAATTGTAGTAGCCAAGGCAAACTAAAGCCGCTGATTACATCTGCCACCAACACACCACTACTAACCAATGGGTAAGTACGTTTAATCTCACGAATGTTGAATAGTTGGTTAGCAACAATCGAGGTGTTGAGGTCATTGACTACATAAAGTGCATCTACCCATAGCCGCATCAGAAATACGATGATTACAGACAAGTAGGAAAAATTGCTTCCCCAACGCAACAACACCAATAACATCAATGGTGCGACCATACAGGGGGCGATCGCCACAATTACCCAGCGCAAAGGGAAAATCTTTTGCAGCCAAGAATAGACAAAAACTATTCCTGCACCCATTGCTGCACTGGCAATGTACATCAAAGGCAGTGAACCAGCTCCATATTCGTCTAAAAACATGGCGACTGTACTGTCCTCTGCCCACCGTAATCCTACCGAGACAGTTGTATAGAAGGCAAACATGAGCCAAGTGCGATCGCCTTCTTCAGGCCGTAGATTCACCCACTGTAGCAGTCGTGCCAAAGTGTCTCTATTTGGAGCAAACGAGTAATTTTTTAGTTCCATGCAGTCTTACTTTCCGGCGGCACCGCATAACGTGAGTGAAGCAGGGGATCTGTTGAGCAGGGGAGATGGGGGAGCAGGGGGAGATGAGGGAGAATAAATAAGCAATGCCCAATTCCCAATGCCCCATTCCCAATTCCCAATTCCCAATTCCCCAGAAATAACAAAAGTCCTGAGCAACTGAGTATTATTTTTCCCACTCAGCGCTCAGGACTATCAGTTTTGTATAAATTTCAACGATTGGGGGATCGTTGCAAACTTTTCAGTTGTGATTATGCTTGGTGTCTAGAAAATCTAGAGATTACTTTTTAGGTGAAATCAGCATCATCATGTTTCTGCCTTCTTTTTTAGGCGCTTGCTGCACTTCACCAAACGGCTCCAGATCAGTTGCCATGCGCTTGAGCAGATCTTCTGCCAAATCACTGTGTTGAATTTCTCGACCCCGGAACATCACAGTTGCTTTGACTTTATCACCATCTTTAAGAAAGCGCTCTGCTTGCTTGACACGCACGTTATAGTCGTGTTCCTCTATTTTGTAGCGCATCTTCACTTCCTTGACATCAGCTGTGTGCTGCTTTTTCCGGGCTTCCCGCGCCTTCTTCTCTTGCTCAAACTTGTATTTACCATAGTCCATGATCCGACAAACCGGCGGGTCAGCCTTGTCACTCAAAAGCACCAAGTCTAGCTCTTTTTCTTCAGCTAGTTGTAGTGCTTCTTGTGGAGTTATGATTCCCAGCTGCGAGCCATCGGTATCAATGACTCGAATTTTCGGGAAGCGGATACGTTCGTTAATTTGGGGCAGATCGCGAGTTCTTTTCTTCTCAATCACAGGCATTATGATTATTGGGAGCTCTTTAGTTAAGTATGTAGATTGGACTTGATTGACTTGGTTTTGTTTGGGATGCCTCAGAAGCACAGTACTTAAAAATAACTGAGGACTTCAAAATGAGTGTATAGTTCTAGGGTAGCTAATTCATGAGCAGTTAGTGGTTGTTGTATTTGTCATTCTACTCACTCTTAGAGAATTTCTCTGCAATAGTTAATCTAAATTACACAACCTAGACAAGCGTTAAATATTGTAACAATTATTTTTGTTGTCAGTTGTCAGTGGTGAGTCAGTGTGGTCTTGGGGGTTCTCCCCCAATCCCCACTCACGAGCGGTCGTGGGGGCCCCGAGTCCCCCATGAACAACTGACGTTAGCGCAGCGTTAGCGACGCAGGAGCGTCACCCGTAAGGGTCAGTTGTCAGTTGTCAGTGGTCAGTGGTTAGTTGTTTTCCCCATTCCCCATTGCCCCTTATCCCCAGAGGGAACCCCGAGTTCCCCATTCCCCATTCCCCATTCCCAATTCCCAATTCCCTATATTGGAATTAGACTAATGCTTAATGAATCGGAGGAAGGGGTGACCAATACGTTACACTGGCAGCAACGGGTTGGTAATCAAAGGGACTGGGTGTGGCGGGGCTGGCAAACTCGCTATACTTACATCCGACCTGCCAAAGACCAGGAAAAAACAACACCTATAATCTTGCTACACGGGTTTGGTGCTTCTATTGGTCATTGGCGACATAATTTAGAGGTGTTAGGCGAACACCACACAATCTACGCCTTAGATATGCTGGGTTTTGGTGCTTCTGAAAAAGCGCCGATAAATTACAGTATAGAACTGTGGGTAGAACAGGTGTACGACTTTTGGAAAGCCTTTATCCGTCAGCCAGCAGTGCTAGTGGGGAATTCCAATGGTTCACTGATTTCTTTAGCGGCTGCCTCTGCCCATCCGGATATGGTGCAAGGTATTGTAATGATGAGTCTGCCCGACCCGTCGCTAGAACAAGAAGCTATTCCTGCTGTTTTGCGACCTGTGGTCAAAGCCATCAAAAATATAGTTGCTTCCCCAATTTTGTTGAAACCAGTGTTTCACTTCGTGCGCCGACCTAACATCCTGCGTCGCTGGGCCAGCCTTGCTTATGCTAATCCAGAGGCAATTACTGATGAACTCATAGAGATTTTAGCTGGCCCTCCCCAAGACCGTGGTTCTGCCCGTGCTTTTAGTGCCTTGTTCAAAGCTGCGATCGCTGTTAACTTTAGTCCCAGTGTCAAGGCAGTGTTACCAACCTTAACAATCCCGATGCTATTAATTTGGGGGCAAAAAGACCGATTTGTCCCACCCATACTTGCTAATAGATTTACTCAGTACAACGAAAAATTACAATTACTGAAGTTAGAGGATGTGGGGCATTGTCCCCACGATGAATGCCCAGAACAAGTTAACCAAGCTATTTTAGAGTGGATTAATCAAAAAGTGCTGAATGCTGAGTGAGGAGTTAAAAGTTAGGAGTTAGGAGTTAAAACTTATTTCTCCCTCATCTCCCTCATCCCCCCTGCACCCCTGCTCAAAAGCTGCCTTCAACACTAGCCGATGGTAACTTGGTTAGTGTCTACATCTGTAGCACCATTAACCGATCGCGCCACAGATGTCATTTTGTTGAGAATGTCTTGGCTGGGAACTTTGCCTTTCAGTACTACAGTACTGCCTGTTTGAGCAACCCAGAGGGTATTAACATCGTCCAGTTGTTGGTCTTGATCAAAGGCCAAAGCTACCCGTTTGGCTAAACCACTTTGGTCATATTCTCCGTTTAATCCTAGACGTTCTGGCGGAATTGATTGAGTAGCGGTAGTAGCAGCTTGCGGTACTGGTTGGGGAGTGGGATTTACTTGTGCATCTTGAGGTTTTTCTAAACCAAAAAGTCTTTTTAACCAACCCATAAACACTTCCTTGTATCAAAGATTCATAACATCTAAGCATAAGTGTTTTACAGACAATCAACATCTGCCGTGGAAAAGATATGCACTCACGCCAGACTCTACTTTCAGATTTGTAGATAACTTCTCTGTAGAAAGTGTAATGAGTGCAGAGATTAAGTTTACAATAGGAGATCAAACTCACAATTTAGCAATTTAAAGCAGTACGTGTAGGGCAAACATCAGCTAGTGTTTACATTAGTGAAATGTTGCCTGAGCCTGTGTTGGCGAACATGAAACATACCCTTTCAGTTCTTGTAGAAGATGAGGCGGGTGTTCTGTCCCGCATCTCTAGTTTATTTGCCCGTCGCGGCTTCAATATAGAAAGCCTTGCTGTTGGCCCCGCTGAGCAGGGAGGAGTTTCGCGCATTACTATGGTTGTACCTGGTGACGATCGCGTCATCGAACAACTCACTAAGCAACTCTATAAGCTGGTCAACGTCCTCAAAGTACAGGACATTACTGAAACTCCTTGTGTAGAGCGAGAATTGATGCTCCTGAAGGTGAACGCTACTAGCAGCAACCGCTCAGAAGTGATCGAACTGGCTCAGATTTTCCGGGCGCGAGTTGTGGATGTAGCAGAAGATTCTCTAACCCTGGAAGTTGTTGGAGACCCTGGTAAGATGGTGGCGATCGTCCAGGTGCTACAAAAATTTGGTCTGAGGGAAATAGCCCGCACTGGCAAAATTGCCCTAACTCGTGAGTCGGGTGTTAATACTGAGTTACTCAAGTCTTTACAAGCAAAGGTTAGTTAAAGGACGCGTAGACACGCAGCGGTGAGGTGGCGCTCAAAGATAGCGTTTCCTTACCTAGGGAACTGTAGACCTCTTACCAAGAGGTCTATTATTATCTCAATAAATCATGAAGGATAATTCCTCAAATAATAAGTCTTAGATAAGATTTCATTGGCTATTTTCCCTTAAGCAAAAGGTATTAGTACACCCCTATTTCAAAAAAATTTTCTATTTGCTGTAAAAACTTAGGGATATAAACTGGGGTGAAAGTCAAATTTTTAAATTGTAAAAATAGTTACTATAGCAATTTGGTTTAGGTTACCAATAAAGCCTATATATTGTCTACAAAATTTAGCTTTTAACTTGAGTATAACCTATTGGATAAAGCTGTAGATATACTAGCAGAAATCTTGAAAAAAAATTAATTTTTAATACCAGTGTATGTCAATCCTTTTTGAGATTTTTCTCTACTCAAGAAAAAATGACAAATTGGCGTGACATCAGCAGTAAAAAGCTGCTACAAAATTTATGGTTGTATACAATAGTAATAACACTACGGCAGGTCATAGCATTAACAAGTTGATTACCTGGCTTGAAGTGTTAGGTTCTCAAAACGAGATGTATATCACTCGTACAGCAAAAATATGTTATTGCTCAAAATGAGATTTTTCAATAATAGATCAACTCAATTTTGACAAATACCATATTTGAACTATGACCAATTACAAAGGTCTTTTTATGAAAGGGTGCATTGTTTCATATGATATCTGTTTTACGGAAGATGATAATGGCATCACTGATTGGCGAAACAAACAATCGAAACTCTTATGTGATGTTCGCTACGATAACGCATTAGTTCTAATGAATGATTTTTGAATCTATCAATTACCCGTAAGTTTCAAGGAAAAGGGTAAAAGTTAAAAAATTCCTTCATTCCAGTTAAGTATCAATACAAGTATTTCCAAAGATCAAGGTATTGCGTTGGTCTGGAAAATCATTCTCTCCAGCATTGACACTCAGAGATATATATGTTACCTGACGATTGCTGACTTTTTACAGTATCTGTTAACTCTGTTAAAAATAGGGTATCAAAGTGTGGATTGGTAAGAGTATATGAGGAATTGGAAAAGTTACCAAATCCAAATTGAATAAAAATAATTATCCAATTCACCCCACAATCATATACTTTTATACTCTTGTCAATATCTCGTGATTAGTCAAGACAATTGTTGTATTTAGCTGAATATCCATTGTTTGATAGAAGTTAAATACCTTTAGTAATAGGTAATTTATGCTGATTGATTCTCCACTATATTAATTTTGAAACCAAACAACGTTTAGCTTGCTTGGGTAAATTTTAGTGGAATTGAGTTTAATTAAAAATGCCGTGCTTAATTTACCTCAAAATAGGTATTTCATAAAACAAAATTGACGTACTAATATTATTCAAAGCTATCAACTTTCATTTAATAGCTTTGAATAATGGTAAATTATTCGTAATTGAGATAATTCTGTAGATTGACATGGAGGTCTTTACAGTTGTGAATCTCTTATCCTTTACTCTTCACAAAATCGTTAAACAAGTGATTAATCGTTTATTGGGTAAATTGCTGAAGCTGAGAAATAGACATTTGTTTATTTGTGATATGATTGTTTTTTCAATCACACCATTCTTAGCTTTGCTTCTGCGTTTAGATGGCAATGTTGAGCCTCAAGAATATATCTTAGAATTAGGAATCGCAACAATACTGTTTTTAGCAGTCAAACTAACAGTATTTTGGAATTATGGTTTTTATAAGCGTTACTGGCGCTATGCCAGTATTGAAGAACTGATATATATAGCTATGTTAATGGTGGGTGCGGTAGCTATCCAAACCATGCTATTTGAGGGAATTGATAATACATTGTATCCAGTTATTGAAACATTGCCGCGATCGCTACCACTTCTTGATGGGTTACTTTCTTGTATTTTCATTGGCGCACTGCGTTTCAGTTTTCGGGTTGTAGAAAGAGTCAACCAACGGCAATTAGTATTTAAACCACAGGAACGAGTTCTAATTGTTGGTGCTGGTAGTGCGGGAGTATCCCTAATTCAAGAAATGCAAAGAAATCCCCAGCTAGGGTTTCACCCTATTGCTTTCATTGACGACGATCCTCGGAAATTAAATGTATCCATTCGTGGGATTATTGTAGTAGGCGATCGCTACAAAATTCCTGATGTTGTCCAATCTCTACATATCCAGAAAGTGATCATTGCCATGCCTACAGTTACTGGTAAAGTCATTCGAGAAATCGTCGATATTTGCAAAGCTACTGGAGTCCAAACTAGCACCTTACCTGGAATACATGAAATTCTCAATGGTCGTGTGCGGGTAGATAGTATTCGGGATGTCAGGATAGAAGACTTACTCAGACGAGAACCCATACAGACAGAGATTGAACGAGTATCTCAATTTCTCAACGGTAAAACAGTATTAATCACAGGTTCAGGTGGGTCAATTGGTAGTGAACTTTGTCGTCAAATATTCAAATGCCATCCTGCCAAAATCATACTGATTGGACATGGAGAAAATTCTGTATTTAGCATTCAACAAGAACTAGAACAACTTGTCCAACTACTCAAAAAAGATGGCACATCCCTGAGAAACATTCCTCATATTTACACTTTTATTGCTGATATTCGGTTTAAGTCTAGATTAAAACATGCTTTTGAGCGATTTCAACCAGATGTGATTTTTCATGCTGCGGCTCATAAGCACGTCCCCCTAATGGAATTAAATCCACCAGAAGCAATTACCAATAATGTGATTGGTACAAAAAACCTACTAGAACTCGCACTAGAATACGATGTCAAACATTTTGTCATGATATCCACTGACAAAGCAGTTAATCCTACCAATATTATGGGAGCTAGTAAAAGAGTTGCCGAAATGTTAGTTTTGCAAGCTGCTAAAGAAAGTGGAAATCATTATGTTGCTGTGCGTTTTGGCAATGTTTTGGGTAGTCGTGGTAGTGTAGTTCCGACTTTCAAAAAACAAATTGCCACAGGTGGGCCAGTAACCGTTACCCATCCCGATATCTGTCGTTATTTCATGACTATTCCCGAAGCAGTTCAACTTGTTTTACAAGCAACAGTCCTTGGTCGTGGTGGTGAAGTTTTAATGCTGAATATGGGTGAACCTGTAAAAATTGTTGACCTAGCCGAAGAACTAATTCGCCTTTCGGGGTATGAAGTCAACAAAGACATTGACATTGTATTTACAGGTTTAAGACCTGGAGAAAAGTTATTTGAGGAACTTTTTGTTGAAGGTGAAGAGTATGAACCGACCCAACATAAAAAGCTATTAGTTGTCAAAAATGCCAGCCGAATTATTCCAGATAACCTAGCTATAACTGTAGAACAATTATGTACGGTAGCAGCTAAAAATGATGCAAATTCTATCTTATTTTTGCTAGCACAAGTAGTAGCAGGATACAAACCAAAATATTTAGAAAATAATCTGGCAATACACGCCACAACAAATAGTGTAGTTCTCACAAATTCAAATATAAATGTTTTGGCAAAAGGCACAATCAGTTAGACATAGGGGAGCAGGGGAAGCAGGGGAGCAGGGAAAGATGAGGAAGAATAAATAACCAATTCCCAATTCCCAATTCCCAATTCCCAATTCTCAATGCCCAATTCCCAATTCCCAATTAAGTGTATGCAAGAAAGTAAGGCACTAACACTACGTCGCAACTTTTCCTGGACATTCATTGGTAATGCTGTTTATGCAGGTTGTCAGTGGGGAATGCTTGTAGTTTTGGCTAAACTCGGTAGTCCAGAGATGGTAGGGCAATTTACCTTGGGACTGGCGGTAACAGCTCCCGTTATTATGTTTACAAATCTCCAACTACGAACTGTCCAAGCAACAGATGCCAAAAAACAGTATTTTTTCAGCGATTATCTAGGTTTAAGACTAACCTCGGTAGCCTTAGCACTGCTGATTATTGTAGTCATCAGTTTATCAGGAGGATATCGGTGGGAAACATCTCTAGTTATTTTATTAATTGGTTTGGCAAAGACATTTGAGTCTATTAGCGACGTATTTTATGGGTTAATTCAGCAGCACGAACGCATGGATAGAATTGCAGTGTCGCTGATGATTAAGGGTTCTCTATCACTGCTACTACTAGGCATTGGAGTATATATATCCGGTAGTGTTTTGTGGGGTGCAGTTGGGTTAGTTTTTGCTTGGGCTATTGTGTTGTTTAGTTATGACATTGGTAGTGGTCTGTTAATACTCAAGCAGAGGTCAAAATTACAACCATCTTGGCAGCTGAAGACTCTCACAAACTTGGTATGGCTTTGTTTGCCTTTAGGATTTGTGATGATGCTAATTTCACTCAATACCAATATTCCTCGCTACTTTATTGAGCATTATTTGGGGGAGAGAGAACTAGGAATTTTTGCAGCTTTAGCCTATTTGATGGTGGCAGGAGGTATGGTAGTGAGTGCTTTAGGGCAGTCAGCTAGCCCTAGACTAGCCAAGTATTATGCAGTAGGAAATTACATAGCTTTTCGCACACTCTTACTCAAGTTGGTAGGAATAGCTGCTTTATTAGGTGGAACTGGTGTCTTAATAGCTGTAATTGGTGGACGGCATGTCCTGACTTTTTTATATAGACCTGAATATGCTGAACAGACCAATCTATTTACTTGGTTGATGGTTGTTGCTGGCATTAACTACATATCGTCTTTCTTAGGGTATGGAATGACGGCTGCTAGGTACTTTCGGATTCAAATGCCTTTGTTTAGTACTGTAGTAACTATCTCAGCCATAGCTTGTCTATGGTTGCTACCAAGAATGGGATTGATAGGAGCAGCGATCGCACTAATTATCGCAGCAATTGTACAAGTCGTTTTCAGTTCAGTAGTAATTATTCATGCTCTGCATAAACACCCCCAATCTATTAAATTAATTGAAAATAAGTAATATCTTTTAAGCAAGGATAAACCACTATGGTAATTAAAAGGATTTTAGTCACAGGTGCTAGTGAATATATAAATCGCCGTCAAGGTTTATTTCAAGCAATGTCTTTATACTTTGAGCGTGTAGAATGTCTGCCATCGGGTGAATTATTTCAATTCAAAGTATTAGATATACTAGCTAGAGGCTATTACAACAAAATCTTAGAACGTATTTCACCTAATACAGCTGATAGATTTGCGAAAAATCAAAAGACGTTTATCACTAGATCACGTAATACAGAGCGTAAAATTAGGCAACTAGAATATGTTCCAGATTTAGTATTTCATGTCTTTTGTATGTTTTGCCCCTTTTGGGATAAATTTGATATCCCTTATGTGATTTATTTAGATTACACGATGGGTTTAGCTAAAAAAAATTGGTCTCCTTGGGCACCTTTTAAGGACGAAAAAGAATTTACTGATTGGTTAGACTGTGAAAAAGTAGCTTATCAACAAGCTACTCATATTTTTACTTTGGGTAATATTGTCAAGAAATCCTTGATAGAAGACTATGGAATCCAATCTGAAAAAATTACTGTTGTTGGTTCTTCAAGTCGTTCTCAAAAACTTTATCAAGGAGAAAAGAGTTTCGGGAGCAAGCAAATTTTATTTAATGGTTCAGAATTTGAAAGAAAGGGTGGAAGCTTGGTTTTAGCAGCATTTAGGCAGGTAAAAAAAGTATTACCTGAAGCCAAATTAGTAATTATCGGCGAAAAATTAGCGATCCGTGAAAATGGTGTTGAGAATCCGGGATATATTTCATCAGCAGATGAAAAGCAAAATCTTTTTCTCAAATCAGATTTAGTAGTAGCACCTGCTTATTGTGAACCTTATGGTTTGTTTTTAGTAGAAGCTTTCAATTATGGAGTTCCCTGCATTGTTTCAGATAATGATGGGATGCCAGACATTGTTGATGATGGAGTAAATGGTATTGTGATTCCAGAACCGACTGCTGATATTTTGGCTGTAAAAATTATCAATTTACTGAGTAATATTTCTATGTTAAAAGCTATGTCATTAAATGCACAACACAAAGTCAAAACTCAATTAAACTGGGATGTAATAGGTAAGAAAGTATCGCAAGTATTAGCTACCATCAGTTAGTAATAAAAAATTAGGTTAATGATAACTAGATACTTATTCTTATCTTGAGCTAAAGCTAAATTAACGAAAAAACGAACCCCCAATACCCTACTGGCTCACCACTACAGTTTTATGCGTGAGGCAAAAAAAGATTTATGAAAGAGGTCTATTTTTTATGCACTGCAAAGCGCCATGAGTATATAGGGAGAAAAATAAAATCATGACATTAGGTGACAAATCTTCAATACGTATCCTTCATGTTGTTGGGGGAATGAATCGGGGAGGGATTGAAACTTGGCTAATGCACATTTTGCGACACATTGATCGCGATCGCTTCCACATGGATTTCCTAGTTCACACAACCCAGCCCTGTGCTTACGATGAAGAAATTCGTGCCCTTGGTAGTAAAGTTATTCCCTGCCTTCATCCATCACGACCCTGGTTCTACGCTAACAATTTCAAACGTATACTAGACGAGTATGGTTCTTATGATATTGTTCACAGTCATGTTCATCACTTTAGTGGCTATGTTCTCCGTCTAGCACGGCAAGCAGGTGTACCTATTTGCATAGCCCATTCTCATAACGATACATCTTTAAAAGAAGCTGTTGCAGGATTATATCGACAATTATATTTAATCTTGATGAAACGGTGGATTACTCAATATGCCACCTTGGGCTTAGCAGCTAGCCGTAAAGCAGCAGTTAATCTATTTGGTTCAAGCTGGCAAACTGACAAACGTTGGCAGACGTTTTGCTGTAGCATGGACTTGCTGCCATTTCACAACCAAACTGATCGGCAAGCTGTTCGCGCTGAGCTAGGTATACCCCCAGAAGCTTTTGTAATTGGTCATGTCGGCAGATTTGAGCAACAAAAAAATCATCAGTTTTTGTTAGATATTGTCGCAGAGATAGCTAAGCAAGAAACAAAAATGCACCTCTTACTAATAGGTGACGGATTATTACGCCCAGATATAGAACAGAAAGTCATTCAGATGGGCTTAGCAGATCGTGTCATCTTCACTGGTCTTCGTCCTGATGTACCCAGACTCATGTTAGGAGCCATGGATATATTTCTGTTTCCGTCCTTGCACGAAGGTCTAGGATTGGCGCTAATCGAGGCACAAGCTGCAGGGTTAGTCTGTGTATTCTCAGATGTTGTTCCCGATGAGGCAGATGTAGTTAAACCTCTAATGCAAAGAATGTCCTTATCAGAATCAGCATCCACCTGGGCAAAGACGGTTTTGGCTGCAAAAGCATCAGCTGCAACTATCTCTCAAGCCAATGCTTTACTTGCTGTAGAAAAAAGCCCTTTCAACATTGAAGTAGGTGTGAGAAAGCTAGAAAAAATCTATCAGACAAGTCTATCCAAGCAATAAAATAAATAATTTTTCATAATTTATGTTAGAACTACCATTTTGGTTAATTCTTCTATCTTGGTCGTTTTTACCTTCCACCCAAACTTCTTTGTTCACAATTGAATCTATACCAATTAGTCTCAAAGATTTATTAATTATTCCAATAGCTGGTTTCTACTTTTTACTGCAAGTGAAAAACAAGCATCCGATTAATACTCGTTTAAAACATTGGCATCATTACTTACCTCTATTCACAGTTGTTTTGCTAATTTATGCAGCAACATCTATACAATGGAGCGGCATGGATAAAAGCAATTGTATGGCAATGCTTTACACACTAGTTTTGACAGGTTCAGCATGTTTGCTTGCTTATTATTTAATTGCAAAAATTAAATTTACATCACTGCATTCTTTTTTATGGAGACTAACTATTTTTGTGGCATTAGTAGGGTTATTATACACAGCACAGTCCTTCTTTTCTTTGGGATGGACAACCCTCAATGATTCCCAAGGAAACGATTTCGGTATACAGCGAGTACGCGGGCCTTTGTTTGGTTCCACCACTGGATATTTTATGTTAGTGCCAGCGTTAGGATTTGCTATTGATGAAATACTTCAAAATCCAAGCAAACGTTTATTAAAACTCAGCATTGTTTTCTCACTTTTACTGACTATTATCAGTTTAGGCTCACGTAGTGCGTTTATACTTCTTAGTGTTTTGCTTACATGTTTAGTTCTGTTTATCAAAAACAGAAAGTATGCTGTTATTTCTTTAGCGATAGTGTTAATTGTGACGACATCTACAATGTTACTCTTTTATTCCAGAGCTAAGACAGATCGTCTTCAGTCTCTAGAAGATACAAGTCGTCAAGATACATACTTAACATCTTTTCAAATAATTGAAAATCGTAGCGAACTAACTAATATTTTTGGTTCTGGTTATGGTTCTTATTGGCCTTGGTATATTCCTGATACTCAAAATCCCCGTGAAACTGGTCAATATTTTGATTTAGTATGGAATCCTTATGGCTCTCTTTTATACCATCCTCATTCTACCTTTCTCTTATGTATTGTTGAATTAGGACTTCCTGGCCTAATTTATTTTGCATTTATATGGTTTATTCTAGTTAAGCTCTTATTTGAAAATTTTAGAGGCGCACGATATCCAATTTTCTTTTGTGCAATTTTTACATCAGGTTTTTCAATGTTTTTTGATTTTTTTCTTTTTAAGGCTACAACAGTTAGTACCCTATGGTGGATGTTCTTATTCGGTGCTTTATGTTTGAATTATGGTGTTAGTGCATCTCAGCGGCAACATAAAATTATTAGCTATCAAAGATAATTGTTGACAAGTAAATATATACTCCTAATTTGAAAGTTTTAAAAAAATGCGTAGGATAAATAAAAAAATCAATAAAAAACTTCTTTTAGGTTGCACCTTCCTCATAGTTACACTAATGATGCACTTGCTAATCAAGCCAGCAGAACCCCAATCAAGCACTAAGAAATTGATCGAGTACGGCTGGGATGCACCGACTCCTGAATTTTTTCAGCAGCATATTAAGCAGATGGAGAAATCTCCATTTGATGGCATAATTATTAAACTCGATGCGGGGAAAAAAGTATTTAGGAAAACGTCTTATCCAGAAACAGCTTTTACCCAAAACCGAAAAGACCTTGCTGCTACTACTACCTCTAAACTTACTAATAATTTCGTGTTGATGTGGTCAACTATGGAGAAAGGGTGGGACTGGTTCAACGATACTGATTGGACAACTGCTGAAAGCAACATTCGTAACTTTGCTAAAACAGCCAAAGTTGCTGGATTTAAAGGCATTGCCTTAGATCCAGAAACATACGGCGAGAGTCCTTGGTATTACAAAGATCAACTCCAACATGACAGCAAGACGTTTGAAGAGTATCAAAAGCAGGTACGAAAACGTGGTGCCCAATTTATGAGAATTTTACAAACAACGCAACCTCATATGGAAGTGTTCGCCCTTGGTCTATTGAGTTGGATGAAGGGTTTGCTAGCAGAGACAACTGACCCAATTAAGTTGCAGTCGCGACTCGTCAATGATGATTATGGGCTATGGCCAGCTTTCGTCAATGGGATGTTAGATGCAGTTCAGTCAGACTCCGATATTATTGATGGACATGAACAAGCATACTACTTATACCGTGCTGCTTGGTTTGATGGCATACGCGAGATTATCCGCAAAGATGCACGGGTACTTGTGGATAAAGTGAATCAGGCGAAATACGATCGCCACGTCAAGATTGGTCAAGCAGTCTATGTTGATCTCGTACTTGACCTGTTTGAAAAGCCTACAAATAGTACTGATAACAACTGGTATGGTGTCCGAATGCCACACTTTCTTTCACCCAATGAGCGACTAAAGTTGTTAGAACACAACACTTACCACGGACTCCGCACGGCAGATCAGTATGTGTGGATACGTAGCGAAAATATGGATTGGTGGCAGAATCGAATTCCCAAAGGTGCAGAAGACGCTATCCGACGCGCCAAAGCCAAGATTCAAAAAGGAGAATCACTCCAATTCAATATCGATTCTGCTATAGACAAAGCGCTGAAGAAGTGTAAGAAAATCGTGAAAGCCCCGTGGTGCAGATAGAGTAGGCAAATAAAAAATTGAGGAAATCATAAATGCGAGTTTTAGTTTCAGCACCAGCTCGTTTTGCCCTAACCAGTGACGGGAATCTATGGTCTCAAAGTGAGTCGCAAGCTTATAAATTGTGGAGCAGATATCTAAATGTTTATGATGAAGTTCATATACTTGTACGTGCCAAATTACATTTAACTCCACCAAGTGGATGGAAAAAAGTAACCGGGCCAGGAATCAAGGCGGTTCCAGTACCTTATTTTGTAGGGCCGTGGGAGTTTATCAAAAAATACATCAGCGTCAGAAAAACTATTAGTGAGGCAGTCAAAAACGCTGAAGCTATACAGTTACGTCTACCTTGCACAATAGGTTCAGAAGTTTGGCGTTTATTACCATCACTAAGACCATACGGTGTTGAGATTATTGCCGATCCTTACGATGTTTTTGCACCAGGTTCTGTCCAACATCCCTTGAGTCCGATATTCCGTCGGTTATTTTCTCACGAATTGAAGCAACAATGCTTTAAGGCACCTGCTGCACTCTATGTAACTAAAAAAGCTTTGCAGCAACGATATCCTTGCCCTAACTATACAGATGGAGTATCAGATGTATGCCTACCAAAAGAAATAGTCCTAAGTGCGCCCCGTCCTCTTCGTCAAGGAATTACGAGTTTTCGGCTAGTTTTTGTTGGTACAATGGCTCAACTATATAAAGCTCCAGATATCCTCATTAAGGCTGTTGCAGCTTGCGTACAAGAGGGTTTAGACCTGAAGTTAATTATGGTAGGAGATGGTAAGCATCGTACAGAATTGGAGGCGCAAGCAACGGCGCTAGGTTTGAAAGAACGTATTTATTTTCGAGGTCAACTTTCATCTAGCGATGCTGTTCGTGCTGATTTAGATCAAGCCGATTTATTTGTTTTGCCATCCTATCAAGAAGGTTTACCGAGGGCGATGATTGAGGCAATGGCACGGGGGCTACCATGCATCGGATCAACAGTGGGCGGCATACCTGAACTACTACCTCCTGAGGATATGGTACCTCCTGGTGATGTGACTGCTTTAGCTCAAAAAATTCGAGAGGTAGTAACTGATGCAGAACGTATGGCTTCCATGTCAGCTCGCAACTTAGAGACAGCTAAAGAGTATATAGATGAAATTTTGTCTGAGCAGCGCATCGCTTTTTATAAATATGTGCGTAATCAGACAGAACTTTGGTTAAACAAACCTGAGTTTGACAGACCTCTTCCTCCCGGCCTCCCTCTCCTACAAGGCGAGGGAGGAGTAACGAAAAAATAAGGGTTTTACTCCCCTCTCCTTGTAGGAGAGGGGTTGGGGGAGAGGTCGAAACAGTATTCATCGAACTTCTAAGAAAACGCAGTTTTCTTTCGCCATTCCCGTAGGTGCGCCTGCGTTGGAGACTCACGTTAAACAACAGTAATCAGCAGACTGTATTGCTGAAAAACTCGACTCCTTGGTGAATGTAGCAGTACTACTCCTAGAATAATTTGTGATTTGAGGTCTAGTTTGATAAACCTTACTAATTTCAGTATTTATGATTAAAACCATCGTTACCGGAGCCGCAGGTTTTATTGGTTCTCACCTTGTAGAAACGTTATTAAAACAAGGTCAAGAAGTTATCGGTATTGATGAATTCAATGATTACTATGACCCTGCTTTAAAGTATAAGAATATTGCCCATTTACAAAATTATCCTGGCTTTAATTTAATCACAGGAGATATACAGTTTTTAGATTGGCATATTCTTCTTAAGGATGTTGATGTTGTTTTTCATCAAGCAGCACAAGCGGGGGTAAGAGCAAGTTGGGGCCGAGGTTTTTGCGCTTACACTGAACGAAATATTAATGCAACACAAATTTTGCTGGAAGCAGCCAAGGATGCTAAACACTTAAAAAGGTTAGTATTTGCTTCTACTTCTAGTGTTTATGGTGATGCAGAAACATTACCCACCCACGAAAAGATTTGTCCACAACCTGTTTCTCCTTACGGAATTACTAAGCTAGCCGCTGAACAGTTATGTGGACTGTATTACAAAAACTTTGGTGTGCCTTTTGTAGCATTGCGCTATTTCACAGTTTATGGCCCCAAACAGCGCCCCGATATGGCGTTTCATAAGTTTTTCAAAGCTATTTTACAAGATGAGACAATTCCCATTTACGGTGATGGACAACAAACGCGGGACTTTACATTTGTGAGTGATGCGATCGCTGCAAATTTAGCTGCCGCTACCGTACCCCAAGCAGTAGGCGAAATCTTCAATATTGGTGGCGGTAGCAGAGTGGTTTTAGCAGAAATCTTAGACACAATGGCAGAAATCATTGGTAAACCAATCAAAAAGAACTATATAGAAAAGGCCATGGGAGACGCACGTCACACGGCTGCTGATGTGTCTAAGGCGCAGAAAATTTTAGGATATCAGCCGCGGGTTTCTCTCAGAGACGGCTTAACTCAAGAATGGCAGTGGATTAAGTCTTTGTATACATAAGTAGGTTGATGCGAATAAAGGTGACTAGTGAGGATTGTCAGTTGTTAGTTGTCAGTTGTCAGTTGTAAGAGTTTCAGGCATATTTACGTTTCGTAACATAGTCATGTTTATTTTTAGCTACCTACTTAATCACATCAGATATTTGGTATCTAATTACTGAGCAAAATCAAATCATTCTAAGTAGAGAAATCAAATGAAAATTTTGCATATTTGTGCAGTAGATGACACAGCACAAACACTTTTACTTCCACAAATTAAATATTTGTTGTCTCGTAATCTCCAAGTAGAAATAGCTTGTTCTTCAGGAGTAGAAACAAAAAAATTACGAGAGAAGGGATACATAGTTCATTCAATTCAAATTGACCGGAAAATTTCTTTGATTTCTAATGTGAGAAGTATTTATAATCTGGCAAGACTAATCCGGAATAATCAATATGACCTTGTTCATGTACATACACCAATTGCTGCTGTCTTAGGACGTATTGCGGCTAAAATTGCAGGTACTAAACGTATTGTTTATACTTCCCACGGTTTGCCATTCCACGATTTATCATCTCCAATACAGTATCGTTTTTACTTTACTGTTGAGAAACTCGTTGCTTTCATCACTGATTTGATTCTCAGTCAAAATTATGAAGATATAGCCACAGCAAAAAAATTAGGTCTTTGTCCATCAGATAAATTACGTTACCTGGGCAATGGAGTAGATACTTATCGTTTCCATCGCGATCGCCTTGATCCGAGCCATCAAAGCCAATTACGTAAAGCCCTCGATATTCCTGAAACTGCTAACTTAATAATTGGCACAATTGGGCGTTTAACTCGTAAAAAAGGAAGTGGATACTTAATTGAAGCCACAGCCAAACTACTACCTCAATTTCCTAATTTGCACGTTCTAGTGATTGGCAGTCAACTCAGCACAGACCCTGAACCTTTCCATACAGAACTTATAGAAAAAATTCACAAACTGGGAATTGAGCAACACGTTACCTTGACAGGTGAACGTCAAGATATACCAGAGATTTTGGGGCTTTTAGATATTTTTACCCTACCTACGTTTACTCATGAAGGATTACCCCGGTCTATTCTAGAAGCAATGTCAATGAATTTACCAGTTGTAGCCACAGATATTCGAGGCTGTCGAGAAGCTGTGGTGCATCAACAAACAGGTTTAATTGTGCCACCTCAAGATAGTAATAAGTTAGCTGAAGCCTTGGCAATACTCCTGTCTAATAATCAATTAAGGCAAGCCTATGGTAACGCAGGACGTGAGCGCATTGAAGCTGAATATGATGAAGAACTAGTTTTTAAAAGACTGGCAAGTTTCTATCAGAAATTAGGTATTCATTTAGATGAAACAAGTACCAATTTGGCAATTAATAATTTTTAAATGTAGCTATAATTAGCTAAGATTAACCACCCAAAATACTCTTCATAAAAATGGGTGTGGAATACGGCAATAGAGTTATCACTAATAGATAATTTGCTGTTTACCCTGCATACATTTCTGTAGGTAAATTTATTCCGTAACAATATCATATTGACTAGAGTTTTTTGGCTCACTCATAATGAGATATGTGTGTATGAATGCTAAAAATTTGCAAGTTAATCACACAAAATATAGCAGAGTAGTTAAGTCTGTCTTAGATAGAGTTGTAGCAGCGATCGCTCTGTTGATTCTATCTCCAGTGATGCTAATAATTGGGATAGCTATTTATTTCCAAATGGGTAGTCCAGTAATTTTTACTCAACCACGTCCTGGTAAAAAAGCTCGAATTTTTAAATTCTACAAATTCCGCACTATGACAAATGAGTGCGATGCTGAAGGCAACCTTCTTCCTGATGAAGAACGTCTCACAAACTTTGGGCAATTCCTGCGCCAAACTAGTCTCGATGAACTCCCACAACTTTGGAATGTCTTAAAAGGAGATATGAGTTTTGTTGGGCCGCGTCCTTTACTAGTAGAGTACCTCGACCGTTATACCCCTGAACAAGCACGTCGCCATGAAGTTGAACCAGGTATTACAGGTTGGGCACAAATTAATGGTCGCCGAATATTAGATGGATTATGGGAAAAGAAATTCAAATTAGATGTTTGGTATGTAAATAACTGGAGTCTATGGCTTGATTTCAAAATTCTTTTGCTCACGATATTGAAAGTTTTGCAACAAGAAGCAATTAGCCAACCAGGTCATGCTACAGGCGAAGAATTTAAAGGCAGTAAAACTGGACAATGAACTGTCACGCTTTGTTAGATGATGGCAATTAATCGCAAAAGCAGCTGTGTTTGAGGTAAATACACATGAAAAATCGATGGGAAGTAGGCTCGCAATTTGATTGGTCAAATGATATGGTAATGCTATCAGCGGCAAAAACTTTATTACCTGAATCTTACGAGTTATTTTCCACTGGCACAGCTTGCTTATTCTCTATGGCAACTCTGTTGCAACAGCACCAAATACATCGCTTAAGGCTGCATATACCATCGTTCTTATGTATGCATTTTGTAGCCAAACTCAAAACAGTTTTTGATGTATGTTGGTATCGAGATTTACCTACTCAAGAATCCCCAGATTTTAACACGCTTAATACTTTACCTGGTGATTTAGTACTAGCAGTTAATTTATTTGGCATCAGGCAAGGGAAAGTTTGGCAAGATTGGCTATTTCAGCATGATGATATTATCTTAATTGAAGACCATACCCACGATCCTTTTTCTTCTTGGGCGCAGCAGAGTACAGCTCACTATGCTATAGCATCTTTGCGAAAAACTCTGCCAATTCCAGATGGGGGTATTATCTGGTCACCGCAAAATATGAAGCTGCCCAAAGCTTCTTCTTCAAAGTCACAGGCTGCCGATAAAAGACTGACTGCAATGCTATTAAAGCGAGCCTATCTTAGTGGTGCCAATATCTCGAAAGATATATTTCGACAGCTAGAAATTGAAAGTGAGGAAGAATTTGATGATGAAACTAATTGTGTAGCTTCAACCTTCACTTCTGTGATATTGAGTTGCTTGAACATTGCAAAATTTAGGCAACTAAGGGAAACTAACATTAGACATTTTTTAAATTGGAGCTTAACTGAAAAGCATCCGAATTGGATGCCTCTGTTTAGTTCATGGCCTATCAGTTCTGTACCATTTAACAGTGTAATAGTTTGTCAAAGTCAAGACATCCGCGATAATTTACGTAAATATCTCATAGCTCAAAATATTTTTCCAGCAATTCATTGGTTACAAACTACACCAGACAAATCATCCAATGATCCCTTAGCAATAGAATTGTCAAATCGAATTCTGACAATTCCCACAGATCAACGTTATTCCTTGGATGATATTGCTCGTGTGGCAGCAAAAATTACTGATTTTTTTAAACAATCTGGCAAGCTGACTTACTCTCTGATTGGGAAGTAACTCAAGAAGTCTATTATATTTAGCGATCGCCCAATTATTTTCAAGCTTGGAAGCAAGGAGATTTGAGATTACATGAAAGCTTTAACTCAGCGTTTATCACAAGAGCAAATGGCTCTTTTACCAACAGATGAGGATGTTGCTTTTTATGAGGAACACGGTTGGTATATTTCTCAAAAAGTGATTCCTGACGAAATTATTGATGAAGCAATTTTGGGTAGTGAAAAATTTTATCGTGGAGAACGAGATGCAACTCTTCCCTACAAAACTGGTTATAGTGATTGGCAACCTGGAGATGGGAACGCTGTACGCAATAATCAACATGTTTCTTATCGTAAGAAAGAACTACGTAAGCTCTTGCACCCAATGATTGGGGCGATCGCTGCTAAACTAGCTAGGACTAGAGGAATTCGGCTGTTTGAAGATACGCTAGTTTACAAAGCACCAACAATTAATGAAGGTGAGGGGGTAGTTGGTTGGCATACTGATTACTCTTACTCTTCTAACTGCACCTCTAATAAAATGCTTTCTGCTTGGATTCCCTTCCACGATACTGATGTTTATAGATCACCATTAGTTGTAATTGATGGTAGTCATAAATGGTCAGGTACTGAACATATGCGATCATTCAATAATCAGAATCTTAAAGAGATAGAAAACACATTTGCTCAAGAAGGGCGAAAGATTGTGGAAGTACCCATAATTATGAAAAAAGGTCAAGTTAGTTTTCATCATAGTTTGACTATTCACGGTAGTTATCCTAATCACAGCAATTTACCCCGCTTAGCATTCGCTTTATATTTACAAGATTATGACAACCGATATCAACCTTTCTGGAATAACGGAAAACAAATTCATCACTTTCTTGACCGTATGTGTCGCAAACTGCCAAACGGCTATCCAGACTATAGCGATCCAGCAATATTTCCTGTTTTGTGGACAGAGTAATAGGGAGATTCATCAATTAATTTGATTAATGATGAATTTGTGTGAGAAAGTTCTGTTACTTCAATAAGGATTAAACTAATGAAGACTCAAGTAATTGATCTATCAAATCCCTTATGGATGGAAACACTGCATAAAATTAGACATGATGTTTATCAATTACCGGAGTATATTTTATTAGAGAGAAGTAGAATTAAAGGCATTCCCGAAGCGATTGTTATAACTGATGGTGACAAAATATTTTTCGTGCCTTATTTGCTGTCGAAATGTGATGATGTCGTTGATGAAACGATTATAGAAACTTTTGACATTAAGTCTCCTTATGGCTATACAGGAATTTTATTAAGCGAAGCAGCTGTGAATACGCCTGGTTTTCCTGATTTAGCCATGAGTGAATTTAAGCGTATATTATGTGACAAGCGTGTATGTTCAGCTTTTATTAGATTACATCCAATTTTAAACGAAAACTTTTGTGATATTTTTCAACCAAATACATTTTTAGTCAATGGAGAAACTGTTTCTGTTGACTTAAGAATCTCTGAGTCTCAAATCTGGACAAATACCAGGAAAGGTCATAAAAGCACAATTAATAAATGTAAGCGATTGGGAATGATCCCAAAAATGGTTAGTATCGAAGAATATCTTGATGAATTTACTGCTATTTATCAAGAAACTATGGATCGAGTTGATGCTACCGAAGGATTTTACAGCTTTGATTTTACATATTATTACGAAATGTATAAGGCGTTAGGAGAAAAACTGCATTTATGTATTGTTGAGTATGAAAATGAGGTTGCCTGTGTTGGCTTATATACAGAAGTTTGTGGCATAGTACAAAGTACTTTGGGGGGGACTAAAAATAAGTTTGTTAGCTTATCTCCTAGCACTTTAGAAACAGATTTTGCTCGATATTGGGCTAAGGAACGTGGCAATGAATTTTTGCATTTGGGAGGTGGAGTTGGTGCGTCAAAAGATAGTGTTTATGCATTTAAAGCTGGTTTCTCTCAACTCAAGCATAATTTCATGACACTACGGTTAATTTTAGATGAAGAGAAATATCGTTATTTAGTTGAATTACGGGCAAAATATTTAAATATTCCACCTGAAAAAATGATGGAATCAAAATTTTTTCCTGCCTATCGTTCTCCTCATTAAGGAATAACTAACAAGCAATTATCTAAGATTTGTACAAAACTGTAGACCACCAAAAATAAGCAAATTTAACTGATGAATTATTAGATAAACAACTATGAAGATTACTTCTCTTGGTCACGCAGGTTTAAAAGTAGAAACAAATAATATTACATTACTTGTAGATCCGTGGCTATCTCCAGAAGGAGCATTTCTGGCGTCATGGTTTCAGTATCCCAGTAATGAACATTTGGTGACACCCGCATTACTGCAACCAACTGCGCTCGCTATTTCTCACGAACATTTAGACCACCTTGACCCTTGGTTTTTAGCCCAAGTACCGCCAGAGACACCCATCATTATCCCGCGCTATCCCTCGCCAATTCTCAAGCAGAAAATTACTGCTACAGGTTTAAAAAAAATTATTGAAGTGCCGCAGTGGGAAACAGTACAACTAGGGGAAGAAATCAGTATATTTTTTGTATCAGAAGAGTCACCCATGAACCAGGATTCTGCTGTGGTGATTGTTGGTGATGGGGAGATATTGCTAGACCTCAATGATGCGCGGTTGTCAGTAGCGCAACTTTGCAGCATCCGCACCAAAGTAGGTGGAGTAATCGATGTGTTAGCCTTGCAAGGGGCTGGAGCTTCTTGGTATCCTATGTGCTATGAATATTCCCCAGAGCGCAAACAAGAACTTTCCCAGCGCAAGCGCATAGCTAAATTCAGTTACCTAGAACGAGCGATCGCATCTGTAAAACCAGTAACAGCCATTCCCTTTGCTGGGCCTCCTTGCTTTCTCGATCCAGAACTGGCTGCAATTAATTCGGAAATGGAAAATGGCATTTTTCCAGACCAACAGCAGGTAGTAGACTGGCTGCATCACCAGGGTGTGCATAACACTGAGATTTTGTTGCCTGGAGATGTATTCGATGTCACGCAAGAATCTAAAAAGGCCGATCCCATCTGGAGTGATTTTTCATTTAGCGATCGCAACTCTTACATTGAAAATTATGCCCAGCAAAGAACAACTCACATTGCTAACCTCAAAGCTCATTATCCAGAACCTAAAAAATCTCTTTGGGAACCATTTTGCGAATATTTCCAAAGTCTTTTAGCAATGAATTCCTACTTCAACCAAAAAATTGGGATGAGAGTTGGGTTTGATATTACAGGAGCAGGTGGTGGAAAATGGGCAGTGGATTTTCGACCGGGTTGGGAAGGCGTATATAACGAGATAGGAGAATGCAGCTACGGTTATCGTTTTGCATCAAGATGGCTTCCACCCTTATTAGATGGAAAGTTGCTTTGGGAAGACTTCTTTTTATCTCTGCGATTTGTTGCTTGGCGCAATCCAGATATTTACAACGACCATCTTTTAGGATTACTGAAATTCGCTTCTCCCCAATCTTTACAAGCTGTAGAAGATTATGAAAATTCAATAGATGCTCAACAGCAAATTACGATTCACTCTGAGGGACAGACTTATAAAGTACAGCGCTACTGTCCTCATGCTGGCGTTGACTTACAAGAAGTAGGCGAGATTTTACCAGGAGGAATTCTGCGCTGTCTTAGTCATCATTATGAGTTCGACCTGGAGACAGGAAAATGCCTTAACGGTAAATGTAAGTTACTTAATACTAAGCGGATTTAGGTTATGCAACTGAACTATTTATGCTGGCAATATCGTTCAACGTAATTTGTAAAAATTGCAATAACGTCTATAGATAGGACTGCTTATCTTGAATATATTCATATGACTACCGAGGCATTAGCAAACTACATCAGTCATGGATTAACCTTTGAGTTTGTTCAAGCTTGTCGTCGTTCCGGTCAAATTTGTGAAGTTGTCCATAGCCCACATATTCCTGAAGATCCAGGATTAATTGCCTACAAAGAAGCAATGGGTTTTCCAGTCGTACAAATTCCAGCCAAGGTTGAGATGAATCCCGTGATTAAAAATTTCCTGCGTTGGAAATATCCACACAAACACTATCGTTTTACCGGACGCTACTAAATTTATATTTTCTATAACTTAAGCTACAATGACAAAACCAATTCTCCTTTCAACTCCTCATATAGGAAAGCAAGAAATAGAATTCGTCAAAGAAGCTTTTGATACTAACTGGATTGCGCCAGTAGGGCCACATGTAGATGCTTTTGAGCAAGAATTCTGTCAACTAACTGGGGCTGGTTATGCTGCTGCTGTTAGTTCTGGAACAGCAGCTTTACATTTGGCTTTACGATTAGTAGGTGTAGAGTCTGGGGATGAAGTTTTTTGCTCTACTTTGACGTTTGTAGCTACTGCAAATCCGGTGGTTTATTTAGGGGCAAAACCAGTATTTATCGATAGCGATCGCATATCCTGGAATATGAACCCCCAATTGTTGCAAGAAGCTTTAGAACACCGCGCCCGTATTGGCAAATTACCCAAAGCTGTGGTAGTTGTACATTTATATGGGCAAAGTGCAGATATTGAGCCAATTCTCAAAGCTTGCGATCGCTACGATATTCCCTTAATTGAAGATGCAGCTGAAGCTTTAGGCGCTACTTACAAAGGACATTTTCCTGGCACTTTCGGGCGCATTGGCATTTACTCCTTCAATGGTAATAAAATCATCACTACATCTGGTGGGGGAATGTTAGTTTCCCATGATGCAGAATTAGTGAAAAAAGCTCGTTTCTTAGCAACTCAAGCACGTGATTTAGCTCCCCATTACCAACACTCAGAAATTGGCTATAACTATCGCCTTAGCAATGTTTTGGCTGGCATTGGTCGCGGTCAATTATGTGTTTTGCATGAGCGAGTTGCAGCTAGACGGCATAACTTTGAAATTTACCAAAAGACTTTAGGAAATCTGCCAGGCATAGAATTTATGCCAGAAGCTATTTATGGGCGTGCAACCCGCTGGTTAACTTGTTTAACAATCGATCCAAAAGCTTTTGGTGCTGATAGAGAACAAGTCCGCATTGCACTTGCCAAACAACAAATAGAAACTCGTCCGGTGTGGAAACCTTTACATCTCCAACCTGTGTTTTCTGAGTGTGAACGCATCAAAGGAACGGTGGCTGAAAATTTATTTACATACGGTCTTTGTTTGCCTTCCGGATCAAATCTTACAACAGAAGATTTAGAGAGAGTTATTAATGCAATTACTGAAATTCACTATGAGAGTGAAAAATATCAATTTTCTCTACACCATCTTAAATAGTTAGCTTACTCAGCCAGAGAGAGTAGTTTCGGGGGTAGAGGAAGCAGGGGGAAGAAATCGTACTACTTCAAACTGCAACTTAGTATCAGAAAAATTATTTTCCAAATTCAATTCCTCAAAAATAAACAGGTAATTATGGAATCCCAAGAAAACTCTTTACAAGCAAATAAATATTTGCAAATTTGGAAGCGACGTTACATACCTGCCATAAACATCTTTTTCTCTGTATTATTGCTTTCAATTATGGCTGCGTTTGTGCTGCAAAAGCCTTCTTATGTAGCAGAAGCAAAACTACGGTTTCAAAGAAATAATGCAACTTCGACATTAACAGGAGTAGGAACAGAAATCGGAAAGTTAGAACCAGTAGTGGAGGATAATCAAATTAATCCTCTCAATACAGAAGCAGAAGTTATACGTTCTCTCCCTGTTGTGCAAAAGACTATCAGTATACTCCAGCTTAAAGATAATAGTGGTTTAATCATAACACCTGAAGACTTTTTGGATAATTTGACGGTAAAAAATGTCAATAAAACAGATATTTTAAGTATATCTTATAAAGATACCAATCCAGTCCAAGCTGCAAAGGTTGTTAATGTTCTGATAAAAATTTATTTAGAGCAAAATGTAAATTTACTCAGAATCGAAACAGCAACAGCCCGCAAATTCATTGAAAAACAACTGCCAAATGCAGAAGCAGTTGTTCAACAAACAGAAGCAGAATTAGCCAGGTTTAAAGAAAGGTATCAACTTGTTTCTTTACAAGAAGAAGTAACTCAGTCTGTGGCAGTCATGGGAGAGTTACAAAAACAAATGAGTGATGTTCAATCTAATCTTGCCAATGTTGATGCACAGTCTCTAGCAGTTCGCAAGCAATTGGATATGAATTCTCAGCAGGCACTCATGATGGCTTCCCTTAGCCAAACTCCAGGGGTGCAAGATATTCTTAAAGAAATCCAACAGCTAGAATCACAACTGGCAGGTAGGCGGACTGTTTTACAAGATACGCATCCACAAATCATAGATTTACAAGAGAAATTAAAGTCTTTAAATGGGCTATTGCAACAGCGGGTTAAAATAGTTGCAGACACAAGTCAACCACAATTCAATAACAACATGCAACTAGGAGCTTTGCAGCAACAACTTGCTGCCAAGCTTGTGGAATTAGAGTCTAATCGTTTGGGTTTGGCAAACCAAACTGCTACTTTATCAAAGTTGCAAGCTGCTTACAAGGAACGCTTGAATATTATGCCAAAATTAGAGCAATATCAACGACAGTTAGAACGTAAATTACAAGCTGCTCAATCTACTTACTCGCTTCTGCTACAAAAGCTGCAAGAAAGTCATATTGCTGAAAATCAAAATGTTGGTAATGCTAGTATCATATCTCAAGCTGAAGTTCCAAACAAGCCAAGCTCTTCACGTTTATTGACCTATTTAAGTGCTGTTTTATTGGCTAGTATAGCAAGTTTTGCTACTATATATCTGTTGGAAGCAAAAGATAAATCTATTAAGACTGTTGATGAGGCTAAAGAATTACTAGGATTGACTTTATTAGGAGTAATTCCTGTTGTTGGCAAGTTGAAAAAATATATTGGTAGCGATGAAAAAGCAGAGTCTTATAGCCAAAGGCTTATTGTTAGGGATGCTCCGCGATCGCCTATCAGTGAAGCTTACAGAATGCTCAGGGCAAATCTCAAGTTTATCAGTGCTGATAATGAATTAAAAGTGATTGTTGTCACCAGTTCTGTACCCACAGAAGGTAAGTCAACTGTATCTGCTAATTTAGCTGTGGCAATGGCTCAAACGGGGCGTAAAGTTTTACTAATAGATGCAGATTTGCGCCGTCCAGTTCAGCATAAAATTTGGGAACTGATGAATAGTAAAGGTTTGAGCAATTTGATTATTGGGCAAGCTGAAATCACAACAGCTGTCAAAAATGTGATGGATAATTTGGATGTCTTGCCTTCTGGAGTATTGCCTCCTAATCCAGGTTCTTTGTTAGACTCGCTACGAATGGCAACGTTGATGGAAACTTTTGCTAGCAAATACGATTTTGTAATTGTTGATGCTCCCTCAATCAATGTTGCTGCTGATGCTGCTACTCTAGGTCAAATGGCTGATGGTGTTTTGTTTGTGGTTCGTCCGGGAGTAGTTGATTCAGTGAATGCAGATTTTGCTCAAGAACAGTTGAAAAAATCTGGTCAGAATGTGTTGGGACAGGTAGTAAATGGTGTGATTGTGAATAACGAACCTTACAGCTACTACTATTATTATGAGGAAGAGCGATCGCACCTCACTACTACAGGTGTGAACAATACAAAAGCGGTGGCTGGAAGCAGTAACAATTGAAATGCACCCCACCCTCAACCCACTCGTGATAGGTTAAGGTAAAGTACATTTTGTCAATCAGTTAAAATACTCAAAGCTTCCTTAATAAAAAGGTAGTTGAGGAACTAGAGCGATCGCATTAACAACCCCAAGCAGCTGGGACTGATATTCACAAGTTAGCTGCTGGGGTATTGTTATTTATCCCGGCTGAATCTAAAGAGCATCAACTGGGTATATTACTGATTTTTAACGTGTAGGCTGGTGATTTTTTTTGCCTACAGCTAGACGGTAAAGTTATAAACAAGTTCTGTCCGTACTGCTCCCACTTTAGCCGTCCTCGTACACCCAACATCGTGATTGTCGTATTTCTCGACAAAATCAAACCCGGAATCGTTATCCTTTCAGTAGTTGGAGTATCAAGCAACACGGCGTACAAGTTTCCCCTGTTTGTGGTGTAGCGCACTCGCAAGCCTTCAGTAGTTACATCTTCTGAACGAATCCAGTACCGTGAACCAAATATAGCTTCGCCGTTTACATCTAACCACTTACCCAAACCAAGCAACCGTTCGACTTGCACTTTAGGTATTGAACCATCCGCAGTAGGCCCGACATTAAGCAGCAGATTCCCGTTTTTGCTGACTACATCAACAAACAAATCAACGAGTTCATCCACTGAAATCATATTTAAATCGGTATCGTTTTGATTATAGCCAAACGAATAACCTAGACCTCGTGTCGCTTCCCATTTTTTAGTCTGGATTTCCTGAAGTTGGCTATATTCTGGTGTCGAAAAATCGTAATGCAAACCGAATTGCCCACCCAAATCAAAGCGATCATTTACCACGCCGTCTCGTACATGATTGTAAAAATAGGCGATGATATTATTCGCTTCGCCAACAGGATATCCTAAATCATTCCACAGAATTGACGGTTTGTAGCGATCAATCAATTCTTGCCAATGGGCGTTAGCATATTCTGCGTAGGCTTTATCTTGAATAATTGCTGCTATCAAGGTATTGAAATCTGTGACTGTAACATCTTTCTGTGACCAATCTATGCCACCGGAGTAGTACAGCCCCATTCGCATCCCCTCAGTACGAACTGCTTGGGTCAATTCACCAACAATATCCCGCGAAGCTATACGTTCTGGCTGGGTTGTAGTTTTACTAGGCCACAACAAAAAGCCATCATGATGCTTAGTCGTTAACACAACATACCGCGCACCCACCCGTGAAAAAAGTTTCGCCCATTTTTGCGGATTCCAGTTTCTAATAGCTGCGTTGAATTTTGGGATAAAGTCATCATAGTTGAAGTTTTCGCCATAGGTTGCACGATGATAATTGTAGGTGTCGCTACCCTCAAGTTTCATCGAATTGAAATACCATTCCGCGTAGGGATTGTGCAAAAACCAATATTCCCAACCACGTTCTGCAACCACCTTATTAAATTCGCCGGTTAGTGGTGCCCAAGCAGGTACAGAGTACACACCCCAATGAATGAAAATACCGAGTTTTGCATCTGAAAACCAGTCTGGAACTTCATGCTTTGATAACGACTCGGTGGTGGGTTCGTATGACTTTTGTGCAAAAGCAGAGTTAGCTTTCATGCTCCAAAATGCACCGAACGATACTACCACAAGCAGCAAACGCACAAAATACTTGAACATTACAAGCTTCTCTATAGTTTTATTTTACTATCAATATACTTCGAGAAGTACAGTCATTAATTATACCTAACAATAATCGCCTATTTTGTTGCTGATAGAAGTCAAGTACAAGAATTACTTCAAATAAATCAGCAAGTTCAACCCTGGAATGGTGCGCGAGAGTGTCCACAAAACCAGGGTGATGTAAAGTAAACCCAGACTCCACTGATACCAAGCAAGTGTGGCGATGATACCTGGTAAATGTTCATCTCGCAGGCGAATGTCATTAAATCCCAATTTCACCAGATTATTCAAGCTAAAGTCATAATAATTCAGCCAGTTCCAACGGCGATCGCCCAACAAAGGCATATATCTTTCGCGAAATGTCGCATTTCTCGGTATCACTGGCAAACGTCCAATTAACAATCGCAACTGCCGAAAGGTACCATCTTCTGTAAAATAAGACGTGTCCATCAAGTCGTGATAACGTCCTTGTTGGTAAAGTCGAATCAATAAAGCTACGGGTACGGGGATAATAATCATTAAAAGACACCCCAGCGTCAGCCAAGGTTGTTCAGCATTGCGAAATATAGCTAACAAGCTCAAGAATTCCAAAATGCCAAAACTCACTAATATAGATGTAGTTTCGTAAAATGTGGGAATAATTGCCACAGGAAGTAGACGACGGTAGCGATCCACTAGCCAAAATAGTAAACCAAAGTAAGCGATCGCAACTCCCCCCACGCCAAAGACTAACCAAAAGTTCGTACCGTAGCCACTCAACAGCAACAGTAAACTCAACGCTAAGCAAATCCAAGCTTGCAGTAACCAGCCTCCAATAGAAAGGGGTGCAGCAACAACCAAGCGATCGCGTAATTGCATATATGTTTTTAAATCTATATCTGGCAAAGTCAGTAACTCACTACTGCTACGAAAAAATTTAATTTTACGACTTTTGGCTATTTCTTTAGCCTGAGTCGCAGAAAAACCTAAATCTATTAAACGTGCAAGATTTGCACTATTAATATTTGTCGCCACTAAACGCTGACTTAACTCTCTTAATCGCAATTTTTGTTTAATGTATTCTAGCTGATTGGCATCGGCTACTTGCTGTTGCTGACGAAAATTTTGCCCCAAATTCCGCAAAACATTTTGATTACCTTGTAAAGTTGACACCCAAAACATTCTACCAATCTCGCCGGGATTACCTAAAATTCTGGCTTTGTTAGAATTAAAAGTGAGACCACCTACCTTTAAATCAGCTTCTTTAGCAAACCAAGCATCACTAAAATCTGCTTGGTTGAGAATGCTAGCACCTTGAAGATTTACACTTTGGTTAAACTGCACTTCTCGAAAGCTGACAGCTTGCTCAAAAGTCGTTTCTATCAACAAAAGTGACTGATTAAAACTTGCTTTTGTAAACTGTACTTGATTGGCAAAACGTACATCAGAAAAATCTGTATTGCCTTGCCACTGCACATAATTAAATTTAGCCAATTGTTTAAAACTAGCTTCGTTGAAATTGCCAGTGTTTGCAAATATACTGCTCCGAAAATCAGCAGCTTCCTGAAATTGCGTTTGTTTAAAATTAGCTTTATTAAGAAAAATACTACCTTGAAAATTACTCAACTGCTGAAAAATTGCATGATTGAAACTCAAAGAACGGCTGAATCTGGTATTAGTCCAGTTAGTTGGTTGCACAAAAATAGCGCTTTGGGCATCTACAGATTGTAAAAACAACGTATTGGGAAACTCAACTTTGCCATTAAAGCGAGTTTCCACCAATGTTAAAGAACCACGAAACACAGTGATATCGCTAGATGGCGTTGCTTCAGTTGCCAAAAGCGATCGGCAGTCTTTAGAATTGGGTAAAGCGTAAACGCCTTGAGACTTGCCATCAGACATCGCCAGTGATTGCAAACATACTAAACGCAGACGTTGCAATTGTTCTAATTCCGTTGTTGTAAAAATAGGAGCCACAGCTTGAGCATACAGAGATATTCTCAAACCCAAATCACTACCCACAAAATCTCCTTGAATCAGAGAATGGCTGAGGTCTAAACCCAAAGGTTTTGCACCACTCTTTTGCAGTTCTTTTCGCAGCAATTGGTAAAAAGCATCACGGAAAGCCGCATTTTCTGGTCGCAAATCAATCACCATTCCCCGTAAATCCACTGTCAAATTACCTTCATGCAATGTCGGTGTCCGAAGTCGTTCTTGCAACAGTTCTACAGTTAAAACAGTCGATTCTACCTGTATTTCCCCAGCCCAAACAGATAAAGGTAAGCACAGAGTAAACAGAACTAATAAAACGCAGAGTAACGCAAAGATACCCACAGCACTTTTGAACATAATCTCTGCAATACTCCACCTTTAATATCAAGTTCCACTAATTACTTACGATATAGTCGGTTTGGCTGGTAATGGGTAATGGGTAATGGGTGATGGATGAGATGTGATGACTAATAGTAAAATCCAATTACCAATTACCAATTCCCAATTCCCAATTCCCACAGGTATTATAAGTGTTTAAGCGAACATGATATCATTCATCCCTAACCAGCAGAACAATTTTACCCGCGATCGCTCCACTTTCAAGTAATTGATGTGCCGCCGCTGCTTCTTCTAAGCGAAACTGATGATTAACCTGAATTTTCAACTTACCCTGATCAATCCATTTAGCACACTGTTCCAGAATATCTGCATGGTGCTGAAGACTTTCCTCCAATCCTAGCAACATCGGTGTTAACATTAATTCCAACCCAATGCGGAGATTACGCGTTCTTGCGGATTTCCAAACAGTCTTAGGATCTGGTTCCAGAATCGTCACAATATCACCATACACTCGCACAGCCGGAAACGTTTGATAAAAAGTTTCACCGCCTACAGTGTCAAAAGCTAAATCCACCCCTTCGCCATCAGTCCAATCTAAAACTGCTTGCACAAAGTTTGTTTGTTTGTAAAAAATTACATGATCAGCACCGAGTTGTCTGACAAAATTCGCCTTTTCTTCAGTACTTACAGTAGTAGAGACAGTAGCACCTTTGAGTTTTGCCAATTGAATCGCTACATGACCGACACCACCAGCACCAGCATGAATTAAAACTCGTTCTCCAGGTTCCAGTCGTCCCCGTTCATACAAAGCTTCCCAAGCGGTGATTAACACCAAAGGCGCTGCGGCTGCTTCTGCAAAAGAGATTGAAGCGGGTTTACGCGCCACAAACCTTTCATCAACAACAGTATATTCAGCATAGTTACCTTGGTGTGCGCCCAAGCCGCCATAACAAAAATAAACTTCGTCTCCCGGACGAAAACGCTCTACCCCAGCACCCACCGCCTCAACTATACCAGCACCATCACATCCTAAAATAGCAGGCATTTGCTCAGGGTAGAAAGTGCCTCGACTACGAAGTTTGGTGTCAATGGGGTTAACACCAGCTGCTACCAAGCGGACTAAAAGCTCAGTATTTCCTACGGGAACAGTAGGATTTACTACTTCCTGTAGTTGCAGAACTTCAGGACTACCAGCCGCTGTCATTAAGACTGCTTTCACGATTCTTTCCTCCTGACACTAGATGCACATTCATTTGTCATTCACTCTAACTAATTACTGGGGACTGGGGACTGGGGAATCTTAATAACTTAGAGTTACAGGAGTTGAAGCATAGTTTAGGACAGTGCTGATTGCTCAAAGCCAATAAACAACTAGGTTTATACTCAGCACTCAGCACTCAGCACTCAGCACTTTGCTATAAAATAAACCCTGTGGTTATGAATGAACAAGCTGTGGTTACCACAGAATATCCATTGATAAGGAACCTTTAAGCTGTCGTTACCACGGCTTAAGCTGTGGTTATGGATGAATAAGCTGTGGTTACCACAGAATATTCATTGATAAGGAACCTTTAAGCTGTCGTTACCACGGCTTAAGCTGTGGTTATGGATGAATAAGCTGTGGTTACCACAGGGTTTAATTAATAAGTAAACGTGAGTTTGACAAGTGCTGTTTTAACCTCTCCCCCGGCCCCTCTCCTACAAGGAGAGGGGAGTAAAACCCTTATTTTTTCGTTCCTCCTCCCTCGCCTTTTAGGAGCTACGGTGTACACACAAGTCAAAAAACCTTGTCCATAAAAGATTTCAGCCAGTAGGGTGCGTTATGGACTCTTGTCCTAACGCACCGAAAATCTCTGGCGGTGCGTTATTGCGCCAGCATAACGCACCCTACAAAACTTGATATAAAAGTCTCCCCTCCCCGTTCACGGGGAGGGGTTGGGGGTGGGGTGCAATGACAGTGGGAATTATAACTATTTATCCGAACTTGATATACTTAATATAATAGTAAAATCCAATTCTCTTTTTCCCAATTACCAATTACCAATTACCAATTACCGACCTCATTTACCAGAAAGTGGAGTCCAATCACCAGAGGGAACAAAGCTTGCCCAGTAGAAGGGGTGTTGATATTTGGGGTTAGAAAGAAATTCAAGCTGTACCTCTCGTAGTGCTTCATGTCTGCCTTTGCCTGCTTTTAACTTTTGGTAATACTTCACCATCAGTTCTTTAGTCCCACTATTGTCTACCTTCCACAGACTCAACAGTTGGCTTTGACTCCCTGCAATCACTAAAGCACGGCGCAACCCATACAACCCATCACCAACTTTCACATCTCCTAGTCCAGTTTCGCAAGCAGATAGCACTACTAACTGTGTTCCACGTAAATTCAGCCCTGCTATTTCCAAAGCTGTGAGTACACCATCATCATAGCTGGAGACTGCTTTGGAGCGATTGTTAAAACCTGCTAAAGCTATTCCTGAACGCAACAAGGGATTTTCCAGGTTTAAGATTTTTGGCTGTTGTAAATCAAACTCGTTTGGCAGTAATTTTACTTCTTGATCTGGGAGAAAGAAGCCGTGAGTTGCTAAGTGCAAGATACTGGGGGCGGAAAGTTGTTTTATAGCTGTTTCTGTGGCTAGCTTTTGTGATATGATTTGTGTTTGCGGAAAAACTGCTTTAATACTTTCTGCTTCTTGAATTGTGGCTTGCAGTGAACTAACATGCAAACTAGCTAAGTCAGTGGAGCGTCGGTTATCAAAGCTGCGTGTGTCATCAGATTTCGGCTTAACAGCGATCGCATTTTCTTGTTGATTGTAATCGATGTTAGCAAACACCACAGGAGCCGAGGTGCTACCAGCATATAATTGTAGCCTGAGCAAATCTCGCCCACTGCTGAAATAAGAGAAAGCATAATGCCCAATCAGGTATTTACCTTGTTCATCTTGTAAGGCTTCAAAAGGAATCAATGACAACTGTCCATCGGGTGAAATCAACAGATGACGCGTATCACCCAACAGTGGACGAATAGGTGCCATGACTTGCTGATCTAATGTCCGCGCGAGTTTTTGCACAGATGCAACATCGCTAACAGGCTCAACTTTAAAGATTGAGCGATCGCTTTCTCTTCTATCATTTTCTTTAATGGCATTATTTTTATTCTCCTGATTCGTTTCTAAAGGAGACTTGGTTGCCAAAGCTTCTCGCAGATTCGTCACAGACTTGTCAATAGCCGCAGCATCACCCAAGTCAACCCACTTTGGTTCACCAGAAGAACGCAGCACCGCCGCAGCATAACGCGGTTTGCCGTATTTTTCAGTCAATTTGGCTTTGGGATTAAAGGGTTTATACAACACAATTTCTACCAAAGCTGCATCTGGTGGTATCTTAGCTTGGATAGCTGCTAACTCTACTGGCTGGGTGGTGGTGCGGAACTCGCCACTAAGAGCGCTGATAGCGTCTTCTAAGCGTTCTTTCTCTGCTTGTAGTTGTTGAAATTGCGCTTGATATTTTTCAGGTGTTTGTTTTCCCAGTCCCCTGTATACCAGTGCAGATAACTGTTGCAGTACATTCAACCATTCATCTAATAATTTTTTCGTTTCTGGCTTAATAGCTAGTTGACTGCGTAGCGTTTGTATGTTGTCTGCAACGGCATCTAGTACCAGCCCTTTACGGCGTAACACTGTTGTTAGTGCCAGGCGTGATACTGTGGGATTATTGGCAGCTTTTTGGAAGGCGAGAGAAGCAGCAAAGTAAGTTGATCCTGCGAAGGTTTTAGCGTAGTTTTGTTTTCTCTGTTCTGAACCGACAGCAAAGATGAGTGGCAAATTATGCTTTTCAACTTCTAGCCCGCGATTAAAAAAGTCAGTAGTACGAGTAATGTCACCTTGCGCCCAATACAGTACTGCCAAATTGTTGAAGCTAGCGGCGATAGAGGGATGTTCTTTACCCAGTACTTTCTCTCTAATTGCCAGAGAGCGCAGATACAGAGGTTCTGCTTTTTCATAGCTTCCCTGTACTCGGTAAAGTTCTGCCAAATTGTTGAGGCTATTGGCGACATCAGGATGTTCTTTACCCAGTACTTTCTCTCTAATTGCCAGAGAGCGCAGATACAGAGGTTCTGCTTTTTCATAGCTTCCCTGTACTCGGTAAAGTGCTGCCAAATTGTTGAGGCTTTGTGCGACAGAGGGATGTTCTTTACCCAGTACTTTTTCTCTAATTGCTAGAGAGCGCAGATACAGAGGTTCTGCTTTTTCATAGCTTCCCTGTACTCGGTAAAGTTCTGCCAAATTGTTGAGGCTAGTGGCGACAAAGGGGTGTTCTTTACCCAGTACTTTTTCTCTAATTGCTAGAGAGCGCAGATACAGAGGTTCTGCTTTTTTATAGCTTCCCTGTTCTTGGTAAAGTGCTGCCAAATTGCTGAGGCTAGTGGCGACAGAGGGATGTTGTTTACCCAGTACTTTTTCTTTAATTGCCAAAGAGCGCAGATACAGAGGTTCTGCTTTTTCATAGCTTCCCTGTACTTGGTAAAGTCCTGCCAAATTATTCAGGCTAGTGGCGACATCAGGGTGTTCTTTACCCAGTACTTTCTCCCAAATTGCCAGAGAGCGCAGATACAGAGGCTCTGCTTTTTCATAGCTTCCCTGTTCTCGGTAGAGTACTGCCAAATTGTTGAGGCTAGTGGCGACATCAGGGTGTTCTTTACCCAATACTTTCTCTCTAATTGCCAGAGAGCGCAGATACAGAGGTTCTGCTTTTTTATAGCTTCCCTGCTGTTGGTAAAGTTCTGCCAAATTGTTGAGGCTAGCGGCAACATTAGGATGTTCTTTACCGAGTACTTTCTCAAAAATTGCCAGAGAGCGCAGATACAGAGGCTCTGCTTTTTCATAGCTTCCCTTTGCTCGGTAAAGTTCTGCCAAATTGTTGAGGCTAGCGGCAACATTAGGATGTTCTTTACCGAGTACTTTCTCAAAAATTGCCAGAGAGCGCAGATACAGAGGTTCTGCTTTTTTATAGCTTCCCTGCTTTTGGTAAAGTCCTGCCAAATTGTTGAGGCTATCGGCAACATCAGGATGTTCTTTACCCAGTACTTTCTCTGTTATTGCTAAGGCGCGTTCTGCTAGGGGGATGGCTTGACTGTATTTACCTTCGTTATATAACTGAATGACTTGTTGATTCAGTCGCTCGGCTTCCTCCAATTCTGCTGACTGTTGTGCTGAGAGTGGCGGCTGAGGTTGTCCTGTCACTTCTCTTGGAATGCTCACCAGCAACCCTAATGCCATTGCTGCTGTCATTGACCAGCAAAGCAATTTCATCCTACCTGAGATTTGAGTTTTTGACTTTGAGAACCGTCGAGACACTTACCTAAGCTCCCTGACTAAGTTGGGTAATAATGATTTTTTTAGATCTTGCTTCTTCCCCTGAGTACGCCTTGAACTTAAGTTCAAGGCGTACTCAGGGGAAGAAGCAAGATCTAAAAAAATCATTATTACCCAACTTAGTCAGGGAGCTTAGGTAAGTGTCTCGACGGTTCTCAAAGTCAAAAACTCAAATCTCAGGTAGGATGAAATTGCTTTGCTGGTCAATGACAGCAGCAATGGCATTAGGGTTGCTGGTGAGCATTCCAAGAGAAGTGACAGGACAACCTCAGCCGCCACTCTCAGCACAACAGTCAGCAGAATTGGAGGAAGCCGAGCGACTGAATCAACAAGTCATTCAGTTATATAACGAAGGTAAATACAGTCAAGCCATCCCCCTAGCAGAACGCGCCTTAGCAATAACAGAGAAAGTACTGGGTAAAGAACATCCTGATGTTGCCGATAGCCTCAACAATTTGGCAGGACTTTACCAAAAGCAGGGAAGCTATAAAAAAGCAGAACCTCTGTATCTGCGCTCTCTGGCAATTTTTGAGAAAGTACTCGGTAAAGAACATCCTAATGTTGCCGCTAGCCTCAACAATTTGGCAGAACTTTACCGAGCAAAGGGAAGCTATGAAAAAGCAGAGCCTCTGTATCTGCGCTCTCTGGCAATTTTTGAGAAAGTACTCGGTAAAGAACATCCTAATGTTGCCGCTAGCCTCAACAATTTGGCAGAACTTTACCAACAGCAGGGAAGCTATAAAAAAGCAGAACCTCTGTATCTGCGCTCTCTGGCAATTAGAGAGAAAGTATTGGGTAAAGAACACCCTGATGTCGCCACTAGCCTCAACAATTTGGCAGTACTCTACCGAGAACAGGGAAGCTATGAAAAAGCAGAGCCTCTGTATCTGCGCTCTCTGGCAATTTGGGAGAAAGTACTGGGTAAAGAACACCCTGATGTCGCCACTAGCCTGAATAATTTGGCAGGACTTTACCAAGTACAGGGAAGCTATGAAAAAGCAGAACCTCTGTATCTGCGCTCTTTGGCAATTAAAGAAAAAGTACTGGGTAAACAACATCCCTCTGTCGCCACTAGCCTCAGCAATTTGGCAGCACTTTACCAAGAACAGGGAAGCTATAAAAAAGCAGAACCTCTGTATCTGCGCTCTCTAGCAATTAGAGAAAAAGTACTGGGTAAAGAACACCCCTTTGTCGCCACTAGCCTCAACAATTTGGCAGAACTTTACCGAGTACAGGGAAGCTATGAAAAAGCAGAACCTCTGTATCTGCGCTCTCTAGCAATTAGAGAAAAAGTACTGGGTAAAGAACATCCCTCTGTCGCACAAAGCCTCAACAATTTGGCAGCACTTTACCGAGTACAGGGAAGCTATGAAAAAGCAGAACCTCTGTATCTGCGCTCTCTGGCAATTAGAGAGAAAGTACTGGGTAAAGAACATCCTGATGTCGCCAATAGCCTCAACAATTTGGCAGAACTTTACCGAGTACAGGGAAGCTATGAAAAAGCAGAACCTCTGTATCTGCGCTCTCTGGCAATTAGAGAGAAAGTACTGGGTAAAGAACATCCCTCTATCGCCGCTAGCTTCAACAATTTGGCAGTACTGTATTGGGCGCAAGGTGACATTACTCGTACTACTGACTTTTTTAATCGCGGGCTAGAAGTTGAAAAGCATAATTTGCCACTCATCTTTGCTGTCGGTTCAGAACAGAGAAAACAAAACTACGCTAAAACCTTCGCAGGATCAACTTACTTTGCTGCTTCTCTCGCCTTCCAAAAAGCTGCCAATAATCCCACAGTATCACGCCTGGCACTAACAACAGTGTTACGCCGTAAAGGGCTGGTACTAGATGCCGTTGCAGACAACATACAAACGCTACGCAGTCAACTAGCTATTAAGCCAGAAACGAAAAAATTATTAGATGAATGGTTGAATGTACTGCAACAGTTATCTGCACTGGTATACAGGGGACTGGGAAAACAAACACCTGAAAAATATCAAGCGCAATTTCAACAACTACAAGCAGAGAAAGAACGCTTAGAAGACGCTATCAGCGCTCTTAGTGGCGAGTTCCGCACCACCACCCAGCCAGTAGAGTTAGCAGCTATCCAAGCTAAGATACCACCAGATGCAGCTTTGGTAGAAATTGTGTTGTATAAACCCTTTAATCCCAAAGCCAAATTGACTGAAAAATACGGCAAACCGCGTTATGCTGCGGCGGTGCTGCGTTCTTCTGGTGAACCAAAGTGGGTTGACTTGGGTGATGCTGCGGCTATTGACAAGTCTGTGACGAATCTGCGAGAAGCTTTGGCAACCAAGTCTCCTTTAGAAACGAATCAGGAGAATAAAAATAATGCCATTAAAGAAAATGATAGAAGAGAAAGCGATCGCTCAATCTTTAAAGTTGAGCCTGTTAGCGATGTTGCATCTGTGCAAAAACTCGCGCGGACATTAGATCAGCAAGTCATGGCACCTATTCGTCCACTGTTGGGTGATACGCGTCATCTGTTGATTTCACCCGATGGACAGTTGTCATTGATTCCTTTTGAAGCCTTACAAGATGAACAAGGTAAATACCTGATTGGGCATTATGCTTTCTCTTATTTCAGCAGTGGGCGAGATTTGCTCAGGCTACAATTATATGCTGGTAGCACCTCGGCTCCTGTGGTGTTTGCTAACATCGATTACAATCAACAAGAAAATGCGATCGCTGTTAAGCCGAAATCTGATGACACACGCAGCTTTGATAACCGACGCTCCACTGACTTAGCTAGTTTGCATGTTAGTTCACTGCAAGCCACAATTCAAGAAGCAGAAAGTATTAAAGCAGTTTTTCCGCAAACACAAATCATATCACAAAAGCTAGCCACAGAAACAGCTATAAAACAACTTTCCGCCCCCAGTATCTTGCACTTAGCAACTCACGGCTTCTTTCTCCCAGATCAAGAAGTAAAATTACTGCCAAACGAGTTTGATTTACAACAGCCAAAAATCTTAAACCTGGAAAATCCCTTGTTGCGTTCAGGAATAGCTTTAGCAGGTTTTAACAATCGCTCCAAAGCAGTCTCCAGCTATGATGATGGTGTACTCACAGCTTTGGAAATAGCAGGGCTGAATTTACGTGGAACACAGTTAGTAGTGCTATCTGCTTGCGAAACTGGACTAGGAGATGTGAAAGTTGGTGATGGGTTGTATGGGTTGCGCCGTGCTTTAGTGATTGCAGGGAGTCAAAGCCAACTGTTGAGTCTGTGGAAGGTAGACAATAGTGGGACTAAAGAACTGATGGTGAAGTATTACCAAAAGTTAAAAGCAGGCAAAGGCAGACATGAAGCACTACGAGAGGTACAGCTTGAATTTCTTTCTAACCCCAAATATCAACACCCCTTCTACTGGGCAAGCTTTGTTCCCTCTGGTGATTGGACTCCACTTTCTGGTAAATGAGGTCGGTAATTGGTAATTGGTAATTGGTAATTGGGAAAAAGAGAATTGGATTTTACTATTATATTAAGTATATCAAGTTCGGATAAATAGTTATAATTCCCACTGTCATTGCACCCCACCCCCAACCCCTCCCCGTGAACGGGGAGGGGAGACTTTTATATCAAGTTTTGTAGGGTGCGTTATGCTGGCGCAATAACGCACCGCCAGAGATTTTCGGTGCGTTAGGACAAGAGTCCATAACGCACCCTACTGGCTGAAATCTTTTATGGACAAGGTTTTTTGACTTGTGTGTACACCGTAGCTCCTAAAAGGCGAGGGAGGAGGAACGAAAAAATAAGGGTTTTACTCCCCTCTCCTTGTAGGAGAGGGGCCGGGGGAGAGGTTAAAACAGCACTTGTCAAACTCACGTTTACTTATTAATTAAACCCTGTGGTAACCACAGCTTATTCATCCATAACCACAGCTTAAGCCGTGGTAACGACAGCTTAAAGGTTCCTTATCAATGAATATTCTGTGGTAACCACAGCTTATTCATCCATAACCACAGCTTAAGCCGTGGTAACGACAGCTTAAAGGTTCCTTATCAATGGATATTCTGTGGTAACCACAGCTTGTTCATTCATAACCACAGGGTTTATTTTATAGCAAAGTGCTGAGTGCTGAGTGCTGAGTGCTGAGTATAAACCTAGTTGTTTATTGGCTTTGAGCAATCAGCACTGTCCTAAACTATGCTTCAACTCCTGTAACTCTAAGTTATTAAGATTCCCCAGTCCCCAGTCCCCAGTAATTAGTTAGAGTGAATGACAAATGAATGTGCATCTAGTGTCAGGAGGAAAGAATCGTGAAAGCAGTCTTAATGACAGCGGCTGGTAGTCCTGAAGTTCTGCAACTACAGGAAGTAGTAAATCCTACTGTTCCCGTAGGAAATACTGAGCTTTTAGTCCGCTTGGTAGCAGCTGGTGTTAACCCCATTGACACCAAACTTCGTAGTCGAGGCACTTTCTACCCTGAGCAAATGCCTGCTATTTTAGGATGTGATGGTGCTGGTATAGTTGAGGCGGTGGGTGCTGGGGTAGAGCGTTTTCGTCCGGGAGACGAAGTTTATTTTTGTTATGGCGGCTTGGGCGCACACCAAGGTAACTATGCTGAATATACTGTTGTTGATGAAAGGTTTGTGGCGCGTAAACCCGCTTCAATCTCTTTTGCAGAAGCAGCCGCAGCGCCTTTGGTGTTAATCACCGCTTGGGAAGCTTTGTATGAACGGGGACGACTGGAACCTGGAGAACGAGTTTTAATTCATGCTGGTGCTGGTGGTGTCGGTCATGTAGCGATTCAATTGGCAAAACTCAAAGGTGCTACTGTCTCTACTACTGTAAGTACTGAAGAAAAGGCGAATTTTGTCAGACAACTCGGTGCTGATCATGTAATTTTTTACAAACAAACAAACTTTGTGCAAGCAGTTTTAGATTGGACTGATGGCGAAGGGGTGGATTTAGCTTTTGACACTGTAGGCGGTGAAACTTTTTATCAAACGTTTCCGGCTGTGCGAGTGTATGGTGATATTGTGACGATTCTGGAACCAGATCCTAAGACTGTTTGGAAATCCGCAAGAACGCGTAATCTCCGCATTGGGTTGGAATTAATGTTAACACCGATGTTGCTAGGATTGGAGGAAAGTCTTCAGCACCATGCAGATATTCTGGAACAGTGTGCTAAATGGATTGATCAGGGTAAGTTGAAAATTCAGGTTAATCATCAGTTTCGCTTAGAAGAAGCAGCGGCGGCACATCAATTACTTGAAAGTGGAGCGATCGCGGGTAAAATTGTTCTGCTGGTTAGGGATGAATGATATCATGTTCGCTTAAACACTTATAATACCTGTGGGAATTGGGAATTGGGAATTGGTAATTGGTAATTGGATTTTACTATTAGTCATCACATCTCATCCATCACCCATTACCCATTACCCATTACCAGCCAAACCGACTATATCGTAAGTAATTAGTGGAACTTGATATTAAAGGTGGAGTATTGCAGAGATTATGTTCAAAAGTGCTGTGGGTATCTTTGCGTTACTCTGCGTTTTATTAGTTCTGTTTACTCTGTGCTTACCTTTATCTGTTTGGGCTGGGGAAATACAGGTAGAATCGACTGTTTTAACTGTAGAACTGTTGCAAGAACGACTTCGGACACCGACATTGCATGAAGGTAATTTGACAGTGGATTTACGGGGAATGGTGATTGATTTGCGACCAGAAAATGCGGCTTTCCGTGATGCTTTTTACCAATTGCTGCGAAAAGAACTGCAAAAGAGTGGTGCAAAACCTTTGGGTTTAGACCTCAGCCATTCTCTGATTCAAGGAGATTTTGTGGGTAGTGATTTGGGTTTGAGAATATCTCTGTATGCTCAAGCTGTGGCTCCTATTTTTACAACAACGGAATTAGAACAATTGCAACGTCTGCGTTTAGTATGTTTGCAATCACTGGCGATGTCTGATGGCAAGTCTCAAGGCGTTTACGCTTTACCCAATTCTAAAGACTGCCGATCGCTTTTGGCAACTGAAGCAACGCCATCTAGCGATATCACTGTGTTTCGTGGTTCTTTAACATTGGTGGAAACTCGCTTTAATGGCAAAGTTGAGTTTCCCAATACGTTGTTTTTACAATCTGTAGATGCCCAAAGCGCTATTTTTGTGCAACCAACTAACTGGACTAATACCAGATTCAGCCGTTCTTTGAGTTTCAATCATGCAATTTTTCAGCAGTTGAGTAATTTTCAAGGTAGTATTTTTCTTAATAAAGCTAATTTTAAACAAACGCAATTTCAGGAAGCTGCTGATTTTCGGAGCAGTATATTTGCAAACACTGGCAATTTCAACGAAGCTAGTTTTAAACAATTGGCTAAATTTAATTATGTGCAGTGGCAAGGCAATACAGATTTTTCTGATGTACGTTTTGCCAATCAAGTACAGTTTACAAAAGCAAGTTTTAATCAGTCACTTTTGTTGATAGAAACGACTTTTGAGCAAGCTGTCAGCTTTCGAGAAGTGCAGTTTAACCAAAGTGTAAATCTTCAAGGTGCTAGCATTCTCAACCAAGCAGATTTTAGTGATGCTTGGTTTGCTAAAGAAGCTGATTTAAAGGTAGGTGGTCTCACTTTTAATTCTAACAAAGCCAGAATTTTAGGTAATCCCGGCGAGATTGGTAGAATGTTTTGGGTGTCAACTTTACAAGGTAATCAAAATGTTTTGCGGAATTTGGGGCAAAATTTTCGTCAGCAACAGCAAGTAGCCGATGCCAATCAGCTAGAATACATTAAACAAAAATTGCGATTAAGAGAGTTAAGTCAGCGTTTAGTGGCGACAAATATTAATAGTGCAAATCTTGCACGTTTAATAGATTTAGGTTTTTCTGCGACTCAGGCTAAAGAAATAGCCAAAAGTCGTAAAATTAAATTTTTTCGTAGCAGTAGTGAGTTACTGACTTTGCCAGATATAGATTTAAAAACATATATGCAATTACGCGATCGCTTGGTTGTTGCTGCACCCCTTTCTATTGGAGGCTGGTTACTGCAAGCTTGGATTTGCTTAGCGTTGAGTTTACTGTTGCTGTTGAGTGGCTACGGTACGAACTTTTGGTTAGTCTTTGGCGTGGGGGGAGTTGCGATCGCTTACTTTGGTTTACTATTTTGGCTAGTGGATCGCTACCGTCGTCTACTTCCTGTGGCAATTATTCCCACATTTTACGAAACTACATCTATATTAGTGAGTTTTGGCATTTTGGAATTCTTGAGCTTGTTAGCTATATTTCGCAATGCTGAACAACCTTGGCTGACGCTGGGGTGTCTTTTAATGATTATTATCCCCGTACCCGTAGCTTTATTGATTCGACTTTACCAACAAGGACGTTATCACGACTTGATGGACACGTCTTATTTTACAGAAGATGGTACCTTTCGGCAGTTGCGATTGTTAATTGGACGTTTGCCAGTGATACCGAGAAATGCGACATTTCGCGAAAGATATATGCCTTTGTTGGGCGATCGCCGTTGGAACTGGCTGAATTATTATGACTTTAGCTTGAATAATCTGGTGAAATTGGGATTTAATGACATTCGCCTGCGAGATGAACATTTACCAGGTATCATCGCCACACTTGCTTGGTATCAGTGGAGTCTGGGTTTACTTTACATCACCCTGGTTTTGTGGACACTCTCGCGCACCATTCCAGGGTTGAACTTGCTGATTTATTTGAAGTAATTCTTGTACTTGACTTCTATCAGCAACAAAATAGGCGATTATTGTTAGGTATAATTAATGACTGTACTTCTCGAAGTATATTGATAGTAAAATAAAACTATAGAGAAGCTTGTAATGTTCAAGTATTTTGTGCGTTTGCTGCTTGTGGTAGTATCGTTCGGTGCATTTTGGAGCATGAAAGCTAACTCTGCTTTTGCACAAAAGTCATACGAACCCACCACCGAGTCGTTATCAAAGCATGAAGTTCCAGACTGGTTTTCAGATGCAAAACTCGGTATTTTCATTCATTGGGGTGTGTACTCTGTACCTGCTTGGGCACCACTAACCGGCGAATTTAATAAGGTGGTTGCAGAACGTGGTTGGGAATATTGGTTTTTGCACAATCCCTACGCGGAATGGTATTTCAATTCGATGAAACTTGAGGGTAGCGACACCTACAATTATCATCGTGCAACCTATGGCGAAAACTTCAACTATGATGACTTTATCCCAAAATTCAACGCAGCTATTAGAAACTGGAATCCGCAAAAATGGGCGAAACTTTTTTCACGGGTGGGTGCGCGGTATGTTGTGTTAACGACTAAGCATCATGATGGCTTTTTGTTGTGGCCTAGTAAAACTACAACCCAGCCAGAACGTATAGCTTCGCGGGATATTGTTGGTGAATTGACCCAAGCAGTTCGTACTGAGGGGATGCGAATGGGGCTGTACTACTCCGGTGGCATAGATTGGTCACAGAAAGATGTTACAGTCACAGATTTCAATACCTTGATAGCAGCAATTATTCAAGATAAAGCCTACGCAGAATATGCTAACGCCCATTGGCAAGAATTGATTGATCGCTACAAACCGTCAATTCTGTGGAATGATTTAGGATATCCTGTTGGCGAAGCGAATAATATCATCGCCTATTTTTACAATCATGTACGAGACGGCGTGGTAAATGATCGCTTTGATTTGGGTGGGCAATTCGGTTTGCATTACGATTTTTCGACACCAGAATATAGCCAACTTCAGGAAATCCAGACTAAAAAATGGGAAGCGACACGAGGTCTAGGTTATTCGTTTGGCTATAATCAAAACGATACCGATTTAAATATGATTTCAGTGGATGAACTCGTTGATTTGTTTGTTGATGTAGTCAGCAAAAACGGGAATCTGCTGCTTAATGTCGGGCCTACTGCGGATGGTTCAATACCTAAAGTGCAAGTCGAACGGTTGCTTGGTTTGGGTAAGTGGTTAGATGTAAACGGCGAAGCTATATTTGGTTCACGGTACTGGATTCGTTCAGAAGATGTAACTACTGAAGGCTTGCGAGTGCGCTACACCACAAACAGGGGAAACTTGTACGCCGTGTTGCTTGATACTCCAACTACTGAAAGGATAACGATTCCGGGTTTGATTTTGTCGAGAAATACGACAATCACGATGTTGGGTGTACGAGGACGGCTAAAGTGGGAGCAGTACGGACAGAACTTGTTTATAACTTTACCGTCTAGCTGTAGGCAAAAAAAATCACCAGCCTACACGTTAAAAATCAGTAATATACCCAGTTGATGCTCTTTAGATTCAGCCGGGATAAATAACAATACCCCAGCAGCTAACTTGTGAATATCAGTCCCAGCTGCTTGGGGTTGTTAATGCGATCGCTCTAGTTCCTCAACTACCTTTTTATTAAGGAAGCTTTGAGTATTTTAACTGATTGACAAAATGTACTTTACCTTAACCTATCACGAGTGGGTTGAGGGTGGGGTGCATTTCAATTGTTACTGCTTCCAGCCACCGCTTTTGTATTGTTCACACCTGTAGTAGTGAGGTGCGATCGCTCTTCCTCATAATAATAGTAGTAGCTGTAAGGTTCGTTATTCACAATCACACCATTTACTACCTGTCCCAACACATTCTGACCAGATTTTTTCAACTGTTCTTGAGCAAAATCTGCATTCACTGAATCAACTACTCCCGGACGAACCACAAACAAAACACCATCAGCCATTTGACCTAGAGTAGCAGCATCAGCAGCAACATTGATTGAGGGAGCATCAACAATTACAAAATCGTATTTGCTAGCAAAAGTTTCCATCAACGTTGCCATTCGTAGCGAGTCTAACAAAGAACCTGGATTAGGAGGCAATACTCCAGAAGGCAAGACATCCAAATTATCCATCACATTTTTGACAGCTGTTGTGATTTCAGCTTGCCCAATAATCAAATTGCTCAAACCTTTACTATTCATCAGTTCCCAAATTTTATGCTGAACTGGACGGCGCAAATCTGCATCTATTAGTAAAACTTTACGCCCCGTTTGAGCCATTGCCACAGCTAAATTAGCAGATACAGTTGACTTACCTTCTGTGGGTACAGAACTGGTGACAACAATCACTTTTAATTCATTATCAGCACTGATAAACTTGAGATTTGCCCTGAGCATTCTGTAAGCTTCACTGATAGGCGATCGCGGAGCATCCCTAACAATAAGCCTTTGGCTATAAGACTCTGCTTTTTCATCGCTACCAATATATTTTTTCAACTTGCCAACAACAGGAATTACTCCTAATAAAGTCAATCCTAGTAATTCTTTAGCCTCATCAACAGTCTTAATAGATTTATCTTTTGCTTCCAACAGATATATAGTAGCAAAACTTGCTATACTAGCCAATAAAACAGCACTTAAATAGGTCAATAAACGTGAAGAGCTTGGCTTGTTTGGAACTTCAGCTTGAGATATGATACTAGCATTACCAACATTTTGATTTTCAGCAATATGACTTTCTTGCAGCTTTTGTAGCAGAAGCGAGTAAGTAGATTGAGCAGCTTGTAATTTACGTTCTAACTGTCGTTGATATTGCTCTAATTTTGGCATAATATTCAAGCGTTCCTTGTAAGCAGCTTGCAACTTTGATAAAGTAGCAGTTTGGTTTGCCAAACCCAAACGATTAGACTCTAATTCCACAAGCTTGGCAGCAAGTTGTTGCTGCAAAGCTCCTAGTTGCATGTTGTTATTGAATTGTGGTTGACTTGTGTCTGCAACTATTTTAACCCGCTGTTGCAATAGCCCATTTAAAGACTTTAATTTCTCTTGTAAATCTATGATTTGTGGATGCGTATCTTGTAAAACAGTCCGCCTACCTGCCAGTTGTGATTCTAGCTGTTGGATTTCTTTAAGAATATCTTGCACCCCTGGAGTTTGGCTAAGGGAAGCCATCATGAGTGCCTGCTGAGAATTCATATCCAATTGCTTGCGAACTGCTAGAGACTGTGCATCAACATTGGCAAGATTAGATTGAACATCACTCATTTGTTTTTGTAACTCTCCCATGACTGCCACAGACTGAGTTACTTCTTCTTGTAAAGAAACAAGTTGATACCTTTCTTTAAACCTGGCTAATTCTGCTTCTGTTTGTTGAACAACTGCTTCTGCATTTGGCAGTTGTTTTTCAATGAATTTGCGGGCTGTTGCTGTTTCGATTCTGAGTAAATTTACATTTTGCTCTAAATAAATTTTTATCAGAACATTAACAACCTTTGCAGCTTGGACTGGATTGGTATCTTTATAAGATATACTTAAAATATCTGTTTTATTGACATTTTTTACCGTCAAATTATCCAAAAAGTCTTCAGGTGTTATGATTAAACCACTATTATCTTTAAGCTGGAGTATACTGATAGTCTTTTGCACAACAGGGAGAGAACGTATAACTTCTGCTTCTGTATTGAGAGGATTAATTTGATTATCCTCCACTACTGGTTCTAACTTTCCGATTTCTGTTCCTACTCCTGTTAATGTCGAAGTTGCATTATTTCTTTGAAACCGTAGTTTTGCTTCTGCTACATAAGAAGGCTTTTGCAGCACAAACGCAGCCATAATTGAAAGCAATAATACAGAGAAAAAGATGTTTATGGCAGGTATGTAACGTCGCTTCCAAATTTGCAAATATTTATTTGCTTGTAAAGAGTTTTCTTGGGATTCCATAATTACCTGTTTATTTTTGAGGAATTGAATTTGGAAAATAATTTTTCTGATACTAAGTTGCAGTTTGAAGTAGTACGATTTCTTCCCCCTGCTTCCTCTACCCCCGAAACTACTCTCTCTGGCTGAGTAAGCTAACTATTTAAGATGGTGTAGAGAAAATTGATATTTTTCACTCTCATAGTGAATTTCAGTAATTGCATTAATAACTCTCTCTAAATCTTCTGTTGTAAGATTTGATCCGGAAGGCAAACAAAGACCGTATGTAAATAAATTTTCAGCCACCGTTCCTTTGATGCGTTCACACTCAGAAAACACAGGTTGGAGATGTAAAGGTTTCCACACCGGACGAGTTTCTATTTGTTGTTTGGCAAGTGCAATGCGGACTTGTTCTCTATCAGCACCAAAAGCTTTTGGATCGATTGTTAAACAAGTTAACCAGCGGGTTGCACGCCCATAAATAGCTTCTGGCATAAATTCTATGCCTGGCAGATTTCCTAAAGTCTTTTGGTAAATTTCAAAGTTATGCCGTCTAGCTGCAACTCGCTCATGCAAAACACATAATTGACCGCGACCAATGCCAGCCAAAACATTGCTAAGGCGATAGTTATAGCCAATTTCTGAGTGTTGGTAATGGGGAGCTAAATCACGTGCTTGAGTTGCTAAGAAACGAGCTTTTTTCACTAATTCTGCATCATGGGAAACTAACATTCCCCCACCAGATGTAGTGATGATTTTATTACCATTGAAGGAGTAAATGCCAATGCGCCCGAAAGTGCCAGGAAAATGTCCTTTGTAAGTAGCGCCTAAAGCTTCAGCTGCATCTTCAATTAAGGGAATATCGTAGCGATCGCAAGCTTTGAGAATTGGCTCAATATCTGCACTTTGCCCATATAAATGTACAACTACCACAGCTTTGGGTAATTTGCCAATACGGGCGCGGTGTTCTAAAGCTTCTTGCAACAATTGGGGGTTCATATTCCAGGATATGCGATCGCTATCGATAAATACTGGTTTTGCCCCTAAATAAACCACCGGATTTGCAGTAGCTACAAACGTCAAAGTAGAGCAAAAAACTTCATCCCCAGACTCTACACCTACTAATCGTAAAGCCAAATGTAAAGCTGCTGTTCCAGAACTAACAGCAGCAGCATAACCAGCCCCAGTTAGTTGACAGAATTCTTGCTCAAAAGCATCTACATGTGGCCCTACTGGCGCAATCCAGTTAGTATCAAAAGCTTCTTTGACGAATTCTATTTCTTGCTTTCCTATATGAGGAGTTGAAAGGAGAATTGGTTTTGTCATTGTAGCTTAAGTTATAGAAAATATAAATTTAGTAGCGTCCGGTAAAACGATAGTGTTTGTGTGGATATTTCCAACGCAGGAAATTTTTAATCACGGGATTCATCTCAACCTTGGCTGGAATTTGTACGACTGGAAAACCCATTGCTTCTTTGTAGGCAATTAATCCTGGATCTTCAGGAATATGTGGGCTATGGACAACTTCACAAATTTGACCGGAACGACGACAAGCTTGAACAAACTCAAAGGTTAATCCATGACTGATGTAGTTTGCTAATGCCTCGGTAGTCATATGAATATATTCAAGATAAGCAGTCCTATCTATAGACGTTATTGCAATTTTTACAAATTACGTTGAACGATATTGCCAGCATAAATAGTTCAGTTGCATAACCTAAATCCGCTTAGTATTAAGTAACTTACATTTACCGTTAAGGCATTTTCCTGTCTCCAGGTCGAACTCATAATGATGACTAAGACAGCGCAGAATTCCTCCTGGTAAAATCTCGCCTACTTCTTGTAAGTCAACGCCAGCATGAGGACAGTAGCGCTGTACTTTATAAGTCTGTCCCTCAGAGTGAATCGTAATTTGCTGTTGAGCATCTATTGAATTTTCATAATCTTCTACAGCTTGTAAAGATTGGGGAGAAGCGAATTTCAGTAATCCTAAAAGATGGTCGTTGTAAATATCTGGATTGCGCCAAGCAACAAATCGCAGAGATAAAAAGAAGTCTTCCCAAAGCAACTTTCCATCTAATAAGGGTGGAAGCCATCTTGATGCAAAACGATAACCGTAGCTGCATTCTCCTATCTCGTTATATACGCCTTCCCAACCCGGTCGAAAATCCACTGCCCATTTTCCACCACCTGCTCCTGTAATATCAAACCCAACTCTCATCCCAATTTTTTGGTTGAAGTAGGAATTCATTGCTAAAAGACTTTGGAAATATTCGCAAAATGGTTCCCAAAGAGATTTTTTAGGTTCTGGATAATGAGCTTTGAGGTTAGCAATGTGAGTTGTTCTTTGCTGGGCATAATTTTCAATGTAAGAGTTGCGATCGCTAAATGAAAAATCACTCCAGATGGGATCGGCCTTTTTAGATTCTTGCGTGACATCGAATACATCTCCAGGCAACAAAATCTCAGTGTTATGCACACCCTGGTGATGCAGCCAGTCTACTACCTGCTGTTGGTCTGGAAAAATGCCATTTTCCATTTCCGAATTAATTGCAGCCAGTTCTGGATCGAGAAAGCAAGGAGGCCCAGCAAAGGGAATGGCTGTTACTGGTTTTACAGATGCGATCGCTCGTTCTAGGTAACTGAATTTAGCTATGCGCTTGCGCTGGGAAAGTTCTTGTTTGCGCTCTGGGGAATATTCATAGCACATAGGATACCAAGAAGCTCCAGCCCCTTGCAAGGCTAACACATCGATTACTCCACCTACTTTGGTGCGGATGCTGCAAAGTTGCGCTACTGACAACCGCGCATCATTGAGGTCTAGCAATATCTCCCCATCACCAACAATCACCACAGCAGAATCCTGGTTCATGGGTGACTCTTCTGATACAAAAAATATACTGATTTCTTCCCCTAGTTGTACTGTTTCCCACTGCGGCACTTCAATAATTTTTTTTAAACCTGTAGCAGTAATTTTCTGCTTGAGAATTGGCGAGGGATAGCGCGGGATAATGATGGGTGTCTCTGGCGGTACTTGGGCTAAAAACCAAGGGTCAAGGTGGTCTAAATGTTCGTGAGAAATAGCGAGCGCAGTTGGTTGCAGTAATGCGGGTGTCACCAAATGTTCATTACTGGGATACTGAAACCATGACGCCAGAAATGCTCCTTCTGGAGATAGCCACGGATCTACAAGTAATGTAATATTATTTGTTTCTACTTTTAAACCTGCGTGACCAAGAGAAGTAATCTTCATAGTTGTTTATCTAATAATTCATCAGTTAAATTTGCTTATTTTTGGTGGTCTACAGTTTTGTACAAATCTTAGATAATTGCTTGTTAGTTATTCCTTAATGAGGAGAACGATAGGCAGGAAAAAATTTTGATTCCATCATTTTTTCAGGTGGAATATTTAAATATTTTGCCCGTAATTCAACTAAATAACGATATTTCTCTTCATCTAAAATTAACCGTAGTGTCATGAAATTATGCTTGAGTTGAGAGAAACCAGCTTTAAATGCATAAACACTATCTTTTGACGCACCAACTCCACCTCCCAAATGCAAAAATTCATTGCCACGTTCCTTAGCCCAATATCGAGCAAAATCTGTTTCTAAAGTGCTAGGAGATAAGCTAACAAACTTATTTTTAGTCCCCCCCAAAGTACTTTGTACTATGCCACAAACTTCTGTATATAAGCCAACACAGGCAACCTCATTTTCATACTCAACAATACATAAATGCAGTTTTTCTCCTAACGCCTTATACATTTCGTAATAATATGTAAAATCAAAGCTGTAAAATCCTTCGGTAGCATCAACTCGATCCATAGTTTCTTGATAAATAGCAGTAAATTCATCAAGATATTCTTCGATACTAACCATTTTTGGGATCATTCCCAATCGCTTACATTTATTAATTGTGCTTTTATGACCTTTCCTGGTATTTGTCCAGATTTGAGACTCAGAGATTCTTAAGTCAACAGAAACAGTTTCTCCATTGACTAAAAATGTATTTGGTTGAAAAATATCACAAAAGTTTTCGTTTAAAATTGGATGTAATCTAATAAAAGCTGAACATACACGCTTGTCACATAATATACGCTTAAATTCACTCATGGCTAAATCAGGAAAACCAGGCGTATTCACAGCTGCTTCGCTTAATAAAATTCCTGTATAGCCATAAGGAGACTTAATGTCAAAAGTTTCTATAATCGTTTCATCAACGACATCATCACATTTCGACAGCAAATAAGGCACGAAAAATATTTTGTCACCATCAGTTATAACAATCGCTTCGGGAATGCCTTTAATTCTACTTCTCTCTAATAAAATATACTCCGGTAATTGATAAACATCATGTCTAATTTTATGCAGTGTTTCCATCCATAAGGGATTTGATAGATCAATTACTTGAGTCTTCATTAGTTTAATCCTTATTGAAGTAACAGAACTTTCTCACACAAATTCATCATTAATCAAATTAATTGATGAATCTCCCTATTACTCTGTCCACAAAACAGGAAATATTGCTGGATCGCTATAGTCTGGATAGCCGTTTGGCAGTTTGCGACACATACGGTCAAGAAAGTGATGAATTTGTTTTCCGTTATTCCAGAAAGGTTGATATCGGTTGTCATAATCTTGTAAATATAAAGCGAATGCTAAGCGGGGTAAATTGCTGTGATTAGGATAACTACCGTGAATAGTCAAACTATGATGAAAACTAACTTGACCTTTTTTCATAATTATGGGTACTTCCACAATCTTTCGCCCTTCTTGAGCAAATGTGTTTTCTATCTCTTTAAGATTCTGATTATTGAATGATCGCATATGTTCAGTACCTGACCATTTATGACTACCATCAATTACAACTAATGGTGATCTATAAACATCAGTATCGTGGAAGGGAATCCAAGCAGAAAGCATTTTATTAGAGGTGCAGTTAGAAGAGTAAGAGTAATCAGTATGCCAACCAACTACCCCCTCACCTTCATTAATTGTTGGTGCTTTGTAAACTAGCGTATCTTCAAACAGCCGAATTCCTCTAGTCCTAGCTAGTTTAGCAGCGATCGCCCCAATCATTGGGTGCAAGAGCTTACGTAGTTCTTTCTTACGATAAGAAACATGTTGATTATTGCGTACAGCGTTCCCATCTCCAGGTTGCCAATCACTATAACCAGTTTTGTAGGGAAGAGTTGCATCTCGTTCTCCACGATAAAATTTTTCACTACCCAAAATTGCTTCATCAATAATTTCGTCAGGAATCACTTTTTGAGAAATATACCAACCGTGTTCCTCATAAAAAGCAACATCCTCATCTGTTGGTAAAAGAGCCATTTGCTCTTGTGATAAACGCTGAGTTAAAGCTTTCATGTAATCTCAAATCTCCTTGCTTCCAAGCTTGAAAATAATTGGGCGATCGCTAAATATAATAGACTTCTTGAGTTACTTCCCAATCAGAGAGTAAGTCAGCTTGCCAGATTGTTTAAAAAAATCAGTAATTTTTGCTGCCACACGAGCAATATCATCCAAGGAATAACGTTGATCTGTGGGAATTGTCAGAATTCGATTTGACAATTCTATTGCTAAGGGATCATTGGATGATTTGTCTGGTGTAGTTTGTAACCAATGAATTGCTGGAAAAATATTTTGAGCTATGAGATATTTACGTAAATTATCGCGGATGTCTTGACTTTGACAAACTATTACACTGTTAAATGGTACAGAACTGATAGGCCATGAACTAAACAGAGGCATCCAATTCGGATGCTTTTCAGTTAAGCTCCAATTTAAAAAATGTCTAATGTTAGTTTCCCTTAGTTGCCTAAATTTTGCAATGTTCAAGCAACTCAATATCACAGAAGTGAAGGTTGAAGCTACACAATTAGTTTCATCATCAAATTCTTCCTCACTTTCAATTTCTAGCTGTCGAAATATATCTTTCGAGATATTGGCACCACTAAGATAGGCTCGCTTTAATAGCATTGCAGTCAGTCTTTTATCGGCAGCCTGTGACTTTGAAGAAGAAGCTTTGGGCAGCTTCATATTTTGCGGTGACCAGATAATACCCCCATCTGGAATTGGCAGAGTTTTTCGCAAAGATGCTATAGCATAGTGAGCTGTACTCTGCTGCGCCCAAGAAGAAAAAGGATCGTGGGTATGGTCTTCAATTAAGATAATATCATCATGCTGAAATAGCCAATCTTGCCAAACTTTCCCTTGCCTGATGCCAAATAAATTAACTGCTAGTACTAAATCACCAGGTAAAGTATTAAGCGTGTTAAAATCTGGGGATTCTTGAGTAGGTAAATCTCGATACCAACATACATCAAAAACTGTTTTGAGTTTGGCTACAAAATGCATACATAAGAACGATGGTATATGCAGCCTTAAGCGATGTATTTGGTGCTGTTGCAACAGAGTTGCCATAGAGAATAAGCAAGCTGTGCCAGTGGAAAATAACTCGTAAGATTCAGGTAATAAAGTTTTTGCCGCTGATAGCATTACCATATCATTTGACCAATCAAATTGCGAGCCTACTTCCCATCGATTTTTCATGTGTATTTACCTCAAACACAGCTGCTTTTGCGATTAATTGCCATCATCTAACAAAGCGTGACAGTTCATTGTCCAGTTTTACTGCCTTTAAATTCTTCGCCTGTAGCATGACCTGGTTGGCTAATTGCTTCTTGTTGCAAAACTTTCAATATCGTGAGCAAAAGAATTTTGAAATCAAGCCATAGACTCCAGTTATTTACATACCAAACATCTAATTTGAATTTCTTTTCCCATAATCCATCTAATATTCGGCGACCATTAATTTGTGCCCAACCTGTAATACCTGGTTCAACTTCATGGCGACGTGCTTGTTCAGGGGTATAACGGTCGAGGTACTCTACTAGTAAAGGACGCGGCCCAACAAAACTCATATCTCCTTTTAAGACATTCCAAAGTTGTGGGAGTTCATCGAGACTAGTTTGGCGCAGGAATTGCCCAAAGTTTGTGAGACGTTCTTCATCAGGAAGAAGGTTGCCTTCAGCATCGCACTCATTTGTCATAGTGCGGAATTTGTAGAATTTAAAAATTCGAGCTTTTTTACCAGGACGTGGTTGAGTAAAAATTACTGGACTACCCATTTGGAAATAAATAGCTATCCCAATTATTAGCATCACTGGAGATAGAATCAACAGAGCGATCGCTGCTACAACTCTATCTAAGACAGACTTAACTACTCTGCTATATTTTGTGTGATTAACTTGCAAATTTTTAGCATTCATACACACATATCTCATTATGAGTGAGCCAAAAAACTCTAGTCAATATGATATTGTTACGGAATAAATTTACCTACAGAAATGTATGCAGGGTAAACAGCAAATTATCTATTAGTGATAACTCTATTGCCGTATTCCACACCCATTTTTATGAAGAGTATTTTGGGTGGTTAATCTTAGCTAATTATAGCTACATTTAAAAATTATTAATTGCCAAATTGGTACTTGTTTCATCTAAATGAATACCTAATTTCTGATAGAAACTTGCCAGTCTTTTAAAAACTAGTTCTTCATCATATTCAGCTTCAATGCGCTCACGTCCTGCGTTACCATAGGCTTGCCTTAATTGATTATTAGACAGGAGTATTGCCAAGGCTTCAGCTAACTTATTACTATCTTGAGGTGGCACAATTAAACCTGTTTGTTGATGCACCACAGCTTCTCGACAGCCTCGAATATCTGTGGCTACAACTGGTAAATTCATTGACATTGCTTCTAGAATAGACCGGGGTAATCCTTCATGAGTAAACGTAGGTAGGGTAAAAATATCTAAAAGCCCCAAAATCTCTGGTATATCTTGACGTTCACCTGTCAAGGTAACGTGTTGCTCAATTCCCAGTTTGTGAATTTTTTCTATAAGTTCTGTATGGAAAGGTTCAGGGTCTGTGCTGAGTTGACTGCCAATCACTAGAACGTGCAAATTAGGAAATTGAGGTAGTAGTTTGGCTGTGGCTTCAATTAAGTATCCACTTCCTTTTTTACGAGTTAAACGCCCAATTGTGCCAATTATTAAGTTAGCAGTTTCAGGAATATCGAGGGCTTTACGTAATTGGCTTTGATGGCTCGGATCAAGGCGATCGCGATGGAAACGATAAGTATCTACTCCATTGCCCAGGTAACGTAATTTATCTGATGGACAAAGACCTAATTTTTTTGCTGTGGCTATATCTTCATAATTTTGACTGAGAATCAAATCAGTGATGAAAGCAACGAGTTTCTCAACAGTAAAGTAAAAACGATACTGTATTGGAGATGATAAATCGTGGAATGGCAAACCGTGGGAAGTATAAACAATACGTTTAGTACCTGCAATTTTAGCCGCAATACGTCCTAAGACAGCAGCAATTGGTGTATGTACATGAACAAGGTCATATTGATTATTCCGGATTAGTCTTGCCAGATTATAAATACTTCTCACATTAGAAATCAAAGAAATTTTCCGGTCAATTTGAATTGAATGAACTATGTATCCCTTCTCTCGTAATTTTTTTGTTTCTACTCCTGAAGAACAAGCTATTTCTACTTGGAGATTACGAGACAACAAATATTTAATTTGTGGAAGTAAAAGTGTTTGTGCTGTGTCATCTACTGCACAAATATGCAAAATTTTCATTTGATTTCTCTACTTAGAATGATTTGATTTTGCTCAGTAATTAGATACCAAATATCTGATGTGATTAAGTAGGTAGCTAAAAATAAACATGACTATGTTACGAAACGTAAATATGCCTGAAACTCTTACAACTGACAACTGACAACTAACAACTGACAATCCTCACTAGTCACCTTTATTCGCATCAACCTACTTATGTATACAAAGACTTAATCCACTGCCATTCTTGAGTTAAGCCGTCTCTGAGAGAAACCCGCGGCTGATATCCTAAAATTTTCTGCGCCTTAGACACATCAGCAGCCGTGTGACGTGCGTCTCCCATGGCCTTTTCTATATAGTTCTTTTTGATTGGTTTACCAATGATTTCTGCCATTGTGTCTAAGATTTCTGCTAAAACCACTCTGCTACCGCCACCAATATTGAAGATTTCGCCTACTGCTTGGGGTACGGTAGCGGCAGCTAAATTTGCAGCGATCGCATCACTCACAAATGTAAAGTCCCGCGTTTGTTGTCCATCACCGTAAATGGGAATTGTCTCATCTTGTAAAATAGCTTTGAAAAACTTATGAAACGCCATATCGGGGCGCTGTTTGGGGCCATAAACTGTGAAATAGCGCAATGCTACAAAAGGCACACCAAAGTTTTTGTAATACAGTCCACATAACTGTTCAGCGGCTAGCTTAGTAATTCCGTAAGGAGAAACAGGTTGTGGACAAATCTTTTCGTGGGTGGGTAATGTTTCTGCATCACCATAAACACTAGAAGTAGAAGCAAATACTAACCTTTTTAAGTGTTTAGCATCCTTGGCTGCTTCCAGCAAAATTTGTGTTGCATTAATATTTCGTTCAGTGTAAGCGCAAAAACCTCGGCCCCAACTTGCTCTTACCCCCGCTTGTGCTGCTTGATGAAAAACAACATCAACATCCTTAAGAAGAATATGCCAATCTAAAAACTGTATATCTCCTGTGATTAAATTAAAGCCAGGATAATTTTGTAAATGGGCAATATTCTTATACTTTAAAGCAGGGTCATAGTAATCATTGAATTCATCAATACCGATAACTTCTTGACCTTGTTTTAATAACGTTTCTACAAGGTGAGAACCAATAAAACCTGCGGCTCCGGTAACGATGGTTTTAATCATAAATACTGAAATTAGTAAGGTTTATCAAACTAGACCTCAAATCACAAATTATTCTAGGAGTAGTACTGCTACATTCACCAAGGAGTCGAGTTTTTCAGCAATACAGTCTGCTGATTACTGTTGTTTAACGTGAGTCTCCAACGCAGGCGCACCTACGGGAATGGCGAAAGAAAACTGCGTTTTCTTAGAAGTTCGATGAATACTGTTTCGACCTCTCCCCCAACCCCTCTCCTACAAGGAGAGGGGAGTAAAACCCTTATTTTTTCGTTACTCCTCCCTCGCCTTGTAGGAGAGGGAGGCCGGGAGGAAGAGGTCTGTCAAACTCAGGTTTGTTTAACCAAAGTTCTGTCTGATTACGCACATATTTATAAAAAGCGATGCGCTGCTCAGACAAAATTTCATCTATATACTCTTTAGCTGTCTCTAAGTTGCGAGCTGACATGGAAGCCATACGTTCTGCATCAGTTACTACCTCTCGAATTTTTTGAGCTAAAGCAGTCACATCACCAGGAGGTACCATATCCTCAGGAGGTAGTAGTTCAGGTATGCCGCCCACTGTTGATCCGATGCATGGTAGCCCCCGTGCCATTGCCTCAATCATCGCCCTCGGTAAACCTTCTTGATAGGATGGCAAAACAAATAAATCGGCTTGATCTAAATCAGCACGAACAGCATCGCTAGATGAAAGTTGACCTCGAAAATAAATACGTTCTTTCAAACCTAGCGCCGTTGCTTGCGCCTCCAATTCTGTACGATGCTTACCATCTCCTACCATAATTAACTTCAGGTCTAAACCCTCTTGTACGCAAGCTGCAACAGCCTTAATGAGGATATCTGGAGCTTTATATAGTTGAGCCATTGTACCAACAAAAACTAGCCGAAAACTCGTAATTCCTTGACGAAGAGGACGGGGCGCACTTAGGACTATTTCTTTTGGTAGGCATACATCTGATACTCCATCTGTATAGTTAGGGCAAGGATATCGTTGCTGCAAAGCTTTTTTAGTTACATAGAGTGCAGCAGGTGCCTTAAAGCATTGTTGCTTCAATTCGTGAGAAAATAACCGACGGAATATCGGACTCAAGGGATGTTGGACAGAACCTGGTGCAAAAACATCGTAAGGATCGGCAATAATCTCAACACCGTATGGTCTTAGTGATGGTAATAAACGCCAAACTTCTGAACCTATTGTGCAAGGTAGACGTAACTGTATAGCTTCAGCGTTTTTGACTGCCTCACTAATAGTTTTTCTGACGCTGATGTATTTTTTGATAAACTCCCACGGCCCTACAAAATAAGGTACTGGAACCGCCTTGATTCCTGGCCCGGTTACTTTTTTCCATCCACTTGGTGGAGTTAAATGTAATTTGGCACGTACAAGTATATGAACTTCATCATAAACATTTAGATATCTGCTCCACAATTTATAAGCTTGCGACTCACTTTGAGACCATAGATTCCCGTCACTGGTTAGGGCAAAACGAGCTGGTGCTGAAACTAAAACTCGCATTTATGATTTCCTCAATTTTTTATTTGCCTACTCTATCTGCACCACGGGGCTTTCACGATTTTCTTACACTTCTTCAGCGCTTTGTCTATAGCAGAATCGATATTGAATTGGAGTGATTCTCCTTTTTGAATCTTGGCTTTGGCGCGTCGGATAGCGTCTTCTGCACCTTTGGGAATTCGATTCTGCCACCAATCCATATTTTCGCTACGTATCCACACATACTGATCTGCCGTGCGGAGTCCGTGGTAAGTGTTGTGTTCTAACAACTTTAGTCGCTCATTGGGTGAAAGAAAGTGTGGCATTCGGACACCATACCAGTTGTTATCAGTACTATTTGTAGGCTTTTCAAACAGGTCAAGTACGAGATCAACATAGACTGCTTGACCAATCTTGACGTGGCGATCGTATTTCGCCTGATTCACTTTATCCACAAGTACCCGTGCATCTTTGCGGATAATCTCGCGTATGCCATCAAACCAAGCAGCACGGTATAAGTAGTATGCTTGTTCATGTCCATCAATAATATCGGAGTCTGACTGAACTGCATCTAACATCCCATTGACGAAAGCTGGCCATAGCCCATAATCATCATTGACGAGTCGCGACTGCAACTTAATTGGGTCAGTTGTCTCTGCTAGCAAACCCTTCATCCAACTCAATAGACCAAGGGCGAACACTTCCATATGAGGTTGCGTTGTTTGTAAAATTCTCATAAATTGGGCACCACGTTTTCGTACCTGCTTTTGATACTCTTCAAACGTCTTGCTGTCATGTTGGAGTTGATCTTTGTAATACCAAGGACTCTCGCCGTATGTTTCTGGATCTAAGGCAATGCCTTTAAATCCAGCAACTTTGGCTGTTTTAGCAAAGTTACGAATGTTGCTTTCAGCAGTTGTCCAATCAGTATCGTTGAACCAGTCCCACCCTTTCTCCATAGTTGACCACATCAACACGAAATTATTAGTAAGTTTAGAGGTAGTAGTAGCAGCAAGGTCTTTTCGGTTTTGGGTAAAAGCTGTTTCTGGATAAGACGTTTTCCTAAATACTTTTTTCCCCGCATCGAGTTTAATAATTATGCCATCAAATGGAGATTTCTCCATCTGCTTAATATGCTGCTGAAAAAATTCAGGAGTCGGTGCATCCCAGCCGTACTCGATCAATTTCTTAGTGCTTGATTGGGGTTCTGCTGGCTTGATTAGCAAGTGCATCATTAGTGTAACTATGAGGAAGGTGCAACCTAAAAGAAGTTTTTTATTGATTTTTTTATTTATCCTACGCATTTTTTTAAAACTTTCAAATTAGGAGTATATATTTACTTGTCAACAATTATCTTTGATAGCTAATAATTTTATGTTGCCGCTGAGATGCACTAACACCATAATTCAAACATAAAGCACCGAATAAGAACATCCACCATAGGGTACTAACTGTTGTAGCCTTAAAAAGAAAAAAATCAAAAAACATTGAAAAACCTGATGTAAAAATTGCACAAAAGAAAATTGGATATCGTGCGCCTCTAAAATTTTCAAATAAGAGCTTAACTAGAATAAACCATATAAATGCAAAATAAATTAGGCCAGGAAGTCCTAATTCAACAATACATAAGAGAAAGGTAGAATGAGGATGGTATAAAAGAGAGCCATAAGGATTCCATACTAAATCAAAATATTGACCAGTTTCACGGGGATTTTGAGTATCAGGAATATACCAAGGCCAATAAGAACCATAACCAGAACCAAAAATATTAGTTAGTTCGCTACGATTTTCAATTATTTGAAAAGATGTTAAGTATGTATCTTGACGACTTGTATCTTCTAGAGACTGAAGACGATCTGTCTTAGCTCTGGAATAAAAGAGTAACATTGTAGATGTCGTCACAATTAACACTATCGCTAAAGAAATAACAGCATACTTTCTGTTTTTGATAAACAGAACTAAACATGTAAGCAAAACACTAAGAAGTATAAACGCACTACGTGAGCCTAAACTGATAATAGTCAGTAAAAGTGAGAAAACAATGCTGAGTTTTAATAAACGTTTGCTTGGATTTTGAAGTATTTCATCAATAGCAAATCCTAACGCTGGCACTAACATAAAATATCCAGTGGTGGAACCAAACAAAGGCCCGCGTACTCGCTGTATACCGAAATCGTTTCCTTGGGAATCATTGAGGGTTGTCCATCCCAAAGAAAAGAAGGACTGTGCTGTGTATAATAACCCTACTAATGCCACAAAAATAGTTAGTCTCCATAAAAAAGAATGCAGTGATGTAAATTTAATTTTTGCAATTAAATAATAAGCAAGCAAACATGCTGAACCTGTCAAAACTAGTGTGTAAAGCATTGCCATACAATTGCTTTTATCCATGCCGCTCCATTGTATAGATGTTGCTGCATAAATTAGCAAAACAACTGTGAATAGAGGTAAGTAATGATGCCAATGTTTTAAACGAGTATTAATCGGATGCTTGTTTTTCACTTGCAGTAAAAAGTAGAAACCAGCTATTGGAATAATTAATAAATCTTTGAGACTAATTGGTATAGATTCAATTGTGAACAAAGAAGTTTGGGTGGAAGGTAAAAACGACCAAGATAGAAGAATTAACCAAAATGGTAGTTCTAACATAAATTATGAAAAATTATTTATTTTATTGCTTGGATAGACTTGTCTGATAGATTTTTTCTAGCTTTCTCACACCTACTTCAATGTTGAAAGGGCTTTTTTCTACAGCAAGTAAAGCATTGGCTTGAGAGATAGTTGCAGCTGATGCTTTTGCAGCCAAAACCGTCTTTGCCCAGGTGGATGCTGATTCTGATAAGGACATTCTTTGCATTAGAGGTTTAACTACATCTGCCTCATCGGGAACAACATCTGAGAATACACAGACTAACCCTGCAGCTTGTGCCTCGATTAGCGCCAATCCTAGACCTTCGTGCAAGGACGGAAACAGAAATATATCCATGGCTCCTAACATGAGTCTGGGTACATCAGGACGAAGACCAGTGAAGATGACACGATCTGCTAAGCCCATCTGAATGACTTTCTGTTCTATATCTGGGCGTAATAATCCGTCACCTATTAGTAAGAGGTGCATTTTTGTTTCTTGCTTAGCTATCTCTGCGACAATATCTAACAAAAACTGATGATTTTTTTGTTGCTCAAATCTGCCGACATGACCAATTACAAAAGCTTCTGGGGGTATACCTAGCTCAGCGCGAACAGCTTGCCGATCAGTTTGGTTGTGAAATGGCAGCAAGTCCATGCTACAGCAAAACGTCTGCCAACGTTTGTCAGTTTGCCAGCTTGAACCAAATAGATTAACTGCTGCTTTACGGCTAGCTGCTAAGCCCAAGGTGGCATATTGAGTAATCCACCGTTTCATCAAGATTAAATATAATTGTCGATATAATCCTGCAACAGCTTCTTTTAAAGATGTATCGTTATGAGAATGGGCTATGCAAATAGGTACACCTGCTTGCCGTGCTAGACGGAGAACATAGCCACTAAAGTGATGAACATGACTGTGAACAATATCATAAGAACCATACTCGTCTAGTATACGTTTGAAATTGTTAGCGTAGAACCAGGGTCGTGATGGATGAAGGCAGGGAATAACTTTACTACCAAGGGCACGAATTTCTTCATCGTAAGCACAGGGCTGGGTTGTGTGAACTAGGAAATCCATGTGGAAGCGATCGCGATCAATGTGTCGCAAAATGTGCATTAGCCAAGTTTCAATCCCTCCCCGATTCATTCCCCCAACAACATGAAGGATACGTATTGAAGATTTGTCACCTAATGTCATGATTTTATTTTTCTCCCTATATACTCATGGCGCTTTGCAGTGCATAAAAAATAGACCTCTTTCATAAATCTTTTTTTGCCTCACGCATAAAACTGTAGTGGTGAGCCAGTAGGGTATTGGGGGTTCGTTTTTTCGTTAATTTAGCTTTAGCTCAAGATAAGAATAAGTATCTAGTTATCATTAACCTAATTTTTTATTACTAACTGATGGTAGCTAATACTTGCGATACTTTCTTACCTATTACATCCCAGTTTAATTGAGTTTTGACTTTGTGTTGTGCATTTAATGACATAGCTTTTAACATAGAAATATTACTCAGTAAATTGATAATTTTTACAGCCAAAATATCAGCAGTCGGTTCTGGAATCACAATACCATTTACTCCATCATCAACAATGTCTGGCATCCCATCATTATCTGAAACAATGCAGGGAACTCCATAATTGAAAGCTTCTACTAAAAACAAACCATAAGGTTCACAATAAGCAGGTGCTACTACTAAATCTGATTTGAGAAAAAGATTTTGCTTTTCATCTGCTGATGAAATATATCCCGGATTCTCAACACCATTTTCACGGATCGCTAATTTTTCGCCGATAATTACTAATTTGGCTTCAGGTAATACTTTTTTTACCTGCCTAAATGCTGCTAAAACCAAGCTTCCACCCTTTCTTTCAAATTCTGAACCATTAAATAAAATTTGCTTGCTCCCGAAACTCTTTTCTCCTTGATAAAGTTTTTGAGAACGACTTGAAGAACCAACAACAGTAATTTTTTCAGATTGGATTCCATAGTCTTCTATCAAGGATTTCTTGACAATATTACCCAAAGTAAAAATATGAGTAGCTTGTTGATAAGCTACTTTTTCACAGTCTAACCAATCAGTAAATTCTTTTTCGTCCTTAAAAGGTGCCCAAGGAGACCAATTTTTTTTAGCTAAACCCATCGTGTAATCTAAATAAATCACATAAGGGATATCAAATTTATCCCAAAAGGGGCAAAACATACAAAAGACATGAAATACTAAATCTGGAACATATTCTAGTTGCCTAATTTTACGCTCTGTATTACGTGATCTAGTGATAAACGTCTTTTGATTTTTCGCAAATCTATCAGCTGTATTAGGTGAAATACGTTCTAAGATTTTGTTGTAATAGCCTCTAGCTAGTATATCTAATACTTTGAATTGAAATAATTCACCCGATGGCAGACATTCTACACGCTCAAAGTATAAAGACATTGCTTGAAATAAACCTTGACGGCGATTTATATATTCACTAGCACCTGTGACTAAAATCCTTTTAATTACCATAGTGGTTTATCCTTGCTTAAAAGATATTACTTATTTTCAATTAATTTAATAGATTGGGGGTGTTTATGCAGAGCATGAATAATTACTACTGAACTGAAAACGACTTGTACAATTGCTGCGATAATTAGTGCGATCGCTGCTCCTATCAATCCCATTCTTGGTAGCAACCATAGACAAGCTATGGCTGAGATAGTTACTACAGTACTAAACAAAGGCATTTGAATCCGAAAGTACCTAGCAGCCGTCATTCCATACCCTAAGAAAGACGATATGTAGTTAATGCCAGCAACAACCATCAACCAAGTAAATAGATTGGTCTGTTCAGCATATTCAGGTCTATATAAAAAAGTCAGGACATGCCGTCCACCAATTACAGCTATTAAGACACCAGTTCCACCTAATAAAGCAGCTATTCCTACCAACTTGAGTAAGAGTGTGCGAAAAGCTATGTAATTTCCTACTGCATAATACTTGGCTAGTCTAGGGCTAGCTGACTGCCCTAAAGCACTCACTACCATACCTCCTGCCACCATCAAATAGGCTAAAGCTGCAAAAATTCCTAGTTCTCTCTCCCCCAAATAATGCTCAATAAAGTAGCGAGGAATATTGGTATTGAGTGAAATTAGCATCATCACAAATCCTAAAGGCAAACAAAGCCATACCAAGTTTGTGAGAGTCTTCAGCTGCCAAGATGGTTGTAATTTTGACCTCTGCTTGAGTATTAACAGACCACTACCAATGTCATAACTAAACAACACAATAGCCCAAGCAAAAACTAACCCAACTGCACCCCACAAAACACTACCGGATATATATACTCCAATGCCTAGTAGTAGCAGTGATAGAGAACCCTTAATCATCAGCGACACTGCAATTCTATCCATGCGTTCGTGCTGCTGAATTAACCCATAAAATACGTCGCTAATAGACTCAAATGTCTTTGCCAAACCAATTAATAAAATAACTAGAGATGTTTCCCACCGATATCCTCCTGATAAACTGATGACTACAATAATCAGCAGTGCTAAGGCTACCGAGGTTAGTCTTAAACCTAGATAATCGCTGAAAAAATACTGTTTTTTGGCATCTGTTGCTTGGACAGTTCGTAGTTGGAGATTTGTAAACATAATAACGGGAGCTGTTACCGCCAGTCCCAAGGTAAATTGCCCTACCATCTCTGGACTACCGAGTTTAGCCAAAACTACAAGCATTCCCCACTGACAACCTGCATAAACAGCATTACCAATGAATGTCCAGGAAAAGTTGCGACGTAGTGTTAGTGCCTTACTTTCTTGCATACACTTAATTGGGAATTGGGAATTGGGCATTGAGAATTGGGAATTGGGAATTGGGAATTGGGAATTGGTTATTTATTCTTCCTCATCTTTCCCTGCTCCCCTGCTTCCCCTGCTCCCCTATGTCTAACTGATTGTGCCTTTTGCCAAAACATTTATATTTGAATTTGTGAGAACTACACTATTTGTTGTGGCGTGTATTGCCAGATTATTTTCTAAATATTTTGGTTTGTATCCTGCTACTACTTGTGCTAGCAAAAATAAGATAGAATTTGCATCATTTTTAGCTGCTACCGTACATAATTGTTCTACAGTTATAGCTAGGTTATCTGGAATAATTCGGCTGGCATTTTTGACAACTAATAGCTTTTTATGTTGGGTCGGTTCATACTCTTCACCTTCAACAAAAAGTTCCTCAAATAACTTTTCTCCAGGTCTTAAACCTGTAAATACAATGTCAATGTCTTTGTTGACTTCATACCCCGAAAGGCGAATTAGTTCTTCGGCTAGGTCAACAATTTTTACAGGTTCACCCATATTCAGCATTAAAACTTCACCACCACGACCAAGGACTGTTGCTTGTAAAACAAGTTGAACTGCTTCGGGAATAGTCATGAAATAACGACAGATATCGGGATGGGTAACGGTTACTGGCCCACCTGTGGCAATTTGTTTTTTGAAAGTCGGAACTACACTACCACGACTACCCAAAACATTGCCAAAACGCACAGCAACATAATGATTTCCACTTTCTTTAGCAGCTTGCAAAACTAACATTTCGGCAACTCTTTTACTAGCTCCCATAATATTGGTAGGATTAACTGCTTTGTCAGTGGATATCATGACAAAATGTTTGACATCGTATTCTAGTGCGAGTTCTAGTAGGTTTTTTGTACCAATCACATTATTGGTAATTGCTTCTGGTGGATTTAATTCCATTAGGGGGACGTGCTTATGAGCCGCAGCATGAAAAATCACATCTGGTTGAAATCGCTCAAAAGCATGTTTTAATCTAGACTTAAACCGAATATCAGCAATAAAAGTGTAAATATGAGGAATGTTTCTCAGGGATGTGCCATCTTTTTTGAGTAGTTGGACAAGTTGTTCTAGTTCTTGTTGAATGCTAAATACAGAATTTTCTCCATGTCCAATCAGTATGATTTTGGCAGGATGGCATTTGAATATTTGACGACAAAGTTCACTACCAATTGACCCACCTGAACCTGTGATTAATACTGTTTTACCGTTGAGAAATTGAGATACTCGTTCAATCTCTGTCTGTATGGGTTCTCGTCTGAGTAAGTCTTCTATCCTGACATCCCGAATACTATCTACCCGCACACGACCATTGAGAATTTCATGTATTCCAGGTAAGGTGCTAGTTTGGACTCCAGTAGCTTTGCAAATATCGACGATTTCTCGAATGACTTTACCAGTAACTGTAGGCATGGCAATGATCACTTTCTGGATATGTAGAGATTGGACAACATCAGGAATTTTGTAGCGATCGCCTACTACAATAATCCCACGAATGGATACATTTAATTTCCGAGGATCGTCGTCAATGAAAGCAATAGGGTGAAACCCTAGCTGGGGATTTCTTTGCATTTCTTGAATTAGGGATACTCCCGCACTACCAGCACCAACAATTAGAACTCGTTCCTGTGGTTTAAATACTAATTGCCGTTGGTTGACTCTTTCTACAACCCGAAAACTGAAACGCAGTGCGCCAATGAAAATACAAGAAAGTAACCCATCAAGAAGTGGTAGCGATCGCGGCAATGTTTCAATAACTGGATACAATGTATTATCAATTCCCTCAAATAGCATGGTTTGGATAGCTACCGCACCCACCATTAACATAGCTATATATATCAGTTCTTCAATACTGGCATAGCGCCAGTAACGCTTATAAAAACCATAATTCCAAAATACTGTTAGTTTGACTGCTAAAAACAGTATTGTTGCGATTCCTAATTCTAAGATATATTCTTGAGGCTCAACATTGCCATCTAAACGCAGAAGCAAAGCTAAGAATGGTGTGATTGAAAAAACAATCATATCACAAATAAACAAATGTCTATTTCTCAGCTTCAGCAATTTACCCAATAAACGATTAATCACTTGTTTAACGATTTTGTGAAGAGTAAAGGATAAGAGATTCACAACTGTAAAGACCTCCATGTCAATCTACAGAATTATCTCAATTACGAATAATTTACCATTATTCAAAGCTATTAAATGAAAGTTGATAGCTTTGAATAATATTAGTACGTCAATTTTGTTTTATGAAATACCTATTTTGAGGTAAATTAAGCACGGCATTTTTAATTAAACTCAATTCCACTAAAATTTACCCAAGCAAGCTAAACGTTGTTTGGTTTCAAAATTAATATAGTGGAGAATCAATCAGCATAAATTACCTATTACTAAAGGTATTTAACTTCTATCAAACAATGGATATTCAGCTAAATACAACAATTGTCTTGACTAATCACGAGATATTGACAAGAGTATAAAAGTATATGATTGTGGGGTGAATTGGATAATTATTTTTATTCAATTTGGATTTGGTAACTTTTCCAATTCCTCATATACTCTTACCAATCCACACTTTGATACCCTATTTTTAACAGAGTTAACAGATACTGTAAAAAGTCAGCAATCGTCAGGTAACATATATATCTCTGAGTGTCAATGCTGGAGAGAATGATTTTCCAGACCAACGCAATACCTTGATCTTTGGAAATACTTGTATTGATACTTAACTGGAATGAAGGAATTTTTTAACTTTTACCCTTTTCCTTGAAACTTACGGGTAATTGATAGATTCAAAAATCATTCATTAGAACTAATGCGTTATCGTAGCGAACATCACATAAGAGTTTCGATTGTTTGTTTCGCCAATCAGTGATGCCATTATCATCTTCCGTAAAACAGATATCATATGAAACAATGCACCCTTTCATAAAAAGACCTTTGTAATTGGTCATAGTTCAAATATGGTATTTGTCAAAATTGAGTTGATCTATTATTGAAAAATCTCATTTTGAGCAATAACATATTTTTGCTGTACGAGTGATATACATCTCGTTTTGAGAACCTAACACTTCAAGCCAGGTAATCAACTTGTTAATGCTATGACCTGCCGTAGTGTTATTACTATTGTATACAACCATAAATTTTGTAGCAGCTTTTTACTGCTGATGTCACGCCAATTTGTCATTTTTTCTTGAGTAGAGAAAAATCTCAAAAAGGATTGACATACACTGGTATTAAAAATTAATTTTTTTTCAAGATTTCTGCTAGTATATCTACAGCTTTATCCAATAGGTTATACTCAAGTTAAAAGCTAAATTTTGTAGACAATATATAGGCTTTATTGGTAACCTAAACCAAATTGCTATAGTAACTATTTTTACAATTTAAAAATTTGACTTTCACCCCAGTTTATATCCCTAAGTTTTTACAGCAAATAGAAAATTTTTTTGAAATAGGGGTGTACTAATACCTTTTGCTTAAGGGAAAATAGCCAATGAAATCTTATCTAAGACTTATTATTTGAGGAATTATCCTTCATGATTTATTGAGATAATAATAGACCTCTTGGTAAGAGGTCTACAGTTCCCTAGGTAAGGAAACGCTATCTTTGAGCGCCACCTCACCGCTGCGTGTCTACGCGTCCTTTAACTAACCTTTGCTTGTAAAGACTTGAGTAACTCAGTATTAACACCCGACTCACGAGTTAGGGCAATTTTGCCAGTGCGGGCTATTTCCCTCAGACCAAATTTTTGTAGCACCTGGACGATCGCCACCATCTTACCAGGGTCTCCAACAACTTCCAGGGTTAGAGAATCTTCTGCTACATCCACAACTCGCGCCCGGAAAATCTGAGCCAGTTCGATCACTTCTGAGCGGTTGCTGCTAGTAGCGTTCACCTTCAGGAGCATCAATTCTCGCTCTACACAAGGAGTTTCAGTAATGTCCTGTACTTTGAGGACGTTGACCAGCTTATAGAGTTGCTTAGTGAGTTGTTCGATGACGCGATCGTCACCAGGTACAACCATAGTAATGCGCGAAACTCCTCCCTGCTCAGCGGGGCCAACAGCAAGGCTTTCTATATTGAAGCCGCGACGGGCAAATAAACTAGAGATGCGGGACAGAACACCCGCCTCATCTTCTACAAGAACTGAAAGGGTATGTTTCATGTTCGCCAACACAGGCTCAGGCAACATTTCACTAATGTAAACACTAGCTGATGTTTGCCCTACACGTACTGCTTTAAATTGCTAAATTGTGAGTTTGATCTCCTATTGTAAACTTAATCTCTGCACTCATTACACTTTCTACAGAGAAGTTATCTACAAATCTGAAAGTAGAGTCTGGCGTGAGTGCATATCTTTTCCACGGCAGATGTTGATTGTCTGTAAAACACTTATGCTTAGATGTTATGAATCTTTGATACAAGGAAGTGTTTATGGGTTGGTTAAAAAGACTTTTTGGTTTAGAAAAACCTCAAGATGCACAAGTAAATCCCACTCCCCAACCAGTACCGCAAGCTGCTACTACCGCTACTCAATCAATTCCGCCAGAACGTCTAGGATTAAACGGAGAATATGACCAAAGTGGTTTAGCCAAACGGGTAGCTTTGGCCTTTGATCAAGACCAACAACTGGACGATGTTAATACCCTCTGGGTTGCTCAAACAGGCAGTACTGTAGTACTGAAAGGCAAAGTTCCCAGCCAAGACATTCTCAACAAAATGACATCTGTGGCGCGATCGGTTAATGGTGCTACAGATGTAGACACTAACCAAGTTACCATCGGCTAGTGTTGAAGGCAGCTTTTGAGCAGGGGTGCAGGGGGGATGAGGGAGATGAGGGAGAAATAAGTTTTAACTCCTAACTCCTAACTTTTAACTCCTCACTCAGCATTCAGCACTTTTTGATTAATCCACTCTAAAATAGCTTGGTTAACTTGTTCTGGGCATTCATCGTGGGGACAATGCCCCACATCCTCTAACTTCAGTAATTGTAATTTTTCGTTGTACTGAGTAAATCTATTAGCAAGTATGGGTGGGACAAATCGGTCTTTTTGCCCCCAAATTAATAGCATCGGGATTGTTAAGGTTGGTAACACTGCCTTGACACTGGGACTAAAGTTAACAGCGATCGCAGCTTTGAACAAGGCACTAAAAGCACGGGCAGAACCACGGTCTTGGGGAGGGCCAGCTAAAATCTCTATGAGTTCATCAGTAATTGCCTCTGGATTAGCATAAGCAAGGCTGGCCCAGCGACGCAGGATGTTAGGTCGGCGCACGAAGTGAAACACTGGTTTCAACAAAATTGGGGAAGCAACTATATTTTTGATGGCTTTGACCACAGGTCGCAAAACAGCAGGAATAGCTTCTTGTTCTAGCGACGGGTCGGGCAGACTCATCATTACAATACCTTGCACCATATCCGGATGGGCAGAGGCAGCCGCTAAAGAAATCAGTGAACCATTGGAATTCCCCACTAGCACTGCTGGCTGACGGATAAAGGCTTTCCAAAAGTCGTACACCTGTTCTACCCACAGTTCTATACTGTAATTTATCGGCGCTTTTTCAGAAGCACCAAAACCCAGCATATCTAAGGCGTAGATTGTGTGGTGTTCGCCTAACACCTCTAAATTATGTCGCCAATGACCAATAGAAGCACCAAACCCGTGTAGCAAGATTATAGGTGTTGTTTTTTCCTGGTCTTTGGCAGGTCGGATGTAAGTATAGCGAGTTTGCCAGCCCCGCCACACCCAGTCCCTTTGATTACCAACCCGTTGCTGCCAGTGTAACGTATTGGTCACCCCTTCCTCCGATTCATTAAGCATTAGTCTAATTCCAATATAGGGAATTGGGAATTGGGAATGGGGAATGGGGAATGGGGAACTCGGGGTTCCCTCTGGGGATAAGGGGCAATGGGGAATGGGGAAAACAACTAACCACTGACCACTGACAACTGACAACTGACCCTTACGGGTGACGCTCCTGCGTCGCTAACGCTGCGCTAACGTCAGTTGTTCATGGGGGACTCGGGGCCCCCACGACCGCTCGTGAGTGGGGATTGGGGGAGAACCCCCAAGACCACACTGACTCACCACTGACAACTGACAACAAAAATAATTGTTACAATATTTAACGCTTGTCTAGGTTGTGTAATTTAGATTAACTATTGCAGAGAAATTCTCTAAGAGTGAGTAGAATGACAAATACAACAACCACTAACTGCTCATGAATTAGCTACCCTAGAACTATACACTCATTTTGAAGTCCTCAGTTATTTTTAAGTACTGTGCTTCTGAGGCATCCCAAACAAAACCAAGTCAATCAAGTCCAATCTACATACTTAACTAAAGAGCTCCCAATAATCATAATGCCTGTGATTGAGAAGAAAAGAACTCGCGATCTGCCCCAAATTAACGAACGTATCCGCTTCCCGAAAATTCGAGTCATTGATACCGATGGCTCGCAGCTGGGAATCATAACTCCACAAGAAGCACTACAACTAGCTGAAGAAAAAGAGCTAGACTTGGTGCTTTTGAGTGACAAGGCTGACCCGCCGGTTTGTCGGATCATGGACTATGGTAAATACAAGTTTGAGCAAGAGAAGAAGGCGCGGGAAGCCCGGAAAAAGCAGCACACAGCTGATGTCAAGGAAGTGAAGATGCGCTACAAAATAGAGGAACACGACTATAACGTGCGTGTCAAGCAAGCAGAGCGCTTTCTTAAAGATGGTGATAAAGTCAAAGCAACTGTGATGTTCCGGGGTCGAGAAATTCAACACAGTGATTTGGCAGAAGATCTGCTCAAGCGCATGGCAACTGATCTGGAGCCGTTTGGTGAAGTGCAGCAAGCGCCTAAAAAAGAAGGCAGAAACATGATGATGCTGATTTCACCTAAAAAGTAATCTCTAGATTTTCTAGACACCAAGCATAATCACAACTGAAAAGTTTGCAACGATCCCCCAATCGTTGAAATTTATACAAAACTGATAGTCCTGAGCGCTGAGTGGGAAAAATAATACTCAGTTGCTCAGGACTTTTGTTATTTCTGGGGAATTGGGAATTGGGAATTGGGAATGGGGCATTGGGAATTGGGCATTGCTTATTTATTCTCCCTCATCTCCCCCTGCTCCCCCATCTCCCCTGCTCAACAGATCCCCTGCTTCACTCACGTTATGCGGTGCCGCCGGAAAGTAAGACTGCATGGAACTAAAAAATTACTCGTTTGCTCCAAATAGAGACACTTTGGCACGACTGCTACAGTGGGTGAATCTACGGCCTGAAGAAGGCGATCGCACTTGGCTCATGTTTGCCTTCTATACAACTGTCTCGGTAGGATTACGGTGGGCAGAGGACAGTACAGTCGCCATGTTTTTAGACGAATATGGAGCTGGTTCACTGCCTTTGATGTACATTGCCAGTGCAGCAATGGGTGCAGGAATAGTTTTTGTCTATTCTTGGCTGCAAAAGATTTTCCCTTTGCGCTGGGTAATTGTGGCGATCGCCCCCTGTATGGTCGCACCATTGATGTTATTGGTGTTGTTGCGTTGGGGAAGCAATTTTTCCTACTTGTCTGTAATCATCGTATTTCTGATGCGGCTATGGGTAGATGCACTTTATGTAGTCAATGACCTCAACACCTCGATTGTTGCTAACCAACTATTCAACATTCGTGAGATTAAACGTACTTACCCATTGGTTAGTAGTGGTGTGTTGGTGGCAGATGTAATCAGCGGCTTTAGTTTGCCTTGGCTACTACAATTTGCCCAGCTCAATAGAGTCCTCATTATCGCTTGTGGAGTGATTATCTTGGGGGCGGGAATCCTATCCTATTTAAGCCATCAGTATCAAGCAGCTTTTCCTGATGCCCCACAACGACTAATTCCCCAAGAACAAGCCTCTCGACATCGCCGCCTGCAAGCCCCCATTAAGCGCTATACATTGCAACTGTTTGCCTTTGTTGGTTTTTTGCAAGTGATTGGGCTATTGGTAGATTTTCAATATCTCCAAGAACTGAAGGGGAATTTAGGCGATCAAGAACTCGCCAGTTTCTTAGGCCTATTTGGTGGCATTGTGGGACTGTGTGAGTTAGGAACTCAGTGGTTTGTCTCCAGCCGACTAATCGAACGTATAGGAGTGTTCTTCACTGCCGCCCTTTTACCCATCATTGTAGGCTTTGTCGTTCCAGGAGCGATCGCCCTACTCAATTTAATCCCAGCAATGCAATCGCAAAGCTTGTTTTGGGGGCTAGTAGTTCTGAAATTCTGTGATGAACTTCTGCGTTACACATTTGTGGTCAGCAGCAGCCCAGTGCTATACCAACCAATCCCTGAACGCATTCGCAGCCGTACACAAACATTATCTGGAGGAACTGCCGAAGCCATCGCCACAGGGTTTACAGGAATGATTATTCTTGTAACTTTATTTTTGTGCGGGCAGTTTGTGCCTAAATCACTACAACAGTGGATATTAATGGCAGAAACAGTAGTAATAGCTGCTGCCTGTTTAAAAGTAGTTTGGGTATTGCGATCGCGCTATGTTGATTTGTTAGTCTTGAGTGCGGAACGAGGTGAACTCAGTGCGGCTAATGTCGGTCTACGGGTCTTCAAACAGGGGGTAGTCAAAGCTTTAGGAGAAACAGGTAGCACCGCAGATAAACACTCATGTATTGAACTTTTAGCCCAAATTGATCCCCAAGGTGCAGCCCAAGTTTTAGCACCTCTGTTAATTAAGTTACCCCCAGATTTGCAGCGTCAAAGTTTGGAGGTGATGCTGATGGGAGGCGCAAATTCTGTTTATGTGCTGGAAGTACGTTCTTTGTTACAACAGCCCGAAGAAACTGTTGATCCTGAAGTTTTTGCCTTAGCCCTGCGTTACGTTTGGCTGGCTGAACCTAATCCTAATTTGAGCCAACTGGAAGACTACCTACAAGCACGACACCATTCATTGATTCGTGCTACCGCCGCTGCTTTAATTTTACGTCAGGGAACACCCATACAAAAGGTAGCAGCTACCAAAACTATGCGCCGGATGCTAACTCATAAACATGAACGAGAACGGGTAAATGGAGTCAAAGCCCTCAGAGAAGCGATTTATTTACAGGCCCTACGGATTCATATCCCACATTTGTTGCAAGATGAGTCTTTACGGGTGCGCTGTGCAGTATTGGAAATGATTGCGGCTACCCGTTTAGAAGAGTACTATTCGGCTTTGCTAGGGGCACTTTACTATAAGTCAACTCGCACGACAGCTATACGTGCTTTGATTCGATTAGAAAATGAAGCTTTAGAAATGCTGTTGCAACTGGCTAATAATACTTACAAACCCGAAATTGTCCGAGTGTATGCCTGGCGAACTATTGCTCAAATCTCTACTCTAGAAGCGAAGGAGTCTTTATGGCTGCACTTGGAAACATCTTGGGGGGCTACTAGATATCATATTCTTCGCAGCTTACTAAAAATACAGAAACAACCAGAAGCTATTAGTGCATTAGATAGCTTTCAGCACAGTCGGGTAGAAACGTTAATTGAGCAGGAATTAAGGTTTTTAGGTGAGATTTATGCTGCTGACATTGACTTGCAAGCACAACAAACTCTCAAAAATTATCAATCAAATCAAAGAGTTGTGATTGTCTGTGAGTTATTACAACGCGCACTTCAAGAATTAGAATTCGATGTTAAGGAACGGATACTGTTACTATTGAGACTACTTTATTCTCCAGAAAAGATGCAGGCAGCAGCATTTAATTTGCGATCGCAGTCAGTGACAAACTTGGCGCGGGGATTAGAAATTTTAGAGCATACCGTGAATTTACCCACCAAATCTTTGCTGTTGAATATTTTAGACCAGCGATCGCACCAAGAAAAACTGCATTATCTGGCAGAAGCGGGGTTGTTAGAATATCGACCGATGGCAATTAGCGATCGCCTGCGTCGGTTGCTGACATTAGGTAATTTACTTTCTGACTGGTGTTTAGCTTGCTGCTTTCATGTTGCTTTAGTTAGCCGCATCCGATTAACAACCGACGAAATTTTAGTCTCGCTACGCCATCCTACTGGCTTTGTCCGAGAAGCAGCGATCGCATATCTGAGTGTGGTATCACACCGTGTCTTGCTAGAACTTTTACCCAAATTGCAAAAAGATTCACACCCTCTGGTAACGGCTCAAGTCAAGGAGTTAATGAAAAAATACCCAGTTAACAAATAGCCGTTATATCACGTCCGTTTAAACACTTATGATATCTGTGGAGGTCGGGAATTGGGAATTGGGATTATTCAATATGCCCAAAAACTCCATCCACAAGGGAATGGAGTTTTTTATTCGCTTTGAGTAGACTGTTCGTTGAAATGGCGATCGCGGGCTTGAAAAGCGGCAAGGGCAGTATGCAAAGTAAAATAAATATGTTCAGAGCCAATCTTTTGTAAAAGCTGCGATCGCTTTAGTTGTTTGTAAAGATCCTGTTTGACTCGTGTCATGGCAAAGGTAATACCTTTAGCGGCTAGTTCGCTATGCAATTGTGCTAATGCGTCAATGGCAGTGATATCAACTTCAACAATAGCTTCTGTGTTTAGCACAAACCACTCTACGGGAGTTTTTTCTGCCTCAATTGCTGACAATGCCCTTCGTTTGAAATGTTCTACATTGGCAAAGCAAAGCGGAGCGTCATATCGATAAATTACTAAACCTGGGATAGTTTTGGCTCCTTCCCAATCTTCAATGTCGTGTAAACCTGGTAAATCTGGCACTTCACCTAAAACTGCATCGTGTGGTCGTGCTACCCTGGCAAATAAATCAATCACAGATAAACCCACTGCAATACCAACACCAACCAAAATATCTGTGAATAGAACTCCAACGATTGTGGCTACAGCCAAGAATAACTCACTGCGTCGAAATTGTGTCAATCTGAGAAATTCTGGAATTTCAATCAGTTTGGTAGCTGCATAGATCACAATTGCCCCCAATGCAGCTTTCGGAAACTCTGCCAGCAAGGGACGTAGGAATAATAACACCAAGATAACTATAACCAGAGCAACTAAAGAGAACGCCTGGCTTTTGCTTCCTAATGAGTCTGCGATCGCAGTGCGGCTACCGCTACTACTAATTGGAAAACCTTGCATCAATCCGTTTCCTAGATTTGAGGTGCCTAGCGCTAATAGTTCTTGATTTGCGTCAATTTTGTAGTGATTACGACTAGCAAATGCCCTTGCTGTGAGTACATTATCTGAATAGCCGACAATTGCAATGCCAATCGCAGAAGCGACGAGTGTTGATAACTCCTGAGTCGATAATTTCGGTAAAGTCAAATGAGGTAAGCCCGCTGGAATCTCTTTGACTACCGCCACCCCTTGTTGCTCGAGATGGAATAACGCTACGCTAGCCGTTGCTAGTAAAACCGCTAACAAAGGCCCAGGCGCAGTTGGAAAGCGACGCTGAATGATGAATAAAAAAGCTAAGACTATAGCTGCTAAAATCAGGGTTGGCTGATGAATTTGATCTAGCTTGCTGAAGAATTCACCCACTTCCCCAAAAACAGTATTTGCTTCAATTTTAATGCCACCAATTTTACCTAGTTGCCCTGTAATCATAATTACGGCAACCCCTGCCATATAACCAACTAGAATCGGTTTGGATAGCAGGTCTGCGAGAAATCCCAAGCGGGCAATGTAGCCAATTATGCATACAATCCCGACCATGAAAGCTAGTACAGAAGCCAGACTTGCATAATTACTACCATTAGATGCGACTAAAGGAGCGATCGCTGCCGCCGTCATTACCGCCGTTGTCGATTCTGGCCCTACCGATAGTTGAGGTGAAGATCCCAATAAAGCATAAATAATCATTGGCGGCAGAATTGCCCACAATCCTACTACAGGTTGCACCCCTGCTAATTCCCCATAAGCCATGCACTGCGGAATTAAGTAAGCTGCTACTGTTACACCCGCCAGTATATCAGGGAGCAACCATGCTCGCTGGTAAGACAGCAACCGTTTTAACCCCGGTATACCTGGTAAGATTACTTGATGCTTTTTAAACATAGCAAATACAAATCAGGCTTCGATTTAGATTCAGAAGATATTAATTAGTTTAAGAGACAGTTAAGATAAGCACATAAAAAGATTTGTACACAGAAGATAAGGGAGTAACACCATTTCACGAAAAATCTGATACAAATTTTTTCTCCCCTGCTCCCCTGCCCCTCTGCCCCTCTGCTCCCCTGTTACCCCTAATCCCCACTCCCTTCGGTCGTGGGGGCCCCGAGTTCCCCTGCTTGCCTAAATGTATCAACTTTAAAGTGAAACGGTATAAAATCCCCCTCATCCCCCTCATCAAGTTAAGCAACCATCAACTCAGAATTATTTTCAGATGGGGGGCCATCCTGGACTAGAGAACGGGTTTGGCCGTTGCGCTGGAGGATACCACTAATCATGGCTAACATAGCGTTTACCTTGCGGGTGCGCCATTCATCGACTAGTTGCTGGACTTGGCTAGCAGACATCCGTCGCATCATCGCTTCATATAGATAAGCAGCATGACCGGTTTCATCTTGAGCAATACTTAACATGCCTAACTTCAAGTTGCGGCTGGTTGGCTCATGATCGGGTAATACATTCGCCATGCGGGTAAAGTCTTTGCTTGCATCCAACTCTAGAATGTAAGTGCTGGCCATAAACACATCCCAGTCAATGGCAGCAGGTTTTAGCTGTTCAGCAGAGTAACCCTCAAAGTAGGCGACAAAGAAGGGACTGCGCTGTTGTTTTGATTTACTTGTAGATGTTGTTTCGGGTTGACTTTTGAAATCTATAACTTGTTTATTCAGTTGCTTCAAAGCGTGGGCAAATATTTGACCATGCCTAGTTTCATCTAAAGCATGTTTTGCCAGTTTTTCTGCTAGCCATGTATCACCTTCAGCAACTGCGCGATCGCTCAGTGCAGACAAGAACGGTACAGAACCAGACTCTGCCAATTGAAACCCTGCAAGGACGTTGGGACGGGTTTTTAAATCACGGATTTGACTGGCTGAGTAATAAGCAATGGCACCCGAACCCGCTAGATGCATGAGGTAAGTTAAAAAGTTCATTGTGAAGATGGAGAATTAGTTATTTTCATTCTCTATGCTAAACAACGATTTGCTAATATCATGCGTGGGAGGTATTTTGGTGAGATTGGATGGAAAAGTTAACTAAGCATATACTTATCTGGCTGGGCATAGCTATCATTATTTTGGGTTTGATGGGCTGTGAGCGATTTTTTGGTGTTTCTGGTGACTTAGTTGAACGAGTTAGTGATGGCGATACTTTAGCAGTGAAAGATTCTCAAGGCAATAAATTCACTGTGCGCTTTGCTTGTATGGATGCACCGGAAATACCTCATTCCAATAAAGAAAAAAATAGTAAAAGCGCTAGCGATCGCAATCAGTTTAGCTGGGGAGTGAAGGCGCAACAAAGGGTACAGCAATTGGTGCAACAAGGAGGCGATCGCGTCAAGTTGAATATTACAGATAGCGATCGCTATGGTAGAAAAGTGGCAGAAATCCGTTTAAAGGATGGTACTTTTGTACAACAAGTTTTGTTGCGGGAAGGGTTAGCAAAAGTGTATCGCCCCTATTTAAATAAATGTCCCAGCAAAGATTTAGTGCAACAAGCCGAAGCTGAAGCGAAGCAGCAAAAACTTGGGGTTTGGAGTGATGCTAAGTTTATCAATCCTTGGGAGTATCGCAGCTTATATAAATAAAACCAAGTTTGAAATCTCTTACCCCTCACGGGGATGGAAATGTTGAAAAATGTGATGGATGGAGAGGTAGAGAAGAGATGGCGATCGCATTCGACAATGATGATCAAGTATTTACTCATTCACAAAAATAGCGTCATGTCAAGGTATAAAAATCGAACACAGATTTTAAGGGAGGATATCATGAAAGAATCGGTAATTTATCAAGATATTCTAGAACAGGGAAACAAGGAGAACAACGTCTAATTATTCGTCAGCTAAATCGACGCTTCAGTTAATTGCACGTTTTGTGCTTAAGAGCGTCATATCCAAGGGTAGGAGGTAACCTCGCCCTCTTGCAAGTGGCGTTGGAGATTAGGGAAAAGGGTTTTCAGGATTCTGCACGGATACAAGAATAGTGACTAATTAAGCGGACATGGTATTATTATTAGTTTGTCGTTTGTGAATACAGATATTTATGAGGAAAAATGCCATACCATTACTACTCTGTGGAGTGGTTGTCAGTTTTGGACTACCGTCATTGCTAGCTCAAGCACAACAGGTAGTTTCTGATACCCAAGTAGCGGCAATGGTGGAAGCACTACGACAGGCTGCACCACAAACAGGCATCCAAAACGATGGACTTTACAGTCAATGGCAAGTCAAACCAGAAACTCTCAAAGGCTGGTCGAAATATTGCCTGAAACGAGAATTAACACCGACACAATTTGAAAATAGTCCTGTGACAGCACGCTCTGTTATATCTTGTATTACCCGCCGTGAGTTAAATAAGCAATTTGCCGCTACTAGCAATAATGAAACTGCATCTGTGCGTGCTGTAGCTTGTTGGTGGATGACTGGTAACTATACAGGCTGTAACAGCGGCTTTACTGCTGCTTATGTGCAAAAAGTTCTTGGTTTTTATCAACAGCAGCGTTCAAAACCAGCAGTTAGTCGTTGACTTTGAGAGTAGTAGGAAGGAGCCACTTGATGGCAGTCCGTTCAAGTGGCGTTAAGTAGGAAGTGGTGTAGTTAAATTACTTGAAAAGTGAGAATTTTGAGTTTAACAATCAAGCTTCTGCTGTAATTCCAAGTTAATATTTCAATTCTTTTTGCTTTATCCATGACCATTTTAACTGTAGAAGCCCTATGTTCAGAAGCTGCTACATTTTCAAGAGATTTGTTGGTGAATCTACCGTATACATCAAAGATTTTGCTCCTAAAACTTGGAACTATCTTGAGACACATGCACAATACTTAAACAAAAGAAAAAGCAAGATTTATCAGCAAAATCCTCGTTTTTCTATTTTTGGTGTCGGTTCATATACTTTTGCACCCTGGAAAATTGCAATTTGCGGACTTTACAAAAAATTAGATTTTAGATTGATAGGTCAGATAAGTGAAAAACTCAAAACTACTTTAAAAAGTATACCCAATGCCCCATGCCCTGCTCTCATACTACTCCCTCCAGGGGTAGGATGAGCTTAAACATAACTTTCCTAAAGGTAAATTTTGATAACGAGTTTCTGCCCCATCAACTTCCACCACCAAGTTACTTTTGATTTGCTGTATCTTTTGATTGGGATATAAGACAAAGAAATATGCGCCTACAAACATGATTAGAAGGATGATAGTGAGTACCATACTTGTGTTCATTAGAGCCAGTTTTGTGCTTTTACCCAATCGTTAACAGCCAACCAGCTTGTGGTTTAATCTGGGAAAGCCAAACCAGTCATTGGGTCACGGATATATAACCCTAGTGTAAGCGATCGCATCACTTCATCCCAATGAGGTGTCAGCTGTTCTGCTTGATCTGCCCAATAATCGAATGTAATCAAGCACTGAACATTTGACCCCAAACCAATGCAAGTCCGTGAAAATGCTTCTCGTGGTTCTTCTTGAGTGTCAATAAACTTGATCTCTGTCCAGACAATTCTGGCGGTTTGGCGCTTGACGGTGATAATTTCTCCCTTGGCAATGACGTTGCGACTATCGTCTTCCATAATTTTCTTTAAAGTGGGTTTTAGCGGAAACAAACTCCAATCATTGGGTGGCAGACGATTAAAAGATACTTCTAGACAGCAATCATCGTTGGGTGGTTTTTTATCGAGGAACTTGAAGGATTTTTCTTGTGGCTCAAAAACCCAATCTTGAGGAACATTGAAGCGAACAGCACCCCGGTCTGCAACAAAAATTTTGTAGCCTGATGGAGATTCCCAGCGGTGGTCAGGTTTTAGTTCAAGCGTTTCTTTAATCCACTGGAGATTGCTTTTTTTACGCTTTGCCATAGTATTTTTGCCAATTTTCTCAAGAGTGCGATCGCACTTGGTTGAGTCGTAGGCGATCGCCTATTTCGTTAATCGTATCAAATCGCTAGTATCGATAGCCAACGTTGTGGTAAGGTAGCGTGCAAGATGGACAGCACTTGATGCCAGTTGCTACAACAATGAGGCAGTCAGGTCTTGAGGAGCCACTAATGCAGATGGTTTACCGACAGACGCGCGCAATTGGCGTAGTTTCCAGCTAACTAGCTTTTGGGCTTCTTAACATGAATTACGCACGGACTACGATTTTACGTCATTACGAGCTTAGCGTTGTAATCGCAAAAGCTTAGTTTTTCGTCATGAGTGCGTAATTCCTATTTAATATAAAGTTGGTGTTGCTAGATATACAATTTTTGAAATTGCAGTGTTTCAAGTATTCATAGTTTGGCATTGCTAAAATTAAATACAAATTTCACTTTCCACCAAATTTATAACCCTGTTTCTAGAAGAAGTCAGGGGTCTAGCCTTTGCGCGATCGCTTCATAGGTGGAAATGGTAGATTTGCATAAAACTGAGCAGTCAGGATGATATTAATGATGTACTGCAATTCAGTAATAAGGTTATGTCCGTGCAATCTAAATCTCCTAAACCTCTTCAACTGTTTTGTGCCTATGCCCACGAAGATCAAACATTACAACATAAACTAAAAGAAAGCCTGGAGATTTTGAAGAAAGAAGAGGTTATTACTGACTGCTATTACCGAAAAATTGGGCCAGAAAAAGAATGGCACTATCAAGTAGATGATCGCTTAAATACATCTGATATAATTTTGTTGCTTGTAAGTGAAAATTTTATAGCTTCGGGTTATTGCCATAATAATGAAGGCAATACTAATGCTGAATTCAAACAAGCAATGGAACTGCATAATGCTGAAAAAGCGACAGTTATCCCTATAATTCTTGACTCTATTCATTGGATTAATACACCGTTTGGCAAGCTTCAAGCACTACCCAAAGACACCAAAGGCAACAAACCTGTGAGTGACTGGAAGTCCCGTGATAAAGCTTTTAAAAATATTGCTCAAGGTATCCGGGAAGAAGCTAAAAAAATGGTCAATTCTACCTCTAGCAAGGCTTCAAAAAATACGCAAACAGCCACATTTTCCGGCTTAGGAATCATTGTATTAGTAGGTGCTATCTGGATCTACTCTAATTCTCAACAAAGTAACATATCAGAACCTCGTCCTACTACTAATATTTTACCTAAAACAGAAATATTAAATTCTACTGGCTGGATATTGATAGGTAAAATTAACAATACATCAAGTAGCTTGACTACTGAAGAGCCACTGATTGAACCTTTTATTGATCCTCCTGTTATTCCATCACGAAAGTCAGTAGTTACGGTTAAATACGAGATAGATTTGAGGAAAGAAAAACCTCCTTCGTCAGAGTTACTTCAGAAACTTCAACCAGGAGATCAGCTAGTCATATTCCAAGTACAACAGATAGCTAAATCTAATCAGAATTCACCTTTTGAAGTGTGGGCGCAAGTCCGTAAATGTAATCAAAATTGTCAGCAGTGAAAATAATTAACAGGCTATTTACAAACACAATATTAAGTAGGGAAAGCAAAGGCGGTAATCCACCATTTATCTCGGTGCGTTACCCTTCGCTATAACGCACCCTACTGGCTGACTTTGCGCCTTTGCGCCTTTGCGCGAGACAAAAAAAGATTTATGCAAGAAGTCTAAGACCAATACTGACACCAAAAAGCGCCCCCCCAATTGGGAGAGCGCTATTTAATTGATTAGACGTGGCTAGAAGAATTAACCGTTAATCGCAGGAGCAGTTAGTGCAACAGGAGCAACATCACCAGCAGCCAAGTCTAAGGGGAAGTTGTGAGCATTGCGCTCGTGCATTACTTCCATACCCAAGTT
>NZ_JAECZC010000092.1 GCF_016056305.1 Amazonocrinis nigriterrae CENA67 | reverse complement strand
AAAGCGTTCAGTTAAGATTTTTGGTAAACCTTGAACAAGTTTCAGTCCAAGCTGTGCTGGGGAAGGTGTTCCCTTACCTCTCCAAACCCTAAAATTCCAAGGGATGCGGCATTTTCCAATTACCAAATAAACTACGACCAGATGCAGGCCACGTTTACCATTATAGACCCTGATTAAATCACTAAACTCTTGAAATTTGCCCCGTTTCTCTAAAGTTGTGAGGTCAATTATTACTTGTAAAAAGGGTTTTCTTCCTTTACCAGATAATGTTAATACCTTGAAAACTGTTTGTAATGCGGTGGAGCGAACAATACGAATCATCTCCCTAGTTGACCAAGGATTGATATTTAAAAATCGGCTGATTGCACTTGGGGATTTTGTTTGACTGTGTTCGGGTAATGGGTGTCCTTGTGCCTCTAAGAATAACGCTCTTCTTCGCTTCTAGGTTATCTTTTTGGTACTGCGTCGGCATCAGTTCTTTGAGGGTGTACACGCTCATCTTGGGCGTGGGCAAGCATTTTCTTAGTGCTTTGTTTAATCAGATATTTCACGCCTTTTCTCTCATGTTTTCAGTCTCAAATGCAAATCTGACGATTTCATGGTGGTCATCCCCTTTGAAACGTACAGTATCCTAGCATCTGTTGTTTTGGCTGCCAAAACCGTAGTATTAGTTAGCTTTCAGTATTATTAGTTACCTTTTTTATTTTAGACAAGCCTTTGCTTCCTGTAATATTTTGCATCCTTTATTCGCTTTTTGCGTGTTTACCCAGCTAGGTGCAAGATATGAGCCTAATCGCTGTATGAAGATAAAGAAGATTAAAAAAAGTGGACAAAATGATATTGATAGGAGTTTAATGAATATTGTAATGACTCAAACTAGTTTTGAGTTGTTGCAGGAAAGGTTGAGCTTTTTGAAAAGTAAAGTATTATCTCTTTACGGATAAAAATCTCGTTCAAGGCCATAGCATTAACATCTTAGAACAAACTCCTAAGTTGTTCAATAACTAAGAAAAAATGACATATAATTTATGACAAAACGTTCTGCCAGACAAGTAGAGAATAGGAAAAGGTTCTCGAAAAACTAATGTGGAAGTAGCCTAAAATGTCCGGGGAGGGGTAAAACCTGAGATGTTCGTCGGAGTCGTAAACTTCTCATATTTTCATTCAAGAAATATCAGAGAGGGAGGAAGGCTTTCATCCGTTGTCCAGTCATAAATAATGTGCTTCCAAACATTATGCGATACAGGCACGGACAAATTCTATCAAGAACTCTTAAATTCATAATCAGAATTCCCTTTAATTCGATGAATTCCCTGCAAAATGTCTATTTTCAATTCCCATTATTTTGGCGTGGCGGCGTCATGAATTATATGAAATCATCAGGGG
>NZ_JAECZC010000091.1 GCF_016056305.1 Amazonocrinis nigriterrae CENA67 | reverse complement strand
CGCACGCAAGTGTGAAACTCAAAGGAATTGACGGGGGCCCGCACAAGCGGTGGAGTATGTGGTTTAATTCGATGCAACGCGAAGAACCTTACCAAGACTTGACATGTTGCGAATCTTCTTGAAAGAGAAGAGTGCCTTCGGGAGCGCAAACACAGGTGGTGCATGGCTGTCGTCAGCTCGTGTCGTGAGATGTTGGGTTAAGTCCCGCAACGAGCGCAACCCTCGTTTTTAGTTGCCAGCATTAAGTTGGGCACTCTAGAGAGACTGCCGGTGTCAAACCGGAGGAAGGTGGGGATGACGTCAGGTCAGCATGCCCCTTACGTCTTGGGCTACACACGTACTACAATGCTACGGACAGAGGGCAGCAAGCCGGCAACGGCAAGCAAATCCCGTAAACCGTGGCTCAGTTCAGATCGAAGCTTGCAACTCAGCTTCGTGAAGGAGGAATCGCTAGTAATTGCAGGTCAGCATACTGCAGTGAATTCGTTCCCGGGCCTTGTACACACCGCCCGTCACACCATGGAAGCTGGCAACGCCCGAAGTCATTACTCTAACCATTCGTGGGGGAGGATGCCTAAGGCAGTGCTGGTGACTGGGGTGAAGTCGTAACAAGGTAGCCGTACCGGAAGGTGTGGCTGGATCACCTCCTTTTAAGGGAGACCTACCCAACTCTAATATCGAAAACGAAGTGTGAATAGATATAGAGAAGGTTATTCCGAGGTCGGTCGCAGAACTTGATGGGGCTTTCAAACTATGTTTGGTTCGTAATTGGGCTATTAGCTCAGGTGGTTAGAGCGCACCCCTGATAAGGGTGAGGTCCCTGGTTCGAGTCCAGGATGGCCCACCTGAATCAAGTTAGGAGTTAAGAGTTAGGAGTTAGGAGTAAAAAACTCATAATTAATAACGAGTAACTAATAACTTGTGGTCTGGGGGTTTAGCTCAGTTGGTAGAGCGCCTGCTTTGCAAGCAGGATGTCAGCGGTTCGAGTCCGCTAACCTCCACCTGTAGCGTCAGCTAACAAAAAAAAGGATGAAATTCAGCAACATGGCAGATGATGTCAGACTGCTGGATGAAATACCAGCCAGAACCTTGAAAACTGCATAGTAACGCGAAGCAGGCAGACACAGACATTGAAAAAGTGATTGTGTTTGCAGTTTTAAAACCAATTGTTAGTGGTCAAGCTAATAAGGGCTTATGGTGGATACCTAGGCACACAGAGGCGAGGAATCACTAGTGAATTCGCGGCCGCCTGCAGGTCGACCATATGGGAGAGCTCCCAACGCGTTGGATGCATAGCTTGAGTATTCTATAGTGTCACCTAAATAGCTTGGCGTAATCATGGTCATAGCTGTTTCCTGTGTGAAATTGTTATCCGCTCACAATTCCACACAACATACGAGCCGGAAGCATAAAGTGTAAAGCCTGGGGTGCCTAATGAGTGAGCTAACTCACATTAATTGCGTTGCGCTCACTGCCCGCTTTCCAGTCGGGAAACCTGTCGTGCCAGCTGCATTAATGAATCGGCCAACGCGAACCCCTTGCGGCCGCCCGGGCCGTCGACCAATTCTCATGTTTGACAGCTTATCATCGAATTTCTGCCATTCATCCGCTTATTATCACTTATTCAGGCGTAGCAACCAGGCGTTTAAGGGCACCAATAACTGCCTTAAAAAAATTACGCCCCGCCCTGCCACTCATCGCAGTACTGTTGTAATTCATTAAGCATTCTGCCGACATGGAAGCCATCACAAACGGCATGATGAACCTGAATCGCCAGCGGCATCAGCACCTTGTCGCCTTGCGTATAATATTTGCCCATGGTGAAAACGGGGGCGAAGAAGTTGTCCATATTGGCCACGTTTAAATCAAAACTGGTGAAACTCACCCAGGGATTGGCTGAGACGAAAAACATATTCTCAATAAACCCTTTAGGGAAATAGGCCAGGTTTTCACCGTAACACGCCACATCTTGCGAATATATGTGTAGAAACTGCCGGAAATCGTCGTGGTATTCACTCCAGAGCGATGAAAACGTTTCAGTTTGCTCATGGAAAACGGTGTAACAAGGGTGAACACTATCCCATATCACCAGCTCACCGTCTTTCATTGCCATACGAAATTCCGGATGAGCATTCATCAGGCGGGCAAGAATGTGAATAAAGGCCGGATAAAACTTGTGCTTATTTTTCTTTACGGTCTTTAAAAAGGCCGTAATATCCAGCTGAACGGTCTGGTTATAGGTACATTGAGCAACTGACTGAAATGCCTCAAAATGTTCTTTACGATGCCATTGGGATATATCAACGGTGGTATATCCAGTGATTTTTTTCTCCATTTTAGCTTCCTTAGCTCCTGAAAATCTCGATAACTCAAAAAATACGCCCGGTAGTGATCTTATTTCATTATGGTGAAAGTTGGAACCTCTTACGTGCCGATCAACGTCTCATTTTCGCCAAAAGTTGGCCCAGGGCTTCCCGGTATCAACAGGGACACCAGGATTTATTTATTCTGCGAAGTGATCTTCCGTCACAGGTATTTATTCGCGATAAGCTCATGGAGCGGCGTAACCGTCGCACAGGAAGGACAGAGAAAGCGCGGATCTGGGAAGTGACGGACAGAACGGTCAGGACCTGGATTGGGGAGGCGGTTGCCGCCGCTGCTGCTGACGGTGTGACGTTCTCTGTTCCGGTCACACCACATACGTTCCGCCATTCCTATGCGATGCACATGCTGTATGCCGGTATACCGCTGAAAGTTCTGCAAAGCCTGATGGGACATAAGTCCATCAGTTCAACGGAAGTCTACACGAAGGTTTTTGCGCTGGATGTGGCTGCCCGGCACCGGGTGCAGTTTGCGATGCCGGAGTCTGATGCGGTTGCGATGCTGAAACAATTATCCTGAGAATAAATGCCTTGGCCTTTATATGGAAATGTGGAACTGAGTGGATATGCTGTTTTTGTCTGTTAAACAGAGAAGCTGGCTGTTATCCACTGAGAAGCGAACGAAACAGTCGGGAAAATCTCCCATTATCGTAGAGATCCGCATTATTAATCTCAGGAGCCTGTGTAGCGTTTATAGGAAGTAGTGTTCTGTCATGATGCCTGCAAGCGGTAACGAAAACGATTTGAATATGCCTTCAGGAACAATAGAAATCTTCGTGCGGTGTTACGTTGAAGTGGAGCGGATTATGTCAGCAATGGACAGAACAACCTAATGAACACAGAACCATGATGTGGTCTGTCCTTTTAC
>NZ_JAECZC010000011.1:16499-119752 GCF_016056305.1 Amazonocrinis nigriterrae CENA67 | reverse complement strand
CCCTCATCCCCCTCATCCCCCCAGTCCCCTCTATCGCAGGTTTCATCACGGAGATATGCCTTTTGTTAGAAGGATAATCGCTTTATTTACCGTTAATCTGTATTTGGATTCAAAAGAGTTAATTGGCTAATGATAGGTAGGATTTTTACCAGATTTCATCACTAACCTATAATTCCATTCACTATGCTAATTGCAAAAATAAACAAAACTAACTGAGTTTTCTCGTGCATTAGCTAAATTTGGAATTAGCCAATTATTTCTCCAAACTGGTAAAAGCATCAACAAAGAACAATGGAGTATTGGCATGTTAAATTTATTTTCTAGGACAAATGCTTACATCAGTTCCTTACTTAATAGTCTTCAAGTAAAGCGTTTTTTTGCTGTTGTCCTAGTTGGTGTTTTAGTGCTGACAACAAATGTTGATCTCAGAAACAATGACAAATCCTTGGGTGAGAGAGTTCGTGAAAAGGTAGAACAAAATGATGCCCAAAGACCGAAAACAACAGGACAGTGGTTTAAAGATGCGAGAGAAACCGAAGACTCTCCTGGTGAAAGACTACAGAGAATTGGGCAACAGTCAGGAGAAGCTTTTAAAGAATTTGGTTCAGGTTACGTAAAGGGCGCCAAGGAAACTGCTAAAGATGTACGCGATAGTGCAGCACAGGCAGGCGAAGATATCTCTAACCAAGTTCGACGCTAAATAGTTGCTGATCTTGAATCCTTTGTGTCTTTGTGTCTTTTGTGGTACTTTAATTTTTTAACACAAAGGTGAGGCAGCGCGTTGCGGAGCCAGTTGCGTGGGCGGGTTTCCCGACTTGAGCAAACTGGCGTGAGGTTTCCTCCGTTGTAGCGACTGCCGTCACAAAGACACAAAGAGATGTTGCTAATTGTCACCTACAATCAAATTCTTTGCTATTGACTTTTGATTAAAAATTCTTGAATGCGTTTGAGAAACTCTTCTAAATCTGAGATTAAGTTAGTAGTACCTTGATACTCTCGGTTATGAGCTAGTTTTTCTAGTTTTTCTGCGGTCAGTTGCATAAATGTAGCTCCAACGTTGGCACTAGCACCTTTGATTTGATGGGCTTCTTTGGCTAATTGCTGAAAGTCGTTTGCAGCGATCGCAGTTTTGGTTAACTCTATATGCTCTTGAATATCTTCAACAAATATCTGCAATAGATCTAATTCAAATTCTGGGTCATTGTCTGACATTTCATGTAGGCGTTCCCAATTAATTGGTAAATCAACTGCATCTACATTTACTGTGGCAACTGTCTGGTCAAAGCTAACTGCCTCTGGCGTAGACAATATAAAACTTGCCCAATATTCTAGCGCTGCTAGTAATTTTTCTTTGATGATTGGCTTACTTAAATAGTCGTCCATTCCAGCATCTAGACACATTTGTTTATCTTCTTTCATGGCATTAGCTGTCATCGCAATCACCACTGGGCGACGATGACTAGCAAAACGGTTTTCTTCCCATGAATGAATTGCTTTTGTGGTTTCCAAACCATCAAGAATGGGCATTTGGCAATCCATGAGAATCAAATCGTAAGGTTTTTTTTCTAATAGCTGCAAAACTTCTTGCCCATTGGCAGCAACATCGGCACCATAGCCCATGCTTTGAAGTTGCTTTAAGGCTACTTTCTGATTTACGAGATTATCTTCAGCTAGCAAAATTCTTAACTTGGGCTGCAAAAAACAGGAATCAACACAAATATCATCGCTGCTATATTCTAAATTTTTCACTCCTGCCTCCTGCCTCCTGCTTTTTGGGTTTACTACTTTGTCATCTCGGCAACAACCCTTTGGGTTGGCCACTTTGCCATCTTGGCAACAGCCAAGAGGGTAAGTAAACTCACTAAGACAGCAAGTGGACTCACCTCCTACTTTCTGCTTTCTGCCCTTGGGGTACTCTTCTCCTTCAAAGACGCTAACACGTAGCTTGCTTAAGCGTAGGGGTACGAGAACCCCTACGGGGAACGCCACTTTGCCATCTGGCAACAAGCCAAGATGGCAAGTGGACTCACCTCCTGCCTCCTCTTCTAGCTGGGTTCCCAAAATAGTCATGATGGAATCGAGGAGTCGGGATGCTTTCACAGGTTTGACCAAATAACTGGCAAATCCTGTATTTAATGAGCGTTGTGCTGACTCTCTTTGATTGGTGGTGGTCAGCAAAACCAAAGGTATAAAAGCGATCGCAGAATTGGCTTTAATTTGCGCTACCAATGTTATGCCATCCATGTCTGGCATTTGCATGTCAATCAAAGCTAAATCATAAGGCATTTTCTGCTCTACAGCCATCTGCATCGCTTTGAGGGCTGTAGCAGCAGAAGCTGCTTCATCAACTAGTACCCCCCAACGGCTAGCTTGATGCTGGATGATTTTACGATTAGCAGCGTTATCATCCACCACTAACATACGTCTATTACGTAAAAGTCCGCCATCATCGATTGCAGAAACAGGGTGAAGTTGTTTGTTGAAAGTAATCTCAAACCAAAATTTAGATCCTTTCCCCAAACTACTTTCTACTCCAATTTCTCCTTTCATTAAGTTTACTAGTTGTTTGCAAATAGCTAATCCCAAACCTGTACCGCCATACTTGCGGGTGGTGGAGGCATCTAGTTGAGTAAATGGCGTAAAGAGTTTACCTTGGTCTTCTAGAGTAATACCAAGACCGGTATCGGTGACAGCAAAGTGAATAGTTGCAGTGGTGGGAGTTTGCGATCGCAATTCGGCTCGTAACACTACTTCGCCATCACTGGTAAATTTGATGGCATTACTGAGCAAGTTCATGAGGATTTGCCGCAAGCGTCCAGCATCTCCTTGTAGTTGGGTGGGAACATTGCGATAAATCAATCCTGCAATTTCTAATCCTTTATTGTGAGCTGGGGGAGCCAATAATTCTAAAACTTCTTCGACACAGGTAGATAAGTCAAAATCTAGAGTTTCTAAACTCATCTCCCCAGCCTCAAGTTTGGACAAATCCAAAATTTCGTTGATCAGGCTTAATAAAGCATCTCCACTAATGCGAATTGTTCCCATGAAATCCCGTTGTTCGGCGTTAAGGGGAGTTTCTAACATCAAATCGGTCATCCCTAACACCGCATTCATCGGAGTTCTGATTTCATGACTCATGTTAGCCAAAAAGGCGCTTTTGGTTCTAGAAGCTAATTCAGCTTGCTGACGGGCAATTTCGAGTTCTCGCCGTTGTTGAGTTTCTGCATCTAACATCTGGGCTTGGGCTAAGGCAATACCTACTTGGTCAGCTATTTGCCGCAACAGATGAGTTTCAAAGCTAGACCATTGGCGAGAACTGCCGCACTGATGCACAATCAACAAACCACAGAGTTCTTCTTTGACCAAAATCGGCACAACCAAATTAGACTTGACTCCAAACTGTTGCAGAAATTTCATGTGGCTTTTTTTAACTGCAACTATATCTGACTCAGTGAAACCCAAATTGCGTGTTTGCCGATATTGCTGTAGATAATACTGCTGTATATATTCTGCTCGTAGATAAGAATCAGTCATTTTTTGCTCTTTAATGGCCAGCCAGCCTGAAACTACTGCCTCAACAACAGTGCTTGCAGATCTATCTGGCAAAGGTTGATAGATCAAAACGCGATCGCTGTGGAGAATCTTTTGTACTTCCTTAACAGTAATTTGGAAAATTTCTGTGATTTGCAGAGACTGGCGAATCTTCAAGGTGATTTCCGTAAACAGTTGCGATCGCAAGTTTTGGCGTTGAATTTCTTCTTCTGCTTGTTTGCGTTCGATAAACTGCCCCACTTGCTCACCAATAGAATTCATAATTTTGGCTAAATTTTGGTCAGGTTGCAGGATTTTATGACTAAAACATGCAATCACACCGACGATTTTTTTACCACTACGAATAGGAAAAGCGAAAGCACCGTGCAATCCTGCTTCAGCAGCAATTTGAGAGCGGATAAAGTTGCTATCTTCAACAACATTACTCATCCAAACAGCTTCACCACTAGCCCAAACTCGACCAGGTAATCCCATTCCTGGAGCAAATGTGGTTTGCCGACTTAGTATTTCAAACTCTTGCATTTCCAAAGAGATTTTATACCACATGTCGAGAAAACGTAGGAGATTTGCTTGCTGATCAACCATCCAAATTTCACTTAAATCCCATGCCAAACTCTCGCAGATTCCTTGGAGAATTCGGGGCATGGCTTCGAGGATTGTGGTAGACTCTGCTAAAACACGAGTAACGGTATATTGTGCCGTTAATTGCTGTTGTGAGCGTTTGCGATCGCTGATATCAATACCAGTGCAAATAATGTATTCTACTGAACCTTCATAGTCTTTTAAAACTGTGTTTGACCATGCAATTAGTCGTTGATTGCCATCTTTAGTTAGCCAGTAATTTTCATATCCTTTAGGGCCTTGACCAGTTCGCAATTGTTCAAACACTGCTTTTACGGACTTCACCTCTTCGGGAAGTAACAACAAATTCCATACATACCTACCCCTGACCTCATCAAATGAGTAACCTGTTATTTGCTCACAAGCGTGATTGAAGCGCACGATTTGACCTTGGGCGTCGAGAACGATTACCAAGGCGCTGGCTGTATCTAAAACTGCCGAAATAAAGTTACGTTCTTTGTTGAGTGTCTCCTCTGTGAATTTGCGCTCAGTCACCTCACGATAGATGAGATAGTAGACTATGGTCAGAATTAGAAAACTGGCAAAAATAGCGATCGCAGTTGTCAAAATTGAGTTTTCAGCACTGTCTTTTGCTACTTCTGACTGTTGCTCAAGCAAAGCCTTTTCCTGACCCTGCATCTCATAAATTAGTTCATGGATAATATCCATGCGATTTTCACTCTTATTTTTCAGCAATATTTGCAATGCTGCTGAAAATCCCTTGTTTTGGCGCAACTCAACAGTTTGCTTGAGTTCAGTTAGTTTGGCTACTATTAACAATTTCAGTATGTCGAATTGCTGTTGTCTGGGTTTATCTAATTTTAAATTCCTCAGTTCCTCAATTTTGCGATCAACTTCCACAACTGCTATCTCATATGCTTTGAGATCGCGTTCTTCTCCAGTGAGGATATAACTTCGTTGTTCAGTCTCAGCATCCTTCATGAGGGACAGCAGTTCTTCGAGACTATTAATTTGGTTTTGGGTTTTTTTAACTTGATTGCTAGTATTAATCAATACCCTTGTGTTTTGATAAGAAACCACACCAATTAGAATTAAAATTGCCAACGCTAACCCAAAACCTCCAGCAACCTTTTTGAAGAATTGCCGACGTACCTTTTGTACCTGTTTGCGTTCATTGTTCACCAGTACCAAACTAGCTAAGTTACGCCGCAGTTCTAATTGTTTGATGACTTGGTGGCCCAAAATTCGTAATGCTTCGACCTGTTCTAAAGAAAGGTTTCGTGGTACATAATCAATTACACAAAGCGTTCCTAATGCATATCCTTCAGCATTAGTCAATGGTACACCAGCATAAAACCTGATATTGGGATCAGAGGTCACCAACGGGTTTGTGGCAAACCGTTGATCAGATGTTGCATCAGGCACAATCAAAACTTCAGATTGCAGAATCGCATGGGTGCAAAATGCAATATCACGAGGTGTTTCTAATGCTTCCAAACCGACTTTAGACTTGAACCACTGGCGGTTAGTATCAATGAGGCTGATTAAAGCGATGGGAGTACCGCAAATATACGAAGCTAAACGAGTGAGATCATCAAAGGCAGCTTCAGATGGAGTATCGAGGATCTTATAGTCTAAAAGACTTTTAATTCTCTCTGGTTCGTTATCAGATAGTGGTGCTTTCATCCTTAAGCCTTATCCAGGGCTAAAGTCGTGATTGGAGATAAATAGATATGTTTAAATTAATACGCGATGACAACTTATTCTGTCAAAAAGTCCTTAAAACTTCATGGAATGGGAATTGGGGATTGGGAATTGGGAATGGGGAATTGGGAATTGAGTAAAAATTTCCTCTGCTCCCTATGCTCCCATGCTCCCCATCTCCCCTGCTCCCCATCTCCCCTGCTTTGAAAGCTCCCTAACCAGGAGGGGTGTCTGTGCTTTCAATGTATTGGCTATCTAAAAGAAAGGTTCCTTTAGCAAAGCGGATACCCCAATATCCTCCAGGACGACGGTCAACGACTATACCCTCTTCACCAGTATTAATCACATCTGGGGGGCGTAACATTGGCATGGGATCTGCTGTTTTCACGTAGGGCGGTAGTGCCACAACACGCACTTTACTACCGATGGCGAATTCCTTGGACATGCTAAAAAAGCTAGAAGTTATGATTAACTCATAATCATAACTCCTAACTTTTACTAGAGCGTTGAAAAAATCAGGGTTTCAAAGCCTCTCTCCCTATGGGGAGAAGAATGGAAGCGGGGTTTTTTATATCCGTTGAACTCACCTTAATTTTATTGTCAAAAAGGGAAAAGAAAGGAGATTGAACTTTGTCTCCTTTCCATATTCTGCAAGAAGTCTATGAAATCTTTACTATGGAAAATAATACTTGTACAGTCCTGTTTAACTTTTAGCTAAAAAGATTACACCAGCGCATACAACAAGATAGATAACACTTTTCATAGAAATATCGCGTTAGACTTCAATGCTGTGTTTTAATGCTAGATTAATTACTCTGTTGATTTTGTTGGCGTTGTTGGTGGCGCTGTCTCGCATTTTCTTGGAATTGCTTGAGTTTCGCTTGCTGTTCAGGAGTCAGGACTGCTTGAATTTGTTGTCTTGATGATTCCCGAATTTGTCGTATTTGGTCTTTCTGTGCTTGGGTTAGATTCAATTCTGCAAAGTTCTTCCAAGGGCCTTGGCGTTGGCCTGTTGGACGTTGGCCTGCTTGGCGTTGGGCCCGACGTGCTTCAAAAGCCGCTTTTAACTTTTCTTTTTGTTCTGGGGTGAAAACTGCTTCAATTTGGGCGCGTGTATTGCGTCGAATTTGCTGAATTTGGGCTTTTTGTGCATCTGTTAAATCCAGATTTTTCCAAGGGCCCCTTTGTTTTTTCGCTGTTTGTGCAACTAGCAGAGGTGAAGAAGAAGCTGTTTGTGCTTGAACAACAAAAGAAGTTGCTGTTAAAGTGAGAGCGATCGCTCCTGCTATCAATGATAATACCTTCAGTTTCATTTACTACCTCGTGATTGCTTCCTGGTTGGATGTCACCATCATAGAAATTCACGCCCAGCAATCACATGAGGAGAAAGTCACGTTTACACCCATGACTTTAGTCATAATTCAGTTTTGGTCAATGTGACTGATAATTGTTAAAAGATAGTAGTGAAGAGTTAGGACGAACACAAGGTTTTGTAAAACTACACAAGTTAGAGTTATGAAAATTTTATCAAAAAATTTACGTGAAATTACATACTTGATAAATTGCCTCTACATGTAAATAAGGGTTTCAGCTATTGTTTGCCTAAATTCTAATTAATTACATAAGTTTTGTAATATTTACTTACTCGTCATTACTAATTAATAAGTCATAACTCCTAACTCCTAACTCCTAACTCTTAACTCTTAAATCAAGGGCAGCAGCTTATGAGTCTTCCATTTAAAATTAAAAAGCATCCTTTTCCTTCTCTGCTTTATTTGGAATGGATACTACTGGCGATCGCTGTATTGCCAATCATTTTATCACCCTCGTCACCACGATTTCGCTACAAACATTCAGAAGTTTCTATTTGCAGTATTTTTCCTGAACTGTCATTTTGCGGTATCTTACCTGAACTGTCATTTTTTAGTCTGATTATTTTTGCATTAATGGGTTTAAGATTGCCCACTAAAAACAAGATAACAAAGATAATCTATACAGCCAGTGAAATTATCTTGATTTCCATCACTGGTTTAGTGGGTGGGAGATTTTCTCGCCCTTTCCCCTTTCTCTACATCATTTTAGTTGCTCGCAGTTGCCTAATTTTTGAATTACCTGGGCGTTTGATAGTTACCTGCCTATCGTTTATCTTATCTTTATCAACTACACAACTCAAATATCAATTATTCAATTATCAATCAATACAACAAGGACAAGAACGCTTTCGGTTTTTGAGTTTAAACTGGACACTAACATTTGGCTTGAGTTTAGTTTTTGTATTGTTGATGATGAATGCTGTTTTATCTGAACGGCAGAGTCGAGAAAGGCTGGCTAGTGCTAACGAAAAACTCCGCCAATACGCGATGCAAATTGAAAATCAAGCTACCTTAGAAGAACGTAATCGCATTGCTCGTGAAATTCATGATTCTCTCGGACACTCTTTAACAGCATTAAATCTGCAATTAGAAACTGCTTTGAAACTTTGGCAATCTAATCCAAACAAAGCGCAAACATTTTTAGCAAGAGCAAAAGAACTCGGTTCTAATGCACTCAAAGATGTTCGTCAATCTGTTTCGACTATGCGTTCTCATCCCTTGCAAGAAAAATCTTTAGAACAAGCAATTGCTATTCTTCTAGAAGATTTTTATCGTTCAACGGGAATTTCACCTATTTGTAGAATCACAATTGATTATAATATTCCCATAGAAATTAGTACGGCTGTTTACCGCATTATCCAAGAATCCTTGACAAATATTGCTAAACATGGAAATGCTACAGAGGTGAAACTGGAATTAATTACAATCACAGGTAGTTTATGGTTAATGATTCAAGATAATGGTAAAGGTTTTAATTTAAAACAAAATACCACAGGATTTGGTTTACAAAGTATGCGCGATCGCACCTTAGCACTAGGTGGTGAATTTAATATTCATAGTGCGCCTGGTTCTGGTTGCCAAATTATAGTTGATATTCCCTTACCAAGGTTGAGATGATGATTAAATTGTTACTTGTAGATGACCAAAGTTTAATTCGCCAAGGATTAAAAGCATTATTAGAATTAGAACCAGATATAGAAGTTGCAGGAGAGGCAGAAAATGGTGAAAATGCCATTGATTTAGTTGAACAATTGCAGCCAGATGTCGTATTAATGGATATCAGAATGCCCGTCATGGATGGAGTTGCAGCCACACGGGAAATTCAAAAACGTTTTGTCGGAGTTAAAATCTTAGTCTTAACTACCTTTGATGATGATGCATATGTAACAGCAGCATTGCAGAATGGGGCAATAGGTTATTTACTAAAAGATACACCTTCAGAAGAATTAGCTGTTGCTATTCGTGCAGTTTATAAAGGTTATACACAACTAGGGCCAGGAATTGTGAAAAAACTTTTGACTCAGTTCTCCACTATGCCATCAACCCAAGCGACATCTGTACCATCTAATTTAGCTGAACTCACTCCTAGAGAAAAAGAAGTTTTACGATTAATTGCTACAGGCGCTAGTAACCGCGAAATTGCTCAACAACTCTATATCTCTGAAGGGACAGTAAAAAATCATGTGACTAATATTTTAAATAGATTAGATTTGCGCGATCGCACTCAAGCTGCTATTATCGCCAACACATTTTTATCCTATTTAAATGAACCTAGCTGAAAATGCAAATCTGCTATATTCTACGTTTGTCTAAGAGTAGAAATTACTTGATCAGTGATGTCTTTCCCACCTCTAAAATTAGTAAAAAGACATTGAATTGTATATATTATTCCCTAAGGTATACCCCACCAACCTAAAAAGAATGAAATAAATATAAATGGCAGCCTTTTTTTTAGGCTATTTTCACCAGCTTTAATAAAGTGAATTTCAGAACTCCGTTTAAACGTTAAAATTATTATAGAAAAGCAGTAAGGAAAAATGACAAACTTTGCACCCTTTGTGATTTCTTTGTTTACTTCTTCCACAGTCATTCCTTCTAAGCCAATTATTTTTGGCATTTTTCCTTCACTTGCTGTTACAAAATATAAGTTATTTAAACAAAGCTAAACACTCTTCTCTCAATACTCCTTGAGTCACCTTAATATTTCTAAATGACTTAGCTATCACTTCTTCACAAGCAATATTAATCTGCGACTGATTAGCCGAGATTAAATCTTGAATTGAAGCGCCATATACAATTTCTGATAAACCTGTCCAAACACAAGCAGCTGCACACATTGGACAAGGTTCACCAGTAGTGTATATGCTATAACCTTCTAAAGAAAGGTTTTGAAGTTTAGCTGTTAAACTGCGAATAACATTGATTTCTGCATGGGCAGATGGATCATTGTCTCTAATCACAGTATTATATGCGACGGCAACAACTTCGTCATCCTTAACAATAACGGCACCGTAGGGGCCATCACCTTTTTTTGCTTCTGCTAGTGCTAAGCGCATAAAATATTCTTGGTTCATGTTCGTTGGGAGTAGAAAAAGATAATGGTTAATAGTATCGCATTAGCAATGTTACTTATGGCAGCTGATTAAAATTACTGAATAGGTACATATGCTATTAAGCAGACAACAAACAGAATTTTACTTAACAGACTTAGAAACACCAGTGGGTAAAGCGATTAACTTAGTTATTGCCGGACTGGTTCTACTATCATCAGGAATTTTTGTGGCTGAAACTTATAATATTCCTGATACTGTCCGGTTTCAGTTGGATTTGATTGATACTACTATCTTGATCATTTTTGCAGTAGAGTATGTAATTCGCTTGTGGAGTGCAGAAAATAAAATTAAATATATTTTTAGCTTTTATGCCATTATTGACTTAATGGCAATGTTGCCCTATTTCATAGGATTAGTAGATATTAGCTTTATCCGCATCCTGCGTTGGTTCAGGATTTTACGCCTAATCAGGTTTATAGATAAAAAATTTTTATTAGACGGAATTACTAGCGAAGATACCATCATATTCTCAAGGATATTATTTACTTTATTTGCAATTATTTTTGTTTTTTCTGGCTTAATTTATCAAGTTGAGCATCCTGTTAATCCTAAAGTTTACAGTACTTTCTTGGATGCTTTTTATTTCTCTGTCGTGACAATGACAACTGTGGGATTTGGTGATATTACACCAATTTCTGAATTAGGTCGTCTACTCACAGTTTTGATGATTTTGACAGGTGTGGCACTAGTTCCTTGGCAAGTTGGTGATTTAATTAAGCGATTGGTGAAAAATACCAATCAGATAGAAACAGTTTGTTCTGGTTGTGGTTTAGCTTTTCATGATGCTGATGCAGGGTTTTGTAAAAGATGTGGAACTAAGTTGTCTAGTAGCGCTTCACGTAATTCGTAATTACTGTAAATAAATTTTAAGTAGGGTGCGTTATGGACTAACGTCTATAACGCATCAAAGTGATGGTGCGGCGCTTGGCGACAACACACCCTACTAAATAACTGACTATTTTCATAAAAATGCAAAATTACATCGTTTATAACAATAAGGGTTTCAGCTATTGCTTGCATAATTCCTGTACTTTTCAAAAATAGTTTTCCGAAAAGGCTGAAATTGGTATTGTAGCAAGCTACTAGGGAAACCCATCCAAAGCCAAAAAGGAATATTAAGTGATGGATAAGCTACTGCTTGGTATCTTGGCTATGTTGCTAGTTGTGGTGATAAGCAACCCCACAGCTAACCCAATTGCTAACATGTATGGGCCTTTGTTTTTGCTGTTTTATGCCTTTGTTATCGTTGTCACTTTGATAGTTTGTGGATGGGGTATGCAGGGTGACTCGACAGCAAAACTACCATTACCATCGGTTCCAACCAACCCTGATCCTTATGAAATTGCTTATTTACGCGGCGGAGAAAATGAGGTTACGCGGCTAGCCGTTTTTGATTTAATTCAGCGTCGTTACTTGGAAATTGATGGAAAGAACCTTAAACAACCACTTAGTCGTCCTGATGTGAACACTTTAACATCAATAGAACGCGAGGTATTGGATGGGTTTTTGTACTCACGCAAGGCTAGTGAAATATTCCAGTCATCCTTACCTGGAAAGGTAAAGCAGCATTGTACTGTTTATGAACAACGACTCCAAAATGAGCAATTATTATTCCCAAACACAAGCAAACAATTTGTGAAACGTCTTTGTTTCATAGGGACATTGATAATTTTGGGCTTGGGTGGTTACAAACTAATAGCAGCCCTAGCGACTGGACATAGCAATGTGATGTTTCTTGTAATCATTGGCATCTTCTCACAAATAATTCTTTTATGTGTTTGCCAGACACCACGACTCAGCCAACGGGGAAAAGCTTATTTACAGCGACTACAAAACACATTTGAAGGACTCAAAAAACAGGTTTCAACTGTTCAACTAAATGCAACAGACTCCAATATATTATTGCCTTTAGCGGTATTTGGTATTTCGATACTAGTAGGTAGCCCCTATGCTGAGTTTGAAAAGATGTTCCATGTGGCAGCAGCAAACGCTAGTACCAGTTTTAGCGGTGGTGTTAGTTCCTGTGGTAGCGGTAGTTCCTGCGGTGGCGGTGACGGTGGTGGCGGCGGCTGTGGTGGTGGCTGTGGCGGCTGCGGTGGCGGATAAAAATTAGTGTGTGCTATAATACTGTAGTTAAGTAAATTAACTTGAGAAAGCCAAATGTTCTAAAAAAACGCTGCAAACATTGAGACATTTAATTTCTCGTATTTTCAGTAATTTCCTAACAAGGAGTCAAAGCAATGGATGCATTTCTGCATAATCCGATCGCAGATATGTACGGGCCAGACTTTCTACTGTTTTATAGCTTTGTGATTGGTGTAACGATAGTAATTTGCCGAGAGTTAATCCAAGATCCAACCAAAAATCAGCCTCTACCATTAATTTCTGAAAAACCAGACCCCTACGAAATCGCTTATTTGCGTTCCCAAGAAGCAGGAGTTGCCCATGTGGCATTATTTGATTTGATTGTGGAAGATTATTTGCAAGTCAGTAAACAGTCGATCATAAAAGCAGCAAATCCTCCCCAGACATTTGATCTCCACCCAATAGAACAGCAGGTGTTTGATAAGTTTTCTGCTGCTTCCACAGCTAAGGCTGCTGTTGAGTTGGCAAGTCAGACTGTGCAACCATTCTGCCATGTCTATGAAGAACAGTTGCAAAATGAACAACTGCTGTATGACAGCAAATGGCATGAATGGAATATTAAAGTTGGCTTAATTGGGGCGATGATTATCTTCAGCTTAGGCGGTTATAAGCTACTCATCGCTTTGGGAAAGGGACGCTATAACGTGGGTTTTTTGATTGCAATGGGTGTCCTCTCCATTATCTTTCTTTTGTGCTTAGTTAGCAGGCGATCGCACCTCAGCCATCGGGGGAAAAGATATCTGCAACAACTCCAACAAACATTCGCCCAACTGAAGAATAAAGTAAGGTTTAGCAACCCTTCTGTATATGACTACAATTTGGTGGTGGCAATCTTTGGCGTTCAAGCTTTGGCTGGAACCTCCTACGACTCTTACTACAAAGCATTCTTTCGCACATACACAAGGTCGTCTAGGAGTTCATCTAGTAGCAGTTCTTGTAGTAGTAGCAGTTCTTGTAGTAGTAGCAGTTCTTGTAGTAGCAGCAGTTCTTGTAGTAGCGGCAGTTCTTCTAGCAGCAGTTCTTGTAGTAGCGGCAGTTCTTGTAGTAGTGGCAGTTCTTGCGGTAGCAGTTGTGGCGGTGGTTGTGGCGGCTGTGGAGGCTAAAAAAAATGTTTTCTCATCTCCCTACTTTAGGCGTGGGGTTGGGTTTTCGGGAACCATTTAAAAGTGACTTGTTTCTCAACCGCCAGCAAGTTGATTTCCTAGAAATTGTTGCTGAACATTATCTAGATGCACCTGTGCAAAAACAGCAGGAGTTAGAACTGCTGGCTAGCCATTTCCCGATAATTCCCCATGCCATCAATTTATCGCTAGGCAGTGCTGAAGGTTTGGATACTGATTATTTACGCAAACTTGCATCGCTGATTAAACAACTTAACCCACCTTGGTGGAGTGAACATATCTGCTTTACCAAAGCAGGGGGAGTCGATATCGGGCATTTGTCACCGCTACCTTATACCAAGGAAGCCGTGGAAGTACTTTGTCGCAACATTGCCGAAGTCCGTCGTTGGGTTGATGTGCCATTAATTTTGGAAAATATTACTTATATGGTGACGCTTCCAGGTGCCCAAATGACAGAGGCACAGTTTTTAACCGAAGTTGTAGAACGTTCTGATTGTGGGTTGCTGTTGGATGTCACGAATCTTCACACCAATGCCATGAATTATGCCTATGATGTGCATGACTTTTTGCAACAATTACCTTGGGAACGCATCGTACAATTACATTTCGTTGGTGGGCATTGGCATGACGGTATACTGATTGATAGCCATTCTCAGTCAACGCCTCTGGAAGTGTGGCAACTGATGGATGAGGTTGTTGGGCGTGCATCAGTAAAAGGAATCGTACTAGAAAGGGATGAAAATTTACCACCCTTTGCAGAGTTGACAGAAGAATTAGAAAAAGCACGAGAAATTGGTAGGAGTCGTGGAAGATGGGGTTAGCACAAACCCAGCAAGTTTTAGCCCAACTTTACACCAATACTGAGTTTAGAGAGCGTTTTTTTGCAAACCCGCAGGCTGTTGGTGGAGAGTTGGGACTCAGTTGTGATGAAGCACAGCAATTAGCAGAAGTTTCTGCCAAAGAAGTCGGTATCTTCGCCAATTCTCTCAAGTGGAAGCGGCTGGGAGAAGTGCGGGAATTGCTGCCACGTACTGCACGGGTTTTAGGTAAAAACTTTACCACATTGTTTTGGCAATACGCAGAAAAACACTTACCAAAAGGAATTAAAAAACACAGAGAAGATGCGATCGCTTTTGCTAACTTCATCACGAAAGTCTCTCAGTCAGAAGGCATCGAGCCAGTTTGGCTAAGTGATTTGGTACGCTATGAGAAAACATGGCTGTCGGCTTATGAACCTACTACTTACTTAAAAGTATGTTGGTTTCGTTACCCTATCAGTAAATTAGGAAACTCACAAACAATAAATCCCCAACCTAACATCGCAATTTGGTGGCGTTTTTCAGCGCGATCGCAATTGTTTCACAAGATATGGGGAGTAGGGAGTAGGGAATAAGGGAGATGAGGTGATGGGTAATGGGTAATGGGTAATGGGTGATGGGTAGTGGGCCAGATGTGATGACTAATAGTAGAATCCAATTCCCAATTACCAATTCCCAATTACCAATTCCCAATTCCCCATTCCCAATTCCCAATTCCCTACCTAAAATCAATTATTGTTTGTCGATAAGCATCTGGCATTCCTGTATCAAAACACTTTCCTTTGACAAAATATCCAGTCATTCCCTCTTTTTGTCGCAAATTATCAAGAGTGGTTGTTAACTGAAATTCACCCCGGTAGCGTAAGTTTTTATTGATGTTTTCTGCTAAACAATCAAAAATCTTTGGTGTGAGTACATACAAGCCAAATACACATAAAAACTCATTTTCTGCCATTCCTTCTACATGTAAATGCTGGCGTGCATACTCAATGCTAGGTTTTTCGTAGACTTGGGTTACTGTCAAAATCGAGTTTAAATCTGAGTTTAAATCTTGCCATACTCCTTTAACGCAGCCAGCTTTATAAAGCATTGTTTCTGGCATAATTGTTAAGCTAACAACACTTTGATTGACTTGTTCATAAACATCCAAAATTTGACGAGAGCAAGATATTTCAGTATCAGATCTGTAAACATGATCGCTCAACATTAACAGAAATGGCTCATTCTGTACCCAGTCTTTAGCACAAAATACTGCATGACCGTAACCTTCTTGCTTTTCTTGTGTTAAGATGACGATTTTACTGCCCAAATCTTGTAAATATTGGCTGTATTCTTGATTTTGAGGCGAAAGTTTTTGGAAAAGTTCTTTGGACAGTGGATTTTTAAATAAATCTGTGAAAATTGCTACGTCATCTGGCTGCACCACAATGCCAATTTCTGTAATTCCAGCACTGATTGCTTCTTCAATAATTGCCAAAATCACAGGTTTTGCTTTGCCATCTCGATCAATAATTGGAAAAAGTTCTTTTTTGACAACTTTCGTCGCTGGAAACAAACGAGTACCAAAACCAGCAGCCGGAATCACAGCTTTCCTAACTTTATCTTTGTACATAAATCGTCAGTTTAAATTTTGTGCTAAAACTTGAGTTATCGCCTTTAACAATACATCTGGTTCTACAGGCTTAACCAAATGCAGCTGATATCCTGCTGCTAATGCTTGTTTTTGGTTCATTTCTCCAGCAAAAGCAGTTAAGGCGATCGCGGGTATTTGTCCTCCTTGTTCTGGTGGCATTGCTCTAATTAAATTCATGAGCATGTAGCCATCTATTCCTGGCATACCAATATCACTTAATAGTAAATCAATTTTGGATTTAGCAATGAATTCTAAGGCTTCCACGGCTGATGCTGCCACAATTACCATTGCTCCAAATTGTTTGAGCATTATCGAAAGAAAATCGCGTGTATCTATTTCATCATCTACTACTAAAATAGATAACCCTTCTAAATTCAAAAAATTATGTTGTTTAATGCTATTTAGGTCTGGTTGTGAGATATTCGGCATCAATGGTAATCTGACTGTAAATGTTGCCCCCATTCCTTCTCCTAGACTCTCTGCTTTGACAGTTCCACCATGCAGTTCAGTCAGATGGCGAGTAATAGCTAGTCCTAAACCTAATCCACCAAATTGTCGAGTAATTGCTCCATCTGCTTGCCGAAAGTATTCAAATATATGGGGTAGAAATTCAGCACTAATACCCTGTCCAGTATCTTGAATTTGCAACTCGACAAAGTTGTCAATTTGTACAAGTCGCACTTGTATTTGCCCTCCTGATGGAGTAAATTTCACTGCATTGGAAAGTAGATTCCAAAATATTTGTTGTAGACGCGCTGCATCTCCTGAAATCATTACTATGTTCGGTTCAAATAGAGTTTTAATTTTAATATTTTTTGCTTCCACTGCTAGATTGACAGTTTCTAGCGCTTCTTCAATGGCTTTGACTAAATTAACAGGCTGAATATTTAAAACTAATTTTCCTTGCTGAATGCGAGAAACATCTAATAAATCTTCAATCAATTTAATTTGTAATTTAGTATTGCGTTCAATGGTTTCTAACCCTCGAAGTAGCGTTTCGCCTTCTAACTTGCGACTCCTCAATAACATTACCCAACCTAATATAGGATTGAGCGGAGTACGTAATTCATGAGAGAGGACTGCTAGGAATTGATCCTTATATCTATTGGCTGCTTCGGCTTCGCTACGTGCAGCCTGTTCTCGCGTTAAAAGATTTTCTCGCTCTACTTCTGCCTGCTTGCGCTCAGTAATATTTCTCAAAAAGATACCAAAACCATCTTCAAAAGGGTAGGCGTGGATTTCAAACCACATGTTGTATTTTTCATAAAATGATTCAAAATGAACGGGTATTTCTTCATTCAGCGATCGCCAATATTCCTGCTCAGTTTTTGTATCTTTATTCGCAGGCCAATGTTCCCAGTAATTCTTACCAATCAGCTTTTCTAGTGCTACTCCTTGAATTCTGGCGGCTTGTTGATTTACATAAGTAATTTGCCAGTCTCGATTCACAGCAATAAATGCATCAGTCATGCTTTCCAGAATATTACCAAGCCGACGGCGAAGAGCTTGTTCGCGCTTGAGTAATTCATCTTGATCTCGATTAGATTCCTCAAGACGAGCGTTGGTTTCTATCAGTGAATTATTAACTTCAATTAATTTTTCTGATAGTTCTGCACGGGCTTGATATTCTCCCAATCGTACCCTTTCTACAGCCAAGGCTACTTGAGTCCTTGCCCTTTCTGTAATGGCAACTCCCACTAGTAAACTTACAGTACACTGTACCAATAGACTAAGTTTGTGGACGTGCAAAACTTCTGGTTGTACTGGAAAAGTCGGCAAAGATATACTATTAGGATAGGCAATGAGATAGCATAACAATGTCACCAGTACACAAAAGCTAGAAATTAACATACCGCTGGTAACACCAAAGCGGGTAGCAGCCCACATCACAGGGACAAAGCTTAAAAATGATAACTGTTGAAACTTAAAACCCGACTCGTGAGTTTCTGAAACAGTAATAATTGCTGTACCTATACAAAAAAGTAATATGGCACATAGTTCTATTAAGAAACGGCGCGAGGACTGAAAATTGAACCAATTTGATGAAGTGTTGAATAATTCTGAATTGGGTAACCACCTCCAAAATTGCAAGCATGGAGTTAGTACTAAAAGGGCGGTAGGCGTAATTGCCATGACTCCTATGGCATTACCCAACCACCAATTAGGGATGCTTTGAGTTAATTTATCAGGGGACATTTGGCCTACCGCTACCCAAGCCAAATTGCCAGCTATAGCCATAGTACCAGACGCTACTAACGGGGCACTGAAGGTAAAAATAGCAGCATCTCTGAGGTTATTAAATGTTAGCGAACCCCGCCACAAACGACGGTAAAGTAACCAGGCAATCAAAGGTTCAATAACATCAATTAAAGCAGTTAATTGATTCCAACCATGCAATCCCCAAAACGATGACATTAGCAGCGATGCAACCCCATTCAGGGGAATACAATAGGGGCCAAACCAGAATGTCAAGGCGATCGCAACTCCCGATGGCGGATACCATAAAGATATCCCTGGCTGAATTTGGTAGAGCAACGCCATACAGTGAGCCATGATCAGGGCGATTAGCCCCACTAATGAAATAATTAGCGATCGCCACATAGGTGCAATTGTACTAGATTCTGACCTGGGCTGCATAATTACCGAATATAGAATTTAGGTGTGTAACTTTTTTCTGCAAATTATGCAATTACAATATTGTGAACTCACTCATACTAAGTTGCGAAAAGAAATAACATTTGGAAATGGAGAAAATCGGAAAGTAACACCCCCCTCATCCCCCAATCGGTTCGGATAAGCATTTTAAACTCACAATAGGGTTTGGGGAAAAGTTTACTGGGCTTGGGTTAAAGGTTTTTCTTCCCCTTTTCCCTTTCCCCTTTAACCGAACCGTATTGCCTCATCTCCCTCATCCCCTCCGTTGAATACAACTCAGTATTACAACTTAATTAAGCCCATCTCTCGCAAACCTTGACGCAACCTCTTTGCCTCTTCGGGATTCTGCTGTTCATGAAGGACGATGGCATTGCCAAAAGCTGTTAAACTAGCTTGGACATTGCCAACTTTTAACAATACTACTCCTAAATTTTGATAAGCTTCGGCATAGCTGGGATTTAACCGGATGGCTTTTTGGTAACAGGCGATCGCATCTGTAAATAAACCCAAAGCTTTTAATATCATCCCCAAATTATAATGTCCAGCAGCAAAATTTGGGTCTATTCTCAAAGCAGTTTCATAAGCTGTTTTTGCACCGTTGAGATTTCCAGATGCTTTCAGTAAATTGCCCAGATTGTTGTATGCCCCTAGTTTCAGCATGGGATAAATTGGCAATTTGATAGCAGATTGGTAGTGAAAAATTGCTTGTTGTGAGTTTTGCAAATGACTGTGGGCGATGCCTAAATGGTAATGCAATTCATACAAAATTTCATAGTTTTCTTCACTAGCAGCAACTCCTCGTTTGAGTAATTCTATACCTTGGGTGATTTTTCCAGTTTCCACATACAACGCTCCCAATTTACTGCAAACATAGGGATCATGAGGATGGATAGTGAGAAACTCTTCCATCGCTGCTTGTGCTTTATCATACTTGTTATTTTGAGCGATCGCGGTTTTTTGATATCCTTTATGTAAAATTGCCACGCCTTGTAAATAACCTATTTGCCAATGGGGTTCCTTAGTTAAAACCTCAGACACACTGTCATCTACTAAGGCATGATAGGGACGTTCAAAGCGAATATCTGGATGATTGCGAAATAGTCTAGAAACCAGAGAATAGGGTGATTGGGCTGCACCAACTTCTTGGCGGATCAGGTTAATCAGGAGATATTCTTCGCTTTGCATGACTGCTTTTACCTGCGGGACAATACTGGGTGTCAGCGTTTCATCAGCATCTAGTACCAAAATCCAATCACCAGTAACATATTTGAGAGCAGCATTACGAGCAACACTGAAATTGTTACACCATGCAAAATGATGAACCTTTGCACCGAATTGTTTGGCAATATCAGGAGTGCGATCGCTTGAGCCTGTATCCAGCACTATCATTTCATCTACAACATTTTTAACACTGCTCAAGCATTGCGGCAGTGCCGCTTCTTCATTTTTGGCAATCATGCACAGACTAAGACTCATAGGCTAATCGTCATTTAATTTACTGTGTTGGGAATGGGGCATAGGAGCAGGGGGGCAGGGGAGTAGGGGAGCAGAGGAGTAGGGGAGAATAACAACTGACCACTAACAACTGACCACTAACCACTGACAACTAACTTCCCAAGCGAGAGTGTATTACAGACAATGGAAAACCGCTATAAGTTATGTGTAAAAATCAAGATTAACAAATCTGTGAGTGAGTAATTCTAGAAACAAGGGTAAATTTCATGCTGGGTCAAACAGTGGGTGGACGCTACCAAATTCTCACTCAACTGGGACAAGGAGGATTTGGGACGACTTTCTTAGCTCAAGACATGCAAAGACCGGGTAATCCTCAGTGTGTTGTAAAGCATTTTAAACCACTTTCTAATGATGAATACACTTTACGGGAAGCCAAACGTTTGTTTGACCTAGAAGCAGCTACCCTAGAAATTTTAGGACAACATGAGCAAATTCCCCAGCTATTGGCTCATGTTGAAGAAAATCAAGAATTTTATTTAGTTCAGGAATTTATTCCAGGTTACGACCTCAGTGAAGAACTACCTCCCAAAACTAACCAATTGAGTGAAGCTGAAGTAGTTAAACTTTTAAAAGAAATTTTATCAGTTTTAAAATTTGTCCATCAACGCAACGTCATTCACCGAGATATTAAGCCCGCTAATATCCGACGTAGAAATTCAGATGGCAAAATAGTACTGATTGATTTTGGAGCAGTCAAACAAATTAGTACCCAAATCGCTAATTCTCAAGGACAATCCAGTTTTACTGTTGCTATTGGTACTCCTGGTTATATGCCCAGTGAACAAGCTAATCAAGTACCACAATTTAGTAGCGATATTTATGCAGTAGGAATTATTGCTATCCAAGCATTGACAGGTATAAACCCTACTGATTTTAGCGGTTTAAGACTACCAAAAAACCCTAATACAGGAGAAATAGATTGGCGTACCCATACAAAAATCAGCCCAAAAGTAGCAGATATTATAGATAAAATGGTGCGCTATGATTTTCGACAACGTTACCAAACAGCAGAGTTAGCCTTGCAAGCTTTAGAAAAGCTGCCTAAAACAAGAATTTATCAAATTAATAAACCTCCCGTTTCCTTATCAACTAAGAAAATTTTCATAGCAGCAGGAATAACTGCTGTAGCTTTCACAGCTATTGTTTTATTGTCTCACTTGAGAAGTTCTACACCAAACTTTTTAAACTATGAAAATTCTAATTACGGTATCAAAATCAAATATCCTGAAGATTGGGCGAGACAAGATATACCAAATCCTATTACTCAAGAATTAGTGACTTTTTTATCACCCAAACAAAGTGATACGGATCAGTTTCAAGAACAGCTAACTATCAGCGTGGAAGATTTTAGTAATACATTGGATGAATCAAAAAATTTATTTATTCAGGAAATTAAAAATACTGTGTCAGAATCCAAGATTTTGGATGCAAGTGAAACAACTCTAGCAAATAAAAGAGCAAATCAGTTAATTTTTACTGGTAAAGATGGAGAAAAAACTTTAAAAAATCTGCAAGTTTGGACTTTAATGGATAATAAAATTTACATAATTACTTATACGGCAGCAATAGATGATTACGATCGCTTCTTGCAGACAGCAGAGAAAATGATTAAATCATTTGAAATTAATTAAACGTGAGTTCGACGAACTAAAAAACAGTGCCAGGTAGAGCGGGTAAGTCTTTGGGATAAATATCAGGCGAGGGTTTTTTAGGCAAATAGGTGTAGGCAATTAAGCCTGCCATTAAATTGACCAAAAAATTGAAAACACTCCTGTGTCGAGAATGTTCTATCTGACACAGGTTTTTTAGGTGGTCGTTGACTGACTCAATGACCGCACGCTTGCATTATTTTTTGCATCACAGTTAATCAATTTGGCATTTTGGCAGATTTTTCACTTTTCGAGTTGGTATTGTGAGATTCGCAAATGTCTTTGTGCGACAATACCGACTTGCAGAATCCCTCGGCTTGCTACCGAGGGTCTTTTTTTGTCACTAAAATCTGACCACTGCAATATCAAGCAACACATAGATTGACTATAGGACTCGTATTTGATTTTTGAAATACACGTAGCGTTATGCCTCTGGCTAACGCACCACCCAAAGGTTTTAGTGCCGTACTTTTGGCGATAACACAACGCCAGTTTGCTCAAGTCGGGAAACCCTTCCTGTGCAACTGGCTCCCTTACATATACCTAAATTTTTTCATAAATCAAATCAGATTCCTATATAAGGGAGTACATCTGTATGTTCTTAACAAGATATTTCTTGCATTTTTTTAACTGGTATAATCTTAATAATGACTACGATCGCTCAAAAAAAATAACCTCCAATGTCACGACACCATCGGAGGCAATGAGCAAAGACATTTAATAGTGGACTAGTCTTGATATAAACTTATCTTTTTAATCAACTGAATTCCCTCCTTCTAAAGAAGAGGTCACGATTAAATTTATCATCCATTAGGAATAGAAATAGCCTAACTACTTATTTGGCTGTAATCAATTGCACCTTAATTGAGCAATAAATTATGTAGGTTCTATTGCAGAAGTCTGCTAGTCATAGCCATGCAGTATTTTAGATTAACTCCAGAGTAGAATTTGATAGCGATCGCCTAATACAGTACAGAACTGACGCACGGGTCACAGAATAACGTAGACAGGGAGTAATCAAGGTCTGAGAGCTTTTTACCGTAAGTCCTATAGTAAACAAAATTGCTATAAAATAATAAAATTCCTACCTAACAGACCATTTATCAAGTGAGTCTTACAGTAAGGTGTGTTATGGCTTTAACCTAACGCACCCCTATTTACAAAGTACGTTAGGCTACGGTAATTTTATTTATACTTTATATAGACCTTTCACCTTGAATAAATAGAAGTTTTTGCCTCATTCAGATATGGACACATTTTCAGTAAATTAATGGTCATCACCATAAACTTCAACCCGCTAGTATTATTCAGATAAAAAATGTTTTTGGGAAAATTAAATTATGGTTCACCAATTGTTAAATATTAAACAAGAACTGATTTCTATTTCCAAAGCCAGTGAAATTGGGTTTAACAACACTCCAACAACTCAGGAACAAATTGATAGATTAGCAGAACAAATTGAAGCACTAAATCCTACTACTGAACCTACAAAACATCTAGAATTGCTTCAGGGGCGTTGGCGGCTATTATACAGTACCTTTGGATTAGAACGAGACACAACTCTACAACGTCTTTCTTTTGGCAAACTACCTAATGTAACTGTTAGGGTTACTGGTATCTTTCAAGAAATTTATCTGATTGATCAGCAGTATAATAACGTAATTGAATTTACAGTAGGTTCTGGTGTAACAGGTATTACTTTAATTAAAGCTAGGTATACAGTAGAGGATACTAAACGTCTCAACATTGATTTTTTGGAAGCTTCCACCAAAAGCGCAAATAACAACTTGAGTGAATCTACATTTCGAGAGGCTTTAGGTGTAGATAATGAGGTAGCTTTAGAATCAACACTATCATTTAGTGGTTGGTCGGATATTACCTATGTGGATGAAGATTTGCGTCTGATGCGTGGGAATCAAAAGAATTTATATGTGCTGGTACGAGATGAATAACGATGAGCAGTGAGTGTGATGAATGTCAGCTTTTATCTAATGGTATTTTCGCCTTTTGAAACAGCTGCTCAACAGTAAATTCTAGTCCCTCAAACAGCGAATCTGTAAGTAGATCATCTCCCATATAGGTTTGTGGTGCTGCATCTGAATAAAAAACAGTAATGCTTCTAGCTTTGCTATCTACTACCCAAACTCGCAATACTTTAGCATCTAAATAGTCTTTGGCTTTAGCTGCCATTTGTCCAAAGGTTTGTCCGGGCGAAATAATTTCAATTACCAAATCGGGAGGAACTGGACAAGCTGCGTCTTCGTTCCACTCAGCGGGTAAACGTTCATAAGAAATATACAAAATATCGGGTGTTGGTACCCAATCTTGTCCCCGACGAGTTAATGTAATAGCCCATTCTGGAAATACTTCCCCGCGTCCTTCACACAACAGTTGAATCAAATCAAGAAGGGCACGAGTCAGTTTAGCATGAAAAAACTTTGGTGACATTTTAGGAATTGCTTGACCATCTACAAGTTCGTAGGTGATATCTCCCTCGCCTGATGGAAGATTCAGAAACTCATGCAAAGTTAATTGATTGTTAGCCTGGAGTATCATGGCACAAATAAGTGAAAAAGCAGGGGAGCAGAATTTTAATTAGTAAATAGTAGGTTTTGACTGACAACTCTCATCAGCCATCAGCCATCAGTCATCAGTCAACACAAAACATCAAACGTAGAATATTTAATATTATTTACATCGCCCGTAGTACCTCGCGGATAGTCTCTGATGGTACGTCATCAGTAATTGTCACCACACCTATTTGCGTCGGCAAAATAAACCGCACTTTCCCAGCTTTGACTTTTTTATCTAATTGCAACGCTTCAATAATTGCTTCAATATCTACACCATCTGGTAATTTAGTTGGTAAACCAGCTTTTTGAATTAAAGCATTTTGACGTTCTGTGTCTTCTTGTTGCCAAAGTCCCAAATTAGCGGCAATTTGTCCTGCTGCAACCATACCAATGGCAACACCTTCACCATGAGTAATTAAACGATAATTTGTTAAGCTTTCCACTGCATGACCGATTGTATGGCCATAGTTGAGAATCGCTCGCAACCCTGCTTCTTTCTCATCTTTGCCCACCACGTCGGCTTTTGCTTGACAAGAACGCGTCAATATGGAATCGATGAGTTCAGGCTTGATGTAACGCAGTTGATTTAAATTTTTACTAGCTTCCATTTGGGAGAATAGCTCAGCATCCCAAATCACACCATACTTAATTACCTCTGCCATTCCCGCCCGAAACTCGCGTACCGGAAGAGTTTTCAAAACTTCTGGATCAATTAATACTAACCGTGGTTGATGGAATGCTCCAATCAAGTTTTTGCCTTGGGGATGATTCACACCAGTTTTGCCACCAATGGACGAATCAACCATTGCTAACAAAGTGGTAGGTACTTGCACCACATTAATACCCCTCAACCAAGTGGCTGCGGCAAAACCCGTCATATCGCCAACCACACCTCCGCCCAAAGCCACCATTGTAGAAGAACGTTCTAAACGGTTTTCCAAAGCAATATCGTAGAGTTTTTGGATAGAGTTGAGGCTTTTGTAGCGTTCACCCGGTGGAAGGGAATAGCTAGCCACTTCAAATCCCGCAGCTTTTAGCGATGCGATCGCTCTTTCTCCATGATGCTTAAAAATCGTCGGATTAGAAACTACTAAAACCTTCTTGCCTAAGTTTAAATCAGCCAGATATTGACCCAGTTGATCTAAAATTCCGGGTGCGATCGCAATCTCATAAGACTGCTGTGGTAGATTGACATTAATTATAGAAGTCATTGCCCAACCCTAAACACAAGCCTGTGGGCTGTATTCTACCGCAATCTGATAAAAAAGGAGAAAGGAGTCAGTTGTCAGTTGTCAGTGGTCAGTTGTTAGTTGTTAGTGTTCTTATTCCCCATCTCCTCCTCACCCCTGCACCCCTGCTCCCCTGCTCCCCTGCTTCTCAGTAACTCCCAGCCCAAGTGATCCACTTATGGGATATGCCTACATGCAACATTCCTTCATTTATCTCTTGTTCAGTGATGATTACTTCTGTTAGATCAGCATCGTTGAGTTCCGCCTCATTAATGTTGGTGCCTGTCAAATTTGCTTTGCTGAGATTGGCTTGTTTTAAATTAGCCCCACTCATTTCTGCTTCGCTGAGGTTTGCACCAAACAAATTTGCTAAACCTAAATTAGCACTCCGCAAATCTGCACGACTCAGGTTAGTTTCCTCTAGGTTGACACTGATTAAATCTGCACCAATCAAGTTTACTTCACTCAAGTTTGCACCCTTGAGGTTGGCTCCACTTAAATCTGCATCAGTGAGATTTGCCCGACTGAGATTACATCCACTCAAGTTTGCTTGTGTCAGATTGGCTCCACTCAAGTCTGCTTCAGCAAAATTTGCCCCTCTTAAGTCAGCATCACAAAGATTTACCTGATGCAGATTTGCTCTATCAAATTCCCTTTCTCCCGATGCATATAAATTCAGGAGTTTGTTAGCGTCCATATCGTCACCTCGTAATATTTAAAGGTAAGCAAGTCTAGTCGTGAGTTCACACTTCCCAAACCACACCACAGACAAAAAGACGATTTATTAAGTTACTGACAAATAGAATTTTAGAGAAACTCGTAGTTTTATTGTGCTACATTTTTCTACTGATGACACATTTACTTAATGTAAATACAAGTATATTATCCGAAAATAATAGTAGTGAGTTTAATCAGCGTTACAATCGATTGAGACAAGTAAAAAACCTAGTTAAGTCCTCATGACGGCTGATTTGACATCTACAGCTACACCTGATTTTGTGAGTACGCTATCTCAAGCTGCTATTGCATACCGAGGACAGAGAGGCGATCGCCCTAAGCCTGAAGTATTAGTCAATGCGTTACTACAAGCAGAAAAAGCTACCAAGCAGCAACGGCTAACTTATACCTTTGAGTCTCTTGTGGGTAAATGGCGGCTTTGCTTTGCTACTGGTACAAAAAAAGCTAGGGAACGAGGGGGAATTGTTCTAGGTAAGGGTTTGTATGTGCCCAAATTTGCAGCAATTCATATTTCTTTTAATACGAGTTTAGAAGAGAATTCAGGCAAAGGTGAAATTGCTAATCAGGTTCAATTGGGTTCTGTGTTGTTGCAACTAACGGGGCCAGCGCAATATTTAGGCAAGAAAAATCTCATAGCGTTTGACTTTAACCACATGCTTATTAGTTTGTTTGGTCGTGCAGTTTATAACAAGCCCATTCGCTCTGGTAAAGTTCAGTCTGAAGATTTCTATAATCAGCCCATAGCTAAACTACCTTTCTTTGCATTCTTTATAGTAACAAAAGATTTTATTGCAGCTCGTGGGCGTGGGGGAGGGCTAGCACTTTGGATTCGATAAACGATCATTGATGACTGATAACTGATAACTGATGATTGATAATTAGCCGTCATTAACTGCGTACACTAGGACTAATGAAAGTCTCCTTTGCTGACTCATTAATTTTTACTCAGTGACATTTACAATTTCACTCGCAAGTACCTAAACAGCTTACCCGGCGCTCAAGGCTGAGAAGATTCTGTAATTGATTCTTTTACCGAATATCTTAAGTAGGGTGCGTTACGGCGTTAAGCCTAACGCACCATCACATAACTTTTTCGTGACTAATTCATTTAATACATCTGCTGACACAACAAAAACTTCTTCATCAATAATTACAAGTTGCACACTTGTTACAACAGCTTTTCATTTTGTTATGAATGCATCTAATGTTTTGACACTCCCCTGCTCCCCTACTCCCCTGCTCCCCCGCTCCGAAAGCTCCCCCGCTATCCTCGTGGACAAAATCGTTGTACTCTTTGGGGAAGTTGCCTACACATTTGTTGGAAGGTTTGAGGATTAAGTTGCCACCAAGCAAATAATCCCAAACTAGTACCTCCCAACAGCAAAATTAATAATCCTCCAAGCAGCAATAAAGGTTTACCGCGACTTGGTTTTTTAACTGGTGTTGGCGTTGGTGTTGGTTCCTCTGTCAGATCCAAATCTAGCAGCGCTTGAGAACTTTCTGTCAAATAATCTTGTTCTGCTTGTGTTTGTTCTATTTCTAGTTGTTCTTCTTGTATATGTTCTATTGCTAATTGTTCTTCTTGTGGTTCTTCTACTTTTAAAATCTCAACTGGTAACTGTGGGGGAGTCGCCAGCACTAAATCTGCTGGAGACACACGACAAAGAGTCAGAACAACGGATGTATTATCATGACCATTTTTTTGGTTTGCTAGATTAATCCAATCACGCACAGCATCTTCAACTGAAAGGTGTCCTGTTAACACTGGTATTGCGTAATCTTGCCAGGATTGTTCTACCCAATTATTATCACTTAAACCATCAGAACATAATAGCAATACTCCATCTTCTTCTAAAATTAATCGCTTAATTACAAGACGCAGAAATTCAGCATCTTTTGTCCCCAATGCTTGGGTGAGGGCAGTTGCATCTGGTCTAGTGAGTGCTTTACGATATAAACTCCGGGTGTAGCGAACTTCGCGTGTTGCCACAACATCATCAACTGTCAATAGCTGACAGTAGTCGCGAGTTATCCAGTAAGCACGGCTATCACCGACACTTGCTAAATAAAGTTCATGGGCATTTTTTGACTGCCATCCAGAAGTTGTTTCTATTCGTTGTGGAATTTGCACCGCCATGACTAGGGTTGTAGCCATGCGTTCTCTGCCTTGGCGTTTTTGTTCATCATTGCGGGAGCAAATTACATTATTCACCACCCGCAAACTAGCTTCTAGTTGTTCCTGCAATAACTTTGGTGATAGGAGTTCTGTCTGTTCTTCCACCTCTGCTAATAAAGCACGAACTTGCAATTTCAAAGACTGCACCGCTAATTGACTAGCAACTTCACCACCTTGGTGTCCGCCAATGCCATCACAAACAATGGCCAAATGGTTTAGTAATAAGTCATCTTCACTAGAAGCAAGTGGATAGCAAGTATCTTCATTTTGTGTCAGTTCGGGGCCTGTATCTGTTGCTCCTGCCACCTTTAAGCTTAAAGGCAATTGTGCTGCTGATAAAAGTAATAAGGCGTTGAGTTGAGTGGCAATGGTCTCTAACTCTACCTCAGTACTACACATCTGCTCAACTATATTTTTTAACTCCTGGGTTTTTGCAGATGCTACCCAAGGCTGCCAAGATTGACCTAAATCTTGTAAACTCAATTTCTGGGTGGTTTGCGTTTCGTGAAGTTCCAACAGTCGCACACACCAACCTTGTACTCGCAAGTTATCTGGCAATAGTAAACTTTGGGCAACTCCTAATTCTAGTAAAGGTTGCCAAAGTTGCAGAATTTGCCATAGCCAATAAACTTGCCGTATTGCCGTTGCTTGTTGCCATGCATCAGCAATTGTTGGGTAGAGATTTCCTGTTGCGTCTATAGGAACATTTTCCAGTAAGAGGATAGCACTAGCGTTTGCATCTTCCGTAGAAGAGTGAGCAAACCCATATGCTTGGGGAATATGCCAATGCTCTTGATATAGTTTCAAGTATGGAATAACTACTTTTGGTAACTCTTCTGGTGCATCTGGTGGCAGTCCTGGTTGAGTATCTAGCCAAACTTGATGCGTAATTACCTCATATCTATCCGCAACTTTTGTGCCTGGTGGTATTTTAGCTGCCAATGAGCCACTAGCCCAGAGATAGCGGTAAATCAGAGGAGTTTGGCAATTTGCACACAAGCGTAGACGCGAAGCGGCTTGTCGCGAGACATCGCCTATAGTATTAATGGGGCGATCGCAGTCTGAATTGATGCAATAAATTATCGGCTGTGTAGAAATCATAAAAGTATATATTTAAGGAATAAATCAACTCGTAAATTTCGATTAAATTTAGCTGTCAACAACTTGAAGGCTAGAATAGACTGTACTTGTGTACCTCTGACTACAACTTGTTACTGAAATTAATCAAAATTCAAAAAAAAATTGGGAATTGGGAATTGGGCATTGGGCATTAGTTATTTCTTCCCCTTCCCCTTCCCCTTTTTCCCTTCCCCTTGTGTCAATGTAGTGTCTAGGATGGCGCTATGCCAAGTTCTACCTTAATTTGGCTGTTGGCGGGAGGAGTTCTGTGTTTCATGGAACTGTTCTTACCATCGGCTTTTGTTGCCTTCATTATGGGAATCAGCGCCTTTGTAGTGGCGTTGTTGTCTTTAGTGGGTTTAAGTATATGGCTACAAGTTACGGTTTGGCTATTACTTTCCACAGTGTTATTTGTGCTGTCGCGGCGGTTTTTGCAACCACGACGACGCCAATTAAAAATTCAGGATGCTGTTATAGCTGAAACTTTAACAGAAATTCCCGCTGGACAAGCCGGACGGGTGCTATATGAGGGAAATTCTTGGCGGGCAAAATGTGATGATGACAAACTCACCATAGCACCCGATCAAAGAGTGTATGTAGTTAGAAGAGAAGGTACCACTTTAATTGTGATGCCAGAAAATTTGTTGCATTCTTAGTTGGGAATTGGGAATTGGGAATGGGTAATGGGTAATTGGGAATTGGGAAAAAGAAGTTATTCACCTTTATCCCCCTCATCTCCCCCATCTCCCTCATCTTGTTTAAAGAAACATTTAATACTCAAAATTCAGGAGCTTTACAATGGGACAGTTATTTTTACTAATGTTTCTAGCCCTTGGTGGTGGTGCTGTGGCTGGGTCTGTTAAAGTCATCAATCAGGGCAATGAAGCTTTGGTGGAAAGATTGGGTAGTTATAACAAAAAACTGGAACCAGGACTCAATTTTGTTTTTCCTTTCCTAGATAAAATCGTTTACCAAGAAACTATCCGGGAAAAAGTTTTAGATATTCCTCCCCAAAAATGCATCACCCGCGACAACGTTGGCATTGAAGTGGATGCGGTGGTTTACTGGCGCATTGTGGATATGGAAAAAGCCTGGTACAAGGTGGAAAATCTCCAGTCGGCAATGGTGAATTTGGTACTTACTCAAATTCGCTCGGAAATGGGACAACTAGAGTTAGATCAAACTTTTACTGCCCGTTCTCAAATCAATGAACTTTTGTTAAGGGATTTGGACATTGCCACCGATCCTTGGGGCGTAAAAGTCACACGGGTAGAACTACGAGATATTATACCTTCTCAGGCAGTACGGGAATCGATGGAATTGCAAATGTCAGCGGAACGCCGCAGACGGGCAGCAATTTTAACTTCCGAAGGCGATCGCGAGGCTGCTGTCAATAGTGCTAGAGGTAAAGCTGATGCCCAAGTTTTGGAAGCGGAAGCCCGTCAAAAAGCTGTAATTTTACAGGCAGAAGCGGAACAAAAAGCGATCGTTCTTAAAGCCCAAGCCGAACGCCAGCAACAAGTTCTCAAAGCCCAAGCTATTGCTGAGTCAGCTGAAATTATTGCCCAAAAAATCAATACTAACCCTAGTGCCCACCAAGCTGTGGAAGTTTTGTTTGCTTTGGGCTATCTAGATATGGGTGCGACAATTGGTAAAAGCGATAGCAGCAAGGTAATGTTTATGGATCCCCGTTCTATTCCTGCTACTTTCGAGGGTATACGCTCTATAGTCTCAGATTCTCAAGCTGACTCCAACCAGTTATTTTCTGGGCAAGTACCAGGAGTGAATAATAACCGCGCTGGTTAAGATGGGGGATGAGGGAGATGAGGGGGATGGGGAGATGAGGGAGAAATAACTAATACCCAATTCCCAATTCCCAATTCCCAATTCCCAATTACTGACTAACTTCAGCACCTTGATTTACGTGGCATTGGTCACACAAACCAAAAAATTCAAGTGTGTGATAAAAAATTTTAAACTTATGGCTGGATTCTAACTGACTTTCTAGGTCATGTACGGGACATTGATTAATTGGAATGGAAATACCACATTGCAAGCAAGTGAGGTGATGCTTGTCTTGCTGCGCTAGGCTATATAAAGCTTCGCCGTTAGCCAAAGTCCGCACTTGTACCATACCTTCCAGTTTTAAAGCTTCCAAGGAGCGGTAAACTGTTGCTAGACCCATACTCTGATTGCGATTACGTAGTTCTACGTAAATATCTTGGGCGGAAATGCCTTGTTTGAGAATTTTCAGGAGGTTTAAAATACGCTCTTGACTGCGGGTGTGTATGGCTCTCATAGACAATTGTTTGAATTTGCCACTGTAGAGGAAGCTGTTATACTGGCTAACTAATAAATTAACTATAACTGCTCCATAGTCCTATTTTGACTCAGTTGGAGCAGATAGTTATGATCAGCGCGATCGCAGCATTCAGCCAAAGCCTGTGCAAAGTCACTTGCTAGCAGTCTTGTCTGTCCATTGCATTCAATAAAGATGAATTGCTAGTACTCTCTAAATCCGCAGTAGGCTAATACGTCGAAATTTGCTTACCCTCAGCACTGATACTGTATTTAATATTCAAAGTCCGCAATTTTTTAGTTATATTTTTTACATCCTCTCCTCTTCTTACTACTATTTTCAAATAATTTTTGGTAAATTCTGGCACTGTGCTTTCCAAATTTATGTTGATATCACCTAATTTTATTCTACATCCATCTCCGTTAGCCATTTCCTCTAGTTTCTCTGTCTGAGAAAGTTCTTTTATTACCATTCGATTAATTGTTGTGTTTTTTATGATTTCCTTTTGTGCGTTCATTTTTACACCTTCCGTTTTTGGATATTATTGTTAGTTATTTGGTATTAGAAGGAATTTACCAGTGCATTTTTTGATGTTTTCACAGGAACAAAGCAAAACTATTTAGCTAAGTCAAACTAGTGCTAGCAACACCAAAAAAGAGTAAACTTGCACTTGTATTACATCAAGTATCATCCTGATAACTGTGTTACTGTTATCTTCGCTACTCAATTTGCAATTGCAAATCTCCACTTTTAAGTTCAACGAGTTACACTTGCTTAGCTATCGCCTCAGTATTAGATGTCAGGTTGTTTAAGATAAGAGTGTGTATTTGTTTATTAGTTGACTGGATAAAATTCCATATATTAACTTACAGCATATCAATCACCTAGTAAACCATTTATACAAAACAACCTACTTTTCCCACCTTTCTTACTTTTCTCACCTTTATACCTTTATTAGTTTTTAATGGTGAAAATTAATCAAAAATCCATCAAAAGATTGATCTAAATAACAGCTTGCTCTCTATATTGGTAACATTTAGCCATAAATAATTAAAACTCTGGAAAAAAGAGGTAAACTGTAAATGTAACTCACATCACTCAGCAAGCTACAATAATTATTAGTAATTGGTTTTACTCTTTTGACCGAGACAATTTGAGATTTGAGATTAAAGCTTAGGCAAAAACCTCTTAAATTCTCATTTATAGGTATCCTTGGCGTATACTGACTTCAGCCATGCGATTAATCCAAAATCGGTTGACTGTTAAGCCCTTGGAGGTGACGCTTATAGTCCTAATAGGTAGCTTAATGGAAAAAATCGCTGATGCTTCTAGCGATGCTCGTAACGTCACCTCCAAGGGGGTAGTACCGATGCTTCCAGAATGAAGCAGAAAGTAAATGTTAGCAATTGTTGGCTTTTACAGAACGGAACATAGAGAGATAATAAGAGAGCAAGCATTGAATGAACAGAAATCTTGAGTAAATTAGTATACTCAAGCTTTTAGCTCAAACACTGCAAATAATGCTTTTAAGCATTAGATGAACATTTTAGAGAGACTAATGGTTGAAAGTATTGATTTTAGAGGTTTGTAAACTTGTGCAAAGGAAGTATCTAGCCAAAATTTTCGTGACGCTTCGCCCTTCAGTTTTAGATCCTGCTGGCGTGGCTGTACAATCTGGTCTTCAGCAACTGGGATACAATAACGTTGAGCAGGTGCGGATTGGAAAGTACATAGAATTGACCATCACCTCGACGGAAGAAAAAAAAGCACGTCAAGACCTGGAACAGATTTGTGACCAAATGCTAGCAAATCCGGTGATTGAAAATTATCGCTTTGATTTGATAGAGGTTGAAACCCAGACGGGAGTTTTTTAGGGATTGTGTACTGGGGATTTGGGACTAGGTACTGGGTACTGGGAGAAAATTCTTTTATTACCTAATTCCTGGCGTTGCTGAATTGAGGCATGAATGTTAAAAGTTTCATTTCTCAAACTCTTGCTCTCTGCGCCTGGTGCGCCTCTGCGTGAGACAGATTCATACTTTCACTCAGCAACGCCTAATTCCTTATCCCCATTCCCAAATGACAAATGACAAATGACAAATGACTATTAACTAATGACTAAATTCGGCGTTGTTGTTTTTCCGGGTTCTAATTGCGATCGCGATGTTGCTTATGTCACCAGAGATTTGCTTGGGCAACCAACTCGCATGGTTTGGCATCAAGAAACAGATATTGCTGATTTGGATGTAGTAATCGTACCTGGTGGCTTTAGTTATGGAGATTATCTGCGCTGCGGTGCGATCGCGCGTTTTTCCCCTGTGATGCAGCAGGTGATTGAACATGCCCAAAAAGGTAAATTTGTCCTCGGTATTTGTAACGGGTTTCAAGTATTAACTGAATCTGGACTGTTACCAGGGGCACTGACTAGAAATCAAGATTTGCATTTTATTTGCGATCGCGTGCCTTTAAAAGTAGAGCATAGCAATATCTCTTGGACGCAAGCTTATACAGATACTGAAATCATCACTCTACCCGTTGCCCACGGAGAAGGCCGATTTTATGCTGATAAGGCGACATTATCAGAGATTGAAGATAACGGTCAAGTGGTGTTCCGTTATGCAGGAGAAAATCCCAATGGTTCGTTGAATAACATTGCCGGAATTTGCAATCGTCAGGGCAATGTTTTAGGAATGATGCCACACCCAGAAAGAGCATCTGATCCTATGCTTGGCAGTAATGATGGTTTGAGGTTGTTTCAGGGAGTGTTAGAGAAGGTAACAGCGTTGGTCTAAATTTACCTTCGCACTTCATAGCTAACAAAGTTAGGGGTACAACAACAATGTACTTCTAACTTTTTTGTATAAATCAAGCTAAATAATTTGTTGTAAATCCAATACAAATCCAGGTAAGACATCTTCTCCTGATAAGCTAGTAGGATTGTCTAATATTTCTACATCTTTACCTGGATGATAAATTTCCACACGCTTATTTTTTCGGTCAATTAACCAACCTAATTGAGCGCCATTTTCGATATACTCCTGCATTTTATCCTGTAAGTCTTTTAGTGAATCACTAGCAGAGCGTAACTCTACAACCAAATCAGGACAAATTGGGGCAAATTTTTCTTGTTGTTCTGGGGTTAAAGCATTCCAGCGTTCAATTTTCACCCAAGAAGCATCAGGAGAACGTTCTGCACCATTGGGAAGTTTGAAGCCAGTTGAAGAGTCAAAAACTTCACCTAAATTACTTTTTGAGTTCCAAATATCCAGTTGAGTGGTTATTTTAACATTACGTCTGCCAGTATCACTACCTGTAGGTGGCATAATTAATAATTCCCCTGATGCTGTACGCTCAAATCGATAATCGCGGTTTTTCTGACACATCTGGTAAAACTGATCGTCAGTCAAGTCGATTTCTAATTTGAGTGTAGAAAGTAAAGTTGTTGTCGTGGCGTTCATAGGCTATTCTGAGCATCTTACTTTCTAGTTTAGTGTTCTGTGGGGTGCGATCGCAGCTAGTAGATGATGGAGAGCGATGGCTCTTTACTTATTAAATAAAAAGGAGGCGTTTATCGCCGTCAATCTCAATATGAAGATAAAGCAACACTAATTCGCATTATAGCTTTGAAGCTTTGTGATTTGAAGGTAGATCCTTTTATTAGGGAAGTTCAGCAACGTCTAAAACGCTATGGGTTTGAAAGCATAATCGCTCATCGATTTGGTATATCAGTAAGTAGTTCAAGTATCTCTGATGATAGAGAAAAAGTTGAACAAGCTATTAATGAATTAATGGCGATTCCTACTGACATTGTTTTAACATTTCTACCTCAAACCGATCGCCATGCTGATAATAGTGATGATGGTAGCTTTTATTCTTTTATTTCTTCACGTTTACTTCGGCGAAAAATTGCTAGTCAAGTAATTTATGAAGAGACATTAAAAAATACAAGTAATTATGGGAATATCCTTCATCAAGTAATTCCAGGAATTCTAGCAAAATTAGGAAACTTACCCTTTATTTTAGCTGAACCTTTAGAAATTGCAGATTATTTCATCGGCTTTGATGTTTCCCGAATTTCTAAAAAGAAAGGATTTGGAAGTAGAAATGTCTGTGCAAGTGTGCGTCTCTATGACAAACGAGGTGAGTTTATTCGTTACCGACTGGAAGATGCTTTAACTGAGGGTGAAACAATTGATAAAAGAACACTAGAGAGGTTTCTCCCATCTGCTGAATTAAGACAAAAAACTGTACTAATTTACCGTGATGGACATTTTTGTGGTGATGAAATAAAGAATTTAAGAGAAAGAGCAAAAGTTATTGGTTCAAAGTTTATTTTGGTGGAGTGTGTAAAATCTCAGATTCCACGACTATATAAATTTCAGCAGTCTGTAGTCACAGCGCCAACTAAAGGGTTAGCTCTTCGCTTATCACCGGATGAAGTAATTTTAGTCACTACTGAAGTTAAGTCTGAGAAAATGGGTTTACCTTATCCTCTGCGTTTAAACGTTATTCCCGATCCTGAACACAAACAGCAAGTATTAATTGAAAGTTTAATATAAGCTACACTTAAACTGACATTGCTACATCACGGGGCTTTGAAAGAACCTCGCTTACCCGTCCCATTATACGGTTCTGACAAAATAGCTTATCGGCGGTTACAAGGAATTGCTCCAGGTATAGTCGAAGGCGATCGCCAGTTTTGGCTATAGAATTAACTTCAAGGTCGCATAGATAGTGCGATCGCACTTGACTCAATTTTTAACGACAACATACGCACCTTAACATATCTCAGGTCAATTCACCTCAAGCAAACGTCGTTCAGGTAGTTTGACTTTGCTCAGGAAGCACTCGCCCATATCTACATTAGTCAAATCTACTTGTGTGAAATCAACGTAGCTGAAATCGGTTTTGAACAAAATAGCTTTAGCAAAATTCACATCACTTAAATCTGTGTTGCTCAAGTTTGCACCAGTGAGGTTTGCACCACTAAGATTTGCTTTTGCTAAAAAAGCGCCGCTGAGGTTTGCATAGCTTAAGTCTGCACCGCTGAGGTTCGCATAGCTTAAGTCTGCACCACTGAGGTCTGCTAAACGCAGGTTTGCATGTTGTAGAGAAGCCTGGTACAAGTCTACCTGAGTCAGATTGGCACGAATCAAGTTAGCAGCTTTCAGGTTTGTCCAAATCAAGTTTGCTTTCGTGAGGTCAGTTCTCCATAGGGAAGCCGCCGTCAAATTTGCTTCAATCAAATTTGCTCCGCGCAGGTTGGAGTGAGATAAATTTGCCTTAGCCAAGTCAGCTTGAGCTAAATTAATACCCGATAAACACATCTCGCTCAGGTTAACTAAGCGCAGGCTTACCTGACTGAATTTTCTCTCACCTGCACTATAGCGTGTTAGAAGTTCATCAGCATCCATACAGCTTGCTTTATAAATCTCCATTGCACCGAATATAAAAAATATTTTGATAAAAATATATTGATGATAATTTACAAAAATTGCTAATTAACATGGCATAAGCTTGGTGTGTCGCTCACTAATTCACTTATGCTTAAGCAGTTAAAGAAGCGACTAACACAGCAGTGTTATTCCTTCAATATTTAACTTGCATATCTAGTGATGTTGACTGATAACTGTCATCGGTCATCAGTCAACAAATTCTCTGTAGCAATACAGAAAAAGTATGCAATAAATATGCCTTCTGGCTTATTTACGCACTAGGTTCAGCAGTTCTTTGGGAGAAGCCAACAAGTCAACTGCTACGAAGAAAATTTTGCCTTGGGGGTCTAGCAAGAACCGCCATGCAATATTCATGCCGACATTGGCACCGAACCAGGGAGTTTGGACTTTGCCAGTAACTTTAATTTGGGTATAGCCATCTTCTGCTGGCTCAGATACGCCGCGTTCTGGCATCATTTTCAGCCCTTGGCATTGTTCACGCATGTATGCGAGGATTGCTTGCTGTCCGACAATCGGTCTTTCAAAAGGAGGTTGCAAGGCACCTTCGGAGGTAAACAATGCAACAGCTGCATCAAAGTCAAAGGCATTCATGTTATTGATATAGGCCAGCACTGTAGCATTATCAATGCCTTCAATTGTCACTTTAGTACGTAATGCTGGTGCAGTGGGAGGAGCCACCGGTTCGGAAACTTTTTTGTAACTACCAGGAGCATTCGGGTCAAATCCCATGTTAACTACAGCATTGCGTAGGATGGTGATTTGTTGACCTGAATCAGCTTGTCGAATTGCTTGCAACACTGAGGCTGCTTTGGGAGATAGTTGATAGCCTTCTGGAATCGGAGCGACGAGTCCCTTTTCCATCCATTCTGCTAGCTGAAACCAGAAGCCTAGTTTCAGGTTCATGCTGAAGGAAGCATAGGAACGACAGATGGGAGTGTCAGCACGGTTAGCCAAATCACACATGACTTGCGTTTGAGCCTCAAAAGGCATTTGCTTAATTTGCTCTAAAATGCCTTGCGCGAGAACCATATTGGCTGCTCCTATAGCCGCAACCGTAATTGTTTTACCCATTTCGGTGTAGGCAAACCACAGTAATGCTAGTTGATCTTCAGCCTTAAGCTGATTGAAGGATTCAATAGTAGTTGGAACAACGTCAGCAACGAGGGTGCCCGGAAAAATACTTTGAGCCGACTGGATGGTAAATGGCATATTTTAGAATCCCAATGAAATTTACAGTTAAGTGAAATCTGAAAAATTAAATTTGCTCAAATGCAAGTCAGGTGTTATGAGCTGACAGCGAAAACAGTCAACATCAAAGACAAAACCAACAGGATTGCAATTACACCAACAAATGCACGGCGAATCTGTTGCTTGTAAGTTGAATACTCACATTCATTCAGAACCCTAAGCGCGATCGCTGGCATAACGCATTACCTGAGTCTTGTAACGCTTTGTTAAGAAATATAACGTAAATGTTACATTTAAGCAATTGTTTCTCAGTGAGATTTTTATAAAATGTGCTTATGTAACACATCTAATTTCATCAGTAACTGAGGTCAAGGCACAAAGAGGAATCAACTCTAACTTTTCACAGGAAGTACCAAAACCCTGATCAAGGCTTGGGGTAAGGAAAACAAGAAAGTCTTACTACACCCCACACTAGAGTTCCTTTTTCACATACCGTCAAAAGTCAGGAATCAACTGACGTTTGCCTTTTGTCCTCTTTTTCTTCTTTTCTAGGACTCATGCCATTTCCAAAAATATTTGTAACACACGAATCGGCTGTAGGGGCGTAGAGTTATTAATAGTTTTAATTTATACTAAATATAAGAATATTTAGACACATATAAACTCCCAAATCCAGACCATATCTGATTTTTATAATTACAAATACGAATTATTGATTAGTCTAATTTTAGACGTATAGCAAATATACGCCTCCATAGCATCAGCTAATTCATGAAATTGTATTAGTAGTCTTGCTCAGTTATCGGTTAGGACAAGAAGTGCAAAAAGTTTGATCAGGTAAACTTCAACGTAAACAACGAATTGCTAACAGCATTCCTCTAGCTTTATTCAGTGTCTCTTCGTATTCTTTCTCTGGGTCGGAATCAGCCACCAAACCCGCACCAGCTTGCACACTAACGGTGTTATCATGCAAAACCATTGTGCGAATTGCTATAGCACTATTCAATTGTCCTTCAAAATCGTAATAACCATAAACACCAGAATAAACGCCCCTACGAGTCGGTTCTAACTCGTGAATAATCTCCATCGCCCGAATTTTGGGGGCGCCGCTGACTGTACCAGCTGGGAAGCAAGCTTTCAGTAAATCCCAAGCTGTTTTATTTGGCGCTAATTTACCCACAACATTACTGACAATGTGCATCACATGGGAGTAGCGCTCAACCACCATTAATTCATCAACTTTGACGCTACCACTTTGGCAAACACGCCCCAAATCATTACGTCCTAAGTCAACGAGCATCACGTGTTCAGCAATTTCCTTGGGGTCAGTGAGTAAATCACTAGCTAATGCTGTATCTTCAGTAGTTGTTTTACCTCTAGGACGTGTCCCAGCAATTGGGCGTACTGTTGCTATGACTCCACCATCAGGGTCTCGTTCTGCTTTCACCATCACTTCGGGACTAGAACCAATGATTTGCCAATCTTGGAAGTGAAAGTAAGCCATGTAAGGCGAAGGATTTATTTGGCGTAGGGAACGGTAAAGTGCAAAGGGGTCGCCTGTATATTCTGTAGATAGCCGCTGAGAAATAACTACTTGGAAGATATCGCCTGCTTTGATATATTCTTTTGCTTTTTGGACGCTGGCACAAAATTCTGGGCGAGTGAAGTTACTTGTATATTCTTCTGTCACCTCTGCTTTTTGATTGGTTGGGGGTGTCCACTCCAATATCGTTTTTTGCGGTGATAGGGGTAGAGATAACTTGCCTACCATTTCGGTAACGCGATCGCAAGCTTTTTGATACGCTGTTTGCAAATCCACTTTTGGATCACGCAAATCAGCATAAGCGATCGCCCATATTCTTCGTTTCACCTGGTCAAAAATTAACAGATGGTCTATCTGCATCCATAAACCATCAGGAATATTACGCTCATCAGGTGCATGAATAGGCACACGTGGCTCGATCCACTGAATTAATTCATAGCCCCAAAACCCCACTAAACCGCCAATTCCTTGGGGGAGTTGGGGTAACTTCACTGGGTGATAAGGTGCTAGACATTGAGCTAAAGCTGTAAAAGGGTCGCCTTCAAAAACAATTTGCGAACCATCACGGTGTATTTGGACAGTGCGGTAAGCCCCAGGCCCATCTTCAATGCACTTATCGCCCCTGGCTTCCAAAATCCACACCGGATCGCAACCCACTAGGCTATAACGCCCTATTTTCTCCCCACCTTCTACCGATTCCAACAAAAAGCTATAGGGCTGTCCAGCACAGACTTTGTACCAAGCAGACACTGGTGTATCTAGGTCTGCTACCCACTCCTGATACACTGGCACAAAATTACCTTGCAAAGCTAGCTCTTGAAAGTCGGAAAAATCGGGAAAGATCATAGACAGGTGAGGGATTGGGTGCTGGGTATTGGGTACTGGGGATTGGGTATTGGGTACTGGGGATTGGGTATTGGGTACTTGGTATTGGAAAGATTTTCCTAGTCCCCAGTCCCTAGTCCCCAGTCCCTAGTCCCCAGTCCCTAGTCCCTAGTCCCCAGTCCCCAGTCTCCAGTCCCTAGTCCCTATGCGTCGTAGGTATATTTACCACTAAACTTGAGTTGTGCTGGATTGGGGTTTTGTCCGATTCTGCGGGGTACAAAACGCACTTTCTCGCGACCTTCGTTCACTTTTTCTGGGAAGACACCATCAGCTGGGTGAATGAAAGTGGTTTCTCCGGTGGGCAAAATCCGGTAGATTTTGTAGTCCGTGATTTTAAATTTCCGGAGTTGACCGCCTAAAGCGATGCCTTGTTCTTTACGAGCTAGATACAACAGGTTTTCACCTTGGTGCATCGTTGCAGCACCACCTGTAGGCAATTCAAACACTTGTGCTTTGGGGCTAGTCCAAGTGATAGCGTACTTTTCTTCAACGCTTGCTTTTGTCAGCAAGCCACCGGTGCTGCCGGCATACAGGGGGGTTTTTCCAGAAAGTTGTTCTGCCATAAGCATTCTCTCAAGGTTTTTAGGGCATCCTAACACCGTCATCACCATCATATTGCGATCGCGTCATAGACTGTAACAGTTTTTAGTCAAAAGTCAAAAGTCAAAAGTCAAAAGTACAAAGTTTTTGACCATTGACTATTTACTCTTGACTTTTGAGCGCTTTTCCTCTTGGCTACTTTGAACAACAGGTACAGTGAAGTGAAACTGACTGCCTTGGTCTTTGCCCTTGGACTCGGCCCAAATCTCACCGCCCCAGCCATTGACAATTTGGCGGCAAATTGCTAATCCCAAACCAGTGCCGCTGGTGGTACGTCGCAATGCTCCTTCTTCTTGATAGAAGCGATCAAACACGATTTCCAGGCGATTGGGTTCGATGCCGCGTCCACTATCAGCCACGGTGACTTCAACCATGCGATCGCCGTTACGAATTGCCTTAATAGAGATTTCGCCTTCACTCGGTGTAAACTTATACGCATTATCTATAAGTTTTGCTAGCACTTCTACTAGCCAATCGCCGTCAGCTCTGACTAAAGGTAGGTTTGGGGAAATGTGAGTTTTGATTTGTGGCAGCTTTTCTCCTTGGGAACGGGTACGAAGTCGGCTGAGTGCTAAGTCTATGCATTCTTGTAAAGTCAAAGATTCTGGATGCCATTCCACTCGACCACTTTCCAAGTTAGAAAGCGTTAAGAAATCTTGTACCAGTTTCCGCATTCGTTCTGAGTCGGAAAGTGCAGTGTTGAGCATTACCTGCTGTAACTCAACAGGCATATCCGGTTCGCTGGCGAGACTTTCCAGACAAACTTGAATGGTGGACAGGGGAGTGCGGAGTTCGTGTCCAGTGATAGCTATCAAGTTGCTGCGGGTACGGTCAAGGGCTTCTAGTTGCTGGTTGAGGTCTTCTAAATTAGCATAAGCTTCTGCTTGAATGAGAGCAGACCCAATATGAGTAGCGATCGCTTTGACTAAATCTAACTCTCCTGTTTGCCATTGATGGGGTGGCAAGTTGCAATAGTGCAACTCGACGATGCCTAACAATCGTCCCTGATACAACACTGGTTCTATTAACCATGAACGAATAGCAAACTTTTTCACAATCAAGGACAGTGAGGCTGAACTAGTAACACGCAAGTCATTAGTTGCATCAGCTACACAGACGCCCTCACCCTGTTTGACTACTTCCTGAAACAGGGGGTTATTAGCTAACTCCCAGGTTTGACCACAAATAGGTAAAATACCTTGGCTCAAAAACTCATGTTCAATTATGGCTTGGTCATCTGTGGCTTGAGCGCGGTAAATCAGACACCGACCAACCCCTAAGTGTTGTCCAAGTTCTTGTGCTGCAATTTGCAGGACTTCGTGCGGGTCGAGCGATCGCCGAATTGCAGTACTAATTGAATTCACCAAGCGTTCTTTGCGAGCTTGGGCAGTAATGGAACGGTAAGCTTTGTGTAATTTGTACTGGCTAGCTTGCAGGTAAGTCACTAGGCGTTGTACAAAGGGGTCAGTGTCGATGTCACAAGCAAATTCAGCCACTTGGTTGGCTCTTTTGTTGGTTCTAGTCTCCCCAATGTCAAATCTCTGGCGTGCCTCCTGAATTTTGCTTGCTAGGTCTGGTCTGTAAACTAAAATCCTATCTAATAACAACTCAGCTGCCTTGAGACTGACACCCCTCTCCGATGTCCAAATCCCTTCAAACCTGCGAGATGTGTCCATATCTAAACTGGGGGTCAACTCCGGTGTTTGCTTAGTTTTAGCGATGGAACCAAGACTTTCTCGGCAAACCAGGCAAGTAGCATAGTTTTCCGCAATCACCACCAAATGCCACTCTTGACTTAAGGCATCTTCTGGCTCGAAAGCTATCTTTTCATAGTATTCCGAACTGTGTCTAAAGTCAGTTTCCGGTGCAGATAAAACGTATATTTGATTACTTCGCAAAGCCAGCCGCTGATAGCGGTGAGCTTCTTGGCGATAGTATCGCTCTCGTTGGAAGCTAGCAATTACCAGAGGTTGCTCTAGAGTCGCAGCCAAAACCTGGTCTTCCATCGCGTGCGATAGCGCCGTTAGTGAAGCCTTAAAATATAGCTGGGGCCGCAGGTAGGTTATGGACTGTAGCAGTTCACTCAGCACGGAAGTCGAAATGCTCATGAATATCGTTAAAAGAGAGCCGCAATCTGAACAAGATCCAGGTCACAGAAGCATTTTACAAATTACAACGGACTTTCAAGTGAAGTAAACAGTTGCAATATGTAAACAATCCTGACAAAACTTTCCACAAAGGCAGTGGTAGCGCTTTACAAAGAAGGGGAAGGGGCAAAGGAACAAGCAACTGTATAAGCACTATCCCTTTTTACTTTTGACCGAAAAAGAGGACGCTGGGAAACTGGGGGAGGGAGATTGCCGAGAGTTAATGGACAGAGCAACTAAATTTATTTATTGAAAAAAGAAAAAGATTTATAACCAGTCTCGTACAATGAGGTACAAGCTGTCTATAGTCTCAGTCCTCTGCACTTATGTATGGGATTCGCTCAACAACATCTCCCCTATGCTTTCCCTGCTTACCCTACTCTTCTTTTGACTTTTGCTTTTTTCCTTTTTCTCCATTTTCACCTCAGTAGCACTTTGCAAAAATTAAAAAGAGCCAAGACCATTGGTTTTTCTCCTTATCCTTGTTGCGACTCCTGTCGAACTGAGGTGCAAAAGCCAAAAAACTCTTTCACCTGCATCTTTCAACCTTTTGTCAAAACAGATGAATCACGGCAATTATAGTTATTGCCTTTCTGCCCCTGGTATGCTAACTGCACACAACTGACGTAGCAACTTTGGTTTTTAGCCAAGTGTTTTTTATCCATATGCTGACATGGTGAGATTTAACAGAACAGGCTACTACGCCCAATATACATTCAAAGGACAGATCTACTGCGATCGCTGTTTTAACAATTGTAAAAATTTCAAATGCTTATATAAATCAACTCATCAATTCCTAAGTCTTACTCAGCTGATATTAATACAGCAGACTTCTTGCACGCATCTTGGAAAACAAGAACTTTTCAGCCTCACCCAAAGGCAATCGGATGCCTTGGGGAGCCAGCGTGTTGCAATATTAGCGTAGCGTTAGCGACGTAGGAGCGTCGGGGGTCGCAGCTTTGAGGTTTCACGCCATATGCAAAGGCTATCGGTAGAGCCTTTGCAACACCAGTTGCCAAGACGCAAAGATTTACACAAAGGTATGGCTTGCAGACTCTATGGTTAACCATACAGCAGTTTTTGTTGACATTTAGTACAAAGATACAGATTTTGAAATAGGAGGTAAAGCAGTCACACTGCTTCAGCCTTGCTTCAATTTGCCAACTGCCATCTGCTGTATTATTCAAATGTTAATTTGAATAAATATGTCTAATTACATATAAAAAATACTCAAGTAAATTTATATACTTTTCAATTGCAGTGGCTATAATTTCAAGAAAAAAGTATGTATTCTCTGCGGCTGATGACTATGAAGGATTAATGACCTATGAACCAAGCAAAAATCCTCTATTTTCAACCTTGACTTCATAATTTAGATCACATAACTCTATTAAGATTTGTTATATAAGTTTTATGCCTGCTCTATTACCAACAGTCTTGATTAAGTGCATACCCCGTTGGGGTGAAACTAGTCTTTTGCCCTTGGCTAACAACAGTTGCTTTTGAGCAAAATCAGGTGATTCGGTCTATTTCAGTATGTAAGTATTAATTTCAGTTCAATGACTCCAATGAATTTTCTAACACATCTTGTTTTGACATTGCTAAATTGAAATATGATTAGGAATTTTTGAAAAAACTTAAATTCTTTTCTCCTCCAGCTTGCTCCTTTCATAGGCGTTCTTTAGCAACGTCCTTGTTTTGATTAGCTTTAATTGAGGCTGATCCGACTACGAAAATATAGAACTCTACACGGAACTTTGGCTAATGACACCGGATACATTGATAAACCCGGAAAAAATTCTCTTGGACGGAAAAACTTTTATTCCAGCAGAACAATTACCTATCCCTGAGTGGCCTTGTGTTGTGAGTGAAAGACCACAACCAACTTTGACGGTCAAAGATGATGATTTATTTTTGGTCACAGATACGATTGGTAACATTTCTGGCTGTTCTCTTAACGATGGCAACCCCAGCATGGGGCTGTTTTGCAGTGATACGCGATTTCTCAGCCGCTTAGAGTTGCAAATTGAAGGGCGATCGCCTGTACTCCTTAGTAGTACCGCTGAAAAAGGGTTTTCAGTCTCAGTTCTGTGTACCAATCCCAGAATTGATGAACGTCTAAGAGCTGAAACTGTGGGAATTCGCCGGGAAATTGTACTCAATGGCGCACTCTTTGAAGAAATAGAAATATCCAACTACAGCACAACTACCGTTAGCTTTGAACTGAGTATCAGCTTTGATGCGGATTTTGTGGATTTATTTGAAGTTCGGGGTTTTGGTAGAGAAAAACAAGGTAGGCTTTTACGCTTAGCGGAACCGACACCAGAGGAAGCAGCATTTTTGACAAATGATGGCGTTGCCCCTGTGCAGACTCAGCCTACTGAATTCTTAACATTAGCCTATCAAGGTCTAGATGGCTTGATCATGGAATCCCGCATCCAATTCCAACATTACCAACCAGACCATTTCAAAGGTTACACAGCAATTTGGCAGCTAGAGTTGGCTTCTCACGAGACTCGCAAGCTGGGCTATCGGATAAACATGCTTACCAATAACACGTCCAGTTCCACTGTCAGTGCAGCGTATACCCTACCACAGGCTAAAGCTGCGGAGTTGATGGAGGAGCAAAATTGGGTACAACAAATTACACGTATCAGTTCAGATAAAAGCATGTTCAATCGAGTGATTGAACGAGCTGAGCAAGATATGTATTTGTTACGCCAGTCTTTTGGCAAGTATAAGACTGTATCCGCCGGAGTGCCTTGGTTTTCTACTTTGTTTGGGCGTGATTCGCTGATTACAGCTTCCCAAACTCTGATGTTAAACCCGCAAATTGCCAAAGAGACTTTAATGCTTCTGGCACAATATCAAGGTCAAAACGAGGACGACTGGCGCGAAGAAGAACCAGGCAAGATTTTGCACGAGTTGCGGTTGGGGGAAATGGCTCGCTGTGAGGAAATTCCCCACACACCCTACTACGGTACAGTTGATGCTACTCCGCTGTGGTTGATGCTGTATGCTGAGTACTACACTTGGACGCACGATCAAGAAACCCTAGAGCAACTTTGGCCTAATGCTTTAGCAGCAATGGAGTGGATTGATCGTAATGCCCAACCAACTGGTTATTTGACCTACTACCGTAAATCTAAACGAGGTCTAGTTAACCAGGGGTGGAAAGACTCCGGCGACTGTATTGTAGACCGCAAAGGAGACTTAGCCAACGGCCCCATCGCTTTATGTGAAGTACAAGCTTATTTCTATGCCGCGAAAATACGTTTGGCAGAAATTGCGAGGATGAAGAAACGGCTTGATTTGGCCGATCGCTGGCAAGAAGAAGCTAGAAACCTCAAGGTACGTTTTAATCGAGATTTCTGGATGGAAGACCAGGATTTCTGCGCTTTGGCTTTAGATGGAGACGGTAAGCCAGTAGAAAGTATTACATCTAATCCAGGACACTGTTTGCATTTGGGCATTTTCACACCGGAAAAAGCTTACAGTGTAGCAGAGCGGTTGCGGGCACCAGATATGTTTAATGGTTGGGGTATTCGTACTCTCAGCAGTTTGTCACCAGCTTACAATCCCATGGGATATCACATTGGTTCAGTTTGGCCTCATGATAATTCTTTGATTGCCATGGGATTGCGATCGCTGGGTTTAATTGACCAAGCCCTAGAACTGTTTCAAGGTTTGTTCGATATGACTAGCCTACAACCTTATCAGCGTCCCCCGGAATTGTTCTGCGGTTACGAACGTAATGGTGATCATGCCCCGGTACAATATCCGGTAGCTTGTACTCCCCAAGCTTGGGCTACTGGTACTATATTTCAGCTAGTGCAAATGGTCGTCAACTTAGTGCCTGACGCTCAAAATAACTGTTTGCGAATTATCGACCCTGCTTTGCCAGAGTCAATTAATCATCTGTCAATACACAATTTGCAAGTTGGTACCACCATCTTGGATTTAGAATTTGAGCGTTCTGGTAGCACTACCGCCTGTCGGGTCGCTAAAAAACGTGGCAATCTGAGGGTGGTTATCGAAGCTTAGAGAGTCGGTAGGGAGTAGTAAATTATCTACTCCCTTTATGAGAAAAACCGCTCATAATTGTCGTGACTTCCAATCCAAAACCATGTAACTGTGTCACCTTCTAATACTCCCAGTGCGCGAAAATCTAGCGTTACTCTCACAGACCAAATTCCTTCTTGACTGTTAATGCACTTGAAGTGTAAAGAAGGGTGAAATGGATTCTTTGCCCATAGATGGTAAGCTTTCCTAGCACTCTGCCTAATATCACTGTTCAACCGTCGATACTCTGTCCAAAAGGAAGGAAGAACAGCAGACTTCATAACTGGTCATAGTCTAGTGTAGTCGCTTGCCCCTCAGCAATTTCTTGTTTGGCACGTCTTGCAGCAGCGATAAGTTTCTGTTGTGTTCGTTGGAAAGATTCATTCCAGCGAATTTCATCTTGCAAGTCGTCGATGTAATCGCGCAGGTGGTCTACAATCTTTTCCTGTACATCAATAGGCAAGGATTCCATCATTTTGATTACAGTGGTAATGGCTGCCGATGACATAGTGTACTACTCTCTATACAACGCTTTTTTCTTAAAGCTAACATTGATTGCTCCCCACTTGCTCGACTGGTGTCTATTCACAAAGTTTACACAATAGTCAAATCGATCAATTGATATCTGCTGTAAATCAAGCCAAGCATTTTGTTAGCCTGGCTTGATTTCTTCCTACACATTTTTGCTGTTGCTTTCAATTCTTGCAGCTGAGCCTATATTTGCTCACACTTGGCATTAGCCGCTTTTATTGTCTAGTTGCCAAAAGCATTCTTGATGTTGTCAACAGTGCGTTCAACAGCATTCTTTGTATTGTCTACTGCTTTTTCAGTCCGCGCTGCATCTTCCTCTGCTCTTTTCTCAATTGTAGCTCTATCTTTCTTGGCTTTGCGCTCGAATAAACTACCATTGTCGGTTGCTTGGTCTACTTTACTAGCATTTTTGTTTGCAGTCCGCTCTACCTTTTCTTTAGTGTCTTCAATGAAGTTCTTGGCCCGTCTAGCATCATTACTAACTTTATTTTGGACGCGATCGCCTGCGTCTGCCGATGCAATCAAGTTTACACTACTATCAGCCATTGCTGTGGTGCTGGAGAAAAACCCACCTTGCCAAACAAATGCGATCGCTAATACACAAAATAGAGTTGTAGCTATCCAACGTCCTACAGTGGAAAGCCCTTTCATAAAGTAATTTAGTTTCATAGAATACATCTCAATGAGATTTAGCATTCTATTTTTACTACGTTTGGCTGAGCGGCTATAACGTCCTTCAGATAGAGGTTGTTTTATCAAAAGTTGTTATTTAAATTCAGTATTTTGATAGATTGAACAAGGCGATTTCCCTATTTATGGGTGTTAAGTTAATGTGTGTCCAAGTTGCACAATCACGCTTTGAAGACTGTCATTAGTCATTAGTCAAAAGTATTTATAAAGGACTTTGGACTAATGACAAAGAACAACCACTACGAGTGATCATGCAATTTAGATATGTTTTAGCTTATGATATCGGCAGTCCAATTGGCTGAGAAAAACTGATCAATAATTGCTGCTTGTGCTGCAAAAGTTTGCTACTATCCATACAGTTAAAAGCAGCGATGTCTGTTGACTCGCCGCTAGCATCTGCACACCTCACTGGGGTTGCGGCAATTATTAACTCTTAACTCATCACTTTTGTATAGGTGCAAGGTTTTGCACCTTGGCTAATTTTTTTACGCTTCTTCCGAATTTTCACTCTTATGCCCTGGAGAAGCTTCATAAAGAGCATCTAAGTGTTGACGGGCATCTTCAACGTTGATTGAACGCATCACCAACAGCGGTTCTTTAATTAAGTTACCTGCACTATCCAACAATTCTGGATGTGGTACGAACTGTTTTTTTGATGAGAGATAACCGAAGTTGCCCTGATTGCCCATCGGCGAAGACTGTGGCGGATAGGGCCGCTCTCGATCAAAACTAAACATGATCAAGTTGCGAATTAAGTTGGCAACGGCTATAAAGGCAAGAATAGTAAAAGCAAGAATGTAAAGTAGGTGTAACATTGGGTTTTCCTCCAGAGGCAGCAAATTTTAAAAACTTATACTGTAACGTTTTGTTTTGCAGATTCTGTGACTTCGGGCAAGTGTAGATATTTGGCGCACTTAGCGCTTGTGTGTATTATTTTGTGCAAATTTTGTGCAAATTTTTTAATCGTCATTCAAATTACGGTAGCATAGGATACATTATTTGTTAATAAAAATAATGTTAAGGATTCTATACTCTCAAGAAAAATTTTCTCTTATTTTGCAATTACCCATCTGTCTGCTGAGAACGGAAGCGTATTGCTACACTCCAACATTCCTTTACCAAGTGATGCCAAGGCATTAATGTTGCCATATCAATTCCTACTTGTCCCCCAGTTGCAGCAAACAGCATCTTTGCAGTATTTAGTTCCTCTTGTGCTTGCTTGATCCGCCCTAGTAAATCAGATTGCTCTTGTTGACTCATAAATGAGAGTTGCTCTGTTTCCAGAAACTCACGCGATCGCGTAAACCAATACTGAAAATCCTCTAGCAGAGGTTCTAAAACCGTTTTCAGCAAATCTGGCCCTGGTAAATTTGAGTCTCGCATAAATGAGAAGTTAATTTTAATTTTCTTAGTTAATATTAACGTATTTTACATTTCTTAACATTTTATTTATTCTCTCTTTAGATAGACTTCATGAAATATAAGTATTAATAACTACTTATATTTTAGTAATTACGTGAGTATTTTTCGTCTATCTTCTGTAGAGACGGCATCTAGCGATATAAGCAGAGCTTTGCATAGAAATGTAATTTGACAAATATTCAGATTTTGCATTAAATTTCAGCCTGTGTCAGAAATCACTAAGCTATTGTCGTGTTTGTTCTTCTACTTCGACTGTGGCAACGGCGAATGAGGCGGGAAACTTAAAAGAGGAATCAGATCGTCTTTGTTCTAGCTGAATTTGCAGAGCAAATACTTCAGCCGCAGGCAAGTTGAGTTACTTCACAGTCGTTATATTTGAAGTAAGAAATCTACACATCATAACACCTTGCTATATTTGAGTAGATTTTTGAGAACTCCAACTGATAAATTACTTTTGCAATCACTTCGCTAATGGTTCAGCAACCGATGTCGCCTAATCAAGCTCCCAATCACAGAGAAGTTCCAGCGGTGACTCCCGCTGATCAAAGCTTCGGATCAGAACAACCTGAAAAAATGTATTTACCGCGTACCAGCGAGTCGGAAAAGTTAAAAAAAATTCGCCATACAGCTTCCCATGTGATGGCTATGGCAGTACAAAAGTTGTTTCCTAAAGCGCAAGTCACAATCGGCCCTTGGATTGAAAATGGTTTTTATTATGACTTTGACAATCCAGAACCATTTAGCGACAAGGATCTCAAAGCCATCTATAAAGAGATGGTAAAGATTATCAATCGCAAGCTGCCAGTGATTCGAGAAGAAGTCAGCCGCGAAGAAGCGCAAAGCCGGATTGAGAAGATAAAAGAACCTTACAAGTTAGAAATCCTGGCAGACATTAAAGAAGAACCAATCACCATTTACCACCTGGGGAATGAATGGTGGGATTTGTGTGCTGGCCCCCATGTGGAAAACACCAGCGAATTAAACCCCAAAGCCATCGAACTAGAAACTGTTGCTGGCGCTTATTGGCGTGGGGATGAAACCAAAGCTCAACTACAACGGATTTACGCTACTGCTTGGGAAATTCCAGAACAATTAGCTGAGTACAAGCGGCGCAAAGAAGAAGCATTGCGGCGCGATCATCGTAAACTCGGTAAAGAACTGGGATTATTTATATTTTCTGACTTAGTGGGGCCTGGTTTACCCTTGTGGACGCCCAAAGGAACTTTGTTGCGGAGTCTTTTAGAAGACTTCCTCAAACAGGAGCAATTAAAACGGGGTTATTTGCCTGTGGTGACACCCCACATTGCCAGAGTAGATTTATTTAAAACCTCTGGACACTGGCAAAAATATAAAGAAGATATGTTTCCCCTGATGGCAGATGATGAGGAAGCCGCCGCGCAAGAACAGGGCTTTGTCATGAAGCCAATGAATTGCCCTTTCCATATCCAAATATATAAGAGCGAGTTGCGCTCTTATCGAGAATTACCGATGCGCTTGGCAGAATTCGGTACTGTTTATCGCTATGAACAATCAGGAGAATTAGGCGGTTTAACGCGGGTGCGTGGTTTTACCGTTGATGATTCCCACTTGTTCGTTACCCCAGAACAGCTAGACAGCGAGTTTCTCAGTGTAGTGGATTTGATTTTATCAGTGTTTAATAAACTGCAACTGAAGAACTTTAAAGCTAGACTTAGTTTCCGCGATCCAGCGAGTGATAAGTATATTGGTTCCGATGAAGTTTGGGACAAAGCCGAAGGTGCGATTCGCCGTGCTGTTGAACAACTGGGGATGGAACACTTTGAGGGAATTGGGGAAGCAGCTTTTTATGGCCCCAAACTCGACTTTATCTTTAGTGATGCTTTAGAACGGGAATGGCAATTGGGTACCGTCCAGGTAGATTACAACTTGCCAGAACGCTTTGATTTGGAATATGTTGCTGAAGATGGTTCTCGCAAACGTCCAGTGATGATTCACCGCGCACCTTTTGGTTCGCTGGAACGATTGATTGGCATCCTAATTGAAGAATATGCGGGTGATTTTCCCTTGTGGTTAGCACCAGTACAAGCGAGATTGCTGCCAGTGGGTGAAGCACAGTTAGACTTTACAAAAGATGTAGTAGCAAAGATGCAGGCATTGGGTATTCGTGCAGAGGTGGATACCAGTGGCGATCGCTTGGGTAAACTCATCCGCAACGCCGAGAAGGATAAAATACCAGTAATGGCAGTGGTAGGAGCCAAAGAAGTAGAAACCAACACCTTGAGTATTCGTACCCGTGCTTCTGGGGAATTGGGTGCTATCTCTGTGGATGAAGTGGTGGAGAAGTTGCAGAATGCGATCGCTAAGTTCGAGAACTTCTAGTTAGAAGTAGGGTGAGCAAACATTTGCCCACCCTACACACCATGGGAACATGTCATACAAGTTGAGCAAACAGCTTTAAAAACCGTTGGGTATCAACATCTAAACAAACTTCTGCATTAGGTGGATTATTTTGATGATCTCGGCGATCGCGGCGATCAGCTAGAGATAAGCCAGTGGTAAATCGTCCTTTAGTTTCCACCATTACATAAAGTGATTCAGTAGTTACCAGACTCGGATCGATAGCCACAGCCATTGCCAAAGGATCGTGTAAATAACAGCCGTAAAAGCCTTCATAATCGCGATAAAAAGCCATATAAATTTCGGTACAATCGGCGATAAACTGGGTAACTTTGTCAGGACGACGCTGTAAATTATCTTCCACCAATTGGCGTGGAAGGGGAGCTTTCATCGCTACATCCAAACCTACTAACGTTAAAGCAATTCCTGATTCCATAACAACTTGAGCCGCATCAGGATCTACAAAAAAGTTAAATTCAGCCGCTGGTGTAATATTTCCAGGTACGGTGACAGCCCCACCCATAATCACTATCCGCCCTATTTGTTTCATGATTGCGGCATCTTGTTGAATTGCTGTTGCTAGATTGGTTAATGGCCCTAAAGTCACAATCAACAGCCTATCGCCGTACTCTTGGGCTGCTTTGAGAATCACATCAATAGCATTGTCTGTAGATGGTTCAATATTAAGTTGAGGATAGCGGGGTGTACCATCAGCTTGTACAAAGCGATCTAATTCACCTAGCCCATCTGCACCATGAATCCCCGCCGCATTGAACAAAGGTTTAACTAGAGGTTTTTCACAGCCTTTAGCAACAATAGGCCAGGTATGCGGTTGGACAATACTCAATACCCGCAATACATTGTTAGTTGCTTGTTCTACATTGATATTACCAGCGACAACGGTAATTGCTTTAATATCCAATTGCGGCGAGTTCAACGCCATAATTAATGCCAAGGCATCATCAACACCACCGTCTGTATCTATAATCACTGGGACAGTCATATTTTGATGGTTTGTCAAGTGATTTTTGATGTTAGATTGACAATTTTGGATTTGTTCCATAGTTGAAACCGCGATGGCTGCAAAACCCTTTTTGATTTCAGGTTTAGGCTTGAATCCAAAATCTAAAATTTAAAATCTAAAATTATCTCAGCTTAGAAGCATTTATAAATCTTGCATCTATCCATAGATGGGGAAAAGTCTTATGAAGAAATTGTTACAAAGTTTAGTAATATGACATTATTCCCAAACTAAGCATTTTTTCCTATTGACATGATAGCTGATCGATTCCCTTGGCTGACCGCGATCGTCTTGCTACCACTTATTGCTTCCTTGCTCATCCCTGTGCTGCCTGATAAAGATGGCAAGCGCGTGCGTTGGTATGCACTTGGTGTAGGTATCGCAGACTTTGCTTTGATGTGCTATGCCTTTTGGAAGTATTACGATGTCAGCAGTGCTAGTTTCCAACTCGTGGAAAATTATGCCTGGATGCCTCAGTTAGGTCTGAACTGGGCTGTATCGGTCGATGGACTTTCAGTTCCACTTGTGCTTCTAGCAGGCTTTGTCACCACACTGTCAATTTTTTCCGCCTGGCAAGTTGATCACCGACCCCGCCTGTTTTATTTTCTGATGCTTGTGCTGTATTCTGCACAGGTGGGGGTATTCGTTGCCAAAGACTTACTACTGTTTTTCATAATGTGGGAAGTCGAGCTGATTCCCGTCTACCTACTAGTCTGCATTTGGGGTGGACAAAAGCGTCGCTATGCAGCAACAAAATTCTTACTGTATACGGCAGCAGCTTCTATATTTATTTTGGTGGCAGCTCTGGCAATGGCACTATACGGTGGCGGTAACATAACATTTGATATCACCGCCCTCGGCATGAAAGAGTACCCCCTTGGTCTACAACTGCTGCTTTATGCTGGTTTGCTGATTGCATTTGGTGTCAAGCTTGCAGTTTTCCCCATGCACACATGGTTACCTGATGCTCATGGTGAAGCATCTTCTCCTGTGTCGATGATTCTGGCTGGTGTCTTGCTGAAAATGGGAGGTTATGGGCTGATTCGCCTGAATTTGGAGATATTACCCGATGCACACATTTACTTTGCGCCGGTTCTAACCATTTTGGGTGTTGTTAACATTATCTATGGTGCATTAAACTCCTTTGCTCAGACCAATATGAAGCGGCGTTTGGCTTATTCGTCGATTTCACACATGGGGTTTGTGCTGCTTGGTATTGCATCCTTCACTGATTTGGGAATCAATGGCGCTATGTTGCAGATGATTTCCCACGGTTTGATTGCCTCAGTGTTGTTCTTCTTGGCAGGGGTTACTTACGATCGCACCCACACAATGCTAATGAAAGATATGGGTGGTATTGGTCAAGCCATGCCCAAAGTGTTTGCATTGTTTACCATAGGTGCAATGGCATCTTTGGCGCTTCCCGGTATGAGTGGCTTTGTTGGTGAACTTTCAGTATTCCTGGGTGTGACAACCAGCGATGTTTATAGTTCAACTTTCTGCACAGTGACAGTTTTTCTCGCCGCAGTGGGGGTTATCCTCACACCAATCTATTTACTTTCCATGTTGCGCCAGGTATTTTATGGCAAGGGTGCAGCGCTGGTATGCGATATTAATAATGCAAGCTTAGAAAATCAAGAAGACGAAGGAACAGTTTGTTTTGGTACTGACTGTCTCTTACCTACCGAATCAGCCTACAGAGATGCTAGTCCGAGGGAAGTGTTTATTGCTGCTTGTTTTATCGTGCTAATTATTGGTATCGGCTTCTACCCGAAGGTGGCTATGCAGATGTATGATGTCAAGACTGTGGCAGTGAATGCTCAAGTTCGCCAATCTTACAGTATCATCTCACAAAGCAATCCCCAGATCTATGCCAAGGGATTATTTGTTCCTACTGTGGCAAAGTCTGAAATTGCACCTGTTTTGGGAGTTGTCAAATAAACTGGTTCAATCTGTGAAATCTGGAAAATTTGGCGATCGCGAACGTGTGAGAATTTCTAGTAATCAATAGGCTGGGCATTGCCTAGCCTATAACTATGAGCGATTAGAATTAGAATCAGAACGTTTACTTTATCTAGCTATTCCCCAGCGAGTCTATGAAAATTTCTTTTTAGAACGCTTTGGTCAGTTAATCCTCAATCGGATACAAATCCGTTTAATTGTTTTTGATGAGCAACAAGTGAGGATTGTGCAATGGATAAACTAGCAAAATATCGTGAGATTGTACGAAAAGTTATATCTGAATATGCCACCCACAAGCCTTATCACGGTCAAATTGATACAGGAGCAATTATAGATTCTGAGCGCGATCGCTATCAAGTTGAGCTTTGAGGTGAGTGCGATTTAAATCCGTGACAGCTTATATAAGTTACGATAAAAGAAAACTGCTGTCGCACAACCATTGATTATGCTGCGAGAAAACCTCAAGCGAGAACTAGATAAGCTCAACGAGGAACAACTCCACAAGATTGCTGATTTCATCGCCTTTATTGAGTATCAAGCTAGGCAAGCCAAACCATCTACTCCTTTTTTGCAAAGTAAAACCCCAGTAGAACGGGCTAAAGAGTTCCGCCAGTGGGTTTCTCAGCTTCCTAAAACCAATGTAAGCCTTCCTGATGAAGCTTTCAGTCGCCAAAGCATTTATGACGAATGAGCAAATACCTGCTTGATACGAATGTTGTTTTGCGTTTCTCTAACCCTTCAGATATACAGCATAGCCTTGCAACAGATTCAATATGTTATTTACTGACCCAAGGACACGAATGTTACCTGACGGCGCAAGTGCTTGTTGAACTATGGGTCGTTGCTACTCGGCCAGTTGAAGTGAACGGTTTAGGGTGGTCTGTAGAGCAGGCGAGAAGCATCATAGATCAGCTTATTAATCGTTTTCCCTTAATAGAAGAATCTCCACAGATTTTTTCATATTGGTTAGACTTGGTGACAGTTAATAAAGTAATGGGTAAGCATACTCATGACGTTCGTATTCTTGCAACCATGCTTGTACATGAGGTGACACACATTCTAACGTTCAATCCGAGTGATTTTGCAGTGGTATCAGGAATTACAATTGTGCGACCTCAAGATTTGGCAATTCCGAAAGCTGATGAACCGTAGCCTTAGCCAAGTGTAAACTAACATTTGTTTTGAGAAGGATTAGTGCGATCGCTAATCTTATTCCTTCATTAGCTCTGACGTTACGCATAAATCGTATAAATCAATTTAGCCATCAGTCTTAGAGCTTGTTTATAAAAGAAACCTTAGAGGATGTTTGAAAAGTATTATGCGAAACATCAAAGTCATCCAAGACCTAACCCCCTGACCCCCTTTCCGACGCGGAAAGGGGGAATTCAAAGCCTATCGACCTTTCGGGGAGAGGTTTGGAGAGGGGTTTTGAGTATACTTTACGACTTTCCAAACATCCTCTGAGGAATAGATTAATCAGATAATGTCTATTCCATTCTGAAGAACTGAAAAATACAAGGTTAGTATGAAAGTCTGGTATTCGGTGCGATCGCTTCTTCAATCCTTAACACATTTTATGCAGAGTAGCGAACTTTCTTTCTGACTCGTCAAATTGTAAAAATCAGCTACAGCTTAAAAAATTCTGTAACAATTTCAATAATCACCCTGATCATTGGGAAAACTAACTTTAGTGGAGTGCAATCTACTACACCACTAAAGGAAATATATATGAGCGCGTTCAAAATTCAGGCTACTGAATGTCCCCTTAAGAAAGTCTTCAGTGATGAATTTATTTTTAATATTCCTCTATATCAACGTCCCTATGCATGGACTGTAGATGAAGCTGGAGAACTATTTGAAGATTTAGTTACTGCTTTAGGAGACAGCGACGATAAAATTGATGATATCAACCCTTACTTTCTAGGAAGCATTGTACTAATAAAAGGAGATAAACCAGATGCTCAAGTTGTGGATGGACAGCAGCGTTTAACAACACTCACTATACTACTAGCAGCTTTACGAGCATCAGTTTCTAAAGAACATGCACACAAATTAACAAAATATCTTTATCAAGAACATGATTTTGATCATGATAAAAACGTTTATCGTTTGACTGTTCGTGAGCGAGATGCACAATTTTTCAAAGAATATATTCAGGATGAAAGCGGTATTGAGAAACTGAAAGAGATACATCTAGCTAAACTATCAGATAGCAGAAAAAATTTCAAAGATAATGTATTATGTTTTGTACAGCGACTAAAAAAATTTACTGAGGTTCAGCTTAAACGCCTGATTCAATTCATCACTGATCGATGTTTTTTAGTTGTGGTTTCAACTCCAGATATTGATTCTGCATATCGTATATTTTCTGTCCTGAACAATCGAGGTATGGATTTATCTCATGCAGATATTTTAAAAGCAGAAATTATTGGCAAAATTTCAGCAGAAAAACAAGATAAGTACAGCGCTAAATGGGAAGAGACAGAAGATAAACTAGGACGTGATACTTTTAAGAGCCTTTTTTCCCATATCAGGATGATTTACGGACAAGCAAAGCCTCGTGACACCATACTTAAAGAATTTATCAAACAGGTTAAACCAAGTCCCACCGATTATCCGCAGGAATTAATTGACAAAATTCTCATTCCTTTTTCTGATGCTTTTGATGACATTAATCATCGAACATATAAAAGCGATAGACTTGCAGAGGAGATAAATCAAAGCTTTAGATGGTTGCACTGGATTGATAATTCAGATTGGATACCACCAGCTATTTTATACCTCTCGCGTAATTATCATAATCCTGATTTACTACTACATTTCTTCTCAGATTTGGATCGCCTTGCTTCAGGACTAATGGTGATGCGAAGTAATATTAATGAACGCATCGAACGTTATAGCAAGTTGCTGCAAGCGATTGAAAAAGGACAAGACTTGTATACACCTGATTCACCGTTGCAATTAAAGCCTGAAGAACAAAAACAAATTATTGAAATTCTCGATAAAGACCTTTATTTAATTAGAAAAATTAGACTTTATGTTTTGCTTCGCTTAGATCATGCAATCTCAGAAGTCAAAAGTTTGTATAACTTTCCTAATATTACTGTCGAGCATGTATTACCGCAAAATCCAGCCTCTAATAGTGAATGGTTGAATTGGTTTCCCACTCAAGAAGCACACAATAAATATGTTCATCGCATAGGTAACTTAGTCTTACTTTCTTCATCAAAAAACTCTCTCGCCCAAAATTACGACTTTGAACTGAAAAAACAGAAGTATTTCACTACCAAAGCAGGTATTTGTAACTTTGCACTAACTACACAAGTGCTAATAGAAAAAGAATGGACACCAGAAATTATCGAAAAACGGCAAGAACATTTAATTAAAAAGCTCAAGGAAATTTGGCGTTTAGAGTAGTAAAGTTAGCGTTGCAAAAAACTCCCACTCTCTGCGACTCTGCGCCTCTGCGCCTCTGCGTGACACTAATCCATAATATCACTCAGCAACACTGTAATGTTTCATAGTGCGATCGCTTGGCTTTGATCGCACACCCAACTCAAAGCAAACGAGTATAAATACATAAAACGCTACAGTTATTCATAAAGTTTTCAATAAGTTATATCAGTTGCTACAGGCGATCGCATAATTTTTAGTTAAGCTGTAAGCGCTATTATTCAAGTTTATTAAGTACGTTATGCACAGGTTGTTATCTGGGCCGTTAAGTGTACAGAGATTAACGGTTAAAATTGCGGGTTTACCTGCAACCTTACAAGGTAAGAAGTTGGTGCAGATGTCAGACTTTCACTATGATGGTTTGCGGTTGTCTGAGAAGATGTTAGAAAAAGCGATCGCCCTGAGCAACGAAGCAAAACCTGATTTAGTACTATTAACTGGTGACTATATCACCACAAGTCCAGAACCTATTCACACACTGGTACAGCGACTCAAACATTTGCAAAGTAACGCTGGCATTTATGCGATATTAGGGAATCACGACATCCGTTATCGCAATGCAAAAACCGAAGTCACAGCTGCGCTTACAAGCATTGGGGTGCGTGTCCTGTGGAATGAAATCGCCTATCCATTTGGCAAAGAATTACCATTAGTAGGACTAGCAGATCGTTACTCACGAGAATTCAATCCTCAACCAGTGATGAACCAGCTAGACTCCGCCACACCCCGGATTGTTTTATCCCATAATCCAGATACCGCCGAAATATTGCAAGCATGGCGAGTAGATTTGCAACTATCTGGTCATACTCATGGAGGTCAAATCGTCATACCCGGACTTGGCCCTGTGCTACTTTATCAAAAAAATATTCTGCCAAAAATACCTTTAAAAATACGCCGTCGCCTACCGTTTCTCCGTAAAAATTACTTTGTACTACATCATTGGGAATGGTCACAGGGTTTGCATCAAGTGGGAAAAAATCAGTTATATGTCAATCGTGGTTTAGGAACTTATCTTCCAGGACGTTTATTTTGTCCGCCAGAAGTGACAGTAATTAACCTAGAAAGTGAATTGGTTATGATGTAATAACTGATGATGGATGGCTATTGAGTCACAATAATTACGCTATAAAGTCAATTGGTTATGATTAAATTTTTCTACTTACTCAAGATACATTTTGATTTTTGATAAGCTGTAAAAACTGGTAGGAGGAGGCTTGATATACTATGCACTGGTTGTTTACAGGAAGTTTAAGTGTAGATGAATTAACGGTTAAGATTGCGGAACTTCCAACGTCTTTACAAGGTACAAAATTGGTACAGTTGTCAGATTTTCACTACGATGGTTTGCGGCTGTCAGAGGAAATGTTGGAAAATGCGATCGCTGCCACTAATGAAGCTGAACCAGATTTAATTGTATTAACTGGTGACTATGTAACCGACGATCCGACTCCAATTCACCAGCTTGTACTGCGACTCAAACATCTACAAAGTCGCTATGGTATTTATGCTGTACTCGGCAATCATGACATTCACTACAATCACTCCAAACAGGAAGTGACATCAGCCTTTACCAGCATTGGGATTAATGTCCTTTGGAATGAAATCGCCTATCCCCTAGGACAAGAATTACCAATAGTAGGACTGGCTGATTATTGGTCGCGGGAATTTAACCCAGCACTAATCATGAATCAGCTAGATCCCTCTAAACCCCGCATTGTTTTATCTCACAACCCAGATACTGCTAAAATCTTGGAACAATGGCGAGTAGATTTACAATTATCTGGTCATACCCACGGTGGTCATATTGTATTACCAGGCGTTGGGCCTGTAGTCTTGCATTATAAAAAGCTGCTGAAACAACTTCCCAAAAAATTGCGGCGTTGGGTACCATTTTTACTGGGAGATTGCTCAAAAGTGGTGCGATATTGGGAATGGGCACAAGGCTTTCACCAAGTAGCAAATAATCAGTTATATGTCAATCGTGGCTTGGGAACTTATCGACCAGGACGTTTATTTTGTCCGCCAGAAGTGACCGTGATCACGTTAGACAGTCAATAGTCGAGATTGAATACCAATTTAAAAAATGATTGCGGCAGATAGATTGCTGAAAACTCAGGTACAGAAGTGATTTTCAATTCAAAATCCCAAATCCAAAATGTTATGAAATTCTGGATTATGGAATTTATCTTTACTCATAACAATAACCGCCAAAAGCTACGATGGATAAATATCAGCAACTTTTGGCGGTTTATTAAATATGCAATAGTTTTGAGGAAATTGAAAAAACAGAGGAGATATAGCTCAAATAAGGTGGACAATATTTGCAATCATTTCATTCAAAATTGAGCATCACCGATTCCAATAGGCAGGCATTTCTGGCTGTACGTTCAAAAACCTCCAAAAAATCAATAAACTCAAGGCGAAAACACTTTCACAAGATGCGTCAATTGATTCGTGATTGCAACGATATTAGAGCAGGAGGTACAGGCTCTAATCTCAAGGTTTTGTTTAACTAACTTTTAACCTTTTTGTACCTTGCTCTTAATTTAGCATCCTCTTTTTGATGTTTGGTAGTATGTTTACCAAACTTGAGTACCATTAATTTATTGCAACAATTTGGAAATCTTTCTTAAGAATTGCTCCGTTTAGTACATACTGCTGGAAATGTTGGTAGTATTAAGCGTATATAAGAATTGAGAAGCTAGCCGTTATTTAGCAGAGCCACCTGTACTAGTATCACCAGTGGTAGAAGAATCGTTACTAGATGTACCGTTTGATTGGTCTATTTTTTGAGGTGAAGTGGTTTTAGAGGTATCACTGTTGCTGTCGGGAACAGAAGTGTTATCAGTAGAGTTTGTTGGGCTTTGTGTCTGTTTGGGCGTCGTTTGAGTTGCAGAAGGTGCTTTTTCTATTGCGGGCTGCTGGGGTGGAACAGTAATGTTAATGTTCGGTGTGGAAGATGTGGTTGGGGGCGAAACTTGCTGTTGCGGAACTGGAACCGGAACAGGTACTTCTCTAGTTCTTTCAATAATCGTAGTTTCTGGTTGAGGAGATGCACTAGGAGTAGGACTATTGTTACTCGGTACAGGAACCAAAACAGGCGTGGTATTTTTTTCAACATTGTCAACTGTTGCGTTGTCGCGTTGATTGAAGTACCAAACTGCACTTCCAATTAAAGTAATCAAAGAGGTTAAAATAACACCCAACAGTAACCCACGTGCTGCGTTGTTATTGTCACGTTCAGCTAAATAAGCTTGCTGGTAGCTACGTTCGCTACTACGACCATGTAAATAACCATGCTGATAAGAGTTGGGATTAGCTGTTTTGTTATTAACGGTTTCGGTAGTTCGTGTCATGTGGGTGTGGGTGTTACCGTCAGTTCCGGTGTAAGATTCTTGCTTAATTTCAGTGTTTTCGTTTTGATGATTATTAGGAAGAGTCATTGTTTTGATTTCACTCCTTAACTGGAAATTTTGTCAAATGAGTTTTTAACTGCTTGAAAAAGTTTTATATTTATCCAGAGTTGTTTGTAGTAAAACTTGATATCTGCTTAAATATTAAAGTTTTAGATACTCGTTTGGTTCTACCAGAAGAATAGATTAAAACCTATCAAGAGAAGTAAAAATTGAAATTGTTTGTTGTTTATAAATATTTGATATTTGTTTGATAGCTGTCAAACATCTACAAAATTGCAATGTTAGCTTACACTATTTAATTAAATTTAGTTAAAGTAATTGTAATATTTTAAAGATGATATATAAATAAATTGTAAAGCTAATCTATAGTGATAACATGACCGTGTAAACACTGGTGACACTTGTGAAGATCGGTAATTTATGAGCCAGCGTGGTAACTACTAACAAGGGTTTTATCATTGGGATTGAAAGCAACGGAATAATCCCAGTTAGCATAATTATGTTATTAGCCAGCACTCAACATTATCTGTTGAATCTCAAAAACCTTTTGATTTTCTGACACAATCTTTCGACAACAGCCAGAGGTTTAGGCTTGGAGACAAATTCTATTCGCTGTAACCGTCTTGATTGTGGTTTAAAAGCAGTGTTGCCAATACTCAAATCAAATTCAAGCTGTGCAGCTTTATTTAAATCTGAAGTCGCTCTATGTTCATATCCGAGTTGAGAGCAAACCAACCCTCGATATTTGTACGCTTCTATATAGTTAGGGTTGAGGCGAATCGCTTGTGTAAAGTCTGCGATCGCTTCTTGGTAAAATCCTTTAGTAGCATTCTCTACGCCAAAGTTATAGTAAGTCTCTGCATCCCAACGATTGACAGATACTTTTGGGGGATTTTTTGGGAAAGATGAAGCTGGATTGACAACAGTTGGATTTTCGGGTAGATTTTCAGACCTAAGTTTATTGTACGCTGCATTGATGATTTTGATTTTTTCCTCAGCTTGTTGTTTTTGCTTTTGGTCAGAAAAGCGATCGGGATGCCAAACTTTAACCAGCTTACGGTAAGCTTGTTTCACTTGTGCTAAAGATGCACCAGGTATCAGTCCCAAAATTTCGTAAGCATGATTGATATCGAGGTGTGAATGCTCTGGTGGCTTGTCGTTTGACATCGCGCCTACTGAGAATATGTAACTATGTAAATCTATGTTAATTATTCCCAATCATTCTTGGCAGCTCACTCAAACCCCTCATAGCGGCTATCACTGGGACGGTAGTAGCCGCCGCTTTTTTGAAGGTTGGTATTACCGCGTAACTTTGCCTGAGATTAAGCAAACATTTGCTTTTATGTACTCCATCGAAGACCCCATTGGCGGTAAACCCCATAGCGGTGGTGCAGCACAAGTGCTTGGCCCCAATGACGAGTATCTGTGTCGTACTTTTCCTGATGTGACAAAATTTTGGGGTAGTCGAGATGTTTTAGGTTTGGGTCATTGGGGTAAAACTGATTTAAATACCGAACCAATTTACCTATTACCAGCAGAGTTTGAGCGCCATGTGCAAGAAGGCTATCAAGCTACAGCTACTTTAAATCAGGGAGTGATTCGCGATCGCGCCACTAATAATTATTGCCGTTGGCAGTACGAAATTCAACCGATCTACGGTTGGGGTAATCAAAATAGCATTCAGCAATCAACAGCCGGTTGGCTGTCATTTTTACAAATTTTTGAACCCGGATGGCAAATTTTGATGGCACACGGCTTAGCCAGTGGTTGGATTGATTGGAATGGTAAGATCTATGAATTCAAAAACGTGCCAGCCTACGGAGAGAAAAATTGGGGTGGTGCATTTCCCCAAAAATGGTTTTGGCTCAATTGTAATAGTTTTGATAGTGAACCAGACTTGGCATTGACTGCTGGTGGTGGAAGGCGGGGTGTATTGTGGTGGATGGAATCAGTAGCAATGATTGGTTTACACTATCAAGGCAAATTTTATGAATTTGTCCCTTGGAACTCTCAAGTAGAGTGGAATATTCAGCCTTGGGGTAGATGGCAAATGCAAGCACGTAATCTCGACTACGAGGTTGAATTGACAGGAACTACCCATCTACCTGGTACACCCTTGCGTGCGCCGACAGTCAATGGTTTAAGCTTCTGTTGTCAGGACACAATGCAAGGAAAGCTAAATTTAGAGTTGCGAAAAATCAGTAATCAACAATCTCAAATAATCTTGAAAGCACAAAGTTCTCTCTGCGGTTTAGAAACAGGCGGGAGTCCTTGGGACAATTCATGGCAGTCTAGCTAAAACTGTTATAATTATACATAGCACTTTTTTGGGGCTGTAGCTCAGTTGGATAGAGCGAGCGCCTCCTAAGCGCTAGGTCGTGCGTTCAAGTCGCACCAGTCCCGTATTTTCTTAAATCCCTGAAACCTAGTAATAATAAAGGTTTTAGGGATTTATTTTTTGCCCTACAAGCAGAAATATAGTACAGACGCACTGTTTAATGTTTATTAAATAACCTAAATTGACTATCAAATGACTATCACAAATATAGTATGTTAGACTGAGCGTCTAAAATATTTATTATGCAATCAGGAAAACGCAATACTAAAGGTTCCGTCATAGTTAACCGTTTCCGTAATCGCTTACGGTTGCAGTTACCCCGACAATTATTTAATGGAAAGCAAAAATACTTAACGCTTGGACTGAATGACACGCCAGGGAACCGTCAGATAGCCGAAGCTAAAGCCAAAGAGATAGAGAGGGACATTCAAGCCAATATTCTTGTCCCAGGAACTTTTGACTACACGTTAAATAAATACCGTCCTGAATTCTTTCGATTAGTAGAGACAGAGAAATCAGAATACTCTGTTAGTCTTCATGAAATCTGGGAAAAGTTTATAGAACATAAAAGAAAAAATTCATCGCCCAGCACAATGAGGTTTCAGTGGAGAACTTTTAGTAGCTATGTACGCAGATTGCCTACTCATGATTTAGAGAAAGCTGTTGAAATTAGAGATTGGGTTTTAAGTAATATCCCTCCAGAATCAGCTAAAAGATTTATTGTTCGTTTAAGTGCGTGTTGTAACTGGGCAATTGAGTCAAAAATTATTACTAATAATCCTTTTCTTGGGATGTCTAGTGAAATCACAATTCCTAAATTACAAAAAAATGATGATGGTGATATCAACCCATTTAGCATCTATGAAAGAGACTTAATAATTCAAGCATTTCGGAGCAATCAATTTTGCCATAAACATTCTAGAGTTAAGCATTCTTATTATGCTGACTATGTAGAATTTCTATTTTTCACTGGCTGTAGACCGTCAGAAGCTATTGCACTAGAAAGAAAACATGTTTCTGATGACTTTAGATATATAACGTTTGATTGTGCAGTTGTTCTAACAGACAAAGGACTGGCTAAAAAATCAGGATTAAAAACTCAAGAAAAAAGGAGATTCCCGGTTAACCAAAAATTAAAACCTATACTTGAAAGAGTATGTGAAGGCAAAAATAATGATGATATTTTGTTCCCTAGTCCTCAAGGGAAAACCTATATTGATACTGACAACTTTAGAAAGCGTACTTGGAAAGTTGTACTAGATGGGTTAGGTATTGAATACAGGAAACCTTATCAAACTAGGCATACTTTCATTACTTTAGCGCTAGAGAATGGATTAGATGCTAAAGATGTTGCCCGATTGGTGGGCAATTCTCCTGAGATAATTTATAAATACTATGCAGGTAATAAAAGAGACTTGTTTGTTCCTGAATTTTAACTGAAAAGGATAAACAAAGCTAGGATTAATTCACTGTCATAATTACACATAATTAACCACCTAATCAACCAGGTGTTTTTTATTGATTAATAGAGTGTTTACTAATTTTTATCGGATAAGTTATCTGATAAAAAAGGAAAACCTCCTATGACCTCCTATGAGTTTTAGGAGGTTGGAAAGTACCTTACAGGTAAATTATGGAAATGGAATGTACATTATTAAGAGGTAATCTATAAACTTGAGTCTTTACTTCATCACCCCATTTACTAGTTCTACCAGCGCCATTGCGTTTACCTCCATGTGTGTGCTTAACCATGAGTATCACTAGTTATCTGATAACTATAAAAGTATTATTTTATACTTTTATTATGCTGGTTTACATAAGAAATATTTGTATATTTTGGCTAAATGACTATCAAATGACTATCATCCATAGAGTAGTGACAGTATAAACCTGTAATGGCAAGCATTTGAGCGTTAGCAGCTTTTGTCTCGCGCTAGGTCGTACGCTCAAGTTGCACCAGTCCCGTCGTTAAAATAAAATTAAATCAAATAATTGGTCAAAAGTCTTTGATCAATTGCCTAATCCAGGGTAGGATAATGCATCACTGAAAACTATTTGCGGATTAGCGCGATTAGAAGTGTATTAAAAGAATAGACAGGGATCACAGGGGTAGATTTTCTATAAATCTGCTACCCTACATAGTTATTTATGTTTTTTTAGAGGAAATTCTGTCTCAACAGATAAATTCATAGAACCTTGAAGAATAATCTCTTGTTTACAGGTAAATCAATTCGGTTTATGTTTCTTGCCCTGCCACTACTAATGTGGTTAGGATACAAAGAGGCACGAAACGAGTACATACAACCGCAAGCAATGGTAGTCTTGGGTGGTTCAACCAAACGTCTAGAACGAGAAAAGTTTACAGCAAATTTTGCACGCCAGCATCCAAATTTACCAATATGGATTTCTGGCGGTAGTCCACCTATATACACCCAAAAAGTGTTTATCAAGGCTGGCGTTGATCCCAAACGTTTACACCTGGATTACGAAGCTGTAGATACTGTTACAAATTTTACTACTTTAGTAGACGATTTGCAAGCTCGCGGGATCAAGAGCGTTTATTTAATTACTTCTGACTACCATATGCGCCGTGCTTCTGTCATTGGCGATATCGTTTTAGGTAGTCGGGGTATTGAGTTCAAAACAGTACCAGTTCCTTCAGAACAACCGTCTGAACCACTAAGAAAATCCATCCGTGATGGAGTCAGAGCTTTAGTGTGGGTTGCAACCGGATACACTGGTGCAGATGATAAAAATAAGCAGTCTGTTAACCATTAACAGTTATCAGCCATCAGTTTATTTCTTGCACGAGAACATAGGGCTGTATTATCAGGGTGTGAAATCGTTTGGTGCGATCGCCATTCCATTCTCCTAGCTGTACTGTGGTTGGTTTGGCGATTAGTTGTTCATCAATCCACTGTTGTACTGATGGAATATTATCATTAGCGATCGCTTCTGCCACATCCAGTAAATCTAATTCTCGCGTCACTACAATCACTGCATCTCGCTGTGCATGAGGAATTAACCACTCCCATTCTGCCTCGTCGAGGTTTTGTGTTAATTCTGCTCTTAAATCTGAAGACATAATTCCCCAATTTTTTTGCCTTACAGATTATTTTACATTAATTATTAACTTAAAACTCCTGTACAGGCACAAAGCATTGCAACCTTACTAACTCCTAACTCCCAATTAAGTTTCGGCTTTCATCTCATCAATCTCAAACAAAGATACTAGTACTCCAGTAATGGGAATAGAGATAAAAACACCGAGTAAACCTGCAACTCTAGCACCTACTAACAAAGCAAAAAATACCACTACGGGATTAAGATTCAAAGCATTTTGCATAATTCGTGGTGCAATCAAATTATCTTGTATCTGTTGGAGTACAATGCAAGCTACCAATACTTTTAATGCTAACCAAACACCTTGAGATAAAACTACTAGAGTAATTGTGGCAATTCCTAGTGTTGCTCCTATGCCAGGAATAATGTCAATAATTCCGACTATGACTGATAATACCAAGGCAAAAGGTACGTTTAATAATAAGAAAACTAAAAAAGTCGCACTCGTTAAAAATAAACTTAATAACAACTGACCTCGAAAAAATCCTAAGAAAGCGCGTTTGATAATATTTGTCAATCTACTACGCCGTTGCTTTGGTATTATCTTTAAAAGTAAACTCCAAAGCTTTTCTCCGTCTAGGAGCATGAAAAAAGCTACAACGGCAATCAAGATAAAAGTTACGAAATTAGTCAAAAATGCTTGCAAAATAGCCAAACTAGTGACAAGACTTGAGACAGCTTGATTACGTAATTGCTCTTCAATGAAATTTAAATCTACCTGAAGATTACGACTTTGCAAAAATGCTTCTAATCGGTCTAATAAAGGTATTAAAGAATTTAAAAATACACTAATACTATCAATTAATTGTTGTCCTTGCGATAGAATCGTTAAACCTACGGTAATTGCTAGACCACCAAGAATTACAATGCTGAGCAAAAAAACGACAATTACTGCGACACCGTGGGGTAAAAAACGCCGTAACCAATCGACAGGATAGCTAAGTAAAAAAGCTAAAATTGCAGCGAATGTGAAAATCACAATGACCGCCTCAAAGTAAGCTAAAAGCTGCACAACTGCCCAGCCAGAAGCAAACAACAGTAAAAAGCGGACTAATGCCAAATTATTCAATTTATCCCAAATACTTTTGGCTTCAAGACCGCTCATATAATTTTGGATTTTGGATTTTGGATTTTGCGAAAAGTTGCGTGCGGGGGTTCCCCCCGTTGAGCAAACTTTTCAAGACGGATTTTGTATTGAAAATAGTCATAGTTATACCAATTTCAAAATACCTGAATTTAGGATAAGGCGAAACCTTGATTGTGTCGTTAGTTTTGACAGTCTTAAACCTTTATTTTCTCATTCAAGTGATCGAACTTAAGTCCTTAACTCGAACTGATATTTCTTAAATTCCTAATGACAAATGACAAATTGGTGTGAGATTTTTAAACATACAGAAATAGAGTGGCGATCGCCACCCCCCTAAAGCATATTTATTAAGTTCTCAGTTAACGCCCTAAATCGTGCATTTCATTAATGACTGTTGCACATTTATGTGTCACTGCTTCCAATTCTTCTTTATTGGTAGAACTAGGAGTATCAATCACCGGGCCAATCCTAATAGTAAGGGGAACTGCACGGGGTAATTTCGAGCCTTTTTCTAAAATTCTTTCGCTTCCCCACAAACTCACTGGCAATAGTGGTGCTTTTGCCTTAGCGGCTAGTAGCACTGCACCTCTTTTAGGGTCTGTGATTTTACCATCTGGGGTGCGAGTACCTTGCAAAAACACACCTACAGCCCAGCCATTCTCAAGATACTCTAAAGCTGAACGAATGGCAGTGCGATCGCTAGTTCCCCGACTAACTGGGTAAGCGCCATACAATCTAATTGCTTGTGCCAAAACTGGGATTTCAAACAACTCTTCTTTAGCCATGTATGCCACTGGACGGCGCACACAATTCGAGACAATTGGCGGATCAAAGTAACTTGCATGATTGCTTACCACCACCAGCGGCCCTGATTGGGGAACATTTTCCGTACCATAAATATTACCCCGAAAGTAAGCATGAAGCATGGGGCTGACGACCGACCATTTAAAGGCGTGGTAGAGTGCCAGACTAACAAAGGGTTCACGACTTCGAGACATAAAAAATTAGGGATTGGGAATTGGGCATGGGGCATGGGGCATAGGGCATGGGGCATAGGGCATAGGAAACAGTAAAAAGAAGTTATTTCCAACTTCTCCCTCATCTATCTCCCCATCTCCCCATCCCCCTGCGCCCCTGCCCCTTAGAGTCCCTAATCCGGCAACTCAGCGGCATTACGGACGTTCTTTAAGATTAAACCAGGGCTGATGCGTTTAATCAAACCTGTCAGCACATTGCCAGGGCCAATTTCCACTACTTCCTGAATATCGTTGGCTGGTAATTGTAGAGAAATTTCTCGCCACCTTACTGAACCAGTCATTTGTTGACTTAAGCGCTGTTTTAAAATCTCGGCATCCATAGATGCAACTGGTTCTACATTTGATAACACTGGCACATTGGCTGGCTGAAATACTACCGATTCTAGAATATCTTGGAACTCGGCAGCAGCAGCAGCCATTAAGGGTGAGTGAAATGCCCCAGAAACTTTTAGAGGAATTGCCCGCTTAGCCTTTACTTGAGACATCACCCCTTGTACAGCTTCTGGAGTACCAGAGATTACTACCTGAGTTGAGCTATTATCGTTTGCTAACACCACATCGGGAGTTTCGGCGATGACTTTTTCCAACTTTTCCCGGTCAAAGTTCATCAAAGCTGCCATCATCCCACCTGCGGCACTATCCATGAGTTCAGCACGGCGTTTGACTAGGTGTAATCCCGCTGACCAATCAAAAACACCAGCAATATAAAGCGCTATATATTCTCCTAAACTGTGACCAGCAACTAAATCTGGCTTGTGTCCCCGTTCTCGAATGAGATCGGCAAGAATACTTTCTACCACATACAGACTTGGTTGAGTATATAGCGTCTGCGATAATTTATCTTCTTCGTTTTGACATATTTCTGTGACAGACCAGCCCAAAATTGCCTCGGCTTGGTCAAATTTTTCTTTAACGGATGGTATATCTAATAAGTCCGTTCCCATTCCTAGTGCTTGAGAACCTTGTCCGGGAAACACCCATGCAGTTTTAGTCATTAGTCATTAGTCAGTGGTCAGTGGTCAAAGAAGTCAAGAGTTAAGAGTTATGAGTGAGGAGTTAATTAAAAACTCATAACTCCTAACTCCTAACTCTTCACCTTCCCCATTGAAAAATTGCCGCGCCCCAAGTTAGACCTGCACCAAAGCCGGATGTAGCAATGATGTCATTGGGTTTGATTTTGCCTTGGCGTACAGCTTCATCTAGGGCTAGGGGAATAGAGGCAGCGGAGGTATTACCATAATTAGCGAGATTGCTAATTACTTTATGTTCTGGAATATTAAGACGTTGGGCTACAGTATCAAGAATCCGTTGGTTAGCTTGATGTAAAAGTAGCCAGTCTATTTGGTCAACACTCAAGTTAGCTTGAAACAAGGCTTTGTCAATAATTTCTGGCACTTTTTGAGCAGCAAAGCGGTATACTTCTTTGCCATTCATGGTTATGGGTTGGAAAGTGCCTTGAGTAATTTGTGTGCCTGGAATCAGTTCTTGGGGTGATGCTTGATAGTTAAGATTAAGGTAGTGATTTTGAGTGCCATCACTTTTGAGCGCAAAACCCAGTAAGCGATCGCTATCATTCGCCTGCAATACCACTGCTCCAGCACCATCACCGAACAATACACAAGTACGTCGGTCTTGCCAATCTACCCAACGAGAGAGGATATCTGCTCCTATCAGGAGTACATTTTGATAAACTCCTGTCCTGATGTATTGGGCAGCTGTGACTAGTCCGAATACAAATCCAGAGCAAGCAGCTGTCAAATCAAAAGCTACTGCCTTGGTGGCTCCTAATTGGGCTTGTATCCTACAAGCGGTGCCAAACAAGTCATCAGGCGTAGATGTTGCCAGTAAAATCAAATCTAAGTCGGTTGGTTTAATTCCAGCAGCAGCGATCGCTTGACTGCTAGCAGCTGTTGCCAGCGTAGTCAATGACTCAGTAGGAAGTGCCAAACGCCGTTGACGAATTCCTGTTCTTGTGCTAATCCACTCATCAGATGTTTCAACGAGTTCACTTAGTGCCTGGTTGTCCATGGAAGTTTCTGGTACTGCCGAGCCACTTCCGGTAATTGCTATGCCTAGTTTTTCCACTCCTGCCCTCCGAAGCTATCAGCTTTTAGTCAATGGTCAATAGTCATTGGTCAATAGTCATTCATCACTAGTCATGAGCTTCTGAATTAACTTGCATCCTTTAAACAACTAATTGCTTCTTGTGGCATGGGCATTTTTACTGCCCAAAAGTGCAAATTCAATACGGGATAGCTGAATTTTTGACTATTGATTGACTATTGACTGCCTAGTGCTGATTGCTAATCATTGTCTTGCTGTAGGATTTGATATTGCGACTGGAGTCGTTGCAGTACCTGATTATCCACAGCTTCTTTTGCCATACGAATGGCATTATAAATTGAGGGTGCTTGAGAGCTACCGTGGCCGATAAAACAAATTCCGGCTACGCCCAAGAGTAAAGCACCACCATGTTCTGCGTGATCCATTCGTTGCTTAATTCGTTTGAGGTTGGGTTTTAAAAGTGCCGTGCCGATTTGACCGTGTAATCCTTGGGGTAATTCTTCGCGCAATATTTGCAGAATCACTTCTCCAACGGCTTCGGCAAATTTTAATAACACATTGCCTACAAAGCCATCACATACAATTACATCAAAGTTACCGGAAAGCACATCACGCCCTTCGGCATTACCAATAAAAGTAATTTGGGGATTTTCCCGCAGCAGTTGGTGAGCGCGGAGAGCTACCTCATTACCCTTAGTATCTTCTTCACCGATATTCAATAAACCTACCTTGGGTTCGGTTGTACCCAAGACGCATTGACTATAGATTGTCCCCATGACTGCAAACTGCTCTAAAAACTTAGGGCGGCAGTCTACATTAGCGCCGACATCAAGTATCATTACTGGTTTGCCAGCGATGATCGTGGGAAAAACCGTTCCAATAGCTGGGCGGTCAATTCCTGGCAATCGTCCCAGGCGGAGCAAAGCTGCTGCCATTGCTGCCCCAGAGTGGCCAGCAGAGAACACAGCATCTGCCTGCTGATTTTTAACTAAATCCATCGCTACATTAATGGAAGCCTTGCGTTTACGCCTAACTGCGTTTAAAGGCTCCTCATCCATAGCGATCGCTTCTTGGGCAGGAACGATCTCTACCTGCTCCATATTCGTTTTTGGTGGCAACGCAGCTTCAATTTGCTGGGGATCGCCCACCAACAGGACTTTTACACCCAACTCTTCCATTGCTCGCAATGCGCCAGCAACGATTTCTCCGGGTGCATGATCCCCTCCCATTGCGTCAATTGCTATCCGTACGCCAGTCGATCTCATCGCTCAGAGCTTCTAGAAACCTTACAAATTTTACCAGATGGCTTTGCTGAAAAACCGTAACTTTCTGACAGCCAAATTACGCTTGTCATTATTGCAACAGGTTTTGATGGCTAGCCCAAGATAGCATGAATTTGGGAATTGGGCATTGGGAATTGGTAATTGGTAATTGGGAATTGCTAATTGGGAATTGGGAATTGGATTTTACTATTACTCATCACCCATTACCCATTACCCATTACCCATTACCTATTACCTATTACCTATTCAGCAAGCACCCAGTTAACCAATGTACGAACGCCGTAACCGGTTGCGCCAGCGTTGTTGTAGCCATTGTCTTTATCTGCCCACACTGGCCCAGCAATGTCTAAGTGCGCCCAAGGGGTATCTTTGACAAATTGCTTGAGGAAAAGAGCTGCGGTAATGGAACCACCAGGACGTGGCCCGGTGTTTTTCATGTCGGCAATGCCGGATTTTAATCCTTCAAAATATTTTTCTTCCATTGGCATCCGCCACACTTTTTCCCCTGATGTTTCAGCAGCTTTCTCTAGCTGGGAAGCTACGGCATCATCGGGAGTATACAAACCGGCAATGTCGTCGCCTAAAGCAATCACACAAGCACCAGTCAAGGTGGCTAAATCGACGATCGCATCTAATCCTAATTTATCGGCAAAGACTAAAGCATCTGCTAAAGTCAAACGTCCCTCAGCATCAGTGTTGTTGACTTCGATGGTTTTGCCGTTAGATGCTCTGAGGATATCACCAGGGTGCATGGCATGACCGCTAATCATATTCTCAGTGGCCGCCGAGATAAAGTGTACTTCAACCTCTGGCTTTAATTGACCGATTGCTTTGGCTGCACCCAAGGTAGCAGCTGCGCCACCCATATCCATTTTCATGGTTTCGATGCCGCTACCAGCACCTTTAATGTTAAGTCCGCCAGAGTCGAAGGTTAAACCTTTACCTATAATTGCCAGTTTTTTCTTAGGTATACCTTCTGGTTTGTAAGTGAGATGAATAAATTTTGGTGGCAAGTCTGAAGCTTGGGCAACTCCCAAAAATGCACCCATGCCCAACTTTTCACAGTCTTCCCGTTCGAGAATTTCTAATTGCAAACCGTGGTCTTTTGCGATCGCTTGCGCGGTTTCGGCTAAGGTAATTGGTGTGACTGCATTAGCTGGTGCTGCTACTAACTGCCTTGCCAAAATTACACCTGACACGATTTGATTGGCGCGGGCAATGGCTGCTTCTTGTCCAGAAAATCCTAGTAAATCTATGCTTTCTATTTCTGGATCTTTATCTTCTGGCTCAGACTTAAAGCGAGTATCTTGGTAAAGTGCTAGTTGTATTCCTTCTGCGATCGCTTGGGCTGTTGCCGCTGGATCATTATTCCATAATGGCAAACTCAAGCCCAAAGTTTTGCTTTTTTGCTTTTTCGCTACTTTGGCTACAGCAGCAGCAGCACGTCGCACAGTGTCTAATTTTAGCGCTTCTGCTTTACCCAAACCTACGAAAATCACTTTCTTAATTGAGCTACCAGCACCCACACGAGTGAAAATGGTGCTGTTGGCTTTGCCTGTAAATTTTTCTTCGGCAACCAGTTCTTTTAAAATGCCGCCAAACTTCTCGTTTAAAGTCGCTAGTTCATCGGTGAAGTCTACAGCATCTTCAAATAATCCAATTGCTAAAGTATCACCCGCCCATTCTAATAAAGGCGTATCACTAGGTTGAATTGCCATGTTGGGATTTTGTGTAAATATTCCTTCTTGTACCAGTATTGCTCAAAATTCTTTTTTCAGGCTAAGGGGCGAGGGGATGAGGGAGAATAACAACTGACTATTGACTCTTGACTATTGACTATTGACTATTGACTTTAGATCAATATCAAATTTGTTGGCGATCGCTTGAATAATCTCGTGTTCAATTGGTGTAACCTGAGTGTCAAGCTTGGCAATTTTTTCACACTGTGCCAATAAAGGTATGGCAAAATCACGGTTCAACTGATTCAGCAGTGTTTCTAAAGGCTGGGGCGATTTAATATTTTGGGCAATTACATCCAAGGAACTAGGACTGAGATTTATAGCTTGCAACTCTGGTAAAATTTCTTCCCAAGTCTTCTCTGGATGACTAGCAAGGATCATGTGAACTAAAATTTGATCCATTACCGATTGTTGAGCGATCGCTGTTTCTAGATATTGTTCACTCTGTTGTTTTAAAGTTGTTAGTGTCTGCGGTGATGCCAGTGATACGGATGCATCTAGCTTGGCTTCATAAAATCGACAAGCTGCATACCCCAACGAATAAATCATTGTCGCATTTGAACTGGCAGCGATCGCTGCACCAGCAAAAGGCACGTTTCGCAGTAAGCCTAATCCCGCAGCTTTCAAAAGACGACCGCCACCCAATGCTAAACCAAAAATTGCTAAAACTTCACCTTTGCGAGCAGGGTCTTTTAAATCTAAGCCATAGGCAGATGCAATTTGATAAAGCATTTCTGACTGTAATTCTGTTGTTGCTGCTAAATCAATTGCGAATAATGCTGTCGCTACTCCTGGCAAAATACTAGTTGCTAATCCGATCCCTCCTGCTTTGGTTGCTTTTTCTACCATGATGCGGTGAGAAATCTGACTTGGTGATTCACGGGGATATTTTTGCTTGAGTGTGTTGACTGCTGCTTCTGCTTTTTCTAAATCAACAACATTGGTAGAACCAATCAGCCAATTTAAATTTAATACCCCAGATAGTTTACGAATTAGCCAATTTTCACTCAGACGATTGACGACTCTACCAGTGGTTTGAGTTGTTTGCTCAATTAACTTTTGTGTTTGTTTTGCCGCAGCTGAACCCACTCCTACGGCTGTGTCAACAAATCCTTTGCCAGTTTGAGCAACATTTTTTGCCAAAGACTCAAATACAGAGGGTTTGTCTGCTACTGATGGTTGAACCTTGATTTCTACTTCTGATGGTTTTGTAGGTGAATTAACTGATGACTTCACCTCTGCTTTTTCTTGGGATTTGTCTAACATTGTTAAGCACTGTCCTGAAAGTCTTGCTATTCAGGTTGTAGCCAAAGCGTGAGTCGCTTGACATCTTTCAATGGTATACACTTTAGGCATCTAAGGTTGGGCAATGCTGTAATCTCTATTGCGAGGTCAAAGTCAGAGCGATCGCTTTATTTGGCGATAATATCTAAACAGATGTTATGGAGAAATCAGCATGAAATAAATGCAGAACTCACCTTGATCTCAAAAAGTAACAGGAGAGATGACAATGGTCAGCAGTCTTAAAGAACTAATTGATGAACCAGAATTGGGTCATGGTAACGACCCAGAAGAAAGGTTTATCAGTAGTGGTGTGAGTTGGGAAAGCTATGAATCGCTACTAGCGAAACTAGAAAACAACTCTCATTACCGTGTTAATTATTTAGATGGAATATTAGAAATCGTGTCGCCATCAATCAGACATGAAAAAATCAAAACGAATTTAGGGATGCTGTTAGAGCGTTTCTTCTACAGCAAGCGCATTCGGTTTGTACCTATGGGAAGTTCTACTTTTAAAAACAAAGCAAAAAAAGCTGGTGCAGAACCAGATGAGTGTTACTGCATAGGTGAAGAGAAAAAAGTATCAGATTTAGCTATAGAAGTAGTTTTGACTAGTGGTAATGTCAGCAAACTGGAAATCTACCGAAGATTAGGAGTTGCAGAAGTCTGGTTTTGGGAGAGAAACCAGTTTAAGTTATACCATCTACGGGACAATTCCCAAACTGAGCTTGCCACTGTTTATCCTGATACTTATGGGTATGAAGCTCTCTCTAAAAGTGAGATACTGCCAGAATTAGACATTTCTTTGCTAGAGCGATGTCTGACAATCTCGGATTCAATTCAAGCTATTGACGAATTTGAGCAGGGGTTGAAAGCAACTGATGAGCTAAAGCAATAGCCACAATCAAGCAATCAAGGTGCGACACATTGGCGGCTAAGAACCTCAACAGCTATTGTTTTGTACGCATTAATCAAAAACTTTTTCTTAGTAGTTGCTTACTTATTAAAGGAGAGCCGGATTTTAGCTTCCTAATCTTTGATTAGCAACTTACTGTGCTGTCGTAGCATTATAATGTTTAGCCTAAAATTTCTTAAGACACATAAGGCTGAACTCATACTCTAAAGAATTTTTAATCATATATTTAATCTAAATTGCAAATCAAGTACATGATTCCTACAAAATACAAAAATAAACTTTCACGCTTGATGTCCTACCCTATTAGTGCTGGAATATTATCAAAGGCACTATTAGAAACACCTCAATTAGACCAACTTAGCATTGCTTTTTATGATTCCTGTCAAGAACCACATAAGATTAAAAATCCTGCGAAAGTTTTGAGCGTTACTTATTCACATCAATTAGTTAGCTTGACTAGCTCTAATAAAGCAATAGAGTATGGTTGGTATGAACCAAAATGGTCAATTACTGTTTATCCAGTACCGCGAACTTGTGTGAGCTTGGTAAAAAGCCAGTTAGTAGAAACAGGATTAGACAAAATGAAGCAATGGTTACATAAATATAAAGATGCTATGGGCAAAGTTGGTGGATGCGGATTACATTTTTTCTATGATTTAGAAACAAATTTGCTCAGTTTTAGTGAAGATGAAAATCTTTCAGCGTAAAGTAATATCGTGTTGTATTAGACGAATGATAGCAAGTTAAAAAATTTATTTATTGAAATGAACTGCGACCGAGCAAGGAAGTTGAGCAGTCACTGATATCTAAAAGCCTTATAAATAATGCTTTTAGAGGAGTCAATAAATTCTATTTCTTACAAGGCTTTCTTAAATTTGTAGAAAAAATGCGTAGACTTAAAGTTGCAAGTCAACAGACATTGCCTTTCACCTTAACTTTATCCTTTGACCTCTAGCCCCTTAGCTTTATCAAGCTTAGTTTCTATAAATTTTTGGCTTTTGAGAATTTCATAGAGGTTAATATCTTTCTCTAATAAGCAGGCGTGTCCACTCTCAGGCAATACGATTATCTTGGCGTTGGGTAAAATATTTGCTATCCGCCTGACTTCAGTCACAGAAGGTAAAAGCCGATCCCTAGCACCAGCAATTAACAAAGCAGGTTGTTTGAGGTGACGTAACTGGTTTTCATCAACTTCAAACTCTCTTAGCAAAGATAACCGCCAATGCACTGTTTCGGGTGGTACAGAACGCATTGTTTTCAGTAACTCATGGCGATCGCTTCTTGTCATGCGTTCCAAAGATGCTAAAAATGGCAACAATCCCACTGCACCAACATCATAAAGGCATTCTGGCACTAAGTAAGTTAGTTGAGATGCCCAATTTAACACAGGGCGAAGTTGAAAGGCTGAAGCTGGGTTAATTAGGATAATTCGCTTAAACAAAAGCCGCGCTTTGATTGCTACTTTCATCGCCAAACAGCCCCCAAAGGACTCGCCACACAAGTAAACTGGCCTAGTGGAGCTTTTTTCTAATTCTGCGTATATTAAGTCCAAGACGTTATCGACTAACACCTCCCAACTAGTCAGGTCTTTCCTGGGGATCGCCAAACAGCGCACGTCAAAGCCTCTTTCTAATCCCGCAGTTTGCGATCGCAATAGTTGACCAGTTCCATCCATTCCTGGCAAATACACAAACAACGGATACTCTAGTTGTACTCGTTTAGGAGTCAGGAAACACGGTTTTAGCTCAATTTCTGGCATTGGAAAATTTCAATTAATTCAGTTAAATTTATAGCTCTGATAGGGTTTTACTTATACGAAACTAATACTTTGTCAGTCTGAGATCAGACTAGCTTCGCAATGGTATACTGCGTTTACAAGTCTGATCAAATCAGACCTTGGTAAGGAAAAACTAAATTGAATATAGCTTGATGACTCAAGGGTAAATCAATTTAGCACAACTAATATAATAATTAGTTTGTCGGCAAAAAAGCCGAATTAATTCCAGAAAACTAGTTACATAATTTCTGCGCTTGTCCTTCATATATTACTCTAGGTATATAAAGGTATGTTTTCTATACCTTTTAGTTGTAGTTGTCACATAAACAAGTTACAACTCGTTAATAACAACCTTGATGTAGTAACTGGGCAATTTCACTGTAGCAGTGTTCTGTCAGTTCAGCGACAACAGTTTTTGCTTGTTTGCCATGATATTTCTGTTGATGTTGGGGGGTAATCCAGTAAGGACGACCGATTAATACGGCAAGCCGACGATATATCACTAAGGGATGCCAACCAGCTTGATTAAACAAAGGTTCAGAAGGATCGAATAAACTCAATAGTCTCAAGGGAAAACCATTAGTGTTTACTTCTTCTAAGGAGGCGATGGCGATCGGTAAAATAGCTAAATCCTGCACATCAGCCCGCAATGCCAAATGAGCAAACCCCCGCTGAAATTCACCCAGATGATTTGGCTGGGTAAATTTCACCATCGGCTTAGTTCCTTCCGGAAATACTCCCACCATCTGCTTTGAGCGCAATAATATCTGTGATTGCACAAAAAAGCTTTGTTGACGGTTTTGGGTATCCTCCAGAGGAAAGCACCCTAGTTGTTCTGTCACAAACTCCCGCATCACCGGCACTTGACCCATGTAATGATGGCAAGCAAAACGAATTGGACTTGACAGCGCCGCCATCAAAACCAGTGCATCCATAAAGCTGCGATGATTGCTGACTACTAACAAACTCGCATCTTGGGGAATGCGGTCTTGGTAATAGCAGAACATCCGTGTTGACATCGCCGCTAAGAAAGTGCGGGAAAAATCCAGGGGACTATTTAGACTCATACCTAATCAGTATATTTTTCAGAAAATATCTCAGTTTATCTTGATTTAAATTTTACATTTCTTTACTATTACCATGACCACCCTAAGGTAGAAATGTTCTATTCACACAGACAGTTAACTTTTCTGGTTTTCGTGTTCTGTACTTGCAGCCACAATCCATATAATAGAAACCATTCAAAATGATTATTAGTACTTAATTTTCGTGTTTTGCCCTGAAACTAGGTAGATTTATAGATAATTACAAAATAATTCTCTTATCTATAAATTTGCTAGCATGATAGTAAAGTTTGAAAAAATGGGGCTAATGTTATATAATTGCGTGGTTTTGCTATTTAAAGTCAAAAAACGTTTTAATAAATTGTTTTGTTATTTTGTATGAATTTAGCGGATAAAACAGAAAAGACATTTGCACTGACAACACCGTTATATTATGTAAACGATGTCCCTCACGTCGGCAGTGCTTATACAACAATGGCAGCAGATGTGATAGCCCGTTTTTACAGGCTTTTGGGTCGTCAAGTATTGTTAATTACAGGTACAGATGAACACGGGCAAAAAATTCAGCGATCGGCAGAAAGTGTAGGCAAAGCACCACAAGAGTTTTGTGATGAAATTGTGCCCAGCTTTGCCAACTTATGGCAGTTATTGAATATTCAATATGATCGCTTTAGTCGCACTACTGCCACTCGTCACGAAGCAATTGTGAAAGAATTCTTCTATAGAGTCTGGGAAAAAGGCGATATATATCAGGGACAACAGAAAGGCTGGTACTGCGTATCTTGCGAAGAATTTAAGGAAGAACGAGAATTGTTAGAAGGGCATCGTTGCCCCATTCATACTAACAAAGAAGTCGAGTGGCGAGACGAACAAAACTACTTCTTCCGCTTATCCAAATATCAAGAACAACTGCAAGAGTTTTATCAATCCCAACCAAATTTTATCCAACCAGAAAGTCGCCGTAACGAAGTTTTAAACTTTGTAGAGCAGGGATTGCAAGACTTTTCAATTTCGCGAGTAAATCTAGACTGGGGTTTTCCAGTACCAACTGACCCCAATCACACCCTTTATGTCTGGTTTGATGCACTGCTTGGTTATGTAACGGCATTATTAGAACCAGATGCAGAACCGACTTTAGCAAATGCCTTAGCGACATGGTGGCCGATAAACTTGCACCTAATTGGTAAAGATATTCTACGTTTCCATGCAGTCTACTGGCCAGCAATGCTAATGTCAGCTGGCTTACCTTTGCCGAAACGGGTATTTGGACATGGCTTTTTGACCAAAGATGGTCAGAAGATGGGTAAAGCTTTAGGTAATACTCTTGATCCCGTCGCCCTAGTTCAACGCTATGGTAGTGACGCCGTTCGTTATTACTTCCTTAAGGAAATCGAATTTGGCAAAGATGGCGATTTTAATGAAGTTAGATTCATTAATGTTCTGAATGCAGATTTGGCAAATGATTTAGGCAATTTGTTAAATCGCACCTTGAACATGGTGAAAAAATACTGTGCTGGAGATGTACTGTCAATTGCCCATGAAGCCATTTCTGCCGAAAATCCTCTGAAAGCGATTGGTTTACCTCTGGGGGAACAGGTAAAACAAGCCTATGAAGCGCTAGCTTTCAGTCAAGCTTGCGAAGCAATCCTTTTGCTTGTGCAAGCCAGCAATAAGTTTATTGACGACCAAGCTCCTTGGTCATTATATAAACAAGGGCAGCAGCAGGAAGTAGAAAAAGTACTTTACGCAGTTCTCGAATCTGTTAGACTAGCAGCTTATCTTCTGTCTCCAGTGATTCCGAATATCAGTAGTGATATTTATCAGCAGCTGGGCTTTGGAATTGACTTTAACAATCAAAGAGATACTGCAATTACTGCTCCTTTTTCTACCCATGCAACATGGGGAGTACTATCTAGTAAACAACACTTGGGTACACCCCGACCAATTTTTAAGCGAATAGAACTCCTTAAAAACGATTAGTCCTTTTAATCGCTCAATATCTGATTTTGTTCAATTTCTTATTCTCTTGTCAAAAAATTTTATGGGGCTGAAAAATATTAGCCCCAGAAAATTATCATAAACCGCTCTAGCATGTCAAATTTGGAATTTTGTATCAAAACTAACAAGGATAATAACCGAGGTATGACAACAATGTTGAATAATTTGGAAAACGATTCAATATTTACGCCTGAACAAGTTTTAGAGAATCGGGGGCGTGTAGCCATATTTATTGATGGCTCAAATCTATTTTATGCTGCATTGCAACTAGGCATTGAAATAGATTACACCAAGTTACTATGTCGATTAACTGGGGGTTCTAGACTGTTGCGTGCTTTCTTCTACACAGGAGTAGACCGGACAAACGAGAAGCAACAGGGATTTCTACTATGGATGCGTCGTAATGGCTACCGAGTGATTGCCAAGGATTTAGTACAGCTACCAGATGGTTCTAAAAAAGCGAATTTGGATGTAGAAATAGCCGTAGACATGATGGCTTTGGTAGATTCCTATGATACCGCAGTTTTAGTCAGTGGCGATGGGGATCTAGCATATGCGGTAAATTCAGTCAGCTATCGCGGTGTGCGGGTAGAAGTAGTCAGTTTGCGCTCAATGACAAGTGATAGCTTAATCAATGTTAGCGATCGCTATATTGATTTAGAAGCCATCAAAGAAGATATTCAAAAAACCCCACGTCAAAGCTATCCATATCGACCTTTATCCACTATGGGTTTTTTGGAAGACCCGCGAGATATTGATGAACAATTGGAAATCCAAGATTCATGAAAAACTTCATCTGCAAGGGAATCGGGAATAGGGAATGGGAAAATAAGTTTTAATTCCTGATTTCCTATTACCAAAATTGACGGTTGTCAATTCCTCCTGAACCATAAGGAAATGATGTTATTTTACCAATTTTCTATCAAACATCAAAAAAGCAGGAACATTGCCATCAAAAATAGTAACTAAAGAATGAGGGAGATGAGGGCGATGAAAGTGAATCATCATGTTTGCTTGTTCCCTCATCTTTTCTCTTTATAGATACTATTTATGAAAGCAACATAGTATGAAATTTTATTATCTGCCTTTGACTTTATTTTTACTAATTGGTTTAGTTGCTTGTGGTGGAAAATTACCCACAGTTTCTAAAAACAATAATTCAACTTCCTCGTCCCAAGATAGCAATTTGACATTTTTTGGTGTTGCATTAGAACAGTTTGATGAAGCGGGGCGGCCTATTTGGAAAGTCCAAGCTAAACGAGCAAAATATACTAAAGAAAAACAAATTGGTCAGGCAGAAAATCCATATGGTGAACTATACCAAGATGGCAAAATAGTTTACCAAATTAAAGCAGAACAGGCAGATATTGAACAAGATGGGAAACAGTTGTTTCTCAAAGGAAAGATATTCGCTACAGATCCCAGCAATGGCATTGTATTACAAGGCAATGAATTAGAATGGCGTCCCCAAGAAGATTTATTGATTGTCCGCAATCAACTCAACGGCACCCATAAACAACTACAAGCAGTGGCGCAGGAAGCGCGAGTGAAAACTCGTGAACAGCGTGTAGATTTTTCTGGCAAAGTAGTGGCAAACTCTGCCGATCCCCAAATGCGAATGCAAACCGAACATTTGATTTGGCAGATTAAGCAAGAAAAATTAATTGCCGATCGCCCTATACAAATTGACCGTTATCAAAACAATCAAATTACCGACCGTGGCAAAGGCAATTCTGCGGAAGTCAACCTCAAAACTAAAGTTGCTACTCTTAAAAAAGATGCCCAGGTAGTCTTACTAGACCCACCAATGCAAATAGTTAGTGAGTCTATGACCTGGAATATGAACACGGAAACAGTATCTACAAATTCCCCCGTGCGCGTGTTCCACCAAGCTGAAAATGTGACGGTCACTGCCAATCAAGGTGAAATGAAGATACCGCAGAAAACGGTTTATTTAAAAGGAAATGTCAACGCTATAGGTCAACGTCGTCAGTCCCTCAAATCTCAAACACTCACTTGGTATCTGGACAAGAAATTACTAGAAGGACAGGGAAATGTAGTTTATCGGCAAGTTGATCCGCCATTAAATTTTACGGGTGAAACAGCCGTAGGTAATCTACAAACTGAAGATATCGTTGTTAGAGGTGGTAAATCTAGCGGTAGGGTAGTGACAGAAATTATTCCCCAGTCAAGAGTCAATGGTCAGTAGTCAGTAGTCAGTAGTCAGTAGTTATTAGGGACTTCTAAAAATTACTTTCTTTCCACTCTCAGATTACCTAACTAGACCATAAATATCATCATTTTGACGTTTCCCCTAAAACTTGATCGTCAGCTACCCTTTTTAGCGATACCTTCGGTAAGCTTCGCTAACGCAGAACTTTTCGGTGTACTCAACCACTGACAACTAACCACTGACAACTGACCACTAACAAATAACTAACTTCTATACAAAATTTCATTACGACTAGTTGCACCTAGTTCAGGTAATGAGTTGATGGTGGAATGGGGAGTGAGGATATCGGGGACGGTGGTAGCTACTTGTAACTTTTGCACAAGACTTTGCAAAAGCTTGTCCTGTCCAGCACGGAAAGCTGATACATTTGGGCCACGGTTAATAATGGCGAACCAAACTAAACCGCGATCTCGTGTAGGCATCACGCCAGCTAAGGCACTCACATCGTGCAGTGTGCCAGTTTTGATCACCGTAGCCAGGGGAATATGTCTTGAGTGTACTGTTCCCCGATGATCGAACCCAGATGTGGGAAACAAATCAGCTAAATTGAGTTGATGGGCACTTGCTTCCTGTTGCAACGCCATCAACATCGCACAGACAGCCCTCGGAGAAATGCGATTTTCTGGCCCCAGTCCTGAACCATTGATTAACTGAATTTCTGAGTTAGGTACTCTCGCGAGGTTGGCAGCAGTAGACTGTACCACAGATGCACCTCCTACTGACTCTGCGAACATCTCTGCCATATCATTGTTGCTGAAAACATTCATTTCCTTAATCAGTTTCTGCAACGGCAAAGAGTAATGACGGACTAGCAAGCTTTGTTGAGGATTTGGTTGCGCCTCAAATTTTACAGTACCCGCAATTACGACTTGAGGCTTGGGTGTTCCCTTGGGCATGATTGAATAAATAAAATTCGCTGGACGAGTCCAAGTTTTACTATTCAATGCTTGCTTGAGTAATTGACCTGCTAAGACTGGATTTCGTTGAAAATTCATCGCGAAATTGCCAGTAATCACCAAATTTCCCTTTACCTGCTTGATTCCCATTTTGTTAAGAGTATTACCAAGGGCGATCGCTTCCTCCCACACAAACAGGGGATCGCCACCACCTGTAATCACTAAATCGCCCTGCAATACTCCATTCACCACTGGCCCTGTAGCGCTAACCAAAGTCTGAAATTGATGGTCTGGGCCCCAAGTTTTCAAAGTAACTAGTGAAGTGGCAATCTTAGTTAAAGAAGCAGCTGGCAGAGGTGTTGTACCTTGATGATTAGCCATCAGCATCGGCCCTGACTGCATCCAAATTCCCTGACTCGGCATCAGATTCTCAGGCACCAATTTCGATGTAATTAAGCCCTTAAAATATTCAGTCACTGTATTATTCCCAGCTGGATTTGGATCAGGAGCAAGAACCAAACCAGGGCTACTTTGCCAAGCCAATGCATTAAATGCATCTGAAGGCTTGATTTGTACTCCAGCCATTTCCAGCCAGAGAGAAACCAATCCTGAACCCAATAATTCCAGCATGTTTTGTTCCCCTATTTAAGATTTAAGACATTATTTACTGTGCTAATATACATGCTTTTTTTATGATGATCAGCACTCAGTTCTAAGAACTAGTGTTTCTCGCATCTGTAAGTTAGTTGGATAACATTAATTTTTAAAAGTTACGCAATACTACAGTATTGGCTATTCATGAATAACCAATACTGCAATTACGCAACTAGTACACTAAATATAGCCGTAGTCACATAAGTTAAGACAGTAGAACCAATAAAAACTCTTTGTGTCTTTGTGTCTTTTGTGGTTTTTTAATTTTTTACCACTAAGACACCAAGACTCGCCAGTACGTTCGGTCGCCAGACAGCCTTTGCAAGTGGCGTTACAAAGTATCTTCAAGTCAGCCAATTTTGAGGATTACCGAATCGATATTATAGTAGTTATTTCCTTTCTGGATGCGCCTTATCTTCAACAGAAGGTGTACCCATTCGGTTAATTGCGGCGATCATCTGATACAAGCGCCCCAAGTCACGTTGATTGAAGTATAGAACTATCCGTGGTAGACCAACAGTTTCATCTTGATTTTCTTGAGGCAAGGCCTGACTTTTTTGAATCTGTCCTTTCACAAGGATATCGCTGAACTCAGTATTCAGTTGTTCGACCTCACCATCTGATAAACCTGAGGTCAGGCGAATTACCAACTGATCCCCTACATAGCGGCTAGAGTGATAAACCTGGTAAAAACGGGTAATTGCATTGCAAGCTACTTCTAGGTTATCTGTAACCGTGTAGAGGCTGGGATCTTCAGGACTCACAAGGCCTGTTTGCACCAGATGCTGATCAATATACTTGCTCCAAGACTGCCAGTAATCACCATTAGGGTGATCGATTAAAACCACAGGTACAGGGCCAAATTTACCTGTCTGACTTAATGTCATGCACTCAAAGGCTTCATCTTGCGTGCCAAATCCACCAGGGAACAAAGCGACAGCATCGCTTTCTTTGAGGAGGAATAACTTCCGCGTGAAGAAATACTTAAAATGAATGAGCTTCGGATCGCCCTCAATCACTGGGTTTGCCTGCTGTTCAAACGGCAAATGAATGTTTAAACCAAAGGAATTTTCTCGCCCAGCACCTTCGTGTCCCGCTTGCATGATGCCGCCACCACCACCTGTCATCACCATGAATCCTAATTGCGTCACAGCACGAGCAAACTCAAGCGCCATTTGGTACTCTGGGGTTTGTGGCGAAAGGCGAGCAGAACCGAAGATAGTGACTTTGCGGACGTGTCGGTAATTATAAAACAGCTGGAAACCTCGCTCCATATCTGCTAGAGAGGCCGACAATATCTTCCAGTCAAGACGATCAATATCACTATCTGCCAGACGCAATATAGTAGCAAGTGCCTGCTGAATATATTGCCGATTTTTTAATGTCGGTAAGCGATCAATTAATTCAGCTATATCCGCCTGGAGAGACTCTAATGTGTCAAACGACGCAGATGAAGTCATGAGAACTGCCACCACAATGGCATTACATTTTATCTAATTTTGGTATGCAATTAACAATTACTTCGAGGTTTTTTTAGTCCATAATCCTAGTCAACAGAATTAACTGAGGGACTTAGGGCGTAATATTTAAAGGACACCTCTCAAGGAATAACATATTGGTTTAACAATGATAACTCGATACTCTTGACCACGGTAAAAAGCATTTTTGAGACGCGAAGTTTCGCGTCTCGCAAATTTGTTGCAAATATTTACCTAAGGCTAAAGCAAACAGACAAATCAAAAGGACTTTACTGCCTATTTAGTTTCTGGAAGATACTTGTCCAGAGTAGAAGCTAATGTAGATTTAGGTACGGCACCGACGACCATATCAACTTTTACCCCACCTTTAAAAATCATTAAAGTAGGAATGCTGCGAATACCGTACTGGCTAGCAACATTAGGATTTGCATCAGTGTTGACTTTCACAACTTTTAATAGACCTGCGTATTGCTGGGCAATTTCTTCTAAAACAGGAGCTACCATCCGGCAGGGGCCGCACCAAGGCGCCCAAAAGTCAACTAGAACTGGTAGGCCGGATTCTAGTACTTCTTCCTTAAAAGTAGAATCTGTAACTTCTGTGGCTGTTGACATGCCTAAAAACCTTTGCCAATTATATTTCTGAGTTTCGTGAAAATTCTACCATAGCAAAAACAGCAGCTTGGAAGTGAAGGATGTACATTTGCAAAGAAGCTCTAGAATTTATTCACAAACATCAGGAACAAACATAAGGAACCGCCCGAACAGTAGTCCGGGCGGAGTGTGGTGTGAGGAGTGAACGGAAACATGCGTCTCCGCTATTTCTATTGTAGGCGACATATATGATTTTTCCAGGGATTGTTTAAGAGTCTGGAAAAATTTCCTTAAGCATTTCAAGTTGATAATGGTGGATGGGGGATGGGGTGTGGTGACAAAGTTATTTCCCATTGTCTATTCCCTATTCCCTATTTCTTATTCCCTAGTCCCTTTATTTACCCATACCTAAATGTTGAGCTTTTTGATAGACTTTGCCTTCGGTTAATAAGGAAGGAGCAATCACAACTTCAACTTGCTGCATTTCTCTGAGATTTTTAGCTCCTAATGTGCCCATGCTAGTCTTCAAGGCTCCCAAAAGATTATGAGTGCCATCGTCTAATGCTGCGGGGCCTGTGAGGATTTGCTCTAAAGTACCAGTGGTGCCAACGCGAATGCGAGTACCACGGGGCAATACTGGGCTGGGAGTTGCCATCCCCCAATGATAACCCCGTCCTGGGGCTTCGGCGGCTCTGGCAAAGGGTGAACCAATCATCACACCATCAGCACCACAAGCGATGCATTTGCAAATGTCCCCGCCAGTAATTAAACCGCCATCAGCAATCACAGGGATATAATTACCTGTCTGTTGGAAGTACTCATCTCGCGCAGCAGCACAATCAGCGATCGCTGTTGCTTGAGGCACACCCACACCCAGAACTCCACGGGATGTACAAGCTGCGCCAGGGCCAATCCCTACTAATACCGCAGCCGCCCCAGCTTTTAACAAATTCAAAGTTACTTCGTAAGTTACGCAATTTCCTAACACCACAGGAATCGGCATGGAACGGCAAAATTCTGCCAAATCTAATGGCACTACAGATTCTGGTGACAGGTGTGCAGTAGAAACTACCGTAGCTTGTACAAAAAATAAATCTGCTCCAGCTTTGGCGACTACCTCACCATATTTACTTGCGCCTGCTGGAGTTGCACTCACCGCCGCAATGCCGCCTTGTTGTTTAATTTCCTGAATACGTCGTGCAATTAATTCCGGTTTTATTGGTTCGGCATAGAGTTCTTGCATCAGGGAAACAAATTCATCTTTCCCCACAGAGGCAATCCGATCTAAAATCGGGTCTGGGTCAGCATATCGAGTTTGGATACCTTCTAAGTTTAGTACGCCTAATGCTCCCAACTGTGACAAACGTACAGCCATGCGAACATCTACCACACCATCCATCGCACTGGCAATTATCGGGATTTCTCGCTCAATATTGCCAATCCGCCACTTAGTTTCTGCCAAACTCGGATCGAGTGTTCTGTTACCGGGGACTAGAGCAATTTCATCAATTCCATATGCTCTCTTAGCTGTTTTCCCCCGCCCAAGTTGAATTTCCACGCTTTCAATTTTCTCAAATCTGTTTAAGCTAGGGTATCAAATTGTGGAGGGATTTGCAGCGATTTTTTTGCAACTCAGTCATTCACGACAAAATCCCATAAATGAACATAATAAAGGTTTCCTCTTCCACTTCCTACTCCCTACTTTCTTTTTCAAGGTACTGCCAAGAGTAGAGGTGGAAAGATTCTTAATCAGTAATTTCAATATGGGGTGTTATTTATTACCTTAAGTTCATGAAATTTCTCACTAACTGCTTCATACTAGAGTTTTGTGTTATTAGATTTAGTTAAAAATATTACAAGTCTATGCTTACTTGCTCTATGGCTTTTATTAATGCGTAAGTCCTACTCTCTATTTGAGAGGCACAAACATAAGTTTTGACTGCGTTGTCCAAAAAATTACACCCAGATGCAATTAACAAAGATAGATGAGTTTAAAAATCATTATTCTAATGCTAATCCAGTCATAATATTAGGTACAGGAAAAGGTCGATTTTCTAAAATTTTAAATTTTCCAACACTTGCATCATAAGCAAAGACTTCACCAGTTTCTATTTCATAAACCCAGGCATGAAGAGTAACTTGACTACTATATAATTTAGACCGAATTGTTGGGTATGTTTCTAGATTTTCTATCTGGGTTAATACATTTTGCTCAATTGCTATTTTTAATAATTTATCGCTTGGAGCATCTTTATAATTGTCTAAAACTAGACGGCGAGTAGGTTCACCGTAATGCTTTAACCAGTCGTAAACTAAAGGCATTTGTTGAGCAAGATTTCCTATTTGTAATAAACCTCTCATTGCTCCACAGTGGGAATGACCGCAGACAACAATATCTTTAATACCTAAAGCTTGCACAGCATATTCTATACCTGCTCCTTCACTATTATTCAGCGTTCCATAGGCTGGAATTATATTACCAACATTACGGATAACAAATAATTCTCCTGGTAGACTTTGAGTAATTAAACATGGATCAATACGCGAGTCAGAGCAAGTTATAAATAATACTTCCGGGTTTTGTCCGTTGGATAGTTCTTCAAACAACTTGCGATGTGTAATAAAATAGTTATCATGAAATTCATTTAGACCTTCGATGATACGTTTAATAGCCATAGTTAAATTTTTGACATTCAAAATATATTTAGCTTTAAAGTCTTTCTATGCTTGATTGATTCTTTGCACACAAAAACTTATAGCAAAATGAAAGAATAAAACCTTACTTGCAAAAAAGTACCTCTGTTAAGATTATTTAATTTATAATGCATTTGGCATCAGAGACAATACATACTCCTCTAAATTTTCTGAAAAGATTTCAGAGAGGATGTTTGAAAAGTCATTTTAAATACTCAAATCCTGGCTTGAGGTGAGTAGGGAGTTAAAAGGAGCCACTGCAATGGTTTCACTGCGCTGGCTCACAAAATTGGAGATGATAGCGAAATTGTACCCTGATTAGTTTCGGCACAAGGTGTATAAAAATACAATTTTTTCTTTTACACCCTAGTTTTGGTCAAAAAAGTGTCTCTAGTTTAGTTTACGCCAATAACGGATTCTACTTTTAAGAGTATTGTCCGTTGAATCTTGGCTGTAAACACTACTCTATTGTTAGGATAATTTCAGACTAGATTCGTTAGATGTTGCAGCCTTGATCCAATCTGATACCTTAGAATTACTAGAATGGCATCGCCTTTGCCAGCATCTTGCGACATTTGCGGCAACTAAACTGGGGGCGATCGCATCAACTCATTTGAGAATACCTGAATCTCAGGCAATAAGTGAACAACTCTTAGCCCAAACCAAGGAAGTTTATCAACTGGAAAGTCGTTTGAATACAGGACTTTCCTTTGAAGGAATACAAGATATTGGCGATTCGCTAGAACGGGCGGAACTTCAAGGAATTCTCGCGGGGGATGAACTTTTAGCGATCGCTACCAGTCTCGCGGGTGCCAGAAATTTACGTCGTATAATCGATAACCAAGAAGATTTGCCAATCTTGAATCAATTGGTTGCCGATTTGCGGACTTATCCAGAATTAGAGCAAGAAATCCACCGCTGTATTGATGAACGAGGGCAAGTAACAGACCGCGCTAGTCAAAAACTTGGGGAAATTCGCACAGACCTGCGGCGTTTACGTAGCCAAATCACTCAAAAGCTGCAAAATATTTTACAGGCAAAGCATGGGGCAGTCCAAGAACAGCTAATTACCCAACGGGGCGATCGCTTTGTGATTCCGGTGAAAGCGCCTCAAAAAGACGCCATCCCCGGCATTGTCCATGATACTTCTACTAGCGGTGCCACTTTATATGTGGAACCCAACTCTATCGTGCCTTTGGGTAACCAACTGCGACAGACCATCAGAAGAGAGCAAGCAGAAGAAGAAGCGATTCGCCGCAAGTTAACAGAGCAAATAGCAGCAGTCAAGCCAGATTTGGAAAGATTGTTAGCTATTGTTACCACCTTGGATTTAGCAACGGCCAGAGCGCGATATAGTTATTGGCTGAAAGCCAATCCGCCCCGATTTATTAAACGCGAAGAAAACGAAATTATCACCTTACGGCAACTGCACCACCCCCTACTAGTGTGGCAGCAGCACCACGAACAAGGTCAACCAGTAGTTCCGGTGGATTTGTTAATTGCTCCCCATATACGGGTAGTTACCATTACTGGGCCAAACACTGGCGGTAAAACTGTCACCTTGAAAACTTTGGGCTTGGCAGCATTAATGGCCAAGGTAGGTTTATTTATTCCTGCCCGTGAGCCAGTAGAAATACCGTGGTTTGACCAAGTATTAGCGGATATAGGTGATGAACAATCGCTACAGCAAAGTTTGTCTACATTCTCAGGTCATATCCGCCGTATTAGCCGGATTTTAGATGCATTAGGGAATGGGGAAGATGAGGGAGATGAGGGAGATGAGGGAGATGAGGGAGAAGCATTATCCCACTCCCTACTCCCTACTCCCTACTCCCTAGTGTTACTGGATGAAGTTGGTGCAGGTACTGATCCAGTAGAAGGTAGTGCCTTAGCGATCGCTTTGCTGCAATATCTGGCTAAACATGCCCAACTGACTATTGCTACAACTCACTTTGGTGAACTGAAAGCACTGAAATACGAAGATGAGCGGTTTGAAAATGCCTCTGTAGAATTTGATGAAAGTACTTTGTCGCCAACTTACCGTTTGTTGTGGGGGATACCAGGACGTTCCAATGCCTTGACTATTGCTCGACGCTTGGGGCTGAAATTAGAAGTAGTAGAACAAGCGAAAACTCAAGTCGGCGAAGCCACAGACGAAGTGAATCAAGTGATTGCTGGCTTAGAAGCACAACGTCGTCGCCAAGAAACAAAAGCTGCTGAAGCACAGAAGTTGTTGCAGCAAGCAGAACGTTTATACAAAGAAGTATCCGCAAAAGCCGCAAATTTACAAGAGCGAGAACGTGAGTTGCGGGCTTCCCAGGAAGTAGCAGTACAGCAAGCGATCGCCCAAGCAAAAGGTGAAATCGCCCAAATCATTCGTCGCTTGCAGCAAGGAACACCAAAAGCCCAAGATGCTCAGCAAGCAACTAATGCTTTAAATCAAATTGCCCAAAAATATCAGCCAGCAGCACCGCCAAAACCCAAAGCCGGATTTATGCCCAAAGTAGGCGATCGCATCCGTATTTCTAAGTTTGGGCAAACAGCAGAAGTGCTAAATGCTCCCGATGAGGATGGTGAGTTAACTGTTCGCTTTGGGATTATGAAGATGACAGTCAAGTTAGAAGATATTGAGTCTCTTGACGGTCAGAAAGTAGAACCTGTTGCAAAACCAAAACCCGCACCAGTAGCAGTGACTCCAGCACCCCAAAGTGCGCCAGCAATTCGCACTTCCCAAAATACCGTTGATTTACGTGGTAAGCGGGTATCTGATGCCGAGTTAATTTTAGATAAGGCAATTTCAGAAGCTAACGGGCCGATATGGATTATTCACGGACACGGCACTGGTAAATTGCGGCAAGGTGTCCACACCTTTTTACAACAGCATCCCAGAGTCAGCCACTACGAAGCAGCAGAACAAGCAGATGGAGGTAGTGGGGTTACGGTCGCTTATATGTATTGAAGAAGGCAGGGGAGTTTTTGAGCAGGGGGGATGAGGGGGAATTAACTCCTAACTCCGTGCCTCCTAACTTCTAACTCCTGCTTTGATAAATTGGCAATAATTATAACTAGTCCAAACTACTGGTTATTAATTTTTAATTACTAATTGCCTCAGCTATAACGAGCAATTAGTAATTAAAGATTAACTCTAGAAAGTAATGTTTATTTATACTGTCATACTGAAATAACTGCTAAAACTAATAAATTCCTAACGGGTAGATATTTCTCTATTGTGTTGAAAATAAATTTTCATCTAGTAGAGTAAGACAGAGATAACTGTTGTTAACCAAAACCAAAAAAGCTAATTGCAGCTTTGAATACAGCATAGTAACAAGAACTATGCAGCTGAAAGCAAAGTTAGGAGTTAGGAGTTAAGAGTTAAGAGTTAAAAGTGAAAAATTCTTATCTTCCCCTGCACCCCTGCTCCCCATCTCCCCTGCTCCCCAGCATCAGCAATAGGAAACCAACCCTAATTCTTGAGAGTCTGGTTTCAAAATGGGTAACAGCAGCATCCCCTATCAGCCCGATCACCTATGCTAAAAGTTATGCACTTGACCGCCAACTCAGCTACGCCAAATTCCCAGTGGGAGGATTTAATAAAGCTTCCAGCCCCAAACACAGTTCAATGGGACAATATCAAAACTCAGTTAGACTTGGTGTTATTGGCGCTAGAAACTTTAACTGGCATCGGTTCCGAAGCCATGCTTTCGGCAGCAACTAATCTAAATTTAGAGTCAAGAGTTCCAGACCGCGTAGCATTATGGCGACTACGCCAGTCGAATCCCCTACGTAAAGGTCAAGGAGGGCGAAAAAAGCTAGATGTAGAAGAAGCGCGATCGCTTGTTCTCATTACTTGCTACCTCGCCAAACAGCACCAGGAATTGATTCGTCGTGCTGTTGGTCTATTAGAGCAAATGGCGGAAAATAATCAGGAACCTCATCAGGCCGCCTTACTTGGAGACTATATCGATGCTTTTTGCAACATCTACCAAGAACGGATGGAAGAGGACGAGCAAATCTCGACAGATTTACTTACCCGCCTGGCACTCAAACTGCTTGTAGATTTACTGTTTTACAGTGCCCCTGGTGGACACCGCCGTCTCTGGTTAGCACTTATAGACCGTTCTGCAAAATTTTAGATAATCATTTCCTTCGCAGTTCTTGCCATGCCTTTAACAAATTCTGTCATTCGTCGCTACACACCCCCCACTTGTACGCTGGAAATATTAGCCCAAAGTTCACCCTTATCTCAGTGGATGGGGAAAACTGTTCTTAAGAAACTAAGATTTGAATTACGCTTTGACGACCCAAAACTACCAGAAGAACGTAGAGTCCCGATTCGAGGCGATCGCGACCAACTCGAAGCTTTATGTGATGCTGTTACTAGCTATGTACAAGAATTCTTGCAACAGCCTCCAGAAAGCTTTTGGATGAGTTTCTCTGGACTCCAAGATTCAAGTAAAGTGCCTGACGGCTCAGAACTAACCGATTTTCAACAATCTGCGCTGCCAACTAAAACATTTGAGTCTTTTAATTCCCAGCTACCAGGAAAGATATACTTAGAATCGAGCAGTTATTTAACACATAATCTACATCTCGGTTCCCTCGCCAACCAAGCATCTGGGCGTGTAATTCAACTCAGTCTGCTGCAACTGTTCGATTTGGCGACTGCCCTTGATGAATATTCCAGTGATGTTATGGCATTACCAAATCTTGAGAAAAGTAATACTTTCCGCCAGTTGCCTGCTTGGGCGCCTGTTGCCGCTGTGGTGGTGTTAGGTGTGGGTTTACTACCGATAACATTGCAGTATGCCACCAATATGAGGCAAAAGCAGCCACAAACAGCCAAAAAAGCCGCTCCTAGTCAGGAAGAAGTTGCTTTAGCACCCTCAGATTCACTTAACTTTCCCACACCGCAACCAGGACTTACGCCTGGTGACGATTTGCAGCGATCGCTACCATCTTTAAGCACTACTGCTCCGCTTCCTACTTCCGCTTTGCCCGAAAAGCCTCTCACATCCACAGGTTCGGGTTTACCCTCAACTAATTCCCAATCCCCCATTTCTGGTTTACCCCCAGCATCCATAGGTTCTCCTAAAAATGCAGGAATTATACCTCCTGGAACGATTCCCGGTCTGAATAGCAATCAGCAAGGTGCAGCAACTACCACAATCCCAGGTCAGCAAATCGCCATAGCACCAAATCTTCAGCAAAATCCCACAGGATCAACTTCCCCAAGTCAACTTAATCTTCCCAAAAAACGGGACTTGCCATCTAGATTTTCTTCATCTACAGGCAGTTCATCATCTAATATCCCAGTAGTTCCTCCGTCTGCATCTAATATACCTGGTAACGGTGGCAACAATACGCTTCCTCAAGGTTATGCACCGATAAACCCAAGCCAGCTACAGACAGGAATCAATTCCCCACAAACTTTTTCTTCCGCTGCACAACCTTCGTCTAAACTAGCACCCACAAATAGCTCGTCAAGTACTTCGTTAGCTGAGAGATTAAGGGCTGCATCTCAAACTTCCATATCCCCAGATAGCGCTAATGACAATACATTATTTGACACTCCTCAAGTAGCAGAAGCTAGAAATATCCTTGCAAAGCGCTGGCAGCCACCTTCAGGATTAACACAGACACTAGAGTATAGTTTAATGCTGGGTGTTGACGGAACAATTGAACGAATTTTACCCCTGAATAAGCCAGCTAGAGAATACGTTAATAGTACGGGAATGCCTGACATTGGTAAACCATTTGTTTCCGCTAATAGATACGGAAAAAATGCCAGAATTCGAGTAATTCTCAGTCCTGATGGTAAAGTACAGACATTTCCGGAGTCTGATTAATTAAAACAAGCTGCTTGATGACATTTGCAAAACTGGTACAAAACTTGTACCAGTTATTATTTGTTGAAAGCACTTTTTAGCCAACTGTTTCCAGTCCAGTTGTGAAACTGGCAATATTTATCTCAACAAACAGTGTACTAATAAATACAATCAAATTTATAGCGTTTTCATAGCAGTTAGGTAATAGCAATTCGGAATTCGTAATTCAGAATGTCAGATATGGTCTGGATTTTTAAATGTCTTGCCAGATTTTAGAGAATTGGTATAAATGTTAATTTTAGAGGTAAATCATGAATTGCCTCTACTATGTACTTAACTCAAGTTTAATTCGCTATTAATCACTTATACTTAATAAGTAGGAAATATGCAACCAATTGGTTCTCAAAAGGATAGTTCAGCTTGGATTATTCAAACTTGGGCTGCTTTTGTTATGTCTATTTCTATGACTACTTTCGGCATAGTCAATTTACCTGTTGATAGCTGGATAAAAGGTTTTATGGGTATGGGTTTAGCTTTCTCTGTTGGCTCAACTTTTACTTTGGCAAAAACCACTAGAGACCAGTATGAAGCCAAAAAGTTAACCGCTAGAATTGACGAAGCGAAAGTAGAAAAATTGCTTTCACAACACGATAATCTCAACTTCAAATAAAAGCAGCAACCCCAATTTTGGATTTTGGATAAAAAGTTGCTGCTAAGAGCTAAAGATAAAAGGACTGGTTAAACCAGTCCTTGTTATATGTTTATTGAACTTTTTTATTTTTAATAACGGGATTTTTTACTCTTTAACTTTTGTTTTCTACGCCGCCTTTCAGCAGTTGATACTGCCTGTTCCACTGGATAACCCACAACAGGAATAACCTGAAATTTGCGTTCTTCTTCTAACTTTCTCAGTTCAGTATAATCAACCCAATGGATGCAATCAACTGGACAAGTATCAATTGCTTCTTGAATAACTTCCTCCGCATCCCCATCTTGGCGAATCACACGCGATCGCCCATAATCTGGTTCAATGTAAAAGGTGTTACGTGCCACATGAGCGCAGTGTTTACAACCAATACAGGTGATTTCATCAACATACACACCCTTTTGGCGCAGCACACCACCCAATTCCGGCTCAAAACCAGAACGTTCAGGCGCATCCCGTAAAAAGCCGCCTAATTCTGGTTCCAAGCCAGAACGATTTTCTTCTGTTTCTTCCGGTGACGGCAGAAAATCAGCCATTACGCACTCCAGCGTTGTACTACCAGACGAATAGATCCATCTTCATTTTTTTGCTGTTCGGTAACTTGAAAGCCAACACGAGCGGTTTCTTTTACAACTGTTTGGTAAGCATAACGCTGAGTTACTTGACGCAAGAAACCATCTACAGACAGATTTTGCTGCCAATATTGTAAATCAGCCACTAGTTCGTATTCTTTGCCATTCCATCTAAAGCCGATATCATAGCCATTTTCTTGCTCGATAGTTACTTCGGCAGGATGGGTTTGACCGCGATAGCCACGTACCTCGCGTGGCCCTGGTTTCCAGTCTATGCCCAATTCAGTCAGCGCATCTTTCAAAGAGTCAAGGTTACGAATTTGAGTCTTAATTTGGCTAAAGTGTGACATGGTGGATGTGAATTAATGACACTAAACTACTGTGAAAACTTACCATTCGCTGTAAGTGCTTTGCGTGTTCGCCACACTAGAAGATTGCTGCACCTTCGCGGCGAAGAATTCTGAGGTTGGCTCATGAGTGAGTACTTGCCCCAGCTGCGCTTCTATTGCCGCTGTAACCTCAGCGCAAGAAGCACCCACAATGCCTGTGACTTTCTCTTGTACCCGACCGTCTGGATAAATTATGAACTCTAATGTCTCCATGCTTCTGGCCAACCATGATAGTACGTTTGAATTGTACTGCCTTAGCAGACGGCTAAAAATATAGCCACCGGAACATTTTTACTTAGATACAAACTAAACGTTTGTTAACTAATGTTCCATCTCTCAAAATATATATCTCAGAATGTTTACAAAAATTATTAATTTTACAAGCATATACGTCTGTCATTAGTTAGTTTCTCTTAACCTGATCAATTAGTCAAGGTGATGACTGAGCTTGTAACTAAAATGCTAAAAGTTTGAAAAATCAAGGATTAGAGACGGTTTAGACAGTTATATGAGTTACAAATCTATAAAAATTATTGAAAAATTTTATCATTAAATTGAAACTATCCACCCTGCTTTACAGAGTGGATAGGTGGGATTGAGCGCTGGTTAGCCAACAGTGAGATGATGGGGTGTGCGATCGCACTTGGGCGCATACTTGCTAAATCTACTGAATTGTCAAGAGGAATCACTTGTGGTTTTGTACTACCCAAAGATCACTCAAAAGAGCGATCGCGTCATACAACAGCATGAATTTGCACCGATTGCGAGTCACTTGTAGATGCACAAATTCTCATCTAACTGGAATTCTTTTTAATTTTTTAATAATTATCTTTACTTTTAATTTCAAACTCAACTACATGAAATCCATCGCTTTGCTATCTCCTTCTGGGCTTGGTGGTAGAAACTTTGGCAACCGTACCTCTCCATAGAATCAAGACAGGAATACTCACAAAGGCTAATGGTAGCAAAAGTCCAAAAGATTGTGAGGCGATCGCACTAATCAGCATCAACAAAGCCAATCCTCCAAAGATTAGCCAGCCTGAAATCAAAACCCACCAAGGAATCCTACCACCAGACATACTTCTGAATGCTCGACCTCTAAGATAAATTTCTTGCATCGGGTCATATCCAGAAGGAATTCGCTCTTGATACGGGGAATTTTGTTCAGCAGGAATTTCAATATAGAGTTTATCGTTACCCATTCGGAACAAGTTAGAAGAGAGTGAATTTTGTCAATAAGCCTTTGAGCATAAATATAGTTGCATAAGAATGATAATCTTAGTGAAGGGGAGGAGGCGAGCGTCGCTTGCCTCCTCCCCCACTCCTGTTTTTGATTATCATTATCACAATGGTCGGCTAGGATGATTTGCTCTGTTCAAAATCATGGCAAACTCAGTTAATACAAGTAATTGAGCGATCGTAAAAAAAACGTGAGCAGCAGTCGTAAAATCAATCGAGATCATGCTAAAAAGAAGCAACGTCCAATGGTGGAAGACGAAGTAATTGCTCAACAACTTGAACAGTTACTGACACCAACCATCACCGCACAAGAAAACTACTACCGACAACTGGGATTAAGAGACAGAATTCTCAACTTACCATTAATGGTAGCGGCAGTATTAACCCTACTGTGGCGTGATGTGGCTGGAGTCACAGAATTAACCAGAATGTTAGCGCGAGAAGGTTTTCTGTGGTGTAGACCCCTTGAGGTTAGCCAGCAAGCAATATCTCAAAGGTTTTTAACTTTTCCGGCTCAGTTATTTGAGAAAGTATTTAAAGATTTATTACCACATTTACAAGCTTCTTGGTCAAAGAGAAATCAACGTAAAATCCCAGAAAGTGTTCAATTTACTTTGACGAAATTTGAAAAGATTTGGATAGTAGACTGTTCAATATTAGAAGCTTTATTTCAAAAACTTGAGAGCTTAAAAGACGCACCTCAAGGGAAGTTAGCTGGAAAAATTGGCACAGTCATAGATTTAAAAAATCTCCTACCTTTAGAAATTTGGTTTTGTGAAAATCCCCGAACTGCTGATACAAAATTTGAGACAAATATTTTAGAGTTAGTTCCACCTCAAACATTACTGTTATTAGATAGAGGGTTTTATCATTTTAACTTTTGGCTCCAATTAATTGCAAAAAAAGTTGATTTTATTACTCAATTAAAAAAGGGAGCAGCAATTCATGTAGAACAAGTATTTACAGATAGCTTTGCTCTGAAAGACTGTTTAATACATCTTGGTTCTGGCACAAAGAAGACTCCCTTTGTTACCCTACGTCTAGTTGAGATTCGTTCAGGCAAGACATGGCATTCTTATTTAACGAGTGTGCTTGACCCTACAGTTTTACCTCCTTATGTTGTAGCTGATTTATACCGCCGAAGATGGAGAATTGAAGATGCTTTTAATACTGTAAAGCGGCTCTTAGGTTTAAGTTATTTATGGACTGGTTCTGTTAATGGTGTTCAATTGCAGATTTGGGGTACTTGGTTATTTTATGCTGTATTAGTTGATTTAGGTGATGCTGTCGCCGACGAACTTTCTCTGCCTTTTGACTCCATTTCTTTAGAGATGATTTATCGCGGTCTTTATCATTTTTATGTTGCTCATCAAAAAGGTAAAGCAACTGACCCTATCAAGTATTTTGCTACACCAGAAAATCAAGATTTAGGTATTGTTAAACGACAACGAAAACCGAACATGAAATTAATCGTTGCGCCCTTCCCTGATCAACAACGAGGCACACCTGAATTTTTCTTTCAGCCATCTTCTCAAATCCCCTTGACAACTGCCTCACAACCTTAACTTGTGACCAATGGCACGCAACACCTACTAAATCACTCAACTCAGAAATCTTCCACATAAACTTCCTCACAATAGTTAATTATGAGGAAGTTAAAATAAAATTTTCGCTATTTAATCGTTTTTTCCACTCTTTCTCGCTGCTTTTACCCAAAAAACTAAAATGCCTGTGCCGAGAATAATACAGAGCGCTGTTACAATCAGCCCTAAGCCTGTATTTGTTTCCTGTGTCGGTGCATTATTGACATCTTGCGATTTTTGTGTATTACTAGCTGCTCCCGCTGCTACGACGACTTCAAACTTGAATGTAAACGGTTTAAAATTTGCCCCAGTTGCTGGTTTGCCACTCAGCTGTAGCTGATATATTCCTGGCTTGGGGAAGATAATATCCGCACCTGGAATGCCTTGATATCGCTCAGCTACCACAGGCTTTAAGGATGGCTCTAGCAATGCTGGCTCTTTTGGTGTGTGGGGTTCGGCATAGACAAACAACTGACAATCACACTGTGAGAGGGGAATCTGTTTTCCACCTTTGCGGGTAAGGGCGAACCAGGCTTGGGTACTTTCTCCAGCACGGGGATTATCATTGGGTTCCATGTGGAGAGTGGCACCAACATCTGCTGCTACTTTTATTTCATGGGCTGAAGTAGGATAAATGCTAGTTATTGAGATAACTAAGCTACTCAAAAATAATAAATGCTTTATCCTTCCTTGACTCTGCCGACAAATACCGTTGAGTGGGTAATGTCTTTGTTTTTGACTCGTTGGGTGTTCCGAGGTTGAGCTAGGGAACAACCACGGTTTACCGTGATTTTGTTGGGGGGACATACAACTTTTCTAGACTTAACTTTGACCAAAACAAGCGCGATCGCACTAGCAACACGCCAAGGGTGACAATTCCCATCAACACTATTGCTAATTTATTCCCCCAAGTTGATTGCGAAGAACCCAGGTAATGAGAACCAATCAACACAGCATGAATGGCACTCAATAGCATTGCTGGCACACTCAATAAATGAATCTGTCGCCAGCGCTTGCCCAACGATTTTTGCAAAGATTCCAAACTTGTGAAAGCAGCGGGGGTCATTAATATTAATGCTACAGCACCCGCAGCCATACCCCACTGAAACTCTGGCCGCAAGAAAAAGAAGGCGGCAAAATTCCATTGCAGTGAGTGTTCGAGCATGTGGATAGTGTGAGCCACAGAAAGCACAAAAGCTCCCACTCCCAAAGCACGACGGTAACGCAAAGGTGCAGCCCACAAGCTGCTAATCGGACGGGCAATTAATGCCAATATCAAACAAATCAATGCGGCGTGTCCCGTGTAATCTACTCCTGTGTCACCAGTCCGCAGCAGTGTGATGGCGCCAATGATGAGAGTAACCCAACCGCCTAAACGAAACAATTGACTGCGCCTGTCTTTACTGATTAAAGAGGTGGAAACGCCTACACCTAGCATGGTGGGTAAAGTTCCCAAGCCAAAAGCCAGCATGGTTGCCGTACCCATCCATAAATTACCAGTTTCAGCCGCTTTAATTTGAGCAGCATACAAGAAACCGCAAGGCATCAAACCCCAAGTCATCCCCAAAAGCATTGGCGTCCACCAGCTGTTTTGTAAGGAAAGCTTGACCATTCCTCCACTCAGGCGATCGTGTAAACTGCCTTTCAGGAGGGGATGTAATATGGGAAGCCGAGGCAGTAAACCGGGTGCTACTTGTCCTAAACCAAACCAAATCAGCATCACCCCAGTAATAATTGCCATAGCACGGCGGAAGTCACTACCAATACCTGCTAACTGTCCACCCTCTAACAATACTGAACCCAGCGCCCCTATGCCAGCACCAACCAGAGCGTAGCTTAACATCCGTCCTAGATTCAGCAGCAAATGAAATTTTAATTGTTGTTGCCAAGTGGATGGCTTGTTTAAGGTTAATGTTCGTCCTGACGAAGCTTTTTCA
>NZ_JAECZC010000011.1:0-16111 GCF_016056305.1 Amazonocrinis nigriterrae CENA67 | reverse complement strand
TGGGATTTTACGTTGATTTCTCTTTGACCAAGAAGCTTGTAAATGTGGTAATAAATCTTTAAATACTTTCTCAAATAACTGAGCCGGAAAAGTTAAAAACCTTTGAGATATTGCTTGCTGGCTAACCTCAAGGGGTCTACACCACAGAAAACCTTCTCGCGCTAACATTCTGGTTAATTCTGTGACTCCAGCCACATCACGCCACAGTAGGGTTAATACTGCCGCTACCATTAATGGTAAGTTGAGAATTCTGTCTCTTAATCCCAGTTGTCGGTAGTAGTTTTCTTGTGCGGTGATGGTTGGTGTCAGTAACTGTTCAAGTTGTTGAGCAATTACTTCGTCTTCCACCATTGGACGTTGCTTCTTTTTAGCATGATCTCGATTGATTTTACGACTGCTGCTCACGTTTTTTTTACGATCGCTCAATTACTTGTATTAACTGAGTTTGCCATGATTTTGAACAGAGCAAATCATCCTAGCCGACCATTGTGATAATGATAATCAAAAACAGGAGTGGGGGAGGAGGCAAGCGACGCTCGCCTCCTCCCCTTCACTAAGATTATCATTCTTATGCAACTATATTTATGCTCAAAGGCTTATTGACAAAATTCACTCTCTTCTAACTTGTTCCGAATGGTTGCGTGCTGTTATTTATGCAGTTGTGCTTTTGTATCCAGGATTACTTGATTTTTCAGTAGTAAATTTTGAATACTGGGTGCGTAAATAAATACACGCTTACGCCATGAAGAAATATAAATTTTTCAACTTTCTTCTGCCTTTTCTGGGTGTAGTTTTACTTACGCTTCTGCTGCATTGGCAAAAAGCACCCGCACAATCCTCAAGTATTCACTTAACAATGGGGAATCCCAGTGGGGCTGTCACAAACACCTCATACCCCAACAATTATTTGCTGAGCAAATCCCAGTATGCACTGTCGTACAACAACACTACTAGAATCCCCAATTGGGTAAGTTGGCAACTGAATAATAGCTGGCTGGGCAGCACTCCACGTCAAGATGATTTTCGTGCTGATACATCACTCCCTAGCGGTTGGTATCAAGTTCAAGGAACTGATTACCAAGGTAGTGGATTTGATAGGGGACACATGACTCCTTCAGCTGACAGAACAAACACAGTTACGAATAACTCTGCAACTTTCTTGATGACAAATATGATTCCGCAAGCACCTGATAACAATCAGGGGCCCTGGGCTAACCTGGAAAACTATAGCCGAGACTTAGTTGTTAATCAAGGGAAAGAACTTTATATCATTTCGGGTGGATATGGTAGTGGCGGCACTGGCTCGAATGGAACGAAATACACAATTGCTAATGGCAAGATTCAAGTCCCGGCAAGAACTTGGAAAGTAATTGTTGTCTTGGATACACCTGGTTCTGGGGTAAGTGGTGTGACGACTAACACGCGGGTTATTGCTGTTGACATGCCTAACTCACAAGGAATCAGAAGTGACAATTGGAAAACATATAGAGTTTCTGTTGATAGCATTGAATCTAATACTGGTTACAACTTCCTTTCCAATGTCTCTACTTCTATTCAAAGTGTAATTGAGGCCAGAATTGATAATCTGTAAGCTAATGTGTGTCCAAATTGGAAATTATCTGGTTAAGGCTGTCATTAGTCATTTGTAAATACAAATGACAAAGGACTAATGACTAAGAACGAATTAAAGTGTTTTAGGTCAATTGCAATATAAATTACAAGCCTATCTAAACTTACGGACAGGCTTGTAATTTATATTGATTTCCAAATTGACTGATAGCTAGGTTTCGACAACTTTTGTTGACAGTCCTACTAAGTCACCGGATTGGGTTTTGCCAACAATATAGACATCAATGTTGATAGTGCCCACACGATAAACCTGAATATCGCTAAGGTTAGCTTTTAGGGTTTCTACAAGTGCCCGAAATTGTTTAACAGTTTGTTTCTGGTTTTGATCATGCCAATCTTTTTCCTGGGCACTATTACGAAAGAAATAATCTAGGTCAACTTTCTCGATTGGCACATCTTGGGAATGACCTGTTAGCTGGAGAAGTTTTTGATCTGTAAGGGCTTCTTGAGCTTGAGCAGACCATAAAAAAACTTCAAAGGGATAATCAGACTCACTCATAAAAAGCAAGCCATCGGATGCTTGCTTTAATTTTTCAGTAATCTCGTTAGTCATTTGGGCTAGTCCTTTTTAGCAATCAGCACTTTTACTTATGCCGCTGTTGATGCCACTGCCATGCATGAGTAACAATATCTTTGATGGATGGGTATTGAGGTTGCCAGCCTAAGATTTTTCTGGCTTTTTCTCCACTGCCGATGAGACTTGGTGGATCACCAGCGCGGCGATCGCACTCTTGCACTGGTATGCTAAGTCCAGTCACTTCCTCGGCAGCTGCAATTACTTCTTTGACGGAGAAGCCATTGCCATTACCCAGGTTGAATACTTCACTCTCACCGTCTTTTAATAAATATTCCAATCCCAAAACATGGGCATCTGCTAAGTCGCTAACATGAATATAATCACGAATACAAGTACCATCGGGTGTGGGATAATCAGTGCCAAAAATGGAGATAGATTCCCGTTTGCCTAAAGCTGTCAACAGCACTAGGGGAATTAAATGGGTTTCGGGGTTGTGATCTTCACCTAATAATCCGTTGGGATGAGCGCCAGCAGCATTAAAGTAGCGAAAACGCACCGACTTAAAACCGTAAGCCACATCAAAGTCGGAGAGAATCCGCTCCACCATCAGCTTCGTAGCACCATAGGGGTTGATGGGATTTTGGGGATGGTTTTCTGGAATAGGTATAACTTCCGGTACTCCATAAGTGGCACAAGTGGAAGAAAAGACAAATTTCTTAACAGATGCCGCTAGCATCGCTTCTAATAGTGTTAGAGTCCCAACGACGTTGTTACGGTAGTATTTCGCAGGGTCAGTTACCGATTCTCCTACGTAAGCATAGGCAGAAAAGTGCATGACTGCGGCAATATCACGGGTTTTAAATAAATCATCCAGCAGGGCGCGATCGCCTGTATCGCCAATGACAAGTTCTACCTGTAGTACCTTTTCTACCAAGTCCTGATGACCGTAGACTAGATTATCGAGGATCACCACCTCATAACCGGCTTGCTTAAGAGCAAGTACTGTATGGGAACCAATATATCCTGCTCCCCCTGTGACTAAAATGCTGGGCTTTCCAGGCGACATAGTTTTTCCTTGAACTTGACAACTACTCAATTAATTTAGTTTACTGGTGCCACATTACTCAGCCAAAAAATTACAAATAATAGACGCAGAGTGAAAAAATTGCACTAAAATCACTACGACGGTAGTCTTTTGGTGTGAGGTTTGAGGTATTTTATGTCAGGTAACAGTACGATTACTAAAATAAACCCGCAGCCCAACACTTCTAGGCTGACCGCAGCAGAAAATTTGAGAGTTAATCTATGTTTCTATTGCTAAGCCGAGTACTGGTATGGTTACTGATTGGCACTATCGTCTACTCTCTGTTCCAAAGATTTTATCCCAGCGGAACTTTTGTAGGACGATTAATCTTAGGTCTTGTGGTGGTTGTCATAGCTTTGTCATTTGTGAACCCCAGTGAACCAGCTGTGGCGTCTTTGTGGAGGTTGATATCGTTCCCACTCAAGCCTTTGGGAGCCTCAGTTTTAATGTTAATATTTGCTGCTCAGAGAATCAAAGGAGGTGGAATAGACAAACCAGGAGGATATTTAGTGGGTTGGGCGCTGACAATTTTGTTGTTGGCAAGTACACCAGCGATCGCTTACTTTTTAGTCAGGGCACCAATCGCAATGGTGGGTGATACCAAGCTAGCAACTGGGGAAATTGTCCAGAATTATCAGCTAGCCTCATCGTCATTCAACGCGGCGAAATCTGGGACGCTTTTGGCATTGGGGCAAAACACACAATCAGCTAATATCTCAGATGTAGCATTCAACTCACTGGATATAAAAATTCCTCCTTACCTGTTGCAAAATCCCCAAGATATCAGAACGCGAGGATTACGGATTGAAGACTTTGTACCCAGTGCAGCAACGCTGCAACTCACAACCCAAGTCTGGGAAAGTTACCTCAATCAGGTTTACGTTTTCTTGCGTGGTCGCCAGACATAAGGCTAAACAAATAACCTTAAACCAGTAAACAGTGAATAGTAAACAGCTAAAAATAAAAACTTCAGGTCTGGAGTTTTGTCAGTGGTCAGTTGTCAGTAGTGAGTGGCAAAGACACCTAAAAACCACCAACCTTGGTGATGGGGTATTAGACCAGATCCAAAAATAACTGACAACTGACCCTTACGGGTGACGCTCGCAGGCTCGCCCTTCGCTCTTGAGATCGGCAGTTACTCATGGGGAGCCACTCTGTTGGGCGGCTTTGCCGACTTAAAGGAAGTGGCGTGGAGACCCCCTGTCCCCGTACTGCCTCACAACTAACAGCTGACACGCGAAGCGCAATCAAGAGTAGTCATGGGAAATTTCCTAGACTAAGAATTGATCGCTGATAACTAGTAGCTGAATATTGGTTTAGGATCACAAAGTTGCAAAACTGCTTGCATGGCAAAATCTCGACGACTGGCTAAACTCGGTGCTTACCTGCGTCCCCATTGGCGCGAGGCGACTTTAGGCATTATTGCTTTATTGTCTGTCAATGGGCTTGGCGTTTACATCCCTTTGTTAATTCGCGCCTGTGTTGACAAACTCTCGACCAACTTTAGCTTGAATGAAATACTGTATTACGTAGTACAGATTATATTGCTGAGTTCAGCAATGTTACTGATACGTATGGCGTCGCGCATCTGGCTGTTTGGAGTGGGGCGTCAAGTAGAATTTGACCTGAAACAACGAATTTTTCAACACTTACTGCGGCTAGAGCCGTCTTATTTTGCCACGAATACTATTGGCGATTTAATTAGCAGAGCTACTAGTGATGTGGAAAATATCCGGCGGTTGTTGGGTTTTGCGGTACTCAGTTTGGCAAATACTTTGTTTGCCTACGCCCTAACACTGCCAGTGATGCTGGGAATTAGTGTGAATCTCACACTAGCCGCCTTGGCAGTTTATCCGTTGATATTATTGTTAGTAAATCTGTTCAGCAATCGCTTACGCCAGCAACAAGCGAAGGTACAAGAGCAACTTTCTGAAATCAGCGAACTCATTCAAGAGGATATTAGCGGTATTGCTCTGATTAAAATCTACGCCCAAGAAGAAAACGAGCGTCGCGCTTTCGCCGAGAAAAATCAGCACCTATTAGCAGCCAACCTGCAACTGGCAAAAAGCCGAAATACTTTGTTTCCGTTAATTAGTGGCCTAGCTAATCTCAGTTCCCTGGTGGTTATCTGGCTAGGTGCGACGCAAATCTCTTCTGGAACCCTGGCGGTTGGGGATTTTTTGGCAATCCTGATTTATATAGAACGTCTGGTTTTCCCTACCGCTTTGTTAGGATTCACAATTACAGCTTACCAACGAGGTGAGGTGAGTATTGACCGCCTTGACTCTATTTTCAGTGTGACACCCAAAATTCAAGATGCAGCCGATGTTGTACATTTACCTAGGGATGAAGTTAAAGGAGAATTAATAGCTAAAAATCTCAGTTATACTTATCCAAGTTCCAGTATCCCAGCTTTAGAAAATGTCAACTTTAGTATCGCTCCTGGGGAATTAGTGGCAATTGTGGGGGCAATTGGTTCTGGGAAAACAACTTTAGCAAATGCCATACCACGCTTGTTGGATATTGAGCCAGGGCAGCTGTTTTTAGACGGGTGGGATATTACCAAGATAGCACTGGCAGATTTACGAGGTGCGATCGCCTACGTGCCACAAGATAGCTTTTTGTTCAGCACTACCATCAAAAATAATATCCGTTACGGCGACCCATTAAGGGAACAAGAAGATGTAGAATATTTTGCTAAGATAGCCCAGATTGACGCAGAAATTAGTAATTTAGCAGAAAAATACGAAACTATCGTTGGTGAACGTGGTATTACTCTTTCTGGTGGTCAACGGCAACGCACTGCCTTAGCTCGTGCCATGCTAGTCGATGCTCCAGTATTAATTTTGGATGATGCCCTCTCTAGTGTGGATAATCAAACTGCCACACGAATTCTCAACAATCTTTCCAGTGGCAAGGTTCGTAAAACAATCATTTTTATTACTCATCAACTATCTGCTGCTGCTGCTGCTGACCGAATTTTTGTTATGGATAAGGGAAAAATTGTTCAGGTAGGCAATCACTTGGAACTAGTGCAACAACAAGGTCTATATCGAACTTTGTGGAGTCAGCACCAAGTAGAAGAATTACTACATTGAACTGGGGACTAGGTATTGGGTATTGGGTACTGGGGAACTCGGTACCCCCACGACCGGAGGGAGGAGCCACTGCGTTGGACGGGTTCCCCGGCTTGTACCGCTAAAGCGGAACCCGCAGGGTAGCATGTGGCGTTGGGGATTAGGGGCAATGGGTATTAAGAAAAAATCTCCCAGTCCCCAGTCCCAATTTAAGGACAACTTAATATCCAGCAAATATAATCTGTAGATAATCCTTGATCAACCACTATCAATTGTGGTGTATGCTGCAATTTCTGCAAAATTTCTTTACTGAGGCTTCATTTATTCCACATGGGCATTGTTACCTTTGGCAGCCCAGTTTGGTGTGGCTAAATATCGTGTCAGATTCTGTGATTGCCCTAGTCTACTATTCCATTCCTGCTATTCTTATTTACTTTGCTCACAAGCGAAAAGATTTCCCCTTCAAATGGATACTTGTATTGTTTGGAGCTTTTATCATTTCCTGTGGTACAACCCATATCATGGATATATGGACGCTTTGGCATCCAACTTACTGGGTTTCGAGTTTTATCAAAGTTATTACCGCTATTGTTTCAGCATATACAGCAGTAGCACTATTACCCATAATTCCCCAAGCATTGGCTTTGCCGAGTCCTTCACAACTAGAAGCCGCTAATTTTCAATTGAAACTTACCCTACAAGAACTTTCAAGCACCCAAACCCAACTGATTCAAACTGAAAAAATGTCTTCTTTGGGGCAATTGGTAGCAGGTATTGCTCATGAAATTAACAATCCTATTAACTTCATTTATGGAAATACGAGCCTCGTCGATGAATATACTGAGAACTTACTAGATGTAATTGCACTTTATCAGAAAAACTACCCACTTCCAGTTGCAGAAATTCAAGCTTTAACTGAGAAAATTGACCTTGATTTTATTCAAGACGACTTACCGAAAATTTTATCTTCCATGAAAATGGGAGCCGATCGCATCCGCAATATAGTATTATCCTTAAGGAACTTTTCACGACTAGATGAAGCAGAAATAAAAAAAGTCGATATTCATGAAGGGATTGATAGCACTCTTGTGATTTTGCAAAATCGCTTGCAAGGTAAAGGAAATTATCCAGAGATTCACGTTATTAAAGAGTACGGCAATTTACCCAAAGTCGAATGCTATCCTAGACAACTCAATCAAGTGTTTTTGAATATCTTAAATAATGCTATTGATGCTTTGGAAGAGTCAGTGGTGAGCCAGCGCAGTCTTGGGGGTTCCCACGCCACTTCCTTCAACGGGGGGAACCCCCATAAGCAACTGGTGAACTCCGAAGGGGTCAGTGGAAAAACAACTGATAATGCACAACTGACAATTGACAAGCTTCAGATTTGCATTCGCACTGAGGTTGTAGACAGCAATCAAGTAATGATTAGAATTGCTGACAATGGCTATGGTATGACAGAAGCAGTAAAGCAAAAAATTTTTGAGCCATTTTTTACGACTAAACCTGTTGGTTCAGGTACAGGTTTAGGACTGGCTATTAGCTATCAAATTGTAAGCAAGCATGGTGGTCTGCTAAATTGTATTTCAGCACCACTTCAAGGTACTGAGTTCCTCATCCAGATTCCAACTCAGTTGAAGCTTTCTTGATTCAGGAAATTGGTAACTTTTATATCAAGTTCGGCTAATTACTTACGATATAGTCGGTTTGCCTGGTAATGGGTAATGGGTGATGGGTAATGGGTAATAGGTAATAGGTAATGGGTAATGGGTAATGGGTAATGGGTGATGGGTAATGGGTAATGGGCCAGATGTGATGACTAATAGTAAAATCCAATTACCAATTCCCAATTCCCAATTCCCAATTCCCAATTCCCAATTCCCAATTCCCCATTCCCCATTCCCCATTCTTAAAGCTTCACATAACTTGATGAAATTGATATGTAATTACTGCGTTAGTTTTTTTAGGTACTTGGGCAGTATAAAGTACCGAATAAACTAATCTGGTACTGGTATAGGTGATGTTTAAAATTGAGTTATCAGCGTATTCTCCCATTGGGGACTTTTCCAAATCTAAGTTACAGTTTCGCCATCTGGGAGCGATCGCTTCTCTGGTATTCATTAGCCTGCTATATTCATGGAGTGGATTACCATCTCACCATGCTATACCTAACTGTTGGGAAGGCTTTTTATGGGGAATAGCAAATCCAGTAATTGCCTTGGATCGTTTAGCTAGTATTGTTGCTATCGGCTTACTCTCGGCTGGAATTGTTCGCGGGACTTGGGTTGCTGCTTCGTTTGTGTTAGCAACTGTGTTGGGAATGGTAATTTATCTGTTCTGGCTCAATTTACCAGGTGCAGAAATTGCGATCACTATTTCCAGCATGATCTTTGGGACTATGCTAATGCTGACAAATCGACCTAACTGGTTAATACTGGCGCTGCTGGGTGCGATCGCTGGCTTGTTTCAAGGTTATAGTGATGGTCAATCCATCGTGGGTGCAGGAATAGTACCGTCGTTTGCCTATATTTTAGGTGTTACCGTCACTCAATACGCAGTTGCCATGAGTGCCAGAGAAATTGGCAATACAATCAGCCATAAGAAGATTAATGGAATTTTGCCGAGGACAATTCTCTTTGTCGGCTTCGCTTTGTGTGCGATGGGTATTGTCTTTTTGAAAAGCTCACTCAATTAAAATAAAGCATCTTATCCCTGAGCTAAATCTTTCACAATAGTATGAGCTTTAGGTAATTGCTAATGGGTAACTATTAACAAATTCATCGCATAAATAGTTACCAATTAACAATTACATACTTAGAATGCCCCGATTCGCCCAAAGATTACGTAGATAGTTTTGCCAATCAACAACAAGTCATACCACGGATGCCAGTTGCGTTGATACCGCAAGTCTAAATCAACTATTTGTTCAAAGTCTTTCACTTGAGAACGGCCGTTAACTTGCCATTCACCAGTTAACCCAGGTTTGACATTTAAACGTTGCCAGTGACGTTGAGTATATTTAATTACTTCATCTTTAGTAGGTGGACGTGTTCCTACTAAACTCATTTCCCCTACAAGGACATTCCAAAACTGAGGTAATTCGTCTAAGCTTGTGCTTCGCAAAAAGCGCCCCACCTTCGTGACGCGAAAGTCATTTTTATTTTTAAAGATGAGTCCGTTAGCTTCATTTTCTACTAGAGATTTTAACTGTTCCGCATCACTAACCATCGAGCGGAATTTTCGGATACGAAAGGTGCGTCCCTGAAGTCCGTATCGTTCTTGAGTAAAGAAAATTGGGCCTGGGCTGTCGAGCTTGATAGCGATCGCTATCGGTACAAATACAATAGCTAGAACTAGCAGCCCCACCAAGCCTCCAACTATATCCAGACCACGCTTGAATTTAGACTCTACTGAGGGGTGATTAGTAAATTCTAGTTCCCAAGCCTTGTAAGTAGCACCTTGAAAGACGCCTTCTAATGATGTTTGATACATTATCCTAGCCGAATCTTGAGCGACAAGGGGAATTACTTAAGCTTTTATCCCGAATATAGACTTAGCTTCATTAAGCTTAATACGTTTTTCGGTATATTTACTGAAACTTCATCAACATCTATGGATCTCCTCAGCTTTTGTAAATTTTGTGTAAAGTAGCACCAATATATCTTTTGGTAGATGTTCCAATAAAGTAGATATGTATAAAAACATGCAAATATTTCAGATGATATGTTACTGATTGATTACGTACTACATCAAGTTTTTAATTATCGAATGTTTCTTTGATTCGTAGGGATGCGGGTTTAATATTTTTGACCTGTTCGGGTGACACTCATTCGCCTTTGGGAGAATCTAATATCAAGTTGCATTCAGAGATAGTAGCTTAGGAGGCAGGGGAGCAGAGGAGCAGGGGAGCAGAGGGGAAGAAATCGTACTACTTCAAACTGCAACTTAGTATAAAAACAGAAGAATCGCGCTTCGCAGTTTTGCAGTTCATCATGGGAAAACCCCACCAGTGCAGTGGTTCCTTTTGGATTCCCCTTTGTGGGGCGTTCATATTTGACAAAGATGCCAGTGGCTAGGGAAAAAACATCCTCCAAGGAGGGATTTTTCACAAAAACGCATAAGATAGCATGTCTTGCAGAGTGCAGATAACAGTCAAGACAAGCAAATTAGCGAAATTATAAGTTGGGGGTGCAAAAATACCTCTATTATTTTGACAACGGCACTAATCAATAAAACCAACTGGTCGCAGCGTTAGGGTAGCGAAGCGCGAGTCTTCTCCCAAGTAAAGGAAGCAAGCGCCTGGTGCTGCATTGATTTATTTATTTAAGGATAATTAGCGACATTACTTTCAGGGGTAGTAAAAACATGGTTTCAGCAGGAGTCGAAGTTAAAATTAGTCGCTTGGAATCCATTGTTGAGCAAATCGGGGAAGCTGTAATCTCTACTACTGAGACAATTGAACGTCTTGCTGAAAGATTAGAAAACCTAAGTTTGCAAGTTGAAGCACAAGGAAAGCAAGTGCAGCAGCAAGGGTATCAAATTTTTGCATTGTGTGATGCTGTGCAGAGCCTTGCAGAATCGCAAGATGACTCGCTAAAAAAACTAACTCAACTCACACAAAGTCTAGACAGGCTGACATCCTTGATTCAAGGGCAAGTATAAACTACCTGCACCATACCTGTATTCAGGTCGGTGTACCCTATTCTCTATTCACTGTTCCCGCTCCAAAGGTGCTTAGTCATACCTTTAACTGAGTTACAGCAATGTTGCCAGAAAAACAGACATCCACATCACTGCCTGGGGTGCGATCGCGTTTACCATATTCCCCGACATAATAAAATTCATTACCGTCGATGCGATAGTTAACTGGCAAAGGTTTGGTACATGGTTGACAAAACACCAACTCAGGATAAGGTTCTCCTGGTTGCAGATGTGGCAGATTTACATTCCAGAAACTTCCCGGTTCTAGGGGACGGTGGAGTAAGTCAGTTAAAATTTCAGCAGTCAACTTGGCAGCTAGATCCCAATCAAAATTCTGCCTGGCTTTGCGATAGTGAGAAATGGCAATTCCTGGAATGCCGTGCATTGCAGCTTCACGCACGGCGGCAACAGTACCAGAAATGTAAACATCTACACCTAAGTTGCCTCCAGCATTAATACCAGACAGTACAAATTTGATATCTTGACAAATTTGTGTTATTGCAATTCTCACACAATCAGCAGGAGTACCTGCGATCGCATACTCTGTATCAGAACGCTGTTGTAACTGAATTGGGCTAGTGGTAGTAACTTGATGCCCGCAGCCTGATTGATGATATTTAGGAGCAGCAATAATAGCATTTCTACCATTTACAGCTTTGACTAACGCTTGAATACCAGGCGCATCGATTCCGTCGTCGTTAGTGAGGATGAAGGTCATAAATTTTATAGTAATTGAGAGCAGGAGTTAGAAGTTAGAAGTTAGAAGTTAGAAGTTAGAAGTTAGGAGTTAGGAGTTAGGAGTTGGGAGGCGCGGAAATTAATTTACCTCCCCCAGCTTACTCTGCCCCATTCCCAATTCCCAATTTCCAATTCCCAATAACCCATTCCCAATTCCCAATTTTCAAGAAAACCATAATTGAGGTGATTTTGACATGGGTTGTGTAGTATTTTTGGTGCAAGTATGTCTTAAGGAATCATTCAATGCAACAGTTCCTCCACCAACTACTTAGCATTAAAAAATACATTATTCGGTTGATGCTACCGCTGCTCATTAGCATTGTCGGCTCTTCGCTCTGGGCTACACCTGCATTAGCTACAGGTGTATATCAAATGCCAAATCTTGTAGCAGGTGATACTACTTGGGTACTAGATGAAGGTGATGTTATCAGCCGCATCAATGAAGGTAAGATCAGCAGTGCCTTGGGTAATTTAGCCAAGGAAACTGGTAACGAAGTTAGATTTGTCACTGTTCGTCGCCTTGACTATGGTGAAACACCGGAAAGCTTTACTAAAGCGCTGTTTGAAAAATGGTTTCCCACAAAGGAAGCACAAGCTAATCAAACCCTGTTAGTGCTGGTGACAGTTACTAATGGTACTGAGATTATTACCGGGGATAAAGTCAAGTCTTTGTTGACAGACTCGATTGCCGAGAGTGTAGCTTCCGAAACATTGGGTGCGCCTTTACGAGATGGTAACAAATACAATCAAGCATTTGTAGATGCAAGCGATCGCCTAGTAGCGGTTCTCTCTGGTCAACCTGATCCGGGCCCTCCCGAAATCGTTGACAATGTGCAAGTAGAAGGCACATTCAAGAAAGCAGAAGAAACCGACCAAGGTAACGCCACTGCTTGGGTAGTAGGACTTTTAATTGCTGCCACCATTATCCCGATGGCAACTTACTACATCTACCAAATAAACCAACCATCATCTAATGGGTGATAGGAGAGTTGGGAGTTAGGAGTTAGGAGTTAGAAGTTATGAATTTTTAACTTTTAACTTTCCAATTGTCAGTTCTAACTGAATTAGGACTTACGTAATTTAGGGTCGTCAATAGTCCACAGCCAATTGTCAAAAATTAAGCTTTTTTGGACTATTGACTATTGACTATTGACAGTCTCAACGAAAAAATTATGACAATGCGCGTAAGTCCTGTTAATCTTGAACATACTCAAGCCCTGTCACTAAAGCCACCTCAGCGCGGACAAATTCTCGACCTAAATAGGCTGCATGGTCTAACTGAGTCACTGGACAGGGCTGAGTTTCTTCAAAAATTTTGACGCACAGTTCTTTTGCTGTTCTCCCGCTAAACACAGTTGTGTGTGTGCGTTCCACCTTTAAGCGCGCCGGAATTACCTTTCCTGTTTCTGGATCGACAGCTAAACCGCGATCGTCAATTACATTTGTAAAATGCTTGGCATAAATTAACCCTGCTGCCCGATCCAAGTAAATAATGAAATATCCACTTGGGTCAAGGTCAATGTGACGCCCAGAAAGTTTATCATCAATTGCTGCCAAATCTTCAACCGTCAAATTCATGGTTACTCTAAAAATTAAATTTCTTTATTGAGGGTTTTTACACTACATATCAAGTGTAATTCCTATCTCCCTTGGTATTCTTCATATCTTTAAATATTTGTGAATTCTTTTACCTAAGACTCTTACGTTATTTAGTCAAAAATTATACTTTGTATACAAATTATTAGAAAAAAATGTTGGTGTCTATATCCTTCCTGGAAGGACATCAACAGGTTATGGTGGCCCTGGAACCCCTGGAAGAATTTAGAAGAATCTTAAATGATGTCTATATATTTTGTTACAGAAGAAGGTATCCCTCTAGAGCAACGTAGAGGATTAGAAACAATTGATCGAAATCTTCTATTTGTACTTGTTCGAGCATCTGTAGAACAAGTCGCGCAGGCGTTTAGCACTTTAAAGCAGATGGATGTCTGGATACGCAATGCTTATGATTGCGAAGTTGAAATTCACAATGAAAGTGCCTTGGTTTTTCAATTGCGAGGACATCCTTGGAGCTTCATTTATAAGCTTTATAAGTCATCTATACAAATTTATGTAACAGAAGAAGATGCTCGCAGAATTTCTGAATTGCTAAATACTTCTGTGATTTACTATGCAGGTAGTGATACTTGTGGCACTATTGAATACCATCTTTACAACAATGGTTTTTTACAAGAAAGACTATCTTTTGAAGAAGAAGTAAAATGCGAGTTTCAGTCTCAGCTTCGCCAAGTTGAAGTTGGGGAAGTTAAAAAAGATGCATACACATTTACAATGAACTTCATGCGTGACCAGGATGCTTATATTCCCTGTATCGTTGAGGTGGAAGATTTAAAAGTAGGACAGCGAACAACTTTACGCTTCGAGGGGTTGTTGCCTAATGAAGTAGAAAGAATGGATTACCTAGCACAACAATAAACTCTTCAAATTAGGAGTAGTATTAAATGAAATCAACAACAAAGCACCTGTTTTTTATATTTGGTGTATGTTTTGCGTTTATCATCTTTCCTGTAACTCTTTATTCTGTAGCAAAAGCTCAGGAACAGTCAGCTTGTCCTGATGGACAAGTCATGGATTCAAATAATTTGTGTAGTTCAAATAATCAAGAACAAGAGTCAGAGTCTATGGAAAAAGCTGAAGAATTTTTCCGACGTGGGCGTGAGTTTGGTGGACAAGGGCAGTCTCAAGAAGCAATTGCTGAATATACGAGAGCAATTGAGCTTGATCTTAACTATGCTGAGGCTTATTTTTATAGAGGTAATACTCTAGCTTTAGAAAGACAAGCACAAAAAGGAATTGAGGATATCCAGAAAGCTGCTACTATTTTCACATCAAGAGGTGAATTACAAAAGGCAGAGGCAGTACAACAATACGAAGAAATTATTCGCCAAGGCATTGAAGAGGGTGAATTTTGACTTTTGGTGGAAATTGCGATCGCACTTCAGTTTCATTTCACAATTTTATAAACAGTTTTGAATGCCGAACAATCGCTTTTGTTCGGCATCTTATCATAAAAATAGCAATTATTGACCTTTAACTTTGTTTTTCACTAAAGGGCAACTCTGCATTAATCGCATCTATTTCCTGTTGTTCGAGTTGATTGACTTCCTTGATATAAGGACGTAAGATTTGCCCTAAACGATTATTGTAAAAGCGGTGCAGACTGTGATTAGGCATAGCTGGAAAACCGCGACGTTTTTTATGGCGTCCACCTGCACCTGGATCAAAAATTTGGATACCATTAGCGATCGCCCATTCAATCGGTGCATAATAGCAAGCATCAAAATGTAAGCAATCTATTTCTTGGAAACTACCCCAATATCGCCCATATAATCGATCACCCTTATATAAACAAAAAGACATACCAACAGGTTGGCGTTCATCTTGCTCATGATATGCGGCGAAAAACACAACCCGATGGCGATAATCACTATGTAGCTGTTCAAAAAACCGCTTTGTTAAGTACTTGCTACCCCACCAGCCGAACTTATCACAAGTATCAGCATAGAACTGGTACATCAAAGTAAACAAATTTTTAGGAATTTCATCACCAGTAAGCGGTTGCAGTCGTAAACCCACCTTTTCTACTGCTTTGCGTTCCCGTTTAATATTGCGGCGCTGGTTGGCGTTGAATACTGTTAAATAATCATCAAAAGTTTTAAATCCGACATTTTCCCAAATATAGCTGTGGTGCAACCAGGCTGTAAAACCTTGCCGTTCCAGCAATGGCCGCCATTGGGGATCGACATAGAGAAAATGACAGCCAGAAATGTGATTTTTATTGCAGAAACTATCTATTTCATGCACCATCATCGCTGTAATTTCCTCCTCATCTTCCCCAGGAGCAACTAAAAAGCGATAGCCTTCAGCAGGAGTAAATGGAGCCATCCCCAGCAGTTTAGGATAGTATTGGACTCCGATGCGATCGCTTAACTCTGCCCACTGGTGATCGAAGACAAATTCACCCTGGCTGTGTCCTTTCAGGTAGAGTGCGGCTGCTGCAATCAGTGTTCTGTCGCGCCACAGCGTCAAGTGATTTGGCAACCAACCAGTTTTAGCCGTAGCACTGTGAGAAGTTTCGATATGGTTCAACCACCGCCACTCTAAAAAGGGAGTTTTGAGTGGCACTGCCAAAGCATCCCAGGCATTTTGAGGTACTTCGGCGATTTTATTGATCCAAACAATAGAATAGCGAGGCTTGAGTTGTTCCATGTCAGGGGAGTAGGGGAGTGCAGGGGAACTCGGGGCCCCCACGACCGGAGGGAGTGGGGATTAGGGGCAACAGGGGAGACAAGGGAGAAATTTCTA
>NZ_JAECZC010000010.1:100834-162128 GCF_016056305.1 Amazonocrinis nigriterrae CENA67 | reverse complement strand
GTGTGGGGATGATGAGGGGGATGAGGGGGATGAGGGAGAATAACTCCTAATATCATGTCCGCTTGATTACTTAATAAACCCGAAGAACCCCACCCACCAAAGCTACGCTTTGTTTCCCCTCCCCGTTCACGGGGAGGGGTTAGGGGTGGGGTACAATGACTGTGGGAATCATAACTAATACCAATTCTCCAAAAAAAAGCGTCAGATTTTACTTGCAAAGCGAAGTGAAACCTGACGCTTTCTAATTACGAATTACGAATTACGAATTAGAAATTAAAGGTGGTTCTCAGCGTACCAATGAAAGCATCTTCGTTGTTACCGTTAACTTGACCAGGATTAGTTAGCCAAATCAAACCAGGGGTGATAGAAATGTTGTCGCTGACGCGATATCTGTAGAAGCCTTCAATGTGATAGGGGCGATCGCCACCAGAACCTCCCAAGTATGGTTGTGCGCCTGCAAAAATTCCTAAGAGGTTGCCTTTTTTCCCAAAGTCTGGTAATGCTACCCCAGCGCCATAACTCCAAACTTCACCATCATCATCAGCACCAAAGCCTGTGATGTCGCTATAAAGCACAAAGCCACTAATGGAAAGTTTGTCACTAGGTTTGAAAGCGGCTTCAATCCCGTAAGAATTACTAGCATAGGCGTTACCACCGCCGACAAAGTTTGCTCGTGAAGTACCCACTACAGCATTGCTGACCGCACCTGCATCGAATAAAAGACTATTTCCACCATGATATCCGTGGACGTAGGTAGCTGCTAAAGTAAAGCGATCGCCAACATTCAGATTCAACTGTCCTAAAGCAGCATAGTTTCCTTCTACTAAACCTGAACCTCCAGCAGGATTATTTGCTTCAGATGCTAAATAGCCCAAGGTTAATGAAGGCTTGAAGGCGCCACTACCACCAAATCCTAAGTTAACACCGATACCAGCACCTCCACCAATGCGATAAATTGGGCTTTCGGAGGCAAAGGTAGATAAAGCACCGTTACCGCCATCATAATCTTCAAAGTATGGGTTAACGGTAGGAACGTAATCGCTGTGAATACCTCCGGTAGCAGCAATGTAAATTTGTGAGTTACCCACTGGGTAGTAATACGACAACCAGTCGATAGCAGCACTATTGGTATTATTGGGGGCTAAGTTAAAAGTTTGAGTTCCCTCAAATGTGCCATCTGGCAAACTTAATCCGGTGGCATTACCAGCAGCAATCCGAGTGTGTAGGGTATCTTTACCTGTGAAGCTAGTTTGTAAGTCTAAACGAACGCGATCTTGGAAGACAGTTTTGTTGCTGTCATTGCTGCCAAAATTGTCGGTGACAGCGAAAATTGCTTCACCAACTAACTTGGTTGTAGTGGAAAACTGATTCGCTTCCAGTTCAGCAGTACGTGCTTCTAAACTATCTACTCGACCGCGCAGAGTTGCCAATTCTGCGGAGAATTCTTCTTGCAAACGTTGTAAAGTTGCCAAATCTTGTTTTGTTACTAAGTCGGCGGTTGCTGTTGCAATCAGTTCATTGACTCGATCTAAACAAGCATTCAAACCTGCGGCAAATTCATAACGAGTCAGGGCGCGATTACCACGATAAACACCACTAGGATACCCTGCAATACAACCGTAGCGTTCAACTAAAGATTGTAAAGCTTGGAATGCCCAATCAGTAGGCTGTACATCAGAAAACTGAGAAACTGATGTTACTTGAGACAGTGAATTTTGATTATTGACTTCACTGCTGTATTTGTTAACTTGTTCTAAAACGTTATTTTGCTCAGTTTTTGCTTGGGCTAGCAATTGCTGATTAGCTGTTGCGGTTGAAGCTGCTTGTGTTTTGATATTTTCAGAAGAGCTTGGTGACTCAGTAGCCATTGCACTAGCTGAAACAAACATACTTGTTTCCAAAAGCACAGGACTGAGTAACAGAGTTTTCCACAATAGATGAGACATCTTTCCGTTTTCCTCACACTTTGTTACACCATTGATGCGATCGCTAAAAGCGATTAGCTGTATTCTTTCACATCCTTTCTCAAGTGTCGATCTGCTTTTGACTAAGTGTCATATTTACCATCCTCTTTCAGTTGCAGATGTGTAATAGATTTCAATCGGCTGCTTGAAATGATGCTTTTTATACTTTGTATCAGAAAAGCATCCTAAGATAAAAGTGGCGATCGCAAAAGTAACACATGTAACAAAATTCCGGCACTAGTGATGAGGAGATGGGGAACTCGGAACCTGACTTTTCACGGTAAGTCTTAAAACCCTCGTCGATGCTGGGTGTAGGGGGTAGGGTGTAGCTGATTGGGTGTACTGTTAATAAACATTCGCTGATAACGAGGTAAAACAGAGGTTACTTATTCTTCATTCCCTACACCCCACACCCGATACCCTACACCCAAAAACCTTATAGTAAATGATGTAACAAGATACGCCTGTTGTATCCTACTCATAATCTCTTCATAACCTATCTATCATCAACAGTCTGCTAGTCTAAATTGCTGACTAAAAGGGCGTGAGCAGAACCTACTAGTTCACCACGCAAATTTTGACTCTTGGAGACCAGGGAAAGGGAAAAGGGAAAAGGGAAAGAAATTAAAAACATGCGCCCCTTTTCCCCTTACCCAATCCCTGTGCCTGTCAAAATCTTTTTGGCAGGCTACTACTTGTCCGAGTTGCACTCACAAATTGCAAAAATAATCGAGGATATGATGATGGCAAAGGTTGGATATTCAGTATATCGACGCGTCACTAATGCAAATTTGCTGCGGAAAATATGTTTACTGAGCCTGACCTTACCGTTACTGACATCTGCAACCACTAAACTAGTGGTTGCCGAAGAGAGTGAGAAGGCAAACGCGCAGTACGAGATTGGACTTTGGGGTGATCTACCATACTCAAGCGCACAGGAGGTTGGCGTCACAAGACTAATAGATGACATGAATTCACAGAAACTTACTTTCACTGTCCATGACGGTGATCTCAAAGCCGGTTCTAACAGCCTTTGTGACAATGCGCTGTACACCAAGGCGCTCGGATACTTCAATGCCCTTCAAGCACCAGCAGCCTTCACGCCAGGAGATAACGATTGGACTGACTGCGATCGCCCTTCAAATGGTGGATTCAACTCACTTGAGCGCCTTGACTACGAGCGTCAAGTATTCTTCAGCACGAATTTTTCTTTAGGGCAACGTCAACTAGCCCAAGAAGTACAAACAACACCGCTGTGCCTCAGTACCAACGGTGCGACGCCCTGTGTTGAAAACCGCCGCTGGACGGTCGGCAGAGTGACTTATGCGACACTCAACATCCAGGGTTCGTGCAATAACCTATGTGACACTGCGCCTGATCCAACGGAGTACGCAGCAAGAAATGCAGCTGATATTGCATGGATGAAAGAAACCTTTAAAGTGGCAAAGGAACGCAACTCGGCGGCAGTCATGTTAATCTCTCAAGCTGATCCAGGGTGGGATCAAACCGACTCAACTAGATCGCCTTTGCGCGATCCCAAGACACTTGTGCAAACCGATGGGCAGCCTGATGGCTTCAAAGACTTTTTACTAGCGCTGCGCGATGAGGTGATTGATTTCCGTAAGCCAGTTGCCTATGTACACGGCGACTCACATTACTACCGTATTGACAAGCCATTTCTAGATGTTAAAGGCAGACGACTCGAAAACTTCACTCGTGTTGAAACATTTGGTGACAATCAGTCCAACGGTACCAACGACGTACATTGGATCAAGGTGAGCGTTGATCCCAATAGTCGAGAGGTGTTTTCATATCAGCCACAGATTGTTCCTGGCAATCGAGTAGCAGTTCCGGCTCCGTAATGCTGTACGATTTGTAATCAGCGATGTTGAGCTAGCGATCGCTTCTCCAGGTAGAGCTAATACTGCTTCCAACGCCATAAGCAGTTTCCCGTTGTTGTCTTTCTCGACTAATATCATGTCCGGCTAATTACTTACGATATGCTTGGTTTAGTCGGTAATGGGTAATAGCGAATAGGTAATTGCTTTCTACCATTACCAATTACCAATTACCAATTACCAACCCCCGCTATATGATAAGTGTTTAAACGGACATGATATAACACTCATGCTATAAGTGTGCATAAATCGCTTTTGGGTATGTATTTCCCAGCGATCAATCCCTGGCTACTTCGTGACAATCTGCCGACAACCCACAGCCACCGCCCAACCAACCGTGCCTACATTCCACAAAGCCTCAGCTTGCATAAGACAGCACCATTAGGTTGAGCGGTTGTTGGTAAATGTTTCGGAAGTAATGGTGTTTTTTCTTAGCCTTACTACAACAGCTTTTCTAGTCGCAAGTTTATGATTGATTTGTAATGAGAGCAAACACTAAAGGTAATAACTGATTTATGATAAATTTACGTTATCTGATGATGAGTATATTTAGCTTTGTGCTATTACTAGGGATGAGTTTCATTCCCTGCTTTGCTGCTGAGAAAATTATTTTTCGCTACGGTTTATTAGAAGAATCGCTACCTGTTGCCGATTTACGTAATTATGCAGAAAAACAAGAAATTTCTTCTAGTTTAGAATTTATTCTCAAATTTTTTAGTCAAAAAGAACGAAAAGAATTTTATCAGGCACTACAAGTGGAAATGCCGCTTGATTTGACAGCTTTAGATCAGCTATTAGATACAGAGTTGGTAAAAGATAATTTAGCTTTTGTTTCCCAAGGTATAGTTCGTCGTGATCAAGCAGGGATACAAGCATTAGATGGTGCGATTATGTTAGGGGCTAATTCCCCAAAAGGTTTGGGAATTATTAGCTTTTTAGAAGCTTATCCCAGTCAAAGAATAGTGTTTAATGTTCCTACAATATTAGAGATAGCAAGTAAATTCAATCTATCTCCACCAAAAATAGCACCTCAAGATAATTTAAGTTCTACAATTTTATGGAAAGTTGAAGTGCAGTATCAACAATTTGCGACCAAAGGTAGACAATACTCTGCTTGCCTATTTGGCGATTCTGTAACAGCTGAACTGGGTAATACTTTGGGAAAAAATACTTTTAATTTTGCTTTAAATGGTTTAAGTGGAATTTCACTTGTTGAACAACTGAAACTTTTGATTCCTACTAAATTAAGATGCGAAAAGGCTGTAATTGCTATTGGAGCAAATGATGCATGGTATGGAATGAGTGATGAATTATTTGCAGAAAAGCTGCAAGAATCAATTTCTCTTATACAACAATTAGCTGGTAATGAAATATTGTTAATTCCAGCTTTTTATTCAACAGTTTTAGCCAGTAATGATCCTACTATTTCAGCGACAAACACTAGAGTTAAGCAGATTAATAGTGTCATGCAGCAAGTTGCAATAAAAAATAATCTATCATATCAAATAGAAGCGGTTGAATCTTTAAATCAAAATGATGCTTTAAAAGATAATTTGAGTTCGGAAGATGGCGTTCATTTAAACAATGAGGGGATAAATATTTATCGGCAAGCTTTATTAAAAATTCTAGATCAATAACTATAGCAATCCGCTTTGATTTCTGAAATTATTTGTGTAGGTAAGGAACAGGGAACAGGAAAAAGGGGGTAGAAGTGTACTGAGTTTTTTTCAGAAATCAAATATGATTCCTATATAATCCCAACTATAAATTAAAAATCTTTGCAGTATCTTTGTGGAGTATAAAAAACAGCACCCGGCTGTAGAGAAGATTTCACCGTCTTCTGTGCAACCGATTGCTGTTACAAAGCGATCGCTTGTTTTGCGTCTAGTGATTAGCCGGATTTGATATCACTGACATGAAGTAGCAGGAGTGATTTCACCTCTGATATAAGCTTCAGCAATTATTCTTCGTTGCAATTTACCGCTACTAGTTTTTACCAACAGCCCTGGACGAATAAAAAATATCTGTTCTATTGGAACTTTCACACCAATGTGATTAAGAATTATTTGACTTGCTTGCTGTTTGTACTGACTTACTTGTTGGAGTACACTAGTTTGCTTGGTTTCTATCAAAATAATAATATTTTCATCTGCTTGAATAGCAGCAACTTTGCCTGGTTGCACGAAGGACAAGGACTCTAAGCTGTGTTCAAAATCAGTAGCAAAATAACTTTGACCGTTGATTTTAAAACGATCATTGATTCTGCCAGTAATGAAAAGCTCATCCTCACTCATTACACCTAAGTCACCAGTAGGAAAGAAGCCATCAGGGTTATAAAACGGGTAATCGTTTTCCCAATACCCATCAACTAAACTACCACCCTTGATTTCAATTTCTCCTATTTCACCCTCACGACATAAAGTTCCGTCTTCAGATACTAAACGCACGCTAAAATCACTCAACGGTTTACCTAATGAAATAGCTTGGCAACCATTTGCCAGTGTCAGCACTCTCGGAATATCTTCTAACTGACAACAAGAAATCATTAAAACAGCTTCAGCCATACCATAGCAAGGCTTAATAGCCGTAGGCCGCAATCCATACGGAGCAAACATCTCCATAAATTGAGATAGTCTTTTAATATTAATTGGCTCACTACCATTAAAAACTATTCGTAAGTTTTCTAAGTTCAAATCAGCAATTTCTGTAGTTTCGCTGTTTTCTAGCCGACGCAGACAGTAACTAATAGCAAAATCAGGAATAACAGTGATAGCAATTTGTTTTTCTGAAAGCTCCCTCAACCAACCTATAGGATTAATTAAGAACTTCATTGGTGTACTTAAGTGCAGATTTAGCCGGCGATACAACGTTGTCAGAAAGCCACCTACTAATCCCATATCATGATACAGAGGCAACCAACTTGCTGCTTCATCACCTTGTCTAGTTTGAGCATAGTTAGCAATGATCTGCATTTGTGCCATAATCTTACCGTGGGTGACAGGAATTCCTTTAGGAAAAGCAGTTGAGCCAGAAGAAAACTGTACAAAAGCTATATCACTAGAGGTAATAGCAGCAAAATTAGGTGATGCTTGAGGCTGAAAGTCTGTGCTTGGTAAGGGCAATCGCTGGAGGCTAAAATCAAGAGATTTGATACTAGGAGCTTCTAACATCAAATCAGCATCGTATAAATCAGCAATTCTGTTGACAAAAGCTAAATAGCTATCCTTCACTACACCCATACCATAAGGTTTGACCGATAAAGGAATCGCGCCTAGTCCAATCAAAGCAAAAAAGGAAATAAGCACACCTTCTGTAGTTTCAAAGGGAAACACTATCCTTGTTCCCACTGTCACACCTTGAGAGCGAAAATATGCTAAGTATGCAATAATCTGCTGATAAAAATTACAGTAGGGCAAGAACTTAATATCTTTGCGATCTTCCTCAAGGAACAAACCGATATGAGCATCAGTGTCTTTGAGTGCATGTATCATGTCCAGTATGGTGGTTGATTCTTGCACTGGAAGTTGTAATTCTGGCGTGAGTGCTACTTCAGGCAATTTCATGACACACCTCCTAGTGCCTTGGCTGCAATATTTTCCTCAAGAAAATCCTGCAAACTCTTGAGTGTACGTTCAGCAGCATCAATAAATCCAACTTTCACGCGGGCATCAACTGCTATGGTGGCAGTTCCATTAGTGAATATTTCCACAGTTTGGCAGAATACTGCTTGATAGCGATACTCTTTTTCTGTATCTTCTATTTTCGTAATTACTTTAACTTCTCCTGGTAAAATTTCCCGACGATAATTGATTTCAATCCGCGCCACTACAGGTAAAATGCGCTGACCATGACGTAAATTGTGGTGGTCAAGCCATAACCATCGCCCTGCTTCTAGATATTCCAAGACCGTAGCATTATTGACGTGACCTAAACTATCAAGGTCGTTTGGGCGTACTTGCAATGTTAGACTAACTGGTTCAAACTTCATTTCAACAATCTTGAATAAATTAATAGTTGCCACGCTTATGTCTGAAGTGCAATGATTACAACGGTAGATACATAATCCCCACTATGGGAAATGGAAATGTGAGCAGTCCAACTTTGACGAGTAAAATACTCTGCAAGGGAACCGTAAAACTGGAAATATGGAGCTTTGCTGGAGTTGTGTTGTATTTCTATATCTGTCCAATAGAATTGAGGGGCTACTTTCAGTGCTTTAAATAGGGCTTCTTTAGCAGAAAATTGAGCCGTCATACTTTGCAATGGATTTTTACTTTGACTGAAGTACAAACACTCTGTTTCTGTAAAGAAGATACCTGGAATTTTAAGCGCCTCGACTTTTTCTAATTCACCTATTAGTTGAATATCGTGTCCTAGTCCTATTAACATCCCACCAATTCCAACCACTTTTGTTCAACTTCCGCTGCTGAGTTCACCTCAATACCTGTAATTTGTCTGAGGGCAGAAAATATCATTCCTTGCTTACGTTCAATATTGTCAGGAATTGTCATCTCGTACTTGAGTGCGTCCCACCAGTTAACATGCGAATCACGTTTTTCTAAATGCTGCCGCTGGCTACCATAAAGTTCGCCACCTTCACGAACAAACAAGTAAGTAACAGCAAATGCTCCTTTTGGGGAGTATTCTTGGCTATCAACTAGAGCCTTGGCAAAACTAATGAAGTAGGTCATGTGCTGCGCTTCATCAGCAGCAATCTGCTTAAACAATTTCTTCAACCCAGGATCTTGAGCAACACTGGCACAATATGAGTAGTTAACTATGGCTGTAATCTCAGAAATCGCCAGTAAAACTAGAGTTCTGAGCATATCATCATCGGGAAAAATCTTCCGAAACTCAATTAGAATCTGATCATCTACTGTTTCTAAACCAAGTAGGTTAGATAAGCGATTGAGTGTACTTTCATGAAAGCTTTCTTCCTCGTTCCAGTAACGGCTCCAAGTACTGCAAGCTTGCATGACACTCGCTAAAACTGGATTAGACTGTTGCCAGCGGCGACATTCTGCATCTGCGAGTCTTGCAAGACGATCCGCTCCAGGTTTGGTGGTTAATTCTGCTCGTCCAGCATTCCAAATGTTCGCTTTATCAATTTCGCTTAAATTTTCTAAGTTAATCGCATTGATCATTTCCACAGCGCTCCATCGGCGCTTTTCGTGAAAACTATGTTGTTCCCAAATTAAATCTACTAAGGAACTGCGTTGTTCAGCGAGAATGCTATACAGTTGGTTGACAATATTGGGTCTAGAAATTAGATTTACCATATTTATATTTATGAAATTCAATTTATCAAGTTTCTAGGTTTACTCTTGGTGAGACTTTTTATTTGATTACGGTTAAATTTGCACCCGTTCGACTTCTTCTAAGAAGACTTCTAATACTGTTGAAATTTTTGTATCTAATGAGAAAGCAGGTAGGCGGATGTCAGTTCCATACTGCTTTTTGATGGTGTTACTAATTTTGGCAAATGCCTCCATGAGATCAATACTGTTGTGAAGTTGTTCAGAACGAGCAATAATTTCTGAAAGTGTTAAGTCATGCTCAAAAATTTCAGCGTAAGGTAATTTAACGTTTTCTGCAAAAAGCTGACAAATATAATCTTTCACCCTCATTAACTCCTTTGTTATATGTCTAAGTGAGCAGCAAACTTGCTTATTAAAACAACTAGGACTTACGTACTGAAGCCCAGAACATAGATATGAACAAGCCCCCCTTTAAAGCAGCGGGGAATTTCTATAGTCCACTTTTTTAGTGGGTTAGGAGATCTGAGTCCATAAATCCTGGTTTTGTTCCCTCTATTCGCTGTATTTCTGGAAAAATCAGCTAAAAAATCAATCAGCTAGAACTTACGCATTCATACTTAGCAGTGAATGATTTAGTAATTGCTTTGATCGTCTGAACCGTAAATACACTCTGGACGTAAATGATTTATACTCCAAAAATGATTAGCGTTCGTCGTTCGCGCTAGCGTCTCCGAAGGAGAAGACGTTGGCGCAGCCATCGCCTGTTTTTTCTTGATTTTCCCCACTCTTTTTTTGCCTAGTTTGTCAATGCTCAATTCATAACAACCTTTCTCAAAAGGTTCTTTTCGTATTACTTAACAAATCTTTACAAGACTAGAAAATAGTTGAGTATGCGTTACAGTATTAATATTGACTACAATCTGTAAGACAATTGTCGCTTGTATATGGGCAGTAGTCACTTCAAGTGCGATGCCTACAGCAGGCGAGTACACCAGAACCATCGTATCTGCAAACATGCCAATAGTGCGATCGCGCTTGCCAAGAGCAACGGCATTGTTCACTGTTCCCCTAAACTGTTGAGGTGAAAATAGTTTGGGGTTTGGGGAAGCGATCGCACTGTTGTTGTTCAACCAAAATTGGAAATATCAAAACGCTACTTGTGTCTAAAAATTTTTGTGTTTGATCAGATTCAACAAATAATTTTTATAGGGACGAAGTTTTGCTTTAATTTTAAAGATAAATTCTTGGATAGGTCTAACTTTAGTAATTTCCCGATGGTAATCGAGATCAGGAGCCATACCATCAGGATGTAGTAGTGGGAATTCTAGAGAATAAGTTTTTCGGTTCACTACCCTTGGTCGTCTTGACTTGGTATGTGTAGCTTTGGGGCCAAACCCAATATTAGCAACTAAATTGACAGCAGGTACAATAGCCATACCTGAATTGGACAGGATAGCAAAATACCATTGCCAATCCCAAGTGTCTACCTCATTGCGGTATGCTCTTTGAAATCGCCACGCCATTCCTAAAAAAAGAGCATCATCAGCCATAAAATTTCTAATTTGCTGCTGAACTTTGGGATTAGCCCAAGCTTGGATATCGTGATTATAACAACGCCATGCCCTAGACCAAGAAGCCCAGCCCCAAACAGGACTAGGCCAATAACAAAAGTGGTAACTTTGGCTAGTGGATTTCCATTTATTGAATCCATTAGTTCCCAGAATTGTCATAATCCGTTCATCATCCTGATATTTCTCCAATAACTCCTCACAGTATCTAAAGAAACTAGGATTTGGTAAGCAATCATCCTCAAGAATAATGGCGCGTTCAACTATGCTAAAAACCCAGTCTAATCCACTGGAAACCCTCCGACCACAACCCAAGTTGACATCAGAATAATTTGTCATAACTTGGCAATCCCAATCAACCCGCGAGATAATATCACGGGTAGCGGCACAGTTATTAATATCATCTTCTTGGTCTGGACGAGGGCCATCTGCAACTACTAAAAGTTTGGGAGGTTTGGCTTGACGAATAGCCTCAAATACTTTTTCTGTAGTATCAGGTCGATTAAAGATTAACAAAGCAACAGCAGTTTTCATGTTTGGTGTAACTGTTTGAACATATATTTCAAATAAGCAAATCCATACTTTCTAATCAATCGTGTTAGTCGCAACCAATTGAAAACATTTTTATATTTGTACTTACTGATGAGCAGATTGTATAAACCTATCGTTAAGTTAAATCTGGGGTCAGATGAAGAGTAATGATTGAAATCTTCAGTCTTAAACAAACAATTTTCATGCAATTTAATTGCTAACCATCTGATGAATGGAGCAGTTTTAACTGTTGACAAAATTTCTTCTGGTAAGGGTATTTTTAACACATCACTAGCCAATACCAAGGCTACATAAAGGATTCGCTTGATTCTTAACCTTTGAGCTTGTTCTATGATTCGTTGCCAATTCATCTCTGGGTGGGTACAAATCATTGCAGCTACATTGCAGATATCCCCTAAATGCCGCCAAAATACCTTATGCCCATTTATACAAAGTATTAATAGATGATCTTCTGGTGAAAGAGTTAGTATTGTTGTGCTAGTCAGGGATACTGGCTGAAGGTTTTCCCAAAACCCTGCTGTTTCTAGTTCGAGTTCCCACGGGGGGATTCCATAGTGAAGATCTACGCTGACTTGGCGCTGGGAATGGCACAGTTGAGCTTGCAGATATTTTGCTTCATGTTGGCTGTCATGTAACATGCAATAGCCTTGAGTAATTAGCAGTTCTTTGGCTTTTGTATAATCCTGTTTGCGAACCAGAATATCTAAATCTCCGAATTGCCGCAGTGCCAGATTACCATAAGCCTCGACTGCCAATACTGGCCCTTTAAATGGGATAGCGCAGATATCGTATTTATTAAACAGTGCTAGGAGTGTTAATAGTTCTTGAGTTAGCAAGAGGTTGCGTAGGGCGTTGGCGTGGAATTGGCTACGCAGTTGAGCCAGGATAGTTTTAGGAACATCTTCTGGGCAGGTGGTGTTCAAGGTTTGGTATAAAAGTGGTATGACTCCTTGAAGGGCTGCTGTTTGCATGAGGTCAGTCCAATTGATATTTTGCTGGACTAGAGTTTTGATTTGCTCTGCTGTTTGGGGAGTAATGCAGGTTCTGACACAGCACAGAAGTAACTCTATTTCTGCGTTAGTTGTTGGTTCTTTACTAGGTGGTTGAATTAAGGTTGTCATAGACTCCTCAACGGTAATTTTTGGCTTGGATTTCAAACAAGTGTGCGTAACTACCACCCAGCTGCATCAGTTCTTCATGAGTGCCGTTTTCTACAATTCGCCCATGCTCCATTAGGTAAATGTGATCAGCCATTTTGACCGTGGAGAGGCGATGGCTGATGAGAATAGCTGCTTGATTTTTGATGAGTTGGCGGAATTTTTGAAAAACTTCTTCTTCAGCTTTAGCATCCAGGGCGCTGGTTGGTTCGTCCAAAACGAGGATTTGGGCATCGCGCAGAAAAGCTCGTGCTAATGCAATTTTCTGCCACTGACCAATACTGAGTTCTTCCCCATCTTCAAACCAATTCCCTAGAATAGTTTCATAGCTATTGGGTAAACTACTGATGACATCATCTGCACCAGCTTTATAAGCAGCATTTTGAATGAGTCCATCATCTGGTGGTAGGTCGATGTTGCCAAACCAAATGTTTTCTTTGGCGGTAAGATAATACTTGGCATAGTCTTGAAAAATAACGCTAATTTGGCGACGCAGGTCTGTGGTTGCAAGACAGCGCAAGTCATAGCCCTCAAAGGTGATACTTCCTTGCGTTGGGTCGTATAATCGGCACAAGAGTTTAATCAGTGTAGTTTTCCCTGCGCCATTTTCACCCACTAAGGCTACTACTTCCCCTGGTTGAATAGTGAGGGAGATATCTTTTAGTCCCTGGCGATCGCTGGTAGGATATTGAAAGCTTACACCCTGAAATTGAATTCCTTTGTGTTGCAGTCGAGGAACGGGGAGAGGATGCAATGGTTCAATGATTCTGGGTTTGAGGTCAAGGAATTCGTGGACGTTGGAGAGAAATAGATTATCTTCGTAAAGACCAGCTACACTACCCAATACCCCCTGAAGCGCACTTTGTCCGCGCTGAAATGCCTGGTAATACATTATCAAGTCGCCGAGAGTGAAAGTGCCTTTAACTGTTTGGTAAGCAATGATAGCGTAGGAACCATATACTGCAATGGTGGCACTCGTTTGGGTAACCAACGCTGTCACAGTACTTCTTTTAGAGATAGCAAGGCTTTCTTGGTAAAGTTGCTTTCTTAATTGGCGAAATCGGCGACTGAACAGAGAACCTAAATTAAATAGCCGAATTTCCTTAGCGTGCCAACTATTGGTGAGCATCCAATCTAGGTAATAAGCTTTGCGTTGTGTGGCTGTCCGTTTGCGCTTCCAATGATACATCTGGTCGGCATATTTTAAACGTACAAACAGACCAGGAACTGTGGCAACGAACAAAATAGCTGCAACTTGCCAATGGAAGAATAATAATAAACCAGTAATTGCTACCAAAGAAATAGTATTTTCACTTAGCTGCAACAAACTATTTAGGATATGGGTAGGACGGAAATAAGCTTCTTGTTGGGCGCGTTGCAGGGTATCGTGGTATTGGGAATTTTCGTAATACTCCAAATCGACTTCAATGGCTTTGGCATGAACAATGCCATACATGTAGTCGGTAATGATTTCTGCCTGGGTGGTGTTGACCAGTTCTGCGATCGAGCTACATAAAGCAATAATCAAGTTAACTGTGCCTGTAAGTACAATTAGCAGCGCTATTTGTTGGAAGGCTGCTTGTTTGTTGGCTGCTGCTATGGCAGTAGAGACTGCATCTACAATTACTTTCATCAGATAGAGTGAAAGCAGAGGCAGTGTACTCTGTACTATTAGGAGTAATATACGAGCGATCGTCCAAGTTGGACTGCTTTGCCACACCAGTTGTAACGCTCGTCCTAAGCGCAATGCTCCTTGAATTTTATGTTTTAATTTGTAGGTGGAGGGAGTCATATCACGTTCGCGCTTATTACTTATAATTCGGAGTATGTGTGCAGAAACCTTAAAATTATCTCCCCTGCACCCTTTCGCCCCTGCTCCCTTGCAGTCTTAATGATAAGTCTTTAACCGGACACGATATCATAGATTACTCCCACAGCAGGACAGAGGGAAATTGGTCTGGGTAAGCTAATCTTAGTAGTTGGTAGCCAATTCCGGCAGTGCCTTGGAAGAAACCAGGATGGAAAGTAAGGGCAGAGCCATAAGCAAAACCACCCCTGTGTTTAGCACGAGTTACGACTTGAGTAGCTTGTTCCATTGCTGTTTGAATTAATTCAGGTAGATTCAGTTTACGACCTGCGGTAAATAAAAATTCGATTCGACCAAAATTGCCATTGCAGAGATTATCAACACCATCCAACTGATATTTTTGGGTTGTTTTTATTGCTACTTCAATGTCTCGACGAATTTCATTGGTATCGAGAATACTTAACCCAGCAACTCTAACCAAACCAATGCCCGCAGCACCATGAGACCAATCGCATTTAGGTGTCAAATCAGCTTTTATTGGTGAAGATCTCAAATCAGGCCAATTGCCTAATTCATCAATAAAGACACTACGTTCATAAGCAATAGCTTCCTGAGCAGCTTCTCGAAAGGCAGTTTCGTCAGTAACTTGATACAGGCTCAGTAAGGCGTAAGCAATTCCGGCTGCGCCATGAGAAACTCCAGTCAGTAATTCTCCCTCAATAGTTGCCCAAGTTCTACATCCTGAATCACTGGTAACTCTATTTTTTAGTAAATGATGACCACAATCCAGTGCTTGATAAAGAATCTCTTGATCAGTAGTGATATTATACAAGGCTAGCAATCCCAAAATTGCACCAGCAGCTCCTGAAATAATGTCAAATTTTTGGTCGGCAGCAATCATATCAGAAGTAATCAAAGATGCAATTTTTTTAGCATCTTCTAAGAACTCTGGCTCTGCCAAAAATTGACTAATACGAACTAGTACATATATTAGGGAGCAACAACCCACGGCTCCACTAATAGTAAATTGTTTAGCAAATTGGTCAAAAAAAGATGATTGTAAATCTTTATGAAATGATTGTAAAGCTCCTCGTGCCAGTTCACGAAATCCAGTGCCTGGTATGATTTTTTCTAGCGCCGCCAAAAATAAAGCAGTTCCAAAAATTCCATCAAATAAACTATAGTCTAGAGGCTGAAGTTGAAAGCGCCGTAACTCAGGTATGTATTGAGGAGCAATCCAAGTAGTACTACCATCAGCAGAGCGAATTGCTTGTTTCTGTAAGTCTGTTGCTATCGCTATAGCCTGCTGTAATATTTGGTCGTGAGTTAAAATATTAGTACTATCCAAAGGAATATCTAATTTCTCACCATGAAGAAAATGGTCAATTTCATGAGCGCTGTAAGCATACAATGCTCCCTTGATAAAGCCAATTTGTCGTTCTAAATCTTCGTTATTCAGTTGATTCACACGGTCAATAACCCAGCTAAAACTTGGCTCAATAAACAAATTATCAATTATTTGATTAGGAGTAATTTTTAAAGCATTACTGTCTGAGCAAGCTGCAAATAATGGGATGTCCATTTGTGCCAAAGCCTGCTGTTCTACTTTCAGCAGAGGCCAAAATAGAGGTTTATTTTTTGATAAAAGCATTGCTCTGCTCAAAATATCTAGCTGGATACTTTGCTCAGCACCATCTCGCAAACATCTCGGTTGTAGTGTGGTTTTTAATACTAAAGCGTAAATACTCGTAGGGCGAAATACAAAGCGTATAATTTGATGATTGAGCTTTTGTAACAGACTATTTGGCTGAGTAATTTCTAACTTATGTATAAGTAAAAAATTATACATTTGCGAGAAACCTTTAATAATTTCTGCCGAATAATCATTTAGTAATAGATAGATTTCATTTTGTGTATTTGAATTTATTAAATTGTGAGTATTTTGGTTTTCATAACTGAGTATCATTGCATCACTGTTAATGTGATGTAACGCTAAAACTGAGGAAAACTCCTCCTGTTGATTGAAGTCCCGTAATCCACCAACACTACGCACTTGACCTTCCAGTCCTTGCTCCCACTGGGGTAATAGACCGCTACGCAATACGGAATGCCACATTTGCTGATTTGCCACATGCAAAGCGCTATTAGCAAATTGCAAATCTTGTGCTGACTTCACCCAGGGATGCATTAGCGTTTCTAGATCAATCAAAACGGGGTGTTCATCACAGGCAATAATATTTTCATAATGTAAATCTGTCGCATCTAGAATGTAGGTTAAACATAAAAGCATACCTACTCGCTGATAGTAACGCTTGGCTGACTTTTGATTTTGACAAGGTACTGTTTCCACAAACTCAACCCAGCCATAGATTGAGCGATTCATTACTTTAATTAATTTGAATGGTAGTAAAATATTCTGCTGATTGATCCATTCAAGAATCTCAAAATAAGCCTGTTCTAATGCTAAATTTTTTGGTTTGTAAATTAGTTTCAAACCAGAGTCAAAGGTAATTGCCATGACCGAATTTCCATGAGAATGGCGATCAGAAAGATTTGGCTGTACAGCAATCACTTGTTGTAGTTCAGTATCAGGCTGAAAATATGTTTGAATTTCAGACCAGTCTGATGCTAAGCGTGAAATAAATTCCCTGTTATTATCAATCCACAAATCTGTTGCAGTTGCCATCAAGCGTGCTAACACAGGGTATTCCATAAAAATCTTTAGCAATCCACCTGTCAGCAAATTGTTAATAAAATCTTGGTAATAGTGTTTAGAAATTTGTGTAGTGGATTTACTCAACAAGCGAACTAAGGTAGACTGTTTGGTAGCACGAAAAATTGAAAACTCTAGTTCCATTGAATGCACACAAACAAGGGCTAGCCATTCCAAAAGCCCACGCTCTAGACAAGCGTGCGCTGCATTGGAAAGCAAACCGTAGTTAGCTCCTGTTTGGATACTCAATTTCTCTCTGGCTACATATATAAAGGGCAACAAAATTTCTTCAAAAGGAAGGGGCTTTTGCGAGTCTAAACAACGGTTTGTTTCTAAAGTCTTTTCTTTTGAAAAATCAAGCTTTATCAAAGCAGTAGCTTGCAGACATTGATTCAAAGTTTCTGCCCAGCCTGGAATCTCCTGTTGATCTTTGATGCCTATAGTTCCCAGTACACGACGAACTGTATTCACATCTAGACCGTCCCAGGCTAGACGCTGCTGAAATTTTTCCCAGTTTCCCTCAGCTGCTACTTGACACCACTTCTCTAGTCTGGAATTGACAACACTAGAGTTGTTTTGTTCTTCACTAACAAAGAAATCATCACTCAAACGTTCAGTGATTGTACTTGATCTAGCAATGATTTTCAGCAAATCCTGATGGGAAAATTTCACTTCAATAACCTTATAATATATAGATATGTATTGTAATTTTTTGGATTTTATAAACTGGATTTTGCTTTGACAAGCACTCTCATCAGTAGGCTTTTAATTTGTTCAAGTTTGTAGTTTCAACTTAATGAAATCCAAGCTCTAGCATTTTGATTTGATAAATCAAAATCATCTTCGTACATGGTGAAGTCTTGTTATTGACAATAGACCTCTTGCATAAATATTTTTTTACCTCACGCAAAGACGCTAAGGCGCTAAGAAGAACGCGAAAAAATGACTTTTGCAAGAAGTCTAATATGTATTGTTCCTGTTAAAGCAATTACAAACACTATATTTTTGCTGTATTCACAATAAATACAGTTGCTGATAAAAGATCAAACAACTCTGCTATGAATCAGTGTTAAAACCTGTATTAAGGGATCTGCCTTGAAATAAAATCCCATCTTCAAAAACGGCTGTTGTCAGACCATGGCATTGTTATGCCTCTTTGTTGGTATGTTATTTATCAGCAGATCCCTAAATTCTATTAAATAGAAATGCCACTATTTAAAAACGTATACAACAAGATAGTCCGCCACTCGTGCGATCAGAAGTAAAGCAGCGACCTGATGCTTGACACACACCTCCAGACCCTATCACTATCGGCATATTCAAATTTGACACTTCGCTTCCCAAGTTATAAACCTCAAAATTCTCTAAAATACTTGGGATAATAATGTAGAGGCTATTAGCTGTTTCCTCTTGGATTTGAATGCTCAGACTTGACGGAATCTCACTAGCTAATTCTTGTTGAATAACAATCTTAGGGTTTAATAGCAACTTGTTCTTAAACTCCTGATCCCTCCAAGCTTGAACCATTAACTTCACACTGTTTTCTTCACTGAGCAAAGCATTCCGCTGCTGTTCCAGTACCCAACGTGCAACATCCTCATAGGTCATTCCTAGAAAAACCTTCAGTTCCTCTTCGGAAATCCCCTCATAAGGATTGCAAGGCAACACCATATAAAGGGTATCTTCTGTTTCCTCCAGAACTTTAATTTCAAGCTCTTCTGGCAGCTTAGTCCCTATTTGCTTCTCGACTACTGCCTTTGGGTTAGTAATTAATTCCTGCCTAAATCCCTCATTTTTCAAAGCGCAAGTAATCAAATGAATTTCCAAATCTTTCCTCGTCTTCACAGCGAGTTTTGAATCCTGCTGTAATTTATAAGACCATAAAGGCAAATTAGGTGTTATCCCTTCGGGAGTCTTGTCTTGGTTATTCATATTGCCACCTCAATGGTTTATTGTTAAAATTCGTTTTTCTGTTCACAGCCTGCATTTATTCAAGTAAATAAATGCCAACTACTACTCTCATGGCTTTCTACTCTTTGAAGTGGTATAGGAATAAAGCGAGCCATATTCCCTGCACCACCAATCACAACTTCCCCCTGACTTTCTACCCAAGCATGGGCTGACATTTGTCCGCTCTTGCTTCTGGTAAAACCTATGCGTAGCTGAGTGGGGTAACCACGCCGAGCAAGCAATACTTGCACAGCCAAGGCCTGGGGAAGACATATGGCTCGTAAGTATGGGCTTGCTACTGTCACAGCCCAAGCAACTTTTTTGACAGAAGCTTCATCCATAGCTTGCAATTTAGCTTTTGGCTGTGCAATCTTTGCCAAAAGACGACGCAATTGCTGAAACGGTAGCAACTTCAGTCCTACCCTGATGACTGCAAGTATAAACACAGCCTTAACCAGAAGCAGGCGATCGCTTGCAGTCAGGCTGAAAAATTTACGCAACTGTTTCATTAATTTGTCAAAAGCTATCTATGAATTTCATCAGTCATAATTGACTAAATTCGCAGTAAATAGCTCGTAATAATTGGTTTTTTTGGTGTTTACTTGAGTTTACTGAGCATGATCATTTATTTACCACTATTCCTATGTCATATAATTATCTTTACGAAATCTTAAACTTGTAAACCCATGTAAAGGCTTATACACACCCAAAATTAACATAAATTAAAATTTTAAACTTTGGTCGGATATATTTAATTACCTGATTGAAAAACTAATACCTTGTTAAATTTAGTTAATTTTTTGCTAAAAACGCATTTAATTATTGCTAAAAACGCAATTTATTTTTTGCTAGAAATATATTGTGTGATCAACAATTGTGCTAGGAAATACATAACTTATTTTTATGATTGAAGCTGAAGACATCTCTGCACAACAAACTATTAAGTTCATAAAAGCTTCATATGTTGAGCGTATTGTGCTTTGCCCCTTCGGGTTCGGCAGTGACGCTCCTGCGTCGAAGATCGCTCTTGAGATCGCAATCGGCAGAAGCCGCCTTCGGGTGACACTCGCAAGCTCGCTAACGCTCTTGAGATCGCCAGTTCCCCATCTGGCAACAAGCCCTACGGGTTCAGCAGTCGCCCAGACGCTCGTTCGCCTTTGGCGTCTCCCTTTGGGAGAAGACTCGCGCAACGCTTGCGCTAACGACGGAAAGCGGAGCCACTCCGGTCTTGGGGTCTCACGCCACTCCCCTCAAGTCGGGAGACCCGCCCACGGGGGTGGCTCCCCAAGTGGAGGATGTGGCGTCCAAGACGGGCGCTGCTTCACCAAGACGGGGACTGGACTCACCAATACTGCGACTGCCTCACCAAGTGGAGTATGTGGCGTTGCTGAGTATAAACCCGGTTATTTCAAGGCTTTGAGCAATCAGCACTGTCCTAACTTAGGTGACTACAGCTATACTTCGCTGTTGCCTGAATTATAGCCATTTGCTCGGTAAGCAGAGCGATCGCTTTCCATTCACCGAAAGCGCAAGTGGCGTAAAGAGCCATAGTCGCCTCGTCACTTAAAGCATAAGGCATTAATAAATTCTTTCCCATTGCCCATGCCCCATTGCCCATACCCCATGCCCCATGCCCCATTCATCCGTAGATTTGGTAACTTTTAACTATTAATAAATATATTGATTTTTGGTACTAGTTATGGTTTATATTTAGCCTCAGGGTGGCACACACAGCCACTCATGTTTCAATACCAGGAGACAGCGCGATCGCATCCCCTCAACTGTTACTCTGATACTATATATTACAGGACGTGAGTGAAAGTTAAATTGATATAAAAACGCATAATTTTTGCTGAATTGCCACGGATAAAGACTAAACTAAAAAGTCTTGTGCAGCAAAACCTCTAACTTTAAAATGAATTAATCATGTCCAAGGTTCTTGTCTCCGATACCATTGACCAGGCTGGAATTGACATTCTCTCCCAAGTTGCGACTGTAGATGTCAAAACAGGTCTAAAACCAGCGGAATTAATAGAAATTATTGGCGAATACGACGCCTTAATGATTCGCTCTGGCACCCGCGTTACTCAAGAAATTATTGAAGCTGGTACACAGTTGAAAATCATTGGTCGTGCAGGTGTAGGTGTGGATAATGTGGATGTTCCCGCAGCCACACGTAAAGGAATTGTAGTAGTCAATTCTCCAGAAGGTAACACCATCGCCGCCGCCGAACACGCCCTCGCCATGATGTTGGCTTTGTCTCGTCACATCCCCGATGCTAACGCTTCAGTTAAACGCGGCGCTTGGGATCGCAATAGCTTTATTGGTGCAGAAGTTTACAAAAAAACCCTTGGCGTTGTTGGCTTGGGTAAAATTGGTTCCCATGTAGCCACCGTGGCCAAAGCAATGGGGATGAAACTCTTAGCTTACGACCCCTTTATCTCTACAGAACGAGCCGAACAAATTGGTTGTCAATTGGTGGATTTAGATTTGCTTTTCCAACAAGCAGACTACATCACACTCCACATTCCCAAAACACCGGAAACCACCCACTTAATCAACGCCGTCACCTTGGCAAAGATGAAACCCACCGCCCGGATTATTAACTGCGCTCGTGGTGGCATCATCGAAGAAACAGCTTTAGCAGCAGCCATCAAAGCCGGTAAAATTGCAGGTGCGGCCTTGGATGTGTTCGAGAGCGAACCACTGGGTGAATCAGAATTGCGATCGCTAGGTAAAGAAATCATCCTCACCCCCCACTTAGGCGCATCCACCACCGAAGCCCAGGTGAACGTAGCCATAGACGTAGCTGAACAAATTCGCGATGTACTTCTCGGATTACCCGCCCGTTCAGCAGTGAATATACCAGGACTCGGCCCCGATGTCCTCGAAGAACTCAAACCCTACATGCAGCTAGCTGAAACCTTAGGCAACTTGGTAGGACAGCTAGCCGGCGGACGAGTCGAATTACTCAACGTCCGACTGCAAGGTGAATTGGCAACCAACAAAAGTCAGCCTTTAGTAGTTGCATCCCTCAAAGGACTACTTTACCAAGCCCTACGGGAACGGGTAAATTATGTCAACGCCAGCATCGAAGCCAAAGAAAGAGGAATTCGCGTCATTGAAACCCGCGATGCTTCAGCTCGTGACTACGCCGGCTCACTGCATCTAGAAGCCACAGGTACTTTAGGTACTCATTCCGTCACAGGCGCTTTGTTAGGCGACAAAGAAATCCACCTCACCGACGTTGACGGTTTCCCAATTAACGTACCACCAAGCAAATACATGTTGTTTACCCTGCACCGTGACATGCCAGGAATTATTGGCAAACTCGGTTCCCTACTGGGCAGCTTTAATGTCAATATTGCCAGTATGCAGGTAGGCCGCAAAATCGTGCGTGGTGATGCGGTCATGGCTTTGAGTATCGACGACCCCTTACCCGATGGGATTTTGTCTGAAATTACCAAAGTCCCTGGAATTCGAGACGCGTTTACAGTCACACTATAAAAGTGCTGAGTGCTGAGTGCTGGGTGCTGAGTGCTGAGTGCTGAGTAGAGACGATTCGGCGAATCGTCTCTACTGCTGAGTGCTGAGTGAAGAAAAAAGTTAAGAGTCAACAGTAAGGAGTTACAAGTAAAGAGGATAACTCTTAACTCTCAACTCCCAACTCCCAACTCCTAACTCCTAACTCTCTCAAACTCATAACTCCTAACTCTCTCAAACTCATAACTCAGCACTCAGCACTCAGCACTTAGAAATGGCAAACACCTGGTGGGAACTAGAAATTTTATGTGAGCCGGCGCTGGAAGATTCCGTCTTTTGGCGACTGGAAAATTTTGGTAGTCGTGGTACAGCTAGTGAAAGCAAAGGTAATTCCTGTATAGTGAAGGCTTACCTAGCGAGATATCAAGCACAGCTACTAGATTTGGCAGCGCTGTCGCTGTGGCTGCGTCAAGATGCTTTGTGTGTAGGATTATCTGTTCCTACCCTGCACTGGCGCTTAATTGATGAGGAAGATTGGGCGAGTAGCTGGAAACAATATTGGCAACCGCAGGAAATAGGCGATCGCTTCCTCATCAACCCCGCGTGGCTACCATTACCAGAATCATCAGAAAGATTGGTGATTCGTTTAGACCCAGGAGTAGCATTTGGCACGGGAACTCATGCCACAACTCAGCTGTGTTTAGAATCACTCGAAATGCGGATGACCGATTTACCTGAAGCTTTCGCTGGAAAGACTAGCAAACGTGAACCTGTGGTAATTGCGGATATTGGTTGCGGTTCTGGTATTCTTTCTATGGGAGCAGTATTGTTGGGAGCCGAGAAAGTCTACGCAGTGGATACTGACCCCTTAGCAGTACAATCCACTTTTAGTAATCGCGCCTTGAACGACATTAGTCCAGAACGGTTGATACCAGCCGAAGGTAGTGTAGACATAGTGACGAGACTAATTGGTGGACAACCAGTTGATGGCATAGTCTGCAATATTTTGGCTAATGTAATTATCGAATTAATTCCAGAAATCACTGCGATCGCCAAACCAAGTACATGGGCTATTTTCAGCGGCATATTACTAGAACAATCCAAAGCAGTTGCTGATGCCTTAGAAGAACATGGTTGGGTTGTTGCCACCCTCTGGAAAAGAAAAGAATGGTGTTGCTTGAATGTCAGACGTTCTTAGGGGATGTTTGAAAAGTATTATGCGAAACATCAAAGTCATCCAAGACCTAACCCCCTGACCCCCTTTCCGACACGCAAAGGGGGAATTCAAAGCCTCTGACGCCACATGCGCGGCTGTCGGCAAAGCGCGATAGCGCAGTGGCTCCTCCGTTTCGGGGAGAGGTTTGGAGAGGGGTTTCTAGTATACTTAAGACTTTCCAAACATCCTCTTAGGGGAGATGGGGGAGATGAGGGAGAAATAACTCCTGACAACTGACAACTGACAACTAACATATATCCAAAACTTTTTCCCTAATTCCCTCTAAGGATTCATGAACAATTCTATGAGTTTATCTAAAAGATTCTTAAATAAGATTCTGTTTCACAGATAAATTCATAGTTCTTCTTATGGCAACTCAATTTTCATGGACTCAGCAATGGTATCCCATTAGTCCGTTAAGCTACTTGGACACATCTTGTCCTACTCCTGTCACGCTTCTTGGCAAAAAACTAGTGATTTGGAGAGACAAAAATCACAAGTGGATAGTCATGGATGATGTTTGTCCTCACAAGCTGGTACAACTATCCATGGGAAGCATCAATGAAGATGGAAACTTGATGTGTAGACATCATGGATGGTGTTTTAACAGTGAAGGTAAATGCACTAAAATACCGATGTTGGCAGGTAGCCAGGTAGAAGCAACTGCTTGTGATAGTTTCAGGTCTAAAATTACTACATATCCCACACAAGTTACCCAGGAATTACTTTGGGTATGGCCAGATAATAGTGCAACCGCCTTCGAGGATTGTAACTTAAAACACCCGGCTATTTTATCTGATTTATCTGAATCTGAATTTGATATATCTTCCATCCCGTGGAGCATGATAGAAGTTCCCGCAGGTTACACAGTATCTGTTGAAAGTACTTTTGATCCTGCTCATGCCGAATTTCTTCATGAAGGAATAGAGACTTTTTCTCCTAAAATGGCCGTGCCCATGCAAAATTTTATAGCAGTTGGAGAAATATCTGCTGAAGGAGGTTTTACCCTCAAACATCAAGGCTACAATCTCTTAAACAAAGATATGGATGCTATACGCAGGTTTATTCCACCCTGCTGTAACAGTACAATATACCGTTATCCCAACGGAGAAATAACTTTATTACAAGCGTATTTTATTCCTACACAACCGGGTTACTGTCGCTACATTGTTAAATATATTGCACAACATAATTCTGGTAAAAAGAACTTTTTGCTGTCAATACTGCCAAAAGATTTGCAAATTGCGTTACAGCATTTATCTACATACAAGCTCAACGATCAAGATTTATCGGCTATGCACTCTCAAGAAGTGAATCAGTCATCAATAGATAAAAAATGGCAAAATGCATACTTTTTGCCTGCACCCTCTGATGTGGGCATTATAACTTTTAGGAAGTGGCTAGATGAATTTGCAGGAGGTCATCCTGCATGGCAAATGGGTGTGGAAAAAAGTCTCACAAAATTGAAAGATGAACAACTCTACGACAGATGGCACAGGCATACTAAGCACTGTCCTAGTTGTCGTAAATCGATGATTTTGCTAGATAAAGCACGGTTTTTTGGTAATATCAACACCTTAATATTTGCACTTTTAACATTGGTTTTTATCTTGATAGGTATCCCCTTAAAACTAGTGCTGTTATCAACAGTAATTGCTGTTTTGAGTTTATTGTTTTCGTATATATCAGATGATATGAGGCAACTTTTTGTCAGCAGTATTCCCAAAAGAAGTTTACCTCTAGTCAAACTCTACCAAAGCAATGAAAAGCTGACTTGAAAATACTTTGTGCCTTTGTGGTTCAAAATTTTTTACCACAAAGGCACGAAGACACAAAGGGTTTTTATTAGCCCTTTCCCCTTTACCCCTTACCCTTTTCCCCACTTCTGCAAGAAGTCTAATGACTAGTTATGAGTTCCTGCGGTATCACTTGTGACCTTTGCAGGTTCTGACTCAATATCAGGTAGCTGATAAAAAGCCCCAGCACGCCAACTATCTGCAATATCCTTGATAAAGCTGGCTGTGGGAATGGCAATTAGCAAACCCAGCACTCCTCCTAATTTCGCTCCCACCAACAAGGAGATTACTACCCACACCGGATTTAAGCCAGTTAAATCTCCAAGAATACGGGGCGCGACAAAATTAGAATTTACCTGATCAATTGCGACAGCTACAACTAAAACTTCTACTCCCAGCCAAAAGTTTTGCAACGCCACTAACAGACTAACTATAGCGATACCTATACCCGTGCCAAAGGGGAAGAGAGAGAACAAACCAATGCCAATGCCAAAAAGTAAAGGTAGGGGAACTCGCAGCGCCACAAACACCAGTGTAATTGTTACTCCCAGTACAGCACCCAGTGTTGCCTGACCGATAAAGTAATTCTGAAAATCTTTCCTCAACAGTTGTCGCACTTTTGACGAAATATGTGAGGGTAACCACTGGTAAACTCCATCCCACAGGCGATCGCCATTTAATATCATATAAATAGTTAGCACCACCGCCAGCAACACGTTGACAACAACATTAATAGTATCCACAGCAAAGCTCAGAATCTGACCAGTGAACGTCTGTAGCTGGCTAGATAATCGGTCGAGAAGTTGGGTAAATAAGCCGCTGAAATTAATGGGAATTTGCTGTTGATTTAAAGCCCATTCTTGGAAATTTTGCAATTGTTGAGTGCCAGAATCAATCCAACTGGGCAAAATGTTAGCCAGTTCATTGAGTTGTTGTAGGATTAGGGGAACCAAAGTGATGCCTAGACCCACTAAAATCACCACAGTCAACAGTAAAACTCCCCCAATTGCCACGTAGCGTTTTACCCCCTTTGCCTGTAAAAACTGAATTGGGTAGTTTAAAACAAAAGCTAGCAGGGTGGCGGCGGCAAAAACACTCACCAGGGGTTGAAAATACTGTACAACCTGGAGCAATAGCCAACCGTTGAGAATGGCAATAGGAAATGCCAATCCGATAGTTAACCATCGCGGCAGTTTGTTTGCTGATTGCATTAGTGGTGACTCCACACGATATCTAACTTTATTTTGCCTCTTGGGAATGGGGAATTGGGCATTGCTGTAACTATTATTCCAACGTCATCACGTTGGATGGCATATCCACCACCAACCGTCGATTTTTTAACCACTGACGACCAAGTAAAACTTCTGACAGTCCTTGCCCTACATGGACAGAAATATCAAAATCTTCTTTGTCAATTCGTACTTTTCCTAAATAAATGTCAAATTCTGCATCTCCTTGGGCTGTTTGCATTGTTTGTTGTTCAAGATAAATCCAATCAAGAGCTTCTAAATCTTGATTATTAATTGCCAACTACCAAGAAAATCCTGTATCCAAAAGTGCATCTACCGATATTTCTAGTCCATCAGCAGCTATTAATTCTATCTCAAAAAATAATTCATCCTCATCACCAAACTTGCCAAAAATCATATCTTGCCGCATACCCCAGTTTCATTAATTTGGAAGACGTGCAGTCTAGCATTGGGGTATTTTTCATGTGCTTGATGTGCAACTACTAATGCATCCTCATTAATAAAATATTCTCCACTTTCTGGTTCAACTGCCATGTACCAGTTGTAGTGAGTTTTAATTAATTGCGGTTGTACCTGAGTAAAAATTGCTTGACAGCGTTTTTTAAATGCTTCACGTTCAGCTTTCCATTGGGCTTTTTGTTCTTCTGTCCACTGAATTTCAGGGAAGATTCTTCCCCGGCGTATTGTACTAGTAGATTTGGCTTCAGTCATAGTTGATTTTCAAATGTATGGCAATATCTATATTTTCCAGCATTTTCCAGACGATTCCTAAATGGGCAACTGGGAAATGCTGTCACCTGTGTTCCAAAAAGGATTCTCTTGGTTAAATGTTGTGTGGATTTTTCTCGATAAAATCCAGCATAATTCGCTGATGCATCCCTCCTAAAGGTCTCACTTCACCAGCTTTGTGCGAATAACAGTTACCTTGGCGAATATCCGCCGCTGTCAATAATCCCATATCCCAGCCTTCAGTCAAAACCAGTTGATTTAATTCCACCAACAGCGGTGCATGAAAAACATGTCTGATAACTTTTTCATCTGGATAACAGCCGAATTCATCAAAAGGTGGTAACTCATAGCCGATTTCCTCTAAAACTTCTCGCTTGACTGCTACCTCTGGCGTTTCACCGGGTTCGATATGCCCGCCAAACAGCCCCCAACAACCAGCAGCGGCAATATTCGGGATATTGTCCCGCAGTTGCATGAGAAACTTGTCTTGTTGGTAAAGAATAGCGATCGCTACATGCACTTGTTGATTGTTCATAAATTTTGACAAAATTTAAAGTAAAAAATATTACTCTTCTTCTATATAAACTTCCCCGAATTCTTGATTTGCTAAAGGTATACTTTGGTAGCAAACTTTACCCTTAATTACTACTTTCGCTCCTTGTTTGAGATTGCTTTGATTAGTGACAACCCAAATAGTGCCAGTTGTATCATTAATTTGATACGCCCACCGCTTGATTAAGGGCACTCGCTTTTCCACCTTCCCTTGAATGTAAACTGTAGTTTGTTTGTTTTGTTGTGGTTTAATTTCCCGAATCGGTGTCACATTACTACCAAAGTTGAAGTTGCTGGCTTGAAAGCCAAGCATGTTTAAGGAACCACAACTACAAAGTCCCGCTATCAGAAACAAGGTAAATCCTAAGCGGTAGGGAATAATGCTGTACCCGTCCCAGAACAAAAGGTAAAAATTTTTCGCTTGTTGCATGAAGGCTATGAGTTGACCAAATTTTGACATCAATGCTTGTTTTGTCGCCAGTTTAAAGCTAACAAAAGGGACTGGGGACTGGGTAATGGGTAATGGGTAATGGGTAATGGGTGATGGGTGGTGGGTGGTGGGTGAGACGTGATGATTAATATAGCAATCCAATTCCCAATTCCCAATTCCCAATTCCCAATCCCCAATTCCCAATCCCCAATCCCCAATACCCAATTCCCCATTCCCCATGAGAAGATAAACATTGTGGTCTTGTGGTTGGAGAGACGCTACGGCATAAAACGGCAATACCATAATAATCAACACTCAAGAGTTATTTGTAAATGTTGACTGCGCTACAAATAACTGAAATGTGGAGTCAAGGCGAATCTTCTGTTAATTCTCATGGAAACAAAAACTGCCAAAATTCTTGATGGTAAAGCTTTAGCCGCAAAAATTCATCAAGAACTCTCTAGTCGCATTAGAGAATCACAAGCTAAAATTGGACGCCCCCCTGGTTTAGCGGTGCTGATGGTTGGCGATAATCCAGCATCAGCTGCATATGTACGCAATAAAGAGCGAGCTTGCGCTAAAGTGGGCATTGCTTCTTTTGGTAAACACTTTCAGGCAGAAACCACCCAAAAGGAACTAGAGGAAGTAATAGCGGCACTCAACCAAGATGAACAGGTGGATGGTATTCTCGTGCAGCTACCTTTACCTGACCACTTGGATGCTGTCACTCTGCTGCATCAGATAGACCCGGATAAAGACGCCGACGGACTACACCCTGTGAACTTGGGGCGACTGGTGCGAGGCGAAGCAGGTTTACGCAGTTGTACACCAGCTGGTGTGATGCGGCTATTGCAGGAATATGAAATACCCTTAAAGGGAAAACAAGCTGTGGTAGTGGGACGTAGTATTTTGGTGGGTAAGCCCATGGCCTTGATGCTGCTAGAAGCAGATGCTACTGTTACCATTGCTCACTCGCGATCGCAAGACCTCAGCGCTATCACCAAAAACGCCGATATTCTCATTGCTGCTGCTGGTCGTCCAGGATTAATCACTGCTGACATGGTGAAACCTGGCGCTGTTGTGGTAGATGTGGGGATGAATCGCATTACTGATGCTAGTGGCAATAGTCGCTTAGTTGGCGATGTGGATTTAGAATCAACTGCTGGGGTGGCAGAATTTATCACCCCTGTTCCTGGTGGTGTTGGCCCTATGACTGTCGCTTTGCTGTTGGAAAACACAGTTACTAGCTATTTCAGGAAGGTAGGGAGTTAATAGTGCTGAGTGCTGAGTTAATAGTTAGGAGTTAGGAGTTAGGAGTTAAGAGTTAGGTAGGAGTTATAAATTTTTAAGTTTTAATTTTTAATTTTGAACTCCTCATCTCAGGCTTAAGTTTTTCAGCTCCACAGCACCTTAAAATTGTGACGTATACCACAAACAGCCAAAAGCCCAAAAATAAAGGAATTGAAGAATGGTAGCAGCCGATAACCTTCAGAAAATGCCGGAGGAAGCCACTTTTAACCTATTGGCCTATCTCAAAGAGCGGCAAAAGATTTGTGAAGCAGCTCTGGATCAGGCTATACCCGTCATTTATCCAGAAAAGATTTACGAATCGATGCGCTACTCGCTTTTAGCTGGAGGTAAGCGCTTGCGCCCCATTCTCTGCCTTGCTACTTGTGAAATGATGGGTGGCACAATCGACATGGCAATGCCAGCAGCTTGTGCAGTGGAAATGATCCACACAATGTCGCTGATTCACGACGACCTGCCAGCAATGGATAATGATGATTACCGTCGTGGTAAGCTGACCAATCACAAGGTCTACAATGAAGCGATCGCTATTTTAGCTGGTGATGGTCTGTTGGCTTTAGCTTTTGAATTTGTTGCTACTCAAACCCCCCAAAGCGTTGCCAGAGATCGAGTTTTGCAGGTAATAGCCCGACTTGGACGGGCACTAGGAGCTGCTGGTTTGGTCGGTGGTCAAGTGGTTGATCTCGACTCGGAAGGTAAGTCAGATATTTCTCTAGAAACCCTCAATTTTATTCATAATCATAAAACAGCTGCCCTGTTAGAAGCCTCTGTTGTTTGTGGCGGAATTGTGGCTGGAGCCTCATCTGAAGATGTGCAACGACTGACTCGCTATTCTCAGAATATCGGACTGGCATTTCAGATTGTAGATGATATCCTGGATATCACTGCAACAACAGAACAGTTGGGTAAAAGTGCTGGTAAGGATATAGCAGCCAAGAAAGTCACTTATCCCAGCCTGTGGGGCATTGAGGAATCCCGTGCCAAAGCCCAGCAGCTAATTGAGGCAGCTTGTGCAGAATTAGAACCATTTGGGGAACTAGCACAGCCACTTCAAGCGATCGCTCACTATATCACCAGTCGCAATCACTAAGTCAATACCAAAACACCATGCAGGACATAGGCGACATTTTAGACAACCGGGTGCTGCTGGTTGCTCTGGTAGCTTGTTTAATTGCTCAAGCACTCAAGCTTGTAATCGAACTCATCAAACATCGCAAACTGAATGTGCGTGTTTTAGTCACAACCGGAGGGATGCCCAGTGCCCATTCAGCTTTAGTTACGGCTTTAGCCGCTGGTGTTGGGCAAACACTTGGTTGGGCATCCCCTGATTTTGCTTTGGCTACAGTTTTTGCCATCATCGTCATGTACGATGCCGCAGGAGTTCGCCAAGCTGCTGGCAAACAAGCTCGTATCCTCAATCAAATGATTGATGAATTATTTCATGAAAAACCAGACTTCAGCCAAGACCGCCTCAAGGAATTGCTAGGACATACGCCAGTACAAGTAATAGCTGGGTCAGCTTTGGGTATCACCATCTATTGGTTAGCCAGGTCTGCTTATGCTTACTCGTAAACAGTCCAAAGTCAATTGTCAGACAACTGACAATACCCTTACGGGTGACCCTTGCAAGCTCGCCCTTCACTCTTGAGATCGGCAGTTACTCCAGTTGGGGAACCACTGAGCTATGGCGCTGTGGCTCCCCAATTAGAGCAAGTTGTGTCCAAGACAGAGGCTACCTTACCGCACAGCCTCACAACTGACCAACTACTGCAACCGCACAACCGACCGCAGTAGTACCACTTTGCGACTATCTACGAGGACAGCAAAAAAACCGCGATTGTTGAGCTTTTCTAATGTGTTGTATGCTTCTTGTTGGTTAGTGGTATGAACTGCTAACAAGTAGGGGCGTTGTCCATAAGAAGCAAAACCCACGTTACCCCCCACAGTTTGTTGTACGCTATTTGCTAGTTCTGGGCGGTTGAAATAATCCACCAATACGGCATAACCTTCTCCTAGTGCTTGGGGATTATAGCTAACTGTTTGAGGTGGCGGGGAAGATTGTGCTGTATCGGCAGGTCGTGTAGTAATGATGGCAGACAAACCGGCAATATTATTGATATATCTCGCCCAACGATTAGCATCGTCAATTTTTTTAAATCCCCCTATGCGTGTCACTGTTTCAGTGAGATATTTGCAGGTTGTGGTTTGCAGTTCATTGGGTAAAGCACTACGCAGTTGCTTCTGATTCTCCGCTGTAGGGCTGACTACTAGTAAAAGATACTCTCCAGCAGTCGGTGGTTGACAAACGGGAAGAGTAGTTTGTGCAACCGCAGAAGTCATACTACCCATCAATCCCGCGATCGCTACTCCTAAAGCACTGAATAAAGTCTCAAATTTCTGCACAGAATTGGGATGCATAAACTGGATTTTTTTAAAGATTTTATTTAGCTATTAGTCAATGGTCAATAGTCAGTTGTCAGTTGTTAATTGCTATTGACTATCGACCCTCCGGATTCGTCAGTTGCTCATGGGGAGCCACTGCGTTGGACGGGTTTCCCCAAGATCGCACTGACTCACCATTAACTATTGACTATATCAGGACACAGTGGTGAGAGATGCTAAAGGATTGGGAATTGTTTGAGAAGGAGCTTTAAATTCTCCTGTAATTACATATTCTAATCGCAATTTGAGCCAGGTAATAAATTGAGGATTAGTGGAAATAATCGCAGCTGCCGGTTTGGGACACTTCGCCTTTATTTCTGCCAATTCTGGTGCTTCCAAAAAGGCTGGTTTTTGCACTAACCAAAAATCAATTTCTTTTTCTTGTTCGTGATAGTGACGAGTGCGTTCCTTTAGCACTTCATGTATTGGTTCTTCATCTACTAGAAATTGTTTACTTGCCAAAACGTAATAATATGTTTGCATTTTCGTCCTTTGCTTACTAATGAATAATTGCAGGGTACAGTTTTCCTCCTGTACCCTTAGCATCTAACTCTTGTGGAATTTTTTGAACCAAGAACTGAAGGGACAAGCACTTCCCTGGCTTTCACTATTTGTCTGTTTGCCACCAGCTGTTAGCTTCTCTAAGAACAGCGTGTTATCAAAATAGTGTTCCAAAGAAATAATCTTCAAGTCATCGGTGACACGGGCAATGCTCATGCCGATAATTTCCACTGTCTCTTTTGTAGGTGCATAATCTTTGTATGCACCGTCAAAATGTCCCCAGTGTCGCCACTTAAATGTGACGTTTGGTGGCCCTGAGAACACTTCCAATACCTCCCAAGGAAATCCTTGAGGAAAGGTTGTGTGGAAGAGTTGTGCTGATGATTCAAAGCTTTCAACTGAAGCTTTGTAATGTTGGGAATCAGCCATAAATAAATTGTAAGTACCTTGTGCTGCCAAATCTGCTGCTGTGTACTCAGATCCGCCATTGGTACTCACACGAAACTTGTCATTCACAATGGACAACCACTGTTGAGAATTTGTCTTAAATGATACCTCCATCTCGAAGGTTCTCACCAAGTTTTGCACGATCGCTTCTAATGTACCCTCAAGGTGATTGCGTGTACTTTCCCTTGCAAGATTTTTTTTAGAGCGAGAATAATCTGGAGGTGTTTGATATCGCCACTGGACACCAGTACCTTCGGCAATCACCTGATCCCTATCTTGTACCCAAAGTGGAAGGTTGTTAGACCGCGTTGTCAATCAGTTTCGCTCAGAATTTCCTGGATGAGTCAGATGAGGGAGATGAGGGGGATGGGGAGATGGGGGGATAAGGAGCAATTCCCCATTACCCATTACCCATTCCTAATTCCCAATTACCCATTACCCATTACCCATTACCCATTACCCATTACCCATTCCCAATATTTCCGGTAAAATCAAGTTCTGAGGACAGTGGATAGGGAGAAATAGGGGTGCCTACACTCGGCGTAAATATCGATCATATTGCCACCATTCGGCAAGCACGGCGAACTGTGGAACCTGACCCAGTAGCAGCAGCGGTGCTGGCAGAATTAGGCGGTGCAGATGGCATTACCGTACATTTGCGGGAAGATAGGCGGCATATTCAAGATAGAGATGTACGTTTGTTGCGGCAAACAGTGAGAACGCACCTGAATTTAGAAATGGCCGCTACAGATGAAATGCTAGCGATCGCCCTCGACATTAAACCAGATTATGTCACTTTGGTACCGGAAAAGCGGGAAGAAGTCACCACAGAAGGCGGGTTAGATATCGTCGGTCAAATTGTTAGAATAGGCGAGATAGTCGATAAATTGCAGGGTGCTGGCATTCCAGTCAGTTTATTTATCGATGCTGAACCAGCACAAATTGAAGCATCTGTCAAGGTGCAGGCGCGGTTTATTGAACTGCACACAGGACAATATGCTGAGGCTGGGGATGAAACAAAGCGCCAGCAAGAATTAGCTGTGTTAGCTAAAGGGTGCGAACAAGCAATTAAATCTGGGTTGCGAGTCAACGCTGGTCATGGGCTGACTTACTGGAACGTCTATCCAGTGGCTGCACTTCCAGGAATGGAAGAACTGAATATTGGTCATACCATTATCAGTCGGGCAGCATTAGTAGGGATAGAACGAGCAGTCCGCGAAATGAAACAAGCGATACGCAAAAATGGGGAATAGGGACTGGGAATTGGGAATTGGGAATTGGGAATTGGGAATTGGGAATTGGGAATTGGGAATCGGTAGTTAGTTATTCTCCCCCATCCCCCTCATCTCCCTCATCTGACTCATCCAGGAAATTCTGAGCGAAACTGATTGACAACGCGGTCTAATCCTACTGAATGGGCAGCTTTGAATAATAAACGATCGCCCTCTTGGACAAATGTCTTTAATCTGGCAACTAAATCGGCATGAGTGGTAAAGCACTCCGATGGAATCCCTTCGGCACTCAGCGCGATCGCTTCAGCATCTTGTCCATCAACCAATACCAACAAACCGTCTAATTTCAACTTTTGCACTGTTTCCCCTACTTGTTGGTGCAACGAGCGCGATCGCTCTCCTAATTCTTTCATCGCACCTAACACGGCTATTTTGCGTTTTCCAGGTGTGTCTGCCAACAACTGTAACGCTGCTAGCATAGCTTCTGGTGCAGCATTGTATGTTTCATCTAAGATTACCACATCATTAGGCAAAACAAACCGCTGCGATCGCCCTGTGGGCATATTCACCTGTACACCGCCTTTCAAGGTTGACCAATCAATACCCAGCACTTTCGCCACTGCCAACGCTGCTAAAAAATTCGTGGCATTGTGACGACCAGGTAAAGGTAAAGGCAATTGCATTCCTGCCACTTCCACAGTTTCGTTATCAATCAGCTGCCCTTGGATATCACCGCCAGATAAGCCATAAGTTAAAACTTCTCCTGACCAAACTTTCTTGGCTGTAGCAATTAACAAAGGATTGTCATGATTGAGAATTGCTACACTATCCTTGGGCATTTCGGCTAATAATTCGCATTTAGCTTCAGCGATCGCAACTTCGGAACCCAGTAATTCAATATGTGCCGTTCCCACATTTGTAATCACCCCAATGGTGGGACGCGCTATTTGTGTGAGTTCGGCAATTTGTCCTTTACCTCGCATTGCCATTTCAATCACGGCGTAGTCATGTTTGGCATCGAGTTCTAACAAAGTTTTCGGGACACCGATTTCATTATTGAAATTTCCATAAGTTTTGTGAACTTGCCCATGAATTGCTAAGACTGCGGCGATTAGTTCCTTAGTTGTGGTTTTGCCCACAGAACCCGTTACCCCAATCACAGGAATATCGAAGCGATCGCGCCACCATCTACCAATTTTCTGATATGCTTCTAGGGTATTTTTTACCTGTAATACAGGCAATTTGGGATTTTCGTAGCCGAAATCAACGATTGCTGCTGTTGCACCTTTCGCAATGGCTGTTGCCACAAATTCGTGTCCATCAAATTTTTCACCCCGTAAAGCTAAAAAGACTTCACCTGGCTTTAATATCCGGCTGTCTGTTTGTATCCCGCTACTGACTTGGGCTAAAGCAGCTTCAGATAAGTTTACAGGCTGGGCTAAGAGAACTTCAATTAACTGAGTTAGACTAGCGGACAAAGGCATGATAGTTGAGATTATTGCTAAATATTAATTGTTTCAATTTGTGAAGCAAAAGCATCCAGATTTTCTGGTGCTGGATTGCCTGAGTAGAAAAAGAAAATTCTCTTAATCCTAGTAATTCTTTAAAGAAAATATAAAGCACTAAGGTTAATATTTTACAGATTGTGGTGCGATCGCACTTCACAAATATCCTAAAAGCATTGCCAAAGAGAGCTATACTCCTTTGGCACACTTGATTTATATAATACTTAAAGCTTGGTTATACTGAAGTAATTATTCTGCAATATCACCTTAACCGTGGTTTTTGATTAACATCACCTGCACTATTTGCAGTGCTATCTCACTGGAAACACCCAAAGCCAAATATAGATCATTTAAAAAGCTGTGTTCTTCTTGAGTTACGATCCCATCGGCTAAAACCAGATCCGTCGCTACTGCAAAAGCTGCTTCCCGCAAGTCTTGGGGTAGAGATTCTTTCGCCATATTAAACAACGTATTGATTCCATCCCGCCGGAGAATGCCCAGGAGTTTGTCAAACAGCCTGTTCATTACCTCATCAGAATAACTTCTAAAAAGCTTCATCCGAGACAGCGCAGCAGAGATCCCACGGGCTTCTTCATCAGAAAGATAACCATCTGAGGCTGTCGCGGCCAGGGTGATAGCAGCAAAAGCTTCCGCTGGACTAAATAATTCTTGGACTTGGTTTTGCTTGCCTAATACTGTATCAAATAAACCCATTGTAGTTCGCTCCTGGATTTGGGTCTCAGATGCGGTACTATCACCTTTACGTTTCTTTACTTTCAGGTAATACAGCAACGCTGTGAGACTTTCTGGTTTTAGTGTTCCCAGGATAACTTCACGGTGAACACCCGTACTCAATGCCTTTCGACAAAAAGTACACCAACCACCAGGGCTAAGTTTAGCGTTCTCCTGTCTTTTCAATCGTTTCGATGACTGCCAAACCTATACCAGAAGCTGCGATTAGCAGCACTGCTGATAGCAAAAAGGCATTGGTAAGCATCCGGAGGGCATCGTCAAAGAAAATGTAGGTGGTCATTGCTTCACCTTTTTTTAACTCTATGCTGCTAGTACTTTTAACTTCTTCAAGCGTTGAGTGAATAATTCCCGTGAAGAAACTCCTAGCATTTGCATCTTAACAAAACTTTAGCTCTTTCATAAGACTACTCTGATTTTTCTTTTTCAAGATTTGATGAATTTCACTAGGATTCTGTTACAGGTAATACTGAAAAGGCTCTAATGTAAAAATTCAGTCATGATAAAAGACCGCAATCTCGCGTTCTATTTAAAGTTAATTAATATACTTTTACAATAAAGCTATATGAGACTACGATATTGAGAAATAACCGTAAAATGGCTTTTATAGAGCATAAACGGCTGAAATCAAAAGAAAATTTTTTGAAAAAGTTTCCAGTTAAATTACTAGCTATATGCATTTATATTTACCAAAATCAAATAAATGTACTGAATTATGACTGAATGAATTGCTACTAAACATACAAAATGGCAAGAATTTATAGTCATGAATTTAGAGAAAAGTTATCAATAATTTTTACGGTGTAGTTGCATACAGAGAATTAATAGTAAATACCCACAAATATGCAGATAACTGAAAAAATTAGCACATGGTAAATATGATAAACTAGAGACAATTACGGGCAATCGCACTTGTAGTGCAACAGAGTACGGTAGAGGCATTAAGGAAGGATTGGGATAGAATGCGATCGCGCTGTTGATTGGTGAACCAACCAATGGAGTTAAATGAGCAGTTTCTGGGAAAAAGCTAATATTGTCATCTCAGATGAGTTGATGCGATCGCTACCACTTCCAACTATTGAGCAACACCAGCGATTTGTTAAGCATCTGAAAGATGTCCACAGTTGGTATAAGCATTTGCCACTGCTGACAGGCGGCGTTTTTGTAGTGTTTTTAGCACCTGACGCAGGTACACACTACCCAACTGAACATCCTAGACTGCCATTCGGTAACTCAGTTGCAGGCTATCGGCAAGCATTTGGTCACTTAGATTACATGTGGCAAATAGAAACAGAATCATTCCACCGAGATGGTGGAGAACCCGCTGTGTTACCTGATGAGTTTGTAGAACAATTCAGCTTTGTGCTGTATCCCTACGTAGCCAGCGAGTTTTATTGGTCTGTTCACGAAGAGGCTGTTACAAAACTTTATCTTGGCAAAGCACAGCATCCTGCAAAAGAATTAATTCTGGAGTTAGCAACCGTTGATGAGCAACTTGAACAAGCAGAGCAAAAAATCACCTATGAAGAGTGGAAAATGCTTGTATACGAAGATCAACAAACATCTGTTGAGCTAACCCCTGAGCAAAGAGAATTTCTGGTATTATTCAGGAGATTTAGAGAGCTATACAAACAACTTCAAACTCAAGAAGTCGAAAAGATAGAACAGCAACTCAATTGTCTATACAAATGGTATTCTGCTTGAAGGCATGAGAACAACGCTTCTGGTAAACCACAGATCCAAGTAGCCTTTATGAACATTGGGCATTGGCAATTGCTTTAGTTATTCTCACCCTCATTGCCCCCCTGCTCCCCCTGCTCCCCCTGCTCCCCTGCTCAAGAGCCTTCTACTTACCCCCAGCATTGTCACAGTCGATTTGCACTACACAATTTTTTCCTTGTGCTTTTGCCTGGTAGAGTCCCTGGTCAGCCGCAGCAATTAAAGTTATAGGAGATAATTGGCTATTAGAAGTGATGTTTGCTACACCAATACTTAAGGTAATGAATTCACTGGTCTGAGAATGGGGATGAGGCAGTTGTAATGCACTAATATGACTCTGAATATCTTCTGCAACTGCAATGGCTTCTGCCAGATCAGTATTGGGTAAAATGACAGCAAACTCTTCTCCACCATACCGAGCAACTAAATCAGCAGGGTGTTTAACTGTCACAGAGATGGCTTTGGCAACCTTTCTAAGAACATCATCTCCTGCCAAATGTCCATAAGTATCGTTGTAAAGCTTAAAGCAATCTACATCACACAAAATCAAAGAAAGCGAAGCTTGCTCTCGTGTCAATTGTTGCCACTGTGCATTCAAAGTATCATCAAAACAGCGTCGATTTGCCACTTGGGTCAGACCATCCAAAGAGGCCAGACGTTGTAATTCCTGGTTTGCTAGTTGTAATTGCTGGTAAAGTTCAGATTGCTGAATAGCGATCGCAGCTTGGGATGCTAACTGATTAAACAAGTTAATTTCCGATTGCTGCCATTGTCTGGTGTTACGGCATTGATGAGCAATCAATAATCCCCACAAACGCTCTTGGTGTAAGATGGGCACAACCAAGTTAGCCCGGATTTGCAAACTCCGCAGTAGCTCAAGATGACACTGGGATAATCCTGCTGTTTCAATATCTTCAATCGCTCTAGTATTGCCTTGTTGGTAATAAACTGCATGGGTAGATTGAAAGCATGTGTCCATCACGTGAAATCCTAGAATGGACATACACCCTTGTGCTAGAGATTCTACAGCCACCGAGCCACTCCAGTCTGGCGCAAACTGATAGATTACCACTCGGTCTACTTCAAATAATTGTCGCACTTCGGCTGCTGTGGTTTGCAAAATCTCGTTTAACTCCAACGATTGTCGGATGCGTTGCGTCACCGCAGCGATAATTCGCTCAGACTCGGTTTGGTGTTGGACACACTGCACAAGCTGCTGAGAATGTGCTGATGTAAGAATTAAGCCATTTGTATCAAATTTAGGGGTTGCAGTCACAGGCACCGCACTGGCCCCAGCAATCAAATGCCCTTGAGCAAAAGTTGCACCTCGTTCTCGCAGCCAATTCAATTCCTCAATGCATTCAATTCCTTCAGCAATGGTTTGGATGTTTAACTTTTGAGTAATTTCTAGAAGCTTCTCAGTAATTGCAGCTTTGTACGGGTCTTGATACACATCTCGAATTAACCCTATGTCCAACTTGATAAAGTCTGGGCGTAACTGATGCATCAAGTTGAGGCTGGAATTGCCAGAACCCAGGTCATCAAGGGCTACTAAAAACCCACGATCCCGGTAGTATTGAAGCACCGCCTTCAGATGGTTGATGTCTTGAGTATTGTCTGACTCCACAAATTCAAAAACAACTCGTTCATGGGAAATACCCGCTTGATCAATTGCCTCCACAGTACTGCGAAGGCAAGAAACAGGGTCATAAAGTGCCATTGGTGCAAAATTAATGAATATCTGCCCCCTAACTTGATGGCGGGTGGCTTGAGTGATGGTGCCAAGGCGTGCAAGTCGGTCGAGTTGTGGCAAAAGTCCAGCCTCGCTTGCTAACTCCAGCATTGGCCCTGGCAAAACTAAATTGCCTTGCTCATCCAGTCCTCGCAAGAGTGATTCATATCCATAAATTTGGGATGTATCGTTAATTGAGACAATGGGTTGGAAATAATTAGTAAATCGTTCCCTTAGCAGCATTTCAACCAACCACTCAGACTGGCTGAACTTAATGAAGCGTTGCAATGAGGCGATGTCACTAAAATCCTGGAGTTGAGGTTGGATAGCGCCTCGAATGAAAAGGACTTGCGTCTCTGTTAATTCTCTCGGTGTAAGTATTTGAGCCAAGTTACGGGCTATTTCTTTGGCTTGTCCTGGTTTACAGTTCAAACTCATACCTGGTCGCCCTGGCATCAGTTCATACTCAAAAGCAAACTCTTGTAAGTAAGAGGTGACTTTTGTCAAGGTATGTGGAACAGGAAACCAGAGAAAGAGTCTGCCTGCTTCCCCACTCTGGCAGTGTGCAACATGGCAACAAGCACAAGTCTTGGAAATAGAAGATTTTTGGCTCATAGGTAACCACCTTGCTCAACCCTATAGACTCTAGTATTCCCGCTCTATCCTTCTAGGAAATGAAGTCCCACTTCAAGTAGATGAAGACTTGATGAGTTCAGTAAAAATTTTGACAGCCAGCAACGAACAAGTCAATGTTTGAAAATTACTGTAAATCGTAGAGAACAAGCCTGACTTTTTTTGATACCATAAAGAGTCTGACTCGTTTAATCACCATTGACGTATGAGCAAAGGTACCCTGTTTGATAAAGTTTGGGACTTACACACCGTTGGTACACTTCCTTCAGGGCTGACGCAACTATTTATTGGGCTACATTTAATTCATGAAGTGACCAGTCCCCAAGCCTTTGCTATGTTACGGGAACGAGGTCTAAAAGTACTGTTTCCTGAACGGACAGTGGCTACTGTAGATCATATTGTGCCTACAGAAAATCAGTCACGTCCCTTTGCTGATAGCTTGGCAGAAGAAATGATCCAAGCCCTAGAGCAGAACTGTAAAGAAAATGGCATCACCTTTCATAACATCGGTTCTGGCAATCAAGGTATAGTTCATGTGATTGCTCCAGAACAAGGATTGACACAACCAGGAATGACGATCGCTTGTGGAGATAGCCATACTTCCAGTCATGGGGCATTTGGGGCGATCGCTTTTGGCATCGGTACTAGTCAAGTTAGGGATGTTCTGGCTTCCCAAACTCTCGCCCTCTCGAAATTAAAAGTCCGCAAAATTGAAGTTAACGGCACCCTCAACCCTGGTGTCTATGCTAAAGATGTCATCTTGCATATCATTCGTACCCTTGGCGTGAAAGGCGGTGTCGGTTATGCCTATGAATATGCAGGCACGACCTTTGAGCAAATGAACATGGAAGAACGGATGACAGTCTGCAACATGGCCATCGAAGGCGGTGCCCGTTGCGGTTACGTCAATCCTGATCAAGTCACCTATGATTACCTCAAGGGTAGAGACTTTGCCCCCAAAGATACAGAATGGGAGAGTGCGATCGCTTGGTGGGAATCTATTAAGAGCGATGCTGATGCTGAATACGATGATGTTGTGGTATTCGACGCTGCCGAAATTCCCCCGACTGTGACTTGGGGAATCACACCCGGTCAAGGTATTGGCATTAATCAGTTAGTTCCCAAGCCTGAAGAATTGCCCGAAGAAGACCGCTTTGTAGCTGAAGAAGCCTACCGCTACATGGATTTGTTACCAGGTCAACCCATCAAAGGTACGAAAGTTGATGTTTGCTTCATTGGCAGCTGCACCAACGGCAGGATTAGCGATTTGCGAGAAGCCGCCAAAATAGCCCAAGGTCGCCACGTAGCCGCAGGAATTAAAGCCTTTGTTGTTCCTGGTTCTGAACGGGTCAAAGAACAGGCAGAAGCCGAAGGTCTAGATAAAATCTTTCAAGAAGCTGGGTTTGAATGGCGTGAACCCGGATGTTCGATGTGTTTGGCCATGAACCCCGATAAACTTCAAGGCAGACAAATCAGCGCCTCTTCCTCCAACCGCAACTTCAAAGGCAGACAAGGTTCATCTTCTGGCCGCACATTGCTGATGAGTCCGGCAATGGTTGTCACTGCCGCAATTAAAGGTGAAGTCTCAGACGTGCGGGAGTTGTTGTAATTTTGGGAATTGGGAATTGGGAATTGGGAATTGGGAATTGGGAATTGGATTTTACTATTAGCCATCACATCTCACCCATTACCCATTACCTATTCCCAACTTGGATGATTGTATTTATTTTCGTCTAGCTATCTCGATAAATTTATGGTAAGTGAAGTTAAAAAAGTTACAGGGCGTGGTATTCCTTTAGTGGGTGATGATATAGACACCGATCGCATTATCCCGGCCCGCTATTTGAAAGCCGTTACCTTTGATGGGTTAGGCGAAGGGGCGTTTATTGATGACCGTAAAGCACTCAAAGGTGAACATCCCTTTGATCAACCCCAATATCAGGGCGCGAAAGTGTTAATCGTTAACCGTAACTTTGGCTGCGGTTCATCGCGGGAACACGCACCACAAGCGATCGCAAAATGGGGAATTCAAGCCCTCATCGGCGAAAGCTTCGCGGAAATCTTTTTCGGTAACTGCGTGGCAATGGGTATACCCTGTGTGACAGTTGATGCAGCCACTGTTAAACAACTGCAAGATTTAGTAGCCGCCAATCCTCAAGCACCAGTGACAATTAATCTGGAAACCTTGCAAGTACAAATTGGTGATTATACTGCTTCAGTTTCCATAGGCGAAGGTTCTAGAAACATGTTCATTTCTGGCAGCTGGGACGCTTGCGGTCAGTTGGTAGCTAACACCAACCAAATACGGCAAACAGCTGCCAAACTCCCCTATGTCAGTTGGGGGAAGTTAGGAGTTAAGAGTTAGTTGTCAGTAGTCAGTGGTTAGTGGTCAGTTGTTATTTCTCCCCTGCACCCCTGCACCCCTGCCACCCTGCACCCCTACAGCCCACCTTCAGGAGTTGCCTCTGTTGTGTCAGTATTGGGTAATTCCTGCTGGGGATTGCTTCTATTAGCTGGTTTCTCGGTATTAGGAAGTTCCTGCTGAGAATGATTTTGTTTAGCTGGTTTTTCAGTATTCTCAAGTACCTGTTTGGCCAAATTTGCGGCTGCTTGTTTAAATAACGGTTCTATTTTATTTCGCCAGTACTGAGTATTAGGCAACTTTTCAGGGTGGTTTTTATAATCTAAAACTTTATCCCATTGACCATCTTCTAATGCTTTGTTGATGTCATTAAATAAAGCATCTGCCTTTGCCCAATCTTGTTGCCACTGGTTAATCATGGCACCTGTTTCTTTAATACTAGAAGAAGCATTTGCCGGAATTGATTTTAGGAGTGCGATCGCTCCTACTATATCTCCTGAATCATACTTCTTTTTTGCTTGTTCTACAATCTTGCCACTATCAACACTAGGCTGCGATTGCACTGATTTTTCCGAGTCAGAATTTTCTGATTCCGAAGTTGGTATTTTTGATATTTCTGACGATGGAATTACTACATCTCTAGATTTTTGTCTGGGTTTGGGAACTGGTAGAGAAGTAATTAAAGAACTATCATCTACTGTTTTAATGGCAATGCCTTGATCCCGGAGGCAAGAAATCCATTGATCATTATTGGCTATCACTTGCGAGTTTACCCAAGCCGAACGATTAGAGTTAAGTTTAACTTCTACCCAACCTCGTTTTGTCCGCTTGCCAGTCACCTCAAATTTAGTATCATCGCCAACTGTTCGCAAAACATTATCAGAATTAATAGAACTTGGTTCGGAACGAATATTAGAATTACCTACAACCACAGCCGAACACTTGCCTGTTGTAGCAGCATTATTGCCTGTAAAATTAGCAGCGAAATCTTTGATATTTGGAAATACATTTGCTGCTAAGGCAGCAGCACTACCTGCTAATAATATGCCAATTAAAAGCGGCAGTGGGTCGGTTTTATTAGAGTTTCTCTGGCGGTTTGGTTTGGCAGTGGCAGGATTTGCTGGTGCAACAGCAACAGTTGGCTGGCGAGATACTTGAGATACAGGATTAGTAGGTTGGTAACTGTGATTTTTTACAGATTCTTGTGGTTTGGCAGCTGCCAACACAGGATTAAGGACGTTTTGACATGCTTGCAGTGCTTCCTTCGCCGTTTGGTAGCGGTCTTTGAAGTGATAACGCACCATCTTGGTTAACACTGCTGCTAATCGATAGTTAACGTTTGCTAAATGCTGCCAAAGGATTTCACCTGTATCAGTGTCTTCTTGCAATTGTGCTGGCGGTACTCCTGTGAGTGCTTGGATAGCGATAATGCCAAGGGAATAAATATCACTGTTGGGACGGGGTTTACCTTGCCCTTGTTCTGTCGGCATATAACCAGGAGTGCCAATAGCTACTGTCGCAGTGGGTTGTCCGCCAACGGTCACTAGTGGCGATCGCAATTGCTTCACTGCCCCAAAATCTACTAAAACTAACTTATTGTCAGAAGCACGACGAATAATGTTATCTGGCTTAATATCTCGGTGAATCACACCTTGAGCATGAACAAATTCTAAGATGCCCAGAACTTCCTGTAACAGTTGAACTACTTGCTCTTCACTCCATTGCTGACCAGGTATGAGTTCCTCTGTCAGGGTATGTCCTTCAATAAATTCTTGTACTAAATAAAATTCTTGATTTTCATCGAAGTAAGCCAGCAACCTGGGTATTTGGTCATGGTTCCCCAGTTGTTCTAAAGTTTCGGCTTCGCTGTTAAATAGACGCTTCGCAGTTTCAAAAACTCTGGGGTCAGTAGCAGGTTGCAGATGCTTGACAACACAAATCGGGTTTCCCGGTCGCCTGGTATCTTGGGCAATGTAAGTTTGACCAAATCCTCCTGCGGCAAGGACTTTAATTACTTGGTAACGATGGTCTAATAGCTTGCCTATCATATTATTCCCCAGAGTTATTACCTAAATTTTCCAGCTAGTAATAAATATCTCCAAATTTTCTGCAATGAAATCCGCTATCTTGAGAAAAGATTTAGACTAAAACTCAGCTTTTTAATAAATGCAGACTGTTAATTCTTCTTTTAGTGCCCCTGTTGATTACCGATGCCACCTAGAATAACAAACCCAGTGACATGGCAGTATGCTGAACTCCTCATGCAACCTGCTTTCATTCGCGTTATCGATAATATTCGTAAACATCTTGATGCATCTGCCTGGAAGGGAACTTACGAAGATGTACTAATTTGGCCAGCTAGCACCACTGATGAGACGAAAACGCTAGTAACTCAGTTGTTGCAAGAAATGGAAACCGCAACACCAGAACGAGGAGACAGAATCAGAGACACCCTTGCTCGTCTGCCAATGCCCCATCCAGGATATCATCTGAATTTGCAACGTCAAGAGCAACAAGTCAGTATTGATTTGTGGGAACTGTGTTATCAAGTTTGTTTTCTTGACTATAGTCCAGAGAACGAAGCAGTTAATATCGATACTAGTTTAATTGATGAACTCGGTGAAGTAGATTGGCTGCGTTTGGAAGATAAAACTAAGGAGATAGTCAACCAAGTGTTTGCAAGTTTACCCGCATAATTCGTAATTCGTAATTCGTAATTCGTAATTGAGTTAGTAGGGTGGGCATTGCCCATTAGAAACTTTGATACCAATTTTGGATAAGTGGTATTGTTTGAGATTCCACGGAACAGTCTTGTGGTCAAGACTTTGAGCCAAAATCCAAAATTGGTATTACACCAATTATCTAAAATCCGGCAACACATTCAAACCCCGAAAGCAGACCATATCTAACTTTCTTGATTACGAATTACCCTTCGGGTGACGCTCGCAAGCTCGCTAACGCTCTTGCTAACGGCAGTCCCCCAGACGCTCGGAGACTCGCTAACGCTGCGCTAACGACGGAAAGCGGAGCCACTCCGGTCTTGGGGTCTCCCCAAGTAGAGGATGTGGCGTCCAAGACGGTGGCTGCCTCACGAATTACGAATTACGAATTACGAATTACGAATTACACTTTGAATTTCTCAGTAATCCGCCTGGTTGCTTCTTCTACATTTTCCCGGCTATTGAATGCTGAGATTCGGAAGTAGCCTTCACCCGCAGCACCAAATCCAGAACCAGGTGTCCCGACAACGTTGACTGTGTGGAGCAATTTATCAAAGAATTCCCAACTAGATAAATCATTGGGGGTTTTCACCCAAACATAAGGTGCATTCACGCCACCATATACAGCCAAACCGGCTGCTGTCAGTTGTTCACGAATAATTTTGGCGTTTTCTAAATAAAAACTCACCAATGCTTTGATTTGTGCCTGTCCTTCTGGAGAGTAAACTGCTTCTGCTCCCCGTTGGACGATGTAGGACACACCGTTGAATTTGGTCGATTGGCGACGGTTCCACAGTTTCCACAGTTCCACATCTGAACCATCGGCTGCTTTTGCAGTCAAGGTTTTGGGTACGACGGTTAATGCACAACGGGTTCCAGTAAAGCCTGCATTCTTGGAGAAGGAACGAAACTCGATCGCAACTTCTCTGGCACCTTCAATTTCATAGATGGAGTGAGGAATCGAAGGATCGGTGATATACGCTTCGTAGGCTGCATCAAAGAAAATAATTGAGTTATTGGCTTTGGCGTAGTCTACCCATGCTTTTAAATGTTCTTTGGTAGCAGTTGCACCAGTGGGGTTATTGGGAAAACACAGATAAATTAAATCGACTTTCTTTGAGGGAATCTCAGCAGTAAAGTTGTTGTCTGCGGAAATTGGTAGATATACCAAGCCTTCAAACTCACCTTGATCATTGGCATTTCCTGTATTTCCCGCCATAACATTGGTATCTACATATACGGGATAAACTGGGTCTGTAACGGCAATGATGTTGTCATGACCGAAGATTTCGAGAATATTACCAGTGTCACATTTGGAACCATCGGAAATAAAGATTTCTGATGCATCAATATCTGCTCCCCGCGCTTGGAAATCTTGAGCAGCAATTTTTTGCCGTAACCAGGCGTAGCCTTGTTCTGGGCCGTAACCTTTGAAGGTAGCGCGATCGCCCATTTCTTCTACAGCTTTGATCATAGCTGTACGGCAAGCTTCTGGTAATGGTTCGGTGACATCACCAATGCCTAGACGGATAATTTTAGCATCGGGATTGGCTTCGGCGAAGGCATTAACCCGTCGTGCAATTTCCGGAAACAGATAACCCGCTTTCAGCTTGAGGTAGTTGTCGTTAATTGTTGCCATAGTAGATTTGTGGACTGATGACTGATGACTGTGAAGAGTCAGGAATGAACAATTAGAATGGGATATTTTTTATTTAAAAGTCCCTAAAACAGCTTACTGCTAATTTATGTTTGGGATACATTTGTTGCTTGTGTTGCTTGTAGCAATCTAACTATCACCCCCATTCCCAATTCCCAATTCCCAATTCCCAAATTTCTATTTTGATGCAGTTTCTAAAGCTGCTGCTGCTACCCGAAAATTTTCGTCCTGCTGGAGTTTAGCGATTAACTGCTTGGCTTGGGGGTCTTGACAGCCAGCAAGTGCGATCGCAACTCGCCACCGCTTTTGCCAAGATGAATCTGCTGCAAGTTCTGTTAACAATGCCAAAGCCTGATTTTTCAAGGATGATTTCAACACTTGACCTAAAGCGAGAATGCCTGCTTCTTGAACAGTTGGTGTCTCATCTTCAAGAGAATCCATTGCCAAAGCTAATAAAACCTCGTAATGCTGGGTTTCCATCAGCATATAAATCACTGAGGAACGAACTAACCAGTTGTCAGACCGCTCAAATAGCTGTTGCAGCAGGGGAATCGCCACATCGCCAAATTCCAAAAGTGAATTCGCTGCTTCTGATAGCACGTTAGCATCTTGGTTATGCTCCAAAATTTCTTGCAAAGCTTGAAATGAAGCTTCAGTGCGGTGATTACCCAAACCCATCACAGCGAGGCGACACAATGCAACGTCTTTCTCAATAGCTAGCTTCTGGAGTATGGGCACAGCAACTTCAGATGGCAACGTAGCCAGTTCGTCTAGAGCGGCTTTGCGCTCATTCAAAGCCTTTGCACGTAGTTTCAACTCAAGAAGGTTGATCTGATTTTGATCCATTGGCTAAAGGGGACTGGGGATTGGGTAATGGGGACTGGGGAAGTTTTCTAATATGTGTTTGGTTTTAGAGCAAATTTGATAACGGACTTCCAAATAAAAAATATCCCACTGTTCACAGTCAACGGTCAACGGTCAACAGTCAATAGTCATCAGTCAATAGTTAACAGTCATCAGTCATCAATATTTTTCCGATATATCGCGATATGTTACGATATATCGTATAGTAGAGAAAGTTGATTTCAAATTTACCTATGTTTAGACACTTTCGCTTTCGTGTTCCCACACCGGCATGGGCAGGAATAAGCCAGGACGAACCATTCCATGTCAGCCATCACTTCCAGCATCGTCATCATCATGGAAAAGATCATGGCAAGCACTTTGTTGATGAGATGTTTGGTCGTGGTTGGGGAGATGAATACCGCACTCGTCGGGGTGATATCAAGTTTTTGCTGTTGGAATTGTTATCTGAGCGCCCTAGTCATGGTTATGACCTGATTAAAGCGATGGAAGCCCGCTATGGGGGCTTTCGTCGCCTCAGTCCTGGTTCGGTGTATCCCACGCTCCAAATGTTAGAAGAAGGGGGTTATCTGACGAGCGAACAGCAAAGCGGTAAGCGGGTTTATACGATTACAGAGCAAGGTAGACAACTACTAGCAGAACGTGCCCAACAGGAAACCTCAGATTCTCCTTGGGATGCTTTCAAGAGCTTTGTGAAAGGCAAGCCTCAAGAGTTTATCGAGTTGCGGAATGTAGTAGGAGAGTTAGCTACTGTTGTGATACAGGTGGCTCGTAGCGGCAATGTAGAGCGGATGAATCGGGTGCGGGAGCTACTTGAGGAGACTAAACGGGAAATTTACACTATCCTGTCAGAGAAATAGATGGGGTTGTCTATGAAGAAGCTGAAAAAGTATATCAAGCGATTGATCAAAAGCATCATTCAGCGATTTTCTGACAATTCTCAACAACCATCACCCCTCAATTCTCACCCGTCAAGCGTTACTATTCCTACTGTTTCTTCTCGGTGGGGGTCTGGTTTAGTGCTTGTGTGTTCACAGTGTGCGAAAGAGCGATCGCCATCTGGCTCCGATCAAAGAGGTGCAACGGCTTCAGAAGATTTACAGAATTGGCTGAAATCTCGGCTGAAATTTGAGGGGTTATGGGGTGAATTTCGAGTTGTCAGCACCAGTTGTTTGGGAGTTTGCCCCAAGGGTCGCGTTGCTGTCGTCCTGGGAAATCATGCCGGTGGAGACAATTGTCAATGTTTGATTGTCGATCCCCAAAGCGATCGCGAACTTCTTTATTCACACATCAAGCATAAAATTTAAACTTGTCAGCCCAGTCACAAATTAAGAAACTTTGACAGAAACTCAGATGTCTAGAATCAGGCATCTGGGTTATTAACATGTGCGAGTCTGGGTCGAAATATAGGTCAAAAACAAGGGTGTGGGGTGTGGGGTAATTAGTGTTTGCTCTCTTCCCCCCACTAATTAAAGACCACCAAAACTACGATTTGATGGAAAGCTCTGTACCCTTATTGATTTCGCTTCTGGGTGTAAAAAATACAACTTTTTCTCCTTTCCCCACTCAGCCTACACCTAGTTTTGGTTGTTTAACCGTATGGGCTAAAAATAGTGAATATTATTTTTGTATAAAAAAAAACTGATACAATTGTGCTAAACTTGACAAAATTACTTAAATTTTCAAATCTTTTAACAAAAATGTGCAAAGGCTCACCTCGAAATCAAGTAAGGTGTAGGTAATTACATAGAACTAACTTGCTATAGTGATGATTCAAAACATGAGCAAAGGCGAGCGATCGCACTTGATAAAATTCTAGACATGATTCCCGTGGTAAAGAGCAATACACCGGAACTATACAACAGTGGTATAAAAGGTGGTGTGAAGGCGGGCGTAGACACACTGGGATTTGTGTCAGATATGGCTTTGTACAAATTAGCCATACCGCAGAAAAACTCATCCATCTGCCTGGGAAATTGTCGCACAATGATAATAATGATAAGTTTATACTTAGGTGCTTAACTGGCGCTATATCGATGTGATGGCTATCAATGACCAGTATATGTCTGTATTGTAGTTGTCTTAAAACCACGGCAGTAAATCAAGAACTGCCAGTTTTGTTTTTGACAACTTTCCTTTTGGCGTTAAAATCAAAACTGGATTTTCTAGTCGAGAGGGGTGATTGTGGTAGCAAGAGCGTAGCAAGTTTTAGTACCTGCACTATTTTAGAAGATAGTTGTCAAAAAACATAAATCTTCGTCAATATGCCTCAATAATCTACCTAAAAGTAACCTAGCAAAGGAGTAAATCAAAAATAATAGAATTAAAAATTGCATGTAATTAGCTCAAGCACACTAAAAAAGCAGGAGGTCGTTGACCAATGGCTGTCATCAGTCAATATTATTAGATATGCAACGCCAAATGTGGAACAGGTAATTACAGCATCTGGCAAAGTTATCAATCATTTATAGCAATTCCAATAGTATGCAGGATAGATTTTTTTCCATTGTCAATAGATGAGTCGAAGAGTAAATGAGGCTCGAAACTTGGAAATAGCAAATTTTTGCAGTTTTGTGACTATTATAAAAACCCAAAATAAGCCTTAATCAAGTATATATTTAACCAAATATTAAAAAGGCATTAACAAAGTCTTAATAATGTTTAATATGATAAGTAGGTATTATAAACTAACATCATAATTGATTGTTAAACGATGTAAATTCATCGAATTTTAAGATGAAGTTTGTAATGATGACAACTCAGATAAAATTACGATATTGGTAATCAATAATTAGCAGGAAAATTAGCACATGTCTAGAAAGAGTTATCAGGTGAGAAAGTTTTACCAAGTTGTAGCTGGTCGTGCTACCAAAACATCTTATAAATTAAAAGGCATACTAGAATTTTGCTATCTTAGCCTAATTGAATCTGTACCTTTTCTGCTTGCTTGCGCTGTATTTTTAAGCGTCATCAGCTTAAAAAGCCCTATCTTACTTTTTTGCTTGCTACTTGGCAGTTTGATAGCAATAGTCATACACAAAATTGGTCAGCAAGTAGACTTACCGAAAAAATGGGTTGTACCATTACAAATATTGGCAGTAGTCACAATTCTCAGTTTGTTTTGGTTAGACTACTTTGCAGCCCCTGCACAAGCACAATTTTTTAAGAAAGCTGAAGATTTCTTTAAAAACAACCTGACACAAGGAGCAACAACAAATAGTACTGGTACTAACACAGCAGTAAGTTTAATTTTCAACGTATTGAGAGGAATTTATTTACTTTATATAGCCATTTCTTTAATTGGTGTAATTAACGCAGTGCGGAAAGATGAAGATTGGCAAAGTGTCGCGAGAGTTCCTTTATTGGTCGTACTGGCTGTGACTGTTGCCGATGTACTCACAGGCTTTGTAATTGGTGATAGTAGTGGTAGGTAATTATTTCTAGTAGAATCGAGCAAAATTCAAAAATGTGTTATGGCTGAAAAAGGGGAACAAGAATTTCGCCCAGTTAATCAAATATTAGGTAGTCAACCATCTTTAGGGCCACTTCCCGCCGATCAGATTTTTCCCTGGATAGTCATTGCATTAACTTCATACTTTATTGTCAATGGAATTTTTGGGGGACTTTTCCCAGACGATTTTCAAAGATGGTTGTGGACAATACTAATTGCAGGTTGGGGAATAGCGACTTGGTGGATATTAACTGGTGGTAGGAGTTGGCGCTTTTTAAGTAAATTTATTGGAGTTCCCACTTGGACTAGAGGCTTTGCTCGTTATCAAAGCTTGCTGGAAGTTAACCATGAAGCAAAAAATCGGAAAAAAAAGCATAGGCATCGCAGGTCAAGACGTAAGATTAACACCATTTGAAGATGCTTTACATCTGGCAACAATGCTACGCATCTCGCTGAATGGGCGTGATATTGGCGCTTATATTTTGACAAAAGGAACCCAAAGGGATAGGTTTTGCTTCGTTTTTGGTTTTGAATGTCGGGGTATTCATACGACCTTAAGAGATGAACAAATAGATACTATTTTTAATAATATCGAATCTGGTCTAAAAGACATACCATACGGTGAAAAAATGACACTGCATATGGGGTCTTTTAGTTCAGATAAAAAGCGCCAACAAGAACTAGCAGACTTAATCAAGCATACACCATCACGGGATATCAAATATTTATTGATGGCAGAACGAGCCAGAGCTAGAGAACTAACTAGTTCTGGGATTCGCAAGCCAAAATTTCTGCGGATTTATGTTACTTATACCATTGAACCAAATGCGACAAATGCTGATGATTGGATAGAAAAACTTTTAGGTAAAGCTGAATTGTGGTGGTTGAAATTTAAAGGTGAACTGGCAGATGCTGAAAACCAGCGTATTGAAACTATCATCAATAATGCTTACCAACAAGGCTTTTCTCGCTGGGAGCAGTTGTTATCCAACAAAATGGGATTGCAGATTAAGCCTTTGACAGCCGCTGAACTTTGGGAAAACATCTGGAGACGATTTAATGATACAGAGCCTATAGAAATTCCTCAATTAATTCATTTAGATGAAAACGGTATACACGAACAAGTTGCTTCCGATTTAAATAGTAGCAAATTGCTCGTAGAAAATATCCACAGTACAACTTTGCTGATGGAATCTAGTGTACCGACTGCCGATCGCCGCTGGATTAATGTTAAGAATAATTACATTGGCGCACTCACATTTCTAGAGAAACCCGGTGGTTGGTCGAATAAATTTGCCCAACTGCGTTATTTTTGGGAACTCCTAGCAAGAGAAACAGTAGTAGATACAGAAATTTTCTGTCAATTAACTGCGGCAAATCCGGCAATAGTGAAAACTACCTTACAACGAGTGCTGAAGCAGTCAAATATGACAGCCATCATGGCTCAAGAAAAAAGTAAAACTATTGATGTTAATGCCCAATTAAAGTTAAAGAAATCTGTAGCAGCACAAGAACAATTATTTGAAGGCGCAGTACCTATTTATGCAGGTATAGCAATTTTTGTACATCGTCCCAGTGTAGAAAAATTAGATGAAGCTACAAGATATATAGAAAACTGTTTTCAACGTCCCGCACAGGTAATTAGAGAAACAGAATATACCTGGAAAATTTGGTTACAATCTTTACCGATAGTTTGGGAAGGTTTATTAGTAACACCCTTTAACCGCCGACAGCTGTATTTAACAAGTGAAGTTCCGGGATTAATGCCTTTAGTGTTAACTAAAGCAGGTGATAAGCACGGTTTTGAGTTGATTTCTGAAGAAGGGGGTACACCAGTACATCTAGATTTATTTAATCAACATAAAAATTTAGCATTGTTTGCCACAACTCGTGCAGGTAAATCGGTATTAGTGTCAGGAATTTTAACTCAAGCTTTAGCTCATGGGATTCCTGTAATCGCATTAGACTTTCCTAAACCAGATGGTACGTCTACATTTACCGACTATACAGAGTTTATGGAAGGGAATGGGGCGTATTTTGATATTTCCAAACAATCAAATAACTTATTTGAACAGCCAGATTTGCGATCGCTATCACCAGAAGAACAGCGCGATCGCTTGCTCGATTATACTGGTTTTCTAGAATCAGCCTTAATGACGATGGTTTTAGGCTCATCCACAGAAAATCAGCTACTATCACAAACCGTCCGTTCCCTTCTCAACTTAGCATTAAGAGCCTTCTTTGCCGATGAAGGCATCCAAGAGCGATATCGTCAAGCAATAGCAGGAGGTTTTGGTAGCGACGCTTGGCAAAAAACCCCCACATTAAGAGATTTTCTCTACTTCTGCTCACCAGAACATCTGTTGTTAGATACCATGAGTGGTAGAGTTGAAGATGCTTTAAGTCAAATTCACCTACGCTTGCAATTCTGGCTTTCTAGTCGCGTCGGACAATCAATTTCTGCACCATCTAGCTTTCCCACCGATGCACAGCTTTTGGTTTTTGCACTAAGAAACCTATCCGATAACGAAGATGCAGCCGTACTATCTTTGAGTGCTTATTCAGCAGCATTGCGACGCGCATTAAGCAGTCCAGCTTCCATATTCTTTATCGATGAAGCACCAATTCTATTTGAATTTGACCAAATTTCTGACTTAGTTGGCAGAATTTGTGCAAACGGCGCTAAAGCTGGTATCAGAGTTATATTATCAGCCCAAGACCCCGACACCATTGCCAAATCAAAAGCAGCATCAAAGATTTTACAAAACTTAACAACAAGATTGATTGGACGTATTCAGCCAGTGGCGGTTGATAGTTTTATCAACATATTGAAATATCCCCGCGAGATTATTTCGCGTAATGCTACAGAAAGCTTTTTCCCTCGCAAAGAAGGAGTTTACAGCCAATGGCTACTAGATGATAATGGCATTTATACTTTTTGCCGTTATTATCCAGGTTACGAACAATTAGCAGTAGTTGCTAACAATCCTCATGAACAAGCTGCGCGTCAAAAAGCGATGCGCCATTACAGTGATAAATACGAAGCGGTTTCTGCATTTGCACGTCAGTTAGTTGCTTCACTCAAGGGTAGTTAAGAAGGGAGGTAATATTAATTCGTAATTCGTAATTCGTAATTCGTAATTCGTAATTCGTAATTCGTAATTCGTAATTCGTAATTCGTAATTCGTAATTCGTAATTCGGCTAGTAGGGTGCGTTATGGACGATAGTCCTAACGCACCGAAAATCTAGGATGGTGCGTTAGCCTACAAAATCAAATTTAGCTCATTTGAAACCTCTTTACTGATAGGGTAGAGGTATGAAGAGGAGTCAAATCGACTCATCATTAACTATGCTATTAGAGGTATAAACTCATGCGTAAAACTACATTGTTGACACTTACTTTGTCTTTATTAGTAGTCTTACCAGCAACAGCACAACTAGGCAATGTTTGGACTGATTTTAAATCTTACTCTACAGATTTGCAAAACTATTTGAGCAATAATCTCAGCGAAACTTTAAAGCCTCTAGAGTTGCAGACTCAAAGTAATATTACTGGTGCTAATGGTGATTTGAATATACCAAACCCTGTTGCTGCTGGACAACAAATTCAAGATTATATTAATAACTATTCTGTTTCAGATAAATTTGAGAATAATCCATCATTGAAAGCAAGGTCAGTTAATAATGAACTCAATCGTCTTCTCACCCGTGGAGTTGTAACAGGTGTTCTAGGAACAGATGCTCAGAATCGAACAAAAACGAAGTTAGAAAATACTGAGGAAGTACTGAAAAGTATTAGCGAAACCAGCAATGAAAATAATAATATCATCGAGCAATTTATCAATCAAGCCAAACAAGCTACAAATTTAAATAATCCGCAATTTAGCGGAATACTTTCTTTGTTAACTGTCAACCAACAAACCGTGAGAATACAACAAGAACAAGTGAAAATTGTAGCAGAAACATATGCTCAAACATTGCAGACAAATCAATCTCTGCAATACTCTAACTTAAATCTAGCAAACATTTCTCAGCAGATGGAAGAATCGAATCGTGCGCGTAGAGTAGATGCATCAACAGAAGCAGCACGACTTTTACGCACCACTGCTCAAATAGACTTATTTGGGAGAAAACTTGAAAATTAGTATTCATAATTAGACACTTGTACGAATCAACCCATAACTAATAAACAGATAAAACTCTCATACTCTCCGCGCCTCTGCGCCTCTGCGTGAAAAAAAATCTCATTCCCAAATATTCGTACATGTAGTCTATTCATCTACCTTTTTTCTCAGAGAAAGTCAAAATGCAGATTCAGATTTTGCCAATACTTGCTCAACTTGGCATCAACGATACTATCGATAATGGTACTAGAACAGCCAGAAGCATCGCCGAAAGTTGGGATAATCAATGGCTAAATTTATTACAAAATAACACAACTAATAACTTATATGGAGCGCTGACAAATCTAGGCATCTTTTTTGCAGTCGGAACTCTGCTGTTTTTTATGATTCAATGGCTGAGAGATTTGATATACAGCGAATATTCCCGTCCCATATCAGCTTTTATTTGGCCTATTTTGGTAGTCTTGCTATTAAGCAACTCTGACAATGGTAGCATCCTTTCTAATTTGACATTAGGTGTGAGAAATTTCCTTAATAATGTCAATCAACAAGTAATCACCACAGTTGATGTTGATCAAACTTATCAGCAAGCAGTGAGTTTGAGTGTTGCTGAAGAAGTAGCTGGTTCTTTACTACGTCCTTGTCAGTCACTAACAGGTGAACAACAAACCCAATGCTTTGCCCAAGCTGGTGAAAAAATCGATACTCTTTGGCTACAATATAGAAATTTATATGGAAATAAAGTTTGGATAGATAGGCTAGAAAATCAGGTAAATCAGATTAGATTTAATACAGGAGCTATATCAGACACTACATTTAATGCTTTGTTGGGTAACACGGTACAAACTACTATTAAAAACTTTTTATTTTCATTACAATATGCTTTTCAGAATTTAATAGAAGCTACCATGTTGCTTATTGCAGCTTTAGGGCCATTGGCTGTAGGTGGGTCTTTGCTTCCCGTAGCTGGAAAACCAATTTTTGCATGGTTGACGGGGTTTTTATCTGCTGGAATCGCCAAGATATCATTCAATATTATTGCAGTGTTGACTGCCGCAGTCATTATTAATGGCCCAGGACAAGATTATAACGCCGATCCAGATTTGATGTGGTTCATAATTTTTCTCGGAATTTTAGCACCAATTTTATCTTTGATTGTGGCTGGTGCAGGAGGATTTGCAGTTTTTAACGCTATTAGTAACACAGCTTCTTTTGTGAGGGACAAGATATAGGTAATTCGTAATTCGTAATTCGTAATTCGTAATTAAAAAAGTCAGTGTCATCAAATGTAATTAATAAATTGTAGTTGTGGGATGAGAAGATGGTAAATTTACTCAACAAGAAGAGACAACGAACCGGGAATATTTTAACAACGTTTGCGATCGCTACTTTTAGTCTGCATCTATTGGTAATACTTTTATTCATCTTCCAAGGGTTGCAAATTCGTCAACTAAGTCTGAGAAAGCCGCCTAACTTTGTAGAGATGATCGATGGTAAACCAGTAGGTGCTATTGATGATTTAGAAAGAAGCCCTGAAGCAATTCAACAATTCGTGACTAAAACCATGACATCAATGTTTAACTGGTCTGGAACTTTACCTCCAACAAGCATTGAAGAAGTCACAAAACCCCAACCAGATCCTGGAATACTGGTGAAAACACCTGTAGCAGGGAGCAAAAAAGTTACTACTAGTAGTTGGGTAGCTAGTTTTGCCATATCAGAAGATTTTCGTAAAGGTTTCTTAAGTGCGATCGCTCAAATGACACCACCAGAAGTTTTTGCTACATACCCCAACCAAGCTATGTCAGCACAGTTAGTGATCAAACGAGTTTATCCACCTAAAAAAATAGCCCCAGGTAAATGGCGAGTCGGGATGGTAGCTGACCTAATTCAAAAAAAACGAATTGATAATAGAAGCAAAATAACTCCTTTTAATAAAGATTTACTCGTTCGTGCAGTGGATTATTATCCTTATCCCCAAAACGATAATAGTACCGACCTGCAAAAAGCAATTTATAGCAACCGCGCTGATAAACTAGAAATTTATGAAATTCGTAATCTGTGTTTGTTAGATGAATATAGCAACTTAACAGAAGAGCAATTAAAGCAATGTACCAATAGAAATAAATCTGGCAACTTCATCAGATAAATTTGATTTTACATATTTCCAAAAATCTATTTACATAAAAACTGCCAAAATCTAATACCAATGACAACTTTACCAATTTTGTACGAAGATGCGCTCAACTATATTATGACTTAAGTATAAGAAAGAGAAACGAACCGCAAAGAACGCCAAGAACACAAAGAAATAAAAAGTTAAAAAGGTTTGGCCCAGCCTCACAAAAAAACGATATTACAACTAACAACTGACAACTGACAACTGACAAGTCTATTTATGCAAATCCTAAAAACAGAAAATAAAAAAAGCAGTATTTTACCATTGTTAGCTGTAGGAACATTTGGCTTACATCTGTTCACCTTACTGTTACTAATGTTCCACAGTTCTCTGTTAAAAAATTTAAGCCGACAATTAACACCTCAAAGTTTAGTACAACTTGTTGATGGTCAGGCGATAACCGTAGACCCCAAACCAAGTGTCGAGCGAAATCCAGAGACAATTCGCCGCTTTGTGGGTGAAACTATGACCCTCATGCTTACCTGGTCAGAACGACAACCGCCAAAAACAATTTGGGAAATTAGTTCACAACTTTTAACTAATGATTTAAAACCAAAATTTCAATCAGAAATTACAAATTTAAGTGCAACTCCCCAGTTGGCAGACCTCAAAAGAGGAACTGAACAGGTTTTGGTAATAGAAAAAATTTCTCAACCAATAGCAGTAGGTGAGGGTAGGTGGAAGGTAGAGATGCTTGCCAATCAATTAACTTTTAGCAGTTATGACAATATAGGAACTTCAACTCCATTTAATAAACAAATCTTTGTCGAAGCAATAGATCAGCAAGCAACTTCACTGCCAGATGTTGGGCCATTGCCGTGGCATTTTGCAGCTTACCGGCTTGGCCAAGCTAGGTTGAAAATCTACAATATATGTGCAACAACAGATAAAAATTGTTCTTGAAATTTCAACCAAGCTATACACAATGACTTCTTATTCAATTTCTGCAAAAAATCCAGATACTCTAAGTAACGAAAATTCCCAACTCGAAGTAGATTCTTCAAACTGGGAATCTAAGATGGCAAGATTAGTTGGCTTGCTAGAAGAATCACCAACTATTGATGTCGAAGCCACAGAAGAGTCTACCGTCCCAGAGTCAGAGGCTTCTCAACCACAAGAAATCCCAACACAGCAACCTCTTTCATCTAACCCCTTCGCTAAATTAGCCTTGGTGGGCGGTGCTACCTTAACTATGGTTATGGTGGCTGGCGTGTTTCTATCGCAGTTAATGAGTAGTACCAACCAAAAGCCAGCAAATAATCTAGTTTCCTCAACAGCCAAATCGCAACCAACGACTGAATCCCGCCAGCAAGCTTTAGAACAGGAAGTTGAGACTCTCAAAACAAAATTAGCCCTAGCTGAACAAGCAGACGCGGTGACAGCAGCACAACAAAATTTGAGACTTACAACCACTACTGGTTCTCGTTCAGCAACTCCATCTAGTCAACGGGTACAAGCCTCACCTGCTTCCACAAACAGAGTCACAACGACACAACAAACACCTGTACGCACAGTTTACGTGCCTCAGAGAGTACCAGTTGAGCGTCCAATACAAAACCCTCCCTATCCACAAGCTATTCGCCCACAAATTCCTGTTGCTGCTTTGCCATCAGCACCACCACCGCCAGTTGTCAACCCAAACACCCAACCATCCCCACCTGACCCCCTCGAACAGTGGGCAAAATTGGCGAAGTTGGGTAGCTACGGACAAGTGTCTTTCACTGGTCAGTCTGCTGTTAATATAGCTAGTCCTCCACCTCTTAACAATACCAGTGTGGCATCACAGAATATCAACCCAAATCCTAACCCAATGCCACAACAACCAAATTCTTTAGTGAGCCAAGCACAATCGCAAAACTCAAAATCTGTGAAAGTAGGGACTAGTGCCAAAGCTTTGTTAGCAACAGCTATATTTGGGGAAACTACTCGCTCATCAAGAAATATTAATAATAATAACGATAAAGACAAAGACGAAGCCAAAAACACCTTTGTTGTGCAGTTAAAAGAACCACTAAAAGCTATAGATGGTAGCGTTGCTCTACCTGCAAAGACAGAGCTATTAACTGAAGTTCGCTCCATCTCTGAGCAAGGCTTTTTGCAGTTGGATGTAGTCAAAATAATTATTAAAGATAAGAATGGTAATATCAGCGAAAGAAGCTTACCAGACAATGCGATTATTATTCGCGGCACTCAAGGTAAACCTCTAATAGCAAGTAAATTTCCCAATTCATCTTCATCCATAGCATCTATGGATGCAGGATTGTTTGTATTGGGAGGTATCGGTAAAGCAGCAGAGTTATTTAATCGTGCTGATACCAAAGTACAATGTACTCCGAACACTTATACTAGTAGTGATGGTAGTACTACTAGTTCTACTAACTGTTTTCAAATTACTGACAACAGACGCAACCTTACAGCTGGGGTTGTAGAAGGTGGTTTAAACTCTTTAGTCCCCCAAATAGCACAACGTAATCAGCAAGCGATCGCTCAAATGATGCAACAAACCAATGTTTGGTTTATGAAAGCTGGCAGAGAAGTTGAAATATATGTCAATCAAACAATGCAGTTTTAGAGAATGTTTGAAAAGTCTTTTTGAATCTTAGAAACCTTACTTCAGAGAGTCAAGAATGGGGAGTAAGTTTTTGGCTTTTTCCAAACATCTTCTTATTAAACTATTTTGACATCTCAATCAAACTTGTACCATAGCACTTATTTGCAGCCATGAAATACACTAATTTTCGGGGAAAAACCTCAGGTAAATTGAAATTCTTACCTCTGGCAAGCTTAATTTTTTCGGCTGCAATGTTAATGATGGCAGGTCGTGCTGTGGCTAATAGCGTCCTCCGTTCTATGTTTTCCTGCCAAGCACAGGGTTTAGGAGGAGTAGTGCCCACTTTGATAGTTTCCTATCAACAAGGTACAAACTTAAGCTTTATTCCCGCTGGAGAAACAATTAAAAAAGTTTGGTTAAATGATCCATCACAAGTAACGATAGATTTTGATGGGCCGATTTGTATGCAATTCGGTCAACAAAGTAATATGAATTCAGCAGATTGTAAGAACTCAGGAGCAAATGTTATTCAACTCAGACGAATTCAAAAAATTAAAATTCCTGGGTTGCCCAGCACGGATAATACACTTTTAACAGTGATTACTGAAGCGCAGGGTAAAACTAAGCTTTACACTTTCAGATTGTTATACCAAAAAGATGCCCCAGATTATCATACTTTAGCAATTTACGCCGATCCCGCTTCTGCTAGTCCAACACCTTGTGTCAGACCTGGTAAGTGAAGTTGGGCATGGGTAATTGGTAATTGGTAATTGGTAATTGGTAATTGGTAATT
>NZ_JAECZC010000010.1:0-100575 GCF_016056305.1 Amazonocrinis nigriterrae CENA67 | reverse complement strand
GCGTTAACTTGTTAGCTGTAAACTCAAAATACAACTGACGATTTTCAAACTCTAGCCAAGCAGCTTTAAAGTTCTGCTTTGTTAAATCCCGAAATGCAACCGTCATATGAGGTGTAAAAGCCCGCTTTTTGCCAACCTTGTCAACAATTCCTAAGTTAGCTTCCATACGCGCCATTAAATTTGCTTGCAAGCTCAAAAGTTCTTGACTTTTCACCACATCTATATATATGACACGGGGGCGAAAGGCAGCAAACCCTCTGAGTGTAATAGGTACTGGCTGTTGTTCACTAGCAAACTCTCTTAAAGATGCTTCTAAAACTGGCACATTATTATCTATCCATTTAAAGGGCGGTTGCAAAGTAATATGTGGGGGGGATTTTTGTGCGTGGCGACTAGCATACTTATCAGCAAAATACTGCTTGATTTGGTTGGCGTAATCTTGAATTTCTGGCGGCGGTAGCAGAGCGATGAAATAAAGGTTCATTTGATTTAAAAGTACAGGAGTGCAGGGGTGCAGGGGAGATGAGGGGGATGAGGGGGAAATATTTGCCTCAATTCCCAATGCCCCATGCCCAATGCCCAATGCCCCATTCCCATTTTCATTTGAGGTCGCAAAAAATGCCTTGGTTTGTAAAGATTGAAGAAGGCAAAGTTGATAAATCCATCTTTGACCAATACGTACCTGCTCACAAAGCCTATGTCGAAGAGTTGATTGCTAAAGGACACAAAGCCAAAACTGGCTATTGGGCACAGTTTGGCGGAGGTATGTTGCTGTTTGAAGCCGCCTCAATGGAAGAAGCAGAAGCAATTGTGGCTCTTGACCCACTTGTAAAAAACGGCTGCGTTAATTATCAACTCTACGAATGGAAAATTGTAGCCGGATGACACAGTTAGGGAAATTTGATGTTATACTATTTATAGACCTGGATCTATGCGACTGCAACGCCTAAACCTTGTCAGAACCGGAAGGTAGCAGCAATACGGGATGCTTGTAGTAGGCGTAGTCTCCGGGTCGCCCTATTTTTAGGAGCGTTCAGCAGCAATGCCTGGTTTTGGAGATATTGTTCAAAAAGCTTTTTACCTCGGTGTTGGTTTGGCTTCTTACGCGGGTGAGAAAGCAGGAGGCAAATTAGCAGAACTGCGATCGCAAGTCCAAAAACTGGCAGACGAAATGGTGGCAAAGGGCGAAATGACCACAGAAGAAGCCCGGCGCTTTGTCGAAGATATGATGAGGCAGGCGCAACAGCCGCCAGCATCTGATGGAACTCCCGAAAAAACACCTCCTTCTGAACCTCGTCGCATCGAAATCTTAGAGGAAGATGAAGAGCCAACGGTGAAACAATCTTCAACTGAAAATGTGGATCAATTGCGCGAACAAGTGCTAGAACTACAAGAAGAGTTAAAAAGATTGCAAAAGGATAAGTAAAAGCAACTTTTTATCTTGACTATCAGCAGCAATCAGCATTTTGGCATCGACGGATGCACACAGACTTTATAATAAACATTGCCTAGGGTGTACTCTAGTGCTTCAAGCCAGGTAGCAACAAGCGTCCTGTTTGTAGCCAGTAAGGGCGTTAAGTTTATGGAACAATGGCAAAAAGATTTAATGGAAATTGTAGAAACAGTGGCTGATGAAGTAGAGCGCTTTTTCTTGGGAATGAGTGAAATGGTAGAGGCCTTCTGTGAACTAACTGAAGAATTTACTGAACAAGTACAAACTACCATTGCCACTGAAGTTGACCAGTACATCCAGGATTTTGCTGAACCATTTTTTGAAGTTTATGGGGAACTGGAAGACATTGTGGCAGATGTAGATCCAGGTTTTCCTTATTCAGTTGATGCCACACCAGAAAAAAATCCTGCCTGCATAGGTTGTAGTAATTACCACGGTCAAGTGTATGGTGGTAACTTGTTAGTATGTGCCATGCATCCTCATGGGTGGGATGATGAAAATTGTCCTGACTGGGAGCAGGTGTAGAGCTTTCGGTGCAGGGCAGCAGGGGAGCAAGGGTGCAGGGGGGATAACAACTGACCACTGACAACTGACAAATGACAACTGACAAATGACAACTGACGAATTACCAACCCAAGAAATGAAGTATGGCGAACGCGACATTGCGGAAGGAGAATTAATTACATTTCCTAACCCGCGTGTAGGCAGGCGATACGATATCAACATTACTTTGCCAGAATTTACTTGTAAATGTCCGTTTTCTGGCTATCCTGATTTTGCCACGATTTATATTACCTACGTTCCTGATGAGCGGGTAGTGGAATTGAAGGCGCTTAAGCTTTACATTAACAGTTATCGCGATCGCTACATTTCCCACGAAGAATCCGCAAATCAAATTCTGGATGATTTTGTCGCTGCTTGTGATCCTTTAGAAGTCACGGTGAAAGCAGATTTTACTCCCCGTGGTAATGTGCATACCGTTATCGAGGTGCGACATCAAAAGCAATAGCAATCTATGTATTAATTACCAATTACCAATTCCCAATTACCAATTACCAATTCCCAATTACCAATTCCCAATTACCAATTAGTATTTTTTATTCTGCAATTTTATTTGCCGCCGACTGCACTTGAACCACAACTTTTTTAGACAAAGGAAGATATCCGAGTTCCAAACTGGATTTTTGACCCTCAGTCAAAGCCCAGTCAATAAAGTTTTTTAGTGCTTGGGCTTTAACTGGATCTTGATATTGGTGATAAGTTAGAAGCCAGGTGTAAGTGACAATGGGATAAGACTGATTACCCATAGGATCGGTGATAAAAGCAATCAAGTTATCAGCAGGTAATTTGACTGCTTCTAAAGTTTTAGCTGCCGATTCTGGTGTCGGCATGATGTAGTTACCAGATTTATTTTCCAAAGCAGCTAGAGGTAATTGATTGCGTGTAGCGTAAACGTACTCTACGTAACCAATAGCTCCTGGAATCTGTTGAATCTGGGCGGTAACACCTTCGTTGCCTTTTGCACCAATTCCTACTGGCCATGCTACAGCTTTCCCAGCCCCGACCTTGCTCTTCCATTCCGGACTGATGGCACTGAGGTGTTGTGTCAACACGCTGGTAGTGCCACTACCATCAGTTCGGTGTACTACCACAATTGGGAGAGCGGGCAACTTTACTCCAGGATTTGCTAGAGCTATCTGAGAATGATTCCAATTGGTAATTTTTCCTAAAAAGATATCTATATAAACTTGGCGTGGCAGCTTTAAATTAGTTGGCAGATTGAGGTTGTAACCCAGCACTATAGAACCGGCTGTTATGGGCAAAGCAATTACCCCCCGATTAATCTGGGCTGCTTGTTCTTTTGTAATTGCCACGTCACTGGCTGCAAAGTCTACAGTACCGTTGATGAAATGTTTTACTCCTGCGCTGCTTCCTATGGATTGATAGTTAATTTCCACATTAGGATTTTGCTGATTGTAATCTAAAACCCAGCGCTGATATAAAGGTGCGGGAAAACTTGCCCCAGCACCAACTAAAGAAACATGTATGGTGTTTCTATTATCGGCAGTGCAAGCAGCAACACTCAACGACAGAGCGACGAGGGGTAGAAGGTAAGTTTGGCGCTTAGAGCGAAGTTGAGCAGACATATGTAGAAGGCAGGGGTGCAAGGGAGCAGGGGGAGCCAGCGCGTTGGGCGGGTTTCCCGACAGCCGCGCGACTGGCGTTGCAGAGGAGCAGGGGTGCAGGGGGAGATAAATAATGTAGAGACGATTCGGCGAATCGTCTCTACTGACCCTAACTCCTAACTCCTAACTCCTAACTCCTAACTTTTAACTAATTTGGATTGGATGTTATGGATTGTGTAGTTTTAGGTTGCTCACCTTCTGGTTGTGAACTCAGCCGCTCTAGAATGTCTATAACTTCGCGTTCAAAAACAACCTGGGCACGATTAGTTTTGGCGCCAACATACAAGCGATCGCTTTTTTGTAATGCCCAAATTTGTGAGTGGGAGAAGTAACTCATCACCGTACCCAGCATCAGCACGGCAAAGCCTGAGTAAACCATCGGTATACCTGGGTCAGATTTAATTTGTAACCCAGTGCTGCCAATGACATCGAGAACTTTCAGCGTCACGCCATTGACTTGAGTAGACATACCAGTCCGCACAGTATCAACTAGCTTGCCTTCCGCATCGTAAATTAATACCATGCCTTGCAAGTCTTTGGCTATTAAGGAAACACCCTCACTCAAATCCGGTTTCGTGGGAATCCAAGTGCCCCAAATACGTCCTCTGCCGTTGGTATTTAATGCTGCCATCGGTAGTTGAAAAATGGGACTGTTGTTGAATCGAATCCGAACAGCTGAGATACCCCAATCAGTTTGATAGAAAGTTACGCCCCGATAACGTAAGGGTTGGTTGACAAAAATCTTCTTATGGTCTACTTCTTCTCCTTGATTATTTAAGACGGACATGTCTGAGTAAAACTGGTCAATTCCCCCTGATGGTGTATAGTCAATCCAAAAACGATTCACTCGTACAGACCAATCTTTCAGAACTTGGGGATTTGCCCAAGGGCCAGCATCTATAATATTTTTCACTTGAAATGTATCGCCGCTAGCAACCATTTCCTGAGCAACAAATCCGGTCATCGCCCCCAAGATTCCCCCCAACAAAATAGTGACGATGCCCACATGAACTATGATTGGGCCGATGCGTCCTATTATTCCTTTACGGGCGTAGAGAATGCCGTCTTTTTCTTGAAAAACTTTATAGCGACGCTTCTGTAATATTTCTTTTAAAGAATTCACAGAACCAGTTTCTAGTTCTGCGCTCAAAGCTAATTTTTGAAATTGCCGTGGTTCTTCGTAATATTTCCAGCGACGCGCAGCTTTTAAGGCTGGTAACTGGCGGGTGAAGGTACAAGCAGTTAGGCTTGTACCAAATAAAATCAGTAATGCCAGAAACCACCAGGTACGATATACATGGTCTAAACCAACTACCTGGATTACCTTCCAAGTTAAAAAACCAAACAAAGCGGGGTGTTCTGGGTAATTAGCTTGATAGAATGCGGGTGACTGACCTTGCTCAATTACAGTACCACTGATGCTGAAAACAGCAATTAATAGTAGTAAGGCGATCGCTAATCGTAAATCTGTCAGTACTGGCAAAAACTCTCGCCGCAAGAATCGCCCAGGTATCGACCACCAACTTGATTCTGTGGACGCTGAATTTTCTGTTGTCATTGATTAAAAACTTCCAAAAGGAATCCGCGAAACTAAGGAAAATACACCAAATCCTACCAACAGCGCCCCGCTAACTGGGTTAATCCAACCAGACCAGCGACGTAACTCCAGCAATTTTTTAATTGCAGCAGTAAAAGTACCTGCCAAAATTAATGGTGCTACATACCCGGCTGTATATGAAAGTAGCAAAACAGCGCCTAAAATTAAGTCTTGTGTATTGGCAACCCAACCTAGCAAGCTGGCTAAAACAGGCGTGCTACAAGGAGATGCCACTAAACCGAAAGTCAGCCCAATTGCATAGGAACGCACTCCCATCGGTAAATCTGGCGAAATCCAATTTGTTTCGCCTAGAGATGGAAATTGCAAGGGCAATGCTTCTAGTAAGTTCAGCCCCATGAGAATGGCGATGATGCTGACGATAATCGGTAAACCAATTCCCACTTGACCATAGACTTTTCCTACAAAAGCTGCTATGATACCAAGCCCTGCTAGTGTAGTTGCCAATCCCAAAGCAAACCAAGTTGATTGTGCAGCTGCTTGTAGGCGGCTTTTTGCTTCATAACCACCGATATAGCCAATAGTAATCGGTAGCATGGAAAGCATACAGGGCGTGAGGCTGGTGAGTAAACCAGCCATAAAAATGATGCCAATGCTAAGCAAACTGAGATGCGACAGTTGGTTAGAAACAAGAGTATTGGCAAACTGTTCTAATTCATAAATTCGGGTTTGCAGGTTTTCAAGCATGAGGTATTTATCAGCGGGAATGCTTACTCTGCTTGAATTTTAGCTTAATTTTTCTTAGAAGGGGAAGGAGGGAGAAGGGGAAGGGGAAGGGAAGATGGGGGATGGGGAAAATAACAACTGACAACTAACTCCTAACTCACCACTATCTAAGTCACATGAAATTGATGTTTTTATAAAAAAAATTGTTGTGTTGAAAGTTTAAACGCCTTTTTCCTTGCCTTCCCCTTCCCCTTATTTCCTTCCCCTTCCCCTTTTCTCCTTCCCCTTTCCCAGTTTAAATTGTGGTCGATTCAGGTAGTTCAAACTTGTAACCATAACCTCGAACGGTTTTAATAAACTCAGGCACAGTAGTATCAACTTCCATCTTTTTGCGAAGCTGACCGATATGTACGTCAACCACCCGACCATCTCCCACATAGTCACAACCCCAAATTTTTTGGATTAGCTGTGGACGACTCCAAGCTTGACCTGGATGACTTGCCAAAAAATGTAAAATATTGAATTCCAAGGCTGTTAAGCTGAGAGGCTTATCGTTAAGTGTTACCTCCCGACCATCTGGGTTAATTGCTAGCTGCTTGAAAATCAACCGCTGTGTCGGAGAAGGGTTAATAGTGCGTATGCGTCTTAAAAGCGCTTCTACCCTGACTTCAACTTCTGCTAAGCTAAACGGCTTTGTCATGAAATCATCAGCACCAGCAGCCAGGATACTAATTTTATCGGCTTCGGCAGTCCGTCCAGAGAGGATCATCACTAAGACATTAGTACGACTCTGCATTTCCTGGCAAAGCTGATAGCCACTGGTGTCTGGCAAATTCCAATCCAGAATTACTAAAGCGGGGTTGAAATGGTCAAACAAAGACAAAGCTGTTTTTCCATCTGCTGCGGACTCTATTTGATATTTTCGACCTAAAAAGCGGTGTATGAGATTGCGGACACCAAAGTCGTCATCGACAACAAGAATTTTGGAATTTGTATCGGGAACCATGACCATAACCTTCTAGCCTTTTGTTTATCTGGCGATGCACTGTCAGTGTAGCGACTCATCCTCCTAGCCTACTCTAACTTAGTCTGCGGCAACGCTTGATTGCGATCGCCAACATCAGTAGCCAGCACCGTAACTCCAGAACTTCGCAACTTTAGCAACGTTCACGTAGCATCTCCGTCAGGAGAAAGAACGTCACTTGAAGAGTCTTGGAGAGTCACTAGTGTTGGAAACCTCTTTGTGGTAAGGCTACAGAGAAGCTGCTCTCAAGGAGTCCATAGCTGGATGTGCTTTTTGGAGATTTTTATTCCTGCCTACCTTCAGTTGAGTAGGTAGACTTAAAGCAGCTTGTCGCCAGACATTGCCACTGTAGTACTTAGCTTTACTTAATTTTCTATGAAATTTATGAAAAATTCAGCTATTATGATGCATACCATATGTATAAGTTTTGTATAACTTTGGTATGATTTGTGCATTTAATGGTATAATTTTTAGTCTTCGTAGTTAAGAAAAATTTAACTTTAGGGAACTATAAAAAATAAATTATTTAATTTCTGGATTGAACAGGAGTATCAGATTCTTCCTAACCTGCTCTTGGTTTAAAAGTCCTTTAGGCACAAATAGACTGAAAGCTACTAGCTGATAAACAAGCGCACAAAACATCTCAATTTTAGCTCTTGAACCATAGCTCATTTTAACTAACCCGACAAGGAAGCCTGCTTCGGGAGATAAGAGTATGCCTTCAGATATTTACGTAAAATTACTGTTTTAATAGCATGATATTTAACGATTTAAGCTGAGGTATGACAAGCCAAGGATTGAGAGCATCACCAGAAGGCATCAGGGCAGCAAAAACAGCTTTAACTGACAAAACCTTAAGCCAATACAAATTAGCCGCAGCTTTAGGTATCACACGCCAACCAGTTTCTAAGTTTTTTGCCGGGGAACCAGTATCCCGCAGTTGTTTTGTGCAAATTTGCCAACAGCTAGGGTTATCCTGGCAAAAGGTTGCTGGCTTACCTGAAGATTTAGCAACCGAGGCAACAACTAAAGTACAGCCTAACAGTTTTGACCTTAATGCACTAGTGCGAGAAATCCGCCAAAAGCGGCTAGACAAAATCCAAGACCAATGTAGCACTGTGCAAATGTTGGATATTGCTCAGGCAATTTCGTTAGTTGATATTTACACCAATGTCAACGTTTTAGAGCAAATAAGCTGTCAGCAATGGCTAGAGATTCCCGATTTGTTGCAGAATTTTAATCCTCAGTCCAACTTGCAACGATTTGCAGCAGGAAACCATCAGAGAAAATTACCAGGCTTAGAAGCTGTATCGCGTTACTCGAAGCTCATGGTACTAGGTAAGCCAGGATCGGGTAAAACCATATTTTTACAGTATTTAGCGATCGCGTGCAATCAAGGTGAATTTCAGCCACAGCATATAGCAATTTTTATCAGGCTGAAAGAATTTGCTGAAGATGCCCAAGATAAAAATGAATTTAGTTTATTTAAACACATCACCCAAGAATTTATCAGTTGTGGCGTTGAAGAACAATCAACTGCAACTATACTGACTGAAGGTAAAGCCTTAATTTTACTTGATGGATTAGATGAAATACCATCAGAAAAGGCAGATAGAGTTACAAGAGAAATACGCAGATTTACCCAATATTATTACAAAAATCAGTTTGTTATTAGTTGTCGGATTGCTGCTTACAAATACAGATTTCAGGGATTTACTGAAGTTGAGGTTGCAGATTTTGACTATGAACAAGTTGAAGCTTTTGTCAAAAACTGGTTTGTTGCAGTTGCTCATCAGTCGAGAGAAGATGGAGAAGCCACAGGTAATTTATTTATTCATCAACTGAATCTGCCAAAAAATCAGCAAATCCGAGAATTGACGACCACACCAATTTTGCTACATCTAATTTTTTTAGTCTTTCAAGTGAAAGCTGAATTTCCATCTAACCTACCTAAGTTATATGAACAAGTATTAAATATTTTGCTATTCAGATGGGATGAAGTTAGAGGTATTATACGGAATCAGGTTGGATGTCATTTAACTGTAGATCATAAAAAGAACCTACTTTCTCAACTTGCTGCCATCACTTTTGAACAAGGAAATTATTTTTTTACACAAGAACAAATTCAGCAATTGATTACTAACTATCTGGGTACATTACCGCATCTGAATCCAGATGCCTTGCAGTTGCAGCCAGATAGTGAAACAGTGCTGAAAGCAATTGAGGCGCAAAATGGTTTATTGGTAGAGCGATCGCGCTTAATTTACTCTTTCTCTCATCTCACCTTGCACGAGTATTTAGCTGCTAAAAATATCGTTGATAATTCCCAAAAAGAAGCTTGGAAAACTTTAGTTAATCACATAAATAAAGCACATTGGCACAATATATTTTTGTTAACCGTTAGTATGCTAACAAATGCTCATGAAATGTTAGGTTTAATGAAATATAAGATTGATATACTAGTGGCTCATGATGAGAAGATACAAGATTTTTTGATTTGGTTATATGATAAATCTCTTTCAGTCTCTACTAACTACAAAGCAGTAGCTATTCGTGCTTTTTACTTTGTTTGCGCTCGTGTTATTCATACTCCTAGCTATGAGCTTGAGTCTGCCCTTGTCGGTAACATAGCCTTTAACCCTGACCTTGCCCTTGACGAATTTCTTACTAGTACTCTTACCTGTGCTGTTGAGCTTAACTTTGCCGTTGAGCATACGGTTAATGATGCCCTGATTATAGACCATGCCCATGCCCTGAGCATTGCCTTTGATGAGGCTCTTGACCTTGTATTAGAACCAGAATTTAAGCAAGAGATGCAAAAACTCAAAAAACAATTACCTTCTACAGAAAGCCATCACAAGAAATTGCGACTCTGGTGGCAGACTAACGGTAAAGTCTGGGTTGAGCAATTAAGAGCTAGATTCATTAAATATCGCAATATTGGTCATGATTGGCAGTTCAACAAACAGCAAATACAGTTGCTTCAACAATATTATGATGCCAATAAATTACTGGTAGATTGTCTCAATAATTCTCCAAGTGTAACTCCCTTGGTACGGCAGGAGATTGAGGAAACAATGTTATTGGCATCGCTGATCTACCTAGAGAAATAAAAAAACTTCACTTAACCTCCTTAACTAAGTATTTTTTCAAATCATAAATTTATGAAAAATCTATTCAAATAGAGGGAGAGAAATATATTTTTTGATGAATTGATTAACCACTAGCAAATGTGATATTAAGCTAATCTACCATAAGAGTGACTTTCAAATTATTCATACCAAGGAAAGAGAAAATTAATTTATAAAGTTAGCTAAATTGCTATTAATGTAAATCAGCAAGTGATAGCTATGAATAACAATTTACTAGGCAATATAATTCCAGAACAGCCACAAATAGATTCTCAATCTGACGTTCATGTGCTGAAATCTCGTTTGGAATGGGGCGAACCGGCTTTTACAATACTAGATGTACGCGATCGCAACAGCTACAACGAAGGTCACATCATGGGATCAATGCCAATGCCAACAGATGGCCTAGTAGATCGAGCTTCATCATCAATAGATAAAAGCCGTGATATTTATGTTTACGGTGCAAGTGAAGAACAAACAGCCCAAGCTGTACAAGCACTGCGTTCTGCTGGATTTGTGCATGTATCTGAACTCAAAGGTGGTTTAGCTGCATGGAAGGCAATTGGAGGCCCAACAGAAGGAATTGTTGAATCTAGAACTCCTCCCGGTGCTGATGATTATAATGTTGTATCTCGCGTCAAAGACCATTTAGAAAATCAGCAAAAGACAGTCCCTGGCCCCGATCCAAACACTGTTCAATCTAGAAATCGTGCAGGTGAAGATAAGCCTAATGTGGTATCTAAAGCAAAAGAAGGTTTAGAAAACCTTAAAGATAATGTGCAAGAAAATGTACAAAAGGCAGCTGACCAGTTAAAAGAAGCGACTCGTGATTCTAATGAGCAATAGTCATTAGTCAGTGGTCAGTGGTCAGTGGTCAGTAGTCAGTGGTCATATCAAGTTCGGATAAATAGTTATAATTCCCACTGTCATTGCACCCCACCCCTAACCCCTCCCCGTTCACGGGGAGGGGAAACTTTGACCCAAGTCAAAGGCGGGGTGGGGTTCTTCGCTTTTTATAAGTAATTAAGCGAACTTGATATCAGTAGTCAGTGGTCAGTGGTCAGTAGCAACTAACAAATGACAACTGACTACTGACAACTAACAACTAACAACTAAGACCTACCCTTAGTGTTCAAATAAGTCTTTGAATTGCAAAAGGTCTAAGGAAACTATCGTTGGTAGAACTTGAAAGCATTCTTGAGCAAGTTCCCAACGATCTTCTCGTTTAAGCATTTGTGTTAATTTCTGCTGCACACTGAGTAAATAGCGTACATCATTGGCAGCGTAACTCAGTTGGGCTTCACTTAAATTAACAGCGTTCCCCCAATCAGAACTTTGAGCGCTTTTATCTAGTTCTACTTGTTCTAATTCTTGCACCACATCCTTAAGTCCGTGGCGATTGGTGTAAGTACGGGCTAACTTACTAGCAATCTTGGTACAAAAAATTGGCTGAACCTTAATTCCCAGGTTGTAGCGTAAAGTCGCAATGTCGAAACGAGCAAAGTGAAATATTTTAACGACATTTGGCGCTTCTAGCAGTTTTTGGAGGTTTGGGGCAGTTTTTTGTCCTTTAGCAATGCGAATAGCTGTGACATTGCCCTGTGGGTTGCATAGCTGCACAAGACACAAGCGATCGCGTTGGGGTAACAATCCCATCGTTTCGGTATCAACAGCGATCGCTTCAGATTCTAAATAATCAGACAAAGCTGCATCACTGATATCGCGATCGTCAACCTGAAAATCTTGTAATGTCATGAATCACTCAACAATAGGAGGCAAGAGGGACAGAGGGTTTGGTGGAAGATATGAGTAAGGCATCCATTGTACTCTTTGATCAGACATCAAAGATGAACAAAATAACCAATTCCCAATGCCCTATGCCGCCATTTGCTCTACTTGGGGAAACCCCAAGACCGCAATGGCTCCCCTATGCCCAATCCCTAACTTGCAACTTGATTTTGAGGTGGGAAGCCATGCTGGATTCTGCCTTCGTCTGCGTCAAATGCTTTGGAGGATTTGAATAGTTCAAAACGCCCATCAGCAGCATATTGGGCACAGCGATCGCGCAGTGCTTGTATTTCTTGTGCCTGCATTGGCTGAAAACCACGGGCAATGGCTAAGTTCTGTCGCAGCACAGCTAAGGAATCAATGCCGCTAACCAAGGTAGCAATTGGTAAACTCATGACATAGCGTATAGCTTCTTGTGGTGTCAGTATGCCTTTTTTGATGGCATCACCATTTCCACTGAGACTTTTCATCCCGATGGCGGCAATTCCCCGTTTGTTGAGTTCTGGTAAAACCTGTTGTTCAAAGCTTTTAAAGGTGGCATCAAAACAATTTAGCGGTAGTTGCACTGTATCAAACGGGTAATTGTAAGAAAGCATCTTCAGATGAATGGCTGGGTCTTTATGCCCCGTAAAGCCTACAAACCTGACTTTACCCTCTTTCTTGGCTTGATCTAAAGCTTCAATTGCCCCGTTGGTACGGAATATCATTTCTGGGTCGTTGTAGTAAACAACTTCGTGGATTTGCCACAAATCAAGGTGGTCAGTTTTGAGGCGGCGTAGGGATTCTTCAAGTTGTTGCATTGCCACTTTGCGATCGCGTCCGTGGGTGCAAACTTTGGTCATTAAAAAGACTTTATCCCGTCGCCCTTGTAATGCCTCTCCCATCCACTCTTCACTGCGGTGCTGGTTGTACTCCCAAGCGTTATCCATGAAGGTGATGCCGTGATCAATGGCTTCGTGGGCGATGCGAATCGCTTCTTGTTTGTTCTTTGCTTGCCCCAAAGTCGCACCACCCAGCCCAATGGCTGACACTGATACCCCTGTTTTTCCCAATGGACGGCGGGGAATTTCACCTGTGCTTGGGCTTGTGCTTTGGCTATTTATGGGAGTTGCAGATAATTCTTCTACTTGTGCGGCTTCGGCTTGGGAATTGCCATTGAGGATGCGATCGCTAAAAATTGCCCCTGCGCCTGCACCAATAAAGCCTAGCCCCTGTAAGAACTGCCGACGTTTTACCTCTTGAGGTAGATGCTTTTGGACAGTTTCGTCGTTTTTATCTGCCATTGGCTTGTTGTACCTAACAATACTGAAATTTCCTAATTCACCAAGATTTAGGGCAGGGTGTATGAGAATACAATTTTTTCTTCCTCCTACACCCTAGTTTTGCTCGATAAATTAATTGTTTGTGGCTTATAGCTTGAGTGACTATCCCAATAATCAGCCTTGTTGATATTGACTTTGAGCAAAGCAATATCAGGTTCGTCTATACCTTGAGGAAACCAGGTTTGCAATTCTGGCTGCCATTTCTCTTGCATTTTGTTGCGGTCTTTTACTATTTGTGCTGTACCTGATACAGAAATATATCGCTGCCTATCAGGTGACACGAAGCTGACATTCACTTGCTGATTGTGTGAAATCTCAGTTGCTTTATGGGAACTGCCATAAATGAAGAACCACAGTACACCATCAGAATCTATATCGCTATTCTTTAACATGGGACAACTATGCAAGCTGCCATCATCATCTACTGTGGTCAACATCCCTGCGTCAATGTCTGCTATTAGTTCACGCAGTTTCTGAATCTGCTGGTTTTGATCTGTAGTAGTTGTCATTTACTTAAACTTATCTATGCTTTTTTATTGAGTGAGAGTTATTGATTACAGCTAATTTGAATGGCTGTTTCACTCTTTTATACTATTAACGTTTTTTAATTTAATTTTCGTGAACCTATAGGAGTAATTCCGCTATAATTTGTAATTTTTACTTCTACCTATAGAGATATTCGCTAAGAGCGATATTTACTGTATGTGTTTGAATATATGTATATATTGGGGACAAGGAAAAAATTAAAAAAAATTACATTTAAAGTTTTAACTATTTGTTTGAGATAAAATGAATAATTCAGAGAAAAAACAATTTTAAATACCTCTGTAACTTAGGGCTGATGTCACCAGTGAAAGACTTAATTACTGTTGTAGATCAGTAACTTGAGGAAAAGAATTTTAACTGACAGTTATTTGGGTGCATTATCAGGAGCCAAAATTGCTGTGATTAAAGCAATACATACCAAAGTCAAAGGAAGAGCAAGATACAAAATAAATGAGCTTTATCGTTCGCCATCTTTGAAAAACTACTTAGAGCGATCGCTCTCCCATAATCCAGAAATCACTTATATTTCAGCAAATCCCTTAACCAGTAATGTTCTGGTTACTTTTAAGCAAGAAAATAGCATTAATAAAATTGCCACTTTAATTCATCAAGCCGTATTAGATTATCAAAAAAAATCTCAACCAACTCAGATAGAGAAAATCGAGAAAGTACCAAAAACTAGACAATCTCTTGCCCATGCCAAAGAACAAAGACAAGAAAATTGGCATTTAATGCCAGCAGATAAGATTCTAGACACATTCAATACTTCAACATCAGGATTAACACATGAATCTGCCGTAGCAAATCTGCATAAATATGGGCCGAATGTTTTATCTGAAACAGCTACGCGTAACAATTTAAGCATCTTAATTGACCAATTCAAATCTCTACCAGTTGCTTTACTAGGGGTGGCTGCGGGAATTTCTATTTTCACTGGCGGAGTGGTCGATGCCATAGTAATTATGGGTGTTGTTGGTCTGAATGCAGCCATTGGTTACACCACAGAAACCCAATCAGAAAGAATCATTGAGTCTTTAAAAAGCCGAGAACAAACATCAACTTGGGTAATTAGAGAAAGCAAATTAATAGAAATTCCTACAGAAAATGTCGTCTTGGGAGAGATTTTAGTTCTCAAACCTGGCAGCTATGTGGCAGCAGATGCCAGACTTATCCAGTGTGAACAGCTGAGTGTGGATGAGTCTGCCTTGACTGGTGAGAGTATCCCCGTTACTAAAAATACTACATCTGTGACTGATGAAGATGTGCCCTTGGGCGATCGCCTGAACATGATTTACAAGGGGACTTTAGTGACTGGCGGTCAAGGATTAGCTGTGGTTGTAGCCACAGGCAAATTTACAGAAATGGGCAAAATTCAACAACTAGTAGGTGAGGCAAAATCTACAGAAACTCCTTTAGAAAGACAACTAGATCAAGTCGGCAGTCAATTAGTTTTAATTGGTATGGGGATTTGTGGTGTTGTCTTTGGTTTAGGACTACTACGGGGATATGGTTTAGTGCAAATGCTGAAATCATCCATATCTCTAGCAGTAGCAGCAGTGCCAGAAGGACTACCCACAATTGCAACAACAACTTTGGCTTTAGGCATCCTAGATATGAGGAAGAATAATGTCCTCGTTCGGAGTCTGAGTGCAGTAGAAGCTTTAGGTTCGGTACAGTCGATTTGTTTAGATAAAACCGGGACAATTACAGAAAATAAAATGTCTGTAGTAGAGATACAGACTAACACCAGACAAATTAAAGTTTCAGACGGCGAATTAATTGCAGGGGAAGAAAAAATTAATCCCTATACCAGTGATGAACTATTAAAGCTAATTCATGTATCAGTTCTTTGTAATGAAAGTGAAGTCAGCAAACAAAACAATGGCGATACTCAGTTGCTGAGAAATAAACAAGTAACATCCCCCTCATCCCCCTCATCTCCCTCACTGAACACAACTAAGCATGAATATCAAGTCATAGGTTCAGCAACAGAAAATGCCCTAATCTACATGGCAATTAGTGCTGGGGTGGATGTCATAGAACTCAGGCAAAAGTATCCCCTACTGCAAACTAATCTGCGGTCAGAAAACCGTAACCTCATGAGTACAATTCATGAGACTTACAATCACCAAAAGTTTGTTGCAGTCAAAGGTAATCCCGCCGAAGTGATTCAGATATGCCAAGAGTGGATGAAAAATGGGCAAGTTGTGCCTTTAACAGAAGAAGACAGACAGACGATTGAAATTGAAAACGATCGCATGGCCGGAAAGGCACTGCGAGTTTTGGGAGTAGCATATGGATATATTGATGAGACTCGCAACGGCAACAATCACGAATCAGACTTAATCTGGTTGGGTCTGGTGGGAATGGCAGACCCAATCAGAAAAGGTGCCAAAGCATTAATAAGGGACTTTCATCAAGCTGGCATTGATACAGTGATGATTACCGGTGATCAAAGTCCAACAGCATACGCGATCGCTAAAGAATTAGAATTAAACCGAGATCCACAACTAGAAATTCTCGATTCTACTAACCTCAACAATCTCACTCCCGAAGCATTAACAGCACTCAGCGATAAAGTAGATGTTTTTGCCCGCATCAGTCCTAGCAATAAACTGCAAATCGTCCAAGCTTTGCAAGCAGCCGGCAAAGTTGTCGCCATGACCGGCGATGGCATTAATGATGCACCAGCCCTGAAAGCTGCACAAGTCGGTGTAGCAATGGGTAAAGGCGGCACCGATGTAGCGCGAGAAGTTGCAGATATCATTCTCGAAGATGACAGACTCGAAACCATGATGATTGCCGTTAGTCGAGGAAGAACAATCTACAACAACATCAGAAAATCCGTGCATTTTTTGCTAGCTACAAACCTGAGTGAAATCATGGTCATGACCACCGCCACCGCCGTCGGTATAGGCGAACCCTTAAACGCCATTCAACTTTTATGGTTGAATTTAGTAACTGACATTTTCCCCGGTCTTTCCCTAGCGATGGAAGCACCAGAACCCGATGTCTTAAGTCAGCCACCCCGCAACCCCAACGAACCAATTATTAAGAATTCCGACTTTGGCAGAATTACTTTTGAGTCAGCAACAATATCAGTTAGCACTTTAGCAGCCTATGGTTATGCCATGTCCAGATATGGTATTGGCCCTCAAGCCAGCACCATTGCTTTTATGAGTTTGACATCAGCCCAACTACTGCATACTATCAGCAGCCGTTCCGAACAACATAGCATATTCAGTAAAGAAAAACTCCCAAATAATCCTTACTTAAATGCTGCCGTTACAGGTTCTTTTGCCATACAACTCTTAGCTATAGCTGTCCCACAATTAAGGAGTATTTTAAAAATTGCACCAATTAATCTATTGGATACTGCTGTAATTGGTAGTAGTGCTTTACTGCCTTTATTAGTAAATGAAAGCACAAAAAAAATTCAAAATTCTTCTCCACAGCAAATCTAATAAATCTTGAGAAATCAAAGTACATCTTATTGTTTTGTGTCTTAGTGTCTAGGTGGTTCAAATATGAAAAAAGACTTCATGTTTACATCAGAATCAGTCACAGAGGGACATCCTGATAAACTTTGCGATCAGATCAGTGATGCGATCGTAGATCGTTTTTTGCAGCAAGATCCCTTCTCTAGAGTAATTACAGAATGTGCTGTATCCACAGGCATAGTTTTCCTAGCTGCTAGATTTGAACCTAACGCTAATGTAGATTTTACTACCATAGCTAGACAGGTAATTGATCAGGTTGGTTACGAACAGAAAGAATTTAATGGTAAGACTTGTAGTATTTTGACCAGCTTAAGAGAATTACCCCCTGAGCAATATCATTTATTTAATGAAACAAATCTGTCTGACGAAGAAATAGAAAAAGTTACTGTTAACAATCAAGCAACAGTCTTTGGCTTCGCCTGCAATCAAACATATACTCTCATGCCGCTACCAATATGGCTAGCCCATAAACTGGCGAGGCAAATTAGTGAGGTGAGACGGCAAAAAATACTGACATATCTTACCCCTGATGGCAAGACTCAAGTAGGAGTTGAATATAAAAATCGCCGACCTTATAGAATTCATAGTATAACAGTAATTGCCAGTCAAAATAAAGCTTCAAAACCAGATTTGCAGCAATTACAAGATGATATTAGAGAAGCTGTAATTTATCCTGTGTTTGTAGATGAAGACATTAAACCGGATGAGCGGACAAGAATATTTATTAATCCTGATGGGCCGTTTATTAAAGGCGGGCCTGCGGCTCATTCTGGAGTAACAGGTAGAAAAAACGCCATAGATACTTATGGTGAATATTCCAAACATAGTGGTTCAGCGTTAAGCGGAAAAGACCCCATTAGGATAGACAGAGTGGGAGCTTATGCTGCTCGTTATGCAGCTAAAAATGTAGTTGCTGCCAAGCTTGCTGATGAATGTGAAGTCCAACTAAGTTATTCTATAGGACTAGCTAGACCTGTGAGTGTGCAAGTAGAAACTTTTGGTACAGGCAAAATTTCTGATGAAGAAATCACAACTTTACTAGAAAAGCATTTTGATTTTCGCATTGCAGGTATTATTAAACAGTTTAATTTAAGGCATTTACCTTCATTGAATAAGGGTAGTTTCTATAGAAAATTAGCTGCTTATGGTCATGTGGGTAGGGTAGATATAGAACTTCCTTGGGAACAAATAGATAAAATTAGTGTTTTTTAAACTGGGGACTGGGTACTAGGGACTGGTGATTAGGGACTGGGAGGATTATATGTAGGGTGCGTTGTCGTGCAGCGCAACGCACCGCCAAAAATTAGATGAAAAGGGCGATCGCTCATTATTTTAACTTAGCGATCGCCCTACAAATACTTAGCTATTTTTGATGTTCACTCGTGGTCTAAACCTACCGTGCAGCACCTTGGCTTTCTTTAGCTAATCTCTGTTGGATTTTGGCTTTAGCCGCCTTGAATTCGGTAGCCCATTGTTCACTTTGGTCACTGCTCAAGTTATTGCGAATAGCAGCAAACAATGTGCTTTCTTCTTGACGGACGTGATCCATCACGATGTCTGCTAGATTCTTAACTCTATCCTTGAACTGAGATGTAGATGTAGAGGGGTCAATCCTCTTGATTTCTGCCAACAACTGCTTCATTTGAGCTTGTTCGTCGAAGAGTTCTTGAGTGTCTTCTTGACCGTAGAAAGCACGCGCTCTAGGATAAACAACTTCTTCCTCAGCTTCAGCGTGAGCAGTCAGATCCTTGTAGAGTTGACCGAAGTACTCTTGAAGCTTTTGTGGGTCATTGCTTGCAGCTATTTCAGTAAACAGGACATTCACCTTTTGGTGATCCAAGCGGATGATATCTTGGATGTTAGCGTCTTGTTTATCAGTACCTTGGGTAACAGCGCTACCTACCACACCACTAAATGCTGCGATCGCATCTTGAACTCGTCCCCAAATACCTTGATCTGCTTCTTGTCCGGTGAGTTCACGAACACCCAAGATTTCGAGAATACCTTTGAGTTGCTCTTGGTGAGCGCGGTTTTCAAAGTTAACAGTATTGATAGGGCCAATTGCAGCCAGTACGTCAGCACCAACTTTTTGTGCAGCCTTATGAACTAACAAGCCGCTCATTACTTGTTGATGCTTAAGCAATTCGTGCTTAGATACTTTTTCAAAGAAAGATAATTCAGAACCCTGCATCAATTGGCGAATCTTGTCAGCTTCTTCTTTAACTGTTTGTTTTGGTTCGGCGGGGTTGCCATACTGAACAATTACAGTTTCTATAATACCCAGATTTTTCTTGTCATCATCGAGGAACTTCCGCAAGCGATCGGAGATTTCGCTATCGTTGGATTCTCTCAAAAGTTGTTGCTCAATTTGAATTACCAACTCTTGGAGTAATTTAATATCTGCTAATTTTGTACCAATAGCTTGACGCTTTGTATCATCTAAAGTAGATACCATCTTGAGTTCTCCTCGGAAAAGTGGTCTTAATCTTTACTAATTTCAGGTTGACATAGAGTTTATGAATTTTTCCTCCTTCTTTTGAGCGATTACTTTTCTACTATGGATAGAAAAGCGACAATTTTTATCATCATTTTTGCAATTATTCTTTTTGACAGATAACTTTTCAAAAGTTACTCCATCGCCAGATAGATAAAATTTTGATTCTATTTCTCTAAATTGACTCAAGGATACTTAAACAGGAGATTCGTAAATAATGGCAGAAAATCCTGGAATAGGAGAGCAAGCACTGAATAAAGCTGTAGAAATAGGTTTATCTAGCCAGTTAGATGAAGTAGAAAATTTAGATATAGATGTCAAAACAGACCCGCTGAAAGTTGTTCAGGGACAAGTAGATTCAGTCACAATTGAGGGCGATGGTTTAGTGATGCAAAAAGACCTCCGTATGGAGGAAATGGAAATGCAAATTCACAGCGTTGCTATTAATCCTTTGAGTGTGGCTTTTGGCAAAATCGAACTTACTAGACCTGCTACTGGTAAAGCGCGGGTAGTGTTAACTGAAGCTGATATTAATCGTGCTTTCAACTCTGAATATATCCGCTCAAAACTGCAAAGCCAGAAAATAAATATCAATGGACAACCAAAGACAATATCACCCCAACATATAGATTTCTCTCTACCTGGAGAAGGAAAAGTAGCACTGAATGCTGAGATTCGGTTAATTGAAAGTAATGAAATCAAACAAGTTGGTTTTTGTGCAACACCCCGTGTAAGTGCTAACGGTCAAACTGTTTCTCTAGAAAATGTTGAGTATGACAAAAAAGAAGAAATATCACCAGAATTGACAAAAGCTTTGATAGAAGAAACCAGCGAAATTTTAGATTTGAGTAACTTCGATTTAGAAGGAATAAGTCTGCGAGTTAAGCAACTAATAGTAGAAGCAGGTAAACTAACGCTGCAAGCTGAAGCTGACGTTGACCAAATTCCCTCAAGTTAAAAATAGGATAGTGAATTATGGAAACTACAGATACACAGACAACTTCCACACCTTTTCCCAATATCCCACCGGTTATTGAAAGTGACGACAGAGAGTATCGTGATCCTGGTGTACCCAGTACAGTAGCGATCGCTGGACATCCCTTACACCCCTTGAGTGTGATTTTTCCCATAGCCTTTTTAGCCGCTGCTTTGGGTAGCGACTTTGGCTACTGGTTAACTCGTGATTTCTTCTGGGCCAGGGCTTCGCTATGGTTAATCGGACTGGGATTGCTTGGAGGTTTGATAGCAGCTGCGATCGGCTTGAGTGACTTTTTGAAAATTGAACGAGTCCGCAAGCGCAGTGCTGGCTGGGCGCATCTGATTCTGAATGTTTCTATCCTAGTCTTGACACTCTTTAACTATCTTTTGCGGTTAGGCGACGCTGAGTCACGCATATTACCCTGGGGACTATTACTATCGCTAATTGTTGGTACGCTAACTAGTATTTCTGGCTGGTTTGGTGCCGAACTTTCCTATCGCCACAAAATTGGTGTGGTAGGCGCTGGTAGCAGAAGATACCCGTAGTAGGCAGGGGAGCAGGGGAGATGGGGTGATGGGGTGATGGGTAATGGGTAGTGGGTGAGATGTGATGACTAATAGTAGAATCCAATTCCCAATTCCCAATTACCAATTCCCCGTGCCAATTCCCTTTTTCAAGGCTAAAATCTTGCTTAGTCTTTAGCCTTGAGAAATGCTACAAAACCGTAACCAAGCAATATTAATCATCCTGTCTCTGCTGATTGTGGTAGTGATGGGCTTTTTATTTAAGTACTACCCCGGGCCTGCCCATCAGTGGTTTAATAACTACGGGTCGTCTATATTTTATGAAATATTTTGGTGTCTGTTGGCATTTTGGTTTTTCAGAACTCGAAAAGCTGTCCAGCTAATTACTGTATGGGTTTTGATTATTACCTGTATAATCGAGTTTTTGCAACTTTGGCATCCACCACTATTAGAAGAGATACGGGCTACATTGATAGGTAAGTGGTTGCTTGGTTCTACCTTTAGTTGGTGGGATTTTCCTCATTATGTGTTGGGTTGTATTTTAGGTTGGTTGTGGCTGCGACAGTTACAGAAAATAGGTTATGCAAAAAAAAGTTAAAGTGAAACCTAATTCAAAACAGCAAAAAATTGAAGAACAAACTGATGGCAGCCTGACTGTACATTTAAAATCTCCACCGCTAGATGGTAAAGCAAATGAAGAGTTAATTAAAATACTAGCTGAAAAATATGATGTGCCGAAATCGCATATCAAAATTAAATCAGGTTTATCCTCTCGGCTAAAGCTGATTTAAATTGATACAATTATCTAGTAACTTTTGCGTAATTGTTGAGTAAGTCGGGAACGAGGTAGAGGAATTTTCATCCGAGATTGTAACAATAATTCATGAATTTTTCTTGGGTGATGCTTATATAGCTAGGCTGAGCTTTAACTCGTTCTATCCAAGCTTGGATTGCAGGAAATTTTGTCAAATCAAATCCGCCTTCATCAGCAACATGAGTATACGCAAATAAAGCAATATCAGCAATAGTGTAACGCTCACCCACAAAAAAGGTGTGTTTGCTCAAATGGTTTTCCATCACTTTTAGTGCTGCGTAACCTGGTTCACGTTTTTGCTCTATAGCTACACGATATTCTTCAGCTTTACCTAAAATTGAAATCCAAAACCTGGATGTAGCAATATAAGGTTCATGGCTGTATTGTTCAAAAAATAACCATTGTAGTACTTGCGCTCTTAAAAAGCGATCATATGGTAGAAATTCTGTGCCTTCACTCAAATACACCAATATGGCATTTGATTCTGCCAAGTATTTTCCTGGCTCAATTTCCAAAACTGGTATCTTACCATTGGGATTTTTACTTAAAAATTCTGGTGTTCGAGTCTCACCTTTCAAGATGTTAATCTCTATCCTTTCAAAGGGCATACCCATTTGTGTCAATAAAAGACGTATCTTATAACCATTGCCAGAGGGTAAAAAATCGTACAGTTTTAATGTTTCCATGTAGAAAAATGTTGATGAATGTATTAGTAGATGATGACCTAAAATACAATATTTTACAAAAAAAATGTTGCCAAACAGGATTGTTTTTATATTTGTTGTACCTTTTTGCAAAACATGATTAATTATCTGAGAAAATAAAAAAGAAAGTGTTATTTAATCCTGGTATCAAAGGTTTTATTTTATTCATTAGTCGAAAATAAAATTATGTGTGGAAGATTTACTTTAAACCAACCAGCAACAGTGTTAGCCCAAGTTTTTGGTGTACAGCTAGTTGCAGATTTAGTGCCTCAATATAACATTGCACCTACGCAAATGGTAGCAACCGTGCTACATAACCCCCACAGTGATCAGCGTGAATTTCAATATTTACGTTGGGGGTTAATTCCTTCCTGGGCGAAAGATCCTGGAATGGGGGCAAAGTTAATCAACGCTAGGGCAGAAACTGTTGCGGAAAAACCTGCTTTTCGTTCAGCCTTCAAGCACCAACGCTGTTTGGTGCTAGCTGATGGTTTTTATGAGTGGCAACGACAGCAGGGTAAGAAGCAGCCATTTTATTTTCGTCTCCAAGATGGACAACCCTTTGGTTTTGCGGGATTGTGGTCAAAATGGCGATCGCCTGCCCAAGAGGAAATAGTCTCTTGTACAATTTTGACAACAGCAGCCAATGAATTACTGCAACCGATTCATGATCGTATGCCAGTAATTATTGCTCCGCAAGATTACAATTTGTGGTTAGATACCCAAGTGCAAACGCCTGAAGCCTTACAGCAGCTATTATTACCCTATGCAGCCGAAGTAATGAGAGCCTATCCAGTTAGTACCTTGGTGAATAACTCTCAACACAACAGTCCAGAATGTATCATACCCCTCAGCGAGAAGAATTCCCTTCAAATCAGTTAAATTAACTATTGAGTGTACCAGGGGAGCAGGGGAGATGGGGAGCAGGGGAGCAAGGGAGCAGGGAGGATGAGGAGAAATAACTAATAACAATTCCCAATTCCCAATTCCCAATTCCCAATTCCCAATTCCCAATTCCCAATTCCCAATTCCCAAAACAGACAAATATGCCAAGAACACAAAAAAACGATAACTTTGTTGATAAATCTTTTACAGTGATGGCGGATCTCATCCTGAAAATCCTGCCAGCAAACAGAAAAGCGAAAGAAGCATTTGTTTATTACCGAGATGGAATGTCAGCCCAGGCAGAAGGAGAATATGCCGAAGCACTAGAATACTACGAAGAAGCCCTAACGCTAGAAGAAGACCCCAACGATCGCGGCTATATTCTCTACAATATGGGGCTAATCTACGCTAGCAATGGTGACCACGAAAAGGCTTTAGAATTTTATCACCAGGCGATCGAGTTGAACCCACGTCTACCCCAAGCCTTAAACAACATCGCTGTAATTTACCACTACCAAGGCGAAAAAGCTAAAGAAGCTGGGGACAACGACGCAGGGGAAGCACTGTTTGACAAAGCAGCCGATTATTGGATTAGAGCGATTCGCATGGCTCCCAACAACTACATTGAAGCCCAAAACTGGTTAAAAACTACTGGGCGTATGCAAATTGACGTATTCTTCTAAAAGTTAGGAGTTAGGAGTTAGGAGTTAGGAATTATCACTCTTTGCTCTTAACTACTCACTCATAACTCATAACTGATAACTCACAAATTATGATTGATCGTGAACAAGTTCGCAAAGTAGCCCTTCTCGCCCGTTTAGAATTAACACCAGAAGAGGAGGAGCAATTTACCACTCAACTAGGAAGTATTTTGGATTATGTTCAGCAGCTGAGTGAACTGGATGTCAGCGATGTGCCTCCAACAGCAAGGGCTATTGATGTGAGTAATGTGACGCGAGAGGATGAGTTGCAACCCTATCCTGAACGCGAAGCCATCCTTAACAGTGCGCCTGAACAAGAAGGTGAATTTTTCAAAGTACCAAAAATCTTGAATGCTGAATAGATACTAGTCATTAGTCATTAGTCATTAGTCTCAAGTTTTTGACTGTTGACTTTTGACTGGTGACTGTTGACTCAGGAGATAAATATGGGTTTAGGAATCCTCAAAGATGGTCAGTGGATCTCAAGACGAGATCAAGAAGATTCACAAGGTAAATTTATTCGTCCATCAACAACTTTTCGCCATCAAATTACAGCCGATGGTTCTAGTGGGTTTAAAGCTGAACCTGGGCGCTATCATTTATATATTTCTTGGGCTTGTCCTTGGGCGTGTCGTACCGCAATTATCCGCCAGTTAAAAGGACTAGAAAATGCCATTGGTTTATCAGTGGTTGCTGCGGAGATTGATCAAAATAGTTGGGAATTTACCGATGAACCAGGGTCTATTCCCGATACTGTGAATGGTACTCAGTACCTCTGGCAACTTTATCTGAAGGCTGATCCACATTATAGTGGACGGGTGACAGTGCCAGTTTTATGGGATTCTCAAAAACAGACAATTGTCAATAACGAATCCCGCGAAATCATCAAGATGTTTGATACACAATTCGATGCTTTCGCTAAACAAAATATTAACTTTTATCCTGAGCATTTACAAGAAATAGTTGATCAGACGATTGATGCGATTTATCAACCCATCAATAATGGTGTGTATCGTGCAGGGTTTGCAACTTCTCAATCGGCTTATGACGAAGCAGTCACAGAATTATTTGCTGCTCTTGACTATTGGGAAAAAGTATTAGAAAAACAACGCTATCTTTGTGGGAATGAGATTACTGAGGCGGACTGGTGTATGTTCACTACCCTGTTTCGTTTCGATGCAGTTTATTATGTCCATTTCAAATGCAATCTCCGCCGGATTGTAGATTATCCTAATCTCTGGAATTATCTCAAAGAACTTTACCAATTTCCGGGAGTGAAAGAAACTTGCAATCTTGACCACATCAAACGACATTATTACAGGAGCCATCCGCAGGTTAATCCAACGCGGATTGTACCAAAAGGGCCTGTAATTGATTTTGATGCACCTCATAACCGCGATCGCATTTAAATCGCATTTAAATTAATATTCAGAGTATTGTAAGGATTCAGGTCTAAAATTTAGGAAGCAGGTGATGAAATTTGTCACTTGTCATTAGTTATTCTCCCCTGCTCCCCATCCCCCTATCCTCTTAAAATTGGCAAACTTGTTGTAGGGTAGCAGTGAAGTTGGGGTAGGAAATGGCTGCTGCTTCTGCACGATGAATCGAGGTGATTCCAGAGGCGACTAGAGCTGCGATCGCTAAACTCATGGCAATGCGATGATCTGTATGGCTATCTACATCGGTGCCCACTAAGGGGGTACCGCCAGTAATTTCCATACCATCAGGTAATTCAGTTACCTTGGCTCCCATTTTATTGAGTTGCTGGGCCATTACCGCAATGCGATCGCTTTCTTTAACCCTTAATTCCTCTGCATCCCTAATCACTGTTGTTCCTTCGGCAAAAACCGCTGCGACTGCCAAAATGGGAATTTCATCAATTAATCTCGGTATAATATCCCCAGCAATGGTGCAACTTTTTAAACGACTGTGACGCACTCGTAAATCGGCGACCGGTTCACCAGCAACTTCTCGCTGATTTTCCAGTTCCACATCTGCTCCCATCAAAGATAAAGCTTCTAATATTCCCGTGCGACTGGGATTAACACCGACATTTTCAATTAGTAAATTAGAACCAGGTACAATTGCCCCAGCTACTAACCAAAAGGCAGCTGAACTGATATCTCCTGGTACAACTACTTTTTGTCCGTAAAGTTGAGCAGGGCCAATAATTGTTACACTATTAGTTTCCGGGTCTGTGGTCAGGTCTGCACCAAATGCTCTTAGCATCCGTTCGCTGTGGTCGCGCGAAAGCGCGGGTTCGGTGACAGTGGTTTTGCCTTCGGTTAACAAACCCGCAAGTAATATACAAGATTTCACTTGAGCGGAGGCGATGGGCGAGTGATAATGAGTGGGTTTGAGGGCTTGTCCAGTAATTGCCAGTGGTGCTAGGGAATTATTTTGGCGTCCCCAAATTTGCGCCCCCATTTGTTGCAAAGGTTTAACAACACGGGACATGGGACGCGATCGCAAAGAACCATCGCCTGTTACCGTGAAAAAGCGCCCTGGATGAGATGCTAAAAGTCCCAACATCAGTCGCAGTGTTGTGCCAGAGTTGCCAGCATTCAATACATCAACTGGTTCAAGCAAATTTCCCAGACCAATACCTTTAACCCGCACTAATTCTGTATTTAGTTCCGAAATTTCCGCACCTAAAGCTTGAAAACAGCTGGCAGTGCTGCGGGGATCTTCTCCTAAGAGCAGACCTGCGATTTCGGTTTCACCTTGGGCTAAAGCACCCAACATCAAAGCACGGTGGGAGATAGATTTATCTCCTGGTACTCGGATGCTGCCTTTTAAGGATAGTCCAACAGAGGTTTGTTGGATAATCAACTTGTGAGATAGGTCTTCTTGAGTTTCTACGGTTATAACAGAAGCCGACATTAGGATACACTAACTTTTAAATACACTGGTTTTTGAATATATCAGAAGTTCATTAGTGAATTATGCAGCCACCGAGGACTTCCTCTTTAGTATGGTATCGCTTTTGATTGTATGAAATTTAATCAAATCTACTAAAAATAGTTCTGATGTTCAGTTATTCTTTCAGAATATACTTACAGGAGTTTGGTTTTAAATGAGGTAAAAAACGCAGAACTGATTCATCAGATATGAAAAGTTTTGAACTCCTGCCTCCTGCCTCCTGCCTCAAAACCTGTAGCTTTTGTACTTTATCCCAACGAAAACTACTGTAATAATGTCTTGTGCTTCTGCAATAACTGTCGCTCTCTCGACGCTTTGATCTTCACTATTTACAAAGATTTAAGTATTCACCAGCTTAACTGAAAACTGACCTCTCCGTATAAAAAGTATTGTTTTTGCTCTTTAAATTAATATTTCACTTGTTTTCATTTTTATCTAGTTAGCTTACCAAATAAGCATCTTCAGTTAATATTAAGCATGTTTTACTATTTAGTTTCTGACCATGACCTGCTAGAGATACTGGTATTGATTTGATTTTGTTCAATAGCTTTTAGCCCTTATCGCTCCCATGCTGACTTATCACCGCAAGCCCGTGTGCTTATCACTTATTTCGACTGATCTGCCATTTTGGTCTGTTGTTGAAACGTCCGGGACACTGTATCAAAAAGACAGCGATCGGTTTCATTTATTGTTGACTGCACCGCCTCTAATTACCTGTGAACTAGCAAACTCCCTTAGTTCAGAGGATGCCCTTCCCCCAAAAACCAGCAGCGCTTACGCCCCCAGCAGTCCTAGAGTCTTGTGGCTGGAGATTTCCCCTTACCGAGTCATCATGACTATGCAAGGTAACGGTCAAGTAAGTTACCGTCACTTCTGGGAACAAGGCGTTTATGGCGTTAGTCGCTATTGGTTGCCAACTGAGTCTTTGCAACCTAACGACCCTATCCGCTTACGCAATTTTACGACTAACTTGGCCCTCAACGGACACTCATTACCTGAGCATCTACGTTTAGAATACGAATTGTGGGCAGAAAAAGTCCAACTCGGACGCTACATCCTCAATTTGGAAATTAAGCACTAATAATCAAGTAGTTTATATCCTCCTTTACAGCTATCTGCGATCGCGTAAGGGAGGATATTTATATAAGTAAAAGGGAATCGGGAATAGGGAACAGGCGCTGTAATTAGTCCCTCAGATAAAGGTACGAGGAATTTCTATCAGCTTTGGTGGAATCATGGGGTGTTGTGTAATATTAACCAAAATAACTGGGTGCGTTCCCAGATTTCCATTTAATATTACAACCAACACTAGGCTTTTGTTCATCTGTTACGGGTTTACCCGCCAATACTGCGTCAATAGCAGCACGTAAATCTGCACCTGTTACAGGTTTGCCATTACTAGGGCGGCTATCATCTAATTGTCCGCGATAGACAAGTTTTCGTTCTTGATCAAATACAAAAAAATCAGGTGTGCAAGCTGCTGTGTAAGCTTTTGCTGTCTCCTGAGTTTCGTCGTAACACAAGGTAAAAGTAAAGCCTTGTTCTGTGACAAATGCCTTTAACGAGTCTGGCGCATCATCTGGGTAATTCTTGGCATCATTAGCACTGATGGCAACAATCCCCAAATCGCTTGTGAAATAATCTTTTCCTAACTGTGCTAATTCTTTTTGGACATGCTTTACAAATGGGCAATGCCGACAAATAAACATTACCAACAGCGCTTTTTTATCTGCAAAGGTGGCAAGTGAAGTTGTCTTTCCAGATACCACTTCCGGTAGATGAAAATCTGGTGCTTTAGTGCCTAATGGCAACATTGTTGAATTAGTTAAAGCCATAATTTATCCGATACCTTTACCCTGAAAACGGCTCTTGCTATCAGTTACTGCCAAAATAGCATGAAACTCCCCATAAACTTAGAGACGGGAAATTTCCCGTCTCTACATTGTTTCAGAGTGAAGCGACAAAAATCAGCTTTTACAGGCTTCTTAAAACACCAAGGACGCCGTGTCCTGTAAGTACTTCTAATACTATCAAAGAGATAAAACCAATCATTGCTAAACGACCGTTGAGCAGTTCTGCATAGGGGGTGAAGCCAGTGCGGTTACCTTGCTCATCCACATAAACTTTTGGCTCGATCGCAAAGTTGTTCATCAAACCTTGGTCGTCAACGATCGCATTGTTTGTACGCATAAAATTTTTCCCTGTTATTTTATATGTAACAAATCGTAACAAAATTATTAATTTTTGTAAAGCATCTTAATCTGCCTAAAGAGATATCATGGTGAATCGGGTTCACAACCACGTCAAAAGAACAAGTGGAGCTTGTTTTTTTGAGACATTCTCACTTACACATCAACTTCTGTTAAGCCAATGCATCGATTCCGAGTAGAGGTTATTGCCAAAACACCAAACCCCCAGCAGGTGATTTACGCCGCGATGCACCAAGACTATACCGAGTCTTTCGTGTTTGATGAGCGCGACTCTTGGCCCTCGGAGTCACAATGTGGTGAAATTATTGTTAAGCGCCTCCTAGCGGGAGAAAGAGGTCATTATGGCCCTCTAGAACATCCCCAGATTATTTTTAACTGTGGCTATTTTCCCCACAGTGTCATGCAGCAGGCTCGTACTCATCGTGTTGGTGTATCCTTTGATGTACAATCTTTTAGGTATACAGGAAACCAATTTATTGATGTAGTAGAAGGTAAGAAAGACATTGAAGAGGTTTTCTACCTGCGTCCTGTGGGATATTACACTGATAGACAAGGCAAAAAATATTACTATTCACCAGAGCAACGAGCGTCAGATTTACAGTGGTGCTTAGAAGCAGCTAAGCACTATCAAGCAGATTTTGCAGCGGGAATGTCTGAAGAACATGCCAGAGGTAAAGTACCTTTTGATTATCGTCAGCATTTTGTAGTTAGTTTTAATTTAAGGTCTTTCCTGCATTTTTGCGACTTGAGAAATAAGAAAGATGCTCAATTGGAAATTCAAAAGTTGTGTGAACTGATGTGGCCTCATTTTGCAGATTGGGCACCTGCGATCGCACAATGGTATGAAAAGCAGCGTTTAGGTAAGGCAAGGTTAGCACCTTAATAGCTAAGCAAGATATTGTGCTGGCATATCAACCTCCTTACATGCGCCAATTTACAGAATTTGCAGTGGGATAAAGCGATCGCACTTTGATTTTGAGGTTTGATTTAGAGCGATCATACAAAGTATAAAAAGCATCCTTTTTTCAAAGCAAGATTACTCCTTTTCCACCTGAAGATTACGTTTAGACAGCAGGAGAAAGAAATTTGGATAGGTAATCTAACAACGGAAAAGGAGTAGTACTTTAACCACTATTGGATTAACCAAAGTTGAAATATAAAGCTTTTTTTGGATTTACAACTTTAAACTATATGCGAGCCAGTGTCACAATCTCTAACTGATCTTGATATTTACCCTGACGCGCTTCGTAACTGATAGCGCATGGTTCGCCTTCTAAAAATAGCAGTTGCACCACGCCTTCGTTAGCATATATGCGACAGTCTGCGCTCGAAGAATTAGAAAATTCTAGAGTTAAATGACCCCGCCATGCAGCCTCAGCGGGCGTTAAGTTGGCTATTATACCACAACGCGCATAAGTACTTTTACCTATACAAATTACTGTAATATTATTTGGAACCTCTAGTCTTTCTAGTGCGACACCTAGACCATAGGAATGAGCAGGCAGGATAAAGTAACTACCATTAGTATCTGTGTGGAGTGGCGTTGGTTCTAAATTATGAGGATTAAAGTTTTTAGGATCAACTACAGTTCCAGGAATGTGGCGGAAAATACGGAACTCAGCCGATGAAAGCCTAATATCGTAGCCATAGGAAGACAGTCCATAGCTAATTACAGGTTGAACGCCTACAGAAGCATCTTTTTGGATTTTTCGGATTAAACTTGGCTCAAAGGGTGAAATCATACCTTTTTGAGCCATTTCAGTGATCCAGATATCGTTCTTAATCACAAGTTCACAGGTAATTTAAACAGAATTACTAGAATAGCGTGAACTGAGTATTTTGTTTAGGGGCGATGACTGCGACGAATCTCTGTAATTTGGTCTGCCACGTCTAAAAGAGATTTCGGCATCTCTGGCCCTGTGAGAATGATATCAACTTGGGGAGGGCGTTTTGCTAGAAATGCTAAAACTTCAGCTTCGGGAATTAAACCAAAGTTAATCGCCAAACTTAACTCATCTAAAACAACCAAAGAATACTTACCCTCACACACTATCTGTTGTGTATGCTGCCATAACTTTTGTAAAGCTTCGTTTTCTGCATCGTCTAGGTGTGGTGTATCGATGCAGCGAGGCAAATCACAGCGAATCCAATCTAAATTTTGCCCTAGCTGAATCGGTCGGTCTTGTCCTTGGTTAATGCCGCCTTTGAGAAATTGCACTATTAATACTGGAGTGCCTTGACCAGCAATTCTCAGTGCTTGCGCCATAACTAACGTAAAAAAGTTACGGTGTGCGCTAGTGAAAACTTGTATTAGTCCTTCAACTGGGTGTGGCAGGCTAAGCACCGAATTTACACTTGGGGTTTCTAACTGGGCAACCATAGAAAAAAGTTAAAAAAGTTACAAATACATAAGAATTTTTGTGCTAAGTAGATACAAATGTACTTATGCACTCATTCTATTTTGGACAAATTCAGTTTATCTAGAAATTTGCATTCTTAGTCAAACACTACATTTGTCCACAAGTCAAGAGTTATGGATATTGACATTTTCGTTTTTTGCATGAAACTAGTCATAACAATAAAACTACGTAATTGGCGATTCCAAAAAATTTATAAATCTGGGGGTGGAAAACTCAAATCAATAGTCGATATCAAGTTGTTAAATGTCTGGTTACTTTGGGCAAAACATATTTAGAATGTGATTATTTTTACCAATTGAGGAGTGAGCTGTTGTGAGATTGGTGATTCTGGGAGGTTCTGGATCGGGGAAAAGCACTCAAGCACAGAGGCTTTGTAGATACTTTGATATTCCTCAGATTTCCACAGGCGAGATGTTGCAGCAGGCGATGTCTGACGACAAGCCGCTTGGCAGCGTCTACGCTCAACTTAGGACTCTAGGCTGCCATGCACAGCCATACTTAATCAAACGGGAGTTAGTCCCCGATGAAATGATAATCGATTTGATTCGATTGCGGCTGAAAAATACTGATGTTGATTGTGGTTGGATATTAGAGGGTTATCCCCGTACTGCTTTTCAAGCGGAGGAATTGGATTTTTTGTTGGAGGAATTGGGGCAGAAGTTAGACTGGGCGATTTATTTACAAGTACCAGAAGCAGTGATGGTTAGTCGGTCTTTGGGGCGATCGCTTCCAGATGACCAACCCGAAATCGTCCATCATCGGGTAGAAATTTTTTACGATCGCACTATTCCCATCTTAGAATACTACGACCGTCGCCGCCGCCTGCTGACCATTAACGGAGACCAGAAGCCTGAGATGGTGGAACACAAGATTTTGACTCTGCTGTCTGTCGAGTGATGGGGATGGGGAGCAGGGGAGCAGGGGGGAATAACTATTGACTATTGACTATTGACTATTGACTACCCTAACTAGTTAACTTGATTTTTGCCGACCTACTCGGATTTGATGTAGAAGAGTGTTTAGTTCTCTTAACATTGGTTTTGAGGGGTTGCTGTATACTCACAGTAAATCCTTTAGTAGTGGCCTACATTGAAATTTCATACTTCATCGTTGATCCTGAAGTTGGATGCTGACACGACAGTACAGCACTTAGAAGAGTTGCAACACTAAGGTAATCTTAAGGCAGTATTCATACTCTATGAAAATTTTGAGGCTACTCCAATGGTTTGGCAGCGTCCCGACGAGCGGCAACCCTACGAACTTCGTCCCGTAAGCTTTCACACAGGCTTTACTCGCTTTGCTCCTGGTTCTGTTCTGACAAAATGTGGCGAGACTCAAGTACTTTGTACTGTCAGCGTTACTGAAGGAGTGCCTAAATTTTTAACAGGAACAGGTAAAGGTTGGTTGACTGCTGAGTACCGAATGCTACCTTCTGCTACTCAACAACGGCAAGAAAGAGAATTGCTGAAGTTATCAGGACGGACGCAAGAAATTCAGCGTTTAATTGGACGCAGTTTACGGGCGGCAATCGATTTCGAGGCTTTGGGAGAACGTACCCTGACTGTAGATGCTGATGTATTGCAAGCTGACGCTGGTACAAGAACCGCAGCAATTACAGGTGGGTTTGTAGCTTTGGCTAATGCGATTTCGCAATTGTTGCAGCGGGGAGTACTAGAGCGATCGCCCCTGTGTGGACAAATAGCAGCAGTTTCCGTAGGTTTATTACAGGGAGAGCCATATTTGGACTTGAATTATGTTGAAGATGTGGCTGCAACAGTAGATTTAAACGTGGTGATGAATCACCACTTGGGGATCATTGAAATCCAAGGCACAGGTGAAGAAGGCAGCTTTAGCCGTACTCAGTTAAACCAGCTACTAGATTTTGCAGAAAAAGGTATTCAGCATTTATTAATTGCCCAACGAGAAGCGATCGCTAATTGGGAAGAATTGTTTGTAGGTTAGGAGTCAGTAGTCAGTGGTCAGTGGTCAGTTGTCAGTTGTTATTTTCTTGAACTGTCTGTGCTGTCATTTTTGCTATTCCCTACTCGGCAACGCAAGTCACCTCAAGTTTGGGAACCACAGCACAGGAATATTTTCTCTGCAATTGCACTTAGGAAATCAATTTTGTGGTTAAAAAAGTATCATTGCGACAAATTGTTACTTATTACCCAGTTAAAAATCAAGTAATTAGTTATTTTTGTAAATATTTGCCAAGATTTGAAAAGTACATGATACACATTCCAAACAACTAACCACTGACCACTGACAACTGACAACTAACAACTAACCTCATCTGGTGATGTTAAAAGTTTCAAAAGTTAAAAAGGGAGGTTGCCATAATTTAGGTATTGTATTGCTGGAAGTCAGCAATGATAATGAAGTCATGAATAAAACGGTTGAAGTTCTACCGGATCAGTCAGCGCTGGTTGCGCGATCGCTAGAATTGATCCTGTCCAAGTTGGAAACTGCGATTGAGCAGCAGGGGCGATTTACCATTGCTTTAGCTGGCGGCAGCACTCCGAAGCCGTTGTACGAAGCGATCGCTACTCAAAAACTGCCTTGGGATAAAATTCATGTATTCTGGGGTGATGAACGTTATGTCCCACCAGATCATCCCGATAGCAATGAACGGATGGCGCGTCAGGCGTGGCTAAATCACGTTGATATCCCAGCAGCTAATGTTCATGCTGTACCTACTTTGTCAGGTGATCCAGCGGCATCAGCTGCCAAATATGAACAGCATCTGCAAGAATTTTTTAACTCTGCACCTGGAGAGTTTCCTTCTTTGGATGTAGTATTGCTAGGAATGGGTGATGATGCACATACTGCATCACTGTTTCCCCATACTGAAGCCTTGAAAGTGCGCGATCGGCTGATTACTGTGGGTAATAAAGACGGGAACCCCCGCATAACCTTCACTTACCCATTGATCAACTCTGCTCGCAGCGTTATTTTTCTAGTTGCTGGTGCTAACAAACGGGGAGCTTTGGCTCAAGTCTTCGCACCCGTAGCAGATGACTCAACTTACCCATCTCGCTTAATTCAACCCCAAGAAGAACTTTGGTGGCTATTGGATGCGGCGGCAGGTTCGGAACTCCAACATTAAGTTTCTCATCGAAAGTAATTGTTAAAATCGAAAGCTAGAGTCGCCATTTTGGCAATTCTGTTCGATGGGAGCCACCGCACCCTGCGGAAATCCGCGGAAGGGTCTGTATAGTTCTCTCTGCTTGCCAGTACCATTTTACGATGATCTTGAACAAAGGCTTAAATCGATGATCGTCTGCCCTAATTGCAATCACCCCAATCCCAATGGGGCTGTCCAGTGTGAAGCTTGTTATACGCCGTTACCAGCGACTAGTAACTGTCCCAATTGTGGGGCAACTGTGCAGGCAGATGCAGCTTTCTGCGGTCAATGTGGTTTTAATCTACACTCAACTGCTGCACCTGCTGCGGCTACTGCTGTGGCAACTGTTGCTCCTGATATCCCACTGGAAGTACCGCCATTAGTGACCCCTGACCCACTTTTGGAACTGTTACAACCAAATCCTTTGGGAATGAATTCTGCTCCTTCACCCTTACCACCGACGGCGGTGGCTGTAACTCCTGAAGCAGCACCGCAACCAGTAACACCGCAACCTGTAGCACCGCAACCTGTAGCACCCTCACCAACTGTAGCTGCTGCACCTGTAGTTGCTGAGCAGGAAATTTCTACTCCACCCCCACAACCAGCGCCACCTCCAGAGCCGCCGCAAGCAGTGGCACCTCCTGAACCACCAGCACCGCAACCTGCACCACAACCTGCACCACCACCAGCCCCCGCAGTTGCCAGAACGCAATTGCAACAGGTAACTGCACGGTTATTCCACGTCCAAAGCGATCGCGAGATTGAATTACCGCAAACTTTGTCTGTAATTCATATCGGTAAACCCAACGATCGCATTCCCCCGGATATAGACGTTTCAGGTTTTCCTAATTCGGAAATTGTTTCACGGATACATGCAGATATTCGTGTAGAAGGAGATGCTCACTATATTGAAGATGTGGGCAGTTCTAATGGCACTTATATTAACAATTTGCCGCTATTACCAGGAAATCGACACCGCTTGCGACCAGGCGATCGCATTAGCCTAGGTAAGGGAGACTTGGTAACATTTCTCTTTCAGTTAGCATAGGTGAGCTAGAGGAGATAGGGAGATGGGGTGATGAGGGACATCATAATTCTTCACTCCCAACTCCTAACTCTTAACTCCTCACTCTAATTCTTAACTTTCGTAATTCGTAATTAGAAACTAGTAGTTATAAATTACGAATTACGAACTATATCATGTCCGGGTAATTAGTTATGATTCCCACAGTCATTGCACCCCACCCCCAGCCCCTCCCCTTGGTAAGGGGAGGGGAGCAAAAGCGTAGCTTTGGCGGGGTGGGGTGAGCGTGGGTTTAATAAGTAATAAGCGCGGACATGATATTACGAATTACGAATTACGAATTACGAATTACCTATGAGTAAACCAGGAAAAGACTTTGAACCTTTGCTGACAAAAGAAGCGCCGCCTGAAGTCGAACGCATGGGGCTAACTTGGCTGACGGTTGCAGCGATCGCTACTATTTTACTGTGGCAAGTCCCAGCCGGAGATTACATTTTATATCCGTTTACTATTCTGGCAACTTGGTTTCATGAAATGGGTCACGGCTTAATGGCATTGCTATTAGGAGGACAGTTTCAGAAATTAGAGATTTTTAGCAGTGGTTCTGGTGTAGCAACTTATAGTATTTCTAGGTCATTAGGGCCAATTGGGCCGGGTTTAGTTGCAGCCGCTGGGCCGATGGGCCCACCGATTGCGGGTGCAGTTTTGATTTTGGCTTCTCGTAGTTTTAAAGCAGCTTCTTTAAGTTTAAAAATTTTAGGCAGTTTTTTACTGCTTTCAACATTAGTTTGGGTACGTTCGTGGTTTGGATTAGTGGCTATTCCCCTACTAGGTTTAATTATCCTTGGTGTTGCTCTCAAAGCACCGCGATGGGTGCAAGGGTTTGCGATTCAATTTCTGGGGGTACAAGCTTGTGTGAGTACTTACCATCAACTAAATTATCTATTCAGCTACAGTGCTGGCGGCTTGGGACTGTCTGATACAGCGCAAATGCAGCGATATTTATTATTACCTTACTGGTTTTGGGGTGGATTGATGGCGATCGCATCTCTAGTGATTTTAGTCCAAAGTCTCCGCGTCGCCTATCGCTCGCCATAATTTATGCAGATTAGCGATCGCTCTGTTCCCATTACTAATTCAACTCTCAGTACTTTGATTGCTGAACTAGGTATAGAATGCGGTAAAGTACAAGCCTTAATTAACCAGCTTCAGTTACCTAGTTTAACTAGTAATCAACAAGCTGAAATTTTAGTAGAACTACTAGCTGCTGTGGTTCATCTCCACACTCACTGTGATGAGGATTTTCAGACGCTAATTGCTAATGAATTAGAAAAGTTGCCTGATGATGAGTACTAATGACAAAGAGTAATTGCATTCTTTGTATTTTTTAGTATTGATACTAAATTATTTCAACGAATATTAATTTAAAAAAGAATGCAATCAATAACTTGTAGGGGCGTACAGCTGTACGCCCCTACTGTTAATTCATGTGTCGCAAAGATTATTTGATTTGGTATAAAATCGGAATTATGCTTAACCGAAACGTCCACTAATATATTCTTCGGCTTCTCTGGTTTCCGGAGAACTAAACATTTTTTCTGTAGTACTGAACTCAACTAATTTTCCACGACGTTTGCCATGCTGGTCAATTTCTGTGTTGAAAAACGCTGTCCAATCTGCAACTCTAGAAGCTTGCTGCATATTATGAGTCACCATAATAATGGTATACTGCTGTTTAAGTTCTAAGCAAAGTTCTTCTACTTGACGCGTAGAAATTGGGTCAAGAGCAGAGCATGGTTCATCCATTAATAGTACATCTGGCTTCATAGCGATCGCCCGTGCAATACAAAGCCGTTGCTGTTGTCCGCCAGATAAAGCAGTTCCTTTTGCTTTTAATTTGTCTTTGACTTCATCCCAAATTGCAGCACGTCTTAGTGAATCTTCTACCAATTCATCAATATTACCTTTATAACCATTAGAACGCGGCCCAAAGGCAATATTTTCGTATATTGACTTCGGAAAAGGATTTGGTCTTTGAAAAACCATGCCTACTTGGCGGCGTAATTTAACAGAATTAATTTTAGGGTCATAAATATTGCGATCGCGATAATTTAATCTTCCCTCTACCTTTGCACCAGGAATTAAATCATTCATCCGGTTGAAGCAACGCAATAAAGTACTTTTGCCACATCCTGAGGGGCCAATAAAAGCAACGATTTGTTTTTCTGGAATCTTTAAGTAGACATCAAGAAGTGCCAGAAATCCACTATAGAATACCTTCACACCCTCAACATTAAACACTGAGTTATCTTGTTGGTTAAGTGTGGCACTATCTAATTGACTTCTACTGTTGCTATATGACATTTCGCTGAACTCCTGATAACCATTAACACCAAATAATACAGTTGAATTTGCTTTCCTAAAGACTGAAAAATCAAACCTTACAAAAAGCAACTTTCCCCTTCCCCTTACCTAATTTATCGAGAAGCGTTGCCTAATATAAATTGCTACGCCATTTAAAACTAGAATCAAGACTAACAATGCAATAATTGTCGCTGCTGCTGCATTTGCAAAACCTGGTTCTGGACGAGTGATGTAGCTGTAAATTTGAATGGGTAACGCCATGAATCTCTGGAATAAACCAGGGTTGAATGTGAGAAAACCCACAGCACCTACAACAATTAAAGATGCTGCATCACCAATGGCACGAGATATAGAAATAATTACCCCTGTTAGAATACCAGGAATAGCGTAAGGTAAGACATGACTGCTAATAGTTCGCCATTTTGTCATACCTAAGCCGTACGAAGCAAGTCTTAGGGAATCTGGAACGGCGCGAATTGCTTCTCTAGCTGTCACAATAATTACTGGTAATGACAATAAAGATAAAGTCAATGCTCCCGAAATTAAAGCGGGGCCAAATCCCAGCAGATAATTGAAAACTCCTAAACCTAGTAATCCATAGACAATAGAAGGAACTCCCGCCAAATTGCTAATATTAATCTCAACAATTGCTGTCCACCAGGTTTTAGGTGCATATTCTTCGAGATATAAAGCTGCTCCTACACCTATTGGTACAGTAACTAGAATAACAACAATTCCTAAAAGAATGCTACTCACAATGGCTGGACGAATACCACCTTGATCAGGAAAACGAGAAGGAGTTTCTGTCAGAAAGCCAGGTGTCAAAAATCTGCCTATTCCGTCTCGAAAAATATCAAAAAGTAGCAATGCTAAAATAAATATACCAATTAGCAATCCTAACAAAAAAATTATTTCAAATACTTTTCCTAACGTCTCCCTCTTCTCAATATTATCAGTAAATTCTGTTGACGAATCCCAAGAACTCTCTGGTTGATAACTTGTAGTCATGTCTCTTACTCGTACTTTTCCTTAAAACGATTAGCAATCCAGTGACTCACAATATTTAAAGCTAGCGTAAGTAGAAACAAAACAGCACCTACAGCATATAAAGTCTTGAAATTGAGACTTCCACGCGGACTATCTCCACCAGAAATTTGTGCCATGTAAGCTGTCATGGTTTCTACTGATTCTGCGAAGTTAATAGTCAATTTTGGCTGTTGTCCAGCAGCGATGAGAACAGTCATTGTTTCACCCACAGCACGAGAAATTCCGAGAATAATTGAGGCTATAATTCCAGAAAGCGCTGCTGGAAGAACTATTCTAAAAATAGATTCTAGTTTAGTGATACCTAAAGCGTAAGCACCCTCTCGTAGAGATTGTGGAACTGCTCGAATAGCATCTAAGCTGATGGAACCAACTGTTGGAGTTATCATTACTCCCATCATCAATCCAGCACTCAAAGCATTGAATATTTCTAGAGGTACAATATTCCGTAGCAATGGCGTAACAAACAATAGTGCAAAATATCCATAGACTACTGTTGGTATTCCTGCTAAAAGTTCTACTGCTGGGCGTAAAATTGCTGCTACTTTAGGTTGAGCATATTCACTTAAATAAATAGCAGAAGATAAACCCAAAGGAATTGCAACCGCCATAGCAATCGCTGTAGTCAAGAAAGTGCCAGCCATCAAGGGCCAAACGCCAAAATGTCTCTCTGCAAATAGAGGCGTCCACTTAGTATCAAGAAAAAATTGGGCAAAGGAAACTTCTTGGAAAAAGCCGAATGTTTCCTGAAAGATAATTATGACAATACCAAAGGTAGTTAAAACAGAAACTAAAGCACAAGCAAATAAAATGACTGCAATAATCTTTTCTGAAATATCTTCAAATGCATTTTTTTCTAGTAACTGTCTAGATCTTTGATTGGATTCGTCTGAAAAATTGGGATTTTGCATAAACAGTTTTGTTATGAATACAATAAAACTCCAATAACTAGGACTTTATTTAAATAAAGTTTGTGATTGGCTCACCTGGTTTAGCTTTTTTAAATTTAGTACCAGTTTCACCAGTAGCCAATTTTTGTTTTACCTTGACGTAAGCTTCATCAGGTAATGCTACATAACCTACACTATCTACCCACTTCCAGGAGTTTTCTAGATAGAAATCTACAAATTCTTTAACTGCTGGCTTGGTATCTAAGGATTTTTTACTGACATAGATGAATAAGGGGCGAGATAATGGTGTGTAGATATTTTTGACAACATTATCTATAGGAACTGGTTTTTCACATTTGCCTGTGGGGTCTTCTACTGCAACTAAATTGAGTTTGTCTTGATTTTGAATATAGTAAGATATGCCTACATAACCTAAAGCTGATGGTTCACCTGAAACTCCTTGCACGAGTAAGTTTTGATTGTGGCTAGGTGTGTAGTCTGTGCGGCCATTCTTGGCTTTGCCAGTAACAGCTTGAGTCATGTAATCAAACGTCCCAGTATCAGAAGCAGGAGCGTACAGCTTGAGTTTTTCCTTAGGAAATTTCGGATTAACTTGATTCCATGTCAAGATTTTACCGTCTGATTTAGCGCTCCAAATTGTGGCTAATTCCTTAATAGTGAGACATTTGACAAAGTTATTTTTACGGTTAGCAATAACAGCGATGCCATCTAAAGCAATAGGCAACTCGACAAATTCAACATTCTTGCTTTTACATTTTTTGATTTCTTCGTCTTTAATTGTACGAGAAGCACCAGCAATATCAATATCGCCATTACAAAATTTACTAAAACCACCACCAGTACCACTTGAAGCAACACTAACTTTAGCATCAGATTTCAGCTTGCCATATTCTTCTGCAACTGCTAGAGAAATAGGGAAACCTACTGCTGCACCATCAATACTCACCTGACTTTTCTTTTCTTCGGCGCTGCTACAACCAGTCACACCTGAGGTGACAAACATCAAAAATGCAAGGAATAATTTATCTTTAAATAGTCTATGAAAGCTCATAAGCTCAAAATTGACTAAAAATTATAGTAGTTGACATCTAACTAAAGTACAGGCTAATTGCTATGAATTACTTTTACGGTGCAATTGTCTGATTCGATAGCAGTTAGTTTTATCTATGCTTTCTCTAATTCATATAAAGCTTCATGCTTTTTTAGCAGCCTGAACTTGATCAAAGATCGCTCCATTCACAAAAAACTTTTTCTGGATATTGTCCCACCCACCTAAATCTTGAGATGTAAATAAAGTATCGATTTTGGGATACTGAGATAATACTTCTTGGCTAACGGTGGGGTTTACAGGCCGATATTGCAATTTAGCAAATTCTCGTTGAGCTTCTGTTGAGTAAAGAAAATCAACAAATGCTTCTGCAACTTTTCTTGTACCGTGCTTATCAACATTTTTATCGACTACGGTTACAGGATTATCAATGGAGATATTGATTTTTGGTACGATATAAGGTAGTTTTTTACCATTTTGGGCTGCTAAAAATACTTCATTTTCATAGTTAATTAAGACATCTCCTTGACCTTTTTGGAAAAATAAATCGCTAGCCTCACGAGCATCTTTTGCCAACACAGGGACATTTTTATAAACTTTGGTGACAAAATCTAATGCTGCTGTCTCGTCACCGCCTGCTTGAGTTACCGAACCCCACAAAGCTAGGTATTCCCAAATAGCAATACCAGAGGTTTTCGGGTTAGCTGCAATCAATGTCACTCCATCTTTTGCCAAGTCTTGCCAAGTATTAATACCTTTAGGATTGCCTTCACGGGTGACAATAGCAGCTACGGATCTACTCACAACACCATTTCTAGGAGATTTGATTTCCCAACCTGATTTAATTAACCCTGCTTGCTGAATTTTGTTAACATCAAAAGGAAGTGCCAGGTGTACTATGTCTGCTTCTTGCTTACCAGCAATGACAGCAGCCGCTTGAGCTACAGAACCTCCATAACTTTGCTCAAAAGTCACATTTTGGTTGTGTTCTTGCTTCCACTTTTGCACAAATAAGGGAATTATTTTGTCATGTGCTGCTTTAGTAACGGAGAAAGAAACTAGTTTGAGCTTGACATCAGCTTTTGTCGCTGAACTGCTTCCAGAACAGGCGGCGACAGCCATACTCAAAAAAATACCTACTAAAAACAGACACACAAAGCTTCGTATAGAGTTTCTAGTTATTCTTTGATACCAAACCTGCATAGTTTGCAAAGTTTTCACGACATAAATCTGCATTCCCTCAATTAGGTAAATTCCTAACTGTGTCGCATGTTGCGGCTTGCTCATCAGCATTTACTCCTAAAATCCACGGTATCTTGAGCGTAATACCGTAATTGTTTAAGATTATATAGCACATAGAACAAAAGTTCTCATATGGCTTCAATTTTTGTTACTATGTGAGTGATTTGTCATGGATATCACTATTACTAAAATCTATTTTCACAAGTAGGGAAGATAGTTTGAAGCATTTGTCCAATAATTAAAATACGTAAGTATAGCTGGGGACTGGAGACTAGGGACTAGGGACTGGGTAAAAAGTCTTTTTGGGTCTAGGTTTTATTATCTGTTGATGTCCTAACACTACTGGCGACATCTAATATAATAAGATATTATCAAGTTATTAACGGTATTATGAACAAAAAAACCGGGTTTTTTCGCAGGTAAGCTAATAAACACGGTTGCATGGATAACATAGTTTTTCCTAAATAATCTGTTACAGATAATACATATTATGTCTAGCGATCGCACTTACCTAGTAGATCAGCTATCATACAGCTAAAAAGCATATCTTCTGGTTTAGGCAGTCAAAAGTCTTAAGTCTAATTACTCAAATCTGCTCTTTTACCCATTTCCGAAACTCTTTCAATGCGGAACTCATTCCTGTGGTTCGCGCCATTTCCACAAATTGAGGAATGATTTCAATGATAGCAAAATTAGGAAATGTCGGGCTTGTCTGAGACTTCACATACTGCTCACCTTGCAGTAAACTAATTTCTAAATTTCTGTTTTCATATCGCCAAATTTCAGGGACTTTTAATGCTTTATAAGCACTAATTTGAGTTTTAGAGGTGACATCAATTTCAATTGCCAAATCAGGAGGAGGATCAACATTGAGGTCAATGTTGTCTTTACCAATCATTAACTTATAATTTTGAATATAAAAGCAATCATCCGGTTCAATACCTGCATTCTTGTCTTTTCGCTTCAAGGTAGTTGAACCTAAAGACTCCCAATTTAAATCGAGTTCATCCAGCAAGGCTTTTACTAAGTCTCCAATTATGACCTTACTTCGCTCATGTTCTGGTAACGGAGCCATAATTTCTAGTGTTCCTTGGCTGTATGCTACTCGACTCCTACGATGTTCTCCTAATTCGTTGAGAATTGCTTCAAATACTTGCCAACTCACATCTTCTAGTATTATTCTTTGCCCTGGTGGGACTCGAATTTGTCTAAGTTGAAGTGTAACCATAAGACTTTATACTAATTCTTTTACTTTAGCGGTTCTCGTTTGCATGAGGTACGCTTTAACCCCACCCCCAGCCCCTCCCCGTTCACGGGGAGGGGAGGTTTGCAAAAAGCAAATGCGGGGTGGGGTTTTGACTGTTTTGAACTTTTACTATATTCTCTCATGATTGAAACAGCGATCGCACTTTTATTCACAGAGCATATAATCAAGCGATCGCACTTAAAAATTTCTCAGGAATTCCCGCTTGTTGAAAAATTTGGTCGGGTGTAATTTGCAGCCCTTCAAATAAAGAATCTTCTAAACTATCTTCACCGATTTTTGTTTGAGGTCGTGCATCGGGATAAAAAATAGTTATTGTTTTAGCTTTTGCATCCACAACCCAAACTCTCATCACACCCGCATCTAGATAATCTGTAGCTTTGGCACTCATTTCGCCAAAAGTTTGGTCAGGAGAGATGATTTCAATGGCTAAGTCTGGAGGTATGGGACAAGGTTCATCTTCAATCACATCGCTATTCAGGCGAGAGTAGGAAACAAAGAATAAGTCTGGTACAGGAACCCAATCTCTACCTTTGCGTTTTAAAGTGACAGCCCACTCAATACCAACCTCACCGTGATTTTTTGCCCACGGAGTTAAGATTATATAAATTGCGCCTGTTAGTCTTGAATGAAATCTTTTTGGAGCCATTTTTGGTTTTGCTTTACCATCAACTAATTCGTAGGTTATATCGCCTTCTGGTAGGGCTAGGAATTCTTTTAGTGTGAGTTGAGATTTGACTTGAGTCATAGCGCTCGCATTTCCTTAAGCAGTCACTAACTCAATCTGCCATTGTTAACTAATATCAGAACTTTAAACTTTAGAAATCCTGATTAAATCCTAGTTTCTGTAATTACGAATTACGAATTACGAATTACGAATTAGTTGCTTCTAGCCAAACTTCTACATCATCTGCTAGCAATTTTTCTGCTGCTTCTAGCATAGATGTAGCTATATCTTTCAAATCTTCACGATTGTTTAAGTAAGTTTTTAATGCTTCCATTGGGTCAATGCTACTACTTGCACTTAATTCCGGAATGCGCGGTCGAGCTAGCTGGCTGACTAATTCTGGTTGAATGGTGTAGGTGTGAGTAGAATTTAAAGCAGCATGTAATGCAGGGTTATCAATTAAATCCAACTGTTCCGAGCGGAGTTTGTAAATTAGCCGCACTACTGCATCTTGAATATCATGTTTAGCGATCGCTTTGATCAATGCAGCTTGGGGATCATCTGCTTTGGAGACATCCACCTCAATTGTACGAAAAACCCGAGCTGGCAAGGGGCAAAATTCCCATTTCACATTACCCCGCTCCAGTTCTATCATTACATAGCCTTTGTCTTCTTTTTCTTCACTAAAATCTACCCGCTCAATGCTTCCTGGATAAATCACTGGCGGGTTGTTAGATTTATTCAAATTTTGATGGCGGTGGACATGTCCTAGCGCTACATAATCAAAACAAGGACGCGTCAGTAAAGATAAGGGTAGAGTGAAGCCTTTACCCACCGCCAAATAGCGTTCTGCTCCCAAGGAAGCATTATCAGCCATCAAGTGAGCCAAAAGCACAGTTGGCACATCAGGATCAAGACGGCGAATTTCCCCTTCTAAAACAACTTGCAAACGTTCAGTTAACAATTGGTTGACTTCCGCTAATGACAAGTTTTCAGTTTCTTCACGAGTCATTAAGGTGGAACGTGTCAACCAAGGAAGGGTGATAACTTGCACTCTACCGTTGCGCGTTGAGATGTGGTGAGTGGTTAATTTATCACCGACTACAAAACCTGGTACTCCCAAGGTGCGGTAAATATTTAAACTCGCTCCTCCTTGTCCTTGGGAATGTTGATCATGGTTGCCTACCAACAACACTGTAGGAATATTAGCATCCACCAGACGGCGAAACTGGCTGGCAAAAGCTTCTTGCACATATGGTGGTGGTGTCGCATCAGGAAAAGCATCACCACCAAATAATACTAAATCTACTGGTTCTGCGAGCGATCGGTCAATACATTGAGATAGTGTATTGACAAAATCTTCTAATCGTGTATTTAACCCTGTTGCAGGATTAATTCGTCCGTGGGAAAAGCCACTTCCCATGTGGATGTCGGAGAGATGAAGGATTTTAATCATATTTAGTCAGTTGTCAGTTGTTCTTTCTCTAAATACTACTGACTAATGACAACTGACTAATGACTAAATTAAATATGAATTCCACATTCTGTTTTATTGCTTCCCCGCCAGCGTCCGGCGCGTTCGTCTTCACCTTCAGCTACTTTGGTGGTGATGGGTTCGTCACCGATGCTGGGATAACCTTGGTCATGTAGAGGATTGTAAATTACTCCATGTTCAGCCACATAACGCCAGCTATCTTGGCGTGTCCAGGTAGCTATGGGATTTACTTTCAACCGACCTTGATTGTCGAGTTCAAATATGGGCATATTAGCACGGGTAACAGCTTGGTCGCGGCGGCGTCCAGTAATCCAAGCAACTGTGTTGAGTTCGTTCAAACCCCGTAATAGTGGTTCAATTTTAGTAATTTGGTGGAATTGAGCAATATCTTTATCCCAGAGTGCTTCGCCGTATTTAGCGGTGAACGCTTCGCGGCTGTCTACATCTGGAGTTTTATAAGTTTGTAAATCTAAGTTATAGACTTCTTTGGCTTTAGCAACTAGTTCTAGAGTTTGGGGGAAGTGGAACAAGGTGTCGAGAAAGATAACTGGAACTGGATGCTTGAGTTCGCTGTAGAGAATATGGGTAATAACCATATCATCGACGTTAAAGGCGCTGGTTTGTACCAGTCCTGTGGGGATATTCTCTATAGACCATGCCAGGATTTCTTTGGGAGTAGCAGTTTCAAACTGTTGATTTAATAGATCCAAGTCAAAAGCGGCTGTTTGGTTTCTAGATGCCGTAGAAGCTGTCATGATTATTTTCCGATGAAATGGTTTTACCTTGATTAAGATTAATCTTACCCTATAAAGGCTCATATCCCGCTCGGAGATAAGTGAATTATTTTGTTCGGTTATCACTACCTAACAAGAGACAAAATTTTTTAGTATTTTTTTATACAAATATTATTGTTATATCCTTAGATATTGAGCAAATACCACAGCATTTACTAAGAAACTTTACAAAAATTTAAGTTTTACGATACTTTTATGGATATTTATACTGTTACTGATATGTTTATCTAATCCAGTAAATTAAGGATTTTTACTAAAATGAACAATTCAAAATTCTCTAATACCCTGGGTCAATCTATAGTTATGGGCGCTTTGATTATGTTGACTAGTGTCAGCATCATCACAATCATGAATGTTTTCTAAAAAAAATCTCAAAGTGTTAGCAAAAAAACTTTACAAAACCCTGCTCAGTCTTGAGCAGGGTTTTTGCATTTTGTTGCATGTTTCAATTAAGCGATCGCTACACCTAAACCAGGTATCGCTAACCCTATTTTTTACCCCAACTGTTCACTAAATCTCAATCTCAGGTAGTAACTGTATATGCATTGGTGTAAAGATGTTGACGATAAGTTCGCTGACCTACTGTCGTCAATACCATACAGTTAATAAACTTCATCATGCGTCCCAATGTCGAGCAGAACAATGACTTCACTATTTGTTTCTACATCCAGTTCAATGGAGAAGACAACACGACAATCATAGCCGCAAGAACAAGCCTGAAGACCATCGAGTTTGCCACTCAGTTTGTGGGTACCCAAGGCTGCGGCAAATACGTCTGCTTCCATTTGTTGAAGAGTTTCTTCAATGCGCTGCTGGAGTTCAGCATTTCGCTTGACAAACTTATGGAATGCTCGTTTGAATTTTGGGGTTAAAACCAGCAGTCTCATTTCTCTGGTTCATTTAAAGACTGGCGTAACGCTGCAATGACATCTTGGGCTGATTGATGCCGAAATTTACCTATATGGAAATCAGCTAAGGTTTGTTGAGCATCCGTGGCTATTTCTGTACGACGATTTTCGTGGCGGCGGTTTTGTAGAATCTTGATCAGCATTTCTTGCTGCTCGTAGGAAAGTTGCAAAGCATCTTGCAGCACTTGATCGAGATTACTCATGATGGAATTAGATTAATAACTCTGAGGTTGAACAAGATTAGGAAATTGAGTGAATTATAGCGTTCTATCCCCACAGTTTGGGAGAATAGATGCGCTTTTGGCACAACCAGATTCTATCTTGAGTGTGTTTAATTCTGGTGCTTGGGCCATTACTATATATCCGTTTCATAATTAGAGGTGGTTTCAGTTCCAGGTTCAGCTAATCCAAACGTAACAGCTGCCCTGCTCAATAGTTCCCTCTATCAACAGAAGTGATCATGGAATTTCTATCTGATACCGTTGTACTGTCGCGGATGCAGTTTGCACTGACTGCTTGCATTCATATGCTTTGGCCCACGCTGACAACAGGTGTGGGAATTTATTTAGTCATCATTGAAGGACTGTGGTTGAAAACTCGTAATCCTGACTATTACTATCATGCTCGCTTTTGGTCTAAATTGTATGCCCTCAACTTTGGTGTTGGTGTAGCAACGGGCATTCCAATGGAATTTCAGTTTGGCACGAACTGGGCACCCTTTTCGGAAGCGGTTGGCAATTTTTTTGGCAGTGTTATTGGTTTTGAGGCATCTTGGGCATTTATGCTAGAAGCCGCGTTTCTAGGCATTATGTTATTCGGCTGGGAACGTGTCAATCCTGCGATTCACTATCTCTCGACAATTTTGGTAGCCATTGGGGCAAATTTATCGACGGTTTGGATTTTGACTGCGAGTTCCTGGATGCAAACACCAGCAGGCGGAGAGATGGTTAATGGTAAGTTTGTAGTTCATGATTACTTTCAAGCAATCCTTAACCCGTTTATGCCGTTCAGCGTTTTGCATATGTTTTTGGCAACGCTAGAAACGTCTTTGTTTGTCATTGGTGGGATTAGTGCTTGGTATATTCTTAAAAATCGCCATACAGCCTTTTTTTCTAAATCTTTTGTGATTGCCTTAGCAGCTGCGATCGCAGTTGCTCCTTTACAAATATATGTAGGACATTTGAATGCTGAACAAGTGTACCGCTATCAACCAGAAAAATTAGCGGCAATGGAAGCACAATGGAATACAGTTACCGCTGGACAGTCTGCTGATTGGAGTCTTCTAGCTTTACCAAATAACAAAGCACAGAAAAATGATTGGGAAATTGTCATTCCCAATGCACTGGGATATATCTTGGAATTTAAAGAAAAATTAACTGAGCCGGTATTAGGTTTAAAAGAGTGGAAACCAGAGGATCGTCCACGCTTGATTGGTGTAGTCTACTATTGTTTCCGCACGATGGTTGCAATTGGTTTTTTCTTAGCTGCATTAATGTTTATTAGTGTTTTCTATTGGCTACTAGGCAAGCTTTCACAAGAAAAGATTACTCAACAGCGTTGGCTAATGCGTGGTTGGATGTTTGCAGCTCCTCTGGGATTTATTGCGATCGATACCGGTTGGATTGTACGCTGTGTTGGGCGGCAGCCGTGGACGCTTTACAGGCAAATTCGCACTGTAGATTCTGCCTCTCACGTTCCTGCTACCAATGTGCTTGCATCCCTCACAGGTTTTACAGTTACTTACATTTTATTACTGATTGCATACGTATATTTTGGTAGCCGCATTATTCGTAGAGGCCCGAATTTTAACCTGCCTGTACCCGGAATTGAAGTCACCAAACCAGCTATTGATACAAAACCTGGAGAGTTTCTTCCCGACGAACGCCCCGTTGAAGCACAACAGTAGCCCCTTAATTGTTCTAGCTTCCTGTTCATAGTCAATTGTTGGCGGTGCGTTGCGCTGGGCGACAACGCACCCTACTGGAGAGTGTCAACTAATCTTTTTCAAGGTGAATTTAAATTCATTCAGAGAGGGTCTTCAAAGCTGCTTGTGCCAAGATGCGATGAGCAGCAGTTGTTGGATGAATGCCATCCCAGAACAAAAACTTGTTTGGATTGTCACAAGTAGCAAGATTAGAAATGCACCCCTGAGTCACATTTGTCAAACCAAATTTTTCAGGTTTATCCATTGCTTCCCGATATAAAGAATTAACATCAAGTTGAAATATTTGAGTCTTATTCTCTGATTGTTGGTGAAACAAATTTATACTTTTAGCCAATTCCAAATTATGCAGGTTTGTCAATGAACTAAGGGCACGGGAATTAAAAGTATTGTAGGTTGCTGGAAGTTTACCTAAATCTGGTAAATTAGCAACCAAGATTTTTTTAGCTCCTGCTGATGAAAGTGATTTAATTGCATTGGATAAATTAGCAATTGAAGCAGCAGGCTGGTCTGCACCAAAAAGATAGTCATTTGCTCCAGCCCAGATCACATAAAGTGCATTGGGATTTAACTTTTGATGGTATTTAGTATAAGTATATACTTGTACTAACGTACCTGGAACTCCATTCAGACTACCGCTGACAGTAGTTGCACCTCCATAAGCAAAATTACTGCTTTTTGTATTAGTTAATCCTAGTTGAGAACCAAGATATTCTACCCAAACTGGGCCATTAGAATAACGCCCTTGAAAGTAAGGTGGACTAGGAGGATAAACTCCGTTAGTGGCTTTGAATACATTTCCTATATCCGAAAGGCTATCACCAAAGATATAGAGTTCGTTGATTTGATGAGAATTATCAAAACTCTGTGTAGAACCTGCAAGTAAAACCATAATTAAAGTTAAAAGGGCAAGAACTGCTGCAAAAATCTTTTTTTTCACTCTTCCAGTTTTCCTTCACAAGAATGCTAAAGCCCCCTCCTGCTCAGAGAAAGAGGCTTTTGCTTAAAAACTAAAAACTAATAGGTACTGAAGAAGTTTAATGTCCTTGGTTATTTACCAGTAATACCAATGTACTAAATCAGGAAAGTCTTACTAGTGGGCAAAACCGAACTTATTGTTGGTTAGTTTTACCAAACTTAAATTTGAGTTGAATTAAGTCAAGCTTTGAAACCCTTTACAGGAATATCCACGTGCCTGAGATGAATAAAAGGATAAATAATAAATTATCGGACTAAAGTGAAACTACACGCTCTTTGCTGCAATCCATAAATTGCTTTTACATGAAAATAGGAGTTTTAGCTATTGTTTGCCTCAGTCGTCAATTATGAAAAACTTCATCCTCTTTTGGGTAAGTTTTTAGCAAAAGGTATAAGTAATGGTGTTAATAATTATCAATTTACAATTGTCAAGAAATTTCTTTGTATCCATGATAACTTCTCAGCTTAATCTAAAATTAAACTATAGGTGGAGTAAATTTATAGTAGTTAAAGTTAAAGTTTAATCATCTAAGGAATGAATTTTAGCAGTATCATTTTTCTCAAAAACAATCCTCAAAACCCTTTCATATTGCTATGAAGGGGTTTTTATTACTAATAAATAAAAACTTGTTATGTATAACATTGCCAATAAAAATAGTTGAATTTATCATTTTTAATTTCATACGCCAAAGCAACTGGTATATTTTTTACTGGAGGTAACCAAGCTCGCATTACCAGCATTCTCAAAGATACTAAACTTGATGCGGCAATTCACAAACAATGGGTGCGTTATGGACGAACGTCCTAACGCACCGAAAAACAGTGATGGTGAAGCAGCGCTCTTGGTAGGGTTAGCCCGACCCAGGCGACTGCACCAAGCCGAAGGGTGCGTTGCGCTTGGCGACAACACACCCTACCAGTTACAGTCTGTAGTTTGGCAGCAGTCTCTACCTGTTTACTTGCAAAATAGATTAAAATCAGTGCGCTATCTACTGATATAAGAAAGCATTCAAGCATTTTTAGAAGCCAATATGCCGTTTGCTTGCGGAAAACACCAAAATGAGTGCGTGATCTACCGAAATGAGTAAGCGTTCAGGCTTTTTACTTGCAAAAAACACCAAAATGAGTGCGTGATCTACTGAAATGAGTAAGCATTCAAGCATTTTAAGTAAGTGTTCAAGCTTTTTGCTTGCGGAAAACACCAAAATGAGAAAGCAATCAAGCTTTTTGAGTAAGCATTCAAGCTTTTTGAGTAACCATTTACGCATTTTGCTTACTAAAAACACTAAAATAAGCAAGAAATGATAAAGTCATCTGCCTGTTTGCTAATTGAACTCTACTTGATCCAGAAGAATTTTTCCTTTGAAGAAGCATAATTGGCTGCTTGTAACCAGCCTGAAGGCGAGACAAGTCAAACCTGGAGTTTGATATGGTTAGATTTATTTGTGCCTTTCTACTTAAATGAACGCTGAGAATTTTTTTAACCAAGGATTAGACAAACATTTACAAGGAGACTATCAAGGAGCGATCGCTTCTTACACTCAAGCAATCAAACTTAATCATGAATATGCTGAAGCCTACCATAATAGGGGTATTATCAAGAGCGGTGAACTCAAAGATTATCACGCAGCGATCGCTGACTTTGATCGAGCAATAGAAATCAATCCTGATTTTGCACAAGCTTACTACAATCGGGCTAATGCTCGTTACTTTTTAGCAGATTATACTGGAGCGATCGCCGATCATTATCAGGCATTACAAATCAATCCTGACTTTGCCCAATCTTACCACAGTCGCGGTAATGCCTACTTTGTTTTAGGAGATTATGATAAAGCCATCGCAGATTATCACCAAACAATCGAGTTGAGTACTGACTTAGCTAATCATATCCACTTCGATATTGCTCAGGCATTCCATAATCGGGGTGTTGTTCGTGATCAACATGGTGATTATCAAGCAGCCATTGCAGATTTCCAACAAGCTTTACAGTGGTATCCTGATTTTGCCGCAGCTTACAGCAGTCGCGCTACTGCTTACCATAATTTAAGAGAATATCAGCAAGCGATCGCTGATTATCACCGAGCATTACAACTTGACCCTAACCTCAAAGAAGCTTACCATAACCGAGCTAATATCCGCTATGCTTTAGGAGACTATCAAGGCGCAATTGCAGATTTCAATCGCACGCTAGAAATTGACCCTAATTTTGCCGTAGCATACTACAATCGGGGTTTGGTTCGTTCTCACCTGCAAGATTATCAAGGAGCGATTGAGGACTTTAACTTAGCTGTAATGCTGAATCCTGATGATGCACAAGCATACTATGAGCGGGGTTTAATTCGTTCTCACCTACAAGATTATCAAGGAGCGATTGAGGACTTTCATCTCGCATTGCAGAAAAATCCGACTTTAACTTTAGTTTATGGCTTTCTGGCTCATGCTCATTGCCAATTAGGAGATTATACTCAAGCAATTGCACATAGCGATCAATTACTGCAACAAAATCCTCATTTAGCTGAAGCATACTGCGATCGCGCCACTGCTCGTCGCTGGTTGGGAGATTATCAAGGAGCAATTGCAGACTACAACCAAGCATTGCAGATAAATAACAAATTAGTAGAAGCTTATTACGGTAGAGGAATTGTTCAGGAAGCTTTGCAGAATTTCTCTGCTGCAATCAAAGACTATACCAAAGCAATAGAATTATCACCTGAGTTTTCCCAAGTTTATTGTAACCGAGGTAATGCCCGCCGTTTGTTAGGAGCGGAACAAGCAGCGATGGCAGATTACAACAAAGCTATACAGATTAATCCTGATTTAGTAGAAGCTTACTATAATCGGGGTTCTTTGCGCTATGCCCAACAAGACTATGAAGGTGCGATCGCTGACTATACTCTAGGTTTGCAAATCAATCCCCAGTTGGCGACATTGTACAGCGATCGCGCCAATGCTCGATATGCCCTGCAAGACTATGAAGGGGCAATAGCAGATTACGATCAAGCTATTGCCATCGACTCTAGCTTGGCTGAATACTGGTATAATCGGGGTCGTAGCTTTTTGCAATTGGGAGACTTCCCAAAAGCGCAAACAGACTTAAACCAAGCTTTGCAACTTCAGCCTTATTCAGCTTCAGCTTATATTTTGCGAGCTGATATCCGTTGTCATCTCCAAGATTATCAAGGCGCAATTGCCGATTTCCAAAAATCTGCCGAGCTTTACTACCAAGAAGGAAATATACAATATTATCAACAAATTATGGATGCGATCGCACATTTGGAGACTCTTCAGGGATAATATTGGCTACTAGCTTTTGATTACGCCGCAGAATGTAAGCTAACCCCATCCCTAAAGGGCGGGGCTTTGTAGTAGCCCTGAGCTATCCGTGCTGAGATTGAACAATAGCTTTGATGATTTTTTGCCAGTGAGATGTTTTTAGGCTGAATCAAAGGCTTTCCTGACGCGATCGCTCAACTAAGTAAGTAAGTGAAAATCAACATGACTATGTTACGAAACGTAAAATGCCTGAAACCCTTACTAATGACAACTGACAACTGACAACTGACAACTGACGATCCTCACTAGTTAACTTTTTTTGTGCCTACCTACTTACTTAATCGGCAAAGTTAGGGTAAAGGCAGTTTCACCAGAAGATGTAGAATTAAGGATGAGGTTGCCACCATGAGCGCGGGCAATTTCACGAGCAAGGCTGAGTCCGAGTCCGAGTCCTTCTATTTTCCGGGTATGGGCGGGATCGCCGCGATAAAAGCGGTCAAAAATGCGATCGCGATCGCTTTGGGGAATGTCTTTTGATGCATTAGCGATGGTAACGTGGATAGTTCTTTGAGTTTGATGAGCGCGAATCTTAATCCAACCATCGGCAATGTTATATTTTATGGCATTACTGAATAGGTTTTGCAGAACTTGAAGGAGCAAATCGCGATCGCCCATCAAACGCAAACCCTCACTAATATCAGTTTGCACACTCAGGTGGGGAGCTAGTAATTCTACATCCTCTACCATCTCAATCAGCAACTCAGACAGATCCACCTCAATTAAATACAAGCTGATTTTTCCCGCATCTGCTAGAGATAACAGCAAAAGTTTGCGCGTAATTCCATTCAGGCGGCCTACCTCATCCAACAAATTGCTTAAGCGCTGTTGCACCTTTGAACCTGGCTCAACCTCTTGCAAAGTTCGTTCTAGTTCGCCTTGCAGAATTGTCAGTGGAGTTTTCAATTCATGAGCCGCATCACCACTGAAGCGCGAAGCTTGAGTAAAACTGCGTTCTAGGCGTTCGAGCATTTGGTTAAATACCCGAATCAGTTCGGCAAATTCAACATCCGTGGTACTTTTGGGAATCCTTTGATCTAGCCCTTTGACGGTGACTTGTTGAATTACCTCGGTTAATTGCCGAATAGGACGCAAAGCACGACCAGAAATTAACCATGCTCCCCCAGCAACCAGCATCAGTACTCCCGGAATTGAAACAAGAAAGATATTGCGAATTGCAGCCATGTCTTGATTGACGGCTTGCAGACTGACAGCAATGGCAACTTGAACATCAGGAAATTTAACCGCCCCAATTCGCCAAGTTTCTGTCGCCGTTCGTTCAGTAACGGCGATAGGTGGGTGTGGAGGAAGAAAGGGCGGTACTAATTTAGATGGATTCCCAAAAGGTAAAGGTGGTAGTTCACCGGGAGGGGGTGGTGGCAGAGGTGTCAACTGAAGACGCTGCACCAGCAGACGATTCACTTCGATGTCGGCAGGTAGCGAGTTAGATTGATAAAGTGTGTTGCCGTTAGGGTCAAGCACCAGCAGTGCAATAGGGGTTTTTCCATTCCTGCTGAAGGTATAGGTTAACGAGTCTCCGTAGTCTTGCCATCGCGGTTTCATCGGGGAACGGGTTGCTCGCATCAAATGATTTAAAATTTCTGCATCGAGGCGGCTGATATTTGCATTGTAAATCTGCAACCAAGAAACTGCACCAAACCCTACTATGGCACTTCCTGCAAGAGTTGCAGACAACAGGGCAATTCGGAATCGAAACGAAAGTCTTTTCATAAGCGAAAGCCAAGCTTGGGAATTGGGCGTTTCCTGATGGTTGTATTTTAGATTTTTTTATCCTCTTGTTTAAATTACAAAAGTGTAATTTTCAAACTAGGCAAATTGTAATTTTGAGGTGGCTTAATCATAAATGTAAGCAACAGGAGTTTTTGAGGAAATGTTCAGCCACCAATTCAAAACCAGATAAGACCCAATTGACATTAATTGCAGTGCCCTTACATTTTGCCTAGTCTTCAGTCGCGATCGCTCTTTGCATTCCTTAAATTACAAAACTGTAATTTAAAAACCAGGCAAACTGTCATTTAGAGCAAGTCTAATTATAAATATCAGCAACAGTCATCAGTCATCAATCATCAATCATCAATCATCAGCCAATTCTAAATAACTTTTGGAGATTAATTATGAACGTTCGTAGAATATTAGCGATCGCAACAATTCCTGTTTTGGTTGGCACATTTGGTTATATTTCACTCAACCAAGCAAATGCTGAAACTAAATCCCATCAAATTGCCCAAGTTCCAGACCCATCCAACCAACCACCAGACGATCAACGTCCGCCTCGTCCTGATTTTGCTGCTGCTGCGGCCAAGTTGGGGGTGACAGAACAACAATTAAAGGATGCGTTGGGAGTGCCTGCCAATCCTCCCAATCCCGGCGAAGGCAAGCGTCCGCCTCGCCCTGATTTTGCTGCTGCTGCGGCGAAGTTGGGTGTGACAGAACAACAATTAAAGGATGCTTTGGGAGTGCCTGCTAATCCTCCCAATCACGGCGAAGGCAAGCGTCCGCCTCGCCCTGATTTTGCTGCTGCGGCGGCGAAGTTGGGGGTGACAGAACAACAATTAAAGGATGCGTTGGGAGTGCCTGCCAATCCTCCCAATCCCGGCGAAGGCAAGCGTCCGCCTCGTCCTGATTTTGCTGCTGCTGCGGCTAAGTTGGGGGTAACAGAACAACAATTAAAGGATGCGCTGGGCGTTCCACCTCATCCTAATAGCGATCGCCCACCTTCTCCCCCAACTAATCAATAAATTTGATTACAGATGATTGGTAACTGATAACTGTTGGAATTACAGTCAACCTGCGATTGATAGATAGCGATCGCAGGTGTTTCAATTTGACTAATGGGGGCGGGTTTCATATCGCGGAAGTCCAGGAGTTGGACGAGAATCAGGTAGGCGATCGCTAAAATAATCGAAATCGCACCTGTAATAATGGCAACTATTTTTGAGCGGTTCATAAATATTTCCTTTAAATTAATCTAAATCAGGTTCCACACCCAGAGAGCGCAATTGTGCTATCAATCTTTGTGTGCGTTGTCTTTCAATTTCAGCCCGTTGCCTTTCAATTTCCACAGCAGTAGATACCCAGTTGCCTGTTCTATGGTACCAGCGCAGCCAAGGCTGTTCTACATCTTGATAACTACCGTGCCACACACCCAAACCTAGTTGTAGTTCAGGTATCCAAAAGCGTGATTCAGACAAAGCTACCTCAGCATAACGACCCCCATCTAATTTAAACATCTTAAATTCATATTTATAGCGATCAAATACAGCGTAATAGGGAATACGTAAAAATTGCTCATACACTTCCCATTTTCCTGGTGGTTGTTCAATATCCCGTAATGTCTGCCCCAAATCTTCGTTTTCAGTACCAGGGGATAACAATTCTACGACGACAAAAGGACTAACACCCTCTTGCCAAAGCACATAACTTAAGCGTAAATTCCGCTGATTGTAGAGACGCGAAACACCTAAAACAGCAAACCAATCTGGACGTTTATGCCACAGTGGATGCTGTGCATCGTAGTAAAGATTTAAATCGCTAGCAACAAATATGCGATCGCTAGGGTAATTTGGAGGACAAAAGGTTTCGTCTAATAAACGAGGTTGCAGTATATGAAACTGATCGGGCAAACCAGGTTCCTCTGGGTCTTCACTAGGAAGATCATACATCGTAGGTAAAACATCTTTTGGAGAACGTGGCGGGTCAGTTTGATACATTGTAAAGCAGTCCTGACGATGAGACTCTCAGTTCTATTGTGGCAACTCTCTTGCTACACTGGGAACAATTTGAAAAAGCAATCATGTAAACTGCTATAGAATTTTGAGTAGGAATTAGGTTGCAAAATTGTATGCCAGAAACTCAAACGATTGAAGCAATATATGAAAATGGAGTTTTGCGTCCACTGCAAACACTAATAGGTGTAGCAGAACATAGCAAAGTTAAGATCATAATTGAGTGCCAACAGACTCAGCCTCATCCATTGTTACAGTTTGCAGGTATTCTGAGTGACGAAGAAGCCGCACAATTGCAGTCTGTGATTGATCAGGAGTTTGAGCAAATTGATTCCAATGGCTGGTGAAATAGCTTTAGACACTTCCGTTGCTATTCGCTATCTCAATGGTGATGCGATGGTAGTTGCAAGAGTCACAGCTTTGCCTACTATTATTGTCCTTCCATTACCTGTTGTTGCTGAGCTGCTGTTTGGAGCGGAAAATTCTGCCCGTCCCCTGCAAAACTTGACTCGCTATTTACAGTTTATTGAGGCTTGTGCTTTAGTTTCAATGGGGCGAGAAACTGCAAGTTCATACGCCCAAACACGCCTTACCTTGAAGCGCAAAGGCAGACCAATCCCAGAAAATGACATTTGGATTGCAGCCCAATGTCTGGAACATGGCTGGAGATTAGCGACAAACGATGAACATTTTAACTATGTAGATAATCTCATCGTGGAACAGTGGTAAATCATTTAAGTCGCTTTCAATAAAAAGTGTAAAAATCAGCCTTTAATCTCTAATGATGAGCCTCTAAACCTCAAAGTTGCACCTTTTATCCTGAACGTTGTGCCTTTAAGCTTCAAAGTTGCGCCTTTGAGCCTCAACAATGAGCCTTTTATCCTCAACGTTGCGCCTTTGAGCCTCAACAATGAGCCTTTTATCTTCAAAGTTGCGGCTTTTATGCTCAAAATTGCACCTTTGAGCTTCAACAAACAAAAATATCTTACCATTGCTGAACATACAAGCTTAAGCATGTAGTAAAATTTGCTCACTTCTGTAAAGTGGAACATGGCTTTAGACTTTTCCGGTCAAAATCTCCAAGGACGCAACTTCAAAGGTAGACAAGACCTTGCGGGTGCAAACTTTAGCTATGCCGACATTCGAGGGGCAAACTTTACTAACGCTAATTTGAGAGGGGCAAACTTCAGCCATGCCAAAGCAGGACTAAAACATCACTGGGCAATTTTCCTAGTCCTTGTCTCGTGGCTGTTGTCAGTAGTGTCAGGATGTGTCTGGGCTATAAATGGTTTGTATGTGTCGCAAATATTTGACTTATCCAGCAAAGAGAGCCAGATTGAGGGCTGGATTGCTTTAATCACATTAATTGCTGTCTTAATTGGCACAATTAGTAAGGAAGAACGATATGTTTTAGTAGCCGTAGCTTTTGTAGCTTTTGCAATAGGAACACGGTTCGCCGGATTTGGAGGCGGACTAGGAGCCTTGGCGGTCACCGCAGCGGGAATGATACCCGGAGACTTCGCCTTAGTCTTTGCCGTAGCGAGAGCCGGAACCTTCGCTGGAACCTTCGCCGGAGTTGGAGTCTTTGCCGTAACCGGAGCCTTGGCCGAAGTTAAAATCGGGGTTCTAGCCTTGATGGCTCCGGAAGCTATACCTTTTATCGAAGCCAGAGCCGAAAACTTCGCCGTAGCAGGAGCGGTAGCGTTATTGACTATGTATACCAGATGGCGAGCCATGAAAGAAGATGAAAAGGACTCCTTGGTTCGTATTCGTAATACCGCTATCACCTATGCTCAAATAGGAGGTACAAGTTTTCGTGGCGCTGACTTAACCAATGCTAATTTCGCCTACGCTACGCTCAAAAGTACAGATTTCCGAGACACTACTCTTATCTGTACTCATTGGCAGGAAGCAAAAATGCTTGACTATGTTAGTCCTGGTAAAACTTATCTTGACAATTCACAAGTACGTCAACTGCTAGTTACAGGACAAGGACAGGATAAAAACTTTAACCGTGAAAACCTGCGCGGTATCAACTTACAAAAAGCTAACCTAGCAGATGCTAGTTTTATTGGTGCTGACCTCAGCGAAGCTAATTTGCAAGATGCCGATTTTTCAAGAGCAAAGCTGAAGCAAACGCAACTAGACGCAACTGATTTAACAGGTGCAACTCTCACCGGCGCTTACATTGAAGATTGGGGCATTACAAATACAACTAAATTGCATGGTGTCAGGTGTGAATATGTCTTCATGCGCTTACCCACCAAACAGAACCCTGACCCCCTCCGCAAACCTGATAATAAAAAAGAGGTTTTTGCAGACGGCGACTTTGCCGACTTTATCCAGCCAATTTTTGACACCCTCGACCTTTACCACAATCAAGGTGTTGACCCCCGCGCCATTGCCATTGCTTTCAAAAAACTTGTAGAAAACCATCCAGAAGCCGAGTTAGAAATCGTGGCAATAGAGAAACGCGGCGAAGATAAAATCTTGCTTCAAGCCAAAACCGCAGCAGGTAGCGATAAATCTCAACTGAGCGCAGAATATTTTGATGATTATAATCAACTTAAAGCTTTATCTCAAAGTCAGCAATTACTACTTATAGAAAAAGATAATTATATTCGTGATTTACAAAATATGATCACAACTGCACTCCAGGAGTCAAAATATAATATACAAGGAAATATTAATAATATGTCTGATATCAGCGGCATTAATATACAAAATAGCAGTAATGTCAGCGGTATCGCTGGCGGTGGTTCTGTTGCAAATCTCGGAACCATCAGCGGTAATGTAAGTATTGCCCTCAATCAATTGCCTGATTCTCCCGAACCAGATAAACCAGGAATTAAAGAATTGTTGTCACAGTTGCAAGATGCAATTACACAGTCTTCACATTTACCAGAAGCAGACAAAGCCGAAGCCTTGGAACAGGTAAAAACTTTAGCCGAAGCCGGTCAAAATCCCCAAGAATCCACCAAGCAAAAGACTGCAAAAACAGCAATCACCATGTTGAAAGGGATATTTGCAGGCTTACCCACAGTTGCCACATTATACGAAGCAGCTAATAAATTATTGCCTGCGATCGCTAAGCTATTCAATTTGGGATAATACATCCAATCAAAAATCCCTAAGCTGTTAATTAATATCTGCTGCACTTCTCCAGAAACGCTTACAAATCTTGCACTAGCTGCAAAAACCGCCATAGGTTAGAAACCTATGGCTAATAGTTAAAGTCCTCTCAAGAGGACTAAACCCCTATCAGCGGCTGTTACTCAGTCCACTTAAGTGGACTTAAGCTATTAGCCAAGAAATTTATTTCTTGGCGGGACATTGGGTAGCTGCAAAATCTCAAGGATGGAAGTGTCATCATCATATCTACTTTCTTCATTGTCAGGTAGTTTTAAAATGTAGAGTTCAGTTTGTTGAAAATGTCTTTAACTGAAGAAATTCTCTCGCAACTACCAGGCGATGTATTGGCAGGTTTGCGTCAAAGCGATCGCATTCTTGCATCTATTAGAGAGAATACCGCACCCATACCAACAGTAGTTAAAGAAAGTGAACAACTTTTAGGGGCTGTAGACTGGGATGTTATTATCTGCGGTGGCACTTTAGGCATTTTAATTGGTTGCGCTTTGGCAGTGAAGGGACTGCGAGTGGCTTTGCTAGAACGCGGAATTTTGCGGGGGAGAGAACAAGAGTGGAATATCTCCCGTCAAGAGTTGGAAGTATTTGTGGAATTAAATTTGCTGAGTGAGGAGGAGTTAGAAACAGCGATCGCTACTCAATATAATCCGGCACGTGTCGGCTTTCAAGGTGGCGTGGAGGTTTGGGTTGAAAATGTCCTGAATATCGGTGTAGATCCTGTTTATCTCCTGGCTACTTTGAAAAGTAAGTTTTTAGCTGCTGGTGGCAAGTTGTTAGAAAACACACCTTTTACTGAAGCGGTGGTTCACCCGGATGGGGTGATGGTAAATCAATTCACAGCTAAGTTGTTACTCGACGCTATGGGACATTTTTCTCCCATCACCCGACAAGCACGTCAAGGCAAAAAACCGGATGCCCTTTGCTTGGTTGTGGGAAGTTGCGCCCAAGGTTTTCCGGAAAATAACTCTGGCGATTTGTTGTTATCATTCACATCTTTGCAAAATCAATGCCAATACTTCTGGGAAGCTTTCCCGGCTAGAGACGGTAGAACCACTTACTTGTTTACCTACATGGATGCACATCCACAACGCCTAAGTTTAGAAGCTTTGTTTGAGGAATATCTGCGTCTTTTACCAGAATATCAGGGTGTGGCATTAAATCAGTTGCAGTTTCAACGGGCGCTATTTGGCTTCTTTCCCACTTACCGCCAAAGCCCTCTGAAAACTCCTTGGAATCGCATTCTACCAGTAGGAGATAGCAGCGGTAATCAATCACCCTTGAGTTTTGGTGGTTTTGGTGCAATGGTGCGTCACCTGAAGCGTTTAACATTTGGCATTGATGAAGCACTACAAACCAATCAATTATCTGCCAAGGCACTGGCACTGCTGCAACCCTATCAGCCAAGTCTGACTGTCACCTGGTTATTTCAAAAAGCCATGAGTGTCGGTGTAAATCAGCAAATTTCCCCAGATCAAATTAACCAACTGCTTTCTGCGGTATTTCAAGAAATGCAACAGTTGGGTACACCAGTACTCAAGCCATTTTTACAAGATATCGTACAGTTTTCTGCCCTGACACAAACCCTTTTAAAAACTGGTTTATCCCATCCGGCATTAGTTGCCAAAATAATTCCCCAGGTAGGTTTAGCAAATTTGCTCGATTGGCTGGTACATTACAGCAATTTAGGTATTTACACTGCCTTGGTTTGGCTAACTCCAATGTTAGAAACATGGTTTAGGAATCAACCAAGCGAACAACAATATTATTGGCATCGCTTAGTTGATACTTGGAAGTTTGGTTCTGGCGCTGATTACTCGGATAAAACATGAATAATCTCTGTGTGAGGATAACATGATTGAACGGAAATCTTTAGGAATCAAATACTTTACAGTGCTGATTGGTTTACTGCGCGATCGCCAAGGATTTCTAGAAGAAATTCGTCAAGGTGCGAGATTACCAACTAAAATCATTTCTCTGCTGGTTTGTAGTTCCATATTTCTGGCTATCTATGGCGGCATCATTGGTGCATATCATAGCTGGATGCAAGCTTTGTCTTCTGCCATCAAACTACCAGCCCTTTATTTAATTACATTGCTAATTTGTTTACCAACACTGTTCTTTGCAAATATTATTTTTGGTTCCAAACGAACCTTTGGACAGCACTTTGCACTAGTATTGACAGCAGTTTCAGTCACTAGTGTACTTTTATTTAGCTTTGCCCCCATCACCTTATTTTTCTTAATTACTACCAACAATTACCAATTTTTAATTCTGTTAAATGTAGTTATCTTTTCCCTCACAGGATTTATTGGTGTTTCGGCTTTATATCAGGCGATGAACTCAGTTTTAGAACAAGAGGATGAAGGTAGCAAAACCCGGAAGAAAATTTTACAGTTTTGGTTATTTCTTTATGCTTTTGTAGGCAGTCAGTTAGGATGGACTCTCAGACCTTTTTTTGGTACACCTGATTCTGCCTTTCAACTATTTCGAGAAAGAGAAGGTAATTTTTATCTCAGCGTCATTCAAGCTATTAGCTACCTCCTGGGATTTCGTTGATGAATTATGAGTGAAAAATTCAGATTTCAATATTATTGAATTAATCTAAAATTACTATGTTGGAAAAGCCATCTTACAAAATTCAACACTTTGGTGTTCTGCTTAGTTTACTACGCGATCGCCAGGGATTTTTAGAAGAAATCCGCCAAGAGGTGAGATTACAAAAGAAAATTAGTTCTCTGTTTGTTTCTAGTTCTATTTTCTTTGCCATCTATGGGGCAATTATTGGTGCATCTCACAGTTGGGCACAGGCATTATCCGGTGCTATTAAATTACCCGCCTTCTATTTGTTAACCCTCATCATTTGTTTTCCAACTTTATTCTTCTTTAACGTTCTCTTTGGTTCTCAAAGCACTATTCAACAGCATTTTGTTGTATTACTCACATCTGTATCAGTAATTAGTGTGCTTTTATTCAGTTTTGCACCAGTCACGCTATTTTTTCTGATCACTACCCCAGATTCTTATCAATTTTTTAAACTGTTAAACGTGTTAATTTTTGGGATCACAGGTATTTTTGGCGTTAAATTCCTTTATGAAGGAATGCAGTTACTTTCTCAACAAGATGAAGTTGGCAAAAAAACCCGCACCACGATTTTAAGATCCTGGTTACTTCTTTATGCTTTTGTTGGTATGCAATTGGGATGGTTTCTCAGACCTTTTTTTGGTGCGCCTGACTCAAAGTTTGAACTGTTTAGGGCAGTAAAAGGTAATTTTTATCTTGACATTGTAGCGGCGATTTCGGAAATATTGGGTATACGTTAAGTTGATCAGCTAAAACACATTTAATTTGCAGATCATTTGATCTGGTCGTTCTTTGTGATTAGTCCTTTGTCATTTGTATTTACAGATGACAAAGGACTAATGACTAATGACAGTATTAACCAGATAATATCATGTCCGCTTGATTACTTATTAAAACCGAAGAACCCCACCCCGCAAAAGCTACGCTTTCGTTCCCCTCCCCGTTCACGGGGAGGGGTTAGGGGTGGGGTGCAATGACTGTGGTAATAATAACTAATTAACCGGACATGATATAACTTGCAATTTGGACGCACATTACCTTATTAGAATTTAGATTTTGAATCTTGAAATCCAAAATCTAAAATCTGGTCAACTATTGTAACCCCACCCAAATACTTCCCTCTTCTAAACGAGTGGGAAAAACTGCTAGAGTCTTTTCTTTGGAAACTACACCCAACACCTTGCCAATACCAGGGGGGAAAGGACTCCATTCCTTAACATTACCAGTGGACAAGTCAAAGGCGCTGCGGTGAAAAGGACAAACAATAGCTCCATCACTAGTGATTTTGCCGTTCTTCATCGGTAGCTTCAGATGAGGGCAGGAATTTTCCACCGCATAGATTTGGTTGTTGTGGTTCAGCAGTAAGATAGCGCGTTGTTCGACTTTTACCACTTTGCGCTCATTGGCCCCTAGTTCATTTTGGGGAAGAACTTTAATCCAGTTCATCAATACCTCTCTTGATTGTACAAGGATGCTGCTTGGCAGACTACTAGGAAAGTTATACCAATTTGTAAGCGCCTTGATTCAAGTTTTTCTGGTCTATCCAAGTGCCGTGGAAACCGTAAGGGACTCGTTGGGGAATCAGAATGCGAGCAACAGGTTCAGCTATGATGTCTTGAGCATCTAATACAATCAGTTCTGAAGTTTTTGTGAGTTCGTCAAAGACAAAGGTCAGCAACCAACCCTCATCCTCATCAGTTGCACCTGGTCGAGGCACAAACACTGCCTCGCTGCCATAACGCTCTTGCCCAAATTCATGAGTTTGAGAGCTACCATGATCAAAATCATACTTGATTAAGCCATTGAACAGAGGTACTAAATGAGATGCCATTCGGCAAGTGTAGCCATATCTGGTTTTGTACCCCAATTGTTGGTCGTTCACACGCGGAAATTCTGAAGGAATATCATCTAAAGGTTCTTCAATTACCGCCCCTGTCTTCAGATTGAACCGCCACTTATATAGAAAAGGAATATCAGTTTGGTTATATTGTGGTCTGCCGGCAAGACCAAGCATGGTAGTAGTTTGCATTCGGCAAGCCATAAGTACCACTTCATCCCCATCCTCATAGGCATTGAGAGTATGAGCGACATAACAGGCAGGTGCTTCAAACCAGCGGATGCTGCTGTTATCTCCATGACGTGGCAAAATGCCGAAGCGACTGGGAATGTCTTGTTCAAAGAGTAAAGGTGGTTTTCCTTGTTGTGCGCGTTCTAAACGGAATGTTAACGGCAGATTCATAAAGATTGTGTAGTTGGCGGTGATGGCAAAATCGTGCATCATCACCCCTACTGGTAAATCAATTGGTACTGTCCGCAACAGCTGGCCTTGAGGTGAAACAACGCTGTATTGCAAGTGAGGTAGATTGACCCAAGAGTAGCCAAAAAACATCATCTCGCCGGTGACGAAATCAATTTTGGGATGGGCAGTGAAAGCACTTTGTAACTTGCCTTCATAAGTATAAGGGCCGACTGTTGTCAGTTCTGGCAGTTGGATGTGGTAAGGTTCTCCCCCTTCCCAAAGAGCCAATAAGCGATTCGCGTGCCAGACAACGGCTGTGTTAGCAGTGTTAACTGGAGGAGTAGGAGCATTTTCAGCTTGAGGTGGTGTTAAGAAACCCGACCAAACTGCACGTCCAGCATCTTTTTCACTTTTCCACCCCTCTGTTTGTATATAGCGGTTATGATACTTGGCTTTGCCATTATTGATCTGGACACCGTGTAACATACCATGCCCATCAAACCAGTGATACCAAGCTGGAGATGGAAATAAAGGATTAGGGCCATTACGCAAAAACATCCCGTTTAGGTCGGGGGGTATTTCTCCAATTACTGGCAGATGATCTGCTGTGATTTCTAACTCTACGGGAGCAAAGTTACTTTCTAAATAGGGATTTGTTGCAACTATCACCATATATTTAACTTACCTTCATGAAATTAGTTTGTGGGAGAATTATCAAAAGCAATTGATGGCAGATAGCTCATGCCACGAGCGAAAGTTTCAAGATTGCCGGCTTTAGCTTCTAACAAGCGTTTGATGTTCATGTTTTCTGCTCCGTAATCTTCTATTTGGAGTTTGCCGTGTTCGCTAGCTTTGCCACCTTTCCAAAAGGCGATTCGGTGTAGAATAAATCCACGAGCAGACGGATCATTAAAAGCGCAATCACAGGGTATAAGTAAGGTGGGACAGCGTTGCAAAAATTGGTACTCAGGATAGAAGTAATCTTGTTCTATGAGATAGTAATTGTTTAGAGGATGAGTTCGGAATGTAATTTTTACTGTTTGGTTATATTCATCTAGAAACTCACCTGATTGGGGGTCAGTTTCACCACGCGATCGCAATAAATGTGACCAGTTACCAATATTACGTAAATCTGCTAAATATTCAACTGCTAATTCTATAGGTGCATCTACATAAATTGTATCACTATCAATAGTGTATTGTCCCTGAGCCGCTTTTTTCAAACCCTCGTTACGCTCTAAAATTGCTTTCAGAGTGCGGCTTTCGCAAAGATGTACTGTTTTAATTCCTTCCATAATCATTGGAGTCCGCCGCTTTGGATCTATGAAACTAATCCAATGAAAGTAAACTCCTGTTTCTTTTGATTCAGGGTCTAAGTAGTTAGGAGGAAACAGCAGCACGGGATACCAATGAAAATAGTTATCAACAGAAAACCCGCAGTACCATTCAATGCCTAAAAATAGAGGATTCTCTATCTTTTTTACATGATAATAAAGATTTCTCTGATAGCCTGCACAAGTTCCTAACCAAGTATCATCATCTATCTTTTCTAACATTCGACAATTGATAGTCCACTCGTCTAGAGTCTCTAAACGGGATAAATAGTTAAAAGCTGTTTCTGGTGAAGTTGCAATATAGGTCGATGTGACAAACGTATTCTTTTCCATTGCTCAGTACCTGATTGAGTGATACATATTTCTGTTTCTTTGCTTGAAATGATTACTGTATTAAGGGGAATGACAAGTGTTTGTTTTGGGCAAGTAAACCTTGATTGCGTCCGCGAGATGGTGCTTGGCGAGTTGGGTCTATCATCACATCGACTACGAAGGGGGTAGACGCAGCTAGCGCTAGTTCCAACGCCATACGCAGATCGGATTCCTTTTCTACACGAATGCCATCGGCTCCCATACCGCGAGCAATCATGACAAAATCTACCTGGGGAATAGCTGCATCGGCACCCTTAAGCCCTAGCATTGCCATGCCTTGAACACACATGTTGTAACATGCATCATTAAGGACAATCCACACGGCAGGTATCTGATATTTCACCGCTGTGTTGATTTCATTGTTCATTAACATTGCACCATCGCCAACAATAGCGATCGCTTTCCCATTCCTGGCTTTCGCAGCACCAACAATGCCTGTAACTGCATGACCCATGGCCCCCACTCCAGTACTGACTCGATAACGATTGGGTTGGGCAAATCGCAGCAAGTGGGTTGCCCAAGTAAACGAATTACCCGATTCAGCCATGATTATTGCATCGCTGTTGTCAACACATACCTGTTGAATCTCCTGCATCAAGACTTCAGGACGTACTAGTTGGCTGTTGCTGGGTTTAATTGTTAGAGGTTGAGGATGAGGTAGGTTTACTAATTTGCCCTCAACAAAATCCTCTGGTAAGTATTGCAGCATTGACTGTGCAAAAGTTTTCACATCGGATACGACAGGAAAAGTTGGTACTGATGGATAGGCAACACCTAGGGCATCCGGATTGATATCAACGTGAATAAATCCTGACTGGGGAATCATCTGGCTACTCCAAAAGGAGGTAGCTTCCCCTAAGCGGGTTCCCAACACTAATATATGTAGGGGTAATTGCTCTTGCATGTAAGTAAATACCGAAGAATGACCACCTAAACCTGTAACACCCACAAATTGAGGGTGTTCTTCAGGAAAGATACCCTTACCACGGGGTGAACACATGACTGCGGCTCCCGTTCTTTGGGCGAACTGGCGGATTTCTGCGGCTGCAAATCTTGCACCAAAACCAACCCAAATAGCAAAAGTGCCTTGAGATAGCAGATGTATGCATTTGCTAATTGTTTCCTTGCTAGGGATGGTCAGATCCAAAGACAAATCTAGTTGAGGTGAAAATTCATGAACCAAACTCGACTGGATATTTGTAGGAATACTCAAATGAGCAACAAAGCCATTTGGTCTTTTTAAGCCAAGGGCAATTCTTTTAGCAGCTTGGGGAATTTGTTCGGCGCACTCCAGAGTAGCTGCGTAATCAAACAGCACTCCTGATGTCAAAATTTCCCTACCAGGCATTGTCTGTTCGTCAGTTTCTTGGATAGCGTACCGTCCACGTTGTGATGCAGAAGTAGAAGCCGATAGCAAAATTACCTTTGCTCCTTCGCCACGGGCTGCTAAAATACCAGTCAAGACATTAGTAATACCTGGCCCTGTTGTTGTAAAGATGACAATGGGGCGATCGCTAGCTAAAGATGCTTCAATGGCTGCAAAGGCTGCTCCTGCTTCGTGGCGAAAGTGAAGAACTTGAATTTGGCTATTTGACAGTGAACCCCAAAGCTTTGCCATTGCACCACCAGAAACACCAAAGGCGTATTTAACTCCCATATTTTCTAGCATCTTGACAATTGCCTCTGAGACTGAAAGTGATGGCGATGTCTGGATGTCTAAATTCTTTTGATGGCTTGATTGATAACCGTTGACCTTTGCGTCTGTTAGTTTCGATTCTGCTAACTCTACTGTAGATGTCTTGCCAGACTGAGGCAGTACAATCAAGTTTGACGAAATAATATTTTCATTCATGGTTATCAAAAAAACTACTAAATGAAGACCTAGAGAACTAAATAATTTGTATTTCAATAATGAGTATTAAATTACAAAAATCAATCAAAAAGTACTAATCTGTTCAAGATTATTTTTGACATTAAGCATTTTTATAATATTTACAGCCACAGGTAATACATGTAATAAGCATATTTTGCTATAAGCATGGATAAATGATTAATTCAGATGTTAATCATGTATTTTTGAATATCAGAAATTATCACAAATCGGGTTATTTAACAATATGCTAAAAAATTCAGCTAAGTAGGTGGACATAATTAAGCATGAGTTCGACAAGTGCTGTTTTGACCTCTTTCCTGGGCCCTCTCCTCGTAGGAGAGGGGAGTAGAACCGTGATTTTGTTGTTTCTCCTCCCTCTCCTCAAAGGTTAGGTATGTTGGGAGGGAAAGGTTCATCGAACTGACATAATTAAATGTAAAATGCCAACTATAAAAACCTATTCAAGGACAGGCTTTTGCCTCCTATCTCCTACTTAACTATATTTTACTAACCCTATTTGTTTTGTAGCTCAGACCATAATTAATTAAAGGCTCTAGTTAAAATACCCTTATATAATGAGTGAACAACATCAATATTTTCATTGATTAAAACTACAATTTCATCACTATCGGCAAAAAAGTTTAGTAGTTCAATATCATGTCCAGCATGACTTAAATCTATAACATAGTGATTAAATAAGAAAGTTTGTGCTTCTCTAGGAATTCCTGCTTCTCTTAAAAGCTTTAGCTGGAAATCAATGTATTTAGCAAACAAAAATTCCATATAGAAGCAGTATCCTAAAAATCCAATAAACTTACTCTGATCTAATAGACCTAACTGAGTAGTAATTAATTGTTTGGATTCATCAAAAATATCATGACTTATATTAAATTGTTTAATACCTAATTTCTGCAAGTCTTGTAAAGCAAAAATTTCATGCCCTATTTCTTCATTGGAATCAGACTCCATCATCAGGATAAGCTTACTTCCCCGCCTCAATTTATCTTCATTAAATGTTTGGCTATATTGGGATATAAGCTGATTAAATTTATTTTGTAATTCAGGTGTATAACTACTACAGTACCAAGCTTGAATTAAATAACTAATGTAGCCATTGTATGTAATTTTACCTTGTTCCTTTTTTTGGTAAAGTAATTCATTTATTTCTTGCATTTTGAGGAGCATATAATTTGTCACGTTCTGAGCTATGGGAGTCACTTGGCTTTTTTCTGCCTCATTAAGCTTGGTTTTTTGCTCAACCAATATCTCCAATGTAATTTGATTTATTCTTATACTTTCTAATACTAATTTATTGATAGTTTCTTCATCTCTTGAGTTGATTTCATAGGAAATATCTAGCAATTCCAATTGTGTTGCACTCATGTGTTGTTTACTCATTTTTTGATTTCTGATGAATCACCATGACATAGCTTTGTGTGAGGTTACGGCTTTCAGTCAGGACTGACGCCAACAATAGCCAAAACCCTTATTTTCATCTAGGAGCAATTGATGAATTGTCGCAGAAAGAGTGTACTTTTATGTAAGTACTAACAATATTCCTCCTGTCAGTAGGCTAGGGACATCTAAGGATGTTTGGGAATCAAGACGCCTGCCTTCCAAAGGAATAAATTGAGTTTCTTCTATAACTAGTTATTCCCTAACACCAGTATATTCACTTACAAAAATTAAAGTTTATATAATCTTTAACTCCTCTTCTAAAAGGTTTTGCTGATTAAAGTATTTACCTCTCACATATGGAGACTGAGTTCAATACGATACTAATGTAAGTTCCACAAATGCGTCAATAGATTGCCAACTCCTTAGACATTCTGTTCGCTAAGCAGCTGAGAGATTACTATGCTACTTACCACGTATGACTAAGCTTAGACACATTTAATTTGCACAATCATTTCATCTGGTCGTTCTTTGTCATTGGTCATTAATCAAAAGTATTTCCAAAGGACAAAAGACTAATGACTAATGACAGTCTTAACCAGATAAGAAAGCAAATTGGACACATATTAGCTGAAACGACAATTATTAAGAAGCGCTTCAAGTTCTCTGGCAACTTTAAATGGATTTTTACCTATGAACACGGCAGCTAATACTGCTTCATAAGGATTTCTGCCTGTTCTTTTGACAGCTGCTATTGCATCTTTGTTTGATAATCCTCGAACACTAACCAACCATGCAACTAGTACATGCCCAGTGCGTCCAATTCCACCAGAACAATGTACAACTACTTTCTGGTTTTGTTGAGCTGCTTGTGCTAAGAAAGGAAGTATTTTCTTTGTGAGTATTTCTAGATCACACACACAGAAATCTTCAATAGATGCCCAGCAAACTTGTTGATTACCGAATTCCTGTTGGTATCTATCTAGCAGATTGGAGTACTTAGCTAGTTGTTTATCAGGGAGAAGGCAGCAAACTCGTTTGATGTCTTGGTGCTTCATGAACTTAATCCAATTATCCACCTCCTGATTAGAATATCCAGGACGTGCGGCACCAAATACTATTATCTCTTTCTCTTCAGCAGGGGCAAATTTGTACATGTTTTATTGAATAGGGGAGATCTAAAAAATAAGCTTTTGCGCCTACAAGTTTCACTGTAGGAAGAGTGAGGAGATGAGGAGATTGGGGGATGGGGCAATGGGGAACTCGGGGCCCCCATGACCGCTCGTGAGTGGGGATTAGGGGCGATGGGGGGACAAGGATAATCACAACTGACAAATGACATATGACAAACATAAAAGCCAGTTCCTATGGTGGGAAACCCGCTTACAGGAGTGGACTCACTGTTTCAATAATATTTTTGCCATAACCACAATATTTTGGTGCTTTATATATGCCTAATCTAGAAGTTACCAAGAAGTGAGAAAATTCCACTTTTCTATTTCTTCTGATGTCGTTGTATTCAAATTATTATCTTGAGTTAAAGCATGATATTCTCCTGAGTCAATCCATTTTAACAACTCACTAGACCGCATAACTACCCAGGAAAGATGAGATTCAGTATAACTAAATACTTTTGTTACCTGATCTATACTATCAAAGCCATCAGATGAAAATTCGCGGGCTTGCACAAGGAAATCTTCAATTACAGGAGGAGTTAGATACTCTTGTGGCAAACCGGCGAGTTTTAGTAGTGTGTTGATTGCCACATCAATATTTTGACAAGCCAACAAACCAGCGCGATCGGCAGTTAACTCAGCCATCATTCGCCAATTATGCAAAGCTAGTTCTAAGCCACTAGCCGCCAAACCACCGAATCCCATTGTGGTACTACTTAACAAATGTTTCAAAGTTGGCATGACAAATGCCATTTGATGATAGATCATATGCTGACTTTTGATGTGAGCGATTTCGTGTCCGAAGATGTAAATCAATTCATCTGCGCTTAACCACTCCATTGCATCTAGATTGATACCGACTATGGGTTTTTCTACCCCAACACTGTAACTCTGAACGTGACCTTGACCTCTTGACAAATATAGTTCAGGAAGGGGAGTAACATCAAGAATTTCGCAAGCTTCTACAAGTGTCTGATGTAATTGAGGAAAATTCCGAGGCGTAATTTTGATTTCACTGCCAAGGGTTAGCAGTCTTAGTAGGCGATCAATACCATACTCGTTGATTTTTTTGAGTAGCAAGGATATACCAGGCATTTTTTGTAATGCCGTTAAGGCTTGGCGATCAAACGGGTGTTCGTAGGCTTGTGAACTCAGTCCAGTTAATATTTTTCTTGTCATGGGTTTTGAGTTTTTTTTTGTCAGTGGTTAGTAGTCAGTTGTAAGTTGTCAATCAACGGTTATCAACTTTCAGCTTTCAAGCGATAAAATACATGGGGTAAGTTGGCGCGAATAAAATCACGTTCGTATTGAAATCCTAACTTTTGCATAACCCGTTGTGATGCAAAATTGGTTGTCATGGTGAAGCAAACTACCTCTGGTAAATTTAGTTGCTCAAAACCTACTTTTAAGATGGCTTCACCTATTTCTGTTGCTAATCCTTTGCCCCAAAATTCTGACATTAAGGCGTAAGCTAACTCTACTTCATCGTTACCTTCCACATGGACGTGGCGAAGACCAGCACGACCAACAAAACGATTGTTTATTTTGTCTCGAAACACCCATAAACCAAATCCGTAACGTTCCCAATGTTGCAGATGTTCTTGAAGAATTAGCTGTGTCTCTTCATAGGAACGAACACCAGCTAGAGTTGCCATTACTTTGGGGTCTTGATGCATTTTGTCAAGCAAATCAAAATGTTCAATTCGCAAGCGATCGCCAATTAAGCGAGGCGTAGATAATGTTTCTAGCAATGGCATAAAAAGCTCAGTTAAATTTAGTTAATATTAGGATTGTCTATTTTAACAACACTAAATCTTGACGATATTTCAGATTTTGAATGCGAGTATCTTCTGCTGGTGGCACATCTTTTTGAGTAAATGGAGTTTGTCTGAAGTTAGCAGTTAGATATTCTGCTAATGCATCTTGTTCGGAACCATCAGGTGCAAAGGTGGCTAAGCCGGTGCGTTTGCTGGGGTCAGTGTCTTTTGAGATTAAATCAACTCGTTGGGTTTGGGGAAAAGGATAACCATCGCCACCAGTTGCTAAAAAGGTCAGAGTTACAGTACGGAAGGTACGATTGGGATCACCTACTAAATTGCCATTTCTAATTACTATATCGATGATTTTGCCTTTATTATCTTTGATAGCTAATGATTTAACACGTTTACCAGGTGGTAAATCTGGGTCAAAGCTAAAGGCTAATCCTGCAACTTGGGGAAAACTTCCTGGTGTGGCACCTGGTGCGATCGCTGCAACGCTGTGTTCAATGACAGTCTGTAATTCTGCGGCGGTTAAGGTGATAAGTGTCAAACCATTATTGAATCGCTGTGCATTGGCAATATCAAGTTGGGAAATTTCTCTGTCTTTTTTACCTGCTACAGGGTTGGCTTGGGGTGGTAATCTGAGGGCATCTTCTTTTTGAGTAGAACCTGGGGGAAAGGTGTATACGCCGATGTTATCGCGGATACTGCCGCCATTTTTGATGGAGATGACTGTTTGAGAATCGTAACTTTTGGCGATCGCTAAATTAGCATCGGCTGCTAAATTTCCTAAGTTGGTTTCTTGGGTGCGGACATCACCCCGCCAACCGTTGAGGAAGACGTTGCTTTTCCCAAAAATTTTACCATCTTGGGCAATAATTACTTTTTTGATTGCTGTTGTAATGGCAACAATTTTAGGGTCTGGTTTTCCATTTACAGCTGTTACACCTTGGGAATCAGTAGCGTAAGCACCGCTGATTTTCGAGTTAATACTTTTAGGAATAATCACTCCATTACTATCAAAAGCCACAACCAAACGACCAACATAGCGATAGTTTCCATCGGTGTTGACTACAGCTATGGGATTACCATCTGCTGCTTTTTGAATAATTGGATAAGTTCCAGCAGGTTTATCACCGACTCGTAGACGGTCTGTCTTGTCGGCTAACAAGGTATTGGAACCACCAGCCACGATAATATCTACTTTTTTAAGTAGTTGTGCCAGCTTGATTTCAATGGCGATTTGCTGCATATGTGCCAGGAGAATCACTTTGTTAATCTCTGGATTTTTTGTCAACAGTGTATCAACAGAAGTTTGAATCTCAGCAGCTAAAGCGGCGATGTCTGCTGGATTTTTATCATTAAATTGTTTGGGTAATACAGTCACATTCCCACTTGAAGAAATAGTCGGTAGTGTGGGTGTTGTCGCCCCCACCACAGCAATTTTTTCACCATTCACAGTAATAATAGTGCTACGAGCAATTTTATTAGGAATTTTACTCGCTTCTTGTCCATCAGCAGTAACTAATTTTGCCAATTCTTTATCAGTACTAAAGTCTAAGTTGCTGCTGAGATAGGGAAATTTTATACCTGGGTAATTTTCTTTAGCTTTAATTAAGTCGGCGACAACAGCAGTACCTAAGTCAAATTCGTGATTGCCAAACGCGATCGCATTAAAACCAAGGGCATTTTGAATTAAAATATCGCCTCTTCCCTGACCACCAAATACTGTGTCACTAGCAAATAAGAAAGGACTGGGAATATAGGCATCACCCGATGAAAGAATTAAGGTATTAGGATAATCAGGTTTCCCATCACGATTAGCATCCTGATTTTTGAGTGCATTCAGTACCGCAGAAAAGTTTGGTGCATCTTCCAACGCAGGCACACCCGCTTCTTGGTCAGAAGTGTGTAATAGTTGCAGTGTTAAACTTGGTTTGGCTGCTGTTGTTACTTGTGCTACGCTAACAGTCAATACAGTTACAACAAAGATAAAAAATGTAACTAAATTACGTGTATTTGCAGCTTTTAATTTGAGTTTAATTAGCTTCTTCAGCCAACTAACTTTGAATTTGAAAATAGACATCATCGCTTTAATATTTTATAATTTTATATCTGAGCATACAAGACGATGCAAAATAATTTAAGTTAACAAACTTTTTACCACTTTTATTACTTATTTTACAGTCCTCTACTTGAACTTGTAAAGCAAATTTTATAGCATCATTTTTATTGATTCCTAATTCCATAATCAGGATTTCATAAAGTAATTGATGACTGTTAACTATGAACTGCTTCTGCCAAATCTAATGCGTGGGTAATGGCGATCGCTCTTGATGTGATAATCTCGTCAATAGACTGCCCAAAACGCTGCTCAAGCCAACTGTGGCGGGATTGGTTTTGTACTAGTTTTAATAACCTCCCCCCTAGTAAACCAAAGTGAAGTGCAGCCACCGCAGCGTAGACAAAGCGTACCACACGCTGATCCCCATTCCAGCCAGCAGAACGCAACCCGGCTAAGTACTCTTCAAACACTAATTGTTCCAGTGGTATTAGTAATGAACCATCAACGAATAATAAAAAAACGCTGTCTAAAATAAAATTTACAATGTCCATTCCTAAAACACCATGCCCAACAAAAGACCAGTCTATAATTACGGTTTGGTCATTGCCTTGGGCGTTATGTCGAGCAAACAAGTTATTGGGCGAGATATCAAAATGACAGAGGGTGCGTGGTGCTTGATCTACAGCATCAAATAGAAGATGGCGATCGCTCCACAAACGCATCATGCGATCGCAATCTGTTGAGGTAAACAATCCCTTGAGCAGTGGGTGCTGTGATGTAGATAATTCTCGCAATTCTTCTAAAGCAGTATAATCAATGTTGGATACCCATGTGCGATGCCAATCACGACTCAACCAAGCTTCACTAGGTAATGATGGCATCAGTGCATAAGTTCCTTGCAAATAGCCAAGGTGACGCGCCGCTAAACCAAAGCGTTCTAAAGACCAAGTTGTACCAGGAATACCTTGGATATCCTCCAGCCACAGCCAAACAACATTAAAAGACGGTTCACTAGTGGCAAAGCAACGCGGTGCTACCAAATCACTAGTCAAATTATCGAGTATTCCCGATGTATATGCTAAAGCTTCACGCTGCCAGTAATTCCAGTGTGCAGGGTCTTGTGAAGAATTGAAAATTGCGGCAGAATCTTCTGGCTTGAGGTGGAGAATCTTGAGAATCACCGACCAAGAAAAATTTTCGTTGCGATCGCTAGCAACACCACTGATACGCTGTAAACCTGCTGTAACATTATTGATGATATGGTGAGGAATGGGTTTGGCTTGCCATTCGCCTAATTTAGCATTTGCCCTATTCAGTAGACACCGTACAACAGTCGTCAGCGTTGCCTCATCAATTGGTGGATATGCAGAAGCTAAATTCATAAAATCACAATAATATGCCTAGTAGAAGACTGATGACTGTGAATAGCCAAAAACCAACAATTACAATGGCATATTTTTTATTAGTGCTAAAGTTTGGTTATTCTGTAATATGTGCAGTATAAATTAATATACCCTTTGGTAGAAGTAATAACTGTACCTCACCACTTAGGATGCCTGTGAGCCTTGGATATTGTGAAGTTGTTATGCATTTTAGTTACATATTCACTATATTCTGCATAACAAAGGCTTGTAACAGTCAACAAGGGAGGTTTTTCCATGCAAAAAATTCTCATAACTTTAAAGAAAACATTCTTCTCAAGCATTTTGATTGTGAGCTTGATGTTTTTTATCGGTTTGTCTAGTTTGTTTATCGTTGTTCAACAAGCTAGTTATGCAACCACACTTGAAGAATTGAAGCTGATTCCTCCAGAACATAAACCAAATTCACAAGAGAAAATTAACCGCGCTTACGAATACGATCCTGGGGTTGGTGTTCAAGAAGAACAACGACAAGAAGCTTATGAACAAGCGGTAAAAGATTCAGAAAGCCTCAACACTATAGAGAAGGCTTATGAAAGAAATCTCAAAGCTGAAAAACAGCCAGATTCTCAAAATAATATTGTTACAAAGGCAAAAGAAGCTGTTGAAAATGTCATAGGTAAATAGGGGAAGGGGAAGGTAAGACTAGGGGAAGGGAAGGTAAGATGAGGAGTAAAGTAGGTTGGGCAAAAAAAGGATAAGCTGTTCCACATTTAACTTGCATATACTGGGCGGGCAAGATGCCCACCCCACAAGAATTTCAAAAATTTAGTTATGCAAAGTAAATGTGTTTTAGCTTACACTAGCTCAAGTTCTTCCCCCTCTCTTTCACCCCTCCCTTTACCCCTATTTGGTGACAGTTGCGATCGCTTTTTCTACAGCTTCTAAAGCTGCATCTACTTCTGCCTTTGTGACAATCAAAGGCGGTACGAACCGGACAACTTTTGGCCCGGCTGGTACAAGCAATACACCCTCGTCTATGGCAACTTTGACAATATCAGCGGCGGTTAGTTGAATGTCTGCTTGCAACTCTAAACCGTTGATTAAACCCCAACCCCGCACATCAGTAATATAATTGGGATACTTAGCTGCGATCGCTTGTAAACCATTTCGCAACTGTTCACCCCGTGCTTCTACGTTCTGCAAAATATTCTCTCGTTCCAATGTTTGGCAGACAGCCAACGCCACACCGCAAGCAAAAGGATTACCGCCAAAGGTGCTGGCGTGTTCCCCTGGTTGGAATACATCGCAGAATTTCTTACTCATCATTGCCCCAATGGGGATACCACCACCTAAACCTTTGGCACTGGTAAAGATATCCGGTTCAACACCAAGATGTTCATAACCCCATAACTTACCGCTGCGCCCCATACCAACTTGCACTTCATCGAAAATCAATAAAATGCCTGTTTCGTCGCAAATTTGCCGCAGTTTTTGGAAGTAAGCAACATCCCCAGGACGTACACCACCTTCTCCCTGCAATGGTTCAATCAAAATTGCCGCGACGCGGTAATCACCTTCATCTAACTCGCTAATTGCCGCTTCTACTGCGCTGATGTCGTTGTAAGGTACATAGTGGAAACCAGGCACCAAGGGATCAAAGTATTTTTGATATTTTGGTTGCCCTGTAGCAGTAATGGTTGCCAAAGTGCGCCCGTGGAAACTGGCGTTGGCTGTTATAATAATGGGTTTTTCAATGTCTAAAACTGTATGGGCGTATTTCCTAGCTAATTTAATCGCTGCTTCATTGGCTTCAGCTCCAGAATTACAGAAAAATACGCGATCGGCACAAGAATGTTGAATAATCCATTGGGCCAATTCACCTTGTTCTGGAATGTAGTACAAATTAGAAACGTGGTGTAGCTTTTGGATTTGGCGTGTCACTGCTTCCACCATAGCCGGGTGGGCGTGTCCTAAAGTACAAGTGGCAATTCCAGCCACAAAGTCTAGATATTCCCGCCCCTGTGTATCCCAAACCCTGCATCCTGCACCCCGTTCTAAAGCAAGGGGAAAACGGGCATAAGTTGACATGACAGCTTCATTAAAGCTATCGGCATCAAACGGCTGAGATGACACAGAACCTGATGGGGGGATGGTTGCTTGCTCAATTAGAGTTTGTATGCTCACTACCGCGCCTCCTGAAAATTTTTCATCGTATACTTACTTACTAGTTTCCTAGATATTCTTTAAAATTTCTTCTGACTTGACCGCAGCTCGTGCTTTCTCTTAGGTTAACTCTAAACTAGTCGAGGCGGGACTGGGGATGAGGGAGATGAGGGAGATGAGGGAGATGAGGGGGAAGTTGAAAATAACTTCTTTTTCCAATGCCCTATGCCCTATGCCCCATATCCCAATCCCTTTGAAACATGTGGCGGTGGTGAAAAACTTTGTACTCAACTCTTGAGCAAAAATATCAACGTATTCAAAAAGAATTAATGGCAGGAGCGATCGCTCTTGGTGGTGTTTTCTTAATTGGTACTTTATGGTACTGGCTAGTAGAGGGCTGGTCATGGGAAGATGCGGCTTACATGACAGTCATCACCCTAGCTACCGTAGGATATGGCGAGACACACCCATTGGGTAGTCGCGGGCGGTTGTTTACCATTGCCCTGATTTTCTTGGGTTTAATCAATATCGGTTACATTGTCAATAGATTTACCGAAGCAATCATTCAAGGCTACTTCCAACAAGGAATTCGGCTACAGCAACAAAGGCGGTTAATGGAATCTCTCTCACAACATTACATCATCTGTGGATTCAGTCGCACTGGTCGTCAAATTGCCAAGGAATTTCGGGCAGAAGGCGTATCTTTTGTGGTGATTGATTCGGAAGCAGAATCTGTGCAAAGGGCGCAATTAGAAGGTTATACAGTATACCAGGGTGATGCTACACTAGATGATACTCTTTTCAAGGTTGGGATAGAACGGGCAATTTGTATAGTTGCAGCACTACCTTCAGACGCAGAGAATTTATATACAGTACTATCAGCAAAAACCCTGAATCCAGAAATTCGAGCGATCGCCCGCGCCAGTACAGAAGAAGCTTTGCAAAAATTACAACGCGGCGGTGCAGATGCGGTGATTTCTCCTTATATTACTGGCGGTAAGCGGATGGCAGCAGCAGCACTCAGACCCCAAGTGTTGGATTTTGTGGATGGCATTCTCACAGGTGCAGACCGCCAGTTATATATGGAAGAATTTCTGCTTGACCCTGCTTTTTGTCCCTTTGTTGGTCAAAGTTTACAAAAAGCCAAGTTGCGATCGCAAAGTGGCGCATTGGTGCTGGCAATTCGTCGCAGCGATGGTACTCTCATTGGTGGCCCCACTGGTGACACAGTTTTAATGCCAGGAGATACGCTGATTTGCATGGGTACAGCAGAACAACTGCGTAGCATTAATCAAATTCTGGGGCCAATTCGTCCTCAGAATTTGCGTAAACCCAGAAATGGCTAACTGGGGGGTGCAGGGGAGCAGGCAGGGCAAACGCATCTAAAGTACTCTTGATCACGACCAAGATTAAGACCCAAGGAAAAAATCACTATTTCTGGTTTGATTTATTTTCCAAGGCTCAAAGCCATTACTAAAATCTTTGTCAATCAGCAGGGATTATTGAGAAAGGCAGAGGGCAGAGGGCAGAAGGCTTTTATGGATTTATCCCTTCTCCTGAATGCCCGAACCATCTGCGCGACCGCTCGTGAGCAAGGGTTTAAGACCTCCACCAAATTTCAAGAAAGGTGGTTTTTTTTCAGGAGGGGTTTGAATCCCCTTCTGAAAAGAACCTTCTGCCGTCTGCCTCCAGCATAGCTGCCTTCTTCAATTAATGAGAATAGACTAGTCTTATTGACATGATGCGGCTGCTCTGCCCTTTAGATCCCTTTTGTCAATCCCCTAGCACCTGAATCCTTACAAAAAATTAACCTTTTCTTTACCTTACTTACGGAGGAATAAGTAAGCATATTAACTCTCTCTATCAGGAGATGGGTTAAGGGAAATGTCAAATTATATTGATATTTGACGAATTTTTCTTTATTTAACGAGATTTGCAACTGTTCTAAAAATGGTAACTTTTTTGCTTTACCTAACATTATAAATTGTATTAAAAAAAAGTATAGGTTATCAAAATAATGTCAAAGCATTTTAGTAAGCCTAAAGAATTTGAAAAGTACGATGTTACTTATAGTAAATATTTAACCTCTTTTCAGAGGAAGGTGCTATTGAAGCATCTACAAGATGATTTGCAACCAGAGTACCGTCGCAGATTAGAAATAATGCTACTGGCAGATACGGGTAAATCTCAAACTCAAATCTGTCAAATATTAGGTTGTTCTCAAGAAATGGCACGGTATTGGATTGCTGTAGCACAAGCTGGTATGGCGCACACATGGAATGAACGACCTATAGGCAGACCCAAGACTGTTAATGCTGAATATATTGAACGTTTGCAGAAATTGGTAAGTCATCATCCTCATGAGTATGGCTATCCTTTTCGGTGCTGGACAGCTCAATGGTTAAGCAAACATTTAGCCAAAGAATTTGGTATAGAAATCAGCGTCCGCCATATGTACCGCTTACTCAAACAACTGGGACTTTCGACAAAACAGAAACATTCCTCTAGTAAAAAATCAACTAAGGATAAAGATAGAGGCATTACCATCTGCGATTTGCAATCTAACTCTGAGGTTAGTTTTGATTGGTCATTTGATTTAAACCTAACTAAATAACTAACTCTTGGGTGGAGGAGAAGCAATGGTATCGGTATTTTCAAAGCAACAGGTCGGTGAATTTATTACCCAGACCTTGGGGGAGAGACTTTCATCAGAAGAACTGCAAAGTTGCTTGGCTGTGACAGAAATAGTGGAGCCACCAATTGCAAAGCAGTTTTGGCAAGCAGCAGAAGCACAAAGGGGTATCTACATAATATTAGAGGGTAAAGTCAGACTGTTAGATAATGACAACTTAATCGCCACCATTACAGCAGGGTCATCATTTGGTGAAGTAACGCTGTTTCCAGAAGATGACTTCGGCTATTACACTGCTAGAGCTTCTACAAATTTAAAGCTTTGCTTTCTCAAGCAAGAAATATTACAACCTTTAATAAATAAATATCCCGCAATCCGCGATCGCCTATATCATCAAGCAGAAGTTTTTGACTTATTGCTGTTGTGTTTCCAAAACTCTCAATTACCTCCTAATACTAGTACCCAGCCCATACTCAAAGCCTTATCACTATTTGAGCGGCACTATTTAGACATTGGCTCTGTTCCCACAACACTATGCAAAGAATCTAAGCTGTGGTTGCTGCATCGAGGTGAATTATTAGATTCGGACGGCCACAGATTGACTCCAGGTAACATCTATGCTGCGAGAAAACGGGGTAGTTGGCAAGCGATGCAACCAACAATTGTCTACTGTCTGCGGACTTCTAATTGGTCAGCAGCAAGGCAGTTATGGCCTCTATTGACAGAGTTTCTTGGTTCAGACTCAGACTCAAAAGTTATTGCCCATGAAGACTTTAAGACCTTCCATAAAAAGTCTTCTCCAAAAAAATTCGTTAACGAAAGAAAGACCATTCCATTTCGCCCGCGAACCTCGCCAACAAAACAAAAGCAGGAATTACGCCGAGCTTATTTTCCTAGTCCCAAGGTAAAAGTCGGGCAACTATGGGGACACTTCAGCAAGCGTTATCCATACTTTGCTCAACAAAGTGCTTCTGACTGTGGCGCAGCTTGCCTAGTAATGATTGGTCGCTATTGGGGTAAGCACTTCAGCGTCAATCGCTTGCGGGATACAGCTAATGTTGGTCGCAGTGGCGCATCACTACGAGGTTTAACAGCAGCAGCAGAAAGCATTGGTTTTACTACCCGGCCAGTTAAAGCCAGTCTCGATAAGTTAGCACAACAACCTCTACCAGCGATCGCGCATTGGGAAGGCAAACATTACATAGTTGTTTACGAAATCACACCTAAAAGGGTAATTATAGGTGACCCTGCCATTGGGCAACTTAGCCTCACTCATGCTGAATTTAAAGCTGGTTGGACAGGTAATGCCTTATTATTGCAACCCACAGCCTTACTTGAAGAAACTCCAGAAGAAAGAACCCCATTGTGGCAGTTTCTAGAGTTAGTTAAACCTCACTGGAAAGTATTGTTAGAAGTATTTATCGCTAGTGTATTTATTCAGGTTTTTGGGTTAATAACACCGTTATTTACTCAGCTACTTTTAGACCGAGTAATTGTCCAAGGTAGTACCCTAACTTTAAATGCTGTTGGGTTAGGGTTAGTGCTATTTGGATTATTCCGCGTCGCCATGACTGGATTGCGGCAATATCTATTAGATCACACTGCCAACCGCGTGGGAGTGGCGCTAATGGTAGGTTTTATTAAACATACTTACCGCCTACCTTTAGCATTTTTTGAGTCGCGTTATGTTGGCGATATTGTTTCTCGCGTCCAAGAAAATCAAAAAATTCAACGTTTTCTTACTGGTGAAGCACTGTCAATCATTTTGGATTTGCTGACAGTATTTATCTATGTGGGATTGATGTTTTGGTATAGCTGGCAAATGGCTTTGTTAGCACTGTTGATTGTGCCGCCATTTGTTTTATTAGCGTTGTTCGCTACGCCTTTCTTTCGCCGCATTAACCAAGAGATTTTTAATGCCTTAGCCAACGAGAGTAGTTATTTAATTCAATCTTTGAATGGGATTCGCTCAATTCGCTCAATGGCAGTAGAACAAACAGTACGCTGGCATTGGGAAGAGTTGCTAAACAATTTCATTAAAAAAATGTTTAGTGCCCAGGTAATTGGGAATCAATTTCAAATTTTTAGCTCTACAATCCAAACGCTAATTACTACAGGATTACTTTGGTATGGAGCATGGTTGGTAATTCAAAATCAACTCACGATTGGACAATTAGTTGCTTTCAATATGTTGTTAGGCAACATTATTCAGCCTTTCCAACGCCTAACTGTACTGTGGAATCAGGTACAAGAAGTTATTGTTTCCACAGAACGCATTAATGATGTCTTAGAAGCAGAACCAGAAGAAGATTTACAACATCAACCGCGCCAGTTTTTATCCCAGCTACGAGGTCATATTCGCTTTGAAAATGTCACTTTTCGCTATCACCCCGAAAGTGAAACTAATGTTCTGGAAAACTTGAGCTTTGAAATTAAGCCTGAGCAAGCAGTAGCAGTTGTCGGGCGGAGTGGTTCTGGAAAAACTACACTTTCCAAGCTCATTTTAGGTTTATATCCAGCAACAGAGGGCAACATATTAATTGACGGTCATGATGTCAGTAGTATTGCCTTGCGATCGCTCCGAGAGCAAATAGGGGTAGTCGATCAAGATACTTTTTTATTTGGTGGTACGATTCGAGAAAACATCAGTATGGCTCATCCAGAAGCCACTCTCGAAGAAATTATCGAGGCGGCACGTTTGGCTGGGGCAGACGAATTTATTCAGCAATTACCATTGGGTTACGAAACTCAAATTGGTGAGGGTGGCGGTATGCTTTCTGGTGGGCAACGCCAACGTCTAGCTATTGCCCGTGCTTTGTTGGGTAATCCCCGCTTATTGATTTTTGATGAAGCCACCAGCCATCTAGATACTGAATCAGAACGCATCATTCAGAGAAACTTGAAAACTATTCTAAAAGGGCGTACCAGCCTAATCATTGCCCATCGTCTGTCTACTGTCCGCAACGCCGATCTAATCCTAGTTTTGGATCGTGGCGTTTTAGTGGAGAGTGGAACTCATGACGAACTAATTGCTAAAAAAGGGCATTATTACTATCTCAATCAACAACAATTAACACAAGTAAGTTGATTGTTTCGATGATTTGGTAACGAAGGCAGGGGGCAGGGGGCAGGAGGCCGTTTTTGTAACGAGGATTTATAGCCCATTCCAAAAACTTTTTGCCTTAAAAGGCGAGGTTTTAAACCCGATTGTTTTGATAACTATTAATTACTATTGAAAATGCATTGAGAATTGCTTATGCCAAACCAATATCGCAATTCATCATCGGCGATCGCCAAAATTGAAGATGAAAAAACTACAGTTCCTAAAACTGATGAGGCTAACAATTGGTCTTACAGTACCGAAGAACTTTTAGATGCTTTACCCAAAGCTTGGACACGCTCTTTGTTGTATGCTCTTGTAGGTTTTACAGCGATCGCTTTACCTTGGGCAATGTTCTCGAAGGTAGATGAGACAGGTACCGCTAGAGGCAGCATTGAACCGCAAGGAGCAACCCTAAAATTAGACTCTCAAGCAGATGGGAGAGTTACATCTGTCAGGGTGAAGGAAGGAGACAAAGTAAAAGCAGGACAAATTCTCTTGGATATCGAGTCTAATATTTTGCAAACCCAACTCCAGCAAGCTGAAGCAAAACTCTCAGGACTACAAAATCAGCGATCGCAATTTGATGTCCTGAAAAATCAACTACAGTTATCACTTAATGTTCAAGAGCAGCAAAACCAATCTCAAGCTTTAGAAAAAATGTCTCAAGTCAACCAGGCGAAACAAAACCTGGATGCAAAACAAAGTACATATAACTTACAGAAACTAGAAAAACAAGCTTTAGTTAATCAAGCACAACAAGAAATTAAAGCATCTCAAGATACTCAAAAATCTGCTAAAAGTCGTTTAGGTATAGATGCAAGACAAGTTGAACGTTTTAGCAAACTGATAAATGAGGGTGCAGTTTCTGCAACCCAAGTCGATCAACTCCAAAAAGAACAAGAAGCAAGTAAACAACTTTACGAAAAAGCCATATCAGATGTTAAACAATCGCAACTGCGCTTAACTGAAGAACAGAATCGTTATCAAACAACTATGAATCAGTTAGAGTCTGATATTAAACAAGCTAGACTCCGACTGCAAGAAGAGGAAAATAGTTATCGGAGCTTGCAGCAAGCAGGTACACTGGCGCTGCTGAGAAATCAGCAACAACTCAAAGACTTACAAACAAAAATTGCTGCTTTAGAATCTCAAATTGCTCAAGCTAAAAGTCAAATTGTATCGTTAAAGCTTCAGTTACAGCAGAGAATAGTGCGATCGCCTGTTGATGGTATGATTTTTGACTTACCTATTGACAAACCCGGTTCTGTAGTCCAACCAGGGCAAAGAATTGCTCAAATTGCACCTGAGAATGCTTCCTTAATCCTCAAAGCCGAAATGCCCAGCACTCAAAGCGGTTTCTTAAAGGTAGGAATGCCAGTAAAAATCAAGTTTGATGCTTATCCTTTCCAAGATTATGGAGTAGTACCAGGGCGAGTAAATTGGATTTCACCAGACTCTAAAGTTACTCAAAGCAATCAAGGCAATATTCAAAATTTTGAATTAAAAATATCTTTGGATCGCCCTTATATCCAATCTGGAAATAAACATATTCCTCTGACTCCAGGGCAAACAGCAACAGCAGAAGTAATTATCCGCCAGCGCCGCGTCATTGACTACATTTTAGACCCATTTAAAAAGTTACAAACTGGGGGTTTAGAGCTTTAGTTATTAGTCTAGTCATTACTAATAACTAGTAAACAACTAAATAATTGGAGAAAATACTGATGGAAAAAGATTTAACTATCTTGAGTCAAGACATTCTTGAACAAGTAAAATTATCCTGCCAAATTCCTAGTGTAGTAGACGCGATCGCTACTCGTAAAATTATTAAAGCGGCAGCTAATCAAGTAGGAATTAAAACTGAAGCTGAAGAACTCCAACAAGCTGCGAATAGTTTGCGTCTAAACAATAAGCTCCTCAAAGCCGAAGATACTTGGGAATGGCTAGAAAAACATCATCTTTCTCTCGATGATTTTGAAGAGTTAGCATATACCAACCTACTTTCTAAGAAATTGGCAATACATTTATTTGGCAATGAAGTTGAACGAATATTTTACGAACACCAACTTGATTATACGGGAGCAGTTATCTATCAAGTTATTTTAGATGATGAAGACTTGGCTCTAGAACTATTTTATGCTCTACAAGAAGGAGAAATAACTTTCCAAGAACTGGCTCGACAATACATTCAAGAACCTGAACTCCGGCGGGCTGGAGGGTATTTAGGAATCCAGCGTCGGGCTGAAATGAAACCAGAAATTGCAGCAGCAGTTTTTGCTGCAATGCCACCACAAATTTTGAAGCCAATTATGACGCAAAAAGGTGTGCATTTAATTCGAGTTGAAGAAATAATTCAACCAGAATTAGATGAGCAACTGCGTGTAAAGATATTAGGTGATTTATTTACCAATTGGCTAAAGCAACAAATAGCCGAACTACAAATTGTGATTCAAATGGAAGATAACAATGTTCAAAATAAGGTTGATGAACCTAAACTAGCAAATGCAAATTAAGGTAATCTAATAAATAGTGGGGTGAGAAATTCTCACCCTATCAAAAAATTAAGTAGGGTGTGTTACGGCTATGCAAGAATTTGGGAGTTGCAGAGATTGATGGTTAGCCGTAACGCACCACATTTCTCGGTGCGTTAAGCGTTGCTATAACGCACCCTACGATTTAAGGTTTACTTTATAAACAACCTCTTAGCACTCAGCACTCTATACAGTTAATCTTGATATACAATATTGTTCAACTTATTCTGCAACCAAGACTGAAACAAAGTCTCCATGATTTGCTCTCTAACTGCTTCGGTTAATTGCAGAGGAAACCACTTTTCAACCTTGACAACGTGATAACCTAATTTAGTTTGAATGGGGCCTAAAATTTCACCTTCTTCGACATTCTTAATAGCATCAGCCACTTCCGGCATTAGTTCTACCAAAAAGCGAATCCCAACAAACCCACCTTTTTCTTGAGATATCTTGCCTTTAGAGTATTCTAATGCTAAGGCACAGAATGAAGCGTGTCCTTCGCGTAGTAACTGGACAATTTTCCAAGCTGTTGCTAAGTCTACAACAAGAATCTGCGATATCGCCACTCGTTTATAGCGATCGCGATTTCTCATATATTCACCGTCTACACTGGGGCCAAATAAAAATTCTTTGAGTTGTTTCTCTAAAAGCCCTATTCTAATTCCTTGTACCCAGTCTTCTACACTCATACCCTGCTGGTCTAACCACGCCATCGTTTCCTGCATTCCCCATAATTTATGTTTTTGGCGAAAATCATCTCCAGCAGCTTGTACTTCCTCTTCCGATACAGTAATTCCAAACTGTTCGCAAGCAGCTAAAATTTGTGCTTCCCTTTCAGCTAAAGCCGAAAATTCAGCAAATTTAGCCGAACGGCGCAGATATGCAATTACATCTGCATCCGTCGCTGCGGGGATAGATAATGGAGCAAATTCGTGAGCTTTTCCATTAAGAGTGCTTTCTGATAAATGTTTTTGCATGGCTGTTGATTTATATAAATGTGTTTCTCAGGTGAAAAACATTTAGTTTGCATATTAAATGACTACATAATTTTGTGGGGTAGGCCGGAAAGCCTGCCCTAATTATGCAAATTAAATGTGGAACAACTTATAACTATTTAGAACTACTAACTAATAGTCTTTCTGGTGGAATGTCTTGGATTTTTACCCGTCTGCGATGCAAATCTCCATAGAGGTTAAGGTAGTCCAATTCTTCAGGTGTGAGTTTCCCTTTATGGACACTCGCAACTGCTGCATCAACCTCCTGACGATTTCGTAAACCTGTTAATGCGACATCCACACAGTTCTGGCTTAAAGAATAGCGATATAAATCTGGGACTGAAGGTAGCCAGCATCCAGAAGGTAGTCCAACAGGGGGATTCCACAGTGGTGGGCCAGACATACCAGCAGATTTAAAGGTGACAATACCAGGTCGATGTGGGTCGTTGGCATCTAAATGAGGAAAAACCTTAGTCTGGGCAGTGCGGTGAGCAATGTTATGCCTGACCATAGCAACATCTAACCAAGGACTATTCAACCACTGTCTTGCTAAATCGTGGTCGTGGAAAGAAGCACCAATGTAGCGCACAGCACCCATTTTTTTGAGACGTTCTGAGACACCAAACACTCTTTCTATAGTTCGTTGACAGACTGTATTTGGGCCGCGAATATCGTCAGAAGCACTAATACATTTTTCAAAAGCACTAGCATTATGCTGGTCAATCCAACCCCAAAAAAACACATCAATATAATCAATTCCCAAGTCTGAAAACTGATCGAATAAATAACTAAATATTGTGTCTGGCGACCTAACAATATAAGTAACAGTTGCCAAAACTACTTTTTCTCTTACCGAAGATTTACGCCCACATAATTTACGTAGCGTCTCAGCCATCGTGCTGTAAAAATATTGATGCAAATCACTGGAGTAGAAGAAGTAGTTAATTCCTTGCTCGAAGGCGTAAAGAGTATCTTCGCTAGAAATACGACCGCCACCACCTAATCCTAAACAACTAACTGTTAAGTCTGTCCGTCCAAGTTTACGGTAAAAAGGTAAGTCAGGCTGAGGAAACTTACTGTTAGCTAGGGCAATCTCAGCTTCTAAATTTACAGGTTGTGGTTCAACTATGGGTGAAAGATTAGTAATTTTCATAATTCTAAAACTGTATATATATCTTCAGAGTTGGCATTGAGATAAGGACGTTGCAATTCTATTTGTAATAGAGAAAATTGTTGCAAAATCTCTGCCAGCCGAACTGACGGCGAATTATCTCCTTTAGCCCAAGCTTCTAACAATCCCTTGGCGACTATTTGACAGCGATTTGTGCCAAAACTTTCTTTTTGGGCGAACTTCTGGTTTGGTTCTTCGGCGATCGCTAATCCTGGTGCTAATTGCTTGGTAAACAATGGTACTTCAGGTTGAAAATCAGATTGGTGTTCTACATATACTTTTTGTAATACTGAGTGAACAGCTTGATAGTTGTTTTTATTAAAGTAAAGTACCGCCGAATCATAACGCCCGTAGTCTTTTGGGTTATATAAAGCTTTAAATTTGAAGGGAACGGAAATATTATTTAATTGGGTAGTTAAGCTACCCATGATTGCCACTGCACCTGCTGGAGTTAAGTTAAAGTAGACACGTACAACATCTTCTGATTTACATGGCCCGGCATTGCCAACCGCCATATAAAAGCCATTCTGCACTAAATTTTTGGGCATTTTGATAGCAACTACATCACCAATAGAAGGGGCTTGTACATCTGGTTGGAGATGCTTTGCTGGGTTAATATGTAGTGTCAAACCTCCCTGCTGTACAGCTAATGCACCATCTGTTTCTTGTTTAATTACCTGCCAACCAGGGCTAAAGTAACCTTCTGTCGTGTTACTTTCGTGGAGGCGGTCGTAAAATGTTAAGTCTACTCCTAAATAAGTGTCGTTTTCTAAATTTTGGTTTAAAGCTAAATCACTTGCATTACTATCATTTGCTAATGCAAGTTTTAGGGAAGCATTGTAATATATGCCATAGAGAAAAGTAGATAATCGCTGAGTGAGCAATTTATTTTGTAGATTTAAGGGCAAGTTTTGAAAACGTGTAACTACCTCTGGTGGTAATTCTAAAGATTTATAGCTTGGGTGACTAATACAAAAGTGTGAGTGAATTTGCAATTGATTAACAATGTCATCCAGTGCAGTCTGCAATGAATCTGGAATAGCTTCTGTTGAAATTTGTCGCGAATCTAATAGTTGCATAATATTTTTTTACTACAAATAAATTAATTCTTCTCATCCACCCTTAGAGGATGTTTGAAAAGTCATGATTGATGTATAAAATATTTTTTACCCCTCCCTAACCCTCCCCAATACATGGGGGAGGGAACCGGATTTTTCTTGTTTCCCCCCTTTGCAAGGGGAGCCACTGCGTTGGGCGGGTTTCCCGACTTGAAGCAAGTGGCGTGGGACTAAGGGGGGTAACATGCAATTAAAATCACAGCTAATCACTTTTCAAACAACCTCTTAAACGGCTATAGCCTGAGACTCTATGCCTAAAGCTGATGCTTCCATACCAAAAATTGTGGGAATAGATGGTTCTGGACGACATAACAAAGATTTAGCAACCTGAAGCATACAGATATCCATATTCCCAAAGGACTTTTGATACTGAAGCCTTGACTGAATAGCAGTAATTAACATCCAGCCAGAATATTGCACGACTCGCCGCATGAAATCAGGACGACGCTCTAAAATTTCAGGAAACTCAGCAGTATAAGCGATCGCTAAAGCAGCAAGCGAAGGTTGCAAAAGTTCTAAAGGCGTAGTCGCCATTCGTAAAGACTCATCAATACTCATCGTCTTACTGGTAATCAAGCTTTTCATCCACATCAGCAAATAGCTACCGATGAGCGTACCTAAATCAAAAGCTGGATCTCCCCAACCGCATCGTTCCCAATCAATGAAACGCACCACAGGAGATTTAACTTGCTGCCAATCATTAGATAATAAGATATTGTTTAGCTTCAAGTCATTGTGGGTTAAACAACAAGGAGCTAAAGAAGAACCAAGCTCAGCAATTGCTTGTCCTAAGCTTTCATAACGTTGATAAAGACTAAAGAATTTTAAACCATCGGCAGGAACTGAACCGAAAATTTCCGGGCCAATCCGTTCTAATTTCCGCACCAAATGGGAAACTGTATCGAGGCTTTGATTATCCTGATTTTGCGAAAAAAAGTCTCGATAATCTTGCCTATTTAGAGTTAGTCGATGAATTTTAGCTAGAATCGTGCCGATAGAAGTAGCTATTTGTGGGGGAAAGACATTTTCCGTAGCATAAAAGTTCATCAAGTCATGATAGTTATCTAAGTAATTTAAAACAATAATTGAATATTCACGATGAAAGTAGATTCCCTCTGACAGCCATAAGCGCATTTGGCTGAGTTCTAGGAATTGATGTAAAAATTCATGAATCTGCCATTCACATAAAAATTCGCCAGATGTATTGCCGTCTCGGTTGCGGCGTTCTTGTTTAACCAGAAGTTTGCGATCGCCAGGCAAAGTCAATAATAAGTTAAAGTTTTTCGCAGATTTATGTTCGATTTCACATTGAGCTTTATCTTCTACGTTACATATACCCTGCTCAACCAAAAAATCGAAAACATTTTGAGAACCTAATACAAATGTCATGATACAAAACTTTAATTAAATCAATTTATATTTTTTATTTCAGTAGACACTTGACAATTCTGCAAAATATTCTTTTCAACCTCTCTTCCTTATTAGAAGAGAGGCTTTACCGTTGCCAACTAAAACTTTATTCCCTTTTTTCACCCTTTTATGGTATGAAAGCTAGGAAAAAGTTAAGTAGGAAGTAAGAAATTTTGAGAAGCGGGTTCTCAATTAACTGAGAACCGCTATAATTGGATTTAAGAATTGATCCTCAGTCGGAGTTTGAATAACTCCGATTGAGCTTATTTGTCCCATACGCTTGGACAAATAACAGTAGTCTTTACCGATGAGAGTTCAAACATTAGAGAACCCTACTTGGAAATAGAGACATCGCCACCAACGCTGATGTAAGACTTATCAACTGTGTCAAGAGAAATAGATAATAGGCTATCACCGCCGCCTAAAGTCACAGTCATTTCATCATCGTTGAGTTCCTTGAGAAAGGTTTCAGAATCTTCAAACAATTCAGAACCAGTAGGACGCAGTTCGGTAATTTTGATTTCAGCCATGATTTTTTCTCCTTAAACAATATTGCGTTTGATTTTCTGGTTTGCAATTCAACTTAGTGACCAATTAGAGTCAAATACTTCAAGACTCTATTTGGAAATAGAGACATCGCCACCAACACTGATGAAAGATTTATCAACTGTGTCAGCAGAAATGGATACGAGACTGTCGCCACCGCCTAAAGTCACAGTCATTTCATCATCGTTGAGTTCCTTGAGAAAGGTTTCAGAATCTTCAAACAATTCGGAACCAGTAGGACGTAGTTCGGTAATTTTGATTTCAGCCATGATTTTTTCTCCTTAAAAAATCTTGCGTTTGATTTTTTGGTTTGCAATTCAACTTAGTGACCAATTAGAGTCAAATACTTCAAGGCTCTACTTGGAGATGGAGACATCGCCACCAACGCTGATGAAAGACTTATCAACTGTGTCAGCAGAAATGGAGAGGAGACTGTCACCACCGCCTAAAGTCACAGTCATTTCATCGTCGTTGAGTTCTTTGAGAAAGGTTTCAGAATCTTCAAACAATTCAGAACCGGTAGGACGTAGTTCAGTAATTTTGATTTCAGCCATGATTTTTTCTCCTTAAAAAATCTTGTGTTTGATTTTCTGGTTTGCAATTCAACTTAGTGACCAATTAGAGTCAAATACTTCAAGACCCTACTTGGAAATAGAGACATCGCCACCAACGCTGATGAAAGACTTATCAACTGTGTCAGCAGAAATAGATACGAGACTGTCGCCACCGCCTAAAGTCACAGTCATTTCGTCATCGTTAAGTTCTTTGAGAAAGGTTTCAGAATCTTCAAACAATTCAGAACCGGTAGGACGTAGTTCGGTAATTTTGATTTCAGCCATTTTTCTTACCCCTAAAAAAAGTTTTGCAGTTATCTTTGTTTAGGATTAAATTTGCTCTTGCCTTAATCCTTGATTTCATTTTTACCCAAAAAATCAGCAATAACAAAGCTTTTTTCTAGATTTATCTTGTCATAACTATTGTTTTTATGTCATCAAATCATTAGCATTATCTCAACTATGAAAATATGTAAAAAGATAGAAGACTTATATGAGCAATATTAGAATTCATTAACTAAAATGGCGTATTTATCTATCCAAAGATATACGATATTTGATATATAGCTTTAAATAGCTTGATATTACCCAAATAATATAATATTTACAATAATGAAAGTCTTAAAATCTGCATTATTTATCACAGCATCAGTTTGTTGATGAAGCATCTAGCAGCATTTTATCAGTGTTAAACAGCACCTCCATGTACTTTTAGAACTTTCATATTAGCGTTGTATTTTTTAAAAGTAGTCTCTTGTGAATAACTTGAAGAGAGATTGACTACACTTGATCTTCCTAAAGTTATAAAATTAATTATTTAAGGGAAGATTTTGTGAAAGCTTTTAGTAAAGACATTATTAAAGGAGTTTTGTCAGGAATTTTGTCTCTGTTTTCTCCTGCGTTCCATATTTAATGACACTACCTCTAGCATTCGTCTAAATGGGGTAACAGTGAACGGTTGGTCACTCAAACCTGGATCTGACTTTTCACGGGATGTGGGAAAGGGCCTACGGTGTACACACAAGGGGGGTGCAGGGGTTGCGACACTCTTACAACAGTTATCAGTGATCAGTCATCAGTAATCAGTAATCAGCCCCACTGATAATATTTCTCAATAAAAATTTGAATAATGATTTTAAATTTTGACTTGATATTTGTAACACTGCATTCTAAGATGACTGCATTAGTGAGAATGGTAGCAATAGACTATGAGCTTTTCTGACATTAACGTCGAACAACGTTCCAAAGAAGTTGAGGCTCTGAGGTCTTTTCTGGCGTACAGTCTGATTGGTTCACTGGTATTGCATATCGGCTTACTAGCATCAGGCATAGGTGGTTTTTTGACACGAGTGCCTGGTGAAGAGGAACCAATGGAGTTAGCGATCATAGATCCAGCAACTGAACAACCAGAAAAACCACCTGAAGAGATTATAGAAGACACGAAAGCGCAACCAAACTCAGGATCTCTGGGTGGTGGCAACGGGATCGAAGGTGGCGGTTATAAAGGAGGTTCCAAAAGTGCTAATTCTCAAAGTGTAGTAGCGCTGGAACGGAAGCCAGAGGTTGTGCCGCAACCAAAGGCGATCGCACAAAAGCAGCCAATAGCAACTACACCAGTACAAAAAACTCAGACAACCCAGAACATAAAAACTCCAACGCAGCAAACACCAACAAATCAGCTTTCACAGGAAGTTGTCACGCAGCCTTCGGCACCCACTTCACAATCGGGATCTGCGACTCAAGGTAGTGACAACTTAAGGCAATTGTTAGGCGGAATCAGAGACTCTAGAGCAACTCAGGGTAACGCTGGAGGTTCAGTAACAGCAACAGGTTCCGGCATTGGTAACGGCACTGGCAATGGCATTGGCAACGGCAATGGTAGTGGCAACGGTAGTGGCACTGGCACTGGTAGTGGTTTTGGCAAAGGCCCCGGAACAGGCATTGGTAATGGCACTGGCACAGGAAATGGTAATGGCCCTGGTAATGGCACTGGTAATGGTACTGGAACTGGTACGGGTACAGGCACTAACAAGCAACCAGCAAACCCTCCCATAGTAGCGACTGCACCCACACCTCCAAAAATTAATACCTCATCGGGTAATGGTCGTGCAGCTTGCCGCGAAGGTGGATGCAGTGCAAAGTATCCAGAGTCAGCAAGAAGACGAGGGATTCAAGGTAGAGTAGAGGTTGCTGTTGATACTGATGCACAAGGTAATGTTACCAATGTGCGTGTGACTAGTTCTAGTGGCAATCGCGAGTTAGATGAAGAAACCAAGAGACAAGCACGTAACTGGAAATTAAAACCCTCAGAAGGTGGCAGACAAGGAATTGCCATTGGCACTGAATATGCTTTACGTGGTACACGTCGGTACGAGCAAGTTCAAGAGCGGAAAAGACAAAGAGAAGCACGAGAGCGAAATCAGCAGACAACAGCATCTAACACTAATTCCACAGAGGGAACATCAAGACGCAAGCCCTTGATTACATCTAGTAGTACAAATATTCCTGCTGAAAGATCAACGGAATCTAGACGCGATCGCCGGGTGCGTCGTCAGCCAGTGCAAACTGCTGCTACAAACTCCTCATCTCAAGGGACAGCAACTCGGAGTCAGGGAAATGTCAGAGAATCTCTACGGGGTCTGCGGCGTCAGCGAGTATCTAACAATTCATCACAACAACCACAAACAAGTCAAAATAGACGGCGACGCAGAGACAATAACTCATCCTCTAGCCAGAACAAATTGCGAGAGTCTTTACGGCGTTTGCGTCAACCATCTCAGTCACAGCCGACGGGGAGTCAGTAGTAGAGGAGGTGGGGAGATGGGGAGATGAGGGGGATGAGGGGGAGAATAACTAAACCCATTCCTAATTCCCCATACCCAATTCCCTATGGTGTCGTGATGGGTTTCAAGTTTCTGGCTTTGTAGAACATTTCTAAGCTATCGCGATCGCCTACATAACGCCAGTGCCACGGCTCATAACTCACACCTTGCACGTTGTCTTTGGGAAAGGATATTTCAAAACCAAAACGTGCAGCATTTGTTTGTAGCCATTTATACGCATTTGTATTGTCAAAGTTGCTTTGGAGATTAGTTGCTGGTGCTGCTCCATCTCCAATGTCTACAGCGTAACCTGTGTGATGTTCGCTATGACCAGGAGGAGCGCTAAGGGCGGCTCTTTCTGCTGGGGTTTGATTGCGCTGTTGTCCAACACCGAAAAATAATTGTTCTTGGTCTTTCACGGAACGAAAGCCGGAAATTGGCACTAAAATTACACCTGCACTCCGCGCCGCTTGCGTCATTGCTTGAAACTTTTCGCCAGCGGTTTTTCGCATTTTGATCCGCCCATCTGCGGTAATTGACATTAACTCTGAGGCGGGTGCTTCTGGATATGCCAAATGTCCTAAAACAGTATCGTTATTATTACTGTCTTGTGTAGTCGGTGCAGCAGAATTAGTTGGTGAAGATTGAGTGTTAGCAGTTTTTTTAGGTGCTGTAACGAAAAACAAAAAACCACTAATTACAGCCAAGAGAACAAACCCCACTCCTCCCCCAATTAGCAAAACAGGCGATCGCAAGCGTAGCTTGGGTGCTACATCAGGAGTATCACGTAAAGCCACTGGAATATCATCACCAGGTTCACCCGATGAGTTTTGTGGTTGTCCAGAAAAGCCAGCTTTATTCAAAGGTCAACTCCTGCTTTTGTTCAACATTCATAACAGATCGTAAACTGGAGAAAAATCAACATATTAGGTGATATTTTACATCTGTAAATTTTAGGCGGAATTTTGATAAACCTCTTAGAACTATACGTCAAACTGGTGGGATTAGTCCTAATAGGATTTTTTCTGGGACGTAAACTACCTGCCACAGTTCCCACTCGTTTAGGTCAGTGGCTTTTCTGGGTGGGAGTACCTATTAGTATAGTAGCATTTTTACGGCAAGCTGATTTATCAGGGCAAATTTGGATTGCACCTGCGATCGCTTATTTAGCTATTTTCCTAGGGGCTTTTTTGGCTTGGCTAGGAATTAAAGGACAGGCTTATTTCACAAACACCATTACCCCAGAATCAACTCAAGGTAGTTTGATATTGGCAGCAATGGTAGGTAACACTGGTTATCTTGGCTTTCCCGTTACCCTAGCAATGGTAGGACAAAAATACTTTGCTTGGGCTTTATTCTACGATTTACTGGGGTCACTTTTCGGGGCTTATGCCTTGGGTGTGTTGATAGCCTATCGTTTTGGCGGCGGTGTGAGAAACTATTGGGAAATTAGCAAGACAATCTTAATTAATCCGGCTTTGTGGAGTTTTGGCTTTGGCTTGTTACTGCGACAGGTAATGATTCCGGATGCAGTTGAATTTGGCTTAGAGAAAGTTGGGTGGAGTATCGTTGCTTTATCTCTAGTGTTAATTGGGATGCGACTCTCGCGGCTTAATTCTTGGGACAGACTACCACAGGCAACCATGAGTTTGGCAATCAAAATGCTAGTAGTTCCTCTAGCGATCGGCATCACCTTACCACTTTTTGGTGTAACTGGTGATCCAGCACAGGTGATTGTATTACAAATGGCCATGCCGCCAGCATTTGCCACATTAGTAATTGCCGAAACCTTCAATCTAGATCGTGATCTTGCAGTTACAGCCTTAGCAGTGGGGGCTATATTATTGCTGTTAACTCTCCCTATTTGGCTGTGGCTGTTTTGATTTTGGATTTATACCAATTCTGTATGAAGATGCGCCTAACTATCTTAGACCCAACACAAGAATAGGACTTACGCGAAAAACGTCTCAAACTCTCATTCCTCCGTGTCGCGCCAGTTGCTTCAACGGGGGGAACCCCCCTTCGGGTTCGGGAGTTCGCAATCGCCGGAAACCGCCAAGACTGCGACTCCCTCACCGCAACGCACTGGCTTCTCTGTGCCTCTGTGGTTCGTTTTTCCATGACTTTTACGTAAGTCCTGTTACTGCATTAATAATATCAAGCATTTCTGTAGAGGTTATAAACTGGCTATCAAAAAAGCGATCGCCCGTTTGATGGAGCGATCGCTTTTCAATTCCATCTAAAATAATTAATTCAGAATCGATTGCAACAATGGCTGATCTTCCGATAACTTACCTGAACGCAACCATTCACTTAATTCTTCTGGTGCTTTGGCTTGCTGGAGACGTTCGCGCAGTTGAGAACCTTCTAAAATTTCTTTTTGCAGAAGTTCCTGTGCTGTCTCTTCTAACAAGTCGCGGTTAGTTTGCAGAATACTCAAGGCGATATGGTGAGCATTATCTACTATCTGCTTCACTTCGCGGTCAATTTCCTCAGCCACTTTTGGACTAATTGAACGACGCGGGTTTCCGTAACCTTCAAGAAATTGCTGTTGAATCTTCTCAAACGCCACTGGCCCAAGTTTATCGCTCATGCCGTACAAAGTAATGTACCGTTCTGCTAAGTCAGTAGCTTTTTGAATGTCATCAGAAGCACCAGTGGAAACCTTGCCAAAGACGATTTCTTCAGCAGAACGTCCACCCAACAAAGTAGCAATACGTCCGCGAATCTCATCTTCAACCATTAAGAAGCGGTCTTCTTCAGGCATCTGAATTGTATAGCCCAATGCACCTACACCACGGGGAACCACGGAGATTTTTTCAACTTTACCTGCACCAGGCATTAACGCACCGATGATGGCGTGACCAACTTCGTGATAAGCGACGGTCTTTTTCTCGGTTTCATTCAGCACGCGAGAGCGTTTTTCTAAGCCAGCCACCAACCTTTCTATGGCTTCGTTGAAATCTGCCATGATCACAGCTTGGCGATTTTGCCTTGCTGCTAACAGTGCAGCTTCATTGACAAGGTTCGCTAAATCTGCACCAGCAAAGCCAGGAGTTCTGATGGCAATCACACCTAAATCGACATCATCAGCCAATTTGACGTTTCTGGCATGGACTTTGAGAATCGCTTCACGACCGATTTTATCGGGACGATCCACTACAACTTGACGGTCAAAGCGACCTGGACGGCGTAAAGCAGGGTCAAGAACTTCGGGACGGTTGGTAGCAGCGATGATAATCACGCCTGTGTTGGCATCAAAACCATCCATCTCGGTGAGTAACTGGTTAAGGGTTTGTTCGCGTTCGTCGTTACCACCGACAAAGCCACCGGCACCGCCGCGAGATTTACCCAATGCATCTAATTCATCAATAAAGACAATACAGGGCGCTTGTTGTTTGGCTTGTTCAAACAAATCGCGGACTCTAGCTGCACCTACACCCACGAACAGTTCAATAAATTCCGAGCCAGAAATGCTGAAGAAAGGAACGCCAGCTTCACCAGCGATCGCTTTTGCCAGCAGTGTTTTACCTGTGCCTGGAGGCCCTACCAACAATACACCTTTGGGAATTTTCGCCCCTAATGTAGTATACTTAGATGCGTTTTTGAGAAAATCAACAATTTCTTCCAATTCCGCCTTGGCTTCATCTACACCAGCCACATCTGGAAATTTGACACCAGTACTACCTTCTGAGTAAATGCGGGCTTTGCTTTTACCGACTGTGAGTGCAGCGGGGCCACCACCTTGGCGATTGATTAAAAAGCCCCAAATTCCAAAGAAAATTAACGGTGGCGCAACCCAGCTAAGTAAAGTGCCAATCCAGCCATTTTGGTCTGGTGGTGGTGCAGCAAACTCAACATTATTGTCGCGAAGAATTCTAGGTAAATCTAGATCAATGGCGATTGGTGTAGTAGCAAATACCTGTTCAACAACCTTGCCATCGGGAGTTTCGCTTTTAATGGAATATTGAATGCGATCGCCACCTATAATTGCCTTATCTACTTTACCTGCTTGCACTTGAGCGATAAAGTCGCTATAGGGAACCTGTGGCAATCGTGGCCCAAAAAAGCTAGGAACAATAAAGTTAAGCAGTAATAGAAGAGTTAACAGAATCAGTAAACTGCCTCCAAACTGCCGAACCCTCGGCGGTTTGATTTGTCTTTTTTTATTAGTTTCAACAGGCATTTTGATGTATCCTCGAAGGAATTGGGAATTGGGAATTGGGAATTGGTGAGCCAGCGCGGTCTTGGGGGTTTCCACGCCACTTGCTTCAAGCCGGGAAACCCGTCCAACGCAGTGGCTCCCCATGAGCGACTGGCGATCTTCGCAGCGTTAGCGACGAAGGAGCGTCACCCGAAGGGGAATTGGGAATTGGGAATTGGGAATTGGGAATTGGGAATTGGGCATTACTTTAGTTATTCTCCCCATCTCCCTCATCCCCCTCATCCCCCTCATCACCC
>NZ_JAECZC010000001.1:161631-354439 GCF_016056305.1 Amazonocrinis nigriterrae CENA67 | reverse complement strand
CTTCGGGGCCCCCTCTGGGATTGGGGGGCAATGGGGAGATGGGGAGAGAATAACTAGAGTAATGCCCAATTCCCAATTCCCAATTCCCAATTCCCAATTCCCAATTCCCAATTCCCAATTCCCAATTCCCAATTCCCCAAAAAATGGTATGGACTAACTTACATGCAAAAATACATCGCACTATCAAATCGCGCCAGTTGTTTGGGCATAACCAGCGGCTATTAGTTGCTGTTTCTGGCGGACAAGATTCTCTGTGCTTAATCAAATTACTGTTAGATTTACAACTAAAATGGAGGTGGAATTTAGGTATTGCACACTGCGATCATCGCTGGCGTTCTGACTCTGAAGCTAATGCCAATCATGTAAAAAATTTAGCCCAAAGTTGGGATGTATCTTTTTATTTAGAAACGGCTAATGAACCTTTAAATAGTGAAGCGGCTGCACGAAATTGGCGTTATCAAGCTTTAAGTGCGATCGCTCAAGCAAATAATTACCAATATATAGTTACAGGACACACCCAGAGCGATCGCGCTGAAACTCTCCTATATAACTTAATGCGTGGCACCGGTGCTGATGGTTTGCAAGCGCTAACTTGGCAACGTCCACTCACTAAGGAGATTATGCTAGTGCGGCCACTTTTAGAAATTACTCGCACACAAACAGAACAATTTTGTCAAGAGTTAAATTTGCCAGTTTGGGAAGATTCCACTAATCAAGATTTAAAATACGCCCGTAATCGTATCCGTGAGGAATTAATACCGTATTTGCGAGAAAGTTTTAATCCCAATGTGGAATCAGCTTTAGCCCAAACTGCCGAACTTCTACAAGCGGAAGTGGAATATTTAGAAAAAGCTACTCAGCAGTTGCGGGAAGAGGCGATGGGGGAAAATATAAATACTGTTGATAATCATTACTTGAGGTTAAATCGTCGGGTGTTGCAGAAGGCACCGCTGGCGCTGCAACGTCGTGTGATGCGACAGGTATTACAAGAAATACTTGTTGATGCACCCAATTTTGAACATATTGAAAAATTAACAGCTTTAATTGTAGCCCCAAACCGATCGCAAACCGATCCATTTCCCGGTGGTGCGATCGCTCAAGTACAAGACGATTGGATTTGTCTAAGGAGTGGTTAATGCTTTTTCAATAACTGCTTGGGTATCGTTTATAATTCCCGTTTAACCTCACCTCAATTTATAATCTTTTTAGTGATTTTTTGCAAATTAAAGCGGTTTTTTTAAATTTCCTGAGAGTAAAACGAATTACTCGCACTATTTTTAGTAAAGTATTAAATAAGACCAATCATAAACTATTGTTGTCGGAAAAGAATAAGTATTTTCACTCTTGACCAAATACAAAAATTTTCCAGTGATTAATCATCACCAAGGATATGAATTGTCTATTTGTACCCTATGTTGAGTACGGAACCCTATTATTTTCCCTGACAATACTGATTGATCAAATGCTTTAGGCAAAGCGTATTAAAAGAGCAAAAATACTCATAGTGGTTGTTGACTGCTAACTTTTGACAGTCAACAGCCAATCTATTGAATATGCAATTTAAATACGTAAAAGCTGACGGAGTTTTTGTGTCACTGAAATAATCCCACAATAAGTAGGTGAGTAAAAATAAACATGACTATATGACGAAACGTAAATATTCCGGAAACCCTGACAACTGACAACTGACAACTGACGATCCTAACTACCTCACTAGATAATTTTATTTGCGCCAACCTACTTAAATTTATGGATTCAATAGATATTGAAATAGCTACACCTCTAAGTTTAGAAATTGCTGAAATTGCTTCACCAGGAATACTTGTTCCTACTGCAACTCCAAAAGGGAGATTTTCCAAAGATTCCATTCGCACCAGTTTAAAAGCCTCCACTCTCAACGGTGTCTTTGGGGCTGTTTTTACAATCAGTACTGGTGGAATTTTACTTGGTAAATTCCTAGTGGAATTGGATGCTAGTCCCGTAGTGTTTGGGATGCTGTCTTCTATTCCCATGTTGGTGAATTTGATTCAGCCGTTGGGTGCTTATTTGTCTGAACGCACTACCAGCCGCTTTCAATATTCCCTTTACACTCACGGAATTTCTCGGCTACTGTGGCTAATTTTGGTAATCGGCATTGCCTTTTTCAGCTGGGAAGGATTGAACTCGCAGCAATTGATAGGATTAACACTGATAATTGTCTTATTCAGCCATCTTTTAGAAGCGCTGGGAACTGCATCTTGGTTTAGTTGGATAGCAACCATAGTTCCCCGACAATTACGAGGAAAGTATTTTGGTTTTCGCAGTAGCGCCACCAATTTAACCGAGTTAATCTCCTTACCTTTGGCAGGATTAGCCATATCGACTTGGTACGGTGGGAGTCAACAAGGTTACGGAATTGTTTTGCTAATAGGCGTTTTATTTGGAGTTGTGGGAATTGGATTTCAGTATTTTAAGGTAGATGTGAATCCGCGATCGCAAAACAATGACTCTGATACCTTAACTTCAACAAACAACATTCAATCAGACTCTCAATCAAATATATCTGATGGCATATCTCAATTAGTTTCTACTCCCAAATTGCCAATTTTACAAAATGAATTAGTTAGTAGTATATTGCAAAATGCTAACTTTCAAATGTTTTTATTTTATTACAGCATGTGGACACTTTGTGTTAATCTTAGCGCTCCATTTTTTAACCTTTACATGCTGGATAATTTAGCACTAGATGTCACTTGGGTAACAGTTTACAACAGCTTGCGATCAGGGGCGCACCTAGTGATGCTGATGTTTTGGGGTAGATTAGCAGACAAGATAGGCAATCGTTCTATTTTGATTGTCAGTGGAATCCTGATTGCAATCATACCTTGCCTATGGCTAGGGGTTGGTGCAACTCCTCTTGATATATGGCTATGGTTACCCCTATTACACCTCTTCATTGGCGCTAATTGGGCAGCTATTGATTTGTGCAGCAACAATATACAGATAGATATTGCACCAATTAAAAATCAGTCTATCTATTTTGCGATCGCAGCAGCTGTTGCTGGGGCGAGTGGTGCTATAGGAACAACCATAGGTGGCTTCTTCGCTGAAAGTGCTGGTTCTTTTGGCTTGTTAGATTTATTCGCCCTATCTAGTCTATTCCGTTTACTATCGCTGATCCCACTCATCTTTATTAAAAAGTCACGGTAGTGAGGATAAATTTATTAGTGTTATTAGTGACAGATGACTTTTTTGACTTTCCCCTTGTGAGACAATCATATCTTGCAGTTGCCTAATCTCCTGCTCAAAAATTTTCTTATTGACTAATAGCTGAAATTTAGTTAATTGAAATGCTATTCAGCCATTAATAGCTGAAGCTGTTAGCCATAGGTTTATAACCTATGGCTGTTTTTGCAATTTGTGTAATATCTAAATTAATAGAATTTTAATAAAAATTAATCCTATTGATAGTTGTTAACAATTAATAGCTATCTGCTTTTGTAAAAATTTAGATTAAGGGTAGTTGACATAAGTAACTACCATGCGAAAGCATCATTATTTATGACCAAAAAAGTGTCATTTTATCTAAACAAAGTCAAGACAAAACAAAAATATAAAATGCTCAAGACCAACACCCACCAAATCAGTACGCAAGATATTGAAGCTTTCGAGCGAGACGGCGTTATCTGCATTAAAAATGCTCTAGATGACTTCTGGGTGGAACGAATGCAAAAAGCCATTGAAAGAAATCTTTCACATGGTTCTATGGGAATTCACGGTAGCAATAAAATAGAACGTTATGTAGTGATGCATGATAGCGGCATGTGGCTCAAAGATCCTGATTTCCGTGCTTTGGTTTTTGAATCTCCTCTAGCAACCCTTGCTGCTCAATTGTTGAAATCAGAAAAACTCAACTTGTTGTGTGACGGTTTCTTTGTCAAAAAGCCGGAAATTAATAGTCGTGTAGATTGGCATAACGATCAATCTTACTGGCCTGTACAAGGCTGGAAGTGTTGTAAATTTTGGCTGCCTTTAGATCGTGTCACCCAAGAAAATGGTCGCTTAGAGTATATCAAAGGTTCTCATTTGTGGAGCAAGGAGTTACGTGAACATTCAGATGCTTCCTTGGCTTTCGATCCTGAACCTTACGAAATTCTCTCTTGGGATATGGAACCTGGAGATTGCTTAGTACATCATTTTCTGACAATTCATCGTTCTGGATGCAACACATCCTCTAGAGTACGACGTGCAATAGTAACAAATTGGGCTGGTGATGATGTTACTTTCAAGAACCGCCCAAATGCATGGCCTTACCAAGCTATTGAAGAAATTGATAGTCCAGAGATTAATTCAATCACGACTCTTAAACCTGGTGAGCCAATAGACTCTGCTATCTTTCCTAGAGTAGAGTTTAATCGTACAAGTGTACTAAAATAGCCGTGTGGCGCGAGTAATGCCGCTTTGGGACTATGTACTGGGTACTGGGATAATTCAAAATTTGGGATTGGTAATAGGTAATGGGTAATGGGTAATAGTAAAAACCAATCCCCAATCCCCAATCCCCAATCCCCAATCCCTAGTCCCCAGTCCCTTTTACAAATACATATTGCTCGGTATGATATTTAATTTGCAGGCATTTACCTCATAAAAATTAGTTATGACCCAGAACTACCGCATTACCCTACTCCCCGGCGATGGCATCGGCCCCGAAATTATGGCAGTGGCGGTAGACGTGCTGAAAATCATAGGTCAGCAATTTGATTTACAGTTTGAATTTCAAGAAGCCCTAATTGGTGGTGCAGCAATTGACGCGACTGGCGAACCTCTGCCGTCTACTACCTTGGATACTTGCCGTCAGAGTGATGCTGTATTACTTGCGGCTATTGGTGGCTATAAATGGGATTCTCTGCCATCCAATATCCGCCCAGAAGCCGGCTTGTTGGGGCTGCGTGCGGGTTTAGGACTATTTGCCAATTTGCGCCCAGCCCAAATTTTACCGCAACTCATCGACGCTTCGACTTTGAAACGCGAAGTTGTTGAAGGTGTCGATATTATGGTGGTACGCGAACTCACTGGTGGCATTTACTTTGGTAAGCCCAAGGGTATTTTTACTACTGACACTGGTGAAAAACGTGGTGTAAATACCATGGTTTACACTGAGTCGGAAATTGAACGCATTGGCAGAGTTGCCTTTGAAACAGCACGGAAACGTAAAGGAAAACTTTGTTCAGTAGATAAAGCCAATGTATTAGAAGTATCTCAGTTGTGGCGCGATCGCATCACCAAACTATCCCAAGAATATCCAGATGTGGAACTATCACATCTGTATGTCGATAACGCTGCCATGCAACTGGTACGCGCTCCTAAGCAGTTTGATACTATCGTTACGGGCAATTTGTTTGGTGATATTCTCTCTGATGCTGCTGCTATGCTGACAGGCAGTATCGGCATGTTACCTTCTGCGAGTTTAGGTGCTTCTGGGCCTGGCGTATTTGAACCTGTCCACGGTTCCGCCCCAGATATCGCCGGACAAGATAAAGCAAATCCCCTCGCACAAGTTCTCAGTGCGGCGATGATGCTACGTTACGGTTTAGACCAGCCAAAAGCCGCAGACCGTATTGAACAAGCTGTGTTTCAAGTTTTAGAACAAGGCGATCGCACCGGAGATATAATGTCTTTAGGTAAGAATCTTCTGGGTTGCCGCGCTATGGGCGACGCGCTAATTAAGGTTCTTGAAGAAAAATAATTTATGGTAGAATCCAGGCAATTTGGCAACCGATGCTAAAAGTTTCGGATAAACTAGAGAAAAATCTAGCAATCATATAAACAGTCGATAGTGTACGCATTACGACAAGAACAAACGAACTATACTGCCCCAAAGAAACAGCCTCCCTTGGTTGATCCTGCCGTGATCAGAGCAGCGGGGCAGATTTACTACACCCACTGCGAGGTACATCCTGAAATCACTGGGCAACCATCAGGAGTAGCAATTAATCGTGTTACTCATCGGGGTAAAGTGATTTTTACTAGCCAACCAGTCCTGTTACCGCAAGAATGTTTTATACCGTTGAGTCAAATTGAATCGTACATGTACTAGTCATTAGTCAAAATAATTCGTAATTGATAATTCGTAATTATTAACCTACGGACGTAACTTGCTTTAATTGGAGAAACTCCTATGTACCCGTCACTGCCTCACCGCAGTGGTTCATAAATGCGGGAGCTTGAATAAAGTTGGTACGCGTTTTTTCTTTATTCAGAACTAAAGTGAGTTACTCTGTCTCTCAATTAATTACGAATTACGAATTACGAATTACGAATTAGTAATTATTAGTCATTAGTCATCGACAAAAGCCAAAAGATAGACGACAAATGACAAAAGACTAATGACAAAGGACAACATGGACATTTTGATGGTCGTCCCGGCGAGTATCATTGTTTTTGCTTTGGGTGCATCTATTGGCAGTTTTATCAACGTTGTAGTTTATCGGCTACCAGCGAGGTTGTCTATTCTTTGGCCGCCTTCTCGCTGTCCCCATTGCTTAAACCAGCTAAAAGCTCATGATAATGTCCCAGTGCTGGGATGGGTATGGCTAAAAGGGCGATGCCGTTATTGCAAAAGTAAGATTTCTGTCCGTTATCCTGTGGTAGAGGCAGCGACAGGCATCATATTTTTACTGTTATTTTTATTATTTAATGTTTCTATCGCTACAATAGGGTATTGGGCTTTTTGCAGTTGGTTATTAGCCTTATCCCTCATTGACTTAGATACGATGACTCTACCCAATGCACTTACCCAGTCGGGGTTGGTAGTAGGAATTATCTTTCAAATGACAGTTGGTTTGTTTTCAGAAGCTAGTTGGCAGGGATTAATCAAGCATCTGATGATGGCAATAGTGGGAGCTGTAGTAGGCTTGTGGCTATTTGATGCGATCGCCATTTTTGGTTCAATGGTTTTAGGTAAAACAGCAATGGGCGCAGGTGATGCCAAACTCGCAGCCATGATGGGCGCTTGGTTGGGTTGGAAGTATTTGCTGTTAGCTGGGTTTATTGCTTGTGCAGTTGGAGCATTGGTGGGTATAGCCACAATCATACTATCAGGACGAAAAAAGGGTCAAAAGATACCTTTCGGCCCTTTTTTGGCTTTAGGATCTTTAATTACTGTGTTTGGCGGTGAAGCAATTTTGTCTGCCTATCTACGGTTGTTTTTTCCAATTAATTGAAAAATCAGGAGACGGAAATAAAAATATAAATTAAAAATTAAAAAATAAATTACAAATTAAATTTTTTCAGATGGTGAGTTATTTCATCAATTCATCATCAGCAACCTTAAGCCTCCATGACTGTAGCTGACATTACCTAATTGACTCTTGACACTTTGGTAATATCAACTTGTGACTTGTATTACCCTCTTAACGAAGAATACTATACCTTTTCCCTTCCTCCCTCTTCTTTATTCAAAGGACTTGTATTGGCACAAGTAATTTCGTTAAGCTGGCAACCAAAGATGCAAAATAAGGTCTAAATTGCTTAAAAGCGTAATTTGACGATGTAGTCAAGAGGAGCCACCCCCTCAAGGCGGGTTTCCCGACAGCCAAAGGGAGTGGCATGAGCCAGTGCAGTACGCGGCCAATACCAGCTAAAAGCACTGGCGTTCAAGAGCCAAAAAGGGGTGTTGTTTGCGTTTGTATAACGGCAAATCAGGAGACTTTGAAAGCATTGGTCAAGAGTTAGAATTAATAACTCTGGACTTTGAACTTTTTACCCTAAACGCCCCGTAGCAGCTTGACCTGTTTTCAACCTCGATAACCACTTAAAATAAAATAAAAATGGCAAACAACGAAGAATCACGCGGTTTAAAGTCTCTATTTGATTGGTTTGCAAATCGACGTAAATCAGGATCTACCAGCCTAGAACGTCAAGAACGTGAAATTGCTGATGGACTGTGGCATAAATGTTCTCAATGTGGTGTATTGACATATACAAAAGACCTCAGAGCAAATCAGATGGTTTGCGTTGAATGTGGTCATCACAATCGGGTGGATAGCGATGAACGTATCCGTCAACTGATAGATCCTAATACCTGGAGACCGATAGATGAGCATCTACGGGCCACAGACCCGCTACAATTTAGGGATCGCAAACCATATAGCGATCGCCTCCGGGAAACAGAAGAAAAACTTGGTTTAGCAGACGCAGTTAAAACTGGTTTAGGTCAAATTAATGGCTTACCCGTTGCCCTTGGGGTTATGGACTTTCGCTTCATGGGTGGTAGTATGGGTTCCGTCGTCGGAGAAAAACTGACTCGCTTGATTGAACAAGCCACTCAGCGGCGGTATCCTGTGATCATCGTTTGCACATCAGGTGGAGCAAGAATGCAAGAAGGAATGCTCTCTTTGATGCAGATGGCAAAAATATCCGCAGCCTTAGAACGCCATCGCCATGCCAGACTATTGTACATTCCTGTTTTGACTAATCCCACTACAGGCGGCGTTACCGCTAGCTTCGCCATGTTAGGCGACATCATCCTCGCAGAACCAAAAGCAACAATTGGCTTTGCAGGACGGCGGGTAATTGAACAAACCCTGCGGGAAAAACTGCCAGATGATTTTCAAACCGCTGAAGATTTGCTCAAGCATGGCTTTGTCGATGACATCGTACCCCGCACCCAGTTAAAGAAAACCCTAGCGCAGCTAATAGCTTTGCACCAGCCAATACCAACCACACCCCCAATGGTATTGTGGGAGACAATGACCCTCAGTTCTACAGCAGCTGAATAAATTTAGGGAATGGGGAATTGGGAATTGGGAATTGGGGATTGGGAATTGGAAATTGGTTATTCTCCCTCATCCCCCTCATCTCCCCATACTCCCAGTTCATCTTCCCGGTTCTTGCACAAAGATGAGTGGCACAAGTGCTACTACTCGCAACAAACTAGAGACGGCAAATAATCCTAGTAATCCTCCGTATCCAATGAATTGGGCGATGAAGCTGCCTATGATTGTGCCTAAAGCACCACTACCTCCAGAAACAGCTGCTGCGATCGCAAAATATATAGACTGATTTTTAATTGGTGCAATTCCTAGTTGTATATTATTGTTACATAAGTCAATTGCCGCCCAAGTCACTCCCGCCAAAATATGTAACAGCGGCAACCATAGCCAGATATCAAAGCTATGATTACCAATTCCTAGCCAAAATACTGGTGTAACGGCAACTACAATCCCTACAAAAAGCAGAATAAGACGATTGCCTATTTTATCTGCTAACTTGCCCCATAACATCAGCATCAGCAAATTCGCCCCCGCCTGGATACTACTGTAAAGCGTCACCCAACTCACATCTAAATCCAGCTTGTCGAGCATGTAGAGGTTGAAAAAAGGAGAGCTGATATTAACGGCAAGTCCCCATAGGCTGAAATAAACTAAAAATTTCAAAAAATTAGAATTTTCCGAGATAATGCTGGCGAAATTATTTTGTGGTGGTGTCGTATTCACTATAGGAATTAATTCTCCACCTGATTCTTCTTTTTCAGATGTAAAGATTTTCTTGTCTTGAGAATATCCCACAGCAGTGTTTTGCAATTGTGGATTCATATCCAGTTGAAAATACTGGCATAATATACTCAAAATTCCCAGCAAAACACCTAACAGCAGCACGAACCCATAGCCTTGTAAAGTTCCACCAGGCCAATGTGATACAGCTAAACCGGCTATTGGTAAGCAAAGCAAATTAGTTAGGCTAACGGCGCTATTGCGTAGACCAAAATATCTGCCTCGTAATTGCCTGGGTACTATCATAGCTATCCAACTCAGCCAGGACGCGCTTCCTAACCCTCCTAAAAGATGGGTGGCTAAGATAATAACCAGTGTTAACACCAATAACTGGTGCGAATCAAAACCTCCCCAATTGAAGGTGGCAATACCTACAACTAAAATTAACCACAGTGTTCTAGCAATTCCATGAGTCCGCAGCGCATACTGAAAGCGGCTAGTAGTGCGTTCCGATAGATAAGCACCCAAAGGTTGAATGAGATTCACCAGCATGGGGATAGAGGACAGTAACCCAAATACTACTGGACTGGCATCTAACTCTACCAAAAAATTGCTGAGCAAAATGCCGCCTGTAGTTAAGCCAAAAACTGCTGCTAGGACACCATCAATAGTAGAAGCTGTTAAGCTGTTGCGAATGGCCTGCTTGGCAATTCGGGTGCTAGGTGTGGAGGTGGGAGAAAGTAATATTGATGGTGTGGCAATTTGGGGAATTTCCAGACTCAGAGGCCCAGCTGTTTCAACCTGAACAGAAGTCATAAACCTAAAATGTAAGGGTGAAGTGTTCTGGCGCGAGTCCAGTTGTTGAAATCTTCAGTATGCCTTTATAACCGTTGACGAAAAATTATCGTCATTTTATCTTGCATTTCTCAACAAAAGTACAAATGAGTTATATAGCAGGGTACTGGGGACTGGGGACTGGGTGAAAAGTCTTCTTGTGTCTAGGTTTTATCACTGTTGATGTCCTAACCACCAAGGCTTTTGCTATACATCCGATTCAAGTTAAAACTCAATTGTAGAGGCAATTCATCTGCTTCCACGGTGTAGATAACTCAATGGTAATTCGCTAAAGTAAAAAAAGAAACTTTACATTTGTTGTGAGTAGAAGAAGCTTCTTGAAATTTTGGGGATTAGTGATAGCGATCGCAATTGCTTTTATTGCTTGCCACAATTTACAATTCCCCAGTAAAATAGCTACCCCCGCTACAGTCACAGTTAAACTCAGTGGTTGGGGAGGTTCTCCCATTGAGCAAAAACTATTAAAAGGAGTTATCAAAGACTTTGAGGCACAATATCCAACAATCAAAGTCAAATATGAGGTGATTTCCGACCAATACATGGATGTGATTAAAACACGCTTAGTTGGAGAAGCAGCACCCGATGTCTTTTATTTAGAAACGCTAGAAGCTCCTTTATTAATGAGCCAAAATGTTTTAGAGCCGCTAGATATCTACATTACACCTGAATTTGATTTAGCAGACTTTAAAGTAAATTTACTCAATAGCTTTAAGTACCAGAACCATATTTATGGTTTACCCAAAGACTATTCTACCTTAGCTTTGTTTTATAACAAAAAAGCTTTTGCTGCCGCTGGTTTGAATAATCCTCCAACTACTTGGGATGAATTACGCAATTACTCTCAACTATTAACAGGTAAACTCAACAGATACGGTTTAGGAATCACCCCAGAGTTGGTACGTCAGGCTTATAAAATTAAAGCCTTTGGTGGGCAAATTGTTGACCAAAATAGTCAAGCTGTCTTTGCTAGTGAGGCGAGTTTGCGGGGATTGCAATTAGTGATAGACCAGTATCAAAAAGACCACTCCTCTGCCCAAAAATCTGATGTTGGTACAAACTCAGGTAGCGAAATGTTTGGACAGGGCAAAGTGGCAATGGTGATTGAGGGTAACTGGGCAATTCCTTACTTAACTGAAACCTTTCCTCAATTGGAATTTGCTACCGCAGAAGTACCTACTATAAATGGCAAAAAAGGTACTATGCTTTTTTCTGTCGCCTATGTAATGAATAAGCAGTCACAACACAAAGCTGAAGCTTGGAAGTTGATTTCCTATCTCACAGGTAAAGAAGGTATGCAGAAGTGGACAGGAACAGGATTTGCATTACCAACGCGTGAGTCAGTGGCGCAGAAGTTAGGTTATGACCAAGATACCCTAAGAAAACCACTAGTGGCGGGAGTTAATTATGCTACGCCTTGGCAGGTTGGTGATTATCCGGCGGCAATTGTCAATAACTTCGATAATCAGTTTGTTAGCGCATTATTGGGACAACAACCATTAAAGCAGGCAATGTTGCGGGCGCAGAATGCAGCAAATCAGCAGATTAAAGCGATGGAGTAATTGAGAAACAAGTGATCGCTCAACAAAACATGCACAATCAAATGGTGTAATTGACTATACTTGTTGCAACAGTAAAACCCTAACTCCATGACTACAACTTCTGCCGTTGAAGACTTTATCTCATTTCGTGGTCATCAGGTATGGTATCGGATTGTCAAACCAGACCAAGAAGAACCTGGCAAGCTACCGCTATTATGTCTTCACGGAGACCCAGGAGTACCCCACGACTATTTAGAACCATTAGAAGCGATCGCAGCAACTGGGCGCAGGGTAATTTTTTACGATCAATTGGGATGTGGTAATAGCGATCGCCCTTCTGACCCAACATTGTATTCCATTGATTTGTTTAAAGAAGAACTTGTTGCTGTCCGTGATGCTTTGGATTTACAGCAAATTCATCTTTTTGGGCAATCATGGGGTGGCTGTCTAGCACTAGAACATGTACTTTCCCAAGCAACTGGCTTAAGCAGCCTCATCCTAGCGAATACACCTTGTAACATTCAACAATTTATCACTGAAGCCTATGGCTTGATGAATCAGTTGCCAGCGGAAGTCCAAGAGATTATCCGTCAGCATGAAGCCAACGGCACCACTCAAGACCCCGAATATAAACAAGCAATGGAGATTTTTTAATCATACTTTCCTGTGTCGGTTAGACCCTTGGCCCAGTTGCTTAACTAGAGCCTACAGTAAAGTCGGTACAGAGTTTCGAGGCGCTGGCAAAATCATCGATTGGAATATTGAAGACCGCCTGAGCGAAATTTCCGTGCCGACATTGCTGCTTTCAGGTCGTTATGATGAGGTTACTCCTGCCTGTATTGAAACAGTTCACCAAGGTATTTCTGGCTCAAAGTGGGTACTATTTGAAAACAGTTCCCATATGCCTCATTTGGAAGAAACAGAAGGGTTTCTCAAAGTTTTAGACGAATTTTTGCATGACATCGAAAGCAATCAAGAACTAGGAAGTAATTCCTGATTCTTGAGGTTTTGCTTGCCTAGAGTGCGGGGGAGCTGTAAACCTAGCACTAAAATAACAGTTGTCATATAAGATACAAGAGACATCCAAAGCAGGTGGTTATTGTGGAGATACCATGCTGCGATCGCCAGGGGCAAAAAACCTAATCCAAAAGCGAGAAGCACGGCATTACGTAATGTTGCACCTTCTTTTAGACCGATGAAGTACCCTTCCAGCATAAAGGCAACAGCAGTAAATCCTAAAAGAGGCAGTAACCAAACTGTATAAGTACTGATATTTTGGTTGACTTCTGTATGATTAGTTAATAGACCAAATACCGTATCTGGGAAAACAACAGACGCAACCGCAAAAGCCAGAGCCATGAGTAAACTCGTAAATATAGAGACAGTCAGCAATGGAATCATTTGCTCTTTTGTCCCTTTACCTTGAAAGTTTCCAATCAGCGTTTGAGTTGTCATGCCTACGCCTTGAACCGTAAACTGACTTAAAAGAGCAATCTGGAGAAGTAACCCGTTTTCTGCCAAGACGATTGTTCCCATTGCTGCACTCAAATTTGTGAAGATGGCGTAGGTAGATATCAACGCTAAAAATCGCAGCAGAATATTACTCTTGAGTGCAACAGTCTCTTTGAGAGCAGCCCAATCAAAAACTTCTTGCAAAGCGGTTGGTAATACTTTCCAAGGAATACTAAAGCAAACCCCAATCAAACCTGTAATTACAGCTAGATACTGACTGATGGCTGTTGCTAGCCCGGCTCCCATGCTTTCCCAGCCCCACTTGACAATCATCAGATAATCCAGCAGCACATTAGAACCATTACCAATGATAGACATCAGTAGCACCACGCTATTCATTTCTCGCCCTAGAAACCAACCAATCAAAACAAAGTTGAGCAAGACAGCAGGCGCTCCCCAAATGCGGGCGTAGAAATAATCAACCCCAGAGGCTTCTATTTCTGGGGAACCGCTAAGGATGAGAAATCCAAACTTTTGCAGAGCGTATTGCAACGCTATCATGAGTAAACCAATAGCTAACGCCATCAATCCACTTCGTAATCCTGCTAGCAAGACTGCTTTGGGGTCATCACAACCAACAGCATGTGCAGTCAAGGCATTCGTGCTAGAGCGCAGAAACTTCAATACACGGTAAAGGTAGTCGAAGAGAATGGTTGCGAGGATAACTCCAGCTAAGTGGCGAATGTCTGCTAAATGCCCTAAAAAGGCGATGTCAACCAGACCTGCTAGAGGTACCATCATGTTAGAAAGCACACTGACGCTTGCCAGCTTGTAAAAGCGAGGCAAGAAGTTGTACTGCACTGGAACCACAAATGTCATAAGACCTCATGATGAATTGGGAAACCATACCCTAAAGGCACAGCAGGAAAAATCAACAGGTAAACTGTGCCTGTCAAAATCGTATGGTTAGAAAACGGTGAAATTAGCTTAACGCAGGACATTGACTTCTGTCCAAATTTTTGCTAATGACTGATAGGACTGTTGAGAGCAAAAGAGTATTGATTAAGCGCATTGTGACAAAAAATTGGTATTACCAAACCAAAACGGCAGTGCTTACTCAACCAAATGAGGATTTTATGCTTTCTCCACAGGGATACGATAAATAAATTATGCACAACCCATCGCTACAACTAGGTTAGTGCGTTATCAGGTGGAGGTACTGTTGTGTTTGAAATGAGAAGGCGGCGCAGATACTCCAAGTGGAATCTCACAGAAAATTTAGCTGGATATTTGTTCATGACTCCCACTATTTTAGTTGTGGGAACTTTTGTGGTGTTGCCTATTCTCTACGCTATTTTTCTTTCCCTGCACAAAGTCCGACTTCTAGGTGGTATTGAATACAAGTTTATTGGCTTTCGTAATTTCACGCGATTAATTGAAGATGAACAAGTTGGGATTGCTTTGAGAAACACATTAGAATATGTCGCTATTGTTGTACCAACTCAAACTGTTTTAGCTTTAATTCTGGCTGTAACGCTGAATGCTGGCATTCGTGGTAAAAACTGGTGGCGCATCCTTTACTTTTTACCCACAGTCACTTCTTCAGCAGTGCTGACGCTGATTTTTATGTGGATTTATAACACCGATGGGTTGTTAAATCATGTTCTCGCTTTTGTAGGATTACCCACATATAACTGGTTAGGTGACCCAGCAGTTGCGCTCAAAGGTATCATGATTATGAATATTTGGTCAACTGCGCCTTTTTTCATGGTGATTTACCTGGCGGCGTTGCAGGACATTCCCCAAAAACTTTATGAAGCGGCAGAACTTGATGGAGCAAATTGGTGGCAGCAGTTTGTCTATATTACTATTCCCTTGCTCCAGCCTGTAACTTTTTTTGTAGTGGCGATCGGCATAATTGGGACTTTTCAATTATTTGACCAGTCTTATATTTTCTCTGGCGGAACTGGCGGCCCAAACAACGCTACCCTAACTTTAGTGCTACTAATCTACCAAGCTGTATTTCGCAATTTACAAATGGGATATGCTGCTGCGATCGCCTTTTTGTTGGCAGTGGTAATTATTGCTATCACTTTGATTCAGCGGCGATTTTTCGGAGGCGAAAGGATGTGACTGGTATTTCTCGCTTTTCGTGGCTGAAATTACTGTTATACTTCTTGCTGAGTGTCTATGCCCTAATCACCCTAATTCCTTTTTTATGGGCGCTTTCGGCATCTTTTAAACCGCTGTCGGAGATTGTCAGCGGCGAACCCAATTTTTTACCTCGGAATTTTACTCTCGCAAATTATCAGCAACTCTTCCAGCAAGAACCGCTGTTTTTACGCTGGCTATTCAATAGTGTAATCATTGCTGTGAGTGTAACAGTGTTAAACTTGCTGTTCAACTCAATGGCAGGTTATGCCTTAGCTAGACTGCGCTTTGCGGGTAAGCGCTTTTGGTTCTTCTTAATTTTGGCAGTATTAGCGGTTCCAGCACAGATTACCCTGATACCCACATTTTTGATTTTAAAAGCGATCGGCTGGCTGAATTCCTATCAGGGTATGATTGTCCCTAGCATGGTCAATGCTACTTTCATCTTCATGATGCGGCAGTTTTTCGTCAATTTTCCTAGGGAACTAGAAGAAGCTGCTCAGCTTGATGGCTTAAACACTTTTGGAATTTTTCGGCATATTGTCTTACCTCTGGCAAAACCAGCACTAGCAGCACAAGCAGTTTTTATATTCATGGGAAGTTGGAATAATTTCTTACTGCCTGTAGTTATCTTGTTTGAACCAGAAATGTTTACTCTACCTCTAGGGTTAAATACCTTCAAAGGTCAATATATCAGCTATTGGAACTACATTATGGCTGCTTCTATGGTATTCACCCTACCAGCTTTAGGAATTTATGCCTTTTTCAACCGCTACTTCATTCAAAGCGTCACCTTTACAGGGGGGAAAGGTTAACTGTCAGTTGTCAGTGGTCAGTTGTCAGTTGTCAGGAGGTAGAAATTATTCTTTTAGTTCCTCCATCCCCCTCATCTCCCTCATCTTTCAAGGGTAGGTATTTAAGAAAGGCTGTAAATAATAGGTAAAAAACGTGCTGAATTGAGATTTCAGGAGTAGGCATCTCCCCTCAAATAATACTGAAAAGTTACAATAATACTACAAAAGTAACTAAGTGATGAAATGGAACAGACGGTAACTCTATATCGCCCAACAGGCCCCAAGGAGTTGGAATTAGTAAAACAAAGCGGTTACAAGAAATGGCCACCGCGACTGCCACAACAGCCGATTTTCTACCCAGTGACAAACGAGCAGTATGCAAAGGAAATAGCCACTAAATGGAATGTTCGTGACAGTGGTGTAGGTTATGTAACGCGCTTTTGTGTCCTAAAAGAATTTATGGATAAATATGAAGTTCATCAGGTTGGAGCTTCATACCATACAGAATGGTGGATTCCAGCTGAGGAACTAGAACATCTCAACGAAAACATAGTGGGTACTATTGAGGTGATTGGAGAATATAAAGCTTGAAATCTCCTTGTAGTCACTACTAGTAGTTTACCTATCATTTACAAGCTTTCTTAAATACCTACCCTTGAAAGCATCCCCCCATTGCCCCCCAACCCCAGAGGGGGCACCGAAGCCCCACATCCCCCCTGCGCCTCTCGATCCCTAAACCGTATTTTGGGCGACAAATTGCACTCCTAACGTGATATTGGTATTACAGCGACTCAATCTCTATCTGTCAGTTAACAAACATTATGGGTTTTGCAGACCTATCGATCGCAGAGATAACAACGGACTACAGCATTCCTGTAGCAAAAGTGTTTTCTCTGTGTAACCAACTGGGAATTGCCTACAAACACCAAAAGACCCTTTTGGCGTTAGAGGATGCAAAGGCAATTATTTCGCAATTATTGGCTGAAATACACCGAAAAGGTACTAATGGCTCGGTTAGTGATACTGATGTCACCTAAAGGATTGTTTCAGACTTTGGCTTATCGCTAAGGACTGAGGATAGGAAGATTGAGCATCGCTTTATTAGCTGTGTTGAGCGTCAAAATCTTGAAGGGGAAACATGTTTAAAAGACTAATTGGCGTTGTTGTGGCAACTATTTTACTGACGTTTCAAATGATTGTCGGTAGCGCTACAGCGGTGGAACTGAACGAAGCTACCCGAACAGTGCCATTAAACTTAGATGGTGATACCATCGTACTCAGCCTCAAACAAGTTAAAGAGGGCAAAGCTTTATTTCAATACGCTTGTGCTCAATGTCATGTTGGAGGCGTTACCAAGACAAACCAAAACGTGGGACTTGAACCAGAAGCGCTAGCACTGGCAACACCAAACCGTAACAATATTGAAGGCTTGGTGGACTACATGAAAAATCCTACTACCTATGATGGAGAAGAGGATATTTCAGAGTTACATCCCAGCACCAAGAGCGCAGATATTTTCACAGAAATGCGAAATCTGACAGAAGATGACTTGGTAGCGATCGCTGGTCATATTCTCCTACAACCAAAAATTGTTGGTAATCAATGGGGTGGCGGTAAGATTTATTACTAAATACCCAAATTATTGCTGAGTTATTGGGAATTGGGAATTGGGAATTGGGATAAGGAAAACTCTTAACCCAGTACCCAGTCCCTAATCCTCAGTACCCAATACCCAGTACCCAGCCCCCCATACATTCACAATCTACTAATGCTTGCTCGTTTACTAGTTTTAGTTGTTGTTTTTGCGGTCTATTACAGCAATAGTTTACCTGCCCAAGCTGCCAAGAATATTGACCCTTATATAGCCAGATACTTGCATGTTACACAGCCAATTGCCCTGGAAATGGATAATCAAGGCAATACTCGCTTGTTTTCACCGCAAGAGTTATCTGTTGGCAAAAAACTCTTTGAAAGTAACTGCATTAATTGTCATGTGGGTGGTGCCACTTTGCCAGACCCCGAAGTGTCTCTGTCGCTGGAAAAGCTGCAAAAAGCTAATCCTCCACGCGATCGCATCAATGCTCTAGTTACCTTCATGCGCCAACCCATGACCTACGATGGTAGTCAAGAAACCTACGGCTGTCGTGAGTTACCTCCGAGTTTACTATCGCAACAGCAATTGGAAACTATAGCAGCTTTCATTCTCACAGCAGCACAAAAGGCTCCTGGATGGGGCACAGAAAGCTTTTGAAAAATCAGCATATTTTTCAATAAACAATCAAAATATACTATTTTAACTCTTTACCTGACTTTTTTACCTGAAAATTTTTGGTGTAATTTCATTTCTTAGTTATTGCTATTTGCACCATTTTTTGCTACCTGTTTTTTCGCCATTATTAAAAAAAATTCTATCTACGACAGATTGTCATACTTTAGGGTTGATTTTATTTAAAATGAAATAAGCAAAATAAAAACTATTGTTAGGAGAGAGTCATGAAATCAATTGCGGCAAGCTGGCGACGCTTTAGTTTAGCTGTATTGACAATCGTTTTAGTTGTTAGCAGCTTCGCTGTTTTTACTCCTAGCGCTGCGGCTGAAACATACCAAGTCAAACTGGGTAGTGATAAGGGACTACTACAATTTCAACCCAAAAAGTTGACAATTAAACCAGGCGACACAATTGAATGGGTGAATAATAAACTCGCTCCCCATAATGTTGTGTTTGACGCTGCGAAAATCCCCAATCAGGACAAAGCTTTAGCATCTTCTCTGTCTCAGACTAAGTTGTTGTTGAATCCCGGTCAAAAGGTAACAAGCACTTTCCCCGCAGACGCACCTGCTGGTGAATACAATTTCTATTGCACTCCCCACCGTGGTGCTGGCATGGCTGGTAAAATCATTGTCGAATAGCTAGAAACGGCTTGATTGAGACAAGATTTCTCAACTCCTCAGTGAAGTTAAAGACCGACACGCCACGTGCCTAGAGTGTCCCATTAAGATGGATAGATAAATAGCGGTGACGAGTTCTATTTCCGCCCAGAATACTCAACGCCACATGGCGATGGAGGTTATGAACTCGTCACCGCTAATTATGTTCAAATTTGCCTACATCAAAAATGAATCGCCTTTATACTCTCCAGAGACTGGAACTTTATGGGGTAGAGTACAAATAGCAGTTGGCAAGTTTAGATATTTAGCGTTTCTCAGTTGCGTTAAATAGAACAAACACCTCACCTGTCCTATTGAGCATCATCAGGCTACTTGCTACAAGGCTCTCAAAGTGGCGTATGCGAGGGGTGTACCGCGTTGAAACGAGAACCGCTATAACTATTGTGTGGATTCTTTCTAGGAAACACACACATAGGTCACTCGATATGGTTTTTAGTTGCTGGAGGCTTTTTACGAGGAGAACATCTTGAGAATACTTTTATTAATATTAGTGTCGGCAGTGTCGGCGATCGCTATATTTACATTGACATTTATTCATCCAGCACTAGCTGCCGAACTATCCAACGCTGCGAAAATCTTCAACGACAACTGTGCTTCTTGCCATATAGGTGGTGGTAACATCCTCATTCCTCAGAAAACCTTGAAGAAGGAAGCATTGTTAAAATACCTGGCAAATTATGAACAAGAGTCAATTCAGGCAATTATCTACCAGGTACAGAATGGTAAAAATGCTATGCCTGCTTTCAAGGACAAATTGAGCGCTCAAGAAATTTTTGACGTAGCTACTTACGTTGGCCAACAAGCAGAACAGGGCTGGTAAATTCGCTGAAAGTACCATGCAACACCTCTTTCATACATCAAAGGGTGTTGCATGGTACTTTCAACTGTCTTACATCTAAAAGGTTTTCACCCGGAGGGCGATTCCTGTTTTATTTTTCTGAATTCGAGTTTTGTCTTTCTTGTCTGAATTTGTTCAATTCTCGTATTAGGTTTTGACTAGATGTTGGTGTTACAGAAGGCGACACCTGAGTTTTATTCGCTTCCTGTGTAGAAGATGGTTTAACAGGAGTTGTCGATGCAGGGGCAGACTTACCGTTTCTATTTCGCAGTTCCTGCATTAGTTTATTAGTCGTTGCTGGTGATGGCGTTGGCTGGTTACCAGGAACTTGCTCAGATAATGGTTTGAACGAAGGAAGTACAGGTGGTGGGGTTTGCTGATTACCTTTAGCTGGCGTAGACACTGGTTGTGGAGTAACTACACCTGGCGTTTGCCCTTGAGTAGCCCCAGCAGTATTGTTGCTGTTATTTTGGAAACGCAGGTTGAATGGATAAATATTAGTCTGCTTATCTCCCTTCGGAGCCTTGGAATTGAAATATTCCGTTATCTTTAATTTCAACTCAGGGGCGACTGGCTTATCTTCATACTTAATAACATGCTTACCTTGAGAGTCTACTACTAAAAAACCCGAAACTGTACCTTCAAGACTCGGTTTATCTGTAGTAATTGTTTCACGGATGACTGGTTTTTCTTGCGAATTGGGATATTCTTTGAGAACTTTATCTCTAAGTTTTGCGTGAGCTGCCAAAGCTAACAAGTTCCCATCTTTGGATGGTTTTGCCAACTCAGGTATCTTTGGAGGAGAAGTATTTGGCGAAGCACTTCTACCTGTTGGTGTTAAATTATTAACAAGATTTGAAGGCTGTCCTGGAGGATTTATTAGTGGTTGGTTTTGAGGAACTTGAAAACCGCCCGGTTGGTTGGTTGGTGAAGTGGTAGCACTGTCAGCTATTGTAGTAGGTGCTACAGAAGGGCTGAGAGGCTGAGAATTCTTCAGATCTAATGGTAGTGGACTACGATTTACTTCTGGCAAGTAATTTCCAGACTGTTGTTTGAATGCTGTTATACCTCTGCCACTAGAATCAGACCTTGAAGTGTTGGGTTTTGTGTTAGCAGCATTGAAACCAGATGTATCTCCAAAAGTATCTTTGGGCATTACCCACTGCTTAGAGAACTGTTTGGGCAAGTAATTAGTGCGATATTTGTTAGGTGTTGTGGTAATTGGCGGCGATATGGGCTGCATATAGGCAGGTGGTATCGCAGGCATTAGAGATGTTTTGGTGTCTAGATTCGGCAGTGTAACTTGCGGTTGTTGTGGTAACTGCTGTTGTGGAAGTAGGTCTGGTGGTTGCGGTTGCAAAGCAACTTGGGCTTGATCTGGAGTCTGTGGCAGACGGGCTTGGTCTGCTTGGTTTAATTCCACAATTCCGACTGATTTTGCTGATGCTGATTCTTTTGATTGGCTAGAATCTACAGGCATCAATGGCACAATTAGCGCAATAGCACCGTGGATACCAACAGATGCTATAGCTGCTATCCCAGCTGGCTGGCTTAAAACTTCTGGTATATTTTTTAGCAGGGAGACGTAAGACATAGCTGTTATCGTTCACTCGGCTCAGTGGCAGTTGACTAGCAAGGCAATTTGATTTTTACTGCAATAGGTGCGCCCCTCTAAGAATAATAACTTTCTCTGCCGATACTCAAAACGGCTAGATGGCATTTTCTTGCAGTTTTTATTTTAAAAACGCTGTGTTGAACTTTTGAATTGCATTTGCTGATGAGGTTTATAGAAATGATCGCTTGTGAATTTTGAATTTTGTGAAAAGATGCACAATAAAAACTGAAAACTAGAGTAGTTGCTAGTTAAGGCGATCGCGTCAGTCTCAAGATATAGACTTTGCCTGTTCAAGTCACCTATTTTACTAGCTAACTACTTTTGAGTAAGTGACTCTCTGAATCCTAGATTTCAAGTTCGCTCGTAACACGGAATAAAGCGGACTTGGAGTTAATACTACCACACCAACTCAGTCGCAAACTGTAACTAGCTTTGCTCTTTCCTAGATTAGGAAATGGGGAATGGGGAATGATACAAAATAATTAAGAATTTTTAATACTACTGCCCAAGTACCATACTCATCAGATTTACGCAAAAATACATCCAGTTTTAGTTCATGATCAATTGCCGCTCAATGAAAATAACAGTTTCGACTATTATTTGCGTAAATCCTGACTCAATGCCCAATTTCCCATTCCCAATTCCCCATTCCCAATTCCCAATTCCCAATTCCCAATTCCCCATTCCCAATTCCCCATCAGTCCAAAATGCCATTACCTACCGTTATTCTGCCTGGATATTTAGAAAGCGCGATCGCTTATCGCCAATTAGAACAATCTCTTTTAGAGTTGGGGTTTCCCACAGTCACAGTACCGTTGCGGCGGCGTGACTGGATACCTACTCTTGGTGGTAGACCAGTAACACCAATTTTGCAGCAACTTGATCTCACCGTCAAACAAACATTACAAGAACACAATGCGGCTCAAATCAACTTGATTGGTCACTCGGCAGGAGGCTGGATCTCCCGCATTTACATGGGAGAAAAACCTTATTTTCCCAGCGGTAACGTACAACCACCCATTTGGAAAGCTTACCCTTTGGTTGCCACTCTCATTACCTTGGGTACACCCCATATTAGTCAAGAACGCTGGACAAGACGGAATCTGGATTTTGTAGCCAACAACTACCCTGGAGCTTTTTACCAAAATGTCCGCTACGTTTGTGTAGCTGGTAAAACCATATTTGGGGCAAGACGACGCGGCAGTTGGCTAGCTTACAGTAGTTATCAATTAACTTGCGGCATTGGTAACACTTGGGGAGATGGCATTACACCCATTGCAGCAGCCCATCTAGAAGGTGCAGAAAATCTGATCATCGAAGGCGTAAACCATTCTCCTAGGAGTCCTGGCATTTGGTATGGCTCACCAGAACCGTTAAAAGTTTGGGTACAACATTTAATTTAAAACAGTTTATTTTTCTATAAAAATAAAATAATTTAATCTTTCTTAGTTAAAATTGTAACAAAAATACACTTTTATCTAAAAAAGTTTAAGAGGGGTCAGCCATGCAAAGCACCGAGTTCGACAGGATTTTGCGGCGACTAGCGACTGTACTCTCAGTCGTAATTCTTACATTGTCCTTAATTTACGTTTCTTGCGGAGTTTTGCTGTCTTTTTACTACGAACCCACAGCAGGCGGCGCTTATGAATCATTGCGAAGAATTGATACAGAAGTGGCATACGGCTGGCTGTTCCACAGAGCGCATGATGTTGCTGCTAATGCAGTGATTGCGATCGCCCTGATTCAGATTGTGGTGATGTTTTTAAGCAGGCAATTTTGCAACAGTTGGCTAATTGCTTGGGTAAGCGGGATTTTGTTTACCCTAAGTGCGATCGCCTTAGATTGGACATCAATGATTTTAACCTGGGATCAAGAAGGATACTGGCGTTTTAGCATTGAGTTAGGAAACATCGAAGCCATTCCTCTATTAGGTTCCCAACTGCGAAACATCCTCACAGGGGGTGGAGCAATCAACAGTGTAACCATTCAACACCTATACACCATACACAGCTACATAATTTCCATTGCTGCCATAACTTTGGCCCTAGTGCATTTATCAGCATTACTCTGGCAGGAAAAACAAATGTATCAAGAGAAAGCACTGAGTTAGTTGTCAGTTGTCAGTTGTCAGTTGTTAGTTGCTGGGAGACAGGAGTCAAGAATTATCTCCCTCATCTCCCCCATCTCCCCTTCTCAGGTACCGGGAGCATCACTAGTAGAAAGTTGAGCCAACTTAGCCAGAGGGACTTCTTCTAACTCCGGTAACTTTTCTAGAGACAGGGGAGTAGACTGACTAACGCCAGATAATCGTTTTAAAAGGTTAGGTCTGGGATCATACAACAAGTAAATAATGCGATCGCCTACTTCCCACTCTTGGTTTGCCGACATTATTTGTAGGCGTCCTTCTCGTTCTACTAACAAAGGTACTAACACCCCTGTCCGAATCTTTTCCTGTATACGCTCTAGTTGATTGGCAAATTCCGTTTCATCCAGCGTGATTGTACCTAACTTCACGCGCCCATCATTGAGATACTCGTTCCAAGTCTTGATTGGTAAATCTGTGGCAAAAGCTTGGTTAACTTTGCTATTTGAACTTGCAGTTGCTTGTGGGTCGCGGGGAAAAACCGCTAACACACGCGGCGGCTTAAATTCCTCAGCAGCTCTTTGAGCTAAGACAAAATTCACCTCTCCATTACTCGTCATAGCCAGAAAAGTGCCCATAGAAGCAAGTCCTGCTTCTTCCAAAACGGCAGCATCAAGGGCACTGCTAGAAATCACGCGCAGATTTTGTGCTTCGGCCTGGGAAAAACATTCTGGGTCAGTATCAATCATTACCACATTTTCTCCCCGTTCTTGAAAAAATCGGGCAATCAAAAGACTCAAGGGATTACAACCAACAATTACAGCACCAGTTGCTTGTTTAGAGGTGATTTGCAGAAACCTAGCAACCCAACCAGCTGTTAACCCTTGACAGACAACTGTCATGATAATTGTCAAAAAGACCAGGGCTTTAATGGAATCACCACCATTGATGCCTCGCTTTGTGAGCAAAATTGCGAATAAAGAAGCAACAGAAGCAGAAACGATTCCCCTAGGAGCAACCCAGCTTAAAAACAGTTTTTGTCGCCAGTTGAGGTCACTGTTCCAGGTACACAAGAGGATGTTAATTGGACGGACAACGAACATCAGTACCAAAACAGTAAATAAACTACCCCAACCCAAAGCAAACACACTAGCAATTGATAGGTCAGCCGCTAGCAAGATAAATAGTACTGATACGCTGAGAATTGTTAGCTGACCTTTGAAACTACGCAAAAGCCGTTCTTCTGGAACTGAAGAATTGGCAAATACAGCTCCTGCAACTACTGTTGTCATCACTCCCGATTCGCTGCGAATCATCTGTGCCCAACAAAACAGACCCCAAAGTATGGCCAGCACCACTAAGTTTTTCAGCTCGAAAGAAAGAAAATTGGCACGTTTGAAAATAAAGCTCATCAAGTAGCCGCCAAATGCACCAATTGCCCCACCAATCCCCAGACGTATGAGTAACCCAATAATGGCGTTGATTGGATCAGCATCACCGTTGACAATTGTGTCAAGGACAACGAAAGCGAGAATAGCTCCCACTGGGTCGATTAAAACCCCTTCCCCTTCTAAAAGTGTTGCGACTTGTCGATCTACATTGATTTGTCTAAGCAAAGGGCCAACGACGGTTGGCCCTGTGACCACAACTATAGAAGCGTATAGAAAAGCTATATTCCAAGGAAATTCGCCCAGCCAGTGAGCTGCCATGCTACCGCCAAGCAGTGTGACTAGCGTTCCTAGGGTGACAAGTAATTGTAAGCTAACTGAAACTCTGTCCAATTCTCGTAGATTCAGGTTAAGTCCGCCTTCAAATAGAATTATTGCCGTCGCTAGGGAAACAATCACTTCCAGCCCTGTACCTAGCAAATGGGGGTGTAATAAACCGATACCATCAGAGCCAAGCACAATACCTAATAGCAGTAGCAAGACAATGCTAGGTACACGCAAGTATGCAGCGAGTACTTGGGCACTAATCCCTGCAAAAACAGCGCTCACCATCTGTAGGGTGATTTCAAAAGATGCTTCCATGTTTGAGATTTTGAGCGATGTATTTCAAAATCTTTTGTAAAGAAGTGTAAATATTACCCTTATAGGGTACAATATCATATTCTTATCTTTTGCTAAATTCAAGCTTTTTTTCATACGTAGTGATTTATCTTACTTTTTTTGTGAGCTATAGAGCAAAAAATTCGTATTTTTTGGCTATAAATTGAGAATGTTTTGGAAATACTTAGTACCAACCTAAAAATAGAAAAGTATATTTAACTTCGCAACTATCCACAAATATAGTCAAAAATATTTATAACTTGCTAGTGGAAATCCCTTATTTATAACCTCAATGTTAGGGTGAGTTTTTACAGAACTTCTGAAAATAAAAAGCCATTATATATCTTGTTGGTTTACAAGTGCCAAAGTGAAGAGGCTGTGATTAAAATCATTTCGGCGTAAAAAATCAAATAGTTCATTCAGGACTTACGCAGCTAGGTTGTTTGTTGAGGTCGGGAATAGGGCACAGGGCATTGAAGATTTTTTCCTGCCCCATGACGCCACTTGCTTCAAGTCGGCAAAGCCGACGATACTTGCTTCAACGCTCTTAACCCGCGCAATGCAGTGTCTCCCCAACGCAGTGGCTCCCCCATGCCCGATGCAAGCGCCCAAACCCTTAATTTTTCGTTTCCCATGCGTAAGTCCTACCTACTTGCTTCCATTGAAAGAAGACTCGCGATCTTCGCAGCACTAACGAGGCGGTCGCGCGTGGTTTCCCGACTTGAGCAGACTGCCGTGGAAGCCTGCCTACCTTTTCCTTCAAAGACGCTCCAATACTCGCGCAACGCTTGGGCTAACGCCAGTCTCCTAAGTCGGGTTAACCCTCCCGCAGTGCTGTAATCACCGCAACACACTGCTTTCCTTGCTCCCCCTGTTCTCTTCTCTGACACCCAGTTTAATGTCACCAAAATTTTTTTCGCAAAGGCTGTTGACATCCATAGGGAAATTAGTTATTGTTAATAAGGTCTGAGTCTGATGCCCCCATCGTCTAGAGGCCTAGGACACCTCCCTTTCACGGAGGCGACGGGGATTCGAATTCCCCTGGGGGTACTTTAAGGAAGGCAAAAGCTAGACAAAAAACTGAAGAACAAAGAGTCTTCAGTTTTTTTGATTTGAGGTTAGTAGTCTTCAAGAAACGAAAGTAGATAGCTATTAGTGACTAGAAACCTTGTTTCGCTAACTGCTCTACACGCTGGTGAATAGCTGAAAGATTTAATTGTAAATCTTTGCTGAGGCGGCGTTCGATAATGGTGACTGGCATAGTCAGCTTTGGCCAAACTTGGATGGTATAGCAGAGATTAGTTCCTACATGCTCACCAAGGAAATAAGGCTCTAAACACCAACTACCAGAAAAGCCTTTAAAATCTCCCTCTACCATCTGGAAATCTATTTGTTTGGGGAAGTATTCAACCAAATCCAAAACCACACGCGCACAAAAGTTGAAATTAAGTAAGCGCTGAGAGCCTATTTGTTCTAGCCGAATACCACCGTTAGGATGCTCAAGCAGACGACTCTTGGCAAGGTTGGGTATGAACTCAGGTAAGGCTTCATAATCTGTGAGTACCTTCCAGATTTGTTCAACAGGTTGGGGAATTTGAACCCTAGCAGTAATTTGCCGCTGTCGCTCTGCTATTTTCTCAATTTGGACTGCCACAAATGGCAAATTACCTGCATCAGCAGCAAAATTGTCTTCTTGGCTTGCATCCTCATCAGCGGCGATGAGATCAAGATCCTCTGTTGTGTTGTGTTGTTCAGTCACTTTCGCCAATTATGGTTTGCTTTCGTCAGAAAATTGAGGCAGCGTGAGGGTAAAGCAAATTTCGCTCAATTGAGAGTTTGAGATGGGAATACTCTCAACGGAAATTGACCCATTGAGATGCTGTACTAAGGACTTGACTAAAGCGAGTCCCAAGCCAGTCCCTGGCGTCCAACGTCCTCCTCTACCGCGACGGAACCTATCAAATATGTAGGTTGCCTCTTCTTCGGAGATGCCACGTCCTGTGTTAGTCACCTTAATCATAACCTGATCCACCAGTTGCTCAACTTGGTGAGTTGCTTGCAAGTGAACTGTAGTGTCACGCTCTGAATAAGTGTAAGCGTTATTTAATAATTCTTGTAAGATGCGGTCAAAACTCTCTAGTTCAGTTTGTAATTTTAACGGCTCTTCTGGTAAATCTATCGTTACACTTAATCCTTTATCTACCAGCCTTTTCTCAAAGGATGTTCCTAACTCTTGAATTTTGGTATTTAAATCAATTGTTTCAAACTGTGGACTTTCCTGTTGAGATTCAAGCTTCTGAAGTTTCAGCAAGTCATCGATTAAATTTTTCTCTTTGGTACATTCTTTTTCTAAGATATCTAGGTATAGAGCCTGGCGTTCTGGCGTTATTCCTGGCCTACGTAAATTTTTGATTGATAACAGCATATTTGTTAGCGGGTAGCGTAGGCGATCGCTCATGTTGCTCATAAACTCATCTTTGAGTTCGTTGAGTTCCCGCAGTTGCTCAACATATTGCCGTGTTCTCTCATGCAATTTGGCTTGGAGTTCCAGACTGCTTTTGAGTTTCGCTGTCCGCTCATCTACTACAGTTTGTACTTGTCGCAAAGTCTGTGATTGAATAATGGCATTGCTGACTTGAGCGCAGACCATTTCCACAAGATTTAATTCTGCTATTTGCCAACTGCGAGGAACTGCTTGCTGTAGTACTAAGAATCCTAAAACTTTGCCTTGATTTTCTAATGGCATTAACAGCACCGCAGGCAATGCCTCAATAGCAAACAATGGATTCACTGTTGATGTATCCTGAAACTCTGTATAGTCATTGATGACTACAGATTTTCCAGAGTCAGTGAAAACACGCTGGCATAAACCGCAATCTCCAAGGAAGAAGGACTGCTCCAAACTGTCTGCTTGACTAGTGCTTCCGATTTGTGAATCCCGATTCCATTCCCCAACAATAGTAGCTTTAGCTTTGGGAATTTGTTTTTTCGGTTGAATCCTAAATAGTGGATCTGTATATTTCAAGAGGATGAGCAAACCCCGATCTGCCTGTAAAGATTCGGCAGTAGAAGCGATCGCTAACTGGAGCATTTGATTCAACTCCAGGTTGGTACGACTCAGTATAGTCAATTGCTTGATCAAACTTTGATGTTGATTCGTTTTATGCAAATACTGTTGTTGACTGGCAATTAGCTGTACTTGTGCCACTTGGGAAAAAGCGATCGCACAAGACGACTCCACCGCTTTGAGCAGTTGTTTTTCTGACGCACTCCAATCATGGGCTTGGAATTTGATCAAACTAATCACGCCGTTATTTTTACCGCCAAACCGCGCAGGAATCGCCAAAACTGCTTTTATCGGTAGTGGTAAGGATTGACATCCAACTACTAAACTATTTTGAATCGTCGAAATATCTTCTATAGTCAGTGGTTCAGCAGCGCATTGAACTACTGGTACGTCAGATAACATCTCATTTGAGTGAGGCATCCCCAAATACTCTTCAGAACACCAATTGGCAGCAGTCGCTTCGCCCGACACCTCATTTGTAACTGTAACTAAGCAGCAGCAGTCTACTTTGAAAGCAACTCCCAACAATTGGGCAATATCTTGCAGCATCAGTGCCGTGGCTGAATTATTGGCAATGATGTGGTTAATCTTTTGTACCAACTCGTGGCCTGTTTGTTCCTGATGCTGCATCAGCTTGACTGGGTATGGTTGTAGTCGCTCTAGGTCATCCGGGCACTGTGGCGGTAATGATAAATGCTTTTTCATTCCTGACACACTCTTATATAATGACCCCATTGTTGTTGTACCCAATTTCTTGGCATATTCTTCACTGTTGGTGGTGTTGCTCCACTTGCTTAATTACAAATTTTTTATTCGGACTTTGTTTGTTTTACCTGTTGTAACCTTTTTCTATACAGATGACCAAGAACAAGATACTGGTATATGAAACCAATTTCTACATAAGTATGGAAATATTTAAAATACACTACACTGCTTTAACCAACTCATGTTTGGGCGTTTTGTGCAGGCTTGATTTCTTAACTTTTGCCTAGGATATCCTGTCTGTAACTATACATAAACCGTAATTATTCTGGAATTAAGGCAACCAGTTTAAAAAAAAAGCCGTGCTAATACTGTATCCCAATTTTGTAAAAGTATAAAAATTAACTTTAAATTTTATGAAAATAACTACCTTTCTATCACTCTGATCAACTGTCAAATACTGTTACAGCAGAATCACACAAAAAACTTGAATAGCGGATCAAGCTTCTTCACTAAGGATTTGTCATGTCATTGCCTAACTCCTGTTCTCTAGAATCATTTACTTACTAGGCCAATGGTTTCTATCTGTCAAGTCCTTTTACACCCCCTGTTATCAAAACTCAATCTTAGCAAGTATATCTACCAGTCAAAACAGATTTTTATCTGGTTATATCACTACATAACTTTATGGTGAGTAAAATATTTACTATTTACGCGGACTTACTTGCAGCTAAATTATGAATGCAGCCCAGTCACTAATCAGAGTAACTGAGCTGCATTCAGCAAAACAAAAGGTTATCCAGCTAAACTCTCGACGCTTAAGGGAACCATATCGCCATTCCTCGTCAGTCCTAGCAGCATGGGTTGTTGGGCTTGAATTAATTGACCTGTAAGTACACAACGTTCTTCTTGCAAAGCTGTGGCAGCTATACTAGCTCGAATATCGGCTCGTGAAAATCGGGGTTTCCACTCACCTGATTTTTGCTGGACATAATTCCAGAGGATATCTCGAATCAGGGCTTGATACCCTTGATTGCCAGCTATGTCTTTGAGTTTATCTTTGAGTTCCCGCTCCAAGCGAATGCTCGTAACTTCCATATCGGTGGTTGGGGTGCGAGCGATCGTATGCATGACTTTTTCTCCTTCAAGGTATGGACAGGATAGTAATACAAGTGTAGTATGTTTAAAGGAATGTTCAATAGGTGAAATTTTCTGTGAAATCTCTTTACCCCAACTCTACTTCCTTGCGTGCTACTAACTGGCGAGCCAGTTGGGAATTAGCATCTGTGGGAGTGGAGTATTTATTTATAGGCAATGGAAGCCAAATTCATCGCCAAATTACAGAGGGTAATTATGATTTTAGATATCTGGGCATTAGCGCGCTGAATGCAAAACCACAACTAGATCTAGAAAGCGGGAGGTACAGACGAAGCAATACTGTACCGATATAAGACCAGAAATTTTTCGGTCAATTTCTAACCCCCGCTTCACATGAACAAGAAGCGGGGGTTTTTTTATAAGGAGTGAAGCTGTGACAACATCTTCGATGCGCTGCGCGAACGCAATGCAAGTGTTAGAGCAATTTGTGGTGGTTTTTTCTCAAAATTACTTGCCACTGTGTCGGGTGAATATCAAGCGAGCAATTGTGCTGTTAGTAACAAGCAAAGCTGAAGGGCTAAGTTTCGCCACGCAAAACAGATGGCGAGTTCATTCACCTGGCTTGGTCATTGATGTGGCAAAACACATTCGCTTGAAAATCGCCTCTAGTGAACAGATGTGGAAAGTTCTGCCAGTAAATTGGCGGGAAGTGTCGCGGCCAGACCATCACAGTTGCCAATATTGCGGTAGCGGCAAACATCTCACGTTAGATCATGTGATTGGGCGCTCTCAAGGCAGTTCACACACTGGAGACAACGTAGTCACAGCTGGTGAAAGATGTAACTCCCCTAAAGGCGATCGCATCCCCTTTGAAGCTGGTATGCAACTGCGGAAAACGCCAAAAGCACCAGTCCATCCGACGATTTCTTTTGTCGTTAGTAAAGCTTGGCGTAACAGCGCTACAGAGTTCTGGATAGATGTGCAAGCAAACCTGGAATAACAGGAGAGCATAAGGAATGCTGAAATTAACTTACACCGAAGAGAGCTTTTATTTAGAGTGTCTTACTCAGCCACTAGAAGACTGGGTGGCACAGCGAGTAATTTTCGCACTGCGTGTCGGGCAAAGTCTGTGCGTTGAACCTAGCACTGCTTCCTTTTTGCTGCCTGTTGATTTACCAGGGGTAGATTTGCTCAAGGCTGAGGTGAAACGAGATGACAGTGAAATCATTGACCTCTGTGCTTGCGATAGCGAGTGTATGGAAGTCACTCTGCGCGGTTCTTGGCTATCAGATGGTTCTGAAGACGCTATGGGTGTGTTTGCCACCAGTATGAGCGATCGCGCCGAGTTCTTGTTACAAAAACTTTGGCAGGAAGCACAAGCTTGCGCTTCTGTCATGAGTGAATGAAAAAGGGAATTGGGCATGGGGCATGGGGCTTTACTCTACTTTTAGTATGACTTTACCATCAATGAGCGATCGCTCAACCTCCCTAACACCCGCGATTATCCTCTACTTAGTACTTATGTACTATATTTAGATGCGTTCGCCCTGCTATCTCCCCTACTCCCTACTCCCCACTCACTACTCCCTACTCCCTTTATGGCGCAATTTTGAGTAATTCGGGAATTGTCACAAATCTGTAGCCTTGCTGTTTAAGTCCGGTGATGATTTGTGGCAAAGCTTGTACAGTTCTTTGGCGATCGCCGCCACCATCATGCATCAAAACAATAGCACCAGGTTTTGCACCTTTGAGAACATTGTTGACAAATGCTTGCGGTTTGGCGTGAGGGTCAGTATCTGCTGAAGTCAACGACCACATAACTACAGTATTTTTTTGGCTTTTGGCATAAGCGGCTAGTCCGTTGTTTAAAAAGCCTCCAGGAGGACGAAACAAAGAAGTTTTCACTCCTGTAGTTTTGTAGATCAAGTCGGCTGTCCGTTCAATTTCACTTTTGGCTGTGGCTTCGTCCATCCGCCGATACCAATGATGCCAAGTATGGTTGCCGATGGCATGTCCCTCGGTCACCACTCGTTTTGCAAGTTCGGGATTAGCTTGTAAAGCTTGCCCTACCCAAAAGAATGTTGCTTTAACATCATTTTGCTTGAGTATATCGAGCATTTGTGAAGTTGTGTTTGGCCAAGGGCCATCATCAATAGTCAAGGCAATCAGCTTTTCATTGCTGCTGGGATGCACTTGATAAACTGTTTTTCCTTGAAATTTATCTGGTACAGCAAAAGAGAGGTTTTCTACTTTGGCTGATGGTAGCAATTGAGAATTAACTTTGCTGTTTGCTGGATGATTGGGAATTTGTACAGCATGGAGTTGACTTGTTACTGGGTCAGCCTGCAATCGTGGGTGTATGCCTGGAGCAATACTACAAGCTGTTACAGAGAAAGCGATCGCGACAACACCAAATATTCTTTGTCGCTTGAGGTTGTTGTCTGCCACATTAGAGTTCCAAAAACTCACCCGATCATAAACTGTAGTTCTGCTTTTGAGAGAGGTTAACAGGCTACACCCCAAGCATAGAAACACTTTTCCACAAATTCAAAAAAATTTTCCGAAACCCCTTGACACTTTTTGTAGTATTTATGTAGTATAAATGTAGTGAAGCGAAAGACAAAGCTTCCAAGGGTTAAAACTCATGTTCCACATACAAGCAGCCCCAAAACGTTGGGATAAACTAAATTCTCCAAAAAACAAAGCAGATTCTACTTGCAAAACATCTCAAGTAGAGCCAGTAGACAACAAAAGTTCTCAGTTTGCCAAAGCAAAAACAACCGAATACATCAGTAATACACAACAGGTTTATTACTTAGAGCGTCGGTTATTTGGCTAATAGTTTCTAACAGTTAAAAGTAATTTTTCTGAACCTTGAAAACTGAATAAGGAATGGGCAAGTTCACCAACAATCTGTGCCTATAAGCCTAAAAAATAGTCACAGATACCAAACATGGGGGTATAGCTCAAATGGTTAGAGCGATCGCCTGTCGAGCGATAGGTTGCGAGTTCAAGTCTCGTTACTCCCGTGTAGCCTTGTGGACGACTAGACAAGTCGCTGTGCCTCTCAAGCACAGAGAAGCGGGTGCAACTCCCGTCGAGGCTCCCAAATGGCTGAGTAGCCAAGTGGTTGAAGGCGTCGGTCTGCAAAACCGACATCGTGAGTACCCTTCGGGAAGCCGCTTCGCGTCTACGATTCTCACCTCAGCCTTTGGTGATTATTGCAGCGTAGCTTAACTAGCAAAGCGCCAGGTTCATACCCTGGTGTATGCGGGTGCAAATCCCGCCGCTGCCACCAATGCAGGGATGGTGTAACGGCAATACCTCGTGACTCCAAATCCGATGTTCTAGGTTCAAATCCTAGTCTCTGCGTTAATGCCCCTGTGGACGAATGGTTAAGTCATTGCTCTTTCAAAGCAAAGATGCGAGTTCAATTCTCGTCAGGGGAATTATCTGGGTCGATGGCCGAGTCTGGTTGAAGGCGACAGTCTGTAAAACTGTTCTATTTTGCACGCAGGTTCAAATCCTGCTCGACCCACTGTGGAGGGATGGCTGAGTGGCTTAAGGCACTCCCCTGCTAAGGGAGAGCGGTTAACGACCGTCGAGGGTTCAAATCCCTCTCTCTCCGCCTTAATTGAGAGCGTGGTGTAACTGGATAACATCTCAGTCTACGAAACTGAAGACGTGAGGGTTCAAATCCCTCCGCTCTCGTTACATGGGAGAGATGATGGAGTGGCTGATTCAAACGGAACTAATCAGTCCACAGGCTAAGATCCATCTCTCCTCTTTATCCCCCGGTAGCTCAGTTGGTAGTTAGCGCCTGTCTGAAGAACAGGAGGTTGTCGGTTCAATTCCGACCTGGGGGGCTGTTGTTGCCCCGTAGCTCAATGGCAGAGCAAGCGGCTGTTAACCGCAAGGTTGCTGGTTCAAATCCAGTCAGGGGTATTGGTGACACGCGGGGATGAAGCAAGAGTGGCTTGGAGGTCTCATAAGCCTCATATCGGCAGGTGCAACTCCTGCCCCCGTCACCAAAATTCATGCTGGTGTAGCTCAATTGGCAGAGGAGGACACCGCCGTGCGGGGGTTCCCCCCCGTTGAGGCGAGTGTCCGTCAACTGACTTGTAATCAGTAGGTTGCAGGTTCAATTCCTGTCACTAGCTCCAGATGCGGATATGGTGTAGCGGCAGCATGTGAGTCTTCCAAACTCTTGGCACGAGTTCGATGCTCGTTATCCGCTTTAAAACTTGCGGGTGTGATGTAATTGGTAGCATCTGAGTGCGCCATACTCAGTGCGTGGGTTCAAGTCCCTCCACTCGCTTATACCATTTTGGATTTTAGATTTTGGATTTTAGATTGTGAATCGTCTTGTGTGTCCTGGTACGCGCAAATCAATATGTCGCAATCATTTTTCAAATTGGTATTACGTAGTCCTGTAGCTCAACGGTAGAGCAATTGTCCTACAAGCAATCAATTGCAGGTTCAAATCCTGCCAGGACTACTAAATATTGGGAGTGTAGCTCAATGGAACAGAGCATCGAGCTTCTACCTCGAAGGTTGTAGGTTCAAGTCCTACCACTCTCGCCTGTGGGTCTGTAGCTTAATCGGTAAAGCGTCTAACTGGCTGTTAGAAAGTTGTCGGTACCCTGCGGGAAGCCGCTTTGCGTCTACAATTCCGACCAGTATCCACCAAATATGGGGTCATAGCTCAGTTGGCTAGAGCGCCTGTCTTGCACACAGGAGGTCATGGGTTCAAATCCCATTGATTCCACTGATGGTGTCTGAAGCCAAAGTGGTCGAGGCGCTGGTTTGTGGAACCAGTCATAGCGGGTTCGAGTCCCGTCAGGCACCCCTAAATGGAAGATGCTACTGAATGGACGGCAACCAAGCTTGAAACTTGGATTACAGGTAACTGTAGGGGTTCGATTCCTCCATCTTCCTCTGTCTACAATCTTTTCCACCTGAAGCCGAAAAGTGAGGCGCTGTGCTGATAACACAGATATAGGAGGGGCAGTACCTCCCTGGTGGATTTAATTTGTCTACTAAGCTGTGGTTGGACGTTAATTTTTGAGGGGATATAGCTCAGTTGGTTAGAGCAGGTGACTCTTAATCTCAAGGTCGTAGGTTCAAGTCCTACTATCCCCATTTTTGCGGGTGGTTGACATAGCGGCTGTGTAGCGGGCTTTTAATCCGTACTAGATAGGTTCGACTCCTATACCACCCATTATTCTTTTATTAAGGGATTTAGTGGGATGTGTAGACGCGAAGTTGAATGTTAAGACAACAGGAGAGTAGGGGAAAAAGATTGATACTTTTTCTCTAAAATCAACAATATGCAATAGAACTTATACGGTTTCTTTGTGAAGCTGCTTATGAATTACCCACCTAATAATATTGATTGAAAAAATTTCAGGAATGTAGGGTGGGCTTTGCCAACAAAAACTTAAATATGGTAGATTTTACTCACTATAAATGTATTTCAATAATTTAATAGTAACTATTATAATATTTATAACTTATATTGATTGAGGCGAAGCATTAAAGGATATTGAGAAATTTCATCCTACGAGTATTTCTAAGTAAAACTGAGAAATCAAATACTTAAATAGTAATAAACTACAGTCGCTCTACCTATAGATTGATATTATTATAACTTAAGATATAAATAATTTCATTCTACAGATTGATGCGAGTACTCGACTATCACAGCTAAAAATAGAGATAGGTGAAATTTGGCTGAAGAATAAATTTGTATGCCAGGTGTATTAGGTAGTTTTTAAATACCTAATGACAAAGCAAGTAAAGTAAAAATGCAAAGTTCAATTCTTCACTATCTATTTCATTGTTAAAGGACTTCCATCTGCTAGAAGTAGAGCTTGATAATTTGATTACACAAATTTTCATGTAGCTCAAAGTATCTGCTTCTATTTTTGACTACAAGTCCTGTATTTTTGAGGCTGTTATTGAGGATTACAAATGAAAAATTTTACTGTTGTTTTATCTAGCTTACGTCCAGTGCGTTTCTTAATTGTGGCTTTTACTTGTGCTTTGTTATTCTTGTCTAATGTAGTTCCGGCTTTTGCAATAACTAGCACTCAAAGCGACCCTGAAAAGGCTACTACACAACTTCTTGAAACTCAACGCGAAACTGACAAAGTTGCTAAAGAGCCACCACCAGGACTAGAAGAGGTTCAAAGGAAGTCAAATGAAGGATTGAATGAAGTCCAAGGCGCTGCTGATATTGAGAAACAGAAGCGTCCTGAAAATTCACAAGGGGCAACCTCTGTTAGAGATGAGGTGGAGAATTTTTTAGGAAAAGTGACAGGTAATAAGTAAGCAGTCAGTAGATTACTAAAACTAGTTTTTGTTATAAAATAAGCATCTTGATTACTTGGAGTTTTCAAGATGCTTATTATTTATTATTGAATACATAATAACTCATAGCAAAATTTTAAGTTATCTGTACCTGTTATCTATTATCAGGTATAAATAAATATAAACCTAAGTAGTAATTAATTGAGCTTACATAATATTTCCTATGGTTGATGTTTATTATGGCTGATTTTTGGGAAGTTATTAAAGAAGTTCGCTTAGGGATGGAAAGTAATGCGTGCGATAAACATTGGTTTGACAGAAGAACAGCGTCAAGGTGTAATTGATCTGTTAAATCAAGATTTAGCAGATTCTTATGTAGTGTTAGTAAAAACTAAAAAGTACCACTGGGATGTGGTTGGACCTCAGTTCCGCAGTCTGCACCAACTTTGGGAAGAACACTACGAAAAATTAACTGTGAATATTGATGCCTTAGCGGAGCGGGTTCGTGCTTTGGGTGGCTATCCAGTCGGGACAATGGAAGGATTTCTGAAGATTGCTACCATTAAAGAACATGCTGGTGATGTTCCCAGTGCAACGGGGATGGTAGCTAATCTTGTGGAAGATCACGAGCAGATTGTTCGCAATTTAAGAGAGCATATCGATCGCTCTAGTGAGCAGTTCCATGATGAAGGAACAGCTGACTTTTTGACTGGACTGATGGAAGAACACGAAGAAATAGCTTGGATGCTGCGCTCATTTATTGAAGGACAGCCAGTAGAACCAAATGGTGCAAAGCCAGCAGCAGAAGCTAAAACCCCTGTAGGCGTGTAGCCAATAAGCAATATAAATCCAGTTCATAACATCTGATTTGAGTAAGGCAGTCTGTGGAAAGGATTAATACTAGCCACATCTGCCTTCTGACATGTCCATGATAAAAGCAATATTTAAGGAGTAGGCAAGTGCCAGAAACTTATCAAGCAGAACGTACAATCTCGGCTGTATTTAAAGAACAGAAGCAGATTGATGATGTGATTCGACGTTTACTTGACAGAGGTGTGCCTAGAGATCATATTTCGGTTCTGGGTAGAAATTTCCAGTCGGAAACTCGAATTTCTGGCTTTATTACTAAGAAAGATATAATTCTTGGAGGTTTGCGAACAGGAGCAATTTTTGGCTCTTTGTTTGGTTCGTTTCTCAGCTTACTTACAGGTGTTGGCGTACTGTTTATTCCCTTTGTGGGGCCAATTGTGGCAGCAGGGCCAATCAGTGCTTTGCTATTAGGTGCTGCTAGTGGGGCGATCGCAGGTAGTGCAGGTGCAGGTTTAGTGTCAGTTCTGACTGCTTGGGGATTACCAGAAGATAAAGCCGCTATTTATCAAACTCGCTTACAAGCTGGTGAGTTTCTATTAATGGCAGAAGTTCCAAGCGATCGCGCTGGCGAATTCCAATTGCTACTCGAAAGTGCTGGTGGCGAAGAAATTAACACTGTTGAGAAAACATTTACTCACCCTTGTCTTGGCCCTTGCAACAGTGCGGAAGATTTATCTCCTGAAGTTCGTTCTCATCTTTCCCCAGATGCTCAGCGTACATTTATTGAACGCTATAATGCTGTTTTAAGTGAGACAAGTGATGAGTTTAATGCTGAACAAGCTGCTTGGGAAGCTGTTCACAAAAACTTTGATGAAGATGAAAATGGGGTTTGGTCAAAGGCTAAGGTTGGTGTTTAATTTGGTGTAAATAGGTTGGTAATAATTTTTTAGGGGCGCAACACCTTGCGCCCCTTATAGTTAGTGTTTTATGTGATTTTTAAAAAAGAATTCATTTTAACTAACCGCAGAGGCGCAGAGAACGCAGAGAGAAACAAGAGAGATTTTCACGCACGAATGTTTTAGCATTACTATAACAATAGTACTTTAGTTGTGAACAATACTCTTTTCAACGAACCGCAAAGGACGCTAAGGACGCGAAGAAGGAGAAGAAGAGAGGAAGAAGACTTTTACAAATGATTTCGCGTTGCTATATATAAGTTAATTACGAATTACGAATTACGAATTACGAATTATTAGGGTGATTTGTAGCTGGAAACGCGCAGTGTTAATTGACCTTGGCGTGGATTTTTACTAAATATAAATGCTCCTTCTTCTTTTTCTCCACGAGATAAAAAGTCAATTTGTTGTTCTCCTGTTTCTACGACTTTGCTGTCAATCTGTAATTCAGCGATAATCTGAACTGATTCAGCTGTTTCTCCTCCAGTATTAACGATTTCAAAGGGTACATAAAATTGTCCATCAATTTCTCTAACTGTTTGTTTGTTACTAACAGAAAGGATGGGGGGTTGATTTTCGTCGTCTAGCCAAGTGTACACTACTAAGCCAATAATTACTGCTAGGATAAGTGAGGCAATGCTGAATGTCATCCATTCAGCTGAAGAACGTTGTGGTTTTTGTTCTGTTTGGGTCATATTGCTAATCTACCAGCTGCACCACCAATTGTTGCAGGTAAACCTAGCACTAAGGTATGGTCTAACCACATTGTCCAAGGGTCATCGAAACTTATTTTTTGAAAGAACCAAAGCATAAAAGCGCCTGCTAGTAGGGACAACAAGTAAGACATAATAGTTTCACTTGATGGTCTTTGAAAAATTCCCTGTTGCTGTCTGCGTTTTTGTTGGTCTGAAAAGCCTGCCTGAAATACAATGCCATAAGATATTACTAAAGATGCAGCGATCATTGCTAAAAGCCAAGGTGGTGAAACTGCGGCTGCAAGCATGGGAATTTCATCAGTTGGAGCAATATTAAATGCTATTACAGTAGCACCAATTAAGGTTGCACCCATATCAGAAAGGGTGGCTTGCAAGCCACCCTGTTTGTAGTTGTTGACTTTGTTTGTCTGTGCTTGAGTATTGGTGTTATTAGTATCACCTAACAACTGGTTAGATAATGCTACACCAAGAGTAAAAGGTACACTTTCAAAGATAATTTTACCTAAACCTTCTTTGAGAGATGTTTCTAATGTGAGTTCTCGCAATAATAATAGTACTAAGGTAGAACAAGCTAGTCCGATCGCTATTGCTTCTACGGTATCTATTAGTGTTTCGTAAATTCGCAAGTTACGTTTGCGTTTGCGAAATCCTTCTGTCTGGTTGAGTAAGAAAACCGCAGCAAACATTAATGCGATCGCCATGAGCATTTGTTGTGGTTTTACAAGTGACCCAATCCACCAAACTTCCATTGTGTATAGCAATGGGATACCAAATAAAAAACCACCACAAGCGCCCCTTATTATATCATTTATCTCTGTTGTCCAGACATTTTTCTTTCGCTTTATGACCACTCTGATTTTTTCCCTGTGAATCAAATTTACTTGAGGGTAAGTTTATATAGAAACAAGATATAGGAATCCGATTTGATTCCTGAAAACATTTGCGTAGGAAGGGAACGGGGAACAGGGAACGGGGAACAGTAAGAAGGAATAAAAGTGTACTGAGTTTTGTTCAGAACTCAAATATGAGTCCTATATTCAAATATCGTATCATTTTAGCCTGCATCTATCTGAAGATATGAGATGCTTAAAAAAGATCTCTCCAATGAAAGAGCAAAAAATTATATATTACTGTTATTTTATTTACTAGTTGATAGTTACAATAATTTAAATAAAAAGCTATGAGTATCGAAAAAAGAGTAGAAGCAACAGCGAAAAATATCGAAGGTAAGCTACAAGAGGCAATTGGTGAAGTTACTGGCAATCCAGCTGACAAGGTTGAAGGACAAGCCAAGCAAGATGAGTCTCAAGTTATTCACACTACAGAAAACATCAAAGATGAAATCAAGGATGTTCTCAAATAAGTTATCTTGTTGATTTAACTGATATCTTGCACCAGTTGCAAAAACTGCCTAGGAATGAATTCCTAGGCTTTTAGCTAAAGTTATCTAAAGACGACTAGTTAAGAGTTTGAGTTCAGTTAAGCGGAATAATTATAATTAATTTATTACATTTAATAAAAAAGGTTAGTTATCAAAAATTTGATCTAACCATGCATTTATTGATATTTAACTAATAACTCCTACGACCAGTAATTAAGCCCCACAGAAAAATTGCAATCATTGCACCAATAATAGCAATAATTAAACCAGGAATACTGAGAGTTGCTGCGGTTAGTTGTAATCTTCCTGTGTCTAAAAGCGTGGCTATAGTTCCTCCAATTATAGCACCGATGATACCTAGAATCATGGTTGCAATAATTCCACCACCCTGATGACCAGGGTAAATAGCTTTAGCTATAGCTCCGGCTATTAAACCAAGAATTATCCAAGCTATAATGTTCATAATTTAATTTATCAAAAGACTTAATAGAAAGGTTATAAATTACAATACTTATTTACTTCTACCGAAAGAAATAAGTATTAAATATAAATAAAATTGAATAAAAATATACGTTTTCAGTAGAATAATCGCAAAATAGACCTTAGCATTGTGATTTCACAATAATGCATAGGAATACTTGTTGTGGCTAGCATTCATTTTCGTATGGTGTTTGTGTCGGTGGGGTGATGTTTTGAATTGCAGATTTTTGAGAAAATACTCAAAAAATTAATCTACTTTTCATGACTTACTTAGCTTTACCAGCAACCATACAAAGTATTTTAGATAGATACAGCGAGCCAGATTCTATTTTGACTGCAATCCTGCCAGCACTGGGAGAAGTATTGCAATGCGATCGCTGTTTTCTTTACCTGAGAAATCCTCAAACTAAGTTTGGTAAAATTCCTTACTGCTGGCGGAGAAATCAAGAAATTCCCAATATGATTACTTCCAAATGGGAATTAGAACCACCATCATTACCCGAAGAAGACCCTTTATTTGCTGCGGCACTGCGGACTGACCCTTCTATTTATATTGAAGATGTGGAAACCGCTAACCCAGAAGTTGTTAATAAAGACTTTGAGCGTCGAACTTTTGGACATCGAGCGCTAATTCACGCGCATTTATTCCAAAACGGTGAATTATGGGGTATTTTGCAACCTTGTGTCTTTGGTCAAAAGCGAGTTTGGTCAGAATTTGACCATGCTATTATTACTCAACTTGAAAGTCAGCTGACACCCTTAGTAGTTAGTTACGTTAAAGCTGAGAACAAGTGAGGGTAGGGAGTAGGGAATGGGGAGTAGTGAGTAGGGAATCTACTATTACTAAGGGACTTGCAAATAAAAAAATATCCCACTACTCATAGTCAACAGTCATCAATAAACAAAACCGTCTTGAATTATAGCGGTTTTCACTTCGTTGCAATACAGTCGGAACCCCACCCCGCATTTGCTTTTTGCAAACGCTCCCCTCCCCGTGAACGGCTATCCATTACCCGGATCTTTCTCAACATTTGTGAGAGTATTCACTCACGTTTTTTCTAACCCTTATTAGTTCGTCGTTAATTCTCAATAAAAACGCAGTTTTAGCGAGAATAATAAGCGCGAATTTGTCAAGTATGTCTAATCCCTCAGTTGATAGGATGGTTATAAAACAAGGGTTTCAAGATTGTAAAGAAAGATGTGACTAATGGATAGCCGTGAACGGGGAGGGGCTGGGGGTGGGGTTGAAGCGTACCTCATCCAACTGAGAATCGCTATATGTTCGCTGAAAACTTTAACCGTACATGATATCAAAAGGTTGTTTGGTTTTATACTCCATCGAAAGCGGGGGGATAAGCGACTATTCCCTGATAAGCTGCTTGATATTGTTGGAGTGGTTTAATCATAAAAGCTTCTTCTGGTACTGAAAAAGGCGGCTTGATACCGTATAGCACCGATCGCTTAAAACCAAATCGAGTGTAGAAGCCGGGATGTCCCAGCACGATCGCTCTTTGGTTCTTGCATTGTATCAGCGATCGCAACTCCAGCTTCAACTAGCTGCCTACCAATACCCTGTCTTTGAAACAGGGGATGCACTGCTAATGGTGCTAAGGCCAAAACAGGCAATTTTTCCTCACCCACCAAATCGACATAACTGAAAAGAATATGACCGACGACTTCACCATCAACCTCGGCGACTAAGGAAAGTGCAGGAATAAAGCGATCGCTTTGACGAATACGTTCGACTAAATGCGCTTCATTTTCTTGCCCAAATGCTAGTTGATTCACTTTCGCGATCGCATCTGTATCTAAAATGGTTTCAGGACGAATTTTTAGGTGGAGTGGCTGAGGTTGCATAATTATTCTCCTTGAGCAAATAATTTACCTACCTGTGCCAAATCAACATTACCACCGCTGATAATTACACCAATTTTTGCATTTGGTCGTGTGACAACACCTTCTAGTAAAGCAGCAGCCGCCAATACTCCGGTAGGTTCAACAACAATTTTCAGCCTTGACCATAAGAAAAACATCGTGCGAACAATGGCTGAATCAGATACTGTTACCATATCATCGACGTAATGCAGCACTAGGGGGAAAGTAATTTTTCCCAGGCTAGGAGTACGAGCGCCATCAGCAATAGTATTAGGATTGTTAACAGTTTGCAGAGTTTTGCTGTGAAAGGAACGAGTCGCATCATCGCCTAGTTCTGGTTCTACGCCAATAACTTGACAATCGGGTAAAAGTGCTTTGGTCGCAATAGCACAACCGGAAATTAATCCGCCACCGCCACAACAGACTAATAATAAGTCGAGTTGACCAACTTCTTGAATTAGTTCTAAAGCAGCTGTACCTTGTCCGGCGATGATATGAGGATGATCGTAAGGGGGAATGAGTGTCAAACCGCGATCGCTTGCTAAAGTTTGCGCTAATTTCTCGCGGTTGCTTTCTTCTCGATTGTACAGAATGATTTCTGCACCATAACTTTGAGTTGCTGCTTGCTTCACCGCAGGAGCATCATTAGGCATGACAATAGTTGTGGGAATATTCAGCAGTTTCCCAGCTAAAGCGATCGCTTGTCCATGATTTCCCGAAGAAAAGGTGATTACACCCCGTTGTTTTTCGCTACTGGTTAGCTGTGCTAATGCGTTGTATGCGCCTCGAAATTTAAAAGCGCCTGTGCGTTGAAAATTTTCGCACTTAAAAAAGACTTGACTATTGGTGCGATCGTTTACAATTCTAGAAGTTAGCACGGGTGTGTGATGAGCAACACCAAAAAGACATTTTTGTGCTGCTTGCACATCATTGATAGTGACCGAGTTAGGCTGTGGCATCGACGGCAGTATTAAAGCTAGTTACTCTTTATTTTCAGATGAAAGAGAATTTATGCCAATTACCCACAGATTCATATGCAATCGCTTGAACTGTATCTTGAACTTGACCAAATTTTATAACCTTATTTAAGGATTATGTGTTTGAGATGGTAAATAGAGGCGCTGATATACTAAATTAAATCAGTTTATTTTCAGGAATTTGTAGAATCGTGACAAGTCTGTCAAACATCTCCAATATTGTGCATGAAGTAGAAAGTGATGGTTTAGGAGAGATTGACGACCTTGATAAGCAATTACACAATCGCTTTCAAAACAAGTTCGTAGTTCAGCCTTCGCTTACCCGACTTTTAGTTAGTTTTCAAGCTAACAAAACTAGACCAATTTATCGGTGGTACAAGTACAAGGAAGCCTTTTCTGCCTCTCTAGTCGAACTTTTGTTTCAGAAATATAAAGTTACTCGAGGCAAGATTTTTGACCCTTTCGCAGGCAGTGGAACTGCTTTATTTGCTGCTAGTCAGGTTGGAATTGATGCTGATGGTATTGAATTGTTACCCATAGGTCAACAGATAATCAATACTAAAAAAATTTTAGATATTGAATTTACCTCTGATGATTTTAAAAGGTTAAAAACCTGGTTACAGTTGCAGCCTTGGAAACAGTTTGATAACAAAATTGAACTGCCAGAGTTAAAAATTACTAAAGGAGCTTACCCCCAAGCAACTAAAACTGCAATTGAACAATATCTTGAAGCTTGTCGTCAAGAAAATACCAGAGTTCATGCAGTTTTGAAATTTGCTTTGCTTTGTGTTTTAGAATCTGTCAGTTACACACGTAAAGATGGACAGTATCTCCGTTGGGATTATCGTTCTGGTCGTGGACAGGGAAAGAAGCCTTTTAATAAAGGTGAGATTCTAGAGTTCGATAAAGCTATTACTAACAAAATTAACGAAATTCTTGATGATTTAAAACCTTCTACACAACAGATTGAGCTTTTTTCAACTTTCAACAATCAAGGTCACATCTATCTTTGTGAAGGTTCTTCTCTTGAAGTCATGCCACAGTTATCTGATGGTTCATACGATGCAATTATCACATCACCGCCCTATTGTAATCGATATGACTATACTCGCACCTACGCACTAGAACTAGCTTTACTTGGTATTTCTGAAACAGAATTAATTAATCTTCGACAGAAGATGCTCAGTTGTACGGTTGAAAATCGCCCTAAAGATTTATTAGCTATAAATTCAGACTGGAATAAAGCCTTGGCAATTGCTGATTCGCAAAATCTATTACAAGCTATATTAAAATTTCTAGAAAATCAGAACTCACAAGGTTTATTGAACAATAAAGGTATCCCAAGAATGGTAAAGGGCTATTTCTATGAAATGGCTTGCATCATACAAGAATGCTTTCGTGTTTTGAAACCTGGAGCATTTATGTTTATGGTAAATGACAATGTGCGCTACGCAGGTGCAAGCATTTCAGTAGATATGATTCTCTCTGACTTTGCTGAACAATTAGGTTTTACTGTTGAAAATATTCTTCTTCTACCAAGCGATAAAGGCAATAGTAGTCAACAAATGGGTCATCATGGGCGCGAACCTTTGCGTAAGTGCGTTTATGTATGGAAAAAGTAATAATTTAAATGCCTATGTGTGCCTATCGTAACCATCTGAAATCTATTGATGATCTGGTAACAACTTACGAAGCAACCCGTGCAGGTTTTGTTGCACTTGCGCTTGAAAAAAATCGACGTGCTACACCTTACGTCGCGGAAGCCAGGGCACTTCAAGAAGCTGCTGGTGAAGCTGAGAATGCTGCTGACTTATTAAAAGTTAAAGGCATTGAGATGGGACTATTAACTGCGGCTGGCTTATCTGACAAATCTCTTGCACATCTAATGCCAGAGGACAAGATTGAAGCGATAAATGGTTTGATCAAGAATTTTCTTGAGCCAGCAGGCGCAAATTTTGTTGAGGAATTAGTTTTTAGATTCTTGCTAACTCGTGGTGATACACTTGGTGGCTCAATGCGTAATGTTGGAGGTGCATTAGCACAAAGAAAACTGACTCGCGCAATTCTTTCAACTCTCACAATTGCTGGTAATAAATACCACTGGCAACACTCAAAAACTAAAAAGTGGATAGCCATGACAAATAATGACTCAGAAATTGAGTTGTCTTTACGTGGAATTAGCTGGGAGAGTGAGATTGGTAATCGCACATTGATTTACAATCTAACTGTGCCGTTAGTCAGGAGTAATGTGGATCTTTGTTTGTTTAACCTTGCTCCATCAGAGTTAGTAGCCAATAAATCAAGTGCAATTGAACCATCTGTAGTTGCGCCTTATGTTATCGCGCTTGGTGAATTGAAAGGGGGTATAGATCCCGCAGGTGCAGATGAACATTGGAAAACTGCACAAGCAGCACTAAATCGTATACGCGAAGCATTTGCCAAAGTTGAGCATTCACCTTTCACTTTTTTTGTGGGTTCAGCAATTGCAAAAAGGATGGCGGGTGAAATCTGGAATCAACTGGAAAATGGCACTCTCAGTAATGCTGCTAACTTGAATCAGGAAAACCAAGTTGCATCTATTTCTCGTTGGTTGTGCAAACTTTAAAAGTTACAGCTACCTAATAATAAATTTTGGTGTAGAGGCATTTAAACAAATCGTTGGCAAAATTCACACATCAAATCTACTCTTCCTTTCCGCAACATTGCTGGATCTAATCTTTCAGTGGTGTTACAAGTCATCAAAACAACTAACCGCTGCTTGATGTGAATACCAGAATCATCAATTACACTTTGGTACAAAGTACCATCCAGCAAACTTAAGATATGTTCTGTTTTGTTATTATATTGTGCTACTTCAGATGCCCGATTTTGTGCCAAGTTATCAGCTTCGTTGATGATGATACAAATTCGCTCTAAATAAGCCGGTGGGACAAAGTTAGCGATCGCATCATGATCTAAAATAAAAATCACATACCCTAAAGGTACAAGAATTTCTTTTGCTACTGCTTGTGTCCAGGCAGTTTTACCTGTACCTGGTTCTCCATGTACCACAACTGCTAACTGATTTTGATTGAGTACTGCCTGTTGTACTGTGTCGGTAAAGTTTTGAATATCTGCTGGAAAAGTCTTAATGGGAAATTGACTATGAACCTTCCCTACACGACTTTGATATCCACTCAGCATGACTGCTAAATCGTAAGTCGCTTTGTTAATCAATGGCGAGATATTTTTCGACATTAAAGTATATTGTCGTCGCCCGCGATCATAAAGTTCAATTTGTAGCCAAATGTCATGCTTTGACCAATAAGCATAAACTGTATTAACAACGTCTAAACGCTCCCAACTCACAAATTTATCGACAGGAAAGTAAAAATCTCTTTCTAAATAATATTGGGTAATAATATCAGGGCGCTCTAAAAGATGTAAAACCCGTAAAACAGTAATTTCTTGCAGCCGATTCAGAACATAATCAATGGGAATGCTGCTACGACTGACAAATTGCACGATAGGCGTTTCTGTACTCAAAACATCTTTGTAGCGATGATCTGGTGATTGGGGATCTGGTGTAATATAATTCCAAAATTTTTCAACTTCGTAGCGAGTATTATCAGATGCTATGCTTAATAAGTTAGCCCACCAAGTATAATTATTTCGTCCTAAAACTTCAGCAAAACTACTTGCTAAATTTAAAGTTCTTTGTGTTAATTCTTGTGTGTCTTTATGCCACAACTGCCATAAAAATTCCCATTCGAAATCTCGCTGAAATGGTCGCCAACCACTAGCAATTAAGCTTTGACCTTTACTATTTGGAGGATTGCCTTCATTATTTCTAAAGTAATCAAATTCCATATGTTGCATTCTGGATATAAACCAATAGATTTCTACTAACCTAACTTGAAAATACTTTGTGTCTTGTACCTTAGTAGTAAAAAAATCAAATAACCACTAAGACACTAAGACACAAAGGGTTTTGATTCGTTATTGTCTAGGCAGTTGATGGCGGCTACTTAGCTAGTTAAACACACTTTTGTACGGATGCCTACTTTGAAGAGAGGTTATACCAATGGAAGTATATCGATTGGTTTCAAATCAGGTGCTGTCCAGTGGTTACGAGCCTCCCAGGACATAAGTAAATCTCGACTATAGTATTCTAAAGGTAAATTTTTATTTCCATAAGTATGGATTAACTCATTGGCTAGCTCTATATTAGAGCTACTTTTCTCTAAATTAAATAGATAACGACGCACCATATGAATCCAAAAAAGCGTCAAGGTTTCGTGATAACCACTATTTTTTGTGGTTTTGATACCTATAGCTTTGTTGTACTCTTGGATACCCTGACGAATAAGATTGACGGCTTGTTTTTCCTCATACTGAATCAGATAAGAGAGTGCAACTATCAAGTGTGCAAAATGATTCCACTCACAACGAGGTAAGGTACAGTTTTGAAATCTATTTATTAGGTTGTCTATCTCATCTATTGTTTGGTATTTCTCAGTTACATCCATAATTGTGCTTGATCTATCAAATCAATTAGATGCATTTATGTGAGTAATTACTTTGCTTATATGAAGAAAAATATAATCACTTATGAATGATTACTAAAATAATACATATGTAATACAAAATTGTCAAGAATTAAGAAAACCTAAAAAAATAGATGATTTATTCTCCAGCACGCTTAAAGAAGAAAACAATATAACTATAAGTTTTTACTGATGATGCTGCATCTTATAACTTATGGAAAAAAATAGCACTATGGATACTAAGGGTGATGAATATTTTAAATACCAAGTTATGATAAGGATAGTGAAAAAATATTATGTAATTTTGCTTATAATCAATAAGTGTCTGCTAAATATATCAGTTTGACGTTTTTTTCCCCATACACTTGTTGTCAAGGTAGCGAGTATCAAGTTGCTAGTAGTGAAATAAGAACTAATTTTAAGTGCCATCTACCCCATCCATTACGGTAAATCCCGTCTATAATTTGGCAAAAAAGACGATAAATTCCTATTGAATCCTCTGGAGAAGAGATGTATCTGGCACATTCATTTATGAGTGATCAAAAGAAGCACAACTCTCAGCAACCATTAGTGTTGGTAGTAGAAGATCATGATGATAGTCTACTGTTGATGAGTTATGCTCTTGAGTCACTTGGCTGTAGATTCATTTGTCAAGCAGACAGTTCCACAACGCTGGTAGTGGCAAAAGAGTATCAGCCAGACTTGATCATGTTAGATATTCTGCTACCAGGTCTAAGTGGAATTGATGTTATGCGTCAATTAAAACAAGATCCGCTAACCTACCACATTCCAGTGGTGGCAGTTACAGCTTTAGCTACTAAAGAGGATCAAGAACAGATTCTCATGGCAGGTTTTGATGAGTACATCAGCAAACCTTACATGATTGAGGATCTAGAGGCGATAATTCAACGCTTACTATACGGTAAATTTGAGGCTTACTCGGCTTATGAATTATGTCAAGATTAGCTGATGACTTTTGAGTAAAAGAACTTAACCATGTTTTGGTAGTTGCACTGTAAAGACTGTGCCTTGACCTAATTGTGAGGCAACTGCGATCGCGCCACCATGCGCTTCCACAATTCGGCTTGATAAATGTAGTCCTAAGCCACTGCCTGAACGTTTGTTTCTACCTTGACGAAACCGTTCAAAAATGGTCGCTTGGTCTTCAGGTGCTATGCCATAACCAGTGTCTTCCACTGTGATGGTGAGCCAATCTTTACCTTGAGGATTAGCGGATTGTTCGGAAATAGTAATTGTAATGCCACCTGTATCTGTAAACTTGATGGCATTGCCAATTAAGTTGTTAAATACACGCCGTATTTCCAAAGCATCACCCATCATCACACCAGCGTCTGCTTTACCTGGTTCTAACCCACTAGTGTCCATTTTCAAAATCAAGTTTTTCTCACTGGCAAGGGGAGTGAGTTCACTAACTACTTCTTGGATGATTTCTGGCAAGTTGCAGGTTTCCCAATTTAATGTTTTTTTACCTGCCTCGAAACGATAAACTTCTAGCAGGGTATTCACCATTTGCATCAAATTTTGGTTACTGCGAATCATCACCGCGATCGCTTGTTTCATTTCTGGCGAAATCTTGCAGAAGGTTTCTTGTTGAAACAAATCAAGCATCCTATCTGCTGCGACTAAAGGAGTTCGCAAATCATGAGTCAGACGAGAAACAAAATCTTCACGTTGGCGTGCCATCTTTTTTTGTTCGTCAAGACTATGCTTGAGACGCAATAGCGATCGCACTCTTGCTAAGAGTTCATCAGTATCAAATGGTTTGCGAATAAAATCATCGGCACCAGCATCCAAACCCTCGACAACACTTGATTCGTGAAAGGCCGTAATCAGCAAAATGGGAATATAACTGATAGCAGGGTTATTACGAATGCGACGTGTAACTTCATAACCATCCATCCCTGGCATCATGACATCTAAAAGAATCAAATCGGGTGGAGATTGTTCAACATGCTCTAAAGCGGTTCTGCCATCTGAAACTAAATCAACCTCATACCCCTCACTTTCTAAAATAGTCTGAACCAAAATGAGATTATCTCTAGTATCATCGACGGCAAGAATCCGATCAATTTTAGAATTTTCAAGAACAGACATGATTGGCAACTTTGATCAACTTTTTTTAGAATCATTTATACTTTGACATTGGGACATCCCAATGATGGTTTGTAGATTGATGCGGATTTTGAGCGGAACAAACGATGGTGTTCTCGTCCAAGTGTAAAGTCTGAAAATTTCCGTTGGCGGTTGGTAATGAGATTTGCCGTGGAATTTCAATCCTGAACATTGACCCGGCCCCTAATTGACTTTCTACAAATATTTTGCCACCCATCATTCGCACCAGCGAATCGATGATTGCCAAACCCAGACCAGTACCAGGATATTTACGAGTGAGACTTTGATCGACTTGTCGAAAGGCTTCAAAAATATGTTTGAAGTCTTTGGGAGCTATGCCGATACCTGTATCACGAACTGCGATCGCTACATGATTTCCCGGTATTTCTCTAGCTTCCACCCAAATGCTGCCGGATTCTGTAAACTTAATAGCATTTGATAATAGGTTAACTAAAATTTGTCGTATACGTACTGAATCATTAAATAATATCGGATTTTGTATATCTATTTGAACTAGCAAAGACAATTTTTTTGCCTCAGCTAGAGAACGCATTTCTGCTACTGTAGTATTTATTACTTTAGTTAAATCAAAGAATTCTGGCTTTAATTCTAGTCGTCCTGCTTCCAATTTGGAAAAGTCGAGAACTTCGTTAAGTAACATCAGCAAATGCTTGCCATTGTTGAGAATGCGCTCTACCATATCCGCTTGCTGATGGGTAAGTTGAGCGAATTTAGGACGTAATAATATTTGCGAAAACCCAATGATGGCATTCATGGGAGTCCGCAATTCATGAGACATGGTTGCTAAAAACTGAGATTTCAGCCGCGTTGCTTCCAACAATTTGAGGTTTTGTAATTGAATTTGTTGTCTTTGTCTCTCTAGTTCTTGATTTTTACGAATCAGTTGCTCGTGACTTTCTCTGAGCTGCTGGTTTGCTAAAGCTGCTTGCATTTCAGCACGATGTACTCGAATTGCATTTCGTAAAATTTGTGCCAAAGTTGCTGAAGAAACTCTAGATTTGGAAAGATAATCTGTAGCACCAGCTTTCATTAAAGCTACAGCAATTTCTTCATCTCCTTGAGCAGTCAGAACAACTAAAGGAACTTTAATTTCCCAGGAACGTAGTTTTTGAATTAGGGTCAAGCCGTCTTGGTCTGGTAAACGATAATCCAGGAAAACGCAGTCATAGGTAGTATTTCTTAAAGCAGAGAGTGCATCATGGCCATTAGATACCTCAGACAGTTCCATGCAAACTCCTGCTTTAGTGAGAGCGCGACGCACTGCCATGCGATCTACTTCATCATCGTCTACAACCAAAATTTTCAGCGTCTTTTCCATCGGTTTTTATTTTCGCTGCCAAATACGGTTTGATGTATAACATTGGTATTTTCAAACTATCCAACTAAAGAATTTTAGATTTTTAGATAGGGTTTTGATGAATACTTACCCCTGAGTTTGAAAGATGTAGTGATCACCTTACGGTTCATGCAAAAAATCAGATTTGATGGTTTTCATACCTGATTCATTTGGAGTTGAGTAGTTTATACTTGATACTTCATGCTTTAACTAGGGTATTTCGCACAAAATCCAATATTTGTTCAGTGTTGCCATAATTTCAACAAAGCTAGTAAAGGTTACAGGTTTGAGGATATAGCCAGCAACATTTAAGTTGTAAGCTTCCACTCTGTCTTGGTCTTGGTTTGAGGTCGTCATCACAACCACAGCAGTTGCTTTTAATTTTGGATCTCGTCGTAATTCTTGCAGAAATTCGATGCCACCCATCTTAGGCATATTTAAATCCAACAAAATCAAGCGCCGTTCATTAGGTACATTGGGAGGCTGACTATTATGACCGCGTAGCATTTTTAGTGCTTCTACCCCATTGTCAGCATGGTAAATTGGGTTGGTAATATTGACTTTTTTGAATGCCCGCTTGACATTCATCACATCAACTGCATCATCCTCCACTAATAGTATGTTGATCACTCTTTCCTGCATTATCTTGGCTTGAATTGAGTTGGTAAAATCATCCTCAATCTAGTTAATAGACTAGAATATTGGAATTACAATTGAAGCTGAGAGCTAATTGCTATAATACAAAGAGAAATTAGCAAGCTCACAATGTGATTTAAAAAAAATACATACAAGTGATATAAAGTAAAATAAAATACTTTATTTAGCTCTAATACATATTGTAAATGAGCGGGTTAACACCCGTCCTCAGTCATTGGTGAGAGTTGGTAATTAACATTATGTTCCATAAGCTGGAGCAGTTTTATTGATCTAGTTGCTTAGGCCAGACAAAATAAAAAGTACTGCCAGCGCCGACAATAGAATCAAGATTAATTGTACCTCCTTCGGTTTCAACAATTTTTTTGACGATCGCTAGACCAATGCCAGTATTTTCTTTGCGATCGCGAGCTTCTAAAGTTTGAAAAATCCCAAACACTTTATCATGATATTCTGGAGCAATACCTGGCCCATCATCTGCCACGGCAAATTTGTAGTAACTTCCCTCGTCTTGAAGTGAGATTTTGACTCGACCATCAACTCGTGAGTGATGCTTAATCGCGTTCTCGATTAAATTGGCAAATACCTGTTGTAGAGGAATCCGCTTAGTAATCAAGGTAGGCATTCCTGGTGCTATCTCGATGCTGAAAGTTGGTGGCGGTTGTAGTGAGTCAATCACTTCTTGGAGCAATTGACCAACATTCACCAAAGATAATTCTGTATGAATGCGCCCAATACGCGAATATTCTAGTAAGCCATTAATCAAGGCTTCCATACGCCGCACTCGTCCTCGCAACAGCTGCATCTGATGCTGATTTTCTGGTGGTAGTTGGTCGGCTAGGTCTTCTTCTAACCATTCTGAAAGACTAGCGATCGCGCGTAAAGGTGCTTTCAGATCATGGGAAGCTACATAGGCAAACTGATCTAATTCTTGGTTGCGCTTTTGTAACATGGCCGTAGTTTGCGCCAAAATTGTGTTCGAGCGCGCTAACTCCTCTGCCCGTTGTTGTAGTGTGAGTTCAGTGAGTTTGCGATCGCTAATATCAATACATGAGCCGATGTATCCAGTAAAACTTCCATTTGCCGTGAACCTGGGTGTACCTATATCCAAAACCCAGCGATATTCACCATCATAACGTCGCATACGATACTCCATAGTGAAAGGTTGCCGAGCATCAAACGCCGTGCAGTAAGTCTTTAAATAACGCTCTAGATCCTCTGGATGTACACCCTCTGCCCAGCCGTTGCCTAGTTCTTGCTCCATTGTACGCCCAGTAAATTCTAGCCAGACTCTGTTAAAATAATTACAAAATTTGTCTATACCAGACATCCAAATCATTACGGGTGCGGTATCTGCCATTGTATGAAACCGTTCTTCACTCTCCTGCAATGCTTGCTCTACTTGTTTGTGTGTACTGATGTCTTCAACTACAGCAATAAAATACTCAGCTTCTAGCTGTGGTTGTTTAGTAGCTTCTTGCTGTAGCAGTGAAATTTTCAAATTAATCCATATCGGTAACCCATCTTTGCGGATGTGACATTTTTGTTGTGAGTAAGTCTCTATTTCACCCGTTAAAAGTTGGCGAATATAGTTAAGATCAGTTTCCCAGTTATCAGGATGGATAATTTCCCCAAATGTCAAACCTAAAAGTTCTTCTTGGCTATAACCTAAAATTTCACACAGCTTTTGGTTAACTCGTAAGTAGCGACCATCAACTGTTAAATGAGCAATGCCGACAGCGGCTTGTTCAAAGGTAGCGCGAAATTTTTCTTCACTTGCTTTGAGCGCTTGTTCTGATTGCCGATACTCAGTAATATCCACTACTGTACCAATGTAGCCGATAGCCTCTCCATTGGGCTTAGTCTCTGCTTCTGCTTGTGACAACACCCAGATGATTCTGCCATTAGGATGTTGGAACCGAAATTCATATCTAAAAGGCCTGACATCTGGTAAAGTGCGTCTGATTTCCGTATCGATTAAATCCAGATCATCTGGATGGATAGCTGTTCGCCAACCTTGACCAAGAGCCTTTGTGAATGAGATACCAGAAAGTTCAGACCATCGCTGATTAACATAAAGGCAATTACCCGATAAATCTGTGCGAAAAATACCAACAGAAGACATTTGGTCGAGGTTTACGTAGCAGCACACATTTTCTTGTAATATTTGCTCACTTAGCCCATGTTGATTAATGTGATCAAAGGCAGTTTTCATATCCCGGTTAAGTAATAGAAAAACATTATTACTAGTAAATTCACTGAAATTAAACGCAGTTTGATTTATTTTATTTAGAATGGATTAGGCTTAATTAAACTTAAAAATTCTAAAGTTTGATTGAGGATAGCACGCTGGTATGGCTCACTTTCTTTTATGGCTTATTGAACTTTTTCTGACTTGTCCATTTTTGCCAGCTTTTTTCAAAGCTTTAGAATAGTATTAGATTAAGAAAGTCATGAATCATAAGTGATAGCTAAGTATTGTCCAAAGTTGGAGTTCGTCTAAATATTTCACATTTTCTTGTAAAATAGCCATATATCTCCAGCTAGATTTTGAACTCTATCTAGGAGGAAAAATTAGCAAGTTGATTATTTCTATCGGTGGATGCAGGATTGTAGAGAAATCATCTATCTTTGGAATGGGAAAATCATAGAAGCTGCTTAAAAAAAATCGTAGTTTGCATGATGCAATCAGAAAGAGCGAGTGTAGCAATGAGCGAAATAAGCATTATTTTAATTGAAGATCATGACCTCACACGAATGGGACTAAGAGCTGCTTTACAGTCTTATAGCGGACTGAAAGTGATTGGTGAAGCAGCAAATGCCACCCAAGGACTAAAACTTTTGGAAACAGCTAAGCCGGATGTAGCAGTGGTAGACATTGGCTTACCAGACATGGATGGCATTGAACTGACGCGCAAGTTTAGGCGTTACCAAGCAGAGACTGGGCAAACAGCAACAAAGATTTTGATCTTGACAATGGATCACACAGAGGATGCAGTACTGGCTGCCTTTGCAGCAGGGGCAGACTCATATTACATGAAAGAGACAAGCATCAGCAGGTTAACAGAGGCGATACACGCCACTTACGGCGGTAACTCTTGGATCGATCCAGCGATCGCCAATGTAGTATTGCGGAAGATGCGGCAAGGTATTCCTGGAGAAAGCCAGCCATCCGATAAGCCTAAGACAGTGAAAATTGAGGCACTGGCTACCGAATACGAACAAGTTTTAGAAACTTATCCCTTGACTCAACGCGAACTCGAAATTTTAGAGTTGATTGTCGCAGGCTGTAGCAATGGGCAAATAGCTGAGAAACTTTACATTACCGTTGGTACAGTCAAGACCCACGTCCGCAACATCTTAAATAAACTCTGTGCTGATGACCGTACCCAAGCCGCTGTTCGCGCCTTGCGTTCTGGGTTGGTAGCATGAGGGAGATGGGGAGATGGGGGGTATGGGGCGATGGCGAGACAAGGGGGAGAATAACTAAATTAATTCCCCATTCCCAATTCCCAATTCCCAATTCCCAATTCCCAATTCCCTATGCCCTATGCCCCATACCCAATCTCTCCAGTAAACAATTAGCAATACGTCTTGCTGCACCTGGTTTACCCATTCGCCGCATACCATTTTCAGCGATGATGTGCAAATGATCAGGGTCTTGGAGTTGCGATCGCATCACATTTGCAACTTCTGCTGGCTGTTCGACTAAAATCAGAGACGGCCCCAAAAGACGACTTTGAGCTTCAGCAAAGGCAGGATTATATTGGGGCCCAGCACCAGGAATGGCGATCGCAGGTTTCCCTAAACCCACAAATTGTTCTGTTGCTGTACCTGCCATCGCGATCGCCACATCTCCCCAATGCAAACATTCATTGTAGGCTTGTTGTGTTAAAACTAAATATGCATTTCTTTGCTTAAATGTCAAGGCATTGGTATCAGGAAGGGGTATAGGAGATTCTGGGTGGGTTTGCCAGCCTTGGGATTGAATAGTTTGGCAGAGAATATTACAGTCTAAACTAGAAGCGATCGCCCCCAAAAATACTACACTTCCAGAAGTATGAAAAACTGAATCTCGCTCTTGGAAACTAGCCATTAATGCAGATACAGCCAGCATAATCACTTCCCAATTATTATATGCTTCTGGTGGGCGGGAACCAGGAAGCAGAGTTACCACTAGCGATCGAGCCAATTCTTGCTGTCGGACATCAGCACTATAAAATTGTTGGGGTGAGAACGTTGGTTCTAGACCATCCATCATTGGATTCCCCAAATCAAAAGCTGGAATTGGCCACCGTCTTAAGATTTCTGTAGTTAGTGAATCTCTAGGAAATACTGCCCGACAACGGCGACGACTCATTAACCAACGTTCCCAAGGATGATAAATCGAACCAGAAAAGTTTTCCCAACGTGCAGCTTTTGATTTTCGAGGCAATAACCCCACTTCATCCTGCACGTAATATTCTGATTTCGCCGTGCCAACAAAAGCATAGTTAGCACCACTTAAAGCAGCAAACAACAGTGGTACAATATCGCCCACAGCTAAAATAGCTCTTTTGTTACCCAACCGTTTTTGGGAATTTACCCAACGGCGCATAGCTTTAATTTGGCTGCAAGTAAGTTGCAATAAACCGCCGTGTACATCTCGCATCAGTTGACGCCCATCCATATAAATGAAGCCGCCAGAAGGCATAGTGCGTACTGAACCAATACACGGAATATTCAAATTTTGATAAGCGCGTCCTTCACCCACCAGAGGCAAAGCAAAGATATCTGGTGGGTTTGGTTGTTGTTGAAGTTCCTGCAAAATGCGGACAGCAATCACATCTTCCCCATGACCATTACTTAAAACAAGTAACTGCAAACGAGAAGTAGCAGCAGGTGTATTAGAGGCTAAAGATAAACGAGATAAATCACTCATAAGAAACAAAACATAGAAATTAACGGTCTGTTTGGGCAAAGAGGTATAAAACTGGGGATATTAATCAGCAAAGCTATTACCTCATTTAAAATAACTCCGACTTTATAGACTAAATATTATGCGAGTTTCTTCTGCTGCAATTTTTACTTTAGCTACTTTAGCCGCTAGCAATGTCACTCAAAAAGTAATGGCTGCACCTGTGGCAAATTCTTCTGAGACTGAACCAGCTAAAAACTTGGTAGTTCCAGTCAATGAAGAAACGCCCACACAGGTAAAGGCTATCTCATCGCCGGAAACTGTAGTTGTTCAACAGTTTTCCCCAAATCCTGTAGTTGTGCAAACAGGTGTCAACAATAATTCCAAAGTAGCCCAAACACCAGCTAAGCAAAATTCTCCCGTTATCCTCCCACAATCTCCTACTCCCCCCATCACCCCACCAGTCTCAAAGCCTCCTACTATTGACAATAACTTAGTAGTCACAGCCACAGACGTGCAGATAGTGGGGGCTAGTCAGGAATTACAGCAGATTATTCGCAAAGTGATTAAAACCCAAGTGGGTGGAGAAACTAGTCCTAGCCAACTACAAAATGATGTAGGGGCAATTTTGGAGACTGGGTTATTTACCAATGCCAACGTCAATAGCCGCAGCACTCCAGCAGGATTGAACGTAGTGTATCAGGTGCAACCAGTGGTAGTGCGATCGCTAGAACTTTCCGGTGCAAAAGCACTCACTTACCAAGTAGTTCAAGAACGGTTTCAATCTCAAATCGGTAAGACTATTAGCCCTGCGGCACTCCAGCAAACGGTAGAACAAATTAACAAGTGGTACGCTGACAATGGGTATAACTTAGCACGAGTGCTATCAATTAAACCTAACCGCCAGGGAATCCTTAGCGTGAATGTAGCGGAAGGCTTAGTGGGTGATATCAAATTTCGCTTTCTTAACGACGAGGGCAAAACTGTAGACAGTAAAGGTAATTTAGTTGCGGGACGCACTAAACCAGATTTCTTGCAACAGCAACTCAAGCTTAAGCCTGGTCAAATCTTTCAAGAAAATGTAGTACGCCAAGACGTACAGCAACTTTATCGTACTGGCTTATTTGAAACTGTGAATGTTGCCCTGGAAGGAGATGCCACAAAAGTTAATTTGGTTTACGAACTTAAAGAATATGGAGCGCGTGCCATTAACTTGGGTGGTAGTTACAACAGTGACCAGGGAGTCATAGGTACTTTAAACTACCAAGACCAGAATATTGGTGGTGTTAACGATACTTTCTCGGCAAATGTTGGCTTAAGCCTGCGTGACTTCCAGTTTGACACCAAATTTACTAGTCCCTATCGCTCAACTGATCCCGATCGCTTCGGTTACACTCTAAATGCCTCCCGCAACCGAGAACTTTCAGCAACTTTTGATGACGAGATTAAGCTGGCTAATGGTGACAAAGTGCGGGAAGGTAAAATTGGCGGTGGTGTTAGCTTCCAACGACCCATTGACGATTGGGATACCTCATTAGGATTTAACTACACTCGCACCAGTATTCGCGATCGTCAAGGTAATATTACCCCAACTGACGCTCAAGGCAATCCCCTTTCTATCAGTGGCACTGGTATCGATGACCTGGCTACAGTATCTTTCACCGCCACCAAAGACCGACGAGATAATCCTAACAATCCTACGCAAGGTTCCCTACTGCGTTTAAGTACAGAACAATCTGTACCGCTTGGCCAAGGCAATATTTCCATGAATCGTATTAAAGCTAATTACAGCCAGTACGTACCAGTCAATTTATTTAAGAGCAAACAGCCACAAGTCTTTGCTATGAATTTGCAAGCTGGTACAGTCATCGGTGATTTACCGCCCTACGACGCTTTTAACTTGGGTGGTTCCAACTCAGTGCGCGGTTATGATAGTGGGGATATTGGCAGCGGTCGCAGTTATATCTCAGCTTCTGCTGAATACCGCTTCTCCATCTTGCCTATAGTAGGAGGCGTGTTGTTTGCAGACTATGCCTCAGACTTAGGGTCTGGCAATACTGTCTTGGGAGATCCAGCAGGCGTGCGCGGCAAACCAGGTTATGGCTTTGGTTATGGTGCTGGGGTACGCGTTGACTCACCTCTAGGTTTAATCCGGGCTGATTATGGTATTAACGACCAAGGAGAAAGCAAAGTGCATTTCGGCATAGGTCAACGTTTCTAGGAGTCAGTGGTTAGTGGTCAGTTGTCAGTTGTTATTCCTGTCCCTGATCTCCCTCATCTTCCTCATCCCCCTCATCTCCCCATCTCCCCATCTCCCCATCTCCCTGCTGTATTATGAAAAAGACAAAGCTCTGGCGATAATCGGGAGGGAGGCTTTTTCCAATTCGGGTGTCCCAAGCAATAAATCATTCCTAAAGACAGATATCGAAGTTTAATCAGTGTCTGGCTTATAAAATATTGGGAAGGCTTATTGTATGGCAATCACTGAAGACTCAGGAATCAGTACTTATCTGCTCACTCAGGACTAAGGACTCAGGACTCAAAACTCTCTATGTTAGCAGGCACAATTTTGCAGGGTGGAAAATATACCCTAATCCAGGAAATAGGGCGTGGTGGCTTTGGCATTACGTTTAAAGCTACTCATCACTACTTAGGTCAAGTGGTAGTGATGAAAACCATCAATGAAAAGCTGCGGCAACATCCTGATTTTGCCAAGTTTGAGCGCCAGTTCCAAGATGAAGCCAGACGGTTAGCTACTTGTATTCACCCGAATATTGTCCGGGTCAGCGACTTTTTTGTCGAAGATGGACTGCCTTATATGGTGATGGAATATATTCCTGGTGAAACCTTGGGAAATGCCTTTGTCTTACCTGGGATACCCTTGCCAGAAGCCACAGCAATTCATTACATCCGGCAAATTGGGGCAGCATTGCAGGTAGTACACAACAATGGTTTGTTGCACCGCGATATCAAGCCAGATAATATCATTCTCCGTGAAGGCACTCAGGAGGTAGTACTAATTGATTTCGGCATTGCCAGGGAATTTAACAGCGGTGTCAGACAAACTCATACAGGTTTGGTTTCTGAGGGTTATTCGCCCATAGAACAATACCTGACGCAAGCACCGCGCACACCTGCTACAGATGTTTATGGTTTAGCAGCAACATTATATGCTTTATTGACAGCACAAGTTCCCTTGCCAGCATTGTTGCGCGATCGCGAAAAAATGCCTTCTCCCCGCGAACTACAACCCCACCTGAGTGCAGCAGTCAATCAAGCAGTAATGCGTGGCATGGCTGTAGAATCTCGCTTTCGTCCGGCGACAGTTGCCGAGTGGCTACAACTACTACCTGCAAATGAAGTGAATGCTACACCTCAAACAGCAGCCACTTACATGATGCCGACTATCGATTTATCTTCCCAACAGCCAGGAAAGTTACCCGCAGTCACTGTTGTCAATCACATCAACAAGCCATCACCAGTCAAGAATTTAACAGCAATTGGTAAAAAACTGGGAAATTCTAAGATATTTCTGGGTACAGGTATCGCCCTGGTTGCTGCTACAGCAGGTTTTGGCATCACTAATCTATATTCTAATTATCAGCAACAGACGCTTGAACAGCCCAAAATAGAGCCTGCTGGGCAAAAACCCACCATTGATTTTCCACCCTTGCCTGAGAGTCAACAGCCTAACACTGCCAAAGATTCTCAAACCTCCTCACCAACTGAATCTGCACCTGTCTCAACCTCTAGGCGGCGTAGCAAGCGCAGTTATGGTAGACAAGAACAATCTCCTAATACTAGTAGCAGCGATTCTACAGAAAAATCGTCACAACAACCCAACTCAGGAGAATCATCACGTCGCGATTCTCAACAACCCCCACTTTCCCCCAGCATTTCTCCATCGCCATCGCTAGTAGAGAAGCTACGGTCTATTCGTTCATCTCGTCGTCCTTCCTCTACATCATCAGAAAATACTTTGCCCTCTTCTAATCAGAATTCCACTCCACCCCAACCAGTGAAGCCATCACCCCAACCTGTAAAGACATCTAATCCTGTGGTTATACCATCAGCACCACCACCTGCGGAATCAAAACGCTCAGATACTCCCGCTATAGTAGTACCAACCTTGGAAGATAAGCAAAATTCATCTACTGATAATCAATCTCAAAAAAATGAGAAGTCCCAGGAAAACCCACAACCTGAGAAACATTAATAATGTGTTTTCAGCCAAATGTAAAACTTCAAATAATACCAGAGTTACATGGTTAATCTCAGCGAATAAAAGCGTAAAACAAATAAGTTTTGCTCAACATTATGAATGAAATTTTAATATTTTTCATTCATAAACATTGTTACTAAAAATATTTATTTTTCTTTTTTTACATCATTCATTACAACAATTTTCCCCTTTTGATCAATCTTCACCGGATTATTGGGAAAAGCTTGACGATTTAAAGAACGCATCAGTTCTACTGTACGGAAACGCTGATCTATGTAAGGAATTCCCTGACGATTCATATGCACAGGGATAATTTTACTTGATACCAAATCTCCCTTGGAACTCAGTTCAACTTCTAAAATCATTGAGTACCCAGTTTCAGCATCTGTCGATAAAGTTCGGTATCCCAGAAAGTTACCCAAAGAATAGGCTATGAGTTTTCCTTTATAAATCTCAATTGCTCTTGGGACATGAGGGCCATGTCCTAGTACTAAGTCTGCTCCTGCATCAATCATTGTCCGGGCAAACTGAATAGAATTACCTCGGTTTTCTCCATAAAAAAACTCTGTTTGATTCTTAACGTGCAGCGCCCCTGTTCCTTCTGCTCCTGCGTGCATTGATACAATTACGACATTGGCATTATTTTTAGCTTCTGTGACTAATGCTTGGGCAGCTTCAAGATTGTGAATAGAATTATACATGTCATAGGGAGAAAAGCCGATCATTGCGATCGCAATATTATTGGCTTCTAAATAAAGAATTTGATTTTTCAGACCTAGTGTGGCAATACCAACAGCAGCAAGATTATTAACTGTATCTTGGAACCCCACAGCACCAAAATCCATTGCATGGTTGTTTGCCAAATTGAACACATTAAATCCAGCATCCGCAAATAATTCAGCATAGGCGGGTGGCGAGCGAAAAGCAAAAACTTGTCCGCGACTAATATCTTTAGTAGTGTAGGGATAGTTAGTTAGGCTAGTTTCAAAGTTGCCAAGTAAAATATCAGCTCCCTCTAGTTGTTCTCTTACTGAGTTGGGTAATAATTTATTGCGATCGCGAGGCAACCTGTAGTTAGGAAAATTTGTACCAGGAATAATATCCCCAACGGCTTTAATGGTGATGGTGTCTGGAAAAGTTTCCTCCCCTCCTGGTGGTAGAGGTTCCGGCACTGCAAATGGAAATGAGTTAGACTCAGTGGATGAGGTAGCAGCGTCAGATGGGAGTAATTGCCCAAAGCGAATGAATACTCCAATACCAATGCCAAGACAAAAGCAGCCACTAATAAAGCCCACTGACAGTAATTGCACCAGCCTGCGATTTACCATCGTTTTACACCTCACACGATGGCATTAGTTTATCCCAAAAATTGTTCATCTATGTATATAGATGAATAATTAGCACATCGTGTTTATCCAGGCTGGTAAATTAGTTTACTTCGTTATCGCTTGTTTTGCTCCCCTGCTCCCCTGCTCCCCTGCTCCCCTTTTACTTTCTATCTACCTAAAAATTGCTGTATGTCTAGCAAGTTGATAATTCGGGAACGCTGTTTCGAGTGGGGACAGCGTACTTATCTAATGGGCGTTTTAAATGTGACTCCTGACAGCTTTAGTGATGGCGGTGAGTTTAATTCTACCTCTACTGCTTTAGCTCAGGCTGAAGCCCTGGTGGCTGCTGGTGCTGACATTATCGATGTGGGTGGTCAATCAACCCGACCAGGGGCAGAACAAATCACTCAAGCTGAAGAGCTTAACCGGGTGTTAACAGTTTTGCAGGTGGTACGAGAAAAAATTTCAGTACCGATTTCTGTGGATACAACCAGGGCAGCTGTGGCAAAGGCATCTGTGGAAGCTGGAGCAGATATTATTAATGATATTTCTGGAGGTACATTTGACTTAGATATGTTGCCAACGGTGGCAAGTTTGGATGTGCCGATTATATTGATGCATATCCGGGGAACACCGCTGACGATGCAACAAATGACTGATTATCAGGATTTAATGGGGGAAATTTCTAGTTTCTTGGCAAAGCAAATAACAGCAGCGATCGCTTGTGGCATTAACATTGAGAAAATCATCATTGACCCAGGTATTGGTTTTGCTAAGAACTATGAGCAAAATTTAGAAATTTTTCGCCGCTTGCGCTCATTGAAAGCCCTCAACTGCCCTATTTTAGTTGGAGCATCCCGTAAAAGTTTCATTGGTCGGATTTTAAACCAACCAGAGCCAAAAGCACGAGTTTGGGGTACAGCAGCGGCGTGTTGTGCAGCTATTTTTAATGGGGCAGATATACTACGAGTTCATGATGTTAAAGAAATGCGCGAGGTTTCGCTGATTGCTGATGCTCTGTTGCGATAATCTGCTCGTAAAAACTTACCATTACCTCCTCAAACTTGTTAATTGGGTTAGTGTTTTCTTCCTGCTTCGTCCAAGGTAGTCTACTACTACTTGTCCACAGGCGTTTAGTTAAGATTGAGCCAACCTTACTTTTGATTAACCTTTCTCAGAGCCATTGTTCTCAATTTCGTGACTCGCCGCTTCGCCTATCATCTGATCCAATGCTCCCTCTGTTAATGCTGGATTGAGAAAAACAATCTTAGCATTTTGGCTCGCACTAAGTTTTTGGCTAGCTTCTAGATGTTCTTGAGCCACAAGATACTTGAGAATTTCTTTTGTTTCCGGCTTGGAAGTTATAGCTTGAGAAAGTATCTGAATAGATTCTTTTGTTGCTTCTGCTCGCTTGATAGCAGCTTGCCGTTCTCCTTCTGCTGTGGTGATAGCTGCTTGTTTTCTGATTTCAGCAGACTGTTGTTCTGCCATTGACTTCTGGACGCTCTCAGGGGGTGTAATACTCTGAATATCGACTCGAATAATCTGAACTCCCCACTCTGCACTTGTATCGTTTAAAACCCTTAATAGGGCTTGGTTAACCTCGTTTCTGGAGGCTATAGTTTGCGCTAGAGTTCTATCGGCAATGTTGGCACGGAGTTCAACTTGAGCCAAGGTTGCCAATGCTTGCTGAATATCATCAATTTTGTAAAAACTTTTTTCCATATTGGTGATCCGCCAGTTGACAACGCCATCTACTTCTAGATAAACGTTATCTTTGGTAATCACGTTCTGGGGCTTAATGTCTAAAATCTGTTCCCGTGTAGTATCTTCCATCACAATGGAATCAACTAGGGGAACTATGAAGTTAAGACCTGGGGTAAGTTTGCGATGATATCGCCCTAAACGTTCGACTAGAGCCTCATTCCCTTCGTTAATAATTTTTGCTGAACCTAAGGCATAGCCTAAAAGCGCTAAGACAATAGCAATCAATGGTTCCATATATCCTCCTATTTGTTTAGTTTTTAGGGGAATTTTAGTTTAAAGGACATGGTACTACCTTGTCCTACCTTTAAGTCTAATGTTTCGAGTCTGTAATTTTATGAACACAGCAGCTATGTCTGTTGACTCGCTGCTATGAGTCTTGTGCATCTTTTACAGGCTAGAATATTTGGCAGAACGCAATCGTTATTAAAGCACCTTGATCACATACTGGCAAGGGCTATTTTTGTAATTAACTTTACTGGCAACACCTGTGACTCTCTACTGATGGTGTTTGTGGAATGCTGAACATGCAGCAATTTTTGAGTGAGAAGACCCAAGTAGCGATGGCTACGCCAACGCCTTCGGCGATCGCAGATTTCTCTCTCAGCAATGATTATGTATTTAGTTAACTGAATAATATCTTATTGTAAATGTTTGAAACAAAACATTGTTTTGTCTCTGATGCGGTTTGATGGAAAGTTTTATTTAAGACCTAGATTAGCGCTGCTAAATCCTACAGCCAAAACGCGATCGCAAGGTTTAATATTTTCTCATAAGTGAGAGTTATGAGATTTTTAGAATCTGGGGGTAGGGAGAATTAACCAAAGCCCCCAGTTTGTCATCTGAATCTAAAAACCTACGAACAACCTGACAACATTCAAGAGCGTGCCAAGAGGCCCTGAAATAACGCCTATACTATCACCAGCCTGAGCTATGCCAGAGCGGTTAACTACTATAACATCATTATTGCGGAGTATAGGATTAGTTTGCTCGTTAATTCCTTGAGAGAAGTCAACTTTGACTTGACGTTTAGTAACAGAACCATTGGGGTTCAGGCGAATCAAATCTACAGTGGCTCTGCTAGCTCTGGCATCGTTGAAGCCGCCAGCAGCGAGCAATGCTTGGTTTAAAGAGCTATTGGGCCGAATGTCTATGGCTCCTGGTTTTTTGACCTCACCTACTACACCAACCTGAATGGTGTTAGGAGACAAAGTAGTACTAGCTAATTGGGTTGCTTCTGCTGGGTTAATTTCTGTTGCGGTAGGAACAACAATTGTATCTCCGTCTTGTAAAACTATGTCTTGATTGACATCACCACTCTGCAATAATTGCCAGAGATTGATATCCACAGTTTGCTCTGAGCCGATTCTTGTATTTCGCCGTATTTTCAGATTACGAATATCGGCTTGTGATGTAATTCCCCCAGCTAATTGAATTGCCCTTGTCACAGTTGGCAAACCACTACCTGCGGCTCCACCCGCTTGTCCTGCTGCACCACCTGTGGTAGCGCCTGTGGTGACAAGATACGAGCCTGGACGATTAACTTCACCAACGATTGCTACTGTGCGGGGTGTATTTGGATCTGCGGCAAAGTTAGCTGCAAATAAATTGCGTGCTTCTGCTACATTTAAGGCGGTAGCAGTTGGCACAATAATTGTGTCTCCATCCCTTAAGGTAATATCTTGTGCTGTACTACCTGTCTGAATAATGTCTTTCAAATTGAGAATCGCAACTTGCTCAGCGTCGGGCCCTATCTTACGCCTGACTTTAACTTGAGTGACATCTGCTGCTAAGGTAACTCCTTGAGCTGAAGTTAGTGCTGCTAATACAGTTGGGTATTGTACGCCTGGGTTATTTCCTGCGCCTCCTTGCAAGCTCAGAGTATAAGACCCCGGACGTGTCACCTCACCAGCCACTAAAACATTTATGGGACGAGGTGATATAAGGTTAACTGAGATTAAAGGACGTTTGAGAAACTTAGAGTATTTTTCGGTAATTTTATCAGCAGCTTGTTCTGTTGTTAGCCCTTGAACTGGTACACTGCCAATTAGAGGTAGGTTGATCGCTCCACCGGGAGGAATTTGATATTCACCTGTATATTCAGGTACTTCAAATACGTTTACACGAATAAGATCCCCGCCTCCTAATAAATAATTTGTATTTAATTGTGTGGTTGGTGAGGCTGGTTGTGTAATAGCTGGTATTGTTTGCGTGTTAGGTATTACTGGTTGTCTATTAGGTATTACTGGTTGTCTATTAGGTATTACTGGTTGTCTATTAGGTAATACTGGTTGTCCTTGAGCTAGGCTGGCAGACGAAACGGCAGCATTGAAAGCTATGAACAAAGCCACACCTGCAACTGATTGGGTAAGGAATTTTAGCAAACCTGTGTTAAGCATATTTACCTAATACTCTTAGACGACCGTCGGTAAAGTGTTGTCAAAACATTTTATCTTGACTGTACTTAAATAGTTAAATTAACCGACAATCTTATTTTCGTAGAAAAATCAGATTTTCCGGAGGTTAATTGTTTATTAAGTTTGAATTTTTAGTAAAGTTAGCTTAAAGTTTATCTAGTGTCAATTCAGAATAACTTGAAATCGAATTGCTGTATTAGTTACTTTTGATACTACTTAATAAAAATTATATAGACAATAGTATAAATTAGTCTTTAAGTAATTAATAAAATCGGGATTAGGCAAAGATATTTTTTGATGAATGTTTGAACTGTGTAGCTCAAACTTTAGTAGCGATCGCAACTTGAAGTTTGTACATTGATTGTACACTTACATATTATGATAAATAATTAATTTGTGATTATTACTAATTAATATATTAATTATATTTTGACAAGATTGAATGAGATAGCTGGTAATTTTACAATCTATCCTGCTGAACACTAACTATTAATATTGAAGTTGGTGGTGAATATGAGATGGAGTTTTAAGAGGATGTTTTAAAAGTGTGCTGCAACAGGACTGACGCAACTGGCACATTGATCTAAAAACTGTTACATAGAACTAATTTAGCTCTAATGCTCATAAATCAAAGCTTACAAGCATTCGACTTTAATTGAACGTGAGTTCGACAGATTTAAAAGACCCCTCTCCAAACCTCTCCCCTGAAAGGAGAGAGGCTTTAAAAGCTTGATTTTTCGTTCTTTACCGAAGATGCTAAAGCCCCTCTCCGACGCGGAGAGGGGTTGGGGAGAGGTTCATCGAACTCACGTTAATTTAAGTATATGTGCCAGTTGACATTTTTTTGTGACACTTGCGTAAGTCTTATGCAAAAACAAGCTCTGCAACACATGAATAGACAGTAGGGGCGTACAGCTGTACACCCCCTACAAAATTAGGTATTTTGTGAAATAGTATTAGGCGAATGCAGCAGTTTTCACATCATTATTCGCCAGAATTTCTTGCAATTCTTCTGCGTCTACTGTTTCTTTATCAACAAGCAATTGTGCTAGTTGATCCAAAATGTGGCGGTTACTGACCAACACATCTTTAGCGCGTTGGTAGGCGACATCCACAAGTTTGCGGACTTCTTCATCGATGGCGGCGGCGGTTTCTTCAGAGAAATCGCGCTCTGACATGATATCGCGACCGAGGAACATGTTGCCTTGTTGACGACCAAGGGCGACTGGGCCGAGTTTGTCGCTCATGCCAAATCTTGTTACCATCTGACGTGCTACCCGTGCTACCTGTTGCAGATCGTTGGAAGCACCGGTGGTAACTTCTTCTTCACCAAAGATTAATTCTTCGGCAAGACGACCACCTAAAGCCACTGCCATCTGATTTTCCAGATAAGCACGGCTGTATAAACCAGTGTCCATGCGGTCTTCACTAGGGGTAAACCAAGTTAAACCACCTGCACGACCACGAGGAATAATACTAATTTTTTGCACTGGGTCATAGTCAGGCATCAAAGCACCAACTAAGGCGTGACCAGCTTCGTGATATGCAACCAAGGTTTTGCGTTTTTCGCTCATTACCCGGTCTTTCTTCTCTGGCCCAGCTAATACGCGGTCGATCGCGTCGTTGATTTCATCCATCGAGATTTCCGTCAAGTTACGCCGTGCTGCTAAGATTGCGGCTTCATTTAGCAGGTTGGATAAATCTGCACCGGTAAATCCAGGGGTACGACGGGCGATTTTATCCAAGTCCACATCTTTGGCCAAGGTCTTGCCACGAGCATGAACTTTGAGGATTTCCGAACGTCCAGAATAGTCGGGACGGTCTACAACGACTTGACGGTCAAAGCGACCAGGACGCAACAACGCTGCATCTAGGACATCGGGACGGTTGGTAGCGGCAATAATAATGATACCGGTGTTGCCTTCAAAGCCGTCCATTTCTGTGAGCAACTGGTTAAGGGTTTGTTCGCGTTCGTCGTTTCCACCACCTAAACCAGCACCCCGTTGACGACCTACGGCGTCGATTTCATCGATGAAGACGATACAAGGAGCGTTGGATTTGGCTTGCTCAAACAAATCGCGGACGCGGGATGCACCCACACCCACGAACATTTCTACAAATTCCGAACCGGAGATGGAGAAGAAAGGTACACCAGCTTCACCTGCTACAGCACGAGCTAAAAGGGTTTTACCTGTACCTGGAGGGCCGACTAACAATACACCTTTGGGAATTTTTGCACCAACTGCGGTGAAGCGATCGGCGTTTTTCAAAAAGTCTACAACTTCGTTTAATTCCAGCTTGGCTTGGTCAATACCAGCGACATCACCAAATGTAACTTGGGTTTGTGGCTCCATTTGGACTCTGGCTTTAGACTTACCAAAGTTCATAGCTTGGCTGCCTGGGCCATTTTGAGCGCGGCGTAGCAAGAAAAATAAGCCAACTAGAAGCAATACAGGGAAAAATAAGCTGCTTAGTGCCTTAAACCAAAATCCTTCATCGGTTTGGGGCAAAACAGAAATATCAACACCTTTTGCTGTGAGATTATTGATTAGGTCTGGGTCGTTGACCAGAGTTACTAGCTTTTTATTGGGGTCGTATTTGGGTGTGACTACGGCTGTAGAACGGTCTGCACTCAGGCTGACTCTTTCTACTCTGCCTTTCTCCACTTCTTGAATAAACTGACTGTATCGCCATGTCTCTCTGCTTTGGGGTTGCTTGTCAAAGAATGCGGTTCCCAATGCAATGACAACAATAAATAGCAGCGCGTACAGCCCCGCATTTCTCCATCGTTTATTCACCGAGGTCTATCCTCCTGTATTTTTCGTGCGTATGCGTAGCGTCTCTGAAAGAGAGGGGCATTTTTAAGAATTATGTTAACTTATCTTAAGGTATAACAGATTGGCGCTCATGTCATGCTAAAAAACCTCTTTATTTGCTGAAATTTAGGATGGTGGGGATTATATTGTAGCGACCCTGTAGGTTGATAAACGGTATGGATGGGGATAATTTCTACCACACTATTAGTGTAGGCGATCGCTTCTAAGTCTTGAGCTAACTCAGCCGTCCAAGGTGACTCATGTACGACCAAACCTTGATTTCGCAGCCAGTTCACAAGTTGCGATCGCACTATTCCCGGTAAAATCCCTGCTGTGAGAGGCGGTGTCCACCAACTACCATCGCGCCAGCCCCAAAGGTTGCCTGTGGTAGTTTCTAGCCAGTTACCTGCGGTATCGACTAAAATTGCTTCTTGGGCATCTTGTGGAACGCTAGTTTTTGCTAACCAAGGGCTGAGGTAATTTCCAGTTTTATGAGAAGCCAGAGAGCGATAATATTCCGACATTGCCAAACTTGTGGTAATGCCATGTGTTTGTTTTTCTGTTAAATCTTGTGGTAAGAACCTACCAGTTATCCACTCGCGCCCATCGGGAAAAACAGTGATTCTGAGGGTAGGGAAGTGTTGCATAATCATTTCTGCACCTTGACGTACACGCTCCCAGTCTGGTTGTTGCCAAACAAAAGTTTGTAGGGAGAAGCGTAGGCGATCGCAATGTAAGTCCCAATTGGTTAAACTACTATTGAGGGAGTTTCCATAAACTCGTAGCGTTGTAAAAACTGTTGCACCATATAGTAATCCCGGATCGTTAATGTCTAATTCTATGGTTTGGGATTGGATTAATTTACCGTTGTACCAAAAAATGTTATTTGTCATTTGTTAGTTGTCAGTTGTTAGTTGTCAGTTGTCATTTGTTAGTTGTTAGTTCTTGTTTTACTCCTGACCACTGACCACTGACCACTGACCACTGACCACTGACCACTGACCACTGACCACTGACCACTGACCACTGACTATCAACAATTTTTCAATCTTTTGGCGGAAATGTAATTTTGTAAGTGCCTTCTGGAGTTGGAATTACTTTGCCTCCTAAAGCCTCAATTTGGTTAATTGCTATTTTACGAGTTCTATCATCTATTTGATTATTTAATACCATTGCCCAAGTAGCAATTTGTGCATATTTACTATTAGGATTATGACTGAGAAATTCGGCAGTCCTCAAAGAATAATTAGCTACTGTTTTGCTTTCTTCATCAGAAAAATTGCTAGCCCAGGTTGCTGCCATAATAAAAGATTCTTTAGCAGCTTGAGAATTTCCTAGAAACAGTAATTCATCAATTCCTTTATAACGCCAAATATAATAATATTTTTCTGGAAGTTTTGGAGATAATGATTTTAAGCCTTTCTCCATCAATTTTATCGCTCTTTCTGGCATGGCAGCATATAGTGAAGTACTAGTAGAAAGACTTTGATAAGCTGCTAAAAATCGAGGGTCGCGTTCTAGAATTACTTCAAAATATTCTGGACTTAGACTGTAACCTGTTTTGGCGCGTGCTTCATCATCACCAAAATATTGTAAGAAGTTGAGATACACCCAATCTGCAATCAAGTTATCATAACCAAAACTAGGCATTTGCTTCAGCAGATTAAGTCTGATATTTTCTAATTTTATGTCTTTTTCTAGAACTTCTAAGGAAGTAGCATGGTTGGTAGCTAGCAATTTTTGTAGTTTAGGAAATTGAATTAGTCCAACGCCTAAAATACATACAAAGATAACAAAAGGTGCGATTAGAGCTTGGCGAGATAACAACCACATATTTTTCTTGTTTTTTATGGTATAGACACCTCATTGTATACACTAGGTTTCACATCAGTAGATTTTAGGTAGCATTAACGTTTGATAAGTTTTATTGAGAATACTTGAGCAATATTTTTTACCATCAAAGTGCTAAATTAGCCTATTTCAACTGCTTTATACTCTTTGTCACCCAGTCAAGTAAGTAAAAGAGAAGAGTAACTATGACTTAAAAATAGAAGAAATCAAATCTGTGTGTAGTATTTGACTGAAGAATCTCACAAATATACTTCAAGTACTATTGCTAATGCTAACTTTACTTTTCTTTATAAAGACTTTCTACAATCATTAAGTAGTTTTGAGTTAACTTACTTTTTTTAAGTGAATTCACTGACTTACTTAAACGTAATATAGAATTATACTTTGTTTGTAATTAAACCTGCCTGTACCGCAATCATATGGAAACTACAGCTACAGAAAATAGAGAAAGTAATGGTCAAGCTATTACCACAAAAGTAAATGATTTTGAAACTATAATTACTAATCTCAATGCTGACAGAAAAGGATTTAACTTTGATGACATTACTGATGCTATTAAGAAAGCAATAGTTGACGTTGTTCAGCTAGAGATTACAACTTGGGTTTCAGAGCCATCTACTGAATCAGATTACGAACTACAAAATAGGCAAGAATTTCCTAAATCAGGCAATCGAATGCATACGATCATCAATCTTGTGAATGGTGATATCAAAAATGAAGTTGGTAGTCAATTTGTTGGTAGTGGCCCCTATGCAGAACTGCGTGAATTTCATTTAAGTCAAGTTAAAGAAAGTCAGGAGATTATTCAAAAGAATATCGAAACAGTGCATAAAATATATGACATTTTGGTGGAAATGCTAAAATCTCGCAAAAATTCACAAGAATCAGGGTCTCGTATTTAGATTTTATTGATTCACTTATATATTAACTCAAATACCTACAGTAAATTAGACCAAACTGTAGGCTAATTTGTTGGTCATTTTATATGTCAATAAAAAGCTAAAGTTAAAATTACTTTACAACTTCAGAGGTTGTCTTATGTCTAATAGTAAAGATATTGTTTACATGCAAAATACAAATAATATTCAACCAGAAAACCGAGCAACAAAAATATTAAACAAATTATTAACATCTGTGCAGTCATTAGTTGATGATATCACAGCTTTGGAAGTGAATACTATGGTTGTGGATAAAATTAATGCTTCAAAATTTAACGCTTGGGAAGCATATTTAAAAATTTATTCTATCAATGATAAAGATTATTTTGAGAATAAAGGTATTCCTGAGGAACTGCATCAGCGTTATCAAAATTTATTTGCACAATTAGAAAGGGAATATTTTTATATTCTCATCGATTCCGATGATAATTTGACTCCAGAGCAGAATGAAAAAATACAAAGATATCAAAAACGTTTGGAAATGAAAAAACAAAAGAATCAAGACATAATTGAAAGTGACCCAAATTATATATCATTGGCTCGACCAATATTACCTGCTCCATCTCCTATTGTAGATGAAAATTCTTCTGAAGATAATCAAAAGCAACTAAAAGAGTGGAAAAAAAATCTTCAAGAAATCCAAAAACTTCTGAATAATGATAAATTTGTGCGTACTCTTCGGAAAATGGCTGAACTGAGAGCTGCACTTAATAGTGGTGATGTTCATAGTACTGAGATTGATATCATTTACGCCCAAACTGTCATGCAGCTAGATGGAGATATTATTACTAGATATCATAAAGACCTGTTTTCGTTATCTGAAGATGCTAAAAACTTAATTTTGAAAGCACATAACGAAGGAGTTGTTGCTGGTGAAAAACAGTGGCGTGGAACATTTAGTTTTTTGATTAATTTAGTACAAAATATTGCTACTTTTACTTCTAATGGGCGCAGTTATTAGGAAAATAGATAATCTAAATCGTAATCAAGCTGATACTGCTATTTCTCTTTTTCTACAAATTCCTCAAGGCGATCGCTTGGAAATTTGGATTAAAGAATCACAGTATAATTTTTGTTTGAATGAGACGATTATTGAGCAAATTCAGCAGGCACAAAAAACAGGTAGTACTTTGTATATACCCCTCAGCCTGCTGATTCCCCTCTGGTACTACACTTGTGTGAGTTATAATGTTGTGCCAGAAGAACCAGGAAAACAAATTAAAAATTCAAATTATCCTAAAAAAATACAACCCCTGCCTATTTTTTATAGGAATCTAATATTTAAAATCATCAAATTAATTTTCAATAAAAATTTTCGCAAAGAAATCATACTACAGACAGAATTCACTTTTAATTCTTACTATATACCAGAAGAATCTGCTGCTACAGTTAAAAACGAAGAACCTGTTTTACAAAGTATTATTTTTTTCAATGGTGATGTTTTTCATAAAATTCAGAAAGACTTTTTAGAAACTAATTCACAAATTTCAGATATTATTTCTGCTCATTATTGGCTGAGTGAACAAGTGCTGAGCTACTTTCAGACTAACTTGAATCTATTAGTTTGGGAGGTAGCTGCATTTGTACCTGCGGGTTTTTTAGCGCATGATCTGTATCCAAAAAATTGGGGATTATCAATTATTACTTGGGTAGCAGCAGTTATAGGGTTTGTTACTACACGTTTTTGGCTAATAGGTCAGCGGCAAAAACTTACTAGTATTAACTCTAAATATTTAGATTATTTGGTGTGGGGACTTTTTTCTTTAATTCCTGCTGTTATTAATATTGTTAGGATTAATGGCTTGCAGGCATTAATCATCATGGTTTTGTCTTTGATTTTACCGCTAGTATCCAAACGCCTTTTAGCTTTTATCTGGCCACAATTAGGTAAAGTATTATTGCGCCGTTTATTATCTTAAATGTGGTTGTTGACTGATGACTTTTGTGTGTCTATTTGACTGTAGTGTAGTCTCTTTTTTACATTTTTAAAAATTGATAGCATTGTTGAGCGATCGCCCAATCTTCTTGAGTATGAATTACTAATATCCGCACTGCCGAATCAGGGGTAGCAATATCTTGATCAACAGGCTTTTGCTGATTTTTCTGGGAGTCAATTTTTAGTCCCAAAAATTCAAAGCCTTCACAAGCAGCTTGGCGGATTTCTGGAGAGTGTTCACCTACGCCTGCGGTAAACACTAAAACATCCAATCCCCCTAAACTAGCAAGCATTGTACCAATACCAGACCGCAAGCGATGGACGTAGATATCCAAAGCAAGTTTAGCGCGATCATTGCCTTGGGCGATCGCTTCCATCACCTGACGCATATCGCTGGATACTCCCGAAATTCCTCGTAATCCCGAAGCTTTATTCAGCAAATAATCCAAGCTTTCGCCAGAGTAATTAGCATACTGCATCAGATAAATCAGAATCCCTGGATCAACCGAACCAGAACGACTACCCATCATCAATCCATCTAAGGGCGTAAATCCCATAGTTGTATCAATGCTTTGACCGTTTTTAATCGCCGCTAAAGAACAACCATTACCCAGATGGCAAGTGATGATCCGCAAAGATGCTAAATCTTCACCAAGCATATCAGCAGCACGTCCAGAGCAGTACTGATGACTGATACCATGAAATCCGTAGCGGCGGATACCTTGGTCTACCCACTCATAGGGGCCGGGATAGATGGCTGCTGCATCGGGTAGAGTGGCATGAAAGCCAGTATCAAAAACTGCTATTTGAGTGACTTTTCCTAAGCTTTGCTCAATTGCCTCTATTCCTTCTAAAGCAGCTGGATTGTGTGCTGGGGCTAGTTTAGACCAATCAGCGATCGCCTTTTTGACATCCTCAGTAATTATCACTGGCTGTCGGTAATTTTGCCCACCATGCACTACACGATGTCCCACCACATCGATTTCTGATAACTGATCAATTACCTTAGTGGCACCATCACTGAGAGTATTTAGTATATAAGTAAGGTGGGTGCGTCGGGAGTCACCAGAGATTGATTCTTGCAGCATTTCACCCGTAGCAGTTTTAACCTCAATTTCTGCTACACCGTGGTCTTGCGTCCAGTTAACTTTCCCTTCCGAAAGAGGCTGGGGTGCTTCCTGAGGAAGACCCTCATCTGCAATCTCATACAGACAACTTTTTTGGCTGCTTGAGCCAGCATTGAGTACTAGTATCTTCATATGGCAACGAGAAACTAAGCTGCTCTCATCATGTTACATTGCTATGTTTGCTGGCAGGAGTCTGATACTAATTCGTAATTCGTAATTCGTAATTCGTAATTGTAGAGATGATTCGGCGAATCGTCTGTACTCACATATGGTCTGGGTTTTAGGGTTTGGATGTGTTGCCCAATCTTTAGAAAATTGGTCTGAACGACTAGAAGTCGCAGTTCATCTCTATTCCTCTGCGTCCTCTGCGTCCTCTGCGGTTCGTAAAAAATTAGTTATTATACTAATTCCTGGTCGTAATTAAAACACATTTATAATTTATCACTATGTTGGCGACTGTTGAAGAAATCGCGAAAATTCCTATCTTTAGTAATTTGAAATTAGAAGAGTTAGAGCAACTACAACCCCATACAGAAGTACGAAAATATTTGCATGAAGAAATTATTTTTCATGAAGGAGATCACATAGCAGCACAACTTTATACTGTGCTTTCTGGTAAAATTAAAGTTAAGAAAACTGCTGCAACAGGAAAAGAAACAATTTTAAGAGTTTTACCAGCAGGAGAAATTTTTGGCGCACCAGCTTTGTTTGATGATCCACCCGTTGCACCTGCAACTATAATTGCTGAACAAAATTGTCAGATTCTCACTGTGAAGCGAACAGCTTTGTTGTCAGTGATTCAGCAAACTCCAGAAATAGCATTGCGGATTATGCATGTCCTCAATCAACGCCTTCAGGAACTCCAGAATACTGTACATGGGTTAATTTCAGAACGAGCAATTGTCCGCTTGGCGAAGTTGATTTTATACAATAGTTTACAGTATGGAACTGAACCAGTTAAAGAAGGGCAATATTTAAAAGTAAAACTGCCTTACTATGAAATGTCCCGGAAAGTGGGAATTACTTATGAAGAATGCGTCCGTTTAATCAAAAGTTTAGAATCTGTGGTGGATTATCGACGAGGTGGGAAAATCACCATTTTGGATGTAGAAGCTTTAAATGCGATCGCGAGTGGTGAAGACTAAGAATTAATAGGACAATTTCCCCAAAACTACACAAGCAATTGCTGTAATACCATTTCATGAAATACCTGCTACAGTAGGGGCGTACAGCTTCTCATTATTTAGAGTCTATGTGCAGAAACCTTAAAACTCTCTCCCCTGCACCCCTGCACCTAAAGCACCCCTGCACCCTTCATGAAAAGTCTTTACCTACACATAATTTAACCCCTTCTCTGAGCTAGCTCATAGTCATTAATATCAATATCCTTTAAATTGAAGTTAATCAAGATTCCAACTGAGTAAAGAAAGAATGGTTAGCCAAAAAACAATAGATATCGTGAAGTCTACAGCACCTGTCTTAAAAAAGAACGGTCAGCAAATTACGACTCGGATGTATGAAATTATGTTTCATAACCATCCAGAGATTAAAGAACAATTTGATATGTCTGCTCAAGCAAATGGTTCTCAACCAGCAAAGTTGGCTTCAGCAGTTTATAGTTATGCTACTCAAATAGATAATCTACCTGCTTTAACTTCAATGGTCGAAAAAATTGCCCATCGTCATGTAGATACTCATGTTTTACCAGAACAATACCCGATTGTCGGAGAGAGTTTGCTGCAAGCAATCAAGGATGTATTAGGTGAAGCAGCCACAGAAGAAGTAATGGCAGCTTGGACAGAAGCTTATCAAGCCTTGTCTGAAGTTTTCATTAACAGAGAAGATAATATCTATAGGGATGAATTGGCAACTCAAACGCCCTAGTTAACATATGAAGTGGCTTCTGTCTCAAATTAATATTTTTTACATATTTAAATGGAAGCGGCTGTTGTTTTTGATAATTTGACTAATAAATGCGATCATCTTGATCGCATTTTGTTTTATAGAAAAGCCTTTTGCAATTCTGTTGAAAAAGGGTAAAAGAAAGGAGAAAATTCTCTTTCCTTTACCCTGGCACTTTTTCTAACTTTTGCAATAAGTTTTGATGACTATCATCATTCACTTGCTAGTGGCTGACTACTACCTCTTCTTCAAGGCGAGTTAGTCTTTGTGCCAACAGTTTTTCTAATTCTTCCAACGCTTTAGTAAAGCCTTGAATACCTTCTGATAGTTTGTCAGTTGCCATGCGGTCAGCAGCGTGCAATTGATCAAAGGTAGCTTTGTCGATGGATATCTTTTCAACTTCCAGGTCTGCTACTTTGGCGGGGTCAAGTTTGCGTGGTAGTTCGCCGATGGTCGCTTGTAATTCAGCTAAAAGTGACGGAGAAATTGTTAGCAAGTCACAACCGGCAAGTTCGGTAATTTCGCCGACGTTGCGGAAGCTGGCCCCCATAACTTCGGTTTTGTAACCAAATTTCTTGTAGTAGTTGTAGATTTTGGTGACTGACAAAACTCCTGGATCTTCAGCAGAAGGGTAGCTATCCCGTCCAGTATCTTTCTTGTACCAGTCGAGAATGCGTCCGACGAACGGAGAAATCAAGGTGATACCGGCTTCTGCACAGGCGATCGCTTGGTGCAAACCAAATAACAATGTTAAGTTACAATGAATACCTTCTTTCTCCAGAATTTCCGCAGCGCGAATGCCTTCCCACGTAGAGGCAATTTTAATCAGCACGCGCTCTGGGCCAATTCCCGCAGCTTTGTATTGGGCAATCAATTCTCTAGCTTTAGTGACAGTCGCTTCTGTATCGTAGGACAAGCGAGCATCTACTTCTGTGGAGACTCTTCCGGGGATAATTTGTAAAATCTTCAATCCGAAGGCTACTGCTAGACGATCAAAAGCTAGAGAAACCACCTGTGCTTGGCTGGCTCCTGCTCCTGCATCTTTCTTGGCCTGGAGTAAAGTTTGATCAACAATTTCTTGATACTCCGGCATCTGGGCCGCAGCAGTAATCAGTGAGGGATTGGTGGTAGCGTCTTGGGGTTTGAACTTCTCGATAGCCTGAATATCCCCTGTATCTGCAACCACAACAGTCATTTGGCGCAATTGTTCTAGTAAAGTCTTAGACATAAAAGCCTCCGTGATGTTTTTTTTAGGATTTACCCTATTCCCTCTTTTTTAAATTCGTTCCTGCTCCTTACAATTCTGATTTTGGCAATTTTTCTTAACTATTGCCGTCTTTTACTAGCTTCAGCCTCATGTCAGGGGATGAGGGGGATGAGGAGGATGAGGAGGATGAGGGGGATGAGGGGGATGTAAGAGAATAATAGTTCTTCCCCCACTCCCTCATCTCCTCCCACTCCCTCATATCCTCCACTCCCTCACCTCCCCTCACTCTCTCAGCCTTATTCTAGATGCCCTATGCAGTAATTGGCTGTCCAATAGAATGCACTTTAATTAAACTAGTTGTTCCTGATTTACCAATTGGCACGCCAGAGGTAATTACCACTTTGTCACCTTCGTTCACCAAACCCATGTCTAGGACTGTGTTCACCACATTCATAAACATTTCTTCAGCATGATGGACTGGCGGAATGAGTAAGGGTATCACACCCCAAGAAAGAGCTAGCTGATGGTAAGCAGTTTTATCAGGAGTCAGGGCAATGATTGGCGTGGTTGGTCGGTATTTAGACACTAGTTGCGCTGTACCCCCTGAAGAGGTGTTACAAAGAATTGCCTTCGCGCCGGTTTCATAGGCGATGCGACACACTGCTTCTGCCACAGATTCTGTGACGCTGAGACTACCTGCTTCATGACACCATGCATGTCTGCTACCTTCTTGCAAAGACTTTTCTGTCCGTACAGCGATATTGTGCATTACTTCTACGGCGGCGGTGGGGAATTGCCCCACGGCAGTTTCACCAGAAAGCATGACTGCATCCGTACCATCCAAGATGGAGTTGGCAACATCGGTGGCTTCGGCACGGGTGGGATCGGGGGCGCTAATCATGGACTCCAGCATTTGCGTAGCTGTAATCACTGGCTTACCAGCTTGATTACAACGGCGAATAATATCTTTTTGAATCAGCGGTACTTCATGAATGGGCACTTCCACCCCCAAATCACCACGGGCTATCATGATGCCGTCGGCAACTTTGAGGATAGAATCAATTTGCTCTACTGCTTCTGGTCGTTCGATTTTGGCAATCAAGCGAATCGAAGCACCAGCTGCTTCAATCATGCGCTGGGCAGGTTCTAAGTCTTGTGGCGATCGCACAAAGGAAACTGCCACCCAATCCACACCCAACTGAATCCCAAAACGCAAATCCATCAAGTCTTTTTCTGTAATGGAACTTACAGGTAAGGGAGTTTCTGGTAAATTTACGCCTTTATGAGTGGAAATTAAGCCGCCAATCTTCACCAGCGCTCGAATTTTATCAGCATCGCGATCGCTAACTATCAATTTGACGCGACCATCATTAATCAAAATTGATTCGCCTGGACGCACCATTGCAAACAAAGTTGGTAATGGTAGCGGCAGTTCGTCAATACTATCGCCTTTCTCTTGCAAGACAAAAGTAACTTCATCGCCAGCTTCGACTTTTAGCCCTTCTGGTGGTAGGGTTCCCAAGCGAATCTTGGGGCCACACAAGTCTTGCATGATGGCGATCGGCTTTTGCTTCTCAGTACTAATCTGCCGCAGATGCCTGGCAGTTTGAGCATGAAATTCATAGGCACCGTGAGAGAAATTCAGCCGTGCCATGTTCATCCCAGCTTCTACCAAAGCTTGTAGCCGATCAGGTGCAGATGTAGCAGGGCCAACAGTACAGATAATTTTGGTTCGGCGCATAGGGATTAGGGGGTTGAGGAATAACCTGCAACATGGACGCTTTGTGCTTGTGCGATCGCCTAGCTCATCCATATTACAGGTGTTTCATATTACTGCTGTTCTATGTAAAAATACTTTTTATTCAGTTCTTGCAGTCATATATCATTTGTCCCAAATCCCGAAAGTTGGTAGTTAGTTGTTAGTTGTTAGTTGTCAGTTGTTTATGTAATTGTTAACTCCTAACTCCTAACTCCTAACTCCTAACTCCTAACTTTTAATTAATTAAACTGCGGCGCCCACGGGAGCGAGTTGTTCTTTCTGTGCCATCGCCAAAATTAGGTCAACTACACGATTCGAGTAGCCCCACTCGTTGTCATACCAAGCAACTACCTTAAAGAAGTTGGAATTTAGTTCGATTCCAGCACCAGCATCGAAGATACTAGAGTGACTATCACCTTGAAAATCGGTAGAAACCACTTCTTCATCGGTGTAACCTAAAATACCTGCTAACGGCCCTTCTACAGCTTGCTTCATCGCCGCACAGATTTCTTTGTAACTGGTAGCTTTGGCAGTTTTGAAGGTTAAATCAACCACAGAAACATCGGGAGTGGGTACTCGGAATGCCATACCTGTTAACTTGCCCTTCAATTCTGGTAAAACTAGTGCCACAGCTTTAGCTGCACCAGTGGAAGAAGGAATGATATTTTGGGCTGCGCCTCGACCACCGCGCCAGTCTTTTTTACTGGGGCCGTCTACGGTTGGCTGGGTGGCAGTCATGGCGTGGACTGTGGTCATCAACCCTTCGGTCAAACCAAAGTTATCATTGATGACTTTAGCGATAGGAGCCAGACAGTTGGTGGTACAGCTAGCATTGGAGACAATTGTATCTTTGCTAGGGTCAAATAGGTGATGATTGACACCAACTAGCAAAGTAGGAACCTTTTCTGGATCTTTAGTAGGAGCGGAAATTACCACTCGCTTTGCACCAGCTTTCAGGTGGTTTGTTGCTCCTGCATGGTCGGTGAACAATCCTGTAGATTCTACAACATAATCTACACCTAATTGTCCCCAAGGTAATTCTGCCGGATTTCTTACCGACACGCAAGGGATAAAATGCCCATCAATAACAATACCGTCATCTTTGGCTTCAATTTTGTTGTTCAACTTACCATGCGTTGAATCATACTTCAAAAGGTAAGCAAGGTTATCTGGTGGTACTAGGTCGTTAATGCCTACAAACTCGATATTGGGGTTGTTGAGTCCAGCGCGAAGCACAAGCCGTCCGATGCGGCCAAATCCATTGATGGCAACTTTCAACTTCGTCAAAATTAAACCTCCTGTCGTGGAAAGCTGAAGAAAAAAACAAGGTTAAAAGTCAACGGGTCGCGGCGTTAGCCAAGTACAAACATCAGAGTCCCTAACCAGATTTTGAATTGGTTGGAGATGAACGCCGCTCCGTGACTGGGTACTGGGTACTAGGTACTGGGAAATTGTGACAAAATTCGGGAGGGGTTTGAACCGCCTTCCATCATTTTTCTGTTTTAAACCCAATACCCAATCCCTAATCACCCTTCGGGTTCGCCAGTCGCTCATGGGGGACTCGGGGCCCCCACGACCGAAGGGAGTGGGGATTGGGGGAGAACCCCCAATCCCCTTACGGGTTCGGCAGTTACTCCACTTGGTGAGGGAGTTGCCGTCTTGGCGCTTTGCGTCGATGGCAAACTCCCGAACCCGAAGGGAGAAACCCCAAGACCGTACTGCCTCACCGCGCTGGCTCACCAGTCCCCAGTCCCCTTTACAAGAAATTGCTTTTTACTCTTTACTTATAACGATCCTGACAGTATCAGTCGGTTAAAGCATATTTGCTTGGCATATTTTAAGGTTTGCACAACCTTCACTTACATCCCTCTCTGACTCAAAAAGATTTATTGTGAAGTGATATTACAAACCTTGCAAAAATATTTAGAAATTGTCAGCAAGCCAAACATGGTTCTAACGTAGAACCTATAGGAGAGACTTGAGGCAAATATGATGAACAAGAATAATATTCAAAACTATCGGTTTGTCTGTACCCTGACATTTGGTGATATATACGGTCAAATAATTGTTTGGTTAATCACAATTACTATAAGTTTGGCATCGGCTTTGGCGTTGATGGGTGCCAGACGACCAGTTTATGCCTTAGCAACGGTGGGACTTGTAGTGCTGCTATCGTTGCCTTTCTTGCTATTTGCTTTTGTGACTACATTATTAAATCATATTGAATTAGTTTCTGTAGACGCAAATACAAAAACTGAACCTATACCTGGGAATGTTTCCCAGCAAAAACCTATACAAGCAACTAGCTGAAGAGTTAGTAGGGACGCCATACCTTGCGCCCCTACAGGAGTTTGGAAGCTGAAATTATGTCCCTGTCTCTAGGCAGGGAATTTTTTTGTAGAGACGCGATCGCAGTTGGTAGGGTAGCCAGTGCGTTGCGGTGTTAGCGTAGCGATCTTCGACGTAGGAGCGTCAGGGGTCGCAGACAGGCGCGGTGAGGCAGTCCGGTCTTGGGGTCTCACGCCACTCCCTTTGGCTGTCGGGAGACCCGCCCACGGGGGTGGCTCCCCAAGTGGAGGAACTGCCGTTAGCAAGAGCGGTAGCGTTAGCGAAGCGGTAGCGAGGAACGAGCGTCGGTACGAGCGTCACCCGTAAGGGTTTCCGGCGATCGCTCTTGAGAGCGCGATTTTCGACGCAGGAGCGTCACCCCCGATCTTCGCAGCAGTAGCGAGCTTGCGAGCGTCACCCGTTCGCTCTCCTGCGTTTCCGTTCGCGGCCTTCGTCTTTGAAGGAGAAGGGTAGGGAGGTTTCCTCCGTTGAGTGCAACTGGCGTTGTTTTGTCGTGTAGCGCAACGCACCAACACTAATTTACCGTGCGTTAGGACGTTCCGTCCATAATGCAGCCTCCATGCTTTTAGCCAGAGAATGAAAATGAGGAGAGACGATTGCTCCTCTCGTATCCTACAAACTCTGTAGGATATAATAAAATCTAGGTATGGTAAATCTAACACTGACGCTAAAACTTCCATTTTATCGACTCAATCAGGCCAAAGCGGTTGAGTTTGATCGGCTAACTGCTATCAATACTCAAGTTGCAAATGAACTGTTGCAGATTGATATTAAGGAGCGAAAAAAGCTAACTAGTGCGGCATTTCATCATGTTGAGATTGGTTCAATGTGGATCAATCAAACAATCAGGAATGCCAATGCAAAAACTAAAGTTAAGAAGTTCAAGCAGATGTGGCTTGAGGTGAATAACCAAGGTTTTGAGATTTTCAGAGCGGGAGATTTATACACGGTTTCTTTCAGCCTTTATCGAGGCATAAAAGGCCGCATCCCTATTTCTATTCATCAAGCTTCCCATACTGATATTTTGGACAAACTAATTTCTCTTGAAGCCAAATTAGGTTCTCTAAAACTCTGTAAGTCCAAAAAAGGTATTTGGTATGCACTCATTTCTGTGTCGATGGATGTTCCCGACGCAAGTGAAGTTAAAGGCTGGATGGGAGTGGATAGAGGACAAAATAATATTGCTGTTGCTGCACTGCCAAAGGGGTTTGGTAAATTCTGGAAAGGTGGACGGGTCAAGCAGTTGAGAAGACAATTTTAACGCACTCGCTGCCGACTCCAGCAAGCTAATCAAATCAAAGAAGTAAAGCGACTAGAGCAACGTGAAAGACGTATCATCACCCATATTAACCATGTCATTTCAAAGCAATTGGTACAGTTGGCCAAAGACTTTGGAATGGGATTAAGGTTTGAGAATTTGTCTGGTTGTCGTCAGACAATGAAACAGAAGAAGAAAACTAAATCTGATGCTGCTAAAAACCGAGATACATGGGCATTTTATCAGCTTGAATTGTTTATTAGATATAAAGCAATTCGTGCAGGTGTACCGATTGAATCTGTACCAGCACCATATACAAGTAAATCTGATCACCGTAATGGTGTTCTGGGTGTCAGAAATGGTGATTGGTTCAGAGGATTAGACGGGTATCGTTGTAACGCTGATTGGAATGCTTCACAGAATATAGGTCAATGGGTAGGTTTTTCATGCCCTTTGGATTTTCAGAAAGCTGTAGCTGTAATGGCTATAGTTGATGTAGAGGGTGGGGTCAATGACAGTCCCCAATTAGTGTGAACTGTCTAATCGGGTGGATTTATCCCCCGATTAGACAACTGCTAGAATCACCGTCGATTTATCGTGGTGAGTGTCAAAATAGAACAGCAGTTATTTGCGATCAACGTCTAAGTATGTTGGAACATGATGTGATTATTGTTGGGGGTGGGTTGGCGGGATGTCGCGCGGCTGTGGAAATTGCCCGAACTGACCCCCAATTAAATATTGCTGTGGTTGCTAAAACCCATCCGATTCGTTCTCACTCGGTGGCTGCACAAGGTGGTATGGCTGCATCACTAAAAAATGTGGATTCACAAGACAGCTGGGAAGCACATGCTTTTGATACTGTTAAGGGTTCTGATTACTTAGCAGACCAAGATGCAGTGGCAATTCTCACCAAAGAAGCCCCAGATGTAGTGATTGACCTGGAACACATGGGTGTTTTGTTCTCTCGTTTGCCGGATGGTCGCATTGCCCAACGGGCTTTTGGTGGACATTCCCACAACCGCACTTGCTACGCTGCTGATAAAACTGGTCACGCGATTTTACACGAATTAGTTAACAATCTGCGGCGTTACGGCGTACAAGTATATCAAGAATGGTACGTCATGCGTCTGATTTTGGAAGAAGGACAGGCTAAGGGTGTGGTGATGTTCCATCTTTTAGATGGGCATATAGAAGTTCTGCGGGCAAAGGCAGTAATGTTTGCTACAGGAGGTTATGGTCGCGTTTATAACACCACCTCTAATGATTACGCATCTACAGGTGATGGTCTAGCAATAACCGCGATCGCTGGTTTGCCCTTGGAAGATATGGAATTTGTGCAATTTCACCCCACTGGCTTGTATCCGGTAGGAGTGCTGATTTCCGAAGCTGTGCGGGGAGAAGGTGCTTATTTAATCAACTCCGACGGCGATCGCTTTATGAAAAATTATGCGCCTAGCCGCATGGAATTAGCTCCTCGTGATATTACCTCACGAGCGATCGCTTATGAAATTCGCGCTGGTCGTGGTATTCATTCTGATGGTAGGGCTGGCGGGCCGTTTGTCTACCTGGATCTGCGTCACATGGGCAAAGAAAAAATTATGAGTCGTGTCCCCTTCTGTTGGGAAGAAGCACACCGCTTAGTTGGTGTTGACGCTGTGACTCAGCCTATGCCAGTACGCCCTACCATTCACTATTGCATGGGCGGGATACCAGTGGATACTGACGGACGAGTTCGTAGTAGTGGCGATAATTTTGTTGATGGCTTCTTTGCTGCTGGTGAAACAGCTTGTGTTTCCGTACATGGTGCCAATCGTTTGGGGAGTAATTCGCTACTAGAGTGTGTAGTTTATGGTAAGCGGACTGGGGCTGCGATCGCTCAATATGTGCAAAAACGTAAGTTACCCACTGTAGATGAGCAAAGTTACATTACAGAAGCCCAGCAACAAATCCAAGCCTTGTTAGAACAGCCAGGACAGTATCGGATTAATCGAGTCCGTCAAGCCTTCCAAGATTGTATGACTGAATACTGCGGCGTTTTCCGCACTGAAGCATTAATGCGTGAAGGTTTACAAAAGCTAGAAGAATTACAACAACAATATCCAAAAATTTATCTAGATGATAAAGGCAGTTGTTGGAATACAGAAATTGTAGAAGCTTTAGAATTGCGGAGTTTGATGGTAGTAGGTCAGACGATTTTAGCATCAGCCCTAAATCGCCGAGAAAGTCGCGGCGCACACTTCCGTGAAGATTATTCGCAACGAGATGATGCTAATTTCCTACAACACACAATGGCTTACTATTCACCTGCAGGTATTGATATTCAATATCGCCCAGTGACTATTACTATGTTTGAGCCACAGGAAAGGAAATATTAAACAATGATAAATCGAGGGGACTGTAACCGCCTCGTCCACCTCGATTAAAAACAGGAGTATAAATTTTATAACTATTGACCAGAGCCTATCTGTTTTTAAATCACATGCGCGAGATAAAAAAAGATTTATGCAAGAAGTCCATTGTAAACGCTGAAAATAGAGGGGAGTGAAGAGTTAAAAGTTATAAATAATGAATTTTAACTCCTAACTCCGCGCCTCCTAACTACTAACTTTTGATTTAATTACTTTCCAAAGCCCTTACCGCGACTTGTGGAAGGTAAACAAATGCAGTTTTCTAATTGAGTGAGTAAAGTCTCACGATCTAGATTTTGACCAATCAACACTACCTGGTTTTTTGGTTGACCTTTCCACTCATCATCATCCAAAGTAAAGCGCTTACCACACAAGTGGAAAATATGACGCTTCGGACTTTCATCAAACCACATAATCCCCTTTGCCCGGAAGATATTTGTAGGTAATTGATTATCTAAGAAATATTGAAACTTCCTAATAGAAAAGGGTTTATCACTCTGAAAAGATATTGAGGTAAAACCATCATTTTCTAAATGGTCGGAATGATGGTGATGATGGTGGTCATGATCGTGGTGGTCATGACCGCACGCTGAATGATCGTGGTCGTGGTCGTGGTGGTCATGGTCGTGATGGTCGTGATCGTGATGAGCATGATCGTGGTCATGGTCGTGGTGATCATGCTCATCAGTAGCATCAAAATACTTATCAGACTCAAACAGACCGACGCTGAGAATTAAAGGTAGTGGCACTTGCGATCGCGTGGTGCGTATGATTCTCGCTCCTTCTTTGACTTCATCAATTTTCCTTTCTAACTCGTTTAAAGTGGATTCTTCAACCAAATCAGTCTTGTTGAGCAGAATAATATCACCATAGGAAATTTGACTATAAGCCGCCTGAGAATTGAATAAATCCAGGCTGTAATTTGCTGCATCTACCACAGTGATAATCGAATCCAGACGAGTTAAATCTCGTAATTCTGTACCGAGAAATGTCAGAGCAACAGGCAAGGGGTCAGCTAGTCCAGTTGTTTCTACGACCAAATAATCTAGATTTTCTTGGCGTTCTAAAACTTTGTAAACGGCCTCTACTAAATCATTATTAATAGTGCAGCAAATACAACCGTTATTCAGTTCCACCATGTTCTCTCCAGTGGAAACAATTAACTCGTTGTCGATGCCTATTTCACCAAATTCATTGACTAGAACCGCAGTTTTCAACCCTTGTTGGTTGTTCAGAATATGATTGAGTAAAGTCGTCTTGCCACTACCGAGAAACCCAGTAATAATTGTTACTGGCATTCCTTGTTTGGGCGCATCCATTGCTTGAGATTCAGAAGTAACGGCTGATTGCATAGCGCTGTTGTCAAAAAGTCAAAAAATTAGGAGAAAATTCTGTAGACACTTGTGCGAGTTTCCGTAGAGTACAAGAAATTCACAAAGGTAGCGCAGAGAGTCCAGAAAACACTAGCATAGTGATGCTGGACTGTCATCCCAGCTGCTTTACCCTATTATTGCGTATCTCTCTATTTCAGCATTACTCTGTTATGACCCTAACCCTCTACAATACCCTCACTCGTCGTCAGGAACCTTTCACAACAGTCGAACCAGGCAAAGTTAAGATGTATTACTGCGGCGTGACGGTTTATGACTACTGTCATTTGGGTCATGCTAGAGCTTGCATTGTTTGGGACGTAGTGCGCCGATACCTGAAGTTTATCGGCTATGAAGTGCGCTACATCCAGAATTTTACCGATATTGACGACAAGATTCTCAATCGCGCACGTCAAGAACATTCAACGATGGAAGCTGTGGCCGATCGCTTTATCAAAGCATATTTTGAGGATATGACCCGCTTAGGCATCAAGGAAGCCGATGAATATCCCCGTGCTACCCACACAATGGATGGCATTCAGCGGTTAATTCACGAATTGGAAAATAAAGGCTTTGCTTACCCGGCTGACGGCGATGTTTATTATGCAGTGCGGCAGTTTTCTGAGTATGGTAAACTTTCTGGACGCAAATTAGAAGATTTGCGAGCGGGTGCAAGCGATCGCGTTAACGTCGAAGATCCAGAATATCAAAAGAAAAAAGACCCCTTTGATTTTGCCTTGTGGAAAGCAGCAAAAGCAGGAGAACCCGCTTGGCAATCTCCTTGGGGTGCTGGTCGTCCAGGGTGGCATATCGAATGTTCCGCGATGGTGCGCGATCGCCTTGGCGAAACCATCGATATCCACGCTGGCGGCGAAGATTTAGTTTTCCCCCACCATGAAAATGAAATCGCTCAATCTGAGGCGGTGACAGGCAAACCCTTATCTCGTTACTGGCTACACAACGGTATGGTAAAGGTAGATGGTGAAAAAATGTCCAAATCTTTGGGCAACTTTACCACCATCCGCGACTTACTAGACCGAGGAGTTGACCCAATGGCAGTGCGGTTATTTGTGCTGACAGCACAATACCGTAAACCCATCGATTTTACCCATGAAGCCCTCACTGCTGCTACCAACGGTTGGCACACCCTTAAAGAAGGTTTACTCTTTGGCTACCAGTATGGGGAAAAACTTGGTTGGGGAGTAGAGAATTCTTCCCTACTCACTGAAACTGTTGAACGCTTTTGTGAAGTTGTCAATGATGACTTTAATTTTCCTGGTGGGTTAACAGTGCTGTTTGAATTAGCTAAAAAACTACAACGCGAGGGAAATATCTTCGTGCATCAAGGAAAAACCGAAACACCACCTGATGAGTTAAAAAAACAGTGGCATACACTGGTGACTTTAGCAGGAGTGTTGGGTTTAGAAGCCAAAAAAGAAGCGGAAACTACCACCAGTGTTGGCCCAAGCGATGCCGAAATTGAAGCGAAAATTCAGCAAAGACAACAAGCACGTCAAGCTAAGAATTTTGCAGAGAGCGATCGCATCCGTAATGAACTCTTAGCACAAGGAATTACCCTTATTGACAGTCGCGATGGCACTCGATGGCATCGTAATTAGGCTAGGGACTGGGTACTGGGAACTGGGTACTAGGAAAGAATCATAAAATCTCTCAATTCCCCATGACCCATTCCCAATTCCCAATTTACAAGTAATGTATGATTTTGCGTAAACGCTGCTGCATATAAGGCGTAACTATTGAACAGTCACTGTATAAATTATTTATGGATAGCGAGTGTAGGGGTAATTTGAGAAAATCTTTTTTTGCGTCTGAGATTATTGGCTGAAGATAGAGGCGCTATTTGCAATATACTAGTAAATTCAAATAATCAACCGCTATCAGATTCAAGTAAACCAAGAGCTAGTGCATCCAGATTGCCAGAAAATTAAATTAATTTTTATAGTTAAACCAACTATACTCACCTAGAAGTTAGGAGTTAGTCAGTGGTCAGTAGTCAGTAGTCAGTAGTAATAAGAAATACAACTAACAACTGACAACTAACAACTGCCCAAAACTTAACACTCAAATATGTAATATACATAATAAATTTTCATTCCTGCCGTCGATATCATTATTTAAATATGTGGTCTGAACTCACAAAAGCGATCGCTACTTTTGACATTCCCGCTGATTGGATTGGCATTAGAGTTGTTAAAGAAAATTCCACTACCCGTTATGTTCGTGATGCTTTACCCCAAGTAAACGGCAAAACCTCCACTATGGGAGCTATGTTGGAAGTTTTGGTGAATGGGTGTCTTGGTTATGCAGCTACCAACTCTTTAGAATTATCATCCTTACAAGCTGCTGCCGAAACAGCGTATAAACAAGCACTGGCTGCTAGCTTGTGGTGGATATATCCCTTCCGTGAAAGTGAACGCCCTAAAGTTGTGGGTGAATATAAATCTTCGTTTTTACAGTCATTAGATACTCTCAGTCCTGGGGAAATCAACGATTTACTGATTCGCATTTGCCAGGGTCTAAAAATTAACGACAAAATTGTGCAAACCAGCGCCAGCGCCACTACTAACGAGCGAGAGAGTTGGTTTGTGAGCAGTAATGGCTCAGAAGTGTATCAAAAAATCATATCTTTAGAAACTAATTTCGGTGCTACTGCCGAAGATGGGGGAATTGTCCAGCAACGCAGTAACAATGGTTGGCAAGCACACTCTTACCAAGGCGGGTTAGAACTTTTACAGATACAAGACTTATGGCAGCGGGTGCAGCAAATTGGTGAACAAGCAATAGAACTATTGACAGCAGAAGAATGCCCAACCACACGCACCAATTTAGTTTTAGCTTCAGACCAAATGATGCTGCAAATCCATGAAAGTGTGGGGCATCCCCTAGAAATCGACCGGATTTTAGGAGATGAGCGTAACTACGCTGGAGGTAGCTTTGTTAACAAAAGTGATTTTGGCAAACTAGTATATGGTTCGCCGTTAATGAACATTACTTTTGATCCCACCGTACCGGGGGAATTTGCCAGCTATAGCTTTGATGACACAGGTGTTGTAGCAACACGGGAGTATTTAATTAAAGAAGGTGTACTTCAGCGGGGTTTGGGCAGTTTGGAGAGTCAAGCAAGAGCTGGTGTACCGGGAGTAGCTTGTGCGCGTGCTTGCTCATGGAATCGTCCGGCGATCGACCGCATGGCAAACTTAAACTTAGAGCCAGGAAACGTCAGCTTTGAAGAAATGATCACTGGCATAGAACACGGCGTTTATATGGAGTCTAATCGGTCTTGGTCAATTGACGATCGCCGTTATAAATTTCAGTTTGGTTGTGAATATGCCAAATTGATTGAAAATGGTAAATTTACCAAAACCCTGCGTAATCCTAACTATCGAGCTACAACTCCAGAATTTTGGCATAGCTTAATCCAAGTAGGGGATGCTGCTAACTGGCAAATGTACGGTACTGCCTCTTGTGGCAAAGGCGAACCAAATCAAGCCATTTCCGTAGGACATGGTTCACCTGCTTGCCTATTTGCTAACGTCGAAGTTTTTGGTGCAGGAAGTTGAAAAAGGGGGAAGTTAGGAGTTATTTGAAATATTTGTCAGGACTTACGCAGCGAGATTATTTGTTGAGGTCGGGAATAGAGCAAACGGGCAAACGGGCATTGGGGATCTTTTTCTGCCCCATGCCCCAGCAAGAGCCTAAACCCTTTATTTCTCGTTTACCATGTGTAAGTCCTACTTGTTTTTCAACATCTAATACCAATTTGAAAAATGATTCCGACAGATGGATTGTCCAAAAGCTCAGCTACTAACTCTTTCACAATCCCTTCGGGTGACGCTCGCGCTTTTCGCACTTCGCTCTTGAGATCGGCAGTTGCTCCACTTGGGGAACCACCCCCGTGGGCGGGTCTCCCGACAGCCAAAGGGAGTGGCGTGAAACTCCAAGACCGCACTGCAAGAGGATAGAATTTTTATTTTTTATAAATTAAAAATGCAGAACCAATTGGCCCAAAGTTTTCTACATATATTTTTTGATTGTAATATAATCCAGGAGACATTCCTCCATCAAATAACATTCCTTCTTGAATATTACCTAAACAATTATTGCGTGCTATACCTTTAAGAACATCATCGAACATATCTGGCTGCAATTCTTGATTCACTGGGGAAACCTCAATCTTGGAATTAGCTTTTAAGTCATTCACTAAAAGAATTACATAGCCTTTATTAGTAATAGCTACCATAGAGCGATTAGTCGCTTGTTTACAAGCAAATTCTCCTAAAGCTTGACAAATATCTTTGAAATTCGCTTGTCGATAGAATCTACCATTACCTCCTACTAAATTGTAATTAAGAAGATTCATTTCTCTTCTACCAGTTTGAATAGTAGCCTTTCGCTCTCGCGGTTGACCTCCTGAAATACCGAAAGAAGAACGCTTGTTTTTAAAGGCTCCTGAATACTCTACACCACGAGAAATATTTAAGCCTTGGGGTTTATCATCAGTGCCTATATAATCCGCGTTAATTGCTGCTAAGGGCCTTTGCCCATTTAATGTAGAATTTTCGTCAGTAATGATTTCACGAAAAGTTTTTGGCACATATTCTTTACGGAAATTTCCCCTAGCATCCTTAGCATAAAGTTTATGAGATAAGCCCACATTGACTTTAAAATCTAATGATGGTGATTTGGGATTAAAAATGATTACATGGTTTATACCAGTTTCAGATTTATTACCCAGATTATTTGTCTTGAAAAACTCAATACCAAAATTTGGATCTTCACCCGGACAACTTTTAGAGAGTTTCGGCGCTGAATTGGCCTCAATTGCTTTACAACCTGACAATAAGCATATAGTAATCACAGATAAAAAAACTATTTTTTTGATAGACATATTATTAAAAAGTAATAGGTTTTGCTTTCATGTTGCTACACATGGGGTGCAGGGGAAATGAGGGGGATGAGGGGGATGAGGCAGATAAGGGAGAAATAACAACTGACAATTAAAACTAAAAACCCGCTACAGAACGACTATAGCGGGGAATAATTCAAAATTTCAATCTGGGGTTATCTAACATCCACAATCATCTGTAAGTTAACAGATGTAAGTTAGGAGAGCCATTCTAAAACAGCTTCTTCCTTAGTATTGGTATTTCTGGATGGAGTTTCACGATTAAATTTCATGTGAATTGATCGTGTTTGTTCACCATCGGCAGCAACAGCCAGAATCGGATAGTCAATTAAACCATCTTGGAAGGACATCTGGAAGCGGAATGTACCATCTGGATTCAGCTTAATTGGACGACCGCCAATTGTCACGGTAGCATCGGGTTCAGTTGCACCATAAACAATCAACTCAGCATCAGCAATTAACCAGAACTTGCGAGGACGCACTGGTACGGCGGAAGCAGAGAAGCCAACACCAGACATACCCACACCAGATGCAGTCAATCCTGAGACAGTGGGAACTGCCCACAGACCTACACCAGATGGGAAGATGTAAGAACTAATTGCTTGTTCAGGACGTACAGAACCTGGTACATGCTGCTGAGAACCGAATAGAGAACCAGCAACCCGTTGTGCTTCGGCAGATTCAGCCAAGCCAAAGATTTGGTCGTAGATGGGATTACCGTTGCCATTGGCCGTAGCTGCAAATTTCTTGGCAGGAGGTACGAGTTCGTATACAGTCTTACTACGCAAGTCTTCTTCAAAGTTAACGGTGACGAAGACATCCTCAATCCAATCGGATGGATAAACAGGAGGAATGTGTACGCGAGCAGAACGAGCTAATACTAACCAACGTCCATCAACAGCACGGTAGCCGATGTCAATGACATAATCGCGATCGCTTACTGGAACTGGTATATACCATTCCCTTGCTAGCTCATCAGCAGGATATTCCTGAATGCTGTGTGGGCTTTGGTGATCGAGATTGATGTCGGTAACATCATAGATCCTCAGTGCCAGTTGTTGTCCCCCTTGTCGGCGCAGTTCCTCTTTATGTTCATTGGGAACATCCCAGTAAGTGTAAGCCCACTGAGGATCGCGGGGTAAAAGTACAATCCGGCTTTCACCGTAACCTTGTGGCAAATCTGCGAGTCCTTCATCAACATCAGCCAGAGAGCCACCGGTACGATCTTCTTGTCCTAGTTCAAATTTTGCTGCTTCCACGGTTTCCTGTGCCTCCAGTGAACGAGATGGGCTAAGCGAAACTTTGTTGCGCTGGACTTCTTGAATCGCTGCCAGCAGTTGAGATTTACGCATTCGGCTATAGCGAGAGATGCTACATTCGCTGGCAACTTTTCGTAGTTGCCTCAGTGTCATCTCTTCTAGCGGTGGGCGTTCTTTTGCCATGAATTTGGCCTCCAGTAGTTTGAAAGGTAAATGATATCCCCGGGTTTTAAAGAATGCTGAGCTAATACGCGTCTAAATTACACTTTTTTGATAAATGTGTCAGTTGTCATTAGTCAATAGTAATTTGCTATTCACCACTGACTATTGACTGATGACAAGCTTAACGATTGAATATGTACTTTAAATGCGAATAGCTTATGCATAATGTCATCCACCCCAGATGAATTTCTTATTCCTGACTCCTGGTTTTGCCCAGTTTTTAACGTTTACCAGTTAACAGTTATTAGTTATTTAGTTATCAGTCTGAAGTTAGTTGCTGGTGAAGCATTCCAACTATTTGCCTGATAATTTTTGACTTTTCACTGTTCACTGATTTGAAGTTTTTTAGTGTGATTTTAAATTGAGGTTCACTCCCTTTCAATTCCTTATTAATGCCAAAATCAGCATTTCTTTGGGATCGGAGGAGTTCTTGTTGTTAAATAAATATTAACCAGTAACCCTGTGTTGGGATCAAGGGGTTTGACGGCACTTTTTGACCTGTTCCACGAATTTATCAGCCCTTTCGGGATCAAATTGTCATGATTTCATAACATATATGGTTGGAGCTACTCTGGGATCAAGAGTATTTGTCATGCTTTTATGACAATTTAATTTGGGATGAGCCAAATACCGGAATCCATAAAGGAAGGGCAACAAGTAATAACAGAGTGGAGAGAATGATAAAGTAAAATCCAGTTGAGAGAAATGAGTGTGGATTAGATAAGGAGCGATCGCCAAGCCCACAAAACCTGTATTTCCCAAAACAGCGCATAGTAGAACACTGCATTGAGTAGAAGATTTAAGCCAATAGCTAGAAAGTGATAGTCAGCGGTCATTGCAGAGTAACTTGTGGTTACAATCAACAACTGACCTTTACGGGTGACGCTCGTTTTGACGATCCTTCTCCCAAGGGGAGACGCTACGCGTAGCTTGCTTCTGCGTAGCAGTACGTTGCTACCGCTTCGCGGTAGTGGGGCGACTGTCGCCAAAGCCGTCCCACTGCCTCACAACTGACAACTGACAACTTAGCCTCAAAACTCTTGCTTAGCTTAGTAGACAACTAACATATTCTGAATGCGCCACACACCTTCCTGTCGAATCAAATCATATCGAACGCGCAAACTTTCATCAGAAGACTTTTTTCTTTGACCGTTTTCATAGAATTGTGTTGCTTCCTTCACCGTGGCTTCTACGATTACGTGGTCTGAGTTTGTCTGAGAATTATTGAGAGATTCCACCTTGACGCTGTGGTTGTACTTGCGATAACGGTTGTCTGCCCTATCTTGCTGAGCTACTAATCGCCACTGAGATAAAGCTGAACCAGTTAAAATATTCTTTAATTCATCAATTTCATGGTTGGGGCCTAAAGCGGCAGCTTTGGTAGAAAGCCAAGTCTCAATCACTTCTTCTGCCGTCGTCGCTGTCAGAGGCCCTTCTGGTGATTGCAATTCGCTACTGCTGTCAGGAATAGGTATTGGTGGTTGGTTCAGTTTTAGAGCTAATTGTTCACCTTGCAAAGCTGGTGCAGGCGACAACAGATTTTTCAGCCATCCAAAAGTTGTGGATATTAATAACCACAAAACTAGTATACCCAACAAAGAAGCAAATCCCATCCAAATTAATCGGGTTTTTCCTTGTAAGCTGTTGGCAATGGTTCGCCTTTGCTCTTGATAACGCTGGCGATTTTCCCGACTAGCGCTTTGAGTTGGCTTTCGCCTTCTTCGCTTTTGGGTTGGACGGGGTGGAGAAGATTTGGCTGAGCCATTCAGGTTTTGATTAGTAGCTCTAGCAGTGCGTTCAGCAGTAGAAAGCGGCCCCATAGTTGTTTTTGGTTTAGCACTCCCCGCAGATGAGGGAGTTGGTGATGTATTTGGTCTGCTTGTGGAAAAGTTTGAATACTCAGGTCTTTTATAGTTTGGTGTATCTGGTAACTCTGGGTCAGAAGTTGGATTTTGATGGAATTGTTGAGTAGTGCCAGTGGAATAACTGCGGTGACGGTAACTATTTGTCTGGGGTTGGGAAAAAGATTGACGATTAATGACAGCCCACTCATTAGTGGTTTCAGCGTCTGTGGGTAAGCCTTCTAAATAAGCTTGTACCTGTTGGTTAGCAAAGTAATCTTTCAGTAAAGCTTGCTGCCTAGACAAATCTCGAAAGTGGGGAAATACTTCAGTTTGTAACCATTGTTCTGCGTATAAACACAGCCCTGGGAGCAAGTCGGGAGAGTCTTGAGATTTTTCCCGGATATAAACTAAGACTTCGTACTCTTGACTGAGTTCTAAAACACGAGTAGCTTCTTCAGTTTGTCCTAGTAATAACGCGCATAACGATTGTTCTAAATGTACATCTTGGCGCTTGCCCAGATGTATAAGCATTTGCTTAGCCTGACGAATTAAAGCTGGTTGACGTTGGGTAAATCCGCGTGCTATCAGGGCGTAAACAGCCAAATAGATGGCAACAGCAGAGGGACGCCTGCTTTCTGCTTCAAAGAGTTTGTGTTGTTCTGCGACTGTGAGGTGGTTACGTAATTGCTGAATAAAGCGCAGAAAATCATCAATATTTAAACCTGATTCATCATTGCCACTACCATCAATGCCACCGCGATCGCTTAAAATACCATGCAATAATTCTAAGCCTTGGCGGCGTTCGGCTGTCTTTTCTAGAGGCAGTGCCAATAATTCTAAAATCCGATAGGGTCGTAGCTTGTAAAGATCAGCCTGCATTTCAGCTTGTACACTAGGGAACAAGCCTTCACGAGCTAGCATTTCTTGACCAGTTTCCAAGGAAACGGCAGCATTTTCATAGTGACCCTGTTGCCATTGCTCACGGCCTAGTTCTAAGCAAGCTAGAGCAACAGTTAGTACAATATCTGGATGCTCAGCACTTTCAGTGAATTCTTCAGTTGCCAGATTATTGTCTGTTCTGGCGACTCCTGTACCGTTTTGGTTTGATAAGTACCCATAACCTAGTTTTAGTACTAGTTCGTATTCTCCTAATTCTTGGAGAACTAATAAAGCACCAACTAATTCTTCTGGGGCAATGTCGATACTGAGACTTTGAGTGTCAGGATCGCTATTGCTGCTTTCAGTACGGTCTGCCAATGCTACCCTGGTGGTAGCATTGCCATCAGGATCATAGGCATGAGCAAGATAAATTTGGTCGTAACTGCTACGTTCTTTTGGATCTGATAAAACCACGTAAGCTTCTTCTATTAATTGTTTGCGAGAAGAAATAGCTGCTACTGAATACTCTCGTCGCGGCAATTGTACAATGCGATCGCTGTATGCCTGCCGCAACTGTTCATCACTTGCCGCTAATGGTAGTCCTAAAATTCGGTAGTAATCTAGCGGAATTCGCACAGCCTACTTCCCCTGCACCGTGATCAACATAAATTAACCTAGAGCATTCCAGGCATGTAAAACCGTGCCATAATAAAACGGTTATAATACCGTGAGTTACCTACACTATAAAGTGTACGTTGCAACAATTAGTTTTATCTCTTCCCGAAATTAGAATCATATTTTAGTACTAACTTTTTGTCATCGCCTAGAAAGCGCTGACACATTGTCTTAATTCTTAGTATTTTCGCCGCTAATAACTGGTATAAGCCTTCAGCACTATCTTTGAAACCATAATGACCTTTGTTAGTGGTACAGAAGTTGTACTAGCACCCAATGTATAAGTTATGGTATTTTCAATAACTGCCTGCTTACACGGTCAGAGAAACACCACAAGGGTAGATTTGATAACTTAAAGAACAAGATGCTATCATGACTTGCACTTTAATTACAACTATCCACCCAGAGAATAAGGGTTTTTCTGTCTATTTCTTCTAAACTGTTCATGGATATGCAGAAACCGAGATATTCTGTTTGATAGCTTATAAACTAAAGCGGGAAATGGAAAAACTCAACAGAGTAACTGTTGCTGTTGGGGTGAGAGCCTCATTGAGGTAGTCTGAAAAATCAGAAATTCGCACTTTTCATCCTGCCTATTCTCCATAATCCTTTTTGGTGCATAACTCGCATAAATCTAAGTTTGCTGAGGTTGGTGGCTCCAGCACATTCAAAGCTTGGCAAAAGCAGATAATGTGTGAGAGCATCCCATTTTTTGAGATAGTAAATTGCAGTTTTACTACAGGAATAGTAAAAAAATATATGGTTCAAGAACGGACGTTGCCTACATTTAATGCTACCACCACCCAGATTACTAAAGAAGAAGGGTTACGGTTGTACGAGGACATGACACTAGGGCGCTTATTTGAAGATAAATGCGCTGAGATGTACTACAGAGGCAAAATGTTTGGTTTTGTCCATCTTTACAACGGTCAAGAAGCTGTTTCAACTGGTGTCATTCAGGCAATGCGTCCAGGAGAAGATTTCGTAGCTAGTACCTACCGCGACCACGTTCATGCTTTGAGTGCGGGAGTACCAGCAAAAGAAGTGATGGCAGAGTTATTTGGTAAAGCCACAGGCTGTAGCAAAGGACGTGGTGGTTCCATGCACATGTTTTCTGCCAAACATAGGTTGTTAGGTGGTTATGCTTTTGTCGCTGAAGGTATTCCGGTAGCGGCTGGTGCAGCTTTTCAAAGTAAATACCGCCGAGAAGTGTTAAAAGATGAAACAGCCGACCAAGTAACAGCTTGCTTTTTTGGGGATGGTGCTGCTAATAACGGTCAGTTTTTTGAAACCTTGAATATGGCAGCTTTATGGAAACTGCCAATTATTTTTGTGGTAGAAAATAATAAGTGGGCGATCGGCATGGCTCACGAACGGGCAACTTCTCAGCCAGAGATTTACAAAAAAGCCAGTGTGTTTAACATGGTGGGCGTAGAAGTAGATGGAATGGATGTGCTAGCAGTGCATACCGTGGCTCAAGAAGCAGTCGCCCGCGCCCGCAAAGGAGAAGGGCCGACATTAATTGAAGCGCTGACCTATCGTTTCCGGGGACATTCTCTGGCAGACCCAGATGAACTCAGAAGCAAAGATGAGAAAGAATTTTGGTTTTCTCGTGACCCAATTAAAAAGCTGGGTGCTTATCTGGTAGAGCAAAATCTGGCAGATGAAGATGAACTCAAGGCGATTGAGCGTAAAATTCAGGATGTAATCGACGATGCGGTGAAATTCGCCGAAAGTAGCCCTGAACCAAACCCCAGCGAATTGTATCGCTTTGTGTTTGCGGAAGACGAGTAAAAAGTTAGGAGTTAGGAGTTACGAGTTAGGAGTTAATACTGACAACTGACAACTAACAACTGACAACTCCTAACTCTCCCTCAACTTAGGACTAAAATTTGTGTTTACCATTGCAGTCAAAGAGCAACAATACAAAACCTACATCCTTTCTGATGAAACTGCGGCTTCTCAACTGGAAGTAGTGCCAGAACGCGGCGGTATTATTACTCGCTGGCGCATCCAAGGGCAAGAAATTCTCTATCTGGATACTGAACGTTTTGCTAATCCCGATTTGAGTGTTAGAGGTGGGATTCCGATTTTGTTTCCGATCTGCGGGAATCTACCAGACAATACCTACACTTACAAGGGTAAACAATACACTCTTAAACAACATGGCTTTGCCCGTGATTTACCTTGGGAAGTAACTGACCAAGTGACCCAGGATAAAGTTAGCCTTACCCTCGTCCTCAATAGCAACGAGCAAACAAGGGCAGTTTATCCTTTTGATTTTCAATTAACTTTCACTTACGAACTCCAAGGTAATAGCCTAGAAATTCGGCAGCAGTATAAAAATCTCTCGTCTACAGCTTTGCCATTTTCTAACGGTTTTCATCCCTACTTTGTGACAACTGATAAAACTCAGCTAGAGTTTGAAATTCCTTCCCAGGAATATCAAGACCAGAGAACAAAGGAAATTTATCCTTTTAACGGTAATTTTGATTTTAATCTGGATGAAATTGACGTTGCTTTTAAGCAGCTAAGCAGTAAATCTGCTGCTGTAATAGACAACAGCCGTAATTTCAAGCTGACTCTAGACTACGGCGACGACTACCCCATTTTGGTGTTTTGGACACTCAAAGGCAAAGATTTCTACTGTTTGGAACCTTGGAGCGCTCCCCGCAACTCTTTAAACACCGACGAACATCTAACTGTGTTAGAATCAGGGGCTAGCTACACGACATCTGTAAGGTTAACGGGAAATTTTTTCTAAACCCCTTTACAAAACTACAAGTGTTTGTGCTATAATGGCAAAGTTGCCAAGGAAAACGAAAGGGTCGCTAACTCAACGGTAGAGTACTCGGCTTTTAACCGATTAGTTCCGGGTTCGAATCCCGGGCGACCCATAAAATAATCAAAGATGCTAGCTGATGCTTTGAAGGTGGAGTAGAGGCGAGTATTGTTGTAAATGGGAAGCTTAAGAAGGTGATCGCTCTATAAGGAAAATAATTTATTCCGCGCTGGTGCAACAGGAATATCTTTCCCCTTTTCTTGATAATCTTCTTTAACCAATTCCCAAGCTAATTTCAATTCCTCTAAAGCTTGTTGAGGTGTATCACCAAAAGCTGATATATTAGGCATTTCTTGAAAATGTGCCAGCCAGTCTCCTTGTTCATCAACATACAAATTAATCGTAAAACCATTAAAATCATCTTTACTTAAAGGCATTAGTCTTCTACCTCTTGATATTCAAAAAACTGCTGAATTTGATAGAGTTTTGCTTTTCCATCTTTGCGAGGCTGAATCGGTAAAGGTTGACCCTTGGGTGAATACCATAAGCGATGACTTCCTTTTTGACGGCTAAATTGCCATCCATTCTGGCTTAGAAGAGTTTCAAATTCATCAAAAGTCAGATTGTCTGGGCTGCTCTTAGCTTTTTGCCATAGCTTTTCTCTTTTAGTCATAATATTTATGATAATCAGGTTATAAAGTTCTTCTTGCTGGCTTTTTAAAAGCATAGGCTAACCCCAAGTACCATCGTTATGGTGAAAACACCTCCACAAAATTGGACAATTCCCCTTCTGGAAAATGGCGACAAACTCAACCGCTATGAATTTGAGCGACGCTACAACGCCATGCCTAACTTGAAAAAAGCCGAATTGATTGAAGGAATTGTCTACATACCTGCTGCTCTGCGTTTTAGAAGTCATGGTCAGCCGCATGGTAGGATTGTGGGATGGCTCGGTACTTACGAAGCTTCAACTCCTGGTGTGGCGTTGGGTGTTGAACCGACTGTCAGGTTAGACCTGGATAATGAACCTCAACCAGATGCAATTTTAATCATTGCGCCAGAAGCAGGTGGACAAGCAAGGTTGAGTAACGATGATTATATTGAAGGCGCACCAGAGTTAATTGTAGAAATTGCCGCTAGCAGCGTCGCCATTGACCTCCATGCCAAAAAACAAGCCTATCGCCGCAATGAAGTTAAAGAATATATTGTTTGGCAAGTCCTCGATCAGAAATTGACCTGGTTCTATCTAGAACAGGGTGAGTATCTAGAATTAGCACCTGATGAAGGAATTCTGCAAAGTCAGGTTTTTCCAGGTTTGTGGTTAGCTGTGCCAGATTTATTAGCAGGGAATATGCAGCGCGTATTGACTGTTTTACAAGCAGGTATACAGTCTCCTGAACATGCAGCATTTGTTCAAAGATTAGCGCCTTTTGTGTGAGGCGATCGCTTATTGAGCAAATTTTGGAGCGTGGGGAGCGATCGCTTTAATTATTTTGCATCCATAGCTACCAGAGTGACTAAACATAGGGTAGCTCATTGTACAGTAGTATAAAGTAACTCTAAAGCATATTTATATTAATATTGTCGTAAACTTTTTCAACATAAGCACACAACTCTAGTTATAATTTCCTATAAGTTGAAAAAACTCTTAAGATTTAGCGTAACTATTACGCTTCTCTGACACTGACTAGCTGACAACCATATTAGGAGGACTATCTATGGCGCTTGTACCATTGCGGCTGCTGCTGGATCACGCGGCTGAAAACGGTTACGGCATCCCAGCTTTCAACGTTAACAATTTGGAACAGATTCAGGCGATTCTGAAGGCTGCTGTAGATACAGATAGCCCCGTAATTTTGCAAGCTTCTCGTGGCGCTCGTGCTTACGCAGGAGAAAACTTCCTCCGCCACCTGATTTTGGCAGCAGCAGAAACCTATCCTCAGATTCCCATTGCCATGCACCAAGATCATGGTAATGCACCTTCTACTTGCTACTCAGCAATTAAAAATGGCTTTACCAGCGTCATGATGGATGGTTCACTGGAAGCTGATGCTAAGACCCCTGCTAGCTACGAGTACAACGTCAATGTTACCCGTGAAGTAGTGAAAGTAGCTCATTCTTTGGGTGTCAGCGTCGAAGGTGAACTCGGTTGTTTGGGTTCTTTAGAAACTGGTGCTGGTGAAGCTGAAGATGGTCATGGTTTTGAGGGTACACTCGACCACTCTCAACTGCTGACTGACCCCGACCAAGCGGTTGACTTTGTAGAGCAAACCCAAGTAGATGCTTTGGCTGTTGCTATTGGCACAAGCCACGGTGCTTACAAGTTTACTCGCAAGCCAACTGGCGAAATTTTGGCAATCAGCCGTATTGAAGAAATTCACCGCCGTCTGCCAAACACCCACTTGGTAATGCATGGTTCCTCTTCTGTACCAGAAGATTTAATTGCCCTCATTAACGAATATGGTGGTGCAATTCCTGAAACCTACGGTGTACCTGTAGAAGAAATCCAAAAAGGTATCAAGAGCGGTGTACGTAAGGTCAACATTGACACCGACAACCGCCTAGCAATCACTGCTGCTGTGCGTGAAGCTTTAGCAAAAGCTCCCAAGGAATTTGACCCCCGTCACTTCCTCAAGCCTTCTATTAAGTATATGCAGAAGGTTTGTGTTGAGCGCTATCAGCAATTTGGCACCGCTGGCAATGCTAGCAAGATTAAGCAAATTTCTATTGATGATTTTGCTGCTAAGTATGCCAGTGGCGAATTGAATGCTGTTGTTACTAAAGCAGCTGCTAAAGTTTAATTCTGTCAAAAATTAAGTAGGGGCAAAGCGTTGCTATGCTCCTCAATGACAGAGGGTTTTAATATTGATATACATAAACCGGGTAACTTTAAAGTTATCCGGCTTTTTGTACGGCTATATATAGCTGGGGACTGGAAACTGGGTGAAAAGTCTTTGTCTTGAAAAGTTCAGATCGGCGTCAGCCGCCGCTCCGACTTTTGGCTTTGTGTCTTGGATAAAGTCGAGCTACCCTTGTGATAACCCGAAGGGAAAAATGGATAAAGTCGAGCTTAGCACTCAGCAGTTTGCTATATCAGTAATAACCATAAAACAAGTTCCCAGTAGCTTCTGGATTCTCCCCACAGAATTCTTTTATCAGCTGTAAATACTCTTGTTTGAAGATATAACCGTCACCGTTGGTATCGAGTTTTTGAAAAATTTCTTCGTATCCACTGGCGTTAAAACCAAATGCCGTGAGCAACTGTTTGTATTCTTCTACAGCAATTTTCTCATCACCATCGATGTCTATTACTTCAAACAAAGTCGCCATTGGTTTTTGCCAAGCTGCTGCTGAAGAGCCCTGATCTACAGCGTATTGCTGGCTGTAACTTTCAATCCATTCATCTAAAGAAACTTTGTTATCTTTATCAATATCGGCATTAATCCAGTAATCTTCCCACATTGATATCAGCTGATTGTGCAGATTTTCATAATCAGATGAACCAGGTTCCCAACCACGTATCCGCGCAAAATTAGCAGTAATTTGATCAAAGTCTTCTCGATCTACAAATCCGTTTTTATCGACATCTAAGCCTTGGAAAAGAACTGCCATTTTTTTATTTAATAGTTCAGATCCCATAATTTAAACACCTCACAAAAATTAATTTTTGTTTGTAATTTCAGCGAATACCATAAGCTTGGTACAATTTGAAAATTTTGATAAAAATTAAAGACAATACAACATTTGAGTTGATTACTTCCTGCTTTCAGCTTTTTTGAAGCATGGAGGATTCACTTTATTGGATAGCGATCGCTCAATTGATGATTTCATCTAAACTTCAGGTTAAGGATGCTATTGTGATCTCCTCATAGTGATTAAAGAGGGATTAAGAAAAGGTAGTAACGGTTACATCAGAATTTCACGCCACAAAGGTGTTTGCAGAGTGCGATCGCACAGTGGCTTCCTCAGTGGAGTAACTGCCCTGTGGGTTGCAATGATTATAGGACTGTAACTCAATAACTAGGCTGGAGTAATAGCAACTTTTTTGCTTTCTTTTTTAAGTAAATTTACGTTATACTACTTGCTTTATCAAGCTAACATATGTATTCTTGATGCTAGATAAGAACAATTCAAGCTTGCAAGCACGAATAAGTTAACGGGTAATTTGTAGCAATACTTAAAGCAACAAGGAGTTAAATTCAGATGAAGAAATTTTTGTCACCTGTGATTTCTGCTTTTCTGGTAATTGTAGCTGTCTTAGGACTCTTGCTGAACACAGCCCAGGCAGAAGAACTACCACCAGTATCTTGCCCTACTGAGGATTTTGACATTGTTAAACTTCTTCCTCATGAGACAAGATGTGACGTTTACTATAGATGTGACCGAGGAGTCCCTATACTTATGCCATGTGCCCCTGGTTTATACTTCAATGCTGTTTTAGAAGTTTGTGATGTGCCTGAAAAATCAGGTTGTACACCAAAGGAGTGATAAGTTGAAATGGGAGCATTCCAAATGTGTAAAAACATATTTTGTCATTGCGAGCCTCATGAAATAAAGCGTTAGCTCAAAGAGCCTACATTCCGCTTCATAACCTTCGCAATGACTAGTTTTATGTTAATAAATTTGCAAAATTGGGATGCTCCAAGTTGAAATTGACTCATAAAAATTATATTAATTCATCAAAAATTCAAACACAAAAACATGCGAAACAAATAACATATCTGTTGCTATAAATTGTTCTGTAACCTATTTTAAAACTGAGAATTATCTATATACATTGAATTTTTATCGTTGATTTAATTAGTTCTTCTTTTCACCACGCAAAAATTTTGTCATACCGCCAATAGTGGGTTTCAGGACTGATAAATATGAGGAATATACACTTTGATATGTATCGATATTTGAGACGTTCAGTCTTTTTAGCAGGGCTTTTACTGCTTTGTTTTACATTACTCATTTGGTCAATGCCTGCACAAGCTAACACCAATATTAATCAAGCAGGTAATTCTATTAATTCTCAGTTAGAAGCTGAAGTTTTGCAAATTATCCGTAATCATCCAGAAGTAATTAGAGAAGCTTTACAAGCCGAACAGCAACAACAACAACAACAGCAACAACAAGCTAAACAGTATATTAAGCAGCTGCTTCAAGAAAATCCTAGCAGTGTGATTGGTGAATCTCCTGTGACTGGTGCGACAGAGAAAAAGATTGTTTTAATAGAGTTTTCAGATTTTCAATGTCCTTATTGTGCTAAGGCTCATAAAACATTGAAGCAATTCATAGCCAAACATAAAAATGAAGTCACATTAGTGTATAAACATTATCCTTTGAATTCGATTCATCCGGAAGCGATCGCTGCTGCTAAAGCAGCTTGGGCGGCTCAAGCCCAAGGAAAGTTTTGGCCTTATCAAGATGCTTTATTTAGCAAGCAAGACCAATTAGGCGAAACTTTGTACATTGCGCTATCTAAAAAACTCAAACTAGATTTAGAACAGTTCAACCAACAACGTAATTCAGAAGAAGTAAATACTGCTATTGAAAAAGATAAAGAATTGGCTGAAAAATTAGGAATTCGAGGTACTCCATTCTTCTTCATCAATGGTGAGACTTTATCTGGTGCTGTTCCATTATCAAAACTAGAAAGTGTACTGGCTCACGCGCTCAGTGAGCAAGCATAATCAGCTAGCAAATTATTTCCATTAGACTTGTTTAAATTATTAAAGCTTAATATTCCCGACTTCTTTGAGAAGTCGGGAATATTGTTCATCAATTTATAACTGCTATAATATAAAATTGGTATTACCTAAGATTTATTTAAAAATATATTGATGAATGCTGTAATCATCTTCTTTTCTTTCTTAGTACCGCTTGTCAGTAGCCTGTTGATTGCTCAAGCTTCCAACCCTTTATCTACCTATCAGCCGCTTCATGTCATAGATGGTGCAGCTTTATATAGAAAACAATTAAATGATGGTAACGAAGCTTATTTACAAATTATCGATCTGCGTAAAATGCACATAGACCAACTCATTGGAGAGGTCGATAATATGGGTTTAGGTCAAGGTAAATATTACAAAGGTGAAGGTAAATATTACAGCCCATTTTTTCAGAATAAGTTATTTTCAGGAGTGGCTGAAGAATACCAAAAACTTTATATTAATGATGTTTTCTCCATTATTAACTGTTCTTTTTTTGAGCAATATCAATCCAGTACACAGTTATCTTTTCCCATTAAATTAAATGATATAGTCATCACTGGTGGAAATAGTCCCTATGGGCCTGTCAGACAACCAAAAAATCAGAATTACCGTATAGTCCGTCTCAAAGCTTTGGTTTGGGATGACAAGCAAGCATACATTACCGATTACAATCCTGTTACTGGTGCGCCTCTAAATCAAAAGAATGTGAAAAATGCCATAGTCACTTATAAATACAGTGACCATCCAGCAAAGGTATTAGCCCAAAATCCAGCGAATAAATACCAAGTTATCGGTACATTAGATAAAGATGGTGTGAAAGGCAATGAACTGTTGCTGATTATGACTGTAAACTCTGCAACACTAGATGAAGCTGCCGATTTATTACGCAAATTGGGAGTGAAAGGCGATATCATTACTGTTGACGGCGGTCGTTCAACTTATCTATTTAATTCCCAAAGAGGAAACATTATCGTTCCTCAACTTGCTAATCTAGAAGCAAATCCTACCTTCCGTCACTTACCTCATTATCTGGGATTCCGCAGAAAAAGCAAAAAGCCAATTGCCTCACAAATTCTTGTCAGTCAGCCTGTTGGTAAAGTACTGCTGGAAAAAAATCAACCTTATTTAATATTGTGGCGAGATAATCTTGATGGCGAAGTCACAATTAAGTTGTACGATGGTGAGAAACTTGTCCAAAATATCTCTAAAAGCACCGCTAGTGATGGGGTTTATGAGTGGACACCGCACATAGCCCTGAAAAAAGGCTATTCTGTTCGTATTTCTAGCCAGAAAAACCAGAAAGTTTTTGGACAGTTGCAATTGCAATGAAGATAGGTGCTGTTCTTAGTGAAGCAGTCGCAGTCTTGGCGCTTTGCGTCGATCGCGAACTGCTGAACCCGAAGGGCGGTGCGAGATCAAATAATGGAATGGGTAACTGGGTAAGCACAAGACTCTCAACAAAGTTGATGGTGTTGCAGTGGTTGGAATTGTTATCGTTTCTCACAGTAAACTACTAGCGCTTGGTGTGCAGCAACTCGCAGTACAGATGGTTCAGGGTAATGTCCCCCTGGCTGTCGCAGCAGGTATTGAAGACGCTGAAAACCCACTGGGTACAGATCCAATGCAGGTTTATGAGGCGATCGCTTCTGTTTTCAGCGATGATGGTGTATTGGTATTAATGGATTTAGGTAGTGCTTTGATGAGTGCAGAAATGGCTATAGAATTTCTGCCAGAAGCACAGCGAAAACAAGTATATTTATGTGAGGCACCTTTGGTAGAAGGTGCGATCGCTGCTGTAGTTGCAGCCGCTGCTGGGAAAAACATTCAGCAAGTTATCGCAGAAGCACGGGATGCTTTAGTAGCAAAAGCAACTCAGTTGGGGATTGTCAGTGGTCAGTTGTCAGTTGTTAGTGGTGAATTTGAAAGCCATTCAGAATACCCAACTCAGGAAATTCGCTTAACTGTCAGCAATAGGTTAGGATTACACGCGCGTCCGGCGGCTTTGTTTGTTGCAACTGCATCTCGGTTTCAATCGCAAATCAAGGTCAAGAATCTCACTAGAAATACTGAATTTGTCCGGGGCGATAGTATCAACCAAGTAGCAATTTTAGGGGTACGTCAAGGACATGAACTAGCAATTAGTGCCACTGGTGCTGATGCTGATGAAGCACTGGCTGCTTTGCAAGCATTATTTGCTACTAACTTTGGTGAAGATGATACTGCTTTGCCTCCTGTGACTACACAACATCAAGTTACCCCAGCTACTCCTGGCGAACTCTCAGGAATTGCTGCTTCTCCAGGAGTAGCGATCGCGCCTGTTGTCCATTATCAATCACCCATAATTCCAGTACCGCAATATCACGTAGACAATCCCGAAACAGAGTGGCGGCGGTTACAAACAGCAATTCACACTGCACAGCAAGAAATTCAAGCACTGTTTTCACATGCGTCTATTCAAATTGGCGATGCTGAAGCCGCTATCTTTGATGCTCATCTGTTATTTTTAGAAGACCCGGTGTTGTTGGAAGCTGTTCACGAACGTATTTTGGATCACCACCTCAATGCTGAGGCTGCTTGGCAAGCTGTGGTGGATGAAGTAGCAAATTCTTACCGCACCCTTGAGGATTCTTACCTACAAGAACGAGTTGAGGATGTTGTGGATGTGGGGCAAAGGGTGCTAAGGCTGTTAGTGGGAAATGTTCCTAGTGAACTGCATCTAGCAGAACCAGCCATTTTAGTAGCGACAGATTTAACTCCCTCGGATACCGCTGCACTAGACCCAACAAAGGTACTAGGTATTTGTACTACTCATGGTAGCGCCACTTCCCACAGTGCAATTATCGCCCGGACATTAGGCATTCCGGCAGTCTTGGGTGTAGATACAGATGTGCTACTCTTGGAAGATGGTACACTGATGGCACTCGATGGTGAGAGTGGTAAAGCTTGGGTAGAACCAGAGCCAGATATCCTCGATTTACTAGAGGCAAAAAGAGAAGCTTGGCAAACTGCTACTCAAGAAGCACAAGCTGCGGCACATCAGCCAGCAATTACCCGTGATGGCAAGCAAGTTAGGGTTTTCGCCAATATTGGTAGTATATCTGATGTGCAAGTTGCTGTGGCTAATGGTGCTGAGGGAGTGGGACTGCTTCGCACCGAGTTTCTGTATTTGGGGCGAACAAACGCACCCACAGAGGAAGAGCAATACACAGTATACCAAGCGATCGCTCAAGTTTTGGATGGTCGTCCGTTAATTATTCGTACTCTCGATGTCGGTGGTGACAAACCGCTTCCCTATATAGTCAAGGTTCCAGAAGCCAACCCATTTTTAGGTTGGCGAGGAATTCGTTTTTGTTTGGATCATCCTGATTTGTTCAAAACTCAGTTGCGGGCAATTTTACGAGCTAGTGCAGGGCATAATATTAAGGTGATGTTGCCGATGATTGCTACTGTCACTGAGGTACGGGCGGCTAAGGCAATTCTGAATGAAGCTCAAGCTGAACTGAAACAAGCTAATATTGCCTTTGATAAAGCGATCGCAGTAGGCATTATGATAGAAGTACCAGCAGCAGTAGCGATTGCTGATCAGTTAGCTGGGGAAGTAGACTTTTTCAGTATAGGTACTAATGACCTCAGTCAATACGTAATGGCAGGCGATCGCACTAACCCGCGAGTAGCTTCTTTAGCTGATGCACTACATCCGGCGGTGTTACGTATGGTACAACAAACTGTTCAAGCTGCCCATGCAGCAGGAATTTGGGTAGGATTATGTGGTGAACTGGCAGCAGACACCTTAGCAACACCAATTTTACTAGGTTTGGGGCTGGATGAATTAAGTGTGAATCCCCAAACTATACCTGTAATCAAGCAGGCGATCGCACAGTTAAGTGTAGATGAGGCGGTTGCGATCGCTGCATCAGCATTACAACAAGATTCTGCAACTCAAGTTAGAAATTTGGTTCAACAATTAACGCATAAATAAGCTGTTCTAAATCAGGCGTTGCACATCTTATCTTGATGACTGATGACTGAAATTATTAGACCTCTTGCATAAATCTTTTTTTGTATCACGCAAAGGCGCAAAGGCGCAAAGAAAAGATCGCAAAGAAGGACTTTTGCAAGAGGCCTATTCTGTATCTTCAAGAGGATGGCAAATAGTGAGGAAAGAGTGTGAAGTATGAAATATAAGGCGGTTGTGGGAATTGGTGCAAAATGTGAATTTATATCTTTTATCTTTGATGCTTGTTCTTGTTCTTACTTGTCTGCCAATCAGTGAGGTTTACTCAGCCATGAAAGTCAACTTTTCTCAGTCAGGAGGATACGCAGGCTTGAGAAGGGGTTGCGAACTGAATACAGATTCGCTTCCCCCCGATGAAGCTGCTAAGTTACAGTCATTAGTGGAACAAAGCGGTATTCTCGAAGCTCAAAGTAGCCACGCACCCAATGCTCGTGATTTGTTTAACTACAACATTACCGTCGAAACTAGTCAAGGGCAACACGCTGTTTCTTTTGATGACCTCAGCCTACCTAAAAATGCACAACCGCTAGTTAAGTATCTGCAAAGTTGTGCGAAACCACTTCCTTTTAGGTGATGGGGATAAGACTATAGCAATCCTAAGTGATTCCTTACGAAAATTCATCTCCTAGTCCCCAGTTGCTAATCCCCAGTCCCCTATCCTTTAAAGTGAATTTATGAACAACTGAACTTTTTCTAAGAGTGGGTCATATTCGATTTGCTGAGCTAATTCTTGGGCATTTTGAAAGCACGATCGCGCTAACTTTTTGCGTTTCGTCGTTAAATAAACGCTTCCCATATTTAGCAAAGTAGAAATTTCTCCCAGACAATCACCCAGTTCTTGATAAATGGCGATCGCTTGTTTGTAGTATTTGAGTGCTTGTCTGTATTCGGCGAGGTTACTGTAGGTAAAACCAATGTTGTTCAGGGTTGTGGCTTCACCAGAGCGATCGCCTATTGCTTGACGTGTCAATAGAACTTGATTGTAAAGCAATAGTGCTTGTTGAGGTTGATTTAAATCATTATAGACAGAGGCTATATTATTCAAGGTGGTTGCTTCACCAACCAAATTCTTGACAGCTTTTTGAATTGGCAGTGCTTCGTTCAGAAATTTTAAAGCTTCTTCATACTGACCTAAAGTGCTGTAGGCAAAACCAATGCCATTTAGGGTTGTGGCTTCACCAGAAAAGTCTCCTAGCGATCGCCGCCTTGCTAAAATTTGATGTTGTAGCAACAAGGCTCGCTTCGGTTCTCCCAATTTGGTATAAATCAAGGCCACATCATTGAGAGTTGCAATTTCGCCTGGAATGTCCTGCAATTCCCTGAAGATTAGCACAGCTTGCTCAAAATGCTCCAAGGCTTGCGAAAACTGCCCTAGACGGCTGTAAGTAGAACCGAGATTGCTGAGAGCATTTGCCTTTGCTTGGATGTTGTCGAGTTCAACAGCAACCTTTAGCGCCTCATGAAAACACTCTAATGCTTTTGACAGTTGCCAGCAACCGAGGTGGGCTAAACCGATGTCATTCAATGTATGACCAACTCTTGCTCGATCTGAAATTGCTCTAGCTAATTCTAAGTTCTCGGTCGCCAGGTCGAGATATTCTTGAAATTTTCCCCGTTGGTAATAACGGTGTGCTTCAACACGACGTTTTTCCCACTGTTTGACTTGGTTTGAAGATTGCGTCATCTGACCTCGGTTGCACTAGGGATGAATAGGCAGTAATTTCAGGAGAATCGACACCCTCTAAAAAGTTGCCCAATTTGAGTTAACCATTATTCTCTACCTTTAGATATGACTTGTAAATAGATAAGTCTACCTTTAGGTACTAGACTTAGGTTAAAAAATAAGTCTAGCCTAAATTCCCTAGGGAAGGAGAGCAGGGGTGCGGGGGCGCAGGGGAGCAGGGGAGCAGGGAAAAATAACTAATGACAACTAACAACTGACAACTGACAACTGACTAATGACCAAAGATTTGCCACAACCTGATACTTTTATCAGAACTGCCGCTAGCAAGAAACTTACCGTCTGGACTTAAGGCAACAGAAGTGACTATGCCTGAATGTCCGGTGAGGGTTTGCAGCAGTTCACCTGTGGCAATACGCCATGTTTTGATGGTTGTGTCAGCACTACCACTAAAGAGGGTTTGCCCATCGGGACTAACAGCTAAAGATTTCACCTCATCTGTGTGCCCAGTTAAGGTATAAAGAAGTTTACCTGTGATGAGATGCCAAATTTTGATGGTTGTGTCAGCACTACCACTAAAAAGCAGTTGTCCATCAGGACTCATGGCAATTGATTTTATCTCTCTGTCGTGACCGTTGAGCGTGCGTAATGGATCGCCAGTGCGGGGATTCCACAACCTGATTTTGCTGTCAGCACTACCACTGGCGAGGATGCTAGCATCGGGACTGATAGCCACGGCATGAACGGCGGATGAATGCCACAATGTACAAATGCGATCGCCTTTGTGCAAATGCCAAATCTTAATTTTGTTACTACCACTAGCGAGAATCTGCCCATCTGGGCTAATTGCTACGACATTAACGGGTTTTTGATGTCCTAAGAGGGTGTGGAGTAGTTTGCCTGTTTTCAAATGCCAGATTTGTACATTACTTTTCGGATGTTCGCAACTGCCAACAGCCAGAAAATTGCCATCGGGACTAACCGCTACAGATGAAACTTCGCCTAAATCTCCTGTGAGGGTACGGATGAGATTGCCGGTGTTGAGATTCCAGAGATTGATGGTTTTGTCTGCACACCCGCTGACTAAAATCTCTCCATCTGGACTAATGGCGACTGATGTAACTTTGTCGCTATGTCCATAGAGGGTATAGCCGAGATTGGGAGATTCTAGGGTGCGTTTGTATTTGAAATGAGCGATCGCATTTAACAGTTTCTCAACATCCCCAAGGTTTTGACTATCACCCACTGCCGTAAAATAATCTTTTAATTTATGGATATATTCCTCATCTTCTATTTTGATGGCAGATTGCATCGCTTCTAAGGGGCTGGTAAATTCCTGGGGGCAGACTTGACGCAGTTCCAGCCATGTGTATATTGAATATTCGATTTGTTCTTGTGCCCAAGTGCGATCGGGTAAATGAGATAAACTCTGAGCTAGTTGCAAAGCCAATTCTGGAATCCAATAACGTCGCTCTTTTTCTAAAGCTTGGTAAACTTGCTTATAACCTGTGACAATTGCTTGTAATGATTGCAAATCAAGCGCGTCTTTGAGCATACTTGGCAGCAACTCTGGTAGCAAAGGTGGCACATCATAATGCACTAAATGATAAGCATCCGCCACCCAGGCAGCAACCAAACAGTGACAAGTGATTAATACTTGGCAAAGCTTTTCAAAATCCTGATGATTAACTTGATATTGTAAAGATAACTTACTAATATCAATTCCTTTATCTTGCCATTTTTGTAACTTTTCTAAAATTGCCAAGTTGTAGACGTTATCTCTACCAAGTTGATTAATTTCTTCTAAATCTTCTCCCAGAGATAGCAGTTCATCTCTAATTTTTTTCCACTCCAAAGCCCGATTTTGAGCATATTCTTGAATAATTTCTTTATAAGGTAAACGAGCGATAGTTTTGTAGTAATATTTTTCCTGCCCCAAACCCCAATAAGCAATGCGGAAATTCAAAAAATCTCCGTCATTTTCCGACTCTAAAATTAAAATAGGCTCGGTCTTCAACGCCCCAAATAAAGCTTTAATACTCGATTCACTATGAAAACGTTTACTATCCCAAGCTCCTGCTAATAACTCTGTTGGTCTAATGGGACTTTGGAAAGAGTAATATTTATTCACAAACTCTCGTAAACCTTCAGCCAACATTAGCTCAATTTCTGAAGCACCTTCATTTCTATGGTCAAATTGATCAAAATGGACTTGTGGAGGAGCCAGAAAAATTTTCAGAGGTGTACGTCCATGACTATTGTGAAACTCTAAAATTTGTGAAGGATACAGCCTTAAAGGCCAGCTATCAAGAATTTTATGAACTTCTGGTAACTTGAGCGCTGTATCTCTCTCTTGCTTTGTGATTTGTAATTGGGTTTCGCGGTGATAAACTGCTAATTGCTGTTGCAGAAATTTTTCTTGTTCAAACCCTGTTGAACTATTATTGGTATTAATTTTACTATTGATTATTTGTGCAACTTCTTGAATTACTTGAGGAAATTGATAATTAGTGGTAGCTAAACTTTCTTCTGTTCTCTTTTGAATGAGAGATACAATTACAGGTGAAAATTCTAGTACTAGTTGAATGAGTAACCTTAACCCTTGCTCCATAAGGAGATACCTGTTAAATAAATAACATCAACACTTTATTGCCAAGATGGATAGTAGCTTGCCATTCGACAATTACTTTGTACTTCGTCTATTCTTGTGGTTCAGAAATCTAATTACTAGACCTTGCTTATATTAATACTTTAAGGGATCATTTGTGTCAATGCAATAAATGCTAGACTGAAAATGATTAAAAAATCAAGTATTAATATGTATATTTGAGAATAGCTGGATTGAAGCTTAATTACAGCCTATTAAAGCTTAATTCAAACTAAATTGGCTATATTCAAAAAATAGTTTTGACTTCCCGAAGGGTGGCAGAGGAGCAGAAGTGGAAGAATTTGTATCAGTAATTGAGTAAAATGGTATAAGGAAGAGCTAAAGCGTTGTTTAGTTAGATAAATTAACCATAAAAGCTATTTTGAGTTAATTCCTCTGTTTAATCAAATAGCACACAGCAAGATATTAAAAAGCAAAAAACCTCAGGTAGCCTGAAAGCATGGACTGAGGAATTGATTAACTATTAACTTAACTCAAAAACCCAATTAACCGTATATCGCCAAAATCAATTAAAATTTTATTCCCACTTGTCCGTTAAATCCTCTAACAGAATTGTAACCTGCACCGATGAAAAGATTATTTGTAGCGCTTATCTGAACACCACCTGAAACTGCTACACCTTTATCTTCTGAGTAATATCCAAGTCCGACATAAGGTGAAATCACTGGTAAACTCACAAATTTCAGAACATCTACTCCAGTTGCACCATCAGGGCCACTTCCCACCTCAACGCCCAAATTGAAAGCTCTCACTCCTACTGCATAGGTTGTATCGCCATCTTTGCCACCGACTGAAACCCACGGTTGTGGTATTAGTTGAGCAGAAGCTTGGTTTGGGGCAAATAAAGTTAAGCAACCTAATGATGTGATCAGTATTTTAGTAATAATCAGTCTTTTCACGCTTTTCTCCTACACTAGCTGTCACATTTTAATCGTTTTGTGATAAAGCATGGTGATTAATCGTGACGCCTTGCACTTTATCTAAGTGCCCAGTAGTGTCAAAATTTGAAGTGGTTTATAGAAATTTAAATGTAAGGTGCGCGATTCCTACGGCATAACACACCCTACTTCTAACAATATATTTGCCTGATTATTTAAGTGAAATAGCCTGAATTTTGACTTTGTTTCAATTCTTCCGGATGCAGCCCTAAATATAGTGCATAGGTGTATAGTAGATGCACCCTAAATTATTTTACAACCCTCAGCTTTTCGACTGGGGGTTTTATTTTATCTATATATAATGCCCAATTCCCGATTCCCAATTCCCCATTACCTATTTAAATATAGATGGTAACAAACTGGGGGCTAACCAAAGAGCATAACCAATAAATCCAAACAGTGCAGTAATTAAGGCAGTGAGAACGTAGCCAACGCAAATTAGCAAACCGTCAGCTTCGATGGTGGCAACCGCCAACAGTAAAATACCTACAGTCGGAAAGGGATTGGTAAAGGGAACTGGCGACATTAGCAAGATTGTCAACCAAGATATACAAAGTCCATTGATGCGCCAAGTCAAAGGATTGTTAGCTATTTTTGCCAACCGATGACGCGTGATTTTCTCTAATATCCTGGTAAGACGTTGCAGGTTTTTTAAAAGTAATTCGGCAAAAGGACGAGGAAATTTATAGCGGGCAATTTTTTTGGGTAGCCAAGGCGATCGCCTACCCAAAACCATCTGTGCTGACAACACCAAGCAGGCTGCGCCAAAAGGGCCAGCTAATCCCGGTGGCATGGGAAACAAAAAGGGCAAAACTAATAATGCAATCACCAAGCTAAAACCGCGTTCAGAAGTCTCTGTTAGAATATCGCCCAGAGTTAAATGCTGTTCAGCGAGGCGTTGCAGCAAGGACTTAATTTCTTGAGAAAATCTTAGATGCATTTGGCGTGAGTTGCCTCAATACCAGGTTTAGTTAAATATAACAATGCAAATATGAATACAAATGCATCCACAACTATTCCAGATCATAGCAAATAATATAGCAGGGAACAGGGAACAGACTTGAAAGTCTCTTAGTCTCAGTTTTTTTATGATTAGTTTATGTCCTAATCTACTTGGCAACTTCTATGATTTTGTCTTGACCGCAGATATCAACTCTATTTTGAGACGAAATCAGGATAATAGTATTTGATAAGATTCACATAATAACCTTCGCAAAATTAGTATGGGTTATGAATTACTAACTCCAAACTCAATGCTTAAGATATTTCAGTTGGTGGTACTAAAACAGCTATAGCTCTAGATATAACTCGAAAATGGGCAGGGGTATAAGTTGTGATTTCACCATCAGTATTAATGGGACGCGGTTTACGAGTAGAAATCTCTATTTCTTTTCCTTGCAACGCACGGACACTCGGCCAATGAATGTGCTGCCCATTTCGCATTGCAGGCAATAAAGGTATGATTTGCCACCAATGTTCTATTTCCAAACTATAGAGATCTAGCCTTTGATCATCAATTGTCGCATCCGGGGCTACTGCCATGCCACCACCATAATAGCGACCATTACCTACAGCAATTTGTACTGTTTTGCCCCGAAATGATTGACCATTAATCCGAATTTCTGCACTAAAGGGACGAGATTCCAAAATTACTTGTAATGCAGTAGCAGCATAAGCAAATATCCCCCAGCGGCGTTTAATTTCTTTCGTAAGTCGCTGGGTAATCTTCACACTTAATCCCAAACTAGCAACATTAAAAAAGTATTTGCCGTTTACCAAACCTAAGTCAATGCGTCGCAAATCTCCATAGGCAATTACTTTACAAGCTTCGCTTAAAGAATTGGGAATTTTTAAAGTTCTTGCCAAGTCGTTGGCTGTTCCTAGAGGTAAAATACCTAAAGGTAATTGCGTCTCAACTAAAGCATCTACTGCGGCATTCAGAGTACCATCTCCACCGCCAACAATTACCAAGTCAACTTCATGCTGATAGCGAAGTATAACTTCATAAAGATGTTTGGGGTGTTCTGTTGACTCTTCAATCAAATCAAAGCCGAGTTTCTTAAGACAATCAATTGCTTCCACAAGACCTTGCTGTCCTTGGCGGGCATGACGATTGACTAATAGCAGTGCGCGGGAACTTACAGGTAGTGCCCTTTGTAGTCTATATGTCCAATTGTCTGCGTCCATATATTCTGCTTACACTTGACTAACCAATAGTGATCTGTCTGAAATATACCAATAATTTCGTTGAGCAACCTTAAGTATAAGTTGCATTTACTACTTGATTTTTCAGTTTTGTTTTCACTGGTTGAACTTTACTGTTGATAGGTATAAAAATACCTATACAATTGAATGTTATTCTTGAATTTATAACAGAGGCTTTATTCCAATAATATAATGCCATTCAAAAACCTGATTTTGGAATTTTACACGTATATATTTGTAAAATAAATCTGTAAAGATAGTCCTAATAGTTACAAATGTTTAAGATTCAGCTAGCAAAATAGCAACTTGTTATGTCAACTGTTCATGTGTCAGATTTAAGATTGTCTACAATATTCTGAAGAAACACATTGCGTTGCAATGCACCACCGTGATTAAAAAATAAAAAAGGTAAAAGATAAGAGGCAAAAAATAATTTGCCTTTTAACTTTTACCTTGTTGCTAACCTGTGTTTTGTAGGGAAAAGCTTTTAACCAACGTCATCGTGGGCAAAGCGGTTAAAGAGAAAATCTAGGGCATAGTTACGTAGTTGGTAATATTGTGGATCTTCCATAATACGGGCGCGATCGCGTGGACGTGAAAAAGGAATTTCCATCACTTCACCAATTTTTGCATGGGGGCCATTGGTCATCATCACCAATTTGTCTGCTAAAAACAGCGCTTCATCGATATCATGGGTAATCATCAGCACTGTACAGCGGTTATCGTTCCAAATTTTTAGCAGTTCTTCTTGTAACTCTTCTTTAGTAATGGCATCCAACGCCCCGAAAGGTTCATCTAAAATTAAGACTTTAGGACGAATTGCTAAAGCACGGGCGATGGATACCCGCTGTCTCATACCGCCGGACATTTGCATTGGCTTTTTGTCCATGGCGTCAGCCAGCCCCACCATTGCTAGATGTTCCCGGACAATTGACCTTTTCTCAGCTTCTAACTTGTTGGGGTAAACGGCGTTAACGGCTAAGTAAATATTTTCAAAAGCAGTCCGCCAAGGTAGCAAGGCATAGTTTTGGAAAACAACCATTCTGTCAGGGCCGGGTTTGGTGATGGGTTGTCCTTCGAGTAAAACTTCTCCGCTGGTAGGAAAGTTAAAACCGGATACCATATTTAGTAAGGTTGATTTCCCACAGCCAGAGTGACCGATGACGCAAATAAATTCGCCTTGTTCTACGTTGAGGTTAACGCCGTCGAGTACGGTGAAGGGGCCTTTTTTTGTGGGGTAGACTTTGGTCACGTCTCTAATTTCTAGAAATGACCTGCTGCTTGTGGTAGTTGCTGATGGTCTTCTGTTGGTTTTTGTCTCGATTCCGGTGAAGCTTAAGCTGCGATTTTGCATGGTTGTGGAGTTAGAAGTTGAGGGGGAATAATGTTTTGTCTCACGCAAAGGCAAGGCAGCGCGTTGCGGGGTTCCCACGGCAGTCCGTTCAAGTCGGGAAACCCGCCCACACGGCTGCCTCCCCGTTGTAGCGACTGCCGCGCCAAGGCGCAAAGAAAAGAACGCTAAGAACGGCTTTTGCAAGAGGTCTAGTCATCAGTTATCAGTCAACGCTTAGGCGACTCTTCTGGTGGGGGAGTCTAGGATGACTTCGGCTATTGAGAAGTCGCGTTTGATTTCTAAGCTGTTGAGGTAGGCGATGGGATCATCGGCGTTGAAGGGTGTACCATCGAAGAGTTGGATGGGTTGGCGAGTGTAGCTGATATCTAAACCTAATTCTCTGGCGGCGGTGCTGAAAACGCGCACTCGGCATACTCTTTCTACGACTTCTACCCAATTTCGAGGGAAGGGAGTGTCACCCCAACGGGCTAATTGACTCATGATCCAAATTTGTTCGGTGCGGCTGGGACGGTTGATGGCAGAGTCGGAATAAAATTGATGGTGGGCATATTGCCGCAGGGGATGGTTTAGGTCGCAAGCTGCATTGTCGGGATCTTCGAGTTGGATGTATTCTAAATCGGTGCTGACGTAATCTCGCCCTGCTAAAATTCGTCTGATTTCTTCGACATTATTATGATTGGCACAGTAAGCGCAGGCTTCTAGTAAAGCTTTGGTCAATGCAATGTGGGTGTTGGGATAAGTTTCTGCCCAATCTTCGCGCACACCAAGAACTTTTCCTGGGTGTCCTAGCCATACTTCTAAGTCGGTGGCGATGGTAAAACCAACATTTTCGAGGGCGGCGCGGTAATTCCAGGGTTCACCTACGCAGTAACCATCGATGCTGCTGGCTTGCAAGTCGGCTACCATCTGGGCGGGTGGAATGATTTTCATGTCCACATCCAGGTCTGGGTCAATTCCACCAGCCGCTAACCAGTAACGCAGCAGCAAGTTGTGCATGGATGCAGGATGCACTACGCCCATTGTGTGGCGTTGGTTGCGAGTACGGAGTAAATAATTTTTGAAGTCTGATAAGGTGAGTACGCCTTGGTCGTAAAAGCGTTTTGCTAAGGTGATGGCGTTACCGTTGCGGGTCATGGTCAAGGCGGTGACAACGGGTAGGGGTTGGTTTTGATGTCCTCCCAAAGTCAGCCACATGGGCATACCTGATGGCATTTGGGCAGCATCTAAATAACCGCCTGTAATGCCATCGACGATACCACGCCAACTGCTTTCCCGCACGAGGTTAACTTCATCTAAACCATGTTTGGTAAAGAAACCTTTTTCTTTGGCGATGGCTAGGGGGGCGCAAGCTGTTAGGGGTAAAAAGCCAATTTCTAGGTTAACTTTTTCTAAACCATGACGAGCGATCGCAGATGTTTTTCTGGCGCGAATTTTCTTAATGCGTTTTTGCTGGTTGAGGAAGTAAATCATTTCACTCCGCAAGCTGTAGTAACTAGGATGTTCTACAACTTCCATGCGTTTGCGGGGTCTGGGGATATCCACTTCGAGAATGTCACCAATTTTAGATTCGGGGCCGTTGGTCAACATGACAATTCTGTCTGATAACAGCACTGCTTCATCTACGTCATGTGTCACCATTACGGCTGTGACTTCGTTTTCTTCGCAGATTTGCATTAATTGTTCTTGCAAATTGCCGCGTGTGAGTGCATCCAAAGCACCGAAGGGTTCATCTAATAGTAGCAACTTGGGACGAATTGCTAAAGCGCGGGCGATCGCAACTCGCTGCTTTTGTCCACCTGATAACATTCCCGGCTGTTTATCAGCATGGGGACGCAAACCCACCATATCAATATGTTTTTCTACAAGGGCTTTGCGTTCAGCCGCAGGTAAACCCTTCATTACCGAATCTACAGCTAGGGCGATGTTTTCTCTCACTGTCCGCCAAGGTAGTAGTGAATAATTTTGAAACACCACCATCCTGTCTGGCCCTGGTTTAGTGACTCTTTGTCCTTCCAAGGTGACAACACCTTCAGTCGGTAAATCCAAACCGGCAATCATATTTAATAGTGTGGATTTTCCACAACCGGAGTGACCAATCAAAGAAACGAATTCTCCTTTTTTGATCTGGAGGTCGATTCCTTTGAGCGCAATATATTTGCCACCACCAGTTAATGTAAAAACTTTATCAATTTGATCAACAGCAACAAATACGCTCATATGTTTTTTGTCAGTTGTTAGTTGTTGGTTGTTAGTTGTTAGTTGTCAGTTGTCAGTTGTTAGTTCTTATTTGTTTGTCCATTAACCACTAACCACTGACCACTGACTAATGACTAATGACTAATGACTATTTTTGTTCTGCTGGTAAGATTTTGTTTTGCAGCCAAGCCATTGCTTTATCGAGTAATAAACCAACAACACCGATGTAAACTAGAGCTAAAATTACTTCGCTGACGTTGTTGTTTTGATAGGCATCCCAGATAAAGAAGCCAATACCGACAATACCGGACATCACGATTTCAGCAGCGATAATTGCTAACCAAGCTAAACCGATGGCAATTCTCAATCCGGTGAAAATGTAAGGTAATGCTGCGGGAATGAGAATGTTGGTGAAATATTCTTTTTTACTCAGTTGCAGCACTTTGGCAACGTTGTTGTAGTCTTGGGGGATTTGAGTTACACCGACAGCGGTGTTAATTAAAATAGGCCAAATAGCAGTGATGAAAATCACGAATAATGCAGCGGGTTCGTTTTGTCGCAAAGCTGCTAAGGAAATGGGAACCCAAGCTAGAGGTGGTACAGTCCGCAATAGTTGAAAGATGGGATCTAAAGCTTTGGACATGGTTTTATTCACACCAATTAAGATGCCCAAGCCAATACCAACGACTGCTGCTAGGCTGTAACTGATGGCGACTCGCTGCAAACTGGCTAAAATCTGCCAAAATAAACCTTTATCTATGCCGCCTCTGTCATAAAATGGCCAGAAAATTAATACCCAAGTGTCTTGAATAACTTGTACTGGCCCTGGTAAGGTTGCGCCGGGAGTAAAAGCAAACAGTTGCCATACTACAAGGAAAATCGCGATCGCAATAATTGGAGGGATAAAATCAGGCAATTGCTTTTGCAGACGAGATATGAAGTTGTTATTAAATCTTGGGCTTGCTGGTCTTCTTTGGGCGAGTGTCATAGATTTGGTTATCCTTTAATTGGGTTAGTTGTCAGTTGTTAGTTGTCAGTTGTTAGTTGTCAGTTGTTAGTTGTTCATGATTTTTACCACTGACCACTGACCACTGACTAAACACTTACTTTCTTGATTTGCAGACTCTTTAAATACTCTTCTGGTTTTTCTGGGTCAAACTTAACGCCATCAAAAAATTCTTCTACGCCACGGGATGGGTTTGTGGGAATGTCAGCCGTAGCAATTCCTGCTTCTTTTGCAGCTTCTTTCCAAATATCTTCACGGTTAACTTTATTAATCAGTTCTCTAGCCTTAGCTGCATTATTGGCAACGTAATCTTTTGGCAAAAATCCCCAACGCACGTTTTCAACTATGAACCATAAATCGTGACTCTTATAGGGATAAGAAACATTTCCTTTTCCATCTTTCCAGTAATAAGCCGCCATTGATTTATCATCAACTTTGCGACCATCGCCCATGTCATACTTACCTTGATATGGGCCTGCAAGAATCTCTGGTGAGGGAAGATTAAAATAGTTGCGTCCCGCTAGAATTGTGGCTGCTTCTTTGCGGTTGTCAAAATTATCTAACCACTGCTGCGCTTCCATAATTGCTTTTAAAATCGCTTTGGTGGCTTTGGGATTTTTATCTACCCAGTCAGCCCTCATGGCAAAGTATTCTTCAGGATGATTCTTCCAAATCTCGGCAGTTAATGCAGCTAGATAACCGATTTTGTCTTGCACAAGGCGATAAGGCCAAGGATCGCCGGTGCTGAACGCATCCATCGTTCCCGTTTTCATGTTGGCGACAGTTTGCGCTGCTGGTACTGTTAGCAGCTTGACATCTGCGTCTGGGTCGATACCGCCTGCTGCTAGCCAGTAACGAATCCACAAATCTTGGTTGACGTGAGGAAAAGTAAATGCAGCTGTAAAGGGTGTGGAAGATTTGAGTTCTTTGAATAAAGATTTAGCGCTAGCTAGTTGCAAGCTAATACCTTTGTCTTTGTGCTTGTTAGCGATCGCTATTCCGTTACCATGTGTAATTAATTGACACAGCACATACATGGGAATTTTTTGATTACCCTTGGTAATTAAACCTTCTGTAATCAAATGTGGCATTGGCATCTGCCATTGACCGCCATCAATACCACCACCAGCTGCACCAATTTCTACGTTATCTCTAGCAGAACCCCAAGAAGCTTGTTTAGAAAGGTCAACATTGGTCATCCCATACTTTGCAAAAAAGCCTTTTTCTTTAGCAATAATTAAAGGCGCTGCTTCTACAATGGGAATATATCCTAACTTAACAGTTGTAGTTTCTGGTTTTTGTTCAGGACTAATATTAGCAACAGTCTGAGCAGTTGGAATAGCTTGAGTGCTTCCACCAGTCAGGTTTTCTGGGGGATTTCCTAAACAGCCTTTCAGGAATACAGCACCCGCAGATGCACCAGCAGTTAAAATGAATTTGCGGCGGGAAATTTGATTAAAAAATTCTGTCATAATATCTCCTAAAATGTGAATTTAAATTTTTGTAAGCATGAAAATTCAGGCAAGAAAGAGATGAGCTTTCTTACAGCTGCTGTGAGAATTTAAAGTTATAGCTAGCCATTACAACCAGCTTTTACCAGGAAAAAAGCTAGTTGTAATAACTTGGGCTTAACTTTGGTAATTAGATTACTTGAACTTTGCGGTATGCTGATGCATCCCTCAACTGGATTGAAATTAGTGTACAGGTTTTAAAGGTCAAGTGGTTAACTCTGGAAGAGAAATTATTAAATAAATATTAGATTGCACCTATAAGTAAATATTTATCATTCGCACTCTCACAACTAGTAACTCTTAATATATAAGTTATCTTCTATGGCAAGTATTATATTTATAATATGGTTTCTCTTTAGCAAGATATATCTATATAGTTCAACAAAGTCTGTCAAGAAATAGCAATCCTATATGAGTTATAAGAATTCCTAGACCAAGATCCTCGACTTCTTTAAAAAGTCGGGGATCTAATTTTTCCGAAATGTTTTTAATTACTATAGAGATTCTAGAATACAAAGTATTGTATATAAGCTATGGTTTGATTTATACTTAGTGGTAGCTTGAACTTTAACTTGGTAATTTATACTGATAAATTTTTTAGAAAGTAGCAATAATCTGGATTTAGAGCATAATCTAAGTACAATCAGCATTGACAAAAGCTGAAAACACCATGTTTTCGTTTTACACTACTTCCCATTCACTACTTCCTACTCCCCTAAAATAATGATTTGAGTATTTAAAACGACTTTTCAATATCTTCTCAAGCTTGCGCCAGAGGTACTATTGAGAGAAGAATAAATTAAGCGTGCTTGTAATGACTCTGGCTGAAACTCCCAAAAACAACAATTCTGGCAATCCTTTTCTCACCCTCAACTACGAACCAGCTATAGAATGTCTAGGTGATGATTATTACAACGAGGTCGCAGCAGAGGAATTTCCCCAACACATTCTGCGCTGGCGCAATGATGTACTGTTACCTCACTTAGGACTAGACACCCAAGCAGTCACAGATGAACATTTCATTACAGCCTTTGGCAAATTTCAGGGACGCAAACCATTATTAGCACTGTGTTATCACGGCTATCAATTTGGTGAATATAATCCTAGTTTGGGTGATGGCAGAGGCTTTCTCTACGGACAAGTACGCGCCACTGATGGAGAACTGTATGACTTTGGTACGAAAGGTTCTGGTAGGACACCTTACTCTCGTGGTGGCGACGGGATGCTCACACTCAAAGGTGGAGTACGAGAAGTTTTAGCAGCGGAAGCACTACATTATTTGGGGGTACGCACTTCCCGCTGCTTGAGTATGATTGAAACTGGTTTATCCCTCTGGCGGGGTGATGAACCTTCGCCTACACGCTCATCTGTGATGGTGAGGATGAGCAGTTCTCACATTCGCTTTGGCACTTTTGAGCGTTTGCACTATCAAAAGCGACCAGATTTAAGTAAAAAGCTGTTAGACCATGTAATTGAGTATTATTACCAACACTTAGTTGGAGAAACAGATAAATATGCTTTATTTTATGCAGAATTAGTCAAACGAGTAGCAAAACTTGTGGCACAGTGGATGGCAGCTGGTTTTTGCCATGGAGTCCTGAATACTGACAATATGTCGATTACTGGCGAAAGTTTCGACTATGGCCCTTATGCATTTATTCCTACTTTTGACCCGTACTTTACGGCTGCATATTTTGACTATTACAGACGGTACTGCTATGGCCATCAACCAGGTATTTGTCAGTTGAATTTAGAAATGCTCCAGGAACCACTAAAGGCAATTATCGATAAAGCTGACTTGGAAGTGGGTTTAGCAACCTTTAATGAGCATTATTATGCAGAGTACCATTCTTTAATGTTGAAGAAGCTGGGTTTTGAGCAGTTGTTACAACCAGAAGCTGATGAACTTCTCAAACTGACAATTCAATTTTTACAAGATAGCCAAGTTGGATATCACCAGTTTTTCTATGAGATGGCTCGCACCTTTTCACCAAAATGGCGAGACGAACCAGCATCTGTTATGAACAGTTCTGATATTGTGCCAGTACCCGGAGCATCGCCAATTTTTGATAACTGGTGCATATTGTACCATAAGATTTTGAACAATTTTGGCTTTGATAGCATGGATGTGATTGCCAAAACTCTAGCTGCTCATAATCCCAAAACTGCATTATTAAGACCAGTGATTGAGTCAATTTGGGAACCAATAATACAAGAAGATAATTGGCAACCTTTTTATGAGTTAGTTAAAAGAATTCAGTCTAGTACATAAAGACAAAAGGCAGGAGTTAGGAGTGAAGAGTTAGGAGTTCTACCCTTGCTCCTCTGTTACCCCTAATCCCCACCACGAGCGGTCGTGGGGGCCCCGAGTTCCCCTGCTCGATAGCAGTCTTGATGAGAATTCATAAACCAAATACAATATTCGTTACAATTGCTTTCAAAAAGATATCTTATTATTATTCATTTACTTGTAGCCATATTCTTGCCACAAATATAACTTTCATTAGCCGCATTTAACATGCTAATAACAACATAACTATTTAAAAGCAACATAAATGCTTGATTTAAAATACTATTAATAATATATATATTAAATACATTTAAAATCAGAATTATGTTAAAAATATATAAAACTTTGTTGCTATAGTTTCATCTATAAATTATTCTAGGTTTACAAAAAAACTGGGCTGCCTAGGGTATTTTTTGAATCTATGCAAATTCATCTATTGAGGGCAGCTTTTGGTGAACTATATAATTTTTACTTAAGAAAATTAATTACGTAATTATCCCATTGTAATGGATATTTTAATTACTTAATTTAATTGTTTAGAAGTAACAGTTATTACGTGAAATTTACCGAAGTGCTGGAGGGAGAATAAGTGGGTAGGCAGCACAGATATCATCGGTTCCGATCTGTGAACCTTTTTAGCAAACGAGTGTTGCTGCCACTTTTAATAGGTATTTTGGTATCAATTGCAGTGATCATACTCTGGCAGAGACTACTAATAGAAGAAAACTCAGACATCAGACAGCTTATTCAACAGCAGGCGATCGCAATCAAAACGGAATTAACTACTGAACTAAAAACTCACATCCTGGCATTAGAGCGAATGCAAAGACACTGGCAAATGCACAACGGCATTCCTCAAAACCACTGGGAAGCAGAGGCTGCTACCTATGTTCAAGATTACCGAGGATATCGGGCGATCGCACGAGTTGACTCTTCATTTCGGGTGCGCTGGATTGTACCATTGGCAGGGAACGAAGTTGTACAAAATCTTGATTTAAGCCAGTTATCACAACAACGCTCAGCATTGGAACTAGTACGCGATCGCCATCAAACCACTTTGACTCACACAGTTAACTTTGTCCACAGCGGCAAAGAATTTTTAGTGTGCATACCTTTATTTGTAGAAAATAAATTTGATGGCTTTTTATTAGGATTTTTTCAACATCAAGTCCTGCTGGATTCTGCTGTACATGTACCACAAGGTTACACAATTAAAGTATTTCATCATCAAGAGTTAATTTACAGCAATGAATCGCCATTAAGAGCAGGAGAGCAGGAGAGCAGAGGAGCAGGGGAGCAGGGGAGCGGGGAAGCAGGGGTAAAACTCCTAACTCCTAACTCAGCACCCAACACTCAGCACTCAGCACTCAGCACTCAGCACCCAACACTCAGCACTCAGCACTCAGCACTCAGCACTCAGCACTCAGCACTCAGCACTCAAGAATCCCCTTGGCAGCAAGAGGTAAACTTGGAATTGTATGGAATGAGCTGGCGAATACAAGCTTGCCCAACTTCAGAGTTATTAAGAAATTTGCATTCACCCTTACTAACAATCGTATTAGTTGCAGGGCTATTAATCGCTGGAACACTTACTTTAACCATCTATTTTGCTCAGGCTACCAAATTGAGCAATCTGCTGATAGCAGCAATCAATCAGGAACTAGCTCAAAGAATTATTGAGCAGGAACAAACCGAAATTGCTCTGCGTGCAAGTGAAACTCGTCTGCGACAGTTACTAGAAACTGTCAAAGTCATTCCTTGGGAATTAGACTTGAAAACCTCGCGATTGACCTACGTTGGCCCACAAGCAGAAGCTTTGCTCGACTATCCCATAGAAGAATGGTATCAAGAAAATTTTTGGATGAATCATTTGCATCCAGATGACCGAGAAAAAACCATTAAATATTGTCAACAAGCAACAGTTAGGGGCGATAATTACGAATTTGAATATCGGATGTTAGCTGCTGATGGGCGCATTATTTGGCTACGAGATGTTGTAAGTGTAGTTAAGGAAGCAGGAACTCCTACCAAGTTACGGGGGTTCATGTTTGATATCACCGATCTCAAAGCAGTTGAAGAAACTTTGAGATTGAGGGAACGGGCACTTGCTGCAACTAGTAATGGAATTGTCATTGCCGACGCTCGACTCCCTCACAATCCAATTATTTACGTTAACTCCGCTTTTGAACAAATCACAGGCTACAGTAGCGCTGAAGTGATTGGGTATAACTGCCGATTTCTGCAAGGTAAAGAAACCCAAAAATCAGCAATCAACGAACTACGAAAAGCTATTAAAACAGGAAAGAGCTGTCGGGTTATTCTACATAACTATCGTAAAGATGGCACATTATTTTGGAATGAACTGAGTATCTCTCCTATTCATGACGAAAATGGACAATTAACTCACTTCATTGGCATTCAAAATGATATTAGCGATCGCGCTTGTCAAGAAGCAGCCCTCAGAGAAAAAGAAGAGCGTTGGCAACTAGCACTCCAAGGAAATCATGATGGCATTTGGGACTGGAACGTCAGAACCAACGAAGTCTTCTTTTCTCTCCGCTGGAAGGAAATGTTGGGTTATGAAGACCAGGAAATTTCCAACCATTTGGAAGAATGGATAAAGCGAATTCATCCAGATGACTTGGAATCAGTTGTGCAAATGATTCAAGATCATTTTGCCAAGAAAACCCCCTTCTACACTAACGAGCATCGAGTACAGTGTAAGAACGGTAGCTACAAGTGGATACTCGACCGGGGAAAAGCACTTTGGGATGAACAAGGAAATGCAGTGCGGATGGTGGGGTCTTACACCGACATCACCATCCGCAAACAAATGGAAGAAGCATTAAAAGAAAGTGAAGCCCGATTTCGGACAATGGCAGACAGTGCCCCTGTTTTGTTGTGGGTATCTGACACTAATGCCCTGCGTACCTTCTTTAATCAAACCTGGCTAAACTTCACTGGACGAACTTTAGAACAAGAACTTGGTCATGGTTGGGCTGAAGGAGTCCATCCAGAGGACTTACAAAATAGCCTCGATACCTATTTTAGAGCCTTTGCAACCCAGCAATCATTTGAAATGGAGTTTCGTCTGCGGCGTTATGACGGTGAATATCGCTGGATTTTGGATACTGGCATCCCAAGATTTAATTCTGATGGTAGCTTTGCAGGTTTTATCGGTTCCTGTGTTGATATTAGCGAACGACAAGCCGCACTGCGCGAACGCAAACTTGCAGAAGCATCTCTGCGTCGCCAAGCTCTGACTTTTGAGAACATGCATGATGGCGTTATCATCACCGATCTAAAAGGAAATATTGTTGACTGGAATCCTGCTGCTGAGAGAATCTTTGGCTATAGCAAAGCAGATGTTTTGGGTAAAACCCCCAGTATATTAAATAAACCTGAACAAAACACAACACTTACTGCCGCAATTGTTGAAGAACTTAATCACCAAGGACGCTGGTCTGGTGAAATAGTCTTTATTCGCAAAGATGGCAACGAGAGAATTTGCGAAACAACAATATTACCCTTGCACGATGAACAAGGGCAAACTTTTGCTACCATTGGCGTGAATCATGATATCACCGAACGCAAACGTGCAGAAGCAGCACTCAGGGAAAGTGAAGAGCGCTGGCAACTAGTAATCGAAGCTAACCAAGATGCAATTTGGGATTGGAACATCATCACAAATCAAACTTTTCGCTCTGCCAAGTGGGCTGAACTTGTAGGAGAACCAGACCATCAGCTGATTATCAGCTATGATGATTGGGTCAAATCCATCCATCCTGATGATTTCGACTGGGTAATAGCCATTCAGCAAGAGTATCTCAGTCGGCAAATACCCAACTATATTGTTGAGTATCGTTTGCGCTGTCATGATGGCAGCTATAAGTGGGTACTAGTACATGCTATCGCTCAATGGGATCAACAGGGTAATCCAGTGCGGATGGTTGGCTCAACCAAAGACATCACCGAACGCGTAAAAGCACAGGAGACACTGCAACGACAATTACATCGGACGCTGCTGCTTGAACAAATTACTCACAAAATTCGTCAGAGTCTCGACACCAAAGAAATCTTCCAGACAGCCGCCACCCAAATTGGTCAAGCGTTTGGTGTAAGCCGCTGTTTGATCCACTCTTACATTAGCGACCCCACACCACGCATTCCCATAGTTGCAGAGTATGTTGTCTCTGGTTACAGCTCCATGCTGAACATGGAGATTCCCATGATTGACAATCCTCATGTGCAACAGTTGATGGCACAGGATACGGCCATGTCTAACGATCAGCCCCTTTGCATCTACACCTCCCCAGATGTGGAAGTTAATGGTTTACCTGCTGTGACTGAATCGAACTGCGAAGAAATTGGGCTGAAGTCCATGTTGTCAGTCCGCACTTCCTATCAAGGACAACCTAATGGAGCAATTAGCCTACACCAGTGCAACCATTTTCGCCAGTGGACACCAGACGAAATTGAATTACTAGAAGCAGTTGCATCTCAACTAGGTATTGCACTAGCACAGGCTCATTTGTTAGAGCAAGAAACTCATCGACGGGAAGAACTCACTTGGAAAAACTTTGCTTTAGAGCAAGCAAAGCGTCAGGCAGAAGCAGCAAATCGAGCTAAAAGTGAGTTTTTAGCAATGATGAGTCATGAGATTCGCACTCCCATGAATGCTGTTATTGGCATGACAGAACTACTGCTAAATACTGAACTGACTTCCCAACAGCAAGACCTTGTAGAAACAGTTCGTACTAGCGGAGACGCTTTGCTCACTATTATCAACGATATTTTGGATTTCTCCAAAATTGAGTCGGGCAAGTTAGAGCTGGAAAAACAGCCTTTTGATTTGAAAGCCTGCGTAGAGCAAGTAATTGACATTTTAGCCCCGAAAGCAGCCCAAAAAGATATTGCACTGGCTTACCTAATCTATCCGCAAGTACCTGTGCAGATTGTCGGTGATTTGACTCGTGTACGCCAAATTTTAATGAATCTCCTCAACAATGCCATTAAATTTACCAAAGAAGGAGAAGTAGTACTATCTGTTCGTGCCAAACAACTTGAATTGGGAATTAAGGATTGGCAATATTTAGATAAAAATTCTCACCCCAACCAAATCCTCAAAAAAATCTCTACCCAGTCCCCAGTCCCCAGTACCCAGTCCCCAGTACCCAGTCCCCAATACTCAGTCCCCAGTACCCAAATTCTATTTAGCATTGAAGACACAGGCATTGGCATCCCCCCAGAAAAAATGGAGCGGTTATTTCAACCCTTCACTCAAGCAGATGCTTCCATGACTCGACAATATGGTGGTACGGGACTGGGGCTGGTGATTAGCAAACGCTTAGGTGATATGATGGGCGGCAGCCTTTGGGTGGAAAGTCAGGGTTGTGTCGGTGGTAATCCTTCTTTGGGATGGCAAGGTGAAAAGCTAGTCTGTTCAACTCACTCTTTCCCAGGTTCTACTTTCTATTTCACTATTACTGTGCCAGTGGTTGCCAATCCACAGCCAGGTGAATCTCATATTTATTTAGCCCAGCTTGCTGCTAAGCGCTTGTTGATTGTGGACAACAATCCTACTACTCGCAAAATACTCAGCTTGCAAGCCGAGTTCCGGCAGATGCAAGTTTTGACTGCTAAGTCGGGTGAAGAAGCTTTAGCTTTAATGAGCAAGGAAACACAGTTTGATATCGCTATTGTGGATATGCAGATCCCACAGATGCATAACTTCACCCTAGTTCGGGAAATCTGCAAACTTCCTGGTTATCAAAACCTGCCTTTGGTAATATTGACTTCCTTGGGTAAATCAGAGATTAGGTCAGACTTTGATGATATCGAGTTTGTTACCTATTTGAGCAAACCCATCAAACAGTCTCAACTTTATAATGTTCTTGCCCAGGCTTTGGGAGATCAGCCTCTGCTAACTACTGTCTCTCGTCCTCATCCTCCTGAAACTGCTTCGTTTTTGGTAAAACGAGTACCACTGCGAATTCTTCTGGCAGAAGATACAGCTATGAATCAAAAAGTTGCTCTTTTGATGCTGCGGAAAATTGGTTATCAGGCAGATGTCGCAGCCAATGGGCTAGAAGTCCTCCAAGCATTACAACAAAAGCCATACGACATAGTATTAATGGATGTCAACATGCCTGTAATGGATGGTCTGGAAGCCAGCCGGAGAATTTGTCAGGAATGGGAAGTTAGTTCTCGTCCTTATATTATCGCCATGACTGCCAATGCCATGCGGGGCGATCGCGAAGCCTGTCTGGCTGCTGGTATGAATGACTACATTAGTAAACCTGTGCAAATTAAGGAGTTAACTCAAGCACTGAGCAAATGCCAAGTCCGCCTTAGTTCTAAATTAACTTCCCAAACCCAGCAAGCTACAGATACGAGTTTTCAAAGCACATTGGGGGAAAAGCAAAACTTCACAAAATTGAAAACTCAGAATTTAGAACATGTCACAATTGATGTCAAAATTCTGGATTCTTTGCGAGATATGTTGGGAGGAGATACGATGGCATTTGCAGAACTAATCAATTGCTATCTCACTGAAACCCCCAAGCTGATCAAAAACATCAAAGCAGGCGTCACAAATCAAGATGCCCAAGCTGTATGGAAAAACGCCCACAACCTCAAGTCTAGCAGTGCCTCTGTAGGAGCAGCACTCTTAGCACAGCTTTGCAAACAGTTAGAAATACAAGGACAAAGAAACAATCTCCAAGGAAGTTTAGAAATCTACTTACGGCTTCACAAAGAATTTGAACAAGTCAAAACTGCTTTGCAAACAGAACTGGAGAAATTGGAACAATGACCACCATTTCTCCAGAAGAGCCATCTTTAGTTCTAATTGTTGATGATGAACCTTTTATTAGGATGCAGTTACGGCTTTCTCTACAGTGTGAAGGCTATCGCACCGTAGAAGCTCAAGATGGTAGAGAAGCTTTAACTATTTTCCAACAACGGCGCCCTGATATAGTGCTACTTGATGCAATCATGCCAGATATGGATGGATTCGATTGCTGCACTCAATTGCAATGTCTGGATTCTAGCAAATACACTCCTATTTTGATGATTACAGGATTAGAGGATCAAGAGTCTGTTGACCGTGCATTTGAAGTGGGTGCCATCGATTATGTTACTAAACCAATTCACTGGCCAGTTTTGCGTCAGCGGGTAAAACGCTTGATTCAGCAATCTCAGCTTCAGCGACAGTTGGAAGCAGCTAACCAAGAATTGCAGCGATTAGTAACTATTGATGAGTTAACCCAAGTAGCCAATCGTCGCCGATTTGAAGAGTATTGTGCCCAAGAGTGGCAACGCATGGCACGGGAACAACTGCCTTTGTCTCTTATTCTTTGTGATGTTGACTTTTTTAAATCATACAATGATACTTATGGACATCAAGCAGGCGATCGCTGTCTTCAAGCAATTGCTAAAGCGATCAAAAATACTGTAAAACGCCCTGCTGATTTAGTTGCCCGTTATGGAGGTGAGGAATTTGCTGTGATTCTACCTCAAACAGATGCAGAAGGCGCTCTTGTTCTAGCTCAAACAATTTGTTATGCTGTCAGTACACTGGCAATTCCCCATAACAACTCACAAGTTAGTTCTTATGTGAGTATTAGTGCTGGGATCGCCACAGAAATCCCTCATCCCAATTCTGACTTTCAAGCAATTATTGCCGCAGCTGATCGGGCCTTGTATCAAGCAAAAACAGAAGGACGCGATCGCGTTCAGCTCTACAACAAACAATCATCCCCTACAATTACTGTCTACCCTTTTCCCCCTTAATTTTCAGTATTTTCATCAGGACTTACGTACAGGTAAGGAAATTGAACCTCGCACCACTTGAAGTGGCATGATTCCTGCCTTTTCAACATACCCTGAAAAGTCAGCGCAGCCAACTCGGTACAGAGCAAACGCCACAATTTTTGATTTGGCGGTCTTTAATTAGTGATGGGAACAGAGCAAACACTCATTTTCCCTACACCCTACACCCAACCCTCCACACCCTTCTTGTTGACTTTTTCCAACTATGTTGGTATTGTTGATTTTCAGTATACAATTCAACTTTCAGTTGGATAGTACTTAGGCATTAATTAGTGATTCATCAATAAAAGTACCGAAGTGAAATTTACACAAGAAAATAGCAGCATTCTTCATCAACTTACTAGAAAGGGTAACTCTTTTAAAGAGTATACTAATCACTATAATCATCAGTTCAGTATTTACGATATATTCAGATCAAGCCTTCATAGTAGTTTTTTAGTTCAGAAAAGCAGTGCATTATCATCAAATAATAGTACCGCTAATACAACTGTTTCAAATAATATAAATAGTAATTTTACTGCTCAAACCATTGCTATTACTCCTGCACAGCCAGACCTCATAGTACAAAATGTTGTATCTTCTGGTTCAACATCTGTTGGTAGCACTATCACACTAGACTACCAGGTCAAAAACCAAGGCACTGAAAATGCCTTCTCTAGCTATACTCTTTTTTATCTATCTAAGGATAAAAATGTCAGCGATGATGATATTTACTTAGGCTCAGACTACGTTGATAGTATTGCAGCAGGTGCTTATAGTTCAGAATCAACGACGCTCAACATTAACAATGGGATTGCCGCAGGTAGTTATTATTTGTTATGTCAAGCTGATGGCAATGGCGATTTGATTGAAAGTAATGAAAACAATAACGTCTTTGCCCAATCCATCAATATCAATCTGATTAAGACAGACTTGATAGTTCAAAATGCTTCGGCTCCTAGTTCAGTATCTGTTGGAGAAAGCTTTAAAATCAGTTATCAAATTAAAAACCAAGGTGTTGGAAATGCTTTTCCTAGCTCTACCATGTTTTATTTGTCCAAAGATAAAACTGTGAGCAATGATGATCTTTATTTAGGCTCAAACGAGGTTGAAAGTATTGCAGCAGGTGCTTACAGTTCACAAACATCGTCACTCAGCATTGTTAAGAATGTCACCGCAGGTAGCTATTATCTGTTGTACAAAGCTGATGGCTACAACAATGTCATTGAAACCAATGAAAGCAATAACGTCTTTGCTAAAGCTATCAGTGTCAAGAATAGTTTTAGTTCTAATAATGGCTACGGCTTGATTAATGCAGCAGCAGCAGTGGCGAAAGCTTTAGGTCAGGCTACTTTTGCTGATGTTTCTAACTTGGGGGGTAACAATTGGGGCGCAGACCTCATCAAAGCGCCAGAAGTCTGGGCAAAAGGATATACAGGTCAAGGAATTACTGTAGCTGTTGTGGATAGTGGAGTTGACCGCAACCATCAGGATTTAAGCGCTAATATCTGGAAAAATACCAAAGAAATTGCAGGCAACGGTAAAGATGATGATGGCAACGGTTATGTTGATGATGTTTACGGCTGGAACTTTGTTGGCAACAACAACAACACTTTAGACAAAAATGGTCATGGCACTCATGTTGCTGGCACTATTGCAGGGATGAAGAATAATTTTGGTGTGACAGGCATTGCTTATAATGCCAAGATTATGCCAGTTAAGGTTTTAGGTGATGATGGTTCAGGCTCTGATAGTGCGATCGCTAAAGGCATTCGTTATGCTGCGGATAATGGCGCGAATGTAATTAACCTGAGCTTAGGAAAAGAACAGCCTAATAATGATATTCAATCAGCTGTTCAATATGCTAGCAGCAAGGGTGCGATCGTTGTCATGGCAGCAGGAAATGCAAGTAGCTCAAAACCCTACTATCCTGCGATCTATGCCAAATACTGGGGGCTGGCTGTGGGAGCAGTTGATAAGTATGGAAATATGGCTGACTTCTCTAACTTAGCTGGCTCTGACCTACTTAGCTACGTTACAGCCCCAGGTGTTAATATTTATTCGACACTTCCTGGTAATAAGTATGGTTTTTCGACCGGAACATCGATGGCAACTCCTCATGTTGCTGGGGTAGTAGCCTTGATGCTGAGTGCTAAGAAAGGTCTAACAGAAGCCGAAGTGCGAAAGATTGTCACAGCAACCGCAGCAAACAATTTCACAGCCTAGTAGTTCACCACGCAAATTTTGGCAGGCTACTAGTGGTCTGGCAAGTCATCTTTGCATCTAGTTAGCAGATGGGTACAGAGGAAAGGACTTGTATAAGCCTCTCCTCTGCTCCCCTACTCCCCTGCTTCTCTGCCAGCCTCCACGCGGCAATTTTGGGTTGCTGGGCTACTAGCCATTAGCTAATTTCTTACGCTTCAGCCGACTGCCTAGTATGCCGGCAACTGCAATTCCACCGATAGTCGTTGGTTCAGGTACAGCCGTGCTACCTAAACTCTGTGAATTGTCATTTTCTACTTTGTAGACACTGACATCATCTAAGTTTAACCAGTCATGTCCAACTTGAGTTGCAAACTTTAAATCTGTAGCCGTGGATGTGGCTACAAAATTAACGCTGTATTCTTTGTAAGGTTGTGCGGGATCTAAGGTCAGGTCTGTTAGCTCAAAAATCTTGGTTCCACCTGCATATACTTGAAATAAGTTATCAAGACGAGGTGGTTCTTCGGCAGAGGCTAAAGAAAAAGTTAGTTTGTATTCATTGTTGTTTTGCGTAGCCAGAGTCTGTGTCAGATAAGCAAAACTACCGGGGGGAGTGTAGCCCAAATGTACACTCAATAAACCATTAGTCGCAGGGTTGGGATAATTTTCTAGACGATCGGTATAGCCACCATCAAACTGACTATCATTATTCCATCCAGTAATAAAAGGATTAGGTAGGGTGGGATCGTAATTAGGATTTACAAGTGGGTCTGCCTCGAAGTCTCCATTCTGCACAAGATTTATTTGTACTGCTTGAGCTTTGGAAATGCCAGTACCAGCAATCACAGCAGTACTAACAAGAGTACTGGTTATACCAAAAACAACGAATCCTAATTTTTTTGCTACTTTCATGAGATTTAACTCCAAATAGTTCCAAGTTGATGAGAATTTTTAACCTCAGTTAAAAAACAAGCGATCGCACATACCTTGAAATCAAAGCTACTAATTACAACTGACAATTGTTTTCATCGCCAGTGAGTAGCTGACATTAAGGCACACCAAATCCACGATTAGTAAACTTACTTCTAGCAGTGGAACTTGATAAGTAGTTTGCAAAACTATTTGCTGCTGTTAAATTGGTGGTTCGGCTGAGTACAGCTGCTGGATAGACAATGGCGTTATGACAACTTTGCGCGGCAAGTGCTGTTTGGGTTGTACCACTGGAAATTGCCTGATCGGTGATGTAAACTATGCCTGCATCAATGGTGTTACCGCTCAGGGTTTTATTTTGCACTGCTGTCAAGACGTTACGGACATTGCTAGCAAATACTAATTTGTTGGCAGTTGTGCTATTGAGAAGTGTATTGTAACTACCTGCACCGCAACCACTCAGGGTACTTTGCAGAACTTGTTGACCATAAGCTCCTGCGGGGACGGTTGCAGGATCACCTATAGCAATACCTCTAATGCCTGTTCTTGCAGGACTACAAGTGCTACAGTTTGTCAGTGTGTCAAAAGTAGAAATAGTGGGGCTTGGAGCTGGAGAAGTAGGCGTACTCGGTCTGATCAAGACTAGACGATTTGTGGCGATGGTAACTGGCCAACCTGAAGCTAATTTTCCTGCACTCTGCAAGCTATTCATTTGGGTTGTAGCCGCAGAAATAAAAATGTCTGGTATCCCGGCTGACTCGTTTGATGACAGATTTATTTGGTTGAGTAAGGCACCAGAAGAATCAAAAGTATTGATAAAGTTAATCGCTGAGCCAGGGTTAGCTGTATTGTATGCACTTTCAATCTCTGGCAGCACTTCTGTTAAGCTAACAGCCGCATACACTCGTAGCGTAGTTGTAGCCTGTGCTGTTTGGGTGGTCGGGTTGGTTAACAGTGGCAAGCCGATTACTAGAGCTAAGCTAGCAACTGCCGCAGCGATCCAACTGAGGAATCGTCTTCTTTGGGCTAGAAAAAACATACTGAATATGCTTGTTGCGTAAAGTGAATGTCAGGCACTATTACCAACCCTGATAATTTATACCTATATAGTTGGTAATACAGGTAAGCATACCAAAGTCAGGGTTTTTTACCAACATATTTGGTAATAAAAAGCTGACAAATCAAAAATAGTTGGTACTAAGCATATTACCAATCTTGTCAGAATATTTACCAATATTATTGGTAAATGAGCAAATTATAACTTACGTATAAATCTTTGTATTTTATATTACTGAGGCTTTATTTATTACTAGTGTAATTATTAAGGAAAATAATTACATGAAATGACTATAGACTGCACCAAAAGTATGATCGGGATGGATTTCAATCACTAAATCAACTGTCTCAGCAGATTGAACCAATGGCTTGATGAATAATTCCGGGTGAAGCGATCGCCAAAAGTAATTGACAAATTCCTTAATCTGTTGTTCAGTCATCCCTGATTTACCAGCAGCAATCATCTGTTGTTCTGCTTGTTTGCGCCATTCCAAAGAACAACGGTAATCAGTAGGATATAGCACCATTAAGCTGTCTAATCGTTCCCACAGCGGCAAATAATCGTGTAGCTGACGATTCATATCACGGGCAAATGCTTTATCTCCATCTGTGAGAATTGGTGGCGGTGGACTATTAAATGCATCTGAATCAATTGGTCGCACGCCCACAAACCAACCTTCAAACAGTACAATATCCACATTTGCCACAATTTCTGGGGTGGTGCGATCGCCATCCCCGCTGTATGCAGATTTATCAAACCGAGGAACTATAACAGGACTCTTGCATTGACGAATCTGATCCAGTAAATTTAAACCTAAGTCTATATCGTGGGTTCCTGGTGGCCCGCGCCAAATTAAGCGCGGATCTCGTTGTTTTAAAGCCAGGCGATCGCTATAAGTTTTATACAAGTCATCTAAAGATAAGCTTAAGGTGCGGTATCCCAACTGTTGAAGTATCAAGCTGAGAACTTGGCACATTGTAGTTTTACCTGTTCCTTGCCCTCCCAAAATACCTTGAATCAGGGGACGCCCTAATTTTTGGCGCTGCGATGCTAGTCTCATAGCTAGAGGTAGCCACAAATCCCACAACACCTCTAGCCTTTCTTCGGGTGGCACATGCAGACTAGTTTGGCAGAATTGGCTAAAAGCTGGCATCACAGATTTGAGTAAATGCGATCGCATCTGTATGACTTCATCTACGTTTGTGGGTGTTATGCCGAAAGCTTTCGCCCTGAAAGTATCTGCTAGCATTGCTATTCGTGCTTGCTGTTGCCAAGTTGCTTGTGCAGTATTTGCGCTCAAAATTTCAGCTAGCCACGAATTCATTTTTTACCTCTGGGGCAGAAATCACGAACCTAGTTTAAAGGCTTCCACAAACATGCTGTAGGTTAAACCTACTTTCAGAATATTTAGTGATTGTAAAATGAGCGATCGCTTAGTAACGAAGCTCCGACTATAAAATATCCTACTAGTAACCTCCGTAAACAGCACTAAAATTGCAGCTGCCCAAAGGTCTAATTCCGCCCTTTGTCCTGCTGAAGTCGAAATAGCTGATCCCAGAAAAAAGCCGAACAAAAAACTAATTATTAGTAGCGATAGCCGTCGCCAAGGATTTAAAAACCATTGCCCTAAGCTTCTAGCAATGGCATCGAACAAGTTATTAAGACGAGTGTTTTGCATCAATAGAAGGATGAAGGATCAAGGTTGTAGGCACTAAGCTGTTTGCTGTTTGCCATCAGGCGTTTCCGTACCTCTACGGGGTAGCAAGCTGGCAAGAGTGTCTCATTCAGGAGAAAGGTAGGCTTTCTTAGGTATCAAATTAATCAAAATGTAAAAATTTTAAGTATTAGTATTTAGAATTTGCTTTTTCACCCCACTTGCTCTTGAGGCATGTATCGATAAGTTCTTGCTTTATTCCTTATACTTTAGACTTTTTAGTCAAGATTTCATAAAATATTTTTATATTAAAATATGGCACTTTGAAAGAAAATTGTGAAGAAATATGAACAATACTCAGCAGAGAGATCTGGAACTTTGGTAAAAGATACCTTGTTGTTCATAATACTTTGCTCACAACAGTTTCTTTTTGTATTTCCACGAATCAATTTGCTATTTTTGTATCAGATTTTTCTGGTTTTTTCATCAAAAACAGCAAAATGCAACGAAGAATCAGCAATTTACACCACTTTTTAGTCAATAAGCAAAGTAACTATTCGTGCTACTGGTTTATGCTAAAAATGATATTTATGATACATTGCTTTCCATAATTCCACGAGATTCTGGAGTAGGCGAGTAAGTAACTTTGATGATTGCCACTTCTGAAGAATAGGCTACTATTTGGTCAAGCCTAGACAAATACTTATTTCTTATAACTATCAATATGAAATCTTCAGTGTATCGCAATGCTGCTATTACAGCTTGTTCGCTAGGGCTGCTTGGGTTACTAGCTGGATGCTTAGGGCTGAGTGTGTCTTTTGATCCCACAGATTCAGCTACAGATTCCTCAGTATCTAATGGCACACCTCAGTTGTTGAGTAATCCGGTAGCATCCATTTCAGATAAAACAGGCAATTCAACTAATATCTCTAATTCAGCAACTACTCTTACCAACAAAGTAGAACCTAGCAATAGCAAGACTACGCCCATTTTGGCATATCGTCAAGGATCAGCAGGCAATGGTAAGGAGCTAGGGACTTTACGAATGAGCAATCAAACAAATCAACCTGTACGGTTGGCTTTACTGGCACGGCAATCAACGGCCAAAGGCTCTGGTGCTGGAAAAACTAACTATGATGTACCAGCTCATTGGGATTTTGATCCCCAAGAAGGTAGTGACAAGGGATTGATTCTGTCTTTACCAAATGGAAACCTAAAGCTCGAAAAGGGAGACATTTTAGTTGCATTCGCCCAAGACGGCAGTCGTCGCTATTGGGGGCCATATGTTGTCGGGGAAACTCCCTTACCTAGTTGGAACTCTCAAAAGCGAGAATGGTTATTGGTACTTCGTCAATAGTTAATGGTCATTTGTCATTAGTCATTTGTCAGATGGGTATTGGAGAAAAATTTTTCCCAGTACCCAATCCCCAGTACCCAATCCCCAATACTCAGCAATGACAAAGAACAAAACATAGTTAGTCAACGACTATTGACTAGTGACGTTTAACTGTTGACTATTGACTATTGACTGATAACAATGAGAACGAAATTGAGTGTTCCTCGCACTGTTGGCCAGTGGTTCAACAATATAATTAGGCGTCCGGCCCTCGCTGTGACTGCATCAATTCTGTGGTTAATTTTGATTGGTTGGCTAGCTTTTGGGTGGAATTTGGGTAACATTGGCTTGATTGATGAAACTGAGCCACTGTTTGCCGAAGCTTCCCGTCAAATGTTGGTGACAGGTGACTGGATCACTCCTTTTTTCAATGGCGAAACTCGTTTTGATAAACCTGTTTTAATTTATTGGTGTCAAGCGATCGCCTATGCAATTATTGGGGTGAATGAGTGGGCCGTACGTCTGCCAAGTGCGATCGCTGCGATCGGAGTCATTGGTTTAGTCTTTTACACTTTACACTGGCATCTGGCAAAGTCAGACGAATTAGAGCGAGTTTCACGCCCTAAACGCCGTTATTTAACTCCTGCTCTAGCAGCCGCTTTGATAGCATTTAATCCTGAAGTGATTGTTTGGGGAAGAACCGGTGTTTCAGACATGCTGCTAACTGGGTGCATGGCATCAGCCTTGTTATGCTTTTTTTTGGGATACGCAGGGAAAGGAGAGCAGGGGAAGCAGGGGGAGAGGGAAATAACCAATTCCCAATTCCCAATTCCCAATTCCCAATTCCCTAATAAATGGTATTTAGCTTTTTATGTACTGATTGCTGGGGCGATTTTAACTAAAGGGCCTGTAGGAATTGTTTTGCCTGGGCTAATTGTTCTTGCCTTTGTGCTGTATGTAGGGAAGTTGCGCGAAGTATTGCAAGAAATGCGCTTTCTGTTGGGGCTAGTGATTATTTTGGGTTTATCAGTCCCCTGGTATTTCCTTGTAATTTGGCGCAATGGTTGGAATTATATTAACTCCTTTTTTGGTTATCACAACCTAGAACGCTTTACAGAGGTAGTTAATGGTCACTCTGCTCCCTGGTATTTTTACTTTATTGTAGTGCTACTGGGTTTTGCACCGTACTCAGTATATTTACCTGCGGCATTGGTGAGGCTGAAGTTATGGCAGCGATTGCAATGGCGCAATCAAGAACGCTCTCAGCAATTGGGCTTATTTGCCAGTATTTGGTTTTTAGGAGTCTTTAGCTTTTTTACTGTGGCTGTTACCAAACTCCCCAGCTATGTTCTACCTTTAATGCCAGCAGCAGCTATCTTGGTAGCGTTGCTGTGGAGTGACTTCTTCCAAGACACAAATGAAGTAACAAAAATAACAAAAGAAAAACTAATCACCTCATCCCCCTCATCCCCCTCATCCCCCTCATCTTCCTCACTCCTCTGGAGTGGTTGGCTAAATGTCGTGTTTTTAACAGCACTGGCAGTAGGAATGTTCCACCTATCCCAGTTATTAGGTAGCGATCAAGCCGCACCCGACTTCCGCTTACTCATTCAAAAATCGGGTTTACCAACACTAGGAGGTTGGATTTTGCTCACTAGTGCTGTGGGCATCGCATTTTTAATCATTATTCGCCGATGGTCTTTGATTATTGGCGTGAACTTGTTGGTGTTCGTGGCATTTTTAAGCTTTATCTTGATGCCCACTGCATTTTTGATGGATCACGAACGTCAGCTACCTTTGAGAGAATTGTCTGTGGTTGCAGGGCAAGTACAACAGCCAAAAGAAGAATTTATCATGGTTGGCTTCAAAAAACCAAGTGTAGTTTTTTACTCCCACAAACATGTAAATTTTATCAAATTTACCAGAGACGCTGTAGCTCTAATTGATCAACAGGCTGCTCAACCAGTCCAACCTACCTCATTACTGATTTTGGCTGAGCAGAAAAACATTGTCAAAATGGATTTGCAGCCAGATTACTACGAGAATTTAGCGGCTAAAGGTGCTTATCAATTGATTAGAGTTTCTTTTAAGAAAATGAAAAGTCAAAAATTAAACATATCATAAATTGGGAATTGGGAATTGGGAATTGGGAATTGGGAATTGGATTCTACTATTAGTCATCACATTTCACCCACTACCCATCAGCCATTAGCCATCAGCCATTACCTATTACCTATTACCCATTACCCATTACCCATTACCCATTATGATTTTTCAGATCTACATTTGACAGCTAAAGCTTGATTGATATGACTTAATAAGTCTTCCATTGATATTGAACGAGGCAATATTTGGGTGGCGATCGCGCTTAAAACATTTTCTATTGACTCTAATCCAGTTTTTTTCTTTTCTGGCTGTAAAGTACCACAGGGGGAATTTATTTGTATAGAATTTAATCTTTGGTCTAACACCACAATTGGTGGCAAATTAAAAGGTAAATCTTCTAATGCCTTTAGTGCTTTGATCACTTCTTTATGAATGGATGATTCTCCTAAGCAAATCAGCAGTAAGTCTACGCTTTGGTGGCGAATTTGTTGTAGCACTTCTGCCCAAACATTTCCCATAGCTGCTTTTAAGCCAGCTGTTTGTAGATACTGAATTAAAGCTTGGAACCACTCAGAACCGCGTTCGGCAGTCTCACTACTGAGTGAAGGGTTTTTTGCTGTGCGATAACCCTTGGCTTGTTTATGCTTGGTCTGTGGTAAATCGTGCAGCATTGTCAAATCCACTACTAAAATACTAGGTGGATAGCAGATTCCTGATGCAATTTGCAGTACAGACAATAGAGGATCTGGTTTACCAGGCTGAATGCTGTGATCTGTAGCCAAAGGTGTTAAACAAGGAAATACAGACAAACCAGGGATTTGGGAAGCTGTCAGGGTAGTTGCCACATCACAAGTTACCAGCGGTAAAGCGGCTAATCGAGGATGCTGAGTAAACTGTTGCAGGTAAGTTTGTGCTAGAGAATTTTCTACATCCAGCAAAATTACATCAAACTGCCAAACACGAGCCAATAGTTCTGCCTGATCTAGGTCATCGACTTCTATGACCCGATGTTCCCGCAATGAAGGATGGGGATTGATTGACTCCAATACCGGATTGACTAATCTCAGAATTCGCAATGGATTTTTAGTGGAGATGATGTCACTGCTGTCTACCCCTGGTTGCGGAATTGCTGGTGTAGCACATAACTTTTCTAGTAGTGGTGCTAAAGACTGAAGCTCCACTGGTAAGCTCAGAAAACCATCGGCTTGCTTAGCAAATGTCTGCTCTTTTTCAGCTGCGGTTGCTGTCACAATCACGGAAATATGTCGAGTTGCAGCATCCGATTTTAGCAGGGTTAACACGTCCCAACCAGACAACAGAGGTAACAAGGGATTCAAGAATATAGCTTTTGGTTGTAAGCGACGAGCTTTTTCTACTGCTTCTGTTCCAGAACGAGCAATTACTACCCGATAACCTAAACCTTTGAGTTGGTCAGTCAAATCTTCTATATATCTAGCTACAGCTTCGACCACCAGTACTAAGCGTTGGGAACAAGTGGGGTGGTGCTGGGTATTAGCATTTACACGTTGGTGTGCTGAAGTTGTAACTCTTTGGATGTTAACATTTTGCGAATCTCCCTCTGTTCTACTTGCCATTTCTGACTCAGTGAATCCTGTTGTTGGGGGACTAGGCGGTAAAAGCAGTGTAAACTGGCTACCTTTACCTTCACGAGACAGAAAGCTGACATCACCTCCGTGCAGGCGGGCTAAGGCCCTGGTTAAAACTAGTCCCAGACCGGTGCCTTCAAATTGACGGGTGAGGGGATTTTCCAACTGCTGGAATTTTTGGAAGATTAAGTGTTGCTGGTGTTCAGGAATACCAATACCTGTGTCCCAAACTGTAAAGGCAACCCACCCTTCCCAACGACTTACCCGCAAACCAATTTCGCCAGATGTTTCGGTGAATTTAAAGGCGTTGGAAAGCAGATGTATAAGCATTTGCCGCAAGCGTAACTCGTCTGCGACAATTTGGTCTAAACCTGGTTCTATGGAAAGAGTGAATTCGGGAGATGATGAACGTCCTGCTTCAGCTTCGTTGGTGGATGTAGTTTTACTAGATTGAGTGTGGACAGTTTTTGCTTCCAAGAGGGCGCGATCGCACACTGCACGAATTTTCACTGGTACTAGGGTCAGTTCCATCTGTCCTGTTTCCATGCGGGTCAAATCCAAAATGTCATTGACCACACTCATGAGATGGCGTCCGCTTTGGTGAATCAGTCCGGCATAACGAGCTTGACGTTCGTTGAGTTTTCCTAGCTGCTGATCCACAAGTAAGCGCGATAATCCCAAAACTGCTGTCAGGGGAGTTTTGAGTTCATGACTGATACAAGCTAAAAATTCATCTTTTAAGCGATTGAGTTGAATCAGATCAGCATTCTTGGCTGCTAATTCTTTACAAAGCTGTTGTTGCTCGGTAACATCAGTGGCTAACACTAACCATAGGTCATCACTGCCCAGTGATAAGTGCCCAGGATTCAGGCGTGTAGGGGGGTCTGGTGATTTTACTTTTAATTCAGGACTATCTAAAGGAATTTTGACAAATTGCCAGACTCGCTCCTGACCGTTTTGGACTTCAACTATGCAGGTACAAGTACCCATTTGGCTATCTAAAAAGCAACGACTGGATGTAGTTTCCGCAGTTGCTGGCTGTTCTGGTAGGGAAGCTTCATTTTTGGGAAAGAAGTGATATTCATCAGGATGAAGTTTCATTGGCATGGATTGTGCTTCTTTGCCATGCTCATATTCCCTATGACATACAGTAGTATGATTGTATTGAACTACTTTTTGACTGGCGTATTCTGGTTGTTTGGCACGCACTGGAGCTAGAATCGCTTCTACCTGTCGCCGGACTCCTTCTGGATCTTTTAATGCGCCCAATTGCTGCCACCAAGCTGGGTTTTGCGTCACTACTTCACCAGTACCCGTTTGTAACATTAAAGGCCAAGGCAAGCGTTCTAACAGTTGTACCAGTGGTTTGTGTGGTGATGGCTCTTGGATCTTTCCTTTGTGCGATCGCCAGTGAGTTTTCACACCAGCATGACCTTTGTTGCCAGTGTCTACAGATTCTGGGCTAAAATTATGAGATGTTTTCTGAGCTGATGAATATAAGCTTTCTACTGCTTCAATTGCTGCTTTTTCCTTAACCAACAATCCTAACAGCCGTTGACTATCTACTAGCCCCAAAAATTTACCATCTATATCAATCAGCGCCCAATCTAAGTTTTTGTTCGTATGGCTTTGTTGGTGACGTAAGAACAGGCTAAATTGCTCTACACGATCAGCTGCGAATAATGTTTGTATTGGATCAATCAGGTTTTGCCCCCAACTTGACAGTGGCTGTTGTAAGGTTAAAGACTCACTGCTGGCGGCTGTCAATAATTTTTGGGTTAACCGAGCAGAATACAGCAAACCCACAGGGCATTGTTGCTGGTTTACTACTACTAAGCGATCGCACTGCTCTTTTTCAAAAATCTCCAACACCACTGTCAGAGTACTTGTTTCTACGCAGCTTGGTACGGTTGCCAGAAAGTCATAAAGCGGGTACTGTAGCATTGACATAAGGCTTTGGGGGTCATTCTTCCTTTGGAAGCCTCCGGCTTCACCATCAGTATTTAGCTAGATAGTTTTTACACCTGAAGCAATATCTTTTCAGAAGACTCATATCAGCAATTCAAGTTATAGCTTCAACACCATCGAAACAATTGACTTGGTTTTCAAAGGACACTGCTTGTTGAATCCACTATTTGTCAAAGATGCGGCTGTGACTTCTGCCACTTTGACTTTGGGGAAACATCGTTTCAAGTGTCCTACTGGTGTTGAAACTCTGAGATCGATAGTCACGGCTAAAACAATTATGGCTCCAAAAATCCGCTTTAGAACCTTGAGGAATTATAATGATTTAGAATGCGACAATACTTTAAATTCGTTTAAGTATCTTATCAAGGAGTGAAATACAAGATCTGTATTGAGATAGATATGCATATGCGAATCACAAATTCAGTAACGTATCCTCTACAAAAAACATCTCACAATGAGCTACTAAATCTTACTGCTCATTTGCTTTCCCAAGTTGTTGAGTGACCAGCCAGGTTGCCGTACTGGCACAAATCATTTTCCTGAAGGAGAGCCAAAAGTCGATTGCACACCAACTACTGCCCACAACTATAAAAAATTTATGAGTATTGGTCAGGGTGATTAACGAGATATCTAAATATATAGATGTTACTACCCGTCTTAATTTTCTTACCAGATGTTAAAAAAAATTTAGATAATCCAGATAGGCCAGCTATCAAACTAGGATTAAGGGAGCAGATGTATGGCTGTTACCAGTCTGTCATTGCCAAATTGTACCTTTCTCCTCTAGTTTCTGGCATCATTAGCAAAATTTCCTATTTACTGAGGTGTTTGAGCCTAAACTTTAGTGACAATTTCACTTTCCAATATTTTTATGTGTTTGCTTGCCAAGAGCAGATACCAGAACTTTTTTTTCAGCAGATGACTCAAGTTGATCGGCAGGTTTTATTGCAGCAACTGAAATCAGATTATCGTCAGATTCTTATAGATTACTTTACTACAGACAAAACACTGAAAGAAAAAATTGATAAATTTATAAATGCACTATTTTATGCTAATATTCCTGTGCCCCAAATCATAGAGATCCATATGGAACTAATTGAAGAATTTTCTAAACAGCTAAAATTAGAAGGAAGGAGTGATGAGGCATTACTAGATTACCGATTGACACTAATAGATATCCTAGCTCACCTGTGTGAAGTCTATAGATGTTCGATTTCTAAATAGATGGAATTTATCAAAGTTAAGATGGTCAAAAGCAATGACCCTGTATTTCTCCAACTTCACCCAATCATAATGTATTTTCACTTTTGTGCTTAAGCCTGTACCTTCTATGAATAAAGCAAGAAAGACTTATGTTCTCAAGCTTTATGTAGCGGGGAACACGCCAAACTCTGTACGGGCATTAAAAATACTTAAAAACATATTAGAACAGGAGTTGCAAGGTGTTTATGCTTTAAAAGTAATCGATGTACTGAAAAACCCACAACTAGCTGAAGAAGATAAAATATTAGCTACACCAACATTATCTAAAATTTTGCCCCCGCCCGTTCGCAAAATTATTGGTGACCTTTCAGACAGAGAAAGAGTGTTGATTGGTTTAGACTTGCTGTATGAAGAACTGAGTGAAGAAGATTGGGAAGAGTAAGACCTGACTTTTCACGAAAAGCTCTCAAACCACGAAATAGTGTGACTTTTTCCACAGATGAATTCTCAAAAACTCTGAACTAATGAAAATGCATCACAAAAATCAGAGTTTGGGAAACTTCAAAATGAGCTTTTCTACATGTGATGGAAAGTCAGGATTAAGACAAACTATAATCATCAAAACATTGATAATAAGTACCAAATTTAGTCATAGAAAACCTTGGTTGAACACCAGTTAATTATCAAGCAATGAATGACAACGATCAACAAAAGAAAAACAACACACCAAGTGAGGGTGTAGAAAAAATTCGTACTCTAATAGAGGGCTTTGACGATATTAGTCATGGTGGCTTACCTGTTAGTAGAACTACACTAGTAAGCGGCACTTCTGGTACAGGAAAAACTTTATTATCTCTTCAGTTTCTCTATAACGGTATTACCTACTTTGATGAGGCAGGAGTATTTGTTACTTTTGAAGAATCGCCCAGTGACATTATTAAAAATGCTCATATTTTTGGCTGGAATTTGCAACGTTTAATTAATGAAGGTAAATTGTTTATTCTGGATGCGTCTCCCGATCCAGAAGGTCAAGATATAGTCGGAAATTTTGACCTTTCCGCACTGATAGAACGCTTGCAATATGCCATTCGTAAATATAAAGCTAAACGAGTCTCAATAGACTCGATCACAGCAGTATTTCAACAGTATGAAGCCATCGGAGTAGTGCGGCGGGAGATTTTCCGCTTGGTTGCACGTCTCAAACAACTGAATGTCACCACTATAATTACGACTGAACGTAACGAAGAATATGGGCCTGTTGCTGCTTTCGGTGTAGAAGAATTTGTTTCCGATAATGTGGTAATTGTGCGTAACGTTTTAGAAGGAGAGCGTCGCCGCCGTACAATTGAAATTCTCAAGTTACGCGGTACAACTCATATGAAAGGAGAGTATCCTTTCACAATTACCAATGAAGGAGTCAATATTTTCCCATTGGGAGCAATGCGCTTAACTCAACGGTCTTCTAATGTACGGGTATCTTCTGGAGTCAAAACCATAGATGAAATGTGCGGTGGTGGTTTCTTTAAAGATTCTATTATTTTGGCAACAGGAGCCACAGGTACTGGTAAAACATTATTGGTGAGTAAATTTTTGCAAGATGGCTGCGTCAACGGTGAACGGGTGATGTTATTTGCTTATGAAGAATCACGCGCCCAACTGTCTCGCAATGCACATTCTTGGGGAATTGATTTTGAGGAATTAGAACGTCAAGGTTTACTCAAAATAATTTGTACCTATCCTGAGTCTACTGGTTTAGAGGATCACTTGCAAATTATTAAATCAGAAATTGCACACTTTAAGCCAGCTCGCATTGCCATTGATTCTCTCTCAGCACTGGCCAGGGGAGTAAGCAATAATGCATTCCGTCAGTTTGTTATCGGTGTTACTGGTTATGCCAAGCAAGAAGAAATAACTGGTTTTTTTACCAACACAACTGAGCAATTTATGGGGTCGCATTCTATTACAGACTCTCATATTTCCACCATTACAGACACAATTTTGATGTTACAGTACGTAGAAATTCGTGGAGAAATGTCACGAGCAATTAACGTATTTAAAATGCGGGGATCGTGGCATGACAAAGGTATCCGTGAGTACAATATTACTGCTGATGGGCCTGAAATTAAAGATTCTTTCCGGAACTACGAACGAATTGTCAGTGGTGCTCCTAACCGCGTTAGCATCGACGAAAAAGCAGAACTTTCTCGTATTGTTAAAAGGTTTGAAGGCAAACAGAGTTCTGATTCTTAAAATTTGGTATCGTGCTATATTCCCTCCTAATTTTAGGTTCGTGCTATATTCTGTGGGGAAGAAGGGTTTTCTGCCGCTAGATTGATTTCTTGTGTGAGGGGATGCGGTGAAAAGACAGCAATTATTTTATAGTTTCTTGCCTGGTGTAACAGCAGCAGTATTAACAACCCAGCCTGCTTGGGCTGGGTCAATGAAGGTAAGTGGCATACAACTGGCGTCTTCTCTTAGTGTTTTGACTTCTACTGATAGTCGAACTCTAGTTGCGGACAATATTCATACACAACAGCCTCAGACTGCAACCAAAACTTTTCCGACCACAGTACCTGTCACTGGGTTTAAAAAGCTCAATTTCAAGTCTTTAAGTAGTAAAAGTAACCCAGTTATTTCGACTGTAAATCCTGGTGTATCCATAGCACAAATACCTAATAAAGATGAAAATAGATTTGTCAGTTTGATATCTGCCTTAAAATCTTCCCAGCAGCCAAAGCAAAATAATTCTACAAGTGATAAACAACAGAGAACCTTAGCTAATTCTGGGCAGCAATCTGAGAAAAGAGTTGTTTCTCCTTCTGCTGAAAAAAACGCTTCTGTGCCAAAAGGAACTTTTTCACTGTCTTCCTTACGGCAACCTATAACGCCAGTAAAAAAGCCTGAAACACAATTACCGACTGTTTTACAAACTGCGCTTAGGGATGTAGGGTCTGCAAAGCTGTTAGAAGTAGAAAGTTGTTCCCAGGAAAAAGGGGAATTAGCTTCTTTGCTGTTGACCTCAAAAGCCTGTCAGCAGCACAATTTCGCTCAGAAATTGGTAGCTCAGAACAATAACATTACTCCTGACACGGCCTCACCCCCTGAAACTGCTGGTTCGGAAGTTAATCCGATTCAACCAGCAACAGCCACTCCTGCTGGTTCGGAAGCGAATCCGATTCAACCAGCAACAGTCACTCCTGAGACTAGTAATTCTGTACCAACTCAAACTCAGCCAGCAACACTCACTCCTGCTGGTTCGGAAGCGAATCCGATTCAACCAGCAACAGTCACTCCTGCTGGTTCGGAAACGAATCCGATTCAGCCAGCAACAGTCACTCCTGAGACTGGTAATTCTGTACCAACTCAAACTCAACCAGCAACAGTCACTCCTGAGACTGGTAATTCTGTACCAACTCAAACTCAACCAGCAACAGTCACTCCTGCACCAGGTCATGGTGTGGAAATTCCTAATAACCTCAATTCCAATCCAAATCCGTTGCAGTTTCCTACCAAACCGGAGGAAGTGACATTTCAGGGAAATCAGCCGATTACCTTGGCACAGGCTTTGGAACTGGCACGGCGCAACAATCGGGATTTACAAGTTTCATTGTTGGAGCTACAACGCGCTCAAGCGGCTTTACGCGAAGCGCAAGCTGCTTTGCTTCCTAATGTTGGTGTGACTGCTGAGCTGACTCGTAGCCAGGCAGCTTCGACTCAACTTCAGGTGGAACAAGGAGTTGCACCACCGACATCGGATGATCCCACTACCTCTTTTAATGGACAAGCACAACTGACGTATAACATTTATACCTCTGGGAATCGGCGAGCTAGCATCAGACAGGCTGAAGAACAAGTGCGTTTCAATGAATTGGCTGTAGAGAGTCAGTCTGAGCAAATCCGCTTGAATGTCACCACTGATTACTACAATTTGCAGCAAAGAGATGAAGAGGTACGTATTGCCCAGTCAGCCGTAGAGAATTCTCAAGCTAGTTTGCGTGATGCCCAAGCTTTAGAAACCGCTGGGGTTGGTACTCGGTTCGATGTACTGCGATCGCAAGTTAATTTAGCAAATGCCCAACAAGACTTGACTAATGCTTTTGCACAGCAGCAAATTGCCCGACGTCAGTTAGCAACTCGCATCAGTTTGCCCCAGTCGATAAATATCAGTGCAGCAGACCCTGTGCAATTAGCAGGTATTTGGAACCAAACCTTAGAACAAAGTATTGTTCTAGCTTTTCAAAACCGTGCGGAACTGCAACAACAATTGGCACAACGCAATATTTATGAGCAGCAACGGCGACAGGCGCTTTCATCTCTGGGGCCTCAAGTGAGCTTGGTTGCCAGCTACCAATTGTTAGATCAATTTAATGATAATACCAGTGCTACCGATGGTTACTCCCTGGGAGTTCGGGCAACCCTGAATTTGTACGATGGAGGAGCAGCAAAAGCAAGGGCCGCTCAAGCCAAAGCTAATATTGCGATTGCAGAAACTCAATTTGCTGAGCAGCGTAACCAAATCCGCTTTCAGGTAGAACAAGCTTTTTCTACCCAGCAAGCTAGATTGGAGAATGTTCAAACCGCCAATACTGCTTTAGAACAAGCTAGGGAAGCTCTACGTCTGGCGCGTTTACGATTCCAAGCTGGTGTAGGTACTCAAACTGATGTAATTAACTCTGAAAACGACCTGACAACAGCTGAAGGTAATCGTGTCAGAGCCATTTTAGATTACAACCGCGCTTTAGCTGACTTACAAAGAGCTATTTCCTCCAGGGCAACACCTTAGTTAGTCATTAGTCATTAGTCATTAGTCATTAGTCATTACAACCCAAGGCATTGCTTTGTTGACCAAATTTGTAAACACCCTTTGATAGGCTTAAGAAAGAGTAGCAAGTGGCGTTTATTAGTTCTCGTGCAAAATAAAAATGACTATAGATTAAAGACTTTTGACTATTTTCTGATCCAGAATAGCCTCCATATTCATAGCTCAAGTATTGTCTATTAAGTAATTTTCGATAGACTACGTAATAATTAATACTATCTTTGAGGGCTATTGCAAATTATGAAAGCTAGTATTTATTTGATATTCCTAGAATAATGTTGAACTAGAGACTTTTATTCCAAAATTTAAAATCAGAAATTGGTATAATTGGATATTGTAAAAATAAATGCATTAAAATCTCATTGCTCTACAAAACACTTATGCTTAATTAAAAATGACTGGGAGCAAGGTTACACTCCAAGTTGCAAAATTAACACACCAAAATAAGCAGTTACAATTGGACTAACATAGCTGAGTGGCAAATTGCTCGGCTGATAAAAATTTATGACTAAAGTTACATCAAAAGAAATTGCACTGTTTCGCTCCCAATTGGCAGATGATTTAGGAGCAATGGAAGCACTCGACTTGATTGAGGACTGTGAAGGAGATTTAGAAGATGCAGCGATGACACTAGCTATTAAGGCAGGTCAACAACCAGAAAGAGCAAATTCCGAATGGCTAGATGCTTTGGCTAGAAAATGGCGTGCAGTCATTTGTGAACAAGAATATCGAGAAGACTTACTCAATAGCTCGCTGATTGGGATGATGGAACACCTCAAAACAATGCCCACATTTCCTAAGATTTTAGCAACCCCGGTTTTGATATATGTCCTCAAGCAAGGCGTAAACAATTTTTGTGAGCCATTAGACTCACTCAAGTGATATCTTCACCTGGGGATGTGGGAGGATAGGAAAATGAGGGATCAAAATCTAAAATTTTAAATTTTAAATTGATTTACCCTTGTGTCCTGTCTGTGGCTGATAATCTGAAACTAGGCACAACATTAGATTCAATCAGCACGGATACGCTGTTAAGAAACGTGAACATGAATTACCTTGTTGCCGTATTACAAGACCGCATCCAAGCCGAAGCTGCTTACTTAGCCTTAGAAAAAGAAGGCATACAAAGTACTATCTTAGGCAAGGGGTATAAAAGTGCTGACGAGTTTGGCTTGATTGACCCCAGAGAGCAAGCCAAAAAGCAAGCGCGGCTTATGGCATTCTGGTTGATACCATTTGGCTTTTTCGCAGGTTTTACCTTCAGCGTCATCACTGGTTTAGATACCTTTGCCTGGGCTGGTGAAATTGGTAATCATATTATTGGGGGATTGCTGGGCGCTGTTAGTGGCGGGATGGGAAGTGTTTTTGTTGGTGGTGGGGTTGGTCTAGTTGTAGGCAGTGGTGATGCTTTACCCTACCGCAACCGCTTAGAAGTGGGTAAATACATAGTTGTAGTTCAGGGTTCTGAAACCCTAACTAGGCAAGCAACCAGGATTTTACGCCAGTTTGAGCCGGAGAATATTCAGGGTTATGCTGAGCAATAATTAGTACTTGATGCAGGGGTGCAGGGGTGCAGGGGTGCAGGGGAGATGGGGGGATGAGGGAGAACAATAACTCCTAACTCCTAACTCCTAACTTTTAACTTTTAGCTTCTAACTCCTAATTTTTTACGATGTTACCAAGAGAAGAACTTTTAAAGGGTGTAGAAAACCGAGAAACTGTAGCTCGTGTCATTGATCAGGCAGAGCAAGCTATCAAAACTTGGGAAGTAGTTTTGACAGATTTTCTGTCTCCTCCAGAATTGGCAGAAATACAACGGGTTTTCAATCGGTTAACAGAAGTGCAATTGGTGGCGTGGGGTGGATATCCGCAAGCAGAACGGCAAAGAATTGCGATCGCTCGTGCGGAAATGCCTCTAGATGAATCTCAAGTTTCCCTTGTGGCGCTAGAAATCGCTGGTAATTTCCTGTTTGACACCGCTACTCACCGCGACTTTTTAGGCGCAATGTTGGGAACGGGAATTGTCCGCGAAAAGACAGGAGACATTATTGTACTGGGAGAGAGAGGAGCGCAGGCAATTGTAGCACCAGAGTTGGCAGAATTTCTCGAAATGAATCTTAAACAGGTGCGATCGGTGCCAGTGAAAACTCAGCCGATTGATATCAACGAGTTAAAGGTTCGGGAACCGAAGAAAAAAGAATTAACAACTGTGGAAGCTTCTTTGCGATTAGACGCGATCGCATCTGCTGGTTTTGGCATGTCCCGTAGCAAAATGGTTGATTTAATCGATAGCGGTGATGTCCGTGTCAACTGGAAAGAAGTCACTCAAGCTAGTTCTCAAGTGAAATCAGGGGACTTAATCGCCATTCGCAGTAAAGGACGTTTAGAAGTTGGCGAAATTGCAGTTACTAAAAAAGACCGTTATCGAGTTCAATTAACAAGGTATATGTAACAAGTGAAAAATTAGGAGTTTTGAAGGCTGTAAATAATTTGAATCAAAATAACTACAAACCCTGATTATCAAAATCAGGGTCTTGAATAGCTATAGCAATCGCAATTTTTAATTTGACACTACTCCTTACTTGCCTCACTTAGACTTTAAACTTTCTCACTAACATTTCCAGTAAAATTTTTCGTGGTACTATGCGGGCTAATACAGTCCTGATTTGAGTAGTAAAATCACCAATAATGACATTTGGTTGCCAATTTTCCAAAGCTTTTAGGGATTCCCGTGCGACTTCTTCACTAGTAGACATTTGATTGGTGCTGCCTGCCAAAGCAGGAGGAAAATTGGCTTCAGCAAAAAAGTTAGTTTCTATTGGCCCAGGACAAGCAACGAGAACGCGGACACCATAGGAGCGATTTTCAGCCCACAGTGCCTGACTAAAACTGACAATAAAAGCTTTGCTGGCTGCATACACAGAAAGGTATGGCATTGGTTGAAATGCGGTAATTGAGGATAAGTTAATAATGCTGCCAGAACGGCGTTGTCGCATTAAAGGCAGAAAATGATGGGTTAAATCTACCAATGCCAAAATGTTTAATTGTATAATCTTAGTTTGCCGTTCTCTGTCGCTTTCGGCAAAATCTCCATAGTCGCCAAAACCAGCATTATTGATTAATAAATCAATTGTTAATCCCTTGACTTTAGTGGCATCAAATACAGCAGCAGGTGCATTAGGTTCTGTGAGGTCTTTAACTATAACATCTACTTGAATTTTATATTTTTCTTGTAGTTGTTTTGCTAATTGATTAAGTTTTTCTTCAGAACGAGAAACTAGAACAAGATTTGTCTGACGTGCAGCTAGTTCTTGGGCAAAGGCTTTACCGATACCACTAGAAGCACCAGTAATAAGAGCAGTTGGCATTCTATTTATATAAAGTCTTTCTTATTTCCTTATAAATAGTAACTATAATTTGCTGGGTTTTTGAACTAACCGGAGTCATATATCAACAGGGATAAAATTACTACACATAATTTTATGGTGCTGAATAGCAATGTTTATCAATGATTGGTCAGAATACAAATATTGGTGGTATATAGACGCTTCAGCGTCTACAGTATCAATGCATCTCGTAGCAAAGTTGGACAACTACAAGCTAAGGTATTTCAAGAAAAGAATGCTCAGATGTTGCTTACTGACAACACACAGGTGCTATTGAAAGCCAAACAAGAATATCAACAGGCTTCAACAATAACAGATAAACGTAGTGCGATCGCAGCCTGGCGTTCAGCACTCAATCAGTTAGAGTAGATTTCCAAAACCTTAGGAGGAAAAACCGCAGCTGATCTCAAAGCCCAAGAGCTACTGCGATCGGCAAATAATAAACTACAGCAGCTACAGGTAAAATAAACGTTCAGTTGCGTCAGTCCATGAAGTTTACCTGATTTTCGCGTTTGGTCTTGCCTTGTAAATAAATGATATGCTATTATTATAAATCGTGTAGTTAAGGACGTATAGCTCAGTTGGTTAGAGCGCTACGTTGACATCGTAGAGGTCACTGGTTCGAATCCAGTTACGTCCATTTTTGTACAGTGACTAATTATTTGTCATTGGTGACAGATTAATGTCGTCACAGACAAATTGTTGTCATCAAGCGAATTAAGTGGCTCTAAAGTACCGATGACAAATTATTGTCATTATCCTGAAAGTTCCGCAATAAACCATTAATATTTTAACTGCTTTAGTCTGATTAAACAGTTTTAACAAACGCGCAACTCAACAAAATGTCAACGTAGCGCTCTCTTTCAACCCTCCCAATTCAGAAGATACTAGTCTTTTGTGACACTCTGTACCTAAAAATGCGTAGGTGAAGCCCGTCGTAGACATCGCTCACTGATAAATAAGTTTTTCAATTTTCCTATTAAGAGGAAAGAAGTTGTAAATATGTAGCTAAAGATGCCAAATTCTTAGAGGACTTTCAACCCTTTCATTGTTAGGAAGACAGTTACAGAGCAACTATTTCAAACTCATGTATACAAACGTGATACAAATAGTCAGCAATTTTGGACTTGCTTTAGTTTAGCTAAATAAAAAATTAGGGAGGGTTCCCCCTTGGTCGGGGGTGATTCAGTAGCCACTACAGCAGTACATCTGCACCCTTATTGCTGGGAGCGCACCTAATTCCTGTCTTGCGACAGCAGCATCAGGGTGAGCAGCTACTAGGGTCAGAAAGCAAGACTGTCTTGCAACAGTCAAACTAACCCACATTTTTCACAATTCAGCGGCTCTTGAGAACATGAACTGCGGCGCTGTTAAATATGCGATTGTCAAGGTTCAGAGATTTGTCAAACTTGGGTTAGACGATCGCGGTATGTTGAAATCGCCAATACATAAGCTTTCTCCTGTGGGCTACCTCGAACTGGTTGCTGTCCTTCTTCAACAACAATTCCAGCTTTTTTAGCCTGACTTTTAATGTTCTCAATTAATCTGCCGTAACTCCAGTGATGCACGTTAATGCGGTACTGTTTGGCATATCTTTGCTGAGCTTCTAGATAACCAGGGCATTTTTGTTCGGCTCTAGCTTGAATTTCACTTTGGACAATTTCTCGCATATCTCCCAGTTTGGGCAAGACTATACTGCTGGCTTTATGGGTTTTAGCGATCGCCACGATCGCAAACGCTAACAATCGGTCTACATATTGCCCTAACTCAGATTCTCCTAATTGGCTGTTGGCTTCACGTTTCTGTGCTTTATGGCGTTGGTGAGCTAAAAATTGTTTTTGTCGGCGCTGGCGGTTCAGGAGATTGTAATTTTTACCCAGCAATTGATGGATACTTTGGTAAACCAGAACTTTGTCTGCAAGGGCATCCACTACAGCAACGGTGGCGGGTTTTTCTAATCCCAGGCTTACTCCCACCAAAATATGAGATTGACCTTGATAAATGGGTTTGCTGGGACGTTCAAAGGAATTGTCAATTCTAGCCAGTGTAGATTGTTTGCGCTTGATAAAAGCTTGTTGTGTTTCGCTGAGGTCATTCTTTTCTTTCATCCGAGTGATGACTTTACCAATCTCAGCAGCTTTTTCTTGCCTGACTTGTTCTGTTCCTTGGGAAGTCCACAAGCGAGTGTCAATAGTACAGTAGAGAATTAAGTGGTTCACATTCCAAGGTTCGCCTTTTTCTTCGCCTTGTTGCCAAGCTAGACGACCATTTCTGAGGGTGAACAAGCTACTGGAATGTTGATTTTTGCCGTTGCGTTTAGTCTGTTGGTCTTTTAAAAAGCGTTGAAACCAATGAAGTTGGCGAGTGTCGCAGTAAACCTCGAAGGTAAGATCGCTCAAGCCGTTAAATTGAACGCACAACCGTCCTTTTTGGTTCTTTGACCAAACCATGTATTCGTTGGTTTCAAAGACCAGAGGAAAGGGGAGAGAACTGGGTTGGCTTAACAGAATATTCTGCCAGTGCTTGGCTTGAGCCTCGTCTTGAGGGGCTGTGGTAGTAGCAACCAAGAGCGTCTCTAACCATTTTGCATTGAGCAAGTCTCGACCTTTAGGTATGCGGCTAGTAAGTTGTTCAGAGAGCCTTTCAATCTGAATTTCGACTTTGCGCCGACGTTGCACAAATTTCTCTAAATCTTCCTCTTTTTCACTGACTTTACAGCCATTCTTGAGCAAGTAACTAATGACGCAGCGTGTTATTATGTCGTCTGTTTCGCGGTAAGCCTGAAAAAGGGTATTTTTTAAGTTGGAGCTACTGTTTGATGAAGATAATTTTTGAGACTTTTTGCTCTTTGTCCTTTGAGGTGTACTATCAAAGCCAGATACTGTAATGCAATCAGTCAGCATTTCGGCTGCTTTAGTACGAATCACCTGTAAGGTTTGTCCACTGATTTCTACTAATTCCGCATCACTTTTGAGCATTGCTAGCCAGCGCATTTGACCCTCTAGCGATGCTCGTAAAAGTTTCTGTACGGCTAGCCAAGATTTGTAGATGTAGTCTACAACATGAATTGCTGACATATAGAAACTAGCAGGCTGACCGACAAAGCGAGGATCTGTTTTCAATGGTTGACATAATTGAAGAATAGCAGTGGCAGGAAGTTTGCCTTTTTGTCGCCACTTCTCGAAGTCGGGGTGCTGAGGAACCTGTTGCAGCAATTCGTTAATTAGGGGCGTATTTGCCTGTGCCATCAACTTCCAGAGTTGTTGGCGCACTGATTCACTGGCGGTAAGGCGACTTTGAATAGTAATCATACTCATGAAACTAGACTATCACAAAAACACATTATGTGTTTATGAAAAATTGTGTGTTTGAAGAACAGCTTATGTACGATAAATTATATGGATGAAAAGTTCTATACAAGTACAGAAGCCGCTGAAATTACCAACTGCACTCGCAGGCAGTTGCAGTATTGGCGTGAAAAGGGAGTTGTAGTGCCAACAGTTAACATTACTGGCAAAGGTCGTAATGTTTACTACTCCAAAAGCGATCTGTTGGTGTTGACAGTGATGGAATATCTGCTATCAATAGGTTTAAACTTTGAAGTTTGCCATGCAGCATTAGAAGCATTACGCGAAAGGGAAGCATGGTTATTCGATGAGTTTGTTCCTCAAGAAAAAATGAAGCAGCTAATGTTCTTACCTACTCGCTCCCAAGAGCAGCCTTTGAAATTAGCAGAGTTTGACAAGCAAGTGGCAGTGGATGCCCTTTGTCAAGGACAAACTGTGATACCTTTTTGGAGCGATCGCATTCACGAAGTCTTACAGCAAAACCTCAAACGCTTTAGCGAGTAATATCAAGATACCAAAGTCTTCAGCGTTGTTCTTCTTTAAGATCGCATCTTCCTGTTATCTAAAATTCTCACGTAGACGGAAACTGGCTTCGCTACATCCTTAATCGCCGAAATCACAAAATCAATAAATGCGTAGGCGTAGCCAGCACTTCGAGTGAGCTTCAGTGACCACCACAGCCATTGCCAAAATATCATTTGCGATCGCTTTGTTACAGTTGCGATTTTTAATTGCAATAGCTACACCTAAAATGTAATTCACTACATTAATAATGTATCGTTTTACATTCGCAATGTATCGCCGTGCATTAATGATGTATTGCCTTGCATTCACAATGTATTGTCTTACATTAATGATGTATCGTCTTACAGAAAAATTGTTTTTTAAACATCCTTTTATATTCTCTGGAAAACTTGCGATCGCGTCGCGTTGCGAAGAATAATTGCGTGAGGGGGTTTCTCTCGTTGCGGCTTCCCGCAGGGTATGGCGAACCTGTACTGAGCAGTTCGACAGGCTCACTGTAAAACCTGTCAAAGTATTGCGAATTGATTTAATTACGTGTATTTGCCCAAGCAATTTTAAGTTTAAATTGACACACTAGATATATAGTCCACTACGGATATATTAACAGCCATGCAAAACACAAACCGCCGTCTCACGCCTCCTATCATCGATCAAGATATTAATTCATTCCACGGTTTGCAAACCGTCACTAATTATCAAACCAGCCGAGATGATGCTTCCACGAGCAAATTAGAGGCATCTTATGAAGCAATGTTAAATGCTCAAAAAGCCGAAGTTGAGAAACTAACTTTATACCGTGCTGCGTCTGATGCAGCGCGATTAGCGGAGTGGGAATTTCACAATGCGGTGTTAGCGATGAAAGAAGTTGTCCGGGGACAGTATGGCTCAGATAGCGATCAGGCGCAAGCTGTAGGATTAAAGAAAAAATCAGAGCGTAAGCGCCCTAGCCGCAAAAAGTTAGTTGAGGCGATGAGTTAAGTAATCTTTTCTGGAATTGAGGGCGTTGGCGTTGAATCATTCTCATGAATATATTGCGTTTCACGCCCTTACCTATGAACGAACAGCGTCAGCAAACCTATCTCAACCTCATTCGCAGTTTGTTAGATGCTCCCAGTGGTAAAGAACCAGAGATTTTAGCAGCACACCAAGATTTACTTGATGCTGGCTTGGTGCAGAAGGTAGAAGAAGTAGCACAAATGTATTCCCAACACGGTGATGAAAAGACAACAAATAAGTTGCAAAATTTGGCAATGCAACTACGGGAAGCGTTAAATCTAGAGACTCAAGTAGATTTGCAATCTCTGAGTGAGGAGAAGACAGAAGCATATTTTCAATTCTTGATGCAGGTACTACAAGCAATCGCAGGCAACGAAGGTAATCCCCAGATAGTTTACCCTTTGTTGGCAAAGAATACAGACAAACTTGATGGAGTATTTGCAGAAATACTACGTCGTTGGGCAACAAATACACTTAAGGAAGCGAAAGCAGATGAGGCGAAATATTTAGCAGCAGTTATTGGTTTTAGCAATCTAATTCAGCAATTCCCCTTGGGTGACAAAGCCAGCAATATAGAAATTTCTATCACTGGCTACGAAGTCGCGTTAACTGTCAGAACCAGGGAAGCTTTGCCTATTGATTGGGCAGCAACGCAAAATAATCTCGCTGTTGCCTACAGCAATAGAATCAAAGGCGACAGAGCAGAGAACATCGAAAATGCGATCGCTGCATATACTGCGGCTTTAACTGTCTACACCAGGGAAGCTTTGCCTGTTGAATGGGCAGCAACGCAAAATAATCTCGCCAATGCCTACAGGGATAGAATCAAAGGCGACAAAGCAGAGAACATCGAAAATGCGATCGCTGCATATACTGCGGCTTTAACTGTCAGAACCAGAGAAGCTTTGCCTGTTGATTGGGCAATGACGCAAAATAATCTCGCTCTTGCCTACAGCGACAGAATCAAAGGCGACAGAGCAGAGAACATCGAAAATGCGATCGCGGCTTCTACTGCGGCTTTAACTGTCAGAACCAGAGAAGCTTTGCCTGTTGAATGGGCAATGACGCAAAATAATCTCGCTCTTGCCTACAGTAATAGAATCAAAGGCGACAGAGCAGAGAACATCGAAAATGCGATCGCTGCATATACTGCTGCTTCAACTGTCTACACCAGGGAAGCTTTGCCTATTGATTGGGCAAGAACGCAAAATAATCTCGCTGTTGCCTACAGCAATAGAATCAAAGGCGACAGAGCAGAGAACATCGAAAATGCGATTGCGGCTTCTACTGCGGCTTTAACTGTCTACACCAGGGAAGCTTTGCCTGTTGATTGGGCAATGACGCAACTTAATCTCGCTCTTGCCTACAGTAATAGAATCAAAGGCGACAGAGCAGAGAACATCGAAAATGCGATCGCTGCATATACTGACGCTTTAACTGTCTACACCAGGGAAGCTTTGCCTATTTATTGGGCAACAACGCAAAATAATCTCGCTGCTGCCTACAGCGACAGAATCAAAGGCGACAGAGCAGAAAACATCAAAAATGCCATCGCTGCATATACTGACGCTTTAACTGTCAGAACCAGGGAAGCTTTGCCTATTGATTGGGCAGCAACGCAAAATAATCTCGCTGTTGCCTACAGCGATAGAATCAAAGGCGACAGAGCAGAAAACATCGAAAATGCCATCGTTGCTTATACTGCTGCTTCAACTGTCTACACCAGGGAAGCTTTGCCTATTGATTGGGCAAGAACGCAAAATAATCTTGCTCTTGCCTACAGCGATAGAATCAAAGGCGACAGAGCAGAAAACATCGAAAATGCCATCGTTGCTTATACTGCTGCTTTAACTGTCTACACCAGGGAAGCTTTGCCTGTTGATTGGGCAATGACGCAACTTAATCTCGCCAATGCCTACAGTAATAGAATCAAAGGCGACAGAGCAGAGAACATCGAAAATGCGATCGCTGCATATACTGACGCTTTAACTGTCTACACCAGGGAAGCTTTGCCTCAAGACTATGTAGAAACTTTGTGGGGACTGGGAACTGCTTACCAAAATGCAAACAAATTTGATTCAGCATACAATGCTTTTGAGTCTGCCATTGACACAGTAGAATCTTTACGGGAAGAAATAGTATCTGGTGAAGAAAGCAAACGCAAACAAGCGGAACACTTTAACAATATTTATAGCCGTATGGTAGAAGTTTGCTTGCAGTTAAATAAGATTACCGAAGCAATAGAATATGCTGAATGCAGTAAAACTCGCAGTTTAGTTGAGCAAATCCTCGAACGCGACACTAAAACCATCTTCCCTCCAGAAGTATTCACTCAACTAGAAAAATACAGGGATGACATAGCCGTAGGACAATATCAAATCCAAAATGGTAAAGCGGAAAATCCCCAGGAATTAGCACAACATCTCCAAGAATTGCGACAGCAGCGTAACGAATTGCAAAACCGCTATTTACCCGTTGGTTATGGTTTTGATTTTAATTTATTTCAAGCTACGTTGCATGAGAATACAGTCATCATTGAGTGGTATATTCTGAATGATAAAATCCTGGCGTTTATTGTCACCAAAACAGGAGAAGTAACAGTTTGGCAATCCCAGGCAGAAGATTTCAAAGCTTTAGAAAATTGGATAAATCAATATTTACAAAATTACTATAATCAAAATGACCAATGGCTGAATAGCTTAGAGTCAGCACTTCAACAATTAGCGACAATTCTACACATTGATGAAATAATTGCCATCATCAATCAGCGATCAAAGCATTGTAATCAACTCATTTTAATTCCTCATAGGTTCTTGCATCTATTCCCCCTTCATGCCCTACCAATCAATCAAAATGCTGCAAGTTATTCTAGTCTTCTAGATTTATTTACTGGTGGTGTGAGTTATGCACCCAGTTGTCAATTACTGCAACAAGTACAGCAACGCCAACGCCGTGATTTTCAATCCCTCTTTGCAGTTCAAAACCCCACAGGCGATTTAAACTATACCGATTTAGAAGTACAAGTTATTCAAAGTTATTTTAATGCTACCAATGTCTTGAACACAGACGCAGCGACACTCGCAGCAATTAATCAATTTAATCAATCTGAGTTAAATACTTACAACTGCGCTCACTTTAGTTGTCACGGTTATTTTAACTTGAAAAAAGCTAGTCAATCTGGTTTAATTCTAGCCAATACAGCAGTCGCAGACACCGCAACAAAATCTAACCCTGAACGTTATCTAAATGTACGCGCTGGAGAAACTCACGATTTAGAAAAATGTCTGACGTTAGATAAAATATTTGCTTTGCAATTAGAAAACTGTCGCCTCGTCACCCTTTCTGCTTGCGAAACTGGATTGATTGATTTTGACAATTCCAGTGATGAATATATTGGTTTACCTAGCGGTTTTTTGTTAGCAGGTAGTCCCAGTGTTGTTAGTTCTCTCTGGACAGTAGATGACCTTTCCACTAGCTTTTTAATGATGAAATTCTATGAGAATTTATTTAAACTTGATAATCTAGAAGCTGGAGATGTTGCCGTAGCTCTAAAGGAAGCTCAAACATGGCTACGAAATCTAACGGTTGAGGAAGTAGTCAAGTTTTGGGAAGAGAAAAAGATACTTGCTCAATTGAGAAAAGGACAAGTATTAATATATGAGGAATCTTTGAAAATAATTAAGCAACGTCAACCCTTACCTTTTGCAAATCCTTACTACTGGGCTGGATTTATCGCTTCTGGACGTTAAGCACCAGATTCAGGGACTTTACAAAAATTTTTCGCACCCAATTTAAACACCAATATACTAAGTCCAGTAGCAGTACCCAAAGGAATACCTGTACTAACAGCCAATGGTTCTATAACAGGAGCAATTAATCCTGATTCTAAAAACTCTCTGACTTCCTCTTGACAAACAAATTGGCGAATTTTTTCTAACCAATCATTCAATCCTAATCCTCTATCTGCTTGCTGTGCAGTTTCCCGCATAACCAGCAGTGGAACAGCATCATCTAAATAACCTTCACACTCTTCTATAGCATCCAAAGCCGCTAAAGCCTCTGGACTATCCGCCAATTGGCTGCGAAACTGACTAATTTCTTCTGGTGTAACGGTAAGCATTTTATAGGTTTAAGCAGTAAATACACGAATAACTAGATAATTATACATTTCATGCCCGATCTAGAAATATGCAAATTTTGATCGCACAACATCAACAATAGAAACAATGTTGCAGGCGATCGCACAAATTTTTTTGACAACCAGATCAATTTAGAGGCTTGGTTAATTTCACACGTTTTTCTGGTCTTAGCATTAACCCTTCTGTAGCTTTGCCATTTCCGCAAACGGCATTCTGCATCTATGACAACACCCATCCTCCCACAGCGCAGGCATTTTGAAACGAGCTTCACAGTTTCGACACTTCGCTAAAAGCTTGATTTGATGACGATCGCACCCTCCTGTTTCTTTAAACTGCCACTCAATCCGGTGACAAGGTGTTTCTGCATAACAAGCCCCACATAACCGAATGGTTTGATGCTACATCCCCACTCCAGCAGGCGGCAGCATTTCACCTAACCTTTGGGCATTTACTTCTACTACAGATGCGATCGCCTCCAACTCTTTTTGGCTAGGGCGAGGATTAAAATAAAATCGCTCCCACCTTGCTACCACTGCACCAATCCCTGCCAAACTACCCAACGCACTGGCAGATAAATGGTTAGCACGTCTGAACCTACCAAGAAAATGGCTTAAGCTCTCTCCTTCATAGGGTTCAATCAAGAATAGCCAAGGTTCAACATCTGGTGCTGGCATTATTTGTACTCTGCTGCTACTTCCTGTAAAACAGCCTTGTCAATCTTCTTCAATCCCCTTGATAAAGAACGAATTGCAGCTTCCCTAAGAATTTCATCAAGGCGACCAATGTAGCCTTCAGTTGCTGATGTGAGAATCCTTAGCATCTCCTTGCTCGTTAGATTGGAAGATACTGGCAGTTTCAAAACCATTTGTTCCCACGTTTCTACAGTCTTCTTGAAATCCTCTCCCGACAATTTACCAAAGCGCAGATGCGCCCGAAAGCGTTCTAGAACCTGTTCATCCCGCTTGATTACCGCATCCAAACGGTCTGTTCCTACCAGTACTACAGCAATTCCTAAATCTTCAGCAATATCTTGCACAGAGCGCAAAAGTTTCAGGTTTAAGACGGTCAGCTTCATCAATAATTAGCATCTCTACACCGCAACCCTTGAGTATCTCTATAGCCCGATCTCGGAAATCAGATACTGTTCCTTTTGTTACCCGATATTTGAGGTACTCAGTAATCTTTTTAAACAAATCCTTGGGGCCACATTTTTGGTGAGGTCGAATATAAACTACAGGCACAATCGGAGGTCGTCCAGGTGACTGCTGAGGTTTGTGTCTGTATCTGTAGGCATCACAAGCAACTGTCTTACCAGTTCTCGATTCCCCAACTACCCGACAACATTTTCTTGCCTTGCGCTTGCCATCTAACCAATCATGGAGAGTTTTTACCTGCTGTAATGGAACAATACTCTTACCCTTAAGACGGGCAATTTCAACTTGTAACCAATCTTCATCCGGTTTTACCCCACCCAACTGCTGGGCGATACCTTCGGCACACTTCGTGAACGCACTCGCATCTGTCATTGTTTACAACCCATATTCTTCACGAAGTTGTTCATAGTCCCACACCTCAATTTCTTCGTATTGAGATTGATCTGTTTGTGTAGATTCCACTTCATCGGGTTCAACTACTTGGGATGGCAAGGACTCAGTTTTACCTTCATCAACCGCAGCAGATCGCAAAATAGCCTGTTCCAATTTTTGACGCTCTTTACGGCTTTTCTTGGTAGTTACAAGAGCATCACGATCTATAACTTCTTGCAATAAAGATTGGTTACTGATAGTTTTGCCTACGGTGCGGAGTCTGCGACTTGCTGCAAGAGCTTCATCTAATGAGAGTTGCTCCGTCTCCAAACCTTGAGCATGAGCGCGAGTCAGAAATACTTCCTGATTTTTTTCCTGGCGATAAACCAAAATTGTTGTAATGTCTCTGGGGTCAAATCTTAAGTTCACAGTTTCTCCGGCGTAACCTGCTAAATACTCCCCCCGATACATTAAATTTTGAAACTGCAAGTATCCTCCTCTTTGCACTGTGCGCCGTGACTGCTTCATCAGGCAGATATCTAAATCTCTTTCTGGGATTGGTACAGGCACTGTAGGCAACCCTGCTTCCCAACGGTCAAAGCGAGTTTGATCGCCCATTCGCGCATCAATACTTTGGTTGTAGCGGTCAACGATGTAGCGAACAAGTAACTGTTCTAGTTCTCGCAAAGTAAGTTTTGCATCCTTGTGTGCATCTTCTGGGCGTTCCTGAACATTAGATCCGGTGTACCCAGGAAGCGTTGAAAATAGTTGCTCATTCAATGTCTTGAAGGGACGTTCAACTACTCCACCTTCAGAAGGGCGATCGCGTAAATGACAGACAAATCCTAGTTGCGCCCCAATCTGACTCAAGTGGTTAGAGCGAAAGTCTTTACCACCATCAGTATAAAAGTGTTCTGGCTTACCGTAGGTTCCCCATTCGCAGTGCAGTTTGTACTCTAAACCGTATCGCTTCGGCAAAATCGCATGACGTAATGCTAACGCTACTACTTGAGAACTTGGTGCATCAAATCCCAAGTTTATACCCATAATGCAACGAGAGTAGGTGTCAATGACTGTTGTTAGCCAAGGACGACTTAGAATATCACCATGTTGATCTACCAGCAACACATCTACACGGGTATGGTCACATTGCCAAACATGGTTACTGTAATCTACAGATAAATCTTTCCCTTCACGGGTTTTAACCGAAAGCGTAGTTCCTCTCCAACCTGGGCTACGGATACTTTTAGCTTTTTCTTGCTTTTCCAATAAAGGTGCTAATACCCGTAACACGGTTCTGTAATTAGGCGGCTTAGAGTCCTCTAATTCACGGGCTTTAGCCTGAACTCTAAGGGCAACTTGTTTAGGGGTCATGCGTTTACTACCCTTATTGCCCTCCCTATAAGTCTTGAGAATAAAGTTTTCCCAAAACTCACCAATTCGATGCTTTCCTTTATCACCCCTGCCAGTTTGAGTGAGTCCGACTACGCCATCTTGCTCCCACTTTTTGACCAGCCGCTGCACAGTTCGCACCGATACACCTAGATTTTCCGCAGCTTCTTTCAACTTCTGCCCATAGGTAGTGCGATCGCATGGTTCCAGCAAACTTTGGATTACCTCTAGCTTGAGTTGGGCTGACTCTGAAAGTTCTATGACAATCACATTACTCTCAAGAGGTCGATCGCTTTCTCCTTGTAATCCTTCTGTAGGAATTGCCGAGGTATGAACAGCTAAATCAGGATTTTGCTGACTGTTCATAATACATAAGTTTTTTATGAATACATATTGTTATTCTAAGTCTACAGAAAACGACAGTCAATTTGTCATTATGAAAATATACAAAAGCTTTTTTCTCGCCAATAAAGCGACACCTAATTTGTCACAATTACGGATGATGACATTTATTTTGTCACTACAAAGAGGTTATGCTAAAACTCCGAAAGCGCTATAGTCTATACTCTACAAGGATTTTAACGATGACAATAATTTGTCACGACGACAGATAATTAGTCACTGTACAATTTTCAAGGTTCGGCATTTTATCAATCAGGTTTTTTAGTAAAAATTTTAGGCTGTGATATTTACGGCAACTTTGTTGAGGTAACGCTAATCTTTCGCTTTCTCTTCTCGGCTACCTGGAATTAGCTGTTTTGCCTGTTGTATGACAATTTCGATTTTAGCTGCTTGTTTTTGAAAGATAGAAATCAATCTACTATAGTGGTGAAGTTTGTTTAACTCAACAAAAAAGGTATTATTGAGTATGATTTCTTCATTATGGCTAATCTGCCTTTAAGCTAATTACTAATAAACTTGTGGGTTCCTTTCAATTAAATACTATTAAAGCAGTAATCAAAAAAACAAATTCAAAGGTATATTTGTATTTTGATTCACAAAAATTTAGTTTATAGTTTTTGCTTAAATATCTGGAATACCAACTTGTTCATCAAAAACAAATATAAATATTTTTATTGAAATTAATTAATTTTTGTATATTTTGAGTCATAATAACGAAAATAGTTATTATATCTATCCTATCGTGATCCAAAAACAAATTGAAAATCCAGTCAATCCAGTATTTGCCAACCATGAAACTTTTCATCCTCGTTTTGGGTGGTTGAAAAAAGGATTTGATGCAGCCAATAAAAATCCAGGAATTTTCTTACAGGATGATGCACCTGTACATTTGGGTGTTGGTAAAAATATGGTACGTGCTATTCGTTATTGGTGTAGTGCTTTCAAAATTATTGATAAGAATAATTACCCGACAACATTTGGAGAAAAACTTTTAGGTAACAATGGATGGGACTCTTATTTAGAAGATCCGGCATCATTATGGTTATTACATTGGAATCTGTTAAAACCTACTTGTGAAGCTGCTGCTTGGTATTATATTTTTAATATATTTAGGGATTTAGAGTTTACAAAAGAAGATATTTTAACAGGATTGAAGGATTATATCAGGAATTTCAACAAAAATATTGCGGAATCTTCTTTTGTTAAAGATGTAAATTGTATTTTACGAATGTATGCTACACAGGATTTGATTCGAGACAATACCCCAATCGAAGATTCTATTGATTGTCCTTTTAACGAACTGGGTTTAATACGTCATTTTGGAAAAAATTATCAGTTTAAAATTGGTGCAAAAGCAAATTTACCCGTACAAGTTATAGTAGCTACTTGTTTAAAATATGCTAGCTGGGTAAGTCAGGGAAGAGAGACAATCAATATCCCTAGTCTACTTTATGATGAGGGTAGTCCAGGGATGGTGTTTAAGTTGACAGAAAATACTTTATGTGAGGCTATTGAGACAGTAGCTAAAGAATTTGATGCGATAATTCTTTCTGATACTGCCGGCTTAATTCAGTTATCTTTTACTGATGAACCAAAGATTTTAGCTGAAAAAATTTTAGAGCAATATTATCATTCTTGATAAAAATTAGTAAAAACATGACTAATAAAAAGCTATCCCATTATTTCAATCTTCAGCGTCGCTATTCTCGTTCAATCAATTTAGAAAGAGATTTAGATAGTGTAGAAGCATTAGAGGGTTATGTTCTGACTAAAAGAGCAATTGATTCTCTCAAACGCATTGTAAATAGTTTTAATTCTGATGTAGGAAATAGAGCTTGGACTTTAACGAGTGTCTATGGTACTGGCAAATCTGCTTTTGCTCATTATTTAATTTCACTATGTGCTAATCCTCAAAATAAAATGCACGTTAAAGCTTTAGCAATAGCTGAAGATAAATTAGGTAAAGATAATGATATCTATCAATTAATACAAGAAAAAATTAATCCAGTAGGATTAATTAGGGCTGTAGCTACGGGACAAAGAGAACCGATTAGTCATACCATTATCAGGGCTTTGTTAACAGGTGTTGAAAGTTTTTGGACTGCTAGCCAAAGGAACAAAATTAATGTTGTTCGTCAGTTGGTAGATTTAGGAGCAGAAATTAATGGTGGAGGTAAAGTTGATAGTAAAGAAATTCCTAATTTGGTGTTAGAACTAGCCAAGGAATCTCAAACTGGAATTTTTATTATTATTGATGAACTGGGTAAGAATTTAGAGTATGCTGCTCATGTTCAATGAGATGAAGATTTATATCTTTTACAACAATTAGCTGAATTACCAAAAGATAGTAAAACTCCTATTTATATTTTAGGTATTTTACATCAAGCTTTTGCAGAATATAGTCAAAGATTAGCAACGGTTCAACGAAATGAATGGGCAAAGATTCAGGGGCGGTTTGAGGATATTGCTTTTACTGAATCATCTGGACAAATGATGAGTTTAATTGGTCAAGCAATTGACTCTTCAGCAGCAGACCCAATAATTTGTGCAATTCGCAATTATTCTGAGGAATGATTTCAACATTTAGAATCAACAATTGTAGATGAAGAAGTAACTGATGAAGTTATCAAAGCAGTTTATCCTCTACATCCTTTATCTGCTTTGGCATTACCAACACTGTGTCAGCGTTATGCACAAAATGACCGTTCTTTATTCACATTTTTAACTAGTAGGGAACCTTTATCATTTCGTAATTTTCTAGAAGAAGTAACAGTTAAAGATGATTATTTGCCAAATCTGAAATTAGATCGAGTTTATGACTATTTTATTGAAGCCGCAGGAATGGGTTTAGCTTCCAGACCTAATTTGCAAAGATGGGTAGAAGTTCAAGATTTAATTAGTGATGCTACTAACCGTTTAGAAGAAGATAGTCTGAGGGTACTAAAAAGTATTGGGATTTTGAACTTGATTACAGTTACAGGTTCCATGAGGGCGACTCGAAGTTTAGTATCATTAGCAATGTGCGATCGCCCTTCTCAAACCCAGATTAATTATTGGCAACAAATTATTGATCAACTACTAAAACAGAACCTAATTACTCATCGTCGTCAATTGGATGAATTACGGATTTGGCAAGGTTCTGATTTTCATGTTGATAGTGAGTTAAATAATTACATAGAACAAGAGCGATCGCCTATAGTTAAACTATTATCTGTCTATCGTCCTCTCAAACCTCTAGTAGCACAACGTCACAGTTATCAAACGGGCACTTTACGTTATTTTGAACGCCATTATTTAGATAATTCCCAAGATTTGCATCAATTACATTGTAGTAGTGTAGATGCAGATGGTTTTGTGGGGTATTGGCTAGATGAAGAAATTCCTAATTCTGTTCCTTCCACAACTACTGATGGTAAACCATTGGTAATTTTGAGTGCAGCTAACTTAGATATTTTGCGAATTCGTACCTTAGAATTTGTAGCTTTAAGTAATATCAAAAGAACGGCTAAAGAGTTGCAAACTGACGGTGTAGCGAGAAAAGAGGTAAATTATCGCGCTAAAGAAGCTGAAGGATTTTTAGATGAGACTCTGAATCAATCCTTCAGTATAGGGGTAAATCAGCAATGTTGGATACAAGGACAAGTCGAAAGAATCAACAACATTACTGACTTTAATAGTAAGCTTTCTGATATTTGCGATCGCGTCTATCATCGCAGTGCAATTTTGTGGAATGAATTAATTAACCGTCGAGATTTAACCTCTCAAGGGGTGAAAGCCAGACGAGAATTAATTCAGGCTATGTTGGAACATCAAAATGAAGAGAAGTTAGGCTTAGAAGGTTATGGGGCTGAAGTGAGTATGTATTATTCTCTGTTAGAACAAACAGGGATTCATCGTCAGGAAGATGATTATTGGGATTTTTACCCACCATTGGAAGATTCGGGTTTAAATTCGCTGTGGGAAGCGGTTGAGGATTTTTGTTTAGCAGCAACAGAAAAAAGCCAAAGTTTTGATCTACTTTATCAATGTTTAGCAGCACCTCCCTACGGTGTGAAACAAGGTGCAATTCCTGTTATTTTAGCAGCGGTACTTTTATATCACGCTGATGATTTGGGACTTTATCAGGACGGGACATTTATTCCAGTATTAGGAACAGAACATTTTGAATTATTAGTCAAATATCCTGAACGGTTTGCTGTTAAGTATTTTGCAGTAGTTGGGTTAAGGGCGGAAGTTTTTAAAGAATTAGAAGCTATTTTACGCAATCCCCAGTTAAAAAAATTGAGTAAAGTGCGTAATGCAACTTTGTTAACAGTGGTTACTCCTCTTTATCAATTTGTCAAAAAACTGCCTAAATATACTCAACAAACTCGACGGCTTACAGATGAACCTAGAGCAATTTTAAAGGCATTACAAACTACTGTTGAACCTGATGAATTATTATTTAAAGCTTTACCAATAGCTTGTAATCTACCTCCCATTGGCACCGCACCGAAGCCGGAGATGATGGGGTGACAGCGAAAAATTTACGCACTAAGTTAGTTCATGCCCTCAGAGAGATTCATACGGCTTACGATCATTTATTGAGTGATTGTCAAAAACTGATTTATGAAGGCTTTGGTGTCAGAAGTCAGGAAACAAAACTCAGGGAAGATTTGCGGGTAAGGGCGAATTATTTAGCGGAAAAATGTATTGAACCCTTACTAAAACGCTTTATTCGTGCAGCATCGGATGAAACTAAGAGTGATTCTCAGTGGTTGGAAGCTTTGGTGATGATTGTAGCGGATAAACCTGCTGAGTCGTGGACAGATGAAGATGCGATCGCTTTTGAAATGAAGTTAGCGGATTTGGTGCGACGATTTAAGAATCTGGAAGCTTTGCAAAAGGAAGTCGCCGCCAAAGGCAAAGGTTTTGAAGTCCGACGAATTACCATAACTCGTCCCGATGGTAATGATCTCAATCGAATGGTATGGGTAGATCATGGCAGAGAATTGCAAGTTGAGGAGATAGTTGACAAAATTCTGGATCAATTACCTGATGATCAGCAGTTACGACAAGCGATTTTAGCAAAGTTGAGTGAACGGATTTTAATTTCTGATTTGCTAGATGCAGTTACTAAAATTGAAGAGAAGCGAGTTGATGAAAATATCAAAGGTAAAAGCTTCGGATAAAAGAGGAATTTTTTAAATTCAAATTTTGTTTAAAAAAGTCGGAGAAACTATCCCCGACTAAGTTATCAAAAATCTACTAGTGATGATTTATCCTTATTGTTGGTTCAACCAAGTTTCTAAATCAGCCACAGTAGAAAAGTCTAGTAATGCTTCTCCTAGATTTTCTAATTTTTCAATGGATAATCCTTTGATTCGCTCGATTAATGATTCATTAATTTCCCCAATACGGCGATTGAGTAAGCGTATAACTAAACCTTGTTCTCCCTCTTGTCTTCCCTCTTGTCTTCCCTCTTGTTTAGCTTGTTCTCTATCTCTTTGATAAAGTGGTTCTAGTCGCATAATTAACTCCCGATCATCTGCTTCTAATTCTTGGTTTACTCTCAAATTTTCGCGCAAGTTGTAAACTAATTTTAGTGTTGCTTCCAGGTATGGATGATTTAATGGTAACGCTTGCAACTCGATAATCGCTTGTGACTGAACGTTTCCTCTACCTAAAAGCCTTAACCATAATGTTTCTGGTGTTTGCGGTAGTTGATGTATTGCTACAATTGCTGTCCTCAAGGCTTCTGGTAGAAAATGTACTCCTGAGAACCAATCTTCTTTTTGTATATCCCTCTTCTGTCACTCTCCGAAATAAGCAAGTAGTAAAGAAGCTAAATCATCCAGAAGAATAACAGGGTTTAAATTGATTCATGGCGGCAATTAAATGATTGAATCCTAGTAACAAATCTGAATTAGGGAAAATACTTAACCAGGGATAAATCAACCAAAATAGTAAAAGTGGTTGGATAATAAGACGCAGATTATTTAAAGTATTCTTCCATCCAGATTCATGATTCCATTGTGGATGATTAGAAAAATCAACATCATTACTTTCTTGTGGTTCAGTCTCTAGTTGATGAGATTGATTCAAGCCTAAGAAGACTGGAGAATTTAAACTAATCATCGTATAAACACTAAAAATAATCTCCCACCATCTCTCAATATGTTGGAAATTAGTGAAACGGTAATCTGTCCACCCCAATTCCTGTTTACAAGTAGCGAAAACCATATTCTACCCAGGTTCTTAATCCATATAAGTCGCCTAAAATCTTCTTCAAATTCCCTTGAAGATTCGTCATCACGAAGCAGGTAGAATTTTCTGGTAAGGTTTCTGGGTCAGTAGTTATTTCCCAGTAAGTTATGGCTCTTTTTTTACCATAAATTATTTCTCGGATATATCTAGTCTGTGATTTTTGATTGCTAAAGGTTCTAGAGAATTTACACCACTTATTTGCCCTAACACTTTGACCTGAAGGCAACCAGACTCCATGATTACTTCTAATCGATACCACATAACCTAAGTTATATTCTGCTAATTTTCTAATAAATTGGCTACTTTCACCATATAAACTATCAGCTAATACTAATTCAATATTGAAGCCTGATTCCATTAACTCTGTAATTATCTCTGATGCTAACTCTATTTTAGTTTTATACTTATCTGACTCCTTTAGTGTTCCTTTTGGTTTAAATACTTTGAAGATTAATGGAAAAGTTATGTTAGCGTAAACTCCATAGGCGTTAACTGAAACTATTCCATTATCTACTTTCCCTATGCTTCCTAAATATTGTCTAGATACATAATCCGTCTTTTTACCTTTTTTTCTATCTCCGGTTTCATCTATTACTACTGTCATCGTCTGACCATTTAGTGCTTGCTTGAGTTTATTTAATCTTCGTTGTTTTAATTCATCTACTGACCAATCTGAATTTGCTAAAAAATGATGTAATGACTGGGCTGAGTTTATGCTCACTACCTTTGCTATCTCTGGTAACGATTTTCGTTTTATAGTTGATATTATCCCCATGTGTAAATATTTGAAGCACTCATAATTTCTTACTTCCTTAAACAGGTCTTTATACTCTGCACAATATTCATCTATGATGGCAACTGTTGGGTGAGCATCTCTTGCTAAATGTTTGAGGATTTGTAACTCTACATCCATTGTCCCACTTACCTTTCAGGGTTTTCTTTTTTTATTCTTTTATTCAGAATACCCGGAAAGTGACAGAAGAGGGATAGTTCCAAAGCTAGACAATCTAGTTTCAGATACGGTAGGTGTAATAACCCACAATTGGGGAATTTCTGAGTCTTGAAGTTTGGTTTTATTAGCTTTTGCTTCTCGTCTTAAGAAAGCCTTTACTTCTAATAATTTTAGAATACAGTCGCATATTTCATCGGTAGAAGCTGGATTGCGGAAGGGTTCTATAATTGCAGGATTTTCAGCAAATCTTCCTAGCAAACCCAGTATTTGTAAATTAGAGTTTTGCTGTTTAAAAGGAGTAAATAAAACATCTATTTCTTTAACCTCTCCTGATACTTTTTCTGATGCTTTGACTTCTCCGTAATCTTTTAGCAATTCTTCTAAATAATCTTTAGCGAATTTATCATGTATGAAGCGCGTCATTCAATTAGGTTTCCTCTAATTATTTAAATCATAAAGAACTGGCGCGATCGCCTATGGTGGCCACTCCTGCGCGATCGTACCAACTTCCTACACCTTTTATTCCTAGATTTGCTATCTAATTAATACAGTCACTATATCGCCTAATTCACCTAAACTACCTGCAATTACAGGTTTAGACCAAGAACCTACCTCTGCATAACCTACAGTATGCAACAGATGAATAGTCCTCTTCACTACATTAGGACTACCGACTAATATGTGTTTAATTTTTTCTCTATTTACTTGGAATTGATTGCTGTTGTCATCTTCTGGTGTCACAAATTCTTCTGCCATAATTCACCTGTTTAATTTTTCTAGTGCCTTTGTTATCACATGTGATAACAAAAATTAAATATTAGTTATCATGAAAATTAACAAAATTTTGCTTCCTGTCCTGTAATAATGGAGATTATGGGAAAAGCAGGACAAGCACTAAAACAGGTTTTAGAGTCTTACAACATCAGCCAAAGCCAACTGGCGACAGGTTTAGGAGTTGAGCGTCCGATTGTCTTCCGTTGGTATCACGAAAAAATCGATCCTACAGCTGAAAGTGTTGCAGAAATCGTTAAGGTATTAAATAAGATTAATAAATCAGCTGCAAATGATTTCATTCAAGCATATCTAGGAAAGTTGACATTATTTAAAAATCAACTTATCAATCAAGACTTGCCCCTATCAGGCCAAGTTAATGTTACAGTTTTAGCACAAATTTTTAAAGATACAACTAATTCTTATAAATATCTCTATTTTTTATCATTATTAGATATTCTCAAAAGAAGAAAATTCGATACCCTATCACCTATTAGCTTTCGAGAGATTATTGTTGAAATGTTGGCTAATGCTTGGTATCCTCACAAATATTTTAAACTATCTTTTGGGACACAAGACCAAATTGCTAATAAATTAGATACTCTTGAGCTAGAAATTACAGAACCGATTTTAAAGTTTAGAGACACAGATAAAAAGCTTTTACGAAATACTATTAACAATCAAAATATTGAGGATACTATTAACTCTATTAATCGCTATGTTTCTTATCGTTTAATTCGTCCTTTTTTTACACAAGAAACTAGAGGATTAAAAGATTATGATGTTAATCCAACTATAATTAATTTAGCGAATAATCAATTTAATAGTAAAAAGCCTTTATACTGTTTTAATGCTGAAGACCAGAAAAATTGCAACGCTATTATTTTACATCCAGATTGGATTCAGTATTTAGAGCAACATTACACAATAGTTCGGGGCTGGGCATATTGGGAATGGTTAAATTATATGCAAGAAAGAAACCCTAGTACTCCCAATGTAGTGAATAAATTATTTATGCCACAAGGAAGAGATTCCTTAGTTCATCAAACTCAATATTGGAAAACTATTTTACAATATCAAGATATTGAATGTATTTATTCTAAAATTAAATTGGATAAAGATGAGATTTCATTAGATCATTATCTGCCTTGGTCATTTGTTGCTCATGATCAATTATGGAATTTGATTCCAACTACAACATCTGTTAATTCTTCTAAGTCTAATAATTTACCATCAGAAAAATATCTTCAAAACTTTATAAGATTACAACATTTGGGCTTAACCATTTATAAGCAAAACGTTACTCAAAAAAAGTGGTTTAATGATATTGAATCCTTTGTAGCAGATTTGAAAGTTAATCAAGCAGAGGATTTGTTAAACTTAGAAATTCTTTTTAATGCTTATGAGAAAACTATCCAACCTTTAATTTGTTTAGCAACTATGCAAGGTTTTAGTCCTAATTGGATTTATGCCTGAGAAATAATGAACCCACTCTAGTAATCTGGTTAGCATATAGTGAAGAACTTTGCGAACAAGCGGTTACAGAATTTGAGAAAGCTTGGGACTGTTTAGGTGATCGCCCCACCACCACTTACCGCTTCTGGGGCAACCATGAGTTAGACTTAGCACAAGCCCAAGACGGCTTAGTAGTAGCAGGATTAGCCAAAGTCTATCACGCCGCTAAAAAGAGTATTCGCTTTATTAATCAACTCGGTGTGCGTTGTTCATTGGTAATTATCGATGAAGCCCATCAAGCAGTTGCCGAAACCTATAAACTTGTCTTAGATTCCCTCGTCGTCCCCTACGAAAAAACCGCCTTATTAGGTTTAACCGCCACACCCGGACGGACTTGGGCTGATATTAACACCGAGTTATAAAGACGAACAGCAGCAAACCAAGATTTTATGTAACTACGGCGTTTTAACCACTGGCTTCGACGCACCCAAAACCAGCGCCGCCGTTATCGCCCGTCCCACCAAATCCCTTGTTCTCTACAGCCAAATGGTAGGACGCGCCATTCGCGGACTCAAAGCTGGGGGTAATGCTACCGCCGAAATTGTCACGGTTGTAGATAGCCAACTCCCTGGTTTTAATTCAGTTGCATCAGCTTTTCACAATTGGGAAGACGTTTGGAGGAAAAACCCATGAATAACGCCCATGATATCGTGCCGACTCACCTCGCAGTCCAAGCTATGCGCGATAACGGTTATAAAAACGCTGCTTATGCGATCGCAGAATTAATGGATAATGCCATTCAAGCCGATGCATCCCAAGTAGAGTTACTGTGTGGTGAACGTAAGCAACAAGTAGAGGGAAGAAGGCGATCGCGTATTGAACAAATAGCAGTGTTAGATAATGGTTGTGGGATGGACGCTAAAGTTTTACGTCTCGCCCTGCAATTTGACAATGGTACATATTTAGACGAAGATAAACATACCGGAATCGGACGTTTTGGTATGGGTTTACCTTCGTCCTCTATTTCTCAATGTCAACGGGTAGATGTGTGGTCATGGCAAAATGGCATAGAAAATACACTGCATAGTTACCTGGATTTAGATGAAATCAAAAATCGGCGGATGACCGAAGTCCCAGAACCTACTGCTAAACCGATTCCGATGATTTGGACAAAAATCGGTCAAAAATTTGGTGACAATGGCACATTAGTAGTCTGGTCAAAAATCGACCGTTGTATATGGCGAACCGGAAAAGCAATTATTGATAATTCTGAATTTGTGATTGGCAGAATGTATCGCAAATTTATCAATAGCCGTCAAGTCAAAATCCGCATGGTGGCATTTGATTTAGATGCTTTATATGACCTGATTGTAGAAAAATACGCTCTTCCTAATGACCCAGGTTATCTAATGGAAAAAACCTCATGTCCTGCACCATTTGATAATCAGGCAATGTTTCGTCCGTGGGAAGGTGATACATCTTACGAAGTACCTTTTAGAATTAATTTTAAAGATAAAGAACATGATGTAAAAGTGCGTTTCTCCTACGCAAAAGAAGATGCCCGCCAAGCCGAACCAGGAAAAAATCCTGGTGATTTACTTCATGGCAAACACGCTGCTAAAAATGTTGGCGTTTCTGTAGTTCGTGCTGGTAGAGAATTAGATATAGATACAGGAATAGTGATTGCTTATGATTCAAGGGAAAGATGGTGGGGAATAGAAGTAGAATTTCCGCCCTCTCTTGATGATATTTTTGGAGTTACCAATAATAAACAATCGGCTCGTAACTTTGCTGAACTTCTGCAATTTGATATTGAATCTTTATTAGATAATGGAAAAACTGTTACTCAACTTAAAGAAGAACTTCAAGAAGACGAAGACCCAAAAAATTCTCTTTTAGATATAGCCTACAAAATCAAGACTCAATTAAGCGTTATCCGTGGTTTACTCAAAGCACAAACAAAAGGTACTCGTAGCACCACTGAAAAACGCCATGATCCTTATAAACCTGAAAAAGTAGCAACTACAGTTACTCAAGAACGTAAATCACAGGGTTATAAAGGTAAAAGTGATGCAGATGAGCAATTACCAAAAGCAGAACGAAAACAGGTTATTAAAGAAACTTTAAAGGAGGAAGGGGTTACGGAAACTCAAGCCGAATTATTAGCAGCTACTACAGTAGATGATGGCTTAAAATATACTTTTGTTGAAGCTCCTCTTGATACTCCTGCTTTCTTCTCAGTTAAACCCAGAGGAGGAGCAATAATAGTTACATTAAATACTAATCATCCTGCTTATCAAAACTTAGTAGAAATTTTAGAGGAAGATGTAGATAAAGCCGATATAGATACTTTACGTTCTCGGTTAGTTAACTCTTTAGATGGGTTAAAGTTGCTATTAATGGCATGGGCAAGATATGAGGATGAACAACCAGATGGTCAACGTAAAGTTAATGCTCAAGATACTCGCATTGATTGGGGAAGAGTTGCCAGAAGATTTTTAGAAAATGAGTTATGATGAAAGCTCACGCAGAGGCGCAGAGGCGCAGAGAGTTGTTATCATAATTCTCTGCGTTCCTTTGCGTTTACTTAGCGTTCCTCTGCGTTAAAAAAATGACTAACATAATCTACCTCGATTACCATTCAACTACTCCCGTAGACTCTAGAGTAGCTGAAAAAGTCATGCACTATATGATTACTACTTTTGGTAATGCTAATAGTGTAGATCATGGTTATGGTGATCAAGCAGTACAAGCAGTTAAACAAGCTCGTCTACAAATAGCTGAATTAATCAATGCTTCTCCCAAGGAAATTATCTTTACCTCTGGTGCAACAGAAAGCATTAACTTAGCAATTCAAGGACATATTAATCAACAAAATACTCCCGCGAAAATAATTGTTTCGCCAGTGGAACACAAAGCAGTTATAGATACTTGTAAAGCATTAGCTAAAAAAGGACTAGCGGAAATTGTTTGGTTAAAAGTCAATCAACAAGCTCAAATTGATTTAGAACATCTGGAAAAGGTATGCTCTTTTGGTGCTTCCTTACTCTGTGTGATGGCTGCAAATAATGAAGTAGGGACAATTTACCCAATCCAAAAAATTGGAGCGATCGCATCCTTCTACAATATCCCTTTTTTATGCGATGCTTCCCAAGCAGTTGGTAAAATTCCCCTCAACTTTCAAGATTGGGGTATTACCTATCTGGCTATTTCTGGACACAAACTTTATGCACCTCAAGGAGTAGGTGCATTAGTAGTCAGAAAAGGTTATCATCTTCAACCACTGATTTACGGTGGCGGACATCAACAGGGACTCAGATCAGGTACGCTCAATGTACCCGGAATTGTTGGCTTGGGGGAAGCTTGTCAATTGATCAATTGAGACAAGTGGAAATGTCCGCAGATGAAACTGCGATCGCAATTTTACGAGATCAGGTGCAAAACCTACTCAAAGCTGCAATTCCTGATTTAATGGTGAATGGCGACTTAAATAACCGTTTATCAGGGAACTTACATATTTCTATCCCTAATATTCCCAACACTGCCATCATTGCTAGAGTTCGTCATCAGTTAGAAATTTCTACGGGTGCAGCTTGTTCATCAGGTGTTGTCACACCATCACACGTTTTACAAGCTATGAATCTTTCGGAAAATCTGATTGAGGGAGCGTTAAGAATTGGTATTGGTAAATTCACAACCAAAGCAGAAGTTGCAAAGGCATCCTCTGTGATAATCACCGCAGTAAATCAAATTTACCAACTTCTCTAACAAATATACAAAAAACTAATTAAGTAGCTCAATCTAAAATAGTCAGACTTTCACAATCTCAAAATATATAGATAGCCGTAGTCACATAGGTTAGGATAATGTTCATTGCTCAATGCCAATAAACAACTGGCTTCCTACTCAGAACTCAGCACTCAGCACTTTGCTATAAGAAACCCCCTGGCTGTTAAACCAGGAGTTTTAAGCAAACTTAATTGCACAATTACAACCGTTGTAGCAAGTTTAATCCGTGGGTATCAGTACCACAGGTATTTAAAAGACTATACTCACTAGCCAACTGTTGCACTTGTTCTGATTCTCTAGCACTTGGCCGCCACGGTGACGGATTATTATAAGCATAGAAAGTTTCAACGCCATCAATTCCGCTTTCAGCCGCAGCCGGAATTAAATCAAAATGCGATCGCCGATAACGAGCTGGGTGAGCAAGCACTGCTAATCCCCCAGCATCATGAATAGCTGCAATCACATTGATTGCTTCATATCCTTTGCCTGTAATCGGCCTTTTTTGCAGATAAGGTTTAATACTAGGGTGTTCTAGCTCGAATGCGTAAGCTAAAATGTGAACTTCATTATCCAAAAGATTAGCATTAATTTCTGCACCACTCCATAGGTGTGGAATCCTGCTCTCAGGATTGTTCCACTGCCAATCCTCTAACCACACACGTGCTGCTTGATATCCATCAATACAGTGATGATCGGTAATAGCTAAACCTTTCAGACCGATCGCGATCGCCTGTTCCATCAATACAGATGGTTGCAACCTTCCATCTGAGTGGACAGTATGCATATGAAAATTAAATAATGTGGGACAACTATGTGCGTCAATCCTCTGGAATACTTGCTTTAGCAGTTCTGTGGAAGCAGATGTTTGAGTCAAATTTACAACCATAACCCCCTCTGATAAACATAAGTAATTCTTTACACGCCAACACACCACACCTATAGACAGAAAATTACCAGCACTTCAATTGTGTTGGATGTTATATCTGAAGCTAGAAAAGCAAATTTTTTCAATATGTTAAGACTACCTTAGCAAATCTCAATGATTACGGTCATGAGTATTTTGGATTGCTTTGATAAACGCAACTAAAAAATGTTTAAAAATTAGGTTTAAATGTTGACAAACAGTTATTTTTATGTTTCCAATCCAACTTCTGTCTAGAATATGTGTAAAAAATAAGGAACTTATAAGCAGCTTGCAGTTTTGCCAATGCACATTCTGTTCTTTGATTAACTGCGTGAGCTATATAAATATTTAGTCTATGTATTTAGGTAATTTTTACAGCATACATTGACTGGTAAAACCAAGAATTACTAGGCTTCAGTTACGGGTGGCTCAAATCAATGCTTAGCAATTGTATAAATATTAACTTTTTTTATTCCTCTTATAATTTTTTCTAAATCAGTAGTCAATACTGATTAATTGTTTAAATTTTACCAAAATGCACTCTGTACTCAGCTATTTTTCAATCAGTCAAAAAAGCAACTAGCTACATTATTGTAACATTCGGCAACTAGCTTTTTCAGGAGTAAAGCTGGTAATGTACTAAAACCTTGCCTTATAATTGCAAGAATTAGGATTAGAATTCTTAATTATTTATCTAGTAACCCTAATCCTTAGCTTGTGTTTTTTCACAAAGGTCATAGTTAATTGCCAGTACTTTTGCTTAACGATGGTAGATGCAATAACCCTAGTATTCAAGCTTGTATGGGTCACTCTAAAACCCAGCTTGTTTACAAGTATACCTTTAGCGTCAAAATAATCAAGGTATTTGTTCAATTTTTTAAACTGGCTGAAAACTTCTATGACTCCTCAGGAAAGTGATGTGAAACAAGCTTCTGCGTCATCAAAAGTATGGCGTAGTTGGCAGGAAAATGTCATTCTGATTGCGATCGCCTTATGTTTGGCGCTATTTATTCGGACTTTTATTGCCGAACCCCGCTATATACCTTCAGATTCAATGGTACCGACATTACATACAGGCGATCGCTTAGTGGTAGAAAAAATTTCTTACCGTTTTCACCCTCCCATAACTGGAGATATTATCGTTTTTCAGCCTCCCGCAGAACTGCAACGTCGGGGATATCCCAAAGACCAAGCCTTTATCAAGCGGGTGATTGGTGTCCCTGGAGAGATAATTAGTGGTGCTAACGGCAAAGTTTACCTCAACGGTCAACCTTTGCAAGAAAATTACATTGCTGAACCAGCTAATCAGCCGTTTCCACCAGTGCAAGTCCCAGAAGACAACTTTTTTGTCATGGGCGATAACCGTAACGATAGTAACGACTCTCGCTACTGGGGCTTTTTACCTAGACAAAATATCATTGGTCGGGCAGCATTCCGCTTTTGGCCTCTCGACCGCATTGGGTTTATTTAATTAGTTAGTGGTCAGTGGTCAGTGGTCAGTAGTTAAGGACGAACAATTAACAACTGACAACTAACAACTGACAACTGACAACTAACAACTTAAAAGCGTAAGTAATACATCAACTGAGCGATCGCATCACCAGATAATTCTAACCTTCGCTGGAAATCCACAAGGTTACGATAAGGCCCTGCCGATAATCGATTTTCCACCACTGCTTGCGCCAGAGGCAAATCTATAAAGGGAATTTTTGCTAACTGCTCAACTGTTGCTGTGTTTGGGTTAATTAATTGCGTAGGTTTATCTAAAGATTCGTGATCGTAATAACTAAAAATTAGCAAGGGATTTAATGGTTCGAGTCGCTGTACAGGCATACTCAAAGCCGCAGCGATATCTTCAATGCAGTAAAATTTCACACCTGAACGTGAAAGCTCCACAAGCGATCGCGCTTGGTGAATCGACAAACCAGGTAGACGTAACCAATCGTCCACAGTCGCTTGATTAGCATCAATACGAACACCTAATTTGGCAGCTATCTGAATTTCTTCCCCAGACTGTAATCGATAGTAAGGGTCATTGAGGAGCTTGGCACGGAGTTTTTGCAACTTGAGATTTAAAGGTAGCCAGTTGTTCATCATTTTTGCTTGCATTAAGAAATTTGGTCGAGCAACTGGCGGCGCTTTTGCTCAAATTCGTACTCAGAAATTAGTCCATCCTGACGCAGAGCATCTAACTCACGTAAAGCATCAGCGATCGCTCCTACTTGATTGCTAGCCTGCTGTGAAATCTTAACAGCTGACTTACCCAGATTAAAATTGCGATCAAAAGCTTCTTCATCCTGGGCTAAATACCACACTCCCTCAATAGCACTAGCCACTTTCGGGATGGGTGTCCAAGAAAGCAAAACATACAACACACCCCAAAGCGGCTGTCCCAAATAAAATTTATGTAAACCTGAAATTGTTAGCGTGCCAGAAAAAGCTAAAATAGCGGCAACGCTTCGGCTTTTGCGCTTGGTCAACATATTCTCAATTCATCCACGACTACCACAGTTCCTAGAATAAGATAGCCATACTAGCAACTTATCTTGATCAATTCAGCATTGTAGAAATCCTGCTTGCAAGCAATACATAAATCCATTTTATTAATTTAGGTCTAACCTATCAGCCACTAAAAGGTAGACAGGGGATGAGGGAGATGAGGGAGATGAGGGGGATGAGGGGGATGGAGAGATGGGGGAGAATGACAACTGACAACTAACAACTAACAACTGACAAAATTCCCCATTCCCCATTCCCCATTCCCCATTCCCTACCCAAAGGGTTTGGTCAAGTGTTGAAATTTCGGTAAAAAACCGTACTCAAACCGAAGCTTGTTTTTGAGACGAGTTCCCTAAACTAGAATAAAAATAGAGACAAAAATATAAACTCCTGAGTGTTGTTACTCAGTTAAATAAAAATAACATGGGATTCTTTGACTCTGACATAGTTCAGCAAGAAGCAAAGCAGCTGTTTGAAGATTATCAAGCATTAATCAAGCTTGGTAACAGCTACGGCAAATTTGACCGCGAGGGCAAAAAGCTGTTTATTGAACAGATGGAAGCCATGATGGATCGCTATCGCATCTTTATGAAGCGCTTCGAGCTATCAGAAGATTTTATGGCCCAAATGACTATGGAACAGCTAAAAACTCAACTAGGTCAATTTGGTGTGACTCCCCAACAGATGTTTGAACAAATGCATTTCACCCTCCAAAGGATGAAAACCGAGTTAGAAAAGCAGCCCTAAGAAAAGTTAGGAGTTGGGAGTTAGGAGTTATCAGTAAACTCATAACTCATCACTCATCACTCCTAATTTTAGTTAGATTTGGGGCGAGTAAACTGAGAAGGTGACTTGAATTTTTCCACAGGTACACCTTTGAGAGCCTTTTGCATAAAATCACGCCAGATGGGAGCCACCATCACTCCACCGGTGGCCCCATGAGCTAATTGTTTGTTGTCGTCCCTGCCGACCCAGACAGCAGTTGTTAATTGCGGCACAGTACCTACAAACCAAATATCTTTTTCTGATGAGGTTGTACCAGTTTTACCTGCAACTGGGCGATCGTCAAGAGCAGCATTTTTACCAGTACCGCTATTTACCACTGTTTGCATCACATCAAGAATTGCTGCCGATGCCCACTGATCGAGAACTAACTGCGGTTTAGGAGTATTGTCTAACAAAACGTTGCCACTACTATCGGTGATACGGGCAATGACCGTAGGTGGCGACTGCCAACCATAATTGGCAAATGTAGAATAGGCACTAGCCATTTCTAATGGTGTAACACCGATCGCACCCAGAGGTAGAGAACTCACAGGTTCCATCGGACTCGTAATTCCCAAGGTACGGCAAGTTTCTATGACTCTATTCATCCCCACAGCTTTACCAACCTTGATTACCGGGATGTTGCGTGATTGGGCTATGGCAGTACGAATAGGCATTGGCCCACTAAAGCCACCATCATAGTTTCTGGGGTAGTACCAACCGTTACCATCTCGATAGCTGACTGGGGCATCTACTATTATTGAATCTGGAGTAAATTTACCACTAGCAAAGCCAGTGTAGTAGACAAATGGTTTAAAAGAAGAGCCAGGTTGGCGTTGCGCTTGGGTTGCACGGTTAAATTCGCTGGTTTTGGGGTCTACACCACCTACTAATGCTTTGACAAAATGTGTGCGCGGATCAATTGCCACCAAGGCAATTTGATTTTTGGATAATCCTTCACTGAGTAATGTGTTGTGCCACTTGATAACAGTTTCTTCAGCCATTTTTTGGAAATCGGCATCAACTGTAGTTTGCACCCGCATTCCGCCTTTAAGAAGAGTGTCGCGCCCAAACTTTCTAGCTAACTCCTGCGCTACGGTATTAGTTACATAGGGTAGGGCACTACCTTGAAAAGACCTGATTCTACCAAGTTTAATTTCTTGCTTGAGAGCATCATCATACTCTTGCTGGGTAATCCAGTTCAATTCCAGCATTCGCCCTAGCACTTCCTTTTGTTTCTGTTTTGCCAGCTTCATACTGACAAAGGGGCTGAATTCTTCTGGTGCTTGAATCAAACCCGCCATCATTGCTGATTCAGCTATGGTTAAATTTTCCGCTGACTTGTCAAAGTAACTCCGTGCTGCTGTCTGTACACCATAGTTGTTATGACCCCAATAAACTTGATTGAGGTACATTTCCAAAATTTGGTCTTTGCTAAGAATTTGCTCTAACCTAATCGCCAGTACCGCCTCAGCTAGTTTGCGGGTGAAGGCACGTTTTTGAGACAAAAATAAGTTTTTCACCAACTGCATGGTGATGGTAGAACCGCCTTCTCGCACTCCACCTGCTACCCAGTTGACTACCACAGCACGTCCGACGCCCGTGGGGTTGATACCGTGGTGATCATAGAAATGACTATCTTCACTGGCTAATACAGCCCGTTTCAGATTTGGAGAAATTCTATCTAGGGGTACGACTTCCCGGTTAGCTTCTCCGTGGACACTGGTTAACAGTTTGCCCTTAATGTCATAGATGTAAGTCGTTTCTGACGGGAAAAAGTTACGTAGCTGTCTGACATCTGGCAAATTACGGAAACTAATGGCTAAGCCAACTAGCCCTCCAGCTACAATGGAGCTTGTCAACATCGTGATTGATAACAGAGTACCGCCAGTGATTTGACCTACTCCTTTTAAGAACTCAAAACCCGATGAAGTACGGCGTTGTGGTTGCTTATTTTCAAAAGTCCTAGAAGACGACACGGCGATTTCACTTCCTCACTTGTAGATATAACTGTAATTCATGGAATGAAGCAAGGCGGTTAATTTTTTGCAATTATATTAATTTGGCAGATGAAACAACGGACAAGTTGCCAGTGAGTATAACCAACCTAACTTCTCAAGTAAAAAACGTAGTTAATAGCGAATCTCCTAGTATGACGCAAAATTTTTCTTGGCTGCATCGTGGGACAGTGGAAATTTTCCCACAACCAACTGATGCTGACAGTGAAAGTGAAAGTTTAGAGAAACGCTTGGTAACTACTAACCGACCTTTAAGAGTCAAATATGGAATCGACCCTACGGGTGCTGATATTCATCTTGGTCATAGCATACCAATGCGTAAACTGCGAGCGTTTCAAGATGCAGGTCATACAGCAGTGCTAATTATTGGTGATTTTACGGCTCGCATCGGCGATCCCACAGGAAAATCTGAGGTACGTCGCCAACTGACAGAAGCAGAAGTAGCGCAAAATGCCCAGAGTTACCTTGACCAAGTGCGCCCTATCTTGGATTTTGACACACCAGGAAGGTTAGAGGTGCGTTATAACTCTGAATGGCTTTCCCAGCTTGATTTAGGGAAAATTGTGGAGTTACTGTCTACCATGACCGTGGGGCAGATGCTAGCCAAAGAGGGATTTGCGGAACGTTATAAAAAGGAGAGTCCAATTTTTATTCATGAATTCCTGTATCCATTAATGCAAGGCTATGATTCTGTTGCCATTGAAGCAGATGTGGAATTAGGGGGAACCGACCAGAAGTTTAACATCGCTGTCGGACGAGATTTGCAACGGCATTTTGGACAAAAACCGCAATTTGGTTTACTGCTACCGATTTTAATCGGTACTGATGGGGTACAAAAAATGTCGAAGTCGCTAGGTAATTATGTGGCTTTGTCAGAACACCCTGCACAAAAATATCAGAAACTACAAGGAGTGCCAGATAATCAACTGGAACAGTATTTTGAACTGTTGACAGATTTACCTTTAGACAAACTACCGGAAAATCCCCGCGATCGCCAGACACTTTTAGCATGGGAAATCGTCAGGCAGTATCATGGCGAACAAGCAGCTAATGAAGCCAAGGAAGCAGCGAAAACAGGCGGGAAAGAAGGTGCAGTTCCAGAATTTTCTTTAACTGCGGTGGCGCAGTTTCCTGCTAAGTTAGCTTATATCCTCGGTGTCAGCGGCTTGTGTAAAAGTACCGGAGAAGGCAAGCGGAAAATTCAAGAGGGTGGAGTGCGGCTAGATGGCGATCGCATCACCGATGCCGATCTTGTTTTCCAGCAACCCAGTGATTTACACGGTAAAGTTTTACAAGTCGGTAAAAATAAGTTTGTCAGGCTTGTACCTTAATTGGGAATTGGGAATTGGGAATGGGGAATTGGCGATGAATGTAGAAGAACGAATTATTGTGGCTTTGGATGTGCCGGATGTGGAAAGTGCGATCGCCCTTGTGGATCAGCTGCCGCAAGTGGGTTTTTGGAAAGTCGGTTTAGAATTGTTTACTAGTTCCGGGTCGAAAATCCTGGAAATACTCAAGTCTCGGCAAAAGCGTATTTTCCTAGATTTAAAGTTTCACGATATCCCCAATACTGTTGCCGGTGCTTGTCGGGCTGCGGCTAGGTATGGGGTTGATTTGCTGACAATTCATGCTACTGGTGGCAGAGATGCCCTAAAAGCTGCAACTGAGGCGGTGCAGGTAGGGGCGGCACAAACTGGTGTAGAACCACCTAAATTAATTGCCGTTACTCTGCTGACAAGTATTTCTGCTAGACAGTTGGCTTTTGATTTGAAAATTCCCCTAGAATTGCCAGAATACATCCTAGAAATGGCATTAATGGCTCAAGAAACGGGGTTAGATGGAGTTGTATGTTCACCACTAGAAGTGGCACAATTACGCCAAACTTGTAGAGATGATTTTCTCCTAGTTTGTCCTGGTGTACGTCCAACTTGGGCTAACATGGCAGATCAAAAGCGATCGCTTACCCCAGCACAAGCTATTCAAGCCGGTGCCAATTACTTGGTAATTGGGCGTCCCATCACAGCAGCGGCTGAACCTGAGTTAGCTTGGAAGAGAATTTCTGAGGAATTAACCACCGTGGCATGAAAAAGGTTTCTTACCCCACTCTCTACTCCTCAGTAACTTTTTGCAGCTATTCATTCACGGGAAAAACCCACTAACCTTGCCATGAAAAAGGTTTCTTCCCCGACTCCCTTTTTCCAACTAGGAGTCAGAAAGAAAAGTTATAGATTGTCGCTTGTAGCTTGCAGCTGCTTGTTTCTCATAGCAAGTCTTAATCACTCAGCATTCTCGCAGAACCTCACCTCCTCTTCGCCTACGGAAAAAGGAGGTATTAGTAGCGGGGTGAGGTCTTCTTGTTCTGAGCAAAGTTTAGAAATATTAACTACTAAACTATTGCGCGATTTACCTGGATATGCTAACCGTGCTACTCAACGTGCCCGCCGTCGCAGCAGAAGCAGCGAAGCTTACGGTTATATGCTAGTGGCAGGAAGACCTGAGTTTCAGCCTCTGCCTCTAAATTTCGGCGAAAATAACACAAATGGACAAAAAAGTGATGCAACAGGAGTTGAGCAAGTTTTTTTTACTACCTTGCAACGGCAGTACATCAATCAAAAAGTCGTAGAATTACAAGAATTTCATTGGCTATTTTTGACGAAAACTAAAAATGGTTGGCGTCTGGTGATGATGTTTACTCAAACAGGTTCATATCCAGCGCAACAACTACAATCACCTCCACGGGATAGCACTGATGGCACTATTGCCCAAGGAGTTAAAGCCTGGTTACGGGATTGCCAGGCAGGAAGCGTGCGACAGTGAGACTTATACAATTAAAGTTATTCAATTAACTATATTCAAACGGCTAGTCCTATCTGCCTTGAAAAAACTTTGTGGCTTTGTGTCTTTGTGGTTCAAATTTTTTTACCACAAAAGACACGAAGACACGAAGAAAAAAAAACTATTAAAATCAGAACACTATTGTCCAACCTTGTTTTTGGGCATCTTTTTTAGTGTAGGAAACACCGTCAATTTTGATTCCTTTGTCATCTAAAAGGGTAATGATACCACCATTATTGTCTAATTGGATGCCGTCTTTAGCTAAAGGCACTTTCACAACTTCACCTGCATTGATAATGCCACTGAGGCGTTGCTTGCGCTTGGTTCGATCTGCAAGTGCCCAACCATTTAAGTCTACTTTTTCCGCTGAGGTATTGATTAAACTGACTGTCTCTTTGCCTACATCGTCTCCCAGCGGATTCACCAAAGCAGCTACAATACGAATTGCCGCAGTTGTCGGTGGAATTACCACATCGATTCTGTTGCCGGTGGTGTCGTCGGTGTGGAAAGACTGGGACTGGAAGGCTAAGAAGATACCTACCCACTGATTCCGGGTTGGATAATGAATCAGCAGTCCGCCATCTTGCCAAACACCGTTATCTTTTTGAAATTGAGCCGCATTACCCTGATTCATGTGAATATCATGAATACCATTACCAGGAAGAAAACCAAAATACTTGTCCTTCACATCTGTTTCTGGCCCCCACCTTTCGCCAAAGGGGTAAAGGACTGCATCTGGTGATGCGATCGCCCGTGCAATGTATAGTTCTAGTAATTCGTTGAGGTCGTTATCTGGCCCTGGCACATTGTATGGTAACGGTTTCATCTGACTCGTATCGAAAAAATTCCCCCGAATGTAATCTAAAGCCATTCCTCCAGGTTTCTTTACCAACTCATGGAACCCAGCATCTAATTCTTGTAGTTCCTTTGTAATAGGATGAGAAAAATTTTCGTCTACAAAGTACAGTAATTCTGAAGGACTTTCCTTTGATTTGACGTTGATAGCAATGCGATACTGTTGTTTTTCGTCAGTCACAAGCACTTGGTAATGAGGATTAGAACCTTCTCCAAGTTTGCGATTTATAGCCCGACTTTTCAGAACACCGTAATTTTTTAAAGCCATCTATTTCTCCTTAATTTCTCCTTAATTTAAAGGTGTAAAAGCAGAAGGAAGAGGAAGCATAGGGAGCAGAGGAGCAGAGGAGTAAAGGGAATAACAACTGACAACTGACCACTAACCACTGACCACTGACAACTGACCACTAACTTTTAAACTCTGTTATTTACAGTGGATACCCCGAATTATTTAGCATACTTTTTAACTATAAAAGCAATATATTAATAACATACTGCTTCAGTATTATTAGCTATGACAGTACCCTATAGGGTGATTTTTACTTGTGTGTAACCAGTTACCGACAGACAAGTGCTAGCCAATGGGGGTAACCGTAGGAATTCTGTGCTTGTAATTTTGACCCGCGATATGTGTTGAATACCCGACTGGCTGTTTCCTGAAGATTGTCCATCAAATGAGCATCTTCACCAAAGGCTTCAAAGGCAAGACTCCACCAAGGATGATCTTGAATTAGCAGATGAGTAATTTCCACATGGCAACCATTTTCTATAT
>NZ_JAECZC010000001.1:154187-159199 GCF_016056305.1 Amazonocrinis nigriterrae CENA67 | reverse complement strand
TCTTTAGCAACTGCTATTTTCATGAAATCTCCTAGAGATAAATACTTAATTTCTGCTAAATATCCAATTTCCCTGGTTAGGGTTGTCTTTAACTTCTGGTTCCAGACAGAAACTTCGGGAACTCCAAGAAATAAATAATCCTGGTTGAAGTAGGGGCGGGTTCACAAATATTTTCACGCTATTAAGTGATAGTATTCATCAACCCGCCCCTACAGATGACTATCAACTGTGAAAAGTCACTTGGGGGGATATTTTTTGATTTGGAAGTTCCTTCTTGGTGGATTTAACCTTGAATTCGCTTGCCAGTCTTGGTTTTCCAGACAAAGCCTCACTTGACTGTTTGCAGACTCACGCTTGTTGATAGTTACAAAATAGATTTACATGCTATTGCAAATCCTATGTTGATTCCCTTTCGTTGCATCCTGGTCTTCAACTTGTTTTAGGGATTGAAAAATTTTGGTCTTCCTTCTCTTACATAGTGCAATATTTAGCAAATTTTTGAAGCTTGATTATTTCTCAACTAATTTTTAAGGATTATCACTTTGACCAAGCTTATTTTAAACAATTTATCCTAAGTTCAATGGCGTTCGCTAATGACAACGCTCAATTTTTATAACAATAATCTTAAATTAAGATACACTTATACATATTTAGAAACACAATCAAGTCACTCCTGTGTTTCTATGTAGTTCATATTTGACTGATCTGAAAACAGAAATGGCTATTCTACAAAGAGAATCTTGTAACAATGATTGCGGTTAGATAAATTACAGCGTATTTGTACTGAGGATGGTTTGCTAGGGTAAATGGCACTTTTTGTTTACATTTAACGTCATAATGTCAGGAAGTCAGTAGTAAAGTTTAGTTACGAATACTAAATCTTAGTTTTTTAGATAAACACCTAATTGTTGTGAGAGGAGCCTAAATTATGCGCCGTTTACTTTCTGCTGTAGCCGTAACTAGCTTCTTGCTGACTGGGTTTCCAGTCATCACCTGGGCGCAAAGCCTACCTGGTTTGACGCTGTTTAGCGGTGTCAAAAGTGAAAATCAGCTACCCTTCCGGTTAGATTTTGGTGGACAAACAAATAGCTGGGATCGCTACATTCTCAGGATTCCAGAAAAAAAGATGAAATTGGCAGTTGCTCAGTTCGCCATTACCTACCCAAATTATTACAAAGGAAGTTTTGATACCAAAAAGGTAGAAGTAAAAGTCAGAGGTAAAAAAGTTGCCTTATCTGAAGTGAAATGGGACAAAGAAGGCCGCGTCTTAGAAATTTTTCCCGAAGAGCCAGTCCCAGCAGGTAATAAGGTGGAGTTAGTCCTATCTAACGTGCAGAACCCAGCATTCGGTGGTACTTTTTATTTCAACTGCCAGGTTCTTTCCCCTGGAGATGTGCCACTATTACGTTACTTAGGAACCTGGATTATTAGCGTTAATTAAGTCAATTGTCAATTGTCAGTTGTTAGTTGCTAGCTACCACTGACTACTGACAACTAACTTTTCCCCGAAATGTTTATTTTATAGACGTAAAGTGATACAATAATAGATTGTGAGTTTTTATAGAAATCGCCTTACAGGAGAACTATATGCAGAGAACCTTGGGCGGCACTTGCCGTAAGAGAAAAAGAACCTCTGGTTTTCGTGCCAGAATGCGGACACCAGACGGAAGAAACGTGATCAAAGCAAGAAGAAAAAGAGGACGTTATCGTCTAAGCGTTTAGGGAATCTGAACTGAAACGACTGTGGCTTTGCCCAAGGCGAATCGACTAAAATCTCGAAAAGATTTCCAAGCAGTTTTCCGGGAAGGAATTCGGCGCAATAGTTCTCATTTCACATTGAGAGCCTTACGACCGACATGTTCAACAAAACCTTTCTGTGATGCTGTTATTAACACTCAACCACTGGCCGACTCAGGAAAGCTTACCAACACACGAATCGGCATTTCGATTAGTACAAAAGTTAGTAAAAGAGCAGTAGTTCGCAACCGGATTAAACGCAAAATTACTGCTATTTTGCATAATTTATTGCCGAAATTGTCACCAGGCTGGCGGCTAGTGGTTGTTGTCAAACCAACAGCAGCAGAATCTAAGTGCGTAAGCCAACAATTTCTGCAAGAATTAGAGCAGTTGTTGGCACAAGCTGAGGTATTCAATGGGCATTCGTGAAGAAATTTTTTATGAAGGCGGCCCTCACATTGGGGATTTGATTCTAAACCTATTAATTGGGTTAACAGTCGTGGGCATACCATTGACAGTGGGGGCAATTGTCAGGGCGCTGTGGCTGCGTTTTCGCATCACAGACCGCCGCGTCACCGTGATGGGCGGTTGGATGGGACGCGATCGCACTGACGTGATTTACTCAGAAATTGTCAAAGTTGTCAAAGTGCCCCGTGGTGTTGGCATTTGGGGAGATATGGTGCTAACCCTGAGAAATGGTAGTCGTCTAGAAATGCGGGCTGTTCCCAAATTTCGAGAAGTATATGACTACATCAACGAAAAAGTTACCGCCAAAAATCCCCAATATAGCGGTGCTGCCAACAATTGATAGGAAGCAGGGAGCAAGGGAGCAGGGGAGCAGAGGGAGCAGGGCCTTGGGAATAATACCAATTCCCAATTCCCAATTCCCAATTCCAAACTCCCAATTCCCAATTTTCATTTTTTTTGAAAGTGCGGCTATCCGTAGCGTAGGATAGTCGCAGACTAATCATGATTTAGATAAATTAGATTCAGTTCAGTTTACAGTACCTCAGGTTGAATTCAGAATAATGGATTTTGGTATCGGGTTTCTCTCGAACAACGTAATGCTGCCAATCATAGATTTTTTCTATAGCATTGTGCCTAGCTATGGATTGGCGATCGTTGCCTTGACATTGATAATCCGCTTTGCGCTCTATCCCCTGAGTGCTGGTTCAATTCGCAATATGCGGCGGATGCGAATTGTGCAACCTCTGATGCAAAAGCGGATGGCAGAAATCAAAGAGCGTTATAAAGACGATCCGCAGAAGCAGCAAGAGGAAATGGTCAATGTCCAGAAGGAATTTGGCAACCCATTAGCAGGATGTTTACCACTGCTACTGCAAATGCCAGTTTTATTAGCGCTGTTTGCCACTTTGCGGGGTTCGCCTTTTGCCGGAGTGAACTACTCTGTCAACCTGCAAGTCTTTCCCGCTGAACAAATCGAACGAATTCAACCCCAAGCTTTTGCTACTCCTCCTCAAAACATCTACGTTGCTGATGGGGAGCATATTCCCGTAACAGCTATCCTTCCTAGCGGCAATAAATTAGCCGTGGGAGAACAGACGAAGATACAATATCAGACCCTTGAAGGCAAACCATTTCAGGTACTTTTAGCAGAACATCCTGATAACAAGATAATTCCTCAATGGAAGGTCATCAAAGGCGAAGATCGAATCAAAATCGATGCTCTTGGTAATATAGAAGCCCTACAACCAGGAGATGTGACGATTCAAGGTACTATCCCAGGATTAGCAGCCGATAAGGGCTTTTTGTTCATCGATGCTTTAGGAAGGGTTGGTGCCCAAGATCCCGATGGCACTATCCACTGGGATATCGTGGCAATGATAGTATTCTTTGGGATCAGCCTTTATGTGAGCCAAGCACTTTCTGGGCAAAATTCCAGTGGTGGCAACCCACAACAGGATACGGTTAACAAAATTACCCCAGTTATATTTTCTGGCATGTTTTTGTTCTTCCCCCTACCCGCTGGGGTATTGATGTATATGGTGATTGGAAATATTTTCCAAACCGCCCAAACCTACATTCTCTCCCGCGAGCCTTTACCAGAGGAACTGCAAAAAATCGTAGCCACCCAAGAAAAAGAAGCAGCAGCCACAGAACAAAAGGCCCTACCCTTTGAACCAAAAAGTTCTAAGAAAAAGACTACAGGTTGATAGATGAGTGACAGTCCCATGCAACGAGGTCAGCAGTGGTTAAAAACACTGCTGCAACTCACTGGGATATCCGCTGAGATTCAGGGTAATTTAGAAGCTGCCCAATCTCAAGACGGTGATTCCCAAGAACCAGATAACTATTGGTTGACCATTGATGAAACCAACCTGACACCACAACAAATTCAAGTTCTGATTGGCCCTGATGGTTCTGTGCTAGATGCAATTCAGTATCTAGCCAATTCCATTTTAAACCTGAGCCAACCACAGGAAGGTCAAGCTTCTTATACCATTGAATTGAATGGTTATCGTCTTAAAAGACAAGCGGAAATTCGCTCATTAGCAGAAGCCGCTGCTGATCAAGTGCGTTCTTTTGGTCAAGAAGTGGAAATTAAATCTCTGAGTTCAGCCGAACGCCGTCAAGTCCACACCTTCTTGAAAGACTTTAGAGATTTGGAAACCTTCAGTCGTGGTAAAGAGCCGCATCGCCATTTAGTTGTACGTCCGGCTTCCTTTGAATGAGTTAGGAGTTAAAAGTTGAGAGTTAGGAGTTGTAGGGGCGGGTTTTGCAAATTTACTCAATTGGTAGCAAGATATGTCGGCTAAACCCGCCCGTACAGGAGTTAGGAGTTTAGAATAACAGTAAAAGTTCGTTGTGAGAATTTAGGAATTAAGTAAAAATTTATAGCTTACAGACCATAACTCATCAAACTTCAGAATCACTGTTGTCCCTAAAAACTAAACTAAAGGACTGATAAATAAAAATTATCTCATTATAATTTTTCTAACTTCCTGTTCACAATCAACAAACATCAGTAAAAACATAAATTTTCGTGAGGATATCTCACAAATCCTATGGACGCAATTTATATTCCGCAGCTAACCAAAGCCCCGGAGCGGACAGAGGAAATTCAGGTTAAAGAGTTTCTGCCTGGTCTGGAAACGTTGACACCAGTTCGCGGTCGCGTCCGCGTCCAGCATCATGGCAATTACCTGGAAGTGTCCGGTCAAGCAGAGGCAATTATTACTTGTACTTGTAACCGCTGCTTGCAGCAGTATAATCATCGTTTGACGGTTGATAATAAGGAAATCATCTGGTTAGAT
>NZ_JAECZC010000001.1:94428-152093 GCF_016056305.1 Amazonocrinis nigriterrae CENA67 | reverse complement strand
GCATCGGCTGCTGGGTTTGTGGTGATGAACAATATGTTGATCATCGCTGGGGCATTAGTGGGAGCCTCTGGTATTATCCTTACTGAAATTATGTGTAAAGCAATGAACCGTTCGCTGTTCAGCGTATTGTTCAGTGCTTTTGGTACAGCCGCCGCCGGTGGTGGTGCGGCTGGTGGTGCTGCAATTGATCAAACCGTCCGCAGCATCGATCCCGAAGAAGGCGCGATGATGTTGGGTTATGCGCGTAACGTGGTGATTGTACCTGGTTACGGTATGGCTGTAGCCCAAGCACAGCATAGTGTGCGGGAATTGGCAGATCAATTAGAACGTATGGGTGTTGATGTGAAGTATGCTATTCATCCTGTAGCTGGAAGAATGCCGGGGCATATGAATGTGTTGCTGGCTGAGGCAAATGTGCCTTATACCCAGTTGTATGATATGGATGATATTAATCCCCAGTTTGAACAAGCCGATGTGGCTTTAGTAATTGGGGCGAATGATGTGGTAAATCCAGCGGCGCGTAGTGATACCAATAGCCCAATTTATGGTATGCCGATTCTGGAAGTAGATCGGGCGAAGCAAACGATTGTGATTAAGCGCGGGATGAGTACGGGTTTTGCTGGTGTAGATAATGAGTTGTTCTACAAGGATAAAACTACGATGCTCTTTGGTAGCGCGAAGGATATGGTGTCGAAGTTGGTTTCGGAAGTGAAGCAGCTTTAAACGAACCGCCAAGACGCCAAGGGCGCCAAGGAAGAATTTAGAGAGTTAGCTTGCCTTGGGGATGTAATATTCCTGGGGCAAGTTTTTTAATCAATAAGCAAGTGTTGCAAATTTAAATTACAATGGCATACATTTTCAATTTATTCCATATTTCTATGGTATAAAAACCTGTATTTCTCTCGTCATCTGCCATAACACGTACTACTTTAATACCTGGACGCTCGTATTTCTCTAAACTTTTTTGAAGGTATTCTATGACATGTTTAACATTTTTATCTTCTACTGCAAAAAAATCAATATTAAAATTTCGTTCTATGAAGCTATTATCAACAATATAAGTTATACCACGAACAATTTTATGGCACAGACGCTCTATTTTTTTGATGGAATTATAATCGACAGATATTCAGGATAGTATCGATTGCTTTGTGAACGAAAATTTGGATAAATACCTTTATTTGGTAATGTTTTAAACTTAACTATTTCTTTTATTAGCTTCTCTCTTTTTCTTTGTCTTATTCGTTTCTCTTTACTATCGGTTGCATATTCTGGATCTATCGACCTTAAAACTTTTTCTGTAATCCCACTAGATTTTGCGTATTCAGGATCGATGCATAAACCTAATCTAAGTAGTAGATCTTCTTCCAACTTCCCATATTCTTGATTGCATTCTCTACAGGACGGTATTGTCCATCTTTGCAAATTTTCAGGAGTAGTATCTGGATACCAGGCAGACGGGAAAACATGATCCCGTGTTAAACTGTCTACGTTTTCTAGGCAATGTACACATCTGCCAGACTTATGTCGTTTAGCCATTATTTCCTTTAATACAGTCACTACTGAATTTGGTACTTATGTACTATAAAACTTATCCATATAAATAGTAATTTGTCAATAATCTAAAATAGATAATTTATAGATATATGCTTCCCTAATTCAGTCTCAGAAACAAAAAGCATGGTCTAAACAATCTCTACGATTGTTCGCCTCTTATCTTTTACTCTGCGTCCTCTGCGCCTCTGCGGTTCGTAAAAAAAGCCAATCCCACAACCAGCCACTACCCACCACCAAAATTTTACCAAGCGATCGCCCCAACAAAGCCGAGATCAGTTTTCATCAATTAGCATTTCCCAATAAGGTTATCTTGCAGTTCAACTATGATGTCATCCAGTTGAATCGCCTGAATTGGCGAGAATTCCTGCAACAACAAAACCCAGTAGCTAGTGCGCTCATGGCTAAAATGAACATAGCACCAAAAGACCGCCCCAGAGTAAAATCTGAGTGTCTGCGCTTGCTGGCTACCTTACAGTTAGATCCTGCAAGGATGCAATTGGTTTCTGGGTTTATTGACACTTACCTTCGTCTAAATGCTCAAGAAGAACAAATTTTTAAAACTCAAATCGCTCAATTTGAACCAACTCAACAGGAGGTAGTTATGCAAATTGTCACTAGTTGGATGGAGGAAGGAATACAACAAGGAGAGTTGAAAATTATTCAACGTCAATTAACAAGGCGAATTGGTGTGATTACTCCTGAATTACAACAACAACTGCAAAGGTTATCCGTAACTCAGTTAGAAAATTTAGCAGAAGCCTTACTAGATTTTTCAAATGAAGCTGATTTAATTGCTTGGTTACAACAATTAGAATGAGAGTTGCTGAAGGAAGTAGTTATGCAAATTGTCACCAGCTGGATGGAGGAAGGAATACAACAAGGAGAATTAAAAATAATTCAGCGTTTATTAACAAGGCGAATTGGTGTGATTACTCCTGAATTACAACAACAACTGCAAAGGTTATCCGTAACTCAGTTAGAAGATTTAGCAGAAGCCTTACTAGATTTTTCAAATGAAGCTGATTTAATTGCTTGGTTACAAAAATTACAATAGAAATTGCTGATTATTCTCAATTAAACGAAAGGACACGCTATTACCGTGTCCCTTCTCAAATTTTTTTGAACTAAAAAACCAGGCTCAATTTGCTGTGAGATAATTATCGCCGTTTAGCAGGAGTGCGTCGGGTTTCGCGTTTTTCGTCTTCTCGACGACGGCGATCGCGCCAATCTGCCAGCGTTAAGTATCCAATGCCACCAGTAACTGCTAGCAACAGCACAAAAGCAACTAAAGCCAAAATACTCAGGAATTGACTTTCCACGATTTCCTTACAATCCGTTGCGTCCCCAAACTACCATTGCAATTGACCAAGTAAACACAACCAAAAGTGATACCCAACCCAGTGTCAAAATCGCCATAGTTTTACTTTTGAAATTATTTACAAACCGTATCTAATATTTATCATACTGGGAACTGGGGACTTTGAAGTTAGTTGTCAGTTGTTATTCTCCCTCATCTCCCTCATCCCCTCTGCTCCTCTGCTCCTCTGCTCCGAAAGCTCCCCATCTCCCTCCGCTTCCTCAATACTCAGTCGCCATGAATACAGGAGTCAAGTGAAAGAAACTTCAGATCATCAATTGATGGCAGAACGCTTAGAATCTCTCAAAGCTGGAATCATTGGAGGTTTTTCTCTGAGTTCTGCTTTTATCATTGCCAGTTTTGTCAATACCTCACTGCTAGCGAAGTATTTTCCATCACTAGCCTATCTACAAATAGATTTTAATTGGCACTGGTGGCTAAGTTGTGCGATCGCTGTTTTTTCTGGTTTGCTGTTTGGCGTCACTTATCGCTATATCATCCGCTCAGATCAAAATCCTCAACTCAAAGCTGGTGGTGTGTTAGCTTTTGGTTTGGTGCGAGGATTAAGCCAGATAGAAATCGGCTGGAATTCACACAGCACAGTTTTGCCTTTTTTAGTGCTGGCTGTTGAAAGTATATCTTTGTTTGCAGTGGGAGCGATCGCTCTCCATACCGCTATTCAACTTGGCTGGCTCAAGCCTTTTCCATCAGTCTAAATTTCACGCCGTAAATTCTATGTTTAGTCAATCACAGGTGATTAAAATAGTGTATGAGATTGGCAATCATTACAAATTCAAGAAACACTCGAAACTCCAAAGCTAGATTTGATCAGAATTTAGGCAAGTGTTTCTTGAAAATAGATGTTGTTATATTACAATAATACTAAATACTACAATATGTATATAATATAGCTGCACTGCAAATTTGCAAGTAGTAAAAAAATACATAGTTTCATATCCTCAATATGAAAACCCAAATATCCCACTATTTTTTGATAGTCGATTTGGAGGCTACTTGCTGCAACAATGGCAGTATTCCCAGTCATGAAATGGAAATCATCGAAATCGGTGCAGTAATGCTTAATAGAGCAACATGGAAAATTGATTCAGAGTTTCAGCAATTTATCCAACCAGTTAGACATCCACAACTCACATCTTTCTGCACTGAATTGACTAGTATTAGGCAACAAGATATTAACCAAGCACTAAGATTCCCAGAGGCAATTTCTGGTTTTAAAGAATTGATTGATTTATTTCCAAATTATATTTTCTGTTCTTGGGGAAACTACGATAAAAAGCAATTTCTACAAGATTGTCAATTTCATAATGTTCCTTATCCTTTTACTCCAGAACACATAAATATTAAAAAGGAATTTTCAGAATATCTTGGCGTATCTAAAGGATTCGGTATGGCAATGGCTCTTGAACTTTTGGGGATAGAGTTAAAAGGCATACATCATAGAGGCATAGACGATGCAAGGAACATTGCAGCTATTTACAAATATATTAAAACTCAAAAAATAAGCTGATATTAGAGACTATTTATAAACATACCTTAAAGTAGAGAACCAAAGAGATATAAGAAAAGCTAAGATGATATTTTTCCTCAGTCTTCTATTTTATTTTAAGTGCAGCTTATAGATGCTCATCTACGAATTAACACTTTACTTAAGTACAAATGAAATCCTTATTTTTAAGTACTGGCAATTTATGAATTGCTAAAGTCAGTATTTAATTTTATAGACCTTTTCTCCAAGCGATCGCAATATTCTATGCTATACGGCTGCTGATTTATTAACAAAATTCAATAAAGTATAATTAAGAAATAATAACTTAAAACATATATCCTAAGTAACACAGTCACCCCTTGAGTACATTGACCCTTGACGGTTGACACTCAACAGTCATCAGTCAGAAGTCATCAGCCAACAGCACTAAAGCTTAATCACCCACATTTACAATGCTGTCAGCCAATGAGGATTTTTACCTGTACAGCTATAGATTAGCTCTTTTTACAACCCAAATCATAAGAAATCGATATGATAAAAAAGTCGATAAAACTTCAAAAAGATTTATCAAATGTTAATTGACTCCTCTGGCTTGTCCAAAGTAAGAGACTCAGTAAAAGACAGAATTTTCTTCGGCCATGAACCAAGTGCCGAGTTAATTGCCATTCTTACGGTCTACTTTGTCCAAGGCGTTATCGGGTTGGCGCGTCTAGCCGTCAGCTTTTTCCTCAAAGACGAACTGCTACTGAGTCCATCTCAGGTGTCAGCACTATTGGGAATTGTCACTCTACCTTGGATTATCAAGCCTGCTTTTGGCTTTATCTCAGACGGCTTACCCATATTCGGCTACCGTCGGCGTCCATATCTAGTGCTAGCCGGGATACTGGGAGCTATTTCTTGGGTGAGTATGGCAACCATAGTTCATACTAGCTGGGCAGCAACAGTGACGATCGCTATTACTAGCCTTTCTGTGGCTATTAGTGATGTGATAGTTGACTCACTAGTCGTCGAACGAGCAAGAGTTGAATCGCAAGCGGATATTGGTTCACTACAATCTCTGTGCTGGGGTAGTTCCGCCTTGGGAGGTTTGATCACTGCCTATTTTAGCGGTATGTTACTCGAACATTTCACTACCCGCACGATATTTTGGATTACTGCTTTATTCCCTCTTCTAGTCTGTGCGATGGCTTGGTTCATTGCCGAGTCTCCCATTCGCAAAGATGCTAATAATGAAAGTTATAACACTAACTTTCTAAACGTCAAGCATCAACTGGGGCAACTACGCCAAGCCATCAGCCAAAAAGCAATATGGTTGCCAGCAGCATTCATTTTCATTTTGCAAGCAACCCCAAGCGCTGATTCAGCCTTTTTCTTCTTTACCACCAACGAACTCCACTTTCAACCAGAATTTTTAGGTAGGGTACGGCTGGTGACAAGTGCTGCTTCTTTAGCTGGTGTTTGGATTTTTCAACGATACCTTAAAAGTGTTCCATTTCGCGTAATTTTTGGTTGGTCTACCGTCATTTCATCAGTTTTAGGAATGACCATGTTGCTATTGGTGACTCATACCAACCGAGTTATAGGCATAGACGACTACTGGTTTAGTTTGGGTGACAGTCTCATACTCACTGTCATGGGGCAAATCGCCTATATGCCAATATTAGTACTAGCAGCGAGACTTTGCCCTTCAGGAGTGGAGGCGACATTATTTGCCTTGTTGATGTCGGTGATGAACTTGGGAGGAATAGTTAGCTACGGATCTGGGGCCATCATCATGCATTGGCTAGGAATTACTCAAACTAACTTTGACTACCTTTGGCTGTTGGTGATCATTACTAACCTCAGCACTTTGTTACCATTACCATTCCTCAGCTGGCTACCAAATAGTGGCTCACAAACTGAGACACCAGTATCGCAACCAGTGTTAGCCACTAATGGGGAAACACCATTGGTACCAGATTTCATACCTGAGTTAATACTGCAAGAATCAGAATCAGAAGCAGTTGACTAACAAAGAATTTAAAAATGGTTATTGGGCATTGGGAATTGGAAATTGGTTTAGTTATTCTCCCCCTCATCTTTTTCATCTCCCCTACTCCCTACTCCCCACTCCCTACTCCCTAATTTACTACTAGAAGGCAAGGTAACAAAAAAATATAAAACATATGCAGAATTTAAAAATTCAACAAAACCCAATTTTAGAAAAATCCTACACTCGTGCAGATTGGCAAGGAGGATATCAATCCCTTAAAGAAGAGTTTGATTATTGGATTGATGATGTAGAAGGAGAAATTCCTCTAGAACTGCAAGGTACGCTGTTTAGAAATGGCCCTGGTTTATTCGATGTAAATGGACAACGCCTTCATCACCCATTTGATGGTGATGGTATGATTAGCCGCGTCACTTTTGCCAATGGTCGTGCCCATTTTCGCAATCGCTTTATCCGCACCGAAGGCTATGTAGCAGAACAACAAGCTGGCAAAATTCTTTATCGTGGTGTCTTTGGTACTCAAAAACCAGGAGGCTGGCTAGCCAATATCTTTGACTTCAAACTCAAAAATATTGCTAACACCAATGTTATCTACTGGGGTGGTCAACTTTTGGCATTATGGGAAGCAGCTGAACCCCATATCCTCGACCCCCATACTTTAGAAACATTGGGGCGAGAATATTTCAACGGTGTTTTGTCAACTGGTGAAGCCTTTAGCGCTCATCCCCGTTTTGACCCTAGTTGCGAACAAGATGGTGGTGAACCTTGCCTAGTAAACTTTTCTATTAAACCGGGACTCTCTACCACAATTACTATTTTCGAGGTAAATTTGGCGGGGCAAATTGTGAGAAAACACGCTCATAGTGTTCCTGGTTTTTGTTTTATTCATGATTTTGTTATTACTCCTCAGTACTGCATCTTCTTCCAAAATCCTGTCAAGTTCAACCCCATACCTTTTGTCTTAGGAATACGTTCAGCGGGGGAATGTATCGATTTTCAACCACATCAACCAACTCGCATAATAGTTATTCCTCGCTTTCCCCAAACAAAGGAAGCTAAGGTAAAAATTTTAGAAACACAATCTGGTTTCATCTTCCACCACATTAATGCTTTTGAGGTAGGTAATGAGATTTTTATTGACTCCATTTCCTACGAATCTTTACCTGAAGTAGAACCAGAAAGCGATTTTCGGCAAGTTAATTTTGATGCAGTTTCGCCTGGACAACTCTGGCGATTTTATCTCAACCTCGACGATGAGACGGTACAAAGTAAGCTCATTGAAAGCCGGTGTTGTGAATTTCCTACTCTCAACCCAGCTAATGTGGGACGAAACTATCAATATTTATACATTGGTGCGGCTCATGCAGAAACTGGTAATGCTCCTTTACAAGCATTGCTGAAAATAGATTTAGAGTCAGGAAAAAGACAACTTTGGAGTGCTGCACCCCGTGGTTTCATGGGTGAACCAATTTTCGTTCCTCGCCCAGGTTCAAAGAAAGAAGATGATGGTTGGGTGCTGGCTTTAGTTTATGATGCTGCTACTCACCGCTCAGATGTGGTGATTTTGGATGCCAGTGATTTCTCCAAAGGAGCGATCGCTCGCTTGCATCTCAAGCACCACATACCCTATGGTCTACATGGCAGCTTTACTTCTGAAGTGTTTGTAACAACTTGATATCAGATGGTTATTTGTCATTTGTGAACACAGATAGTTTTTTCTGTGTTCACTTGCTTTACCATAAAATGAAAATAAAAATGTAACAAAAACTACAAAAACCTCATAATCTCCAAAAACAAGGATAAGCTAGGCATATATGTATCTGGCTCGCGAATAAACCGCGATGAGGAGAAAATTTTATGGTTTCATCACCTGTGCTGCCGTTGGAAGCTGCTTCTCCAGCGCACATTTGCCCATTCGATCAAGCATGTAGCTACCTAGAGGCAGCAGCTAAGGAATTAAGGTTAGCTCAAGGAATAGTAGAAATACTCAGCCATCCGCGCAAAGTGGTAACAGTTTCTATTCCTGTAAAACTAGATAATGGTGAGGTGCGAGTTTTCGCCGGACATCGAGTACAACATTCCGATATTTTAGGCCCTTACAAAGGCGGAACTCGTTACCATCCAGCCGTAACACTGCGAGAAGTGTCAGCCTTAGCAATGCTAATGACTTGGAAATGTGCATTGTTAGGTATACCCTACGGTGGTGGTAAGGGCGGTATTGCCATAGATCCAAAGCTTTATAGCGTCGGTGAATTAGAACGCATCACCCGTCGGTATACCAGCGAGTTGATTAAAGATATCGGCCCTTCCGTAGACATACCAGCACCAGACATGGGTACTTCTGCCCGTGAGATGGCTTGGATGATGGATACCTACTCAGTAAATGTTGGTCATGCTGTACCAGGCGTTGTCACTGGTAAGCCCCTTTCTGTTGGTGGTTCACTAGGACGGGAAATGGCAACCGGACGTGGCACAATGATTATTGTGCGTGAAGCGCTAGCAGACCAAGGAAAATCTTTGGTGGGAGTGCGAGTAGCTATCCAAGGTTTGGGTAATGTGGGAATGGCTGCGGCTGAATTATTACACGAAGCGGGAGCCAAAATCATAGCAGTCTCAAACAGTGCAGGTGGAATATATTCTGAAAATGGTCTGGATATTCCAGCATTGAAAGCCTACGTCGCTGCTAACCGTAAGAGTATTGCTGGTTTTCCCCAAACTGTATCAATTAGCAATGCAGATTTATTGACGTTACCCTGTGATGTCTTAATACCAGCAGCTTTGGAGAATCAAATCACTCAAGAGAATGTCAATCAAGTACAAGCGCAGATTGTAGCAGAAGCAGCGAATGGCCCAATTACCCTTGAAGCCAACCGAGTCTTAGAGGCGCGGGGTGTGACAGTCTTACCAGACATTTTGGCCAATGCTGGCGGTGTTGTCGTAAGTTATTTGGAGTGGGTGCAAGGTCTTTCTTATCTATTTTGGGATGAAGAACGCGTCAACCGCGAAATGGAACACTTGATGGTACAAGCTTATCACCAAGTCACCAAACAATCGAAATTACGGCAAATTCCTCTGCGATTAGCAGCTTACACCTTGGGAGTCGGCAGGGTTGCCCAAGCTTTGACTGACAGAGGTCTTTATCCTTAATTTTTTACTTAAGGACTAAACTTTTCAACTTCGTGTCTTAGTGTCTTGGTGGTAAAAAACTGACTTTTAAACCACCCTCCGGGTGACGCTCCTGCGTCGCTAACGCTGCGCTCACGGCAGTTCCTCATGGGGGTTTCCCCCATGAGGAACTGCCTCACCAAGGCACGAAGACACAAAGGTAAAAATAATTAGGCATGGAAGTAATTACTCTCATGCCCAATTATTGATTAGTTTTTGAATCCTTATTGCCAAATATAAATAAGGATAAACAAAACAATCCAAATGACATCGACAAAGTGCCAGAACAAAGAAGTAGCATTCACACCAAAGTGACCTGTCTCGTAGTTGCCAGGTATGAACGATCGCACTAAAATAATCAACTGCAACAGAATCCCGGTAAAAACGTGCAAACCGTGGAAACCTGTTAATAGATAAAACATACCTCCGAAGGTGCCAGCGGTGAAGCCAAAAGCTAGGTGACTCCATTCAATGGCCTGTCCCAGCAAAAAGTAGCTTCCCATGGCCATCGTTGCTAAGAGAAATAGGCGAAATCCCCACAAGTTATGACGTTGTAGTGCCCGTTCCGCCAAGTAAATTACAAAGCTACTAGCAACAAGAATTACCGTATTGATTGCAGGTTCTTTAATTTCTAATCCTTCAACACCAGCTGGTAGCCAATTAGGAGTAGTTGTTTTGTAGATAATGTATCCTGCAAAAAAACTGAGGAAAATAACACTTTCAGACAGTAAGAACACAATGAAGCCAAACATCTTACTGCCTTCTTCATCATGACCATGTTCGCCGCCTGTCTCATGCAGATGTTGCTGCAATTCATCTGAAACAATATAACTGTCCATTGGTGGAATTATCCTTTATCTTCAAAATCAAGCATTGGGAATTGGGAATAGGGCATTGGGCATTGGGAATAAAGCATCGGATTAGTTATTCTCCCTCATCCTCCTCATCTCCCCTGCTGTCTAAACGTTAATCTTTGGTGTAAAGTGAGTAATTTTGGGTTAGGACATTGGGCATCAAGACAAGTATTTTATGCACTATACGCTATGCCCCATGCCCTATGCCCAAAAACTTACTCTACACTTGTCAATGTCGCGTGACTATGAACTTCTTGTGTTAACGGTTCAGATTTGCCGTAACCATAAGGTTCAGAGATGACGATGGGAATTTCTTCAAAGTTCTCTACTGGGGGTGGTGAAGAAACCAACCACTCTAAGCCAATGGCCCGCCAAGGATTGTCTGGTGCTTTTTCACCTTGCATCCAAGAAATCACCATATTGAAAATGAAAGGCAAAGTGGACATTCCTAATAGGAATCCGCCGAGGCTAGCAATAATATTCCAGAATTCATACTCTGGGGCGTAAGAAGCAACTCGCCGTAACATCCCTTGTAATCCTAATGGGTGCATCGGTAAAAAGTTGAGATTGGTACCGATGAAGGCTAACCAAAAGTGCAATTTACCCCAACCTTCGTAGTACATACGTCCGGTCATTTTGGGGAACCAGTGATAGATGGCAGCATATAAGCCCATCGTCACGGTACCGTAGAGGACGTAGTGGAAGTGTCCGACTACAAAGTAAGTATTGTTAACGTGAACATCAACCGGCACAGAGGAAAGCATAATGCCTGTGATACCGGCAAACACAAACATCACTAATGCACCCAAGGCAAACAGCATGGGCGTATTCAGCCGCATCTTACCGCCCCAGATGGTCGCTACCCAAGCAAACACCTTAATGCCAGTGGGTACAGACACAAACATCGTAGTCAACATGAATATCAACCGCATCCAGCCAGGAGTACCGCTGACATACATATGGTGTACCCAAACAATAGCGCTGACTACGGCAATTAAGAGGGATGAAATCGCAACTACTTTGTAGCCAAACAGAGGCTTGCGAGAATAAACAGGGAAGATTTCTGAGAAGATGCCGAAGACGGGCAAAATAATCACGTAAACGGCGGGGTGGGAGTAGAACCAGAAGTAATGCTGGAACATCACAGGATTTCCTCCGTTAGCTGGGTTAAAAAAGCCAGTACCAACGGTGAGATCCAGTAGTAGCATCACTGCACCAGCAGTCAATGCAGGTAGTCCGAATAGTTGGATAATTTGGGCGCTAAATACTGCCCAAACAAAGAGAGGCATCCGGAAGAAGGTCATACCTGGCGCCCGCATCTTCACAATTGTGGTGACAAAGTTAACTGCCCCCATAATCGAAGATACCCCAGATATTGCCACCGCTAACAGCCAAATAACTTGTCCATTGATTAAGTTACCTGTGGGATTCTGGAGACTCACTGGTGGATAAGACCACCAACCGGCTTGGGCTGGCCCACCAGGAACAAAGAAACTACCCATCAAGAGAATCCCGACTACAGGCACCATCCAAAAGGCGACGGCGTTGAGGCGAGGAAATGCCATATCTCGCGCCCCAATCATCAGGGGTACTAGATAGTTAGCAAAACCAACTAGTGAGGGAAATGTCCACAAGAACAGCATGACAGTGCCGTGCATGGTGAACATGCCGTTATAAACGGTGCGGTCTACTAAATCTGCTTCGGGTGTTATCAGTTCTCCCCGTAGCACCATTGCAAAGATACCGCCGACTAGAAAGAAGAGGAATGAAGTAACAAGATATTGGATACCTATGACCTTGTGGTCAGTGCTAAAGCTGAAGTATCGCTTCCAGTCACCTGGGGATTCGTGGTGAGGCTTCTCAGTTGGGAGACTGAGGCCTTCAATAGGGATATTTGTCATCGGTGAGTTTCCTTTCAACCTGGGTAATTAACCAAAGGAGATGGCGCAGGTGCAACTGTCGCCCAACCAGTTTTGACTGCCTGAGTAGATGCTTGTGCATACTCAGAAGCTGCTTGATTGTTGGCTGGTGATGGTTTATGGGTTGCAGCTTGGGCTAGCCATTGGTGGTATTGTTCGGGAGATTCCACAACTACATTGGCTTGCATGGTTGCAAAGTATGTGCCGCTATATTGAGAGTCGGTGAGGCGATATTCACCGGTGCGGATGGGAGTGAATTCAAAGTCGATAGTGTGGTTGGGAATGATGTCTTGCTTGAGACGGAATGCAGGAATATAAAAGCCGTGCAGCACGTCTTCTGATTGCAAGGCTAAACGCACCCGGCGATCGCTAGGCAAATGCAATTCTGTACTAGTAACATTTTTCTCTGGATAGTGGAAAACCCAAGCCCATTGTTTAGCCACTACGTCAATCTTTTCTACAGGTTCAGCTAAAGCATCAACAGGTGCGTCTTTTGTTGCTGCATAAGCCGATTCCATTCCCATCGGATTATGTAAGTGAACTAGCTGGGCTGGGCCTTGAATTGCCATTTGTTCATAAACTTGAGAACTGTAACCTGCAATCCAAAGCACTAGCAGAACAGGGATAGCTGTCCAGACAACTTCTAAGGTGATATTACCTTCAATTGCTGGGCCGTCGCTGAAGTCATCTTTTTTCGCCCGATGGAAAATAATCGAATACACCAGAGTGCTAGTTACTCCTAGGAATATGAATGCACCCAGTGTCACCAAGAAGCTAATCAAATCGTCAATTAGGTGAGATTCAGCTGCTGCTTGTGGGGGAAGCCAAGAATAAGCTTGCTTACCTATCCAGAGACTCATGAAAGTCACTGCGATCGCACCCGTAAACAGCGTCAATATATTTAATATCTTGCGAATGTTCATAGTTAACGGGAATTGGGAATTGGGAATTGAGAATTGGGAATTGGGAATTGGGTATTAGACAACTGACCACTGACCACTGACAACTGACAACTGACAAATCTTACTTAAGGACTGTGTTCAGGTCTTTGCCTAACCGCAACAACTTATCTGCTGTGTTGTGTATGCCAAATTCGGCAGCCATTTGCGCTCCCAGTGTGCCGTGGAGGTACATAATGAACATGACTACTAAACCGGTGAGTAAATAACTCCAATGCACTTGTCTATCTGCATCTTCACTCCAGACGAAGCGCTGCCATCCTCTCCAGATTGTCATAATCAGAATCAGCGCTAATAAGAATACGCCACCAACGCCATGCCAAAGCATGGTTTCCATTGCCTGCAATCCCCAGGCGCTTTTAACATCGGTTGGTGGAGTTGCCAGCAGCATTTCATAAAAGCCTGCTGCGACGGTGAAAAAAGTGATGATGCTGGAAGCTAACATGTTGTACCAACCAACATCAAAAAAGTTGGCACGTTCAACTGAAATCGCTAAAAATTTGAAGACCCATTTTTGGAAGGGAAACAGCACACCAACGATATCAAAGGTAATGCCGATGATGAACAAACCTAGAGTTAGATGTACCAAGTTGGGATGAATGGGAATGGTGTAAGGTAGCCCATTTGCACCCAAATCGCTCAATTGATTGATCAGTTCAGAGTTCATGGCAAAATTCCTTCCTTTACCGCTTCCACAACTGGGACTGTGTGCAGTCCATATACCCAGACAAGTTCATCTCCAAGATAGACCTGCAAGCCAACTATCACAGTTAACAGCAGTCCTGCCCCAAGATAATAAATTGGTAATTTTTGTGGGTTGCGAGAACGAATTACATAGCGCCATGCTGTAATGGTCGCAATCAATCCTGAAAGTGACCAACCAATTAAGGTGTGTACATTTAGTACTGATTTAGCTAGATCGTAAGGTTGTGCCAAGCCTGCTTCAAATTGACCAAAAATGATGGCAACGAAGATGGCGATGGTAGCAACGAACATATTCCACCAACTCACCTCGAAAAGATGAGTTTTACCAGTAAAGTAACCAACTACATCACAGAAGAATGCAAACAATACCATCGCAATTACGAAGTGGACTACGATGGGATGGATCGTATCTGGGTAAGGTAAATTGTGATCGTTCAAAGATGTAAGATACTCAAGCATTGTATTCTCCTGGACATATCTACCGCTCCTCGTTAAACTCCTATGATTGACATGCAATCACAACACTACAAGCATTCACAGATAGCCGGAATTTATCATCAGATCTGCGTAGCGAAATCCGGCGGCTCTTGTGTCAGCTTTCTTGTAGCCAAATGATGGGGGGCTATTATTTATAGTTAATGATTGAGTTTAATTTATTTGTTCATGCTGATACTCTACAACAGTGATTTTTAATTTTTATAAACAAAATCAATGTTGGGAATTTGATTTAGTGTGTCCTATCTAATAGCTTAAGTTTTTTTTTAGTAATTGTCAAAGTATTAGAATATAAGCCCAAAAAAGCTTTATATCATAGCTTATTTTGCTGTTTTCCATAAATTGCACATCGAAAAATATTTAAATGTACAACAAAAAACATTTCTCAAAAATACATTTGTAATAGTAAATACAAAAGTATTTACAGCATGTTTTCTAATTATAAATCTAGTAATAATTGAAAGTAAATTAGTAATTATATTGGAAGTAGTAAGGCTTTGTAACAAGACCCCCGATTTCTTGTATAAGTCGGGGGTCTATGACAATTAAATATGACTTTATAGCCTACCTACAAACTCATCATTGTCAGTCAGGCGTTGGCTGTTCCAGAATTGTTCTGCAAATGCAACTGCTGGGTGAATTGGGGCTTTTGGCTTGGTTTTCAGTTCCATAGAGGTTTCATGAAGCAAGCGATCGCCTTTGGTTGAGTTACACTTATCACATGCGGTTACAACGTTGTCCCAACTGTGTTGTCCACCTTTTGAGCGGGGAATCACATGATCAAGGGTTAGATTCTTGGTACTACCGCAGTATTGGCAGGTATGGTTGTCTCGCTTCAGCACTTCACGGCGATTCACAGGAGGTACTTTCCAATGCCGTTCGGGATTGCCAATGGTCAAACGGATGTGTTCAGGAACTTGCAATACAACATTGGGTGAACGCACTTCCCAAAGCTTGGTGCTGCCAAACTCTAAGGATTCTGCCTGACCTGTGATTAAAAGTGCGATCGCTCGTCTAATATTAATACGTGCCAACGGTAGATAGTTCTTAGAAAAGACTACCACCGAGTTTTGTAATACATGTGGTTGTTGATTTCGCTGTCGAGCTTGCATATGTTAGTTGACTCCTCAAAAAACAACCCCCGCCTCTGATTATCAAAAGCGGGGGTGGGGAAGTACTCACTTTTTGCCCTATATTAGTGCCAGAAAGTATCCGCACCCCCCGCTCTGGATCAGTTGATCTGGATTGATCAATTTGGAAATAACTGCCTCTACGCCAACGCTTGCAGATTTACCGCCTAATAATCGATATTTTCCCTCAAACCCAAACAGCACGACTATTCGACCTGAAGCCTTGCTGGCTCGGCAATGCATCGCGTGATTCATGTTTGAAGAAAATCTGCCCATAATCGACAAGTTGTAATCTTTGTAATAAAGGCTAATATTTATAATACACTTGTAGTATGTATTTGTCTAGCAATTGGCAATTAAGGGAAAAAGCTATTTATATGCTGTGACTTTCATTTAGGAATTGATAGCAGTCGCAGGATGGTTGAGGACAGTGCTAATTACTCAAAGCTAGGAAATAACATCAAATCCGATAGTGTCTAGATGGTAAAAAAACCGCAGAGACGCAGATGACACAGAGGAAGAAAAAGAAGAAATAATTCCAACACAGACGGATTTGATATTATTGGGTTTTTACTCAGCACTTTGCTATAAATGCCGATTAGCTTACTAATATCGCCAGTCCTTTAACTGCGTTACTAGAAAATAGCGTACTACGTACTTTAGCGATGTCCACTGCAATCTGGCGAAAGATTTGCAAGAGTAGCTTAGTGTCAAAGCAGACACCCCGATTAAATAATGGCTTAACCTCATTTTCTACTACAGCGGTGAAGCTACGTACTAGGCTACGTTCACCAGACAAAGGTGTATCGAACAAAGCAACAGCTATGCGCCTAAATCCTTTAATGCTGGGCCAGTAAAGCTTGTATCAGTAATTTCAGCATTTCCACATAGAGAGGCCGAATGCCTGGATCAAGCCAAGCCATCACTGTAGCTACTAAAATAGCTATTGTGGCAGCATAGGCCAGCAAATTTACTGTTTTTGGGGGTAATTTTTTTACCATATTTAACGCTTCGTCAACTACTTTTAAAAGGTATTTGGTGAAGCGCTCAAGCTTTGTTGATTTAAAAGCTACTTTACAATTATTTACATACCCATCTGCCCAAAATGGGCAGATGGGTACGACCTCGCAAGAAAGCTAAGTGGGTAAATGTTCCACTTAGCTCACAGTCGCGCAAGAAAAGTGAACAGCATGACCTCATCAAAGCCTTGCTAGACAAGGCTTTTGTGCTATTCAGTCAAGAGCGTTTCTTGCTTGTTTCGTAACTCTTGGCTATAGCCGTACTTGTAGACCACTGTAGACGGCTGTAGATGACGAAAAACTCAGCTTTTGCGATTACTTCGCTTTGCTCGTAATGACGTAAAATCGTAATCCGTGCGTCAGTCCTGCTAAAAAAGAAGGACAGCCATCAGTCACTTAGCTATTCATACAGAAACCATTGTCTGACTTTGGGTTTGCAAGTAACGGTAAAGACGATTCAAGGCATTGATATAGGCATAAGCTGCTGCTACCACAATATCAGTATCCGATGCCTGACCAGAGAAGATGCGTTCTTCATGCCCTATACGAACTGTGACGGTTCCCAATGCATCAATTCCTGCGGTGACAGATTGGACGGAAAACTCAGTTAGTTGATTGGGAATCTGCACCAGTCGATTGATTGCCTGATACACTGCATCCACTGGGCCAGTACCTACACTCGCATCCGTCAGAATTTTGCCTTCGGGGGTGACAATTGTGATTGTTGCAGTTGGACAAGTGCAATCACCGCAGATTACTTGCACATGTTCGAGTTGAAAGCCACTGTCTATATAAAGTTGTGTCTCATCTCGAACGATCGCTTCTAAATCCCAGTCTGACATTTCTTTTTTCTTGTCTGCAACTTCTTTGAAGCGATTGAAGGCTTTGTTCAAATCAGCCTCACTCAGTTCAAAACCCAATTCTTTTAGTCTAGTACGGAAGGCGTTTCTGCCAGAGTGTTTACCCAACACAATCCGATTTTCTGGCAAACCGATGGCGGAGGCTTCCATAATTTCGTAGGTTTGGCGGTGCTTGATGATACCATCTTGATGGATACCAGACTCATGGGCGAAAGCGTTAGCGCCGACAATTGCTTTATTCGGCTGTATCAGCATTCCTGTTAATTGGGAAACCAAACAAGAGGTTTTGTAAATCTCCTGAGTTTTGATGTTGCACAAGGGTACATCAGAATCGACTGCACGACCAAAGTAAGGGTTAAAAAAGGGTTTGCGGACTTGCAGCGCCATGACAATTTCTTCTAATGCTGCATTCCCGGCTCGTTCGCCAATGCCATTGATAGTACACTCTACTTGACGCACACCATTTTCAATTGCCGCTAAGGCGTTAGCTGTGGCTAAACCCAAATCGTTTTGGGTATGAATTGAAAGAATCACTTGGTCGATATTGGCAACGTTTTCTCGAATGCCTTGGATTAAATTACCGATTTCTTTAGGTGTGCAGTAGCCAACGGTATCAGGAATGTTGATTGTAGTTGCACCTGCTGCGATCGCTCTCTCTAACACCTGATAAAGAAACTCAGGCTCAGTACGGCTAGCATCCATTGGTGAAAATTCTACATCGTCTACAAAGTATTTGGCATAGGCAACCATTTCTTGTGCGATCGCCAGCACTTCGCTACGAGACTTTTTCAACTGATATTTGAGGTGAATATCAGAGGTAGATATCATTGTATGAATTCTCGGACGAGCAGCACCTTTCAATGCTTCGGCGGCTGTTTGAATATCTTGGCGAACGGCTCTAGCTAAACTGCAAATAATCGGGCCATCCGCTATCCCTACTTGTTCAGCAATACTTTTAACAGCTTGAAAATCTCCAGGACTAGCGACGGCAAATCCGGCTTCAATCACATCAACCCCTAATAGAGCCAGTTGATGAGCGATCGCTAGCTTTTCTTCTACATTTAGAGTTGCGCCTGGTGACTGTTCGCCATCCCGCAGCGTTGTGTCGAAGATAATAACTCGGTCTGCTTGTGATCTAATGCTCATAACTGTCTCCGATAGTATTGGGGATTGGGAATTGGGTATTGGGAAAATTTTTCCCTAGTCCCCAGTCCCCAATCACCAGTCCCTTACTTTGGATATTGTATACATTTTTTTGGATATTGTATACAATATAAATTATGAACTTAAATGAACTAGCAGCCAATGTGCTGCAACAACAACGCAGTACCCCAGACTTAATTGCCGACGCTTTGCGAGAAGCGATTCTACGGGGTATTTTTGAGGAAGGGCAATCTTTAAGGCAAGATGAAATTGCTACTCAGTTTGGAGTCAGTCGCATTCCCGTGCGTGAAGCCCTCAAACATTTAGAGGCGGAAGGTTTGGTTACACTGCATCTCAACCGTGGGGCCATGGTGTCGGTGTTGACAGCAGCCGAGGCGCAGGAAATTTGTGAGATTCGCAGTGCTTTGGAAGTGAAAGCAATGCAGCTGGCAATACCCAAGTTAAATACATCTGACTTAGAAAAAGCTGCTGTGGTTCTAGAAGCAAGCGACCAAACAAGCGATGCGGGAGTATTGGCGAAACTGAATTGGGAATTTCATGCCACACTCTACGCAAGTGCAGAACGTCCGCGACTGCTGACAATGATTAAAAACCTGCACGTCAACATAGACCGCTATGTCCGGTTACAAATGGCACAAATGGATTATCAAGAACGCTCTCAAAAGGAACATTATCAACTCCTAAATGCTTGTCGTCAGCAGGATACAAAAGCGGCTGTGCGGCTACTAAAACGACATATTGACACAGCCGGAGAACAGCTAGTTACTTATTTGCTGCAAAAAGCGCAAAAGCGGTAAAATGTCTGAAATTAAATTATTAAGAGTTACAGCACAAATTGCATCAATTATATCTATTGTTTGGCAAAAATCTTGCTCATAACTGCTTCGGGAGTTTGCTGGATAAAGTGTGGATAGATAATTTCCTCAAATAATTCTTTGATTTGCAAATTAGAGTCTTTAATTAATTCTCTGTAATCTTCATATACAGAGATTTCGCGTTTTTTACGACGTTCATCTTCTGTATACTTTTCTTTATTAATTTCTTGCAACCAAGTTGAGTGAATAGTTAATCCAATATTGAGGCTAGAGTTATCAGAGGGCGCACGCAACCTATAAACTGGATTGTTATTGAAGTCATCCGCATGTAAAATCCAAAATTCATCTTGAGGTTGATTTGGATTTTCTGGATTATCAGCAAGAACCACACAAACTATATAACCATGAATTGAAGGATCTTTATCTTCAGGGCAAGGTGAAGAACTAGGAATGAACTGTGGTGTGCAAGCAAAATGTCCATATGGAAATTTAAAACAATCCACAATTTCCATCTTTTCTGCATCTAACCTCAATAATTGCGTGGGCTTATAGTCTTTAGGTAACTGAGTATAATGAATGTGGCGAAACCTACTATCTTTATAAGCTCTATAAATACGTTCAGGGATGGTTTCCCAAGAAAAACCCCACGACATCCAGTAAATATTTTTAACTATATCTGCCGTTTCATTTATGGATTCATTACACAATTCACGGCGTGTATAAACAGATAGAGACCAGGTAAATCTGGGGTCGCTGATAACTTTGGCATTGCTGATTACCCCAGCTTCAGCATCAATAATGTAACGTCCCAGGCAACCTAAATCCATTGTTCCTACAATCATGCCTGTTAATTCTTGCCGCAATTTATTTTTGCGAGCTGAGAAATCATATTTACCTACCCACTCAGTTACATCTGAGCCATTATTGTGTCCTACATGTAGAATAATTTTGTTTTCAGGGTTTTTGTAATCGACAGTGAAATGTGAGACTTCACGAGGTATAGTAACCTTTTTAACTTTTATTTTTTTCTTTGATTTTTGCTGAATTGTTGCAGAATTTAAATTATTTTCTTGTTTATTAGATAATGATTGACGACGTACAATATACAAATTAGTATAAGGTTCTGGAGGAATTAAACTTAATAATATGCTATAAATCCACGTACCAAATTTTAGGATATTTGTCCCTGCACCTTTATGATGTTTTTTATCAAAAAGAGATGAACGGAAAGTGTTTATAATAGAAACTATAGGGTTATTTAACTTATCAATCCAGGCTAGCCGATCTCGTAAAAAAGGAGAGAATATTTGAGCAAATTCTATTTTGAAGGCTATGTCCATAAAAATTATATAATCTTCGGTTATAGCCATTTGATGGATACTTTGATCTGGGCTAACTGTTTGTCCATCGGGGAGTATCATCTCCCATGAGGAGAAATCTTTTGTTACCAAATTATAGCGAATCAAAGTTGCATAACCATAGCGGATAGAGTCGATAATTTTGGTAATAGGATTACGATAATTGAATTGGTGTTTAATCCATTGTAAAATTTTTTGTATTGGCTTTCTTAGCCTATCTTTATAGCCTGTTGAGTAGTTGATAGTAAATAATTCTTCTTGATAATTTTCAGCTTTTTGAGATTTTAATTCCATCACATCGCTAACTGGATGAGCAGGATTAGAATAAGCACCAAAAATATCTGATAATGGGAATATTTCTTTCCATTTGTTGGTATTTCCTACAGGCTCCAATATTTCTAAAGTGTCGGGGTCAATTTCATAAGGGCGAGCTGCATCGAAAGTGACAAAAAGTTGATTATTCGTTTTCAAAAAAGCAGTATTTAGCTGATTACGCGAACCGAGAACTTGGCTGCGGCGGCTAGGCCCACCATTGCGAAACTTAAAGTTGCTAGGATACTTGTTTGGTTGCTTTTGGATAGCTAAGTCAGCATAATAACAAGGAGTTTTAGAAATTTTTGTCTTTAACTTTGCTTGACATCCCGTAAAATCTAGGCGATAAATCATACCATCACCATTGAGAACGAAACTCTCGTCACCATCCTCAGTATCGTCACTATAGGGTAAAGGAGCAGCAATAAAAACATAACCTGATAAATCATCAGGTAAATTGTCTACAAGAGATAATTCATTACTTTTAGGAACTTGTTGAAATATTGATAATTCGATTTCGTCGATTTCATCACGGCTAGCTTTCACTACCGAATTAGGAATTTGATACATTTTAAAATTATCCTTGATTTTAAAATTTGTAAAAAATTAGTGGTTTGAGCTTTTTTAAAGAAAAATAAATCCAAAGTTTTTGGATTTATTTTTTATATTGCTCCTAAAGTCATTAGATCGGATTTTTCTGCAACAGTGAGTCCTGTTGCTCCTGAAATTTGCATTCCTTCATAAGGTCTTTTAGTTCGCAATACGGCAAAATTTTCACCCGTGTTCACATCCCAAAGAATAATACTTTCATCTTGGCTAGCACTTGCTACTAGTTGACCATCTGGGCTAAATATTACTGACCAAACCCAATTTTGATGCCCAGCCAACTCTTGAATACATTTACCATCATGAACATTCCAGATGCGGATAGTTCGTTCGCAGGCACTAGTTACAATTTTTTGTCCATCAGGGCTAAAAGCTACAGATAGCACACTAGCATCATGCCCTGTTAAATTGCGAATACACTGACGCTTGCGTAAATCCCAGATTTTAATTGTTTTATCAGTACTTACGCTTACTAATAGTTGACCATCTGGACTAAAAGCTACCGACTTAACTCGACCTTTGTGCCCTTCCTCTTCCAAACTATATAGGCAGATGCCAGAAGCTACATCCCAAATGTCAACTGTACTCTCTCCGGCAGTAGCAAGCAAGGAACCTTCAGGGTTAAAAGTTGCTGCTCCTATTCGGTCGTCATATCCTTTTAAAGTATGAATGCATACTTGCTCATTTAATTGCCAAATTTTGATAGTTTTGTCATAACTTCCACTTACCAACAATTGGCCATTGGGACTAAAAGTAATACCCCATACATCACCAGCATGTTCGCTAAGAGTATACAAGCAATTACTGTTATTTATATCCCATATTTTGATTGTTCCATCTTCGCTGCCGCTAGCAATCAACTGACCATCAGGATGTAAAGCTACCGATAAGACAGGGCTTTCATGTCCTTTTAGTGTATGAAGATTTTGGTGGCTGAAAATGTCCCAAACTCTTACGGTATGGTCTTGATGAGCGCTGACTAATTGTTTGCCGTTGGGCGTAAATTTTGCCGATTTAACCCAGTTAGTGTAACCTTGGATGATTTTGAGGCATTTGCCGTCAGTAATGTCCCATATTCTCACTGTTTGGTCATCACTGCCAGTTGCTATCTGTTGCCCATCAGGATGGTAAGTGAGCGACCAAATTTGATTTGTATGCCCTGTAATTGTTTTTAAACATCTGCCGTCGGTAATGTCCCAAACTTTTATAGTTTTATCAGAACCTGCACTGGCAATTTGCTTGCCATCAGGACTAAATGCTGCTGTCCAAACCCAAAATGTATGACCTTGTAAAATATGTATGCAATCACCATTACTAACTTTCCAAAGCCTGATACTGCTGTCAAAACTACTACTAGCAATCATTTGACCATCTGGACTAAAACTGACACTCATAACCCAGTCTTGATGACCCTTAAGAACTCGGATACATCTACCAGTTTCTACCTCCCAAATTCTGATACTTTTGTCATTACTACTACTTGCGAGCAGCTTACCATCTGGACTAAAACTAACACTAATAACCCAACCTTCATGTCCTTCTAAAACTTGCAAGCATTCACCATTGTCAACATTCCAAAATTTTATTAGTCCGTCATCTCCGCAACTTGCTATTAAATTACCGCTAGGATGAAAAGTTGCTGTACGTAATATATTTTTATGGGCATCAATCGTACGAATGCAATTACCATTTTTTAAGTCCCAAAGTTTTATTGTTTTATCTTCACTGGCACTTAATATAATCTGATTATTTGGGCTAAAATCTATATTATATATCCAACTATCATGGCGATTTAAATTTAAAATATTTTGTCCTGTATCAACTTGCCATAATTTAGTTGAGCAGTTTGTATTACTAGTTGCTAACACTTGTCCATCGGGACTAAACCTGACAGATATAACTGCACCAAAAACTTTAGTAAATAGAGTTTTTTGAAAATTACAGTTTGAAAAATTTACATCATGTAATTCTATCCCTTGAAGATAAGCCTGCCGAATTGTTAAATCTGAGAAATCATAACCAGATAGGTCGATTTTTAAATGAATAAATAGGTGAAGAAGATTCCCAGCTATATAACCTTGTCTAAATGGTAATTCTTGTTTGATTTGGGTGAGAATAGATATTAATTTATTTTTAATATCAATATAGCTACCCAATTCTGATGCTAATTTATCAACTATTGGTTGAAGTATAAAGCGAATTTGTGCTTCTCTGATATAGTCTTTACTTTCGGCTTTAATCAGGGCGTAATCATTGAGGAATTTCTGTTGACTATTTGTAATATCATCACAGACCCCAACGATTATTCTCTGTGTCACATACTCCAAAACTACAGGTTGCAACACCAGTTGCTTTTCTTTTTGTTCAATCAATGCACGACGAGCAAGTGACTGTACCCCCTTTACCAACTCTCCCGTTACTGTTTCAAAAACAAAATCTGCTGCTAACTGGGGTAAAGAAACAGGTTCTCGATTTACTGCCAACCAATACATCAGTTGCTGTTCCAATGGCGACAGACGGTTAAATTGTTGCTCCAACAAGTCTTGGATATCCTCAAACTGCAACTTTCCTTGTCGTAGTAAGGGGATTAATTGCCCTATGTCACCCGCGCATACTTCTTTTACTGCCGCAGCTGCTATTTTTAAGGCTAATGGATTACCTGCGTAATGCGTGCATATTTCTTGTAACTCATTATCGTTGGCTGCAAAACAGCCCTTGGCATTCAAAATTTTACGCCCTTCAACTGGTGTTAGTCCAGACAAGAGCAGCGATCGCACCTTAAGATTTGGCCCTTCTAGTAGCGCTATCTCCTTCGGTTTCTCACGACTTGTTAGTATCAAACAACTTTGATGGTTAACTTCTCCAATTTGTTTTAGTAAATAACCGTAACCTTTATAACGCTCCTTGTATTGTCCAGCACTAGTACCACCTTCCAAAATAGATTCCAGATTATCGAGTATTATTAAACACCGAGATGCACGTAAATAATGTAAAAGACGTGAAACCTTATCTTCCAGGGAATCAGGCAAAGTTATTTCCTGTTTCTGAGATAAAAACTCAACTACTTGTATCAAAATTTCTTCAACTGGAGGTGCATTTTGTAGCGATCGCCAAATTACATATGTAAAATCATCTTGTATTTGTTGTGCCAGCTTGATTGATAAAGTAGTTTTACCAACTCCCCCCATACCAAGGAATGCTAACAGACGACAATTGCCACTGAGAATGCATTGATGCAGGTTTGTCAGTTCATCATTCCGACCATAAAAAGTTGATACATCAACCACATCTCCCCAATCTTGATATTTAACAGGAGTTTGTAACTCTTGTATTGCAGGTGCTTGTGGCTCTGGAAAATTACTCCGTACTGTTTCGGCTATGCTAGGTTCCAATAAATACAATTGACGTTCTGTCGCTGCCTGAAAATTGGTTTTAGTGACCTTTTCTTCAAACACTTGCGAGAGTAGTTTCCACAAACTTGGGCCGACATCTTGCTTGAGATATCTATTGGAATAACCGTGTGCTTCGGCGATTTTTTCGTAGTTTTGACCTTGCAAAGCACCTTGGAGAATCAATATTTGCACATCTTTTAAGTGCTTTTGCGTTTTTGCAAAAACCACTTGATCAACAAATCTCAGCAATTCCTCAAGGTTCATAGTAATGACTTTCCTTTGGCTGAGTTTACGTCAGATTATACAAGTTTGTAACTGAACTTTCCTGAATTTTCCTGAATTTTTTTCAGCTTTTCGCTTTTTAACCTAATTTTTTTGTTACGAATTACTGAACTTATCTGTATTGTTGTTGAAACTCAGAGATTCTATATTTGGAATGTAATCGAGTTGTAAGACTCATTTTTTTGCTATAAAACCTCAAAGCATTAATTTGCTTATCCAGTTATATCTATTAGCACTCAGGTAAGTAAAAATGACTGATGCCAATCAAACTAATCCAGTTGAAAATCAACTTTTTTCAGATAGAGAATATTCTGGAAACAATGAAGTAATTAATACTTTGCTAGAATCGCCAAATTATAGATTTAACGACATTTTTTCTGTAAGTACACGTTTTCCCAACCAACAAGTCAATGAGCGATATTCTCAATTAGAACAAGAGTACACAGATACTGAGATTTAGTTACAGGAAAAATATAGTTATTTTGCCATAATTGCAAAGACTATATATGTTGAACTGTCACAATTTATCAGCCAATTAATTTTTCGGAGTTCATGAGAAAATGCCAACATCTAGAGTTGAAAATCAGAATCTTGCTAATGGAGATAACTTAGAATTTTTTGTAAATCCAAATTCTACGCGCACAGAATCTGTAGGTGTACTTCACCCCGTAAGTTGGGAATCACTTATCCCACGCTGGCACTTTGCTATGCTCAATGATGTCGAACGTAATAAAGCATTTGAAACTGCTATTAAACACGTCATACATCCAAATAGCACAGTGCTAGATGTAGGAGCGGGTTCGGGATTGCTGGCGATGATGGCTGCTCGTCAAGGAGCTAGTTTTGTGACATCCTGTGAGATGATCCAACCAATCGCACAAATGGCGAAGAAAATCATTGCTATCAACGGATTTCAAGACCAGATTAAAATTGTCCCGAAAAAGTCAGATGATCTGATTGTTGGTTTAGATTTAGCTAAACGAGCCGATGTTTTAATTACAGAAACCGTTGATTGTGGGCTTGTAGGTGAAGGTATATTACCAATCATTCGTCATGCTCGACAAGCATTGTTGACTCCAGATGCAGCAATTATCCCAGCTAAAGCAGTAGTTAAATTTAGCCTGTTAGAGAGTGATTTAGTACATAATCTAAATTTTGCATCTAATGCAGCTAACTTTGACGTTTCATCCTTCAATACTTTCTCTACAGCCGGCTATTTTCCAGTTCGGCTATGGATTTGGCCACATCGCTTGTTAAGTAAACCCACTACAGCATTTGAATTCGATTTTCGAGTCGATCCATTAAAACCACGTCAGAAAGAAATATCTGTAAAAGTCGAACACAACGGGACTCTTCATGGTGTTGTTTTTTGGTTTGATTTGGATTTAGGTAACGGAGTTGTTTTGAGCAATGCAGTAGATAACGAAAAATCACACTGGATGCAAGCAGTGCAATGCTTTGAAAAACCGATGTTTGTTAAACAAGGCGATCTATTGAAATTGATGGTACAGCAAAGCGATACCAATATCGATTTTCAGATTACCAAAGCATGAGGAAATGAGAGGATGTTTTAAAAGAGGGATGCTGTTGTAACAAAGTTCACAAGGCTGAAGCTGAAATTTCAGAGACCAAACTTTTGCGATCGCACAACCTCAGAGGCTTTTATCTATATATCGATGATTCATTTCATAATCTGAGAACTTACATCATTTTTGACTGACTTCGATTGTCGAAATATCCTCTGAGTAGTTTTCTACAAATCAAGAAATTTCTATTTAGGTTAAACAGGTAAGAATATCATGCAAACAAAAACTCGATTGTCACAAGAAACCTCTACTACTCTAAACATTACTGGCTATGATTTTTTCAAGTCATGTTTAGTTGAATATGGCAAATGCGACTTATTTAAGGATACGGAGGAATGGTTGCTTGAAGACAATCCTTATCGTCGCACTTTGCGACCACACATTTTCCATCATTTAGACTTTTCAAAACCTCTAACTCGCAATAATTTGCTGACTTACAATAGTTTGACTGCTAATCGAACATTGTTGACTGTGTATGAAAGCAATTTTGTATTCATGCCAAAACATGATTTTGCTCTTAAACGCCAAGATTTTGAAAAATTCTATGACCCAAAACTTCTAACTCTAGGGAATATTATCCGACCTTGGTTAGAACGCTACATTTTTTCATTCCTTGATACTGAAATATCTGTGACTGGTAATTGGAATACTGCTGCTGTTGAGGAGTATTTCCAGGAATATATCGAAACAGTCAAAAACACAGAAAATAGTCAAGTAATGGAAACCATTGAAGGTTCTAAAGATCCAGTCCACGCTGCCAAAACCTTTTTGATCCAATTAGCTGGTGATTTCCTAGTTGAATCTTCCGCAATGTCTAGGAATATTTTGGGTAACTATGGCTCTCTGCAATCAGAGCTATTTAAGGTTGTGATTGACGAATACGGCTACGGTGTTCATCAGACAAAACACAGCAAGTTATTTGAAGAAACACTTGAAAGCGTTGGCTTAGAATCGACACCACACACCTATTGGCAATTTTATTTAACATCTTCACTGATGTTAAATAATTACTTCAATTACATCTGCAATGATCACTCTCATTTCTTCCGCTATTTAGGAGCTATTTTTTACGCAGAAACAACCTTCATTAAATTCTGCGAACTTACTGCCAAAACAATGAGGAAAATATTTGGCTCAACCATTAATAATCGCTATTTTACCGAACATGTCCATATCGATCATCATCATAGCCGCATGGTGTTAGAAAAACTGATTAAACCAGCAATATCCACTTATGGAGAAGGAATAATTCCTGATATTGTGCGGGGTTTTGAGGAAGCCAAACTGATATCTGAAATTGCCGATCAAGATTTCATTGACCAGGTACATTGGGCTGACAACGGACTTAACTACAAAGCCTTAGCATTGCCAGTCTATGCAAAAATTCAAGAAGGTAAAATCAATCCAAAAATGCAGCAGTTCATTGAGCCTCGCGGTGAATTGTCAGTGACTCACGTTCATGATGGTGATGAGCTTTGTTATATCGAGTCTGGTGTGATGAAGTTCGTTACTGGTGACGATCGCTATACAATCCTCAATGCTGGCGAAGGCACAGTTATTCAGCACAATCGACTGCACGGAGCCATCATTGAATCCGAAGAATGTGTGTACAACATCTATTCCATCGGAGACTATCAAAAATGTCTGTCATAAAATTTGATCCACATCTATCAAACTTTTTGATTCATGGTGATCGGCGTTTCTTCCTCATATCCTTGGACAACAGCACATTCTTAGTAACAGATAATTGTCCTCATCGAGGCGGGCCGCTTCATCTAGGCAACTTTGATTGTCAAAAAAACACCATCATCTGTCCTTGGCATGACTTGGTTGTTTCTATTCATCACCTACAAAAGTCTGCTGTACCTTTAGTCTGGCGCAACGATATTGCAGTGGCTGTTTTATCTGAAGCAAAGTCAAAATAATTCGTAATTGATAATTAGTAATTCGTAATTTTTACCCTTACCTCAAGGTAAGGGCTTGTACCCTCAATGATGTAATTATTAATTCCTAATTAATAAATTTTTAATTACGACTTACGAATTACTAATTATTCTGTCAATCAAATGAGAAAAGTGTTTGTCAAAATGCCACAACACTTATTGAATACCAAGTACTTATAAGGAACCAAAATAGTGACTTCACAATCCAAAAAGACTAATTCTCCCCACCTCCCTACCATTCTGTTGGTAACCAGTGGCTACCATCTGTATCGTGAGTATCTGCTAAAAATGGTGGCGGAACATTCAAATGTTTGGCTATTTCTCGATTCTGAACCGAACTGGCAGATACCTTACATTGTGGGTTACACAGTGGTTAATACACTCGATGCCCAAATGATGATTGAGGTGGCACGAAACTTAGCTGACGACATCAAAATTGACGGGGTGCTTTGCTGGGATGAAATACGCATGGTGGAAACTGCCAAACTCGCCCAAGCCCTTGGTCTTCCAACCACAGACCCTGAAAATGTCGGTCGCTGTCGTGACAAACACCTAACACGCACCTTTTTGGCGGCATCAGGAGTACCACAAGCTACCTCAATACTTGTCTCATCCATTGATGAAGCAACCAAAGCCGCAGAAACTATTGGTTATCCTGTGATCATCAAGCCGCGTGCATTGGGTGCAAGTTATGGGGTCAGCCTGGTAAACAAAGCAGAACAGCTAAATACAGCATTTGAACATGCTAAAACTGCAACTGAGGATGGCGTACCTATTTACGATCAGCGTGTACTCGTTGAAGAGTATATGCAAGGGCCAGAAGTCAGCATTGATGTTGCATGGGTTAACGGAATCATGTATCCCCTGTTCGTTGCGCGCAAGGTGACTGGCTTTTTCCCTCATTTTGAAGAAATTGGGCATGTAGTGGATTCTCACGACCCATTGCTTGAGTACGCGCCATTTATCTCTGTTCTAGAGCAAGCACACAAAGCTGTGGGATTTCGCAACGGAATCACACATACCGAGCTACGTTTGACGCAGACTGGCCCCAAGATAGTAGAAATTAATGCTCGACTTGGTGGTGATATGATTCCCTGTGTTGGTTGGATTGCTTCTGGGATTAACCCTGGTCAAGTGGCTGTCGCAGTTGCCTGTGGGCAACAACCAAACGTTGAGAAAATACATAAAAGAGTTGCTGCTATTCAGTTTCTCTATCCTGAAAATGATGCGATCGCAGATAGTGTCCACATTAATCATGCTGCGCTTCCAGCGTCAGTTGATGTTGCCGCTTCCCTGGTTTCACCTGGACAAAAATTATTACTACCCCCAGCTGATCATGTCTCCTGTCGCTATGCTTACGTAATTGTGCATGGAGACAACGCCCAAGAGTGTACAGCAACTATTGAATCGGCTGTCCAAGCCTTTACCTTAAAAACCAAACAACTCTCCACAGTAGGAGGTCTAAATTGACTACTGCAAAGCGCGATTTTAGAATGCTGTGGGCTGGGCAGTCGTTGAACCTCTTGGGAGACCAATTTCTGGTGATTGCCCTACCATTACTGGCCGTGCAGGTAATAGGAGCCTCTGCTTCCCAAGCCGTGCTGCTACCCTTTGCCCTTTTTATACCGTTTTTGTTGTTTGGATTGCCAGCAGGTGCGATCGTTGACCGGCTACCACGACGATTGACAATGATCGTTTGCGACAGTATCCAGGCAGTCATCTTTACAATTGTAGCTGCGCTCACATTCAGCGGTACTCTCACCTTTCCAATCCTGATGTTGCTGGTTAGCATTGCCGGCACAGCTGTAGTGTTTTTTCAAATCGCCTACACTTCTTATATTCCAGAACTTTTTTCCGAAGCACGGGACTTGCAGCGATCTAATTCACGACTATTTTTCTCTGAGTCGATGACTAAGACACTTGGCCCTATGGCTGCTGGGCCAGTCATCGCCTGGTTGGGAGCTTCTGTAGCAATTGCAGTGAATGCAGCGACATTTATCATATCTGTGCTGTCACTATTGGCCATTAAGCATAGACATCCGACCAGAATCAGTCCAGTCAAGAAGCAAGAACGCGGTTGGATATACCGTGATATTCGTGAGGGTTTGCATTTCGTATTCCGCCACCAACGGCTAGAGCCAGTTATTATGTGCGGGGTGGTATATGTGATGTTTTCCGTGATGATCGAGTCTAGCCTTGTGCTTTACTGCCTGAATGTGCTGGGTTTAAACACGATCACCATTGGCTTTGTTGTCGGTGCAGCTGCCGCAGGTTTTCCGCTGGGTAACCTCATCTGTACTAAGCCTGTTCGCCGTTTTGGTGTTGCCCGTACTCTTGTGGTGAGCGCTGCTGTCTCAGTATCAGGTTTAATTCTCATACCAATAGCTGGTTCCCTAGGTTCAGTCCCTGGTCTGATTGCCGCCAACATATTACACGGTTTTGGAGAGGGTGTTTTTGGCCCCACAGCATTGACTTTACGACAAACTGATACACCTGACCACTTGCTTGGCAGAATCAACTCGGTACAGCGATTTTTGATGTGGGGTGTAATTCCAATCGGTAATTTGATTGCTGCCTTGACTATAAAACTTTTTGGATTGAGCGGTGTGTTATGGGTCGGCGGTTTTGGAACTGTTTTCTGTCTACCTCTACTAATGCGTAGAGGCATCCTCAACGAATTGTTAAATCCTCGGACTTCGGTTCTGGCTCAAAGCAGGTCGAAAACATAAAAGGATAGCTCTAACTGGCAGGGGAAGCAGGGAAGCAGGGGAGCAGGGGAAGCAGGGGATAAAAAGATTTTTATTGTGCTGTCGAGCCTGCAAAGATATTTTGCCAGAGTACTAGGCGTCAAAAATCTACCTTGAGCTTGAGTCAAAAATCTCAACTCATACTCAGATGCAGCATATCTGCACAAATTTTATCAACTTTATTTGGAGAATCATGATGATATACGCAGAAGGCATAAATGAATTTGTAGACCGTTGCAACAAAGTCATGCCACCTGATTTTTACACTTTACCTATTGATCAGCAACGGGATATGTACTTTGGTCTGACCAAAGAATTTCCCTACCAGATGCCGTCTGGGGTATTGGTGACTGATGACACGGTTTCATATGAAGGTCGAAAACTCCCTATTAGGGTATATCGTCCAAAACAGAGAAAAGGTCAAGGACTGCTAATTTATATTCGTGGTGGTGGATTTGTGGTCGGCTCGTTAGAGACACACAACACAGTTGTTGCAGAACTATGCGAGAAATCAGGATTAGTCACCATCGCCCCAGATTTTCGCATGTCCCCTGAACACCCTTTTCCGGCAGCCCTTGAAGACTGTTATGGTGTACTGTGTGGTGTTGTCAACGATGCCCAACGATTGAACATTGATGCCAATCGAATTGTCATTGCAGGAGATAGTTCTGGGGCGAACATGGCTGTCGCCGTCTGTATGATGAGTCGCGATCGCGGTGGCCCTAAGTTACGGGGTCAAGCACTGATCAGCCCGGTTCTGGACTTTACTCGCTGGCGTCAAGGAGGTGTGGATGCTCCCTTGTTAACCGGCGGTGAAATGGAATACTACACAGCTTGCTATGTACCTGAAGCTGAACAGGCGAAACATCCTTACGTCTCTGCGCTGATCAGTGGAACTTTTCATGATTTGCCACCAGCGTATATCATGGGAGCCGAAATGGACTCACTTTTAGTTGACTCTGAGGAATACGCCCGACTCCTGTGTGAACAAGGAACACCAGTTAAGTTGGTTGTTGAGCCAGGTTTAGTACATTCTGCTGTCAGAGCGCGGGGCTTAAGCCCGCAAGTTGCTAACGCCTGGGAAAGGTTCTGCCATCATGCGGCTTTGTTTGCTGCTGAGGAGGGTGCTAATTATGACAACTAGTAATCCACAGGGCCCAGTAGTAATTGTTGATCCATATTCTTCTGGTGCTTTCTTTGCGCCAGCATTCACCCAAGCAGGAGTGCCCGTTGTAGCAGTTTTATCTAGCCCTACTCCTCCAGATGTATATGCATCATCCTATCGACCTCAAGACTTTTCACAGATTCTCATTGCAACTGAGGATCTCTCAGAGGTTGTGAACAAACTCAGAGAATTGCGTCCACGATGTGTACTACCTGGATGTGAATCAGGAGTGGAACTTGCAGATGCGATCGCCCCCCAAGTGGTCGAGGATCTAGCCAATATTCCAGAAAAGGCCAGCGCTCGTCGCCATAAGGGTGACATGGCCGCTGCGGTGGCACAAGCTGGGCTACCAATCATTCCCCAGTTGTGTACTAATAATGCTGACGAAGTAGAAAAATGGTTATATCAAACAGGCCTGATTGGGTGTGATCTGGTGATCAAACCACCCAAGAGCGCTAGTACCGATGGGGTAACTAAAGTGCCTAAAGGTGAAGGTTGGCGCCAGATTTTCAATGAAATGCTAGGCAAACATAATCGTTTAGGGATACTCAACGACAAGCTACTTATACAAGAATATACCCAAGGTGTGGAATACGTTATTGATACCATTAGCTATGAAGGTAAGCACTCAATTAGTGATATCTGTAGATATCACAAAATTGATAACGGCCCATATATGGCGATTTATGATCGCATGGAATGGCTTCCTCCGACGATTCCAGAATATGACCAAATCGTGGATTATGCGCGCGGTGTACTTGATGCGGTAGGTATGCGGTATGGTACGTCCCACCTCGAAGTGATGCTCACAGAACATGGGCCAAGACTCATCGAGATTGGTACTCGACCTCATGGAGGTGGTCACCCGCGCTTCTGTCGCATTGCTACTGGGGATAGTCAAGTGGATCGAGCGGTTCGCTACTTTACCCGCAATGGCTCTATTCCTGACAGCTTTCAACTAATCACTCACGTTTTAGTAGTGTTTTTAATCTGTCGAGTTGAAGGCATAGTGAGTAACGCCGAAATATTCGATCAAGTAAAGGAACTGCAAAGTCATCATTTTTCAGTGATCAACATCCAAAATAACGATTGGTTAGAACCGACAAAGGATCTTTTCGCTAGTCTCAAACTAGGCTTCGTTGTCTTGGCTCATGCAGATCAATCCCAAATTATGGAGGATTATAAGCTGATCCGCAGCTTAGAGCAGCAACTGAAACTCAATTCCCCAAAAATAACTATCAAAGTGTAAATGTCTACGAACCATCCTCAAGCAACAATAGACTTCATACACCCACCTGGGCAGTATTACAATGTTCGAGGTCGAAGACTTTGGGTAGAGCAAGACGGAATTGGCGAACCTGTCATTTTACTGTCTGGTCTTGGCCCAGCAGGTTCTCACGTGATTTTTCATCCCCATTTCGATACGCTAACTACTGATTACCGAATAGTTTACGTAGATCTGTATGGACGCGGCCGCTCTGATAGACCAGAAAATCTCAACGAAATTACATTTGAGAGTGATGTTGCTGATGTAGCTGCACTTCTATCAGAACTCAATCTGGGGCCAGTTCATTTGTACGGATTTTCCTATGGGGGTCTTCTTGCACAGGCGATCGCCCTTGACCATCCTCATCTGGTACGTAGTCTGGTATTGGCAAACAGTCTCCACAGTCCAGAAATGTGGCAACTCAACCACGTTAACATCAACCGCGAAATTGCTAACCAATGCCCTGAAGTTTGGGCAAAAATTCAGGCATTACGTGCAGATGGCTTTCCCTCCACAGATCCGAAGATGCAAGAACTATTTGCCAGCGCTGCTAAGCTTGTACGCTTCTACAATCCAGAAAACGCTCGACTGCTAGCCACCGAGCCTGGGGCACGCAATTTAGATCTCTACCCGCTATTTTGTGGTGAGGATGTGGACTTTATCATCGGCAATCAGGTTGCTAAAATACCGGATTTTCGACCTCGGCTAAAAAGTATAACTGCCCCCATATTAGTACTTGCGGGACGGTTTGATCGCGCACTGTACCCCGCACTACAGTATCAATTCCTTACCTATGCCCCAAAAGCAGAATTTCATATACTCGAACGCAGCGGATCTTTTTCTCATGTTGAAGAACCAGAAGAGGTGTTTCGTATCTTACGAAATTTTTGGCAGCGGCTCGTGTAAATAAACGGCGTTATTACCCCAATAGGAAGAATGGTAAAATTTACCATTCTTCACCTTAGACGGACATGATATAAGAGACCGTTTGAAATAATTATGTGCCAAAATTGCCTATAAAAAACGAACCTTTAGCAATTGCTCATATCACAATACAGTTCAGTTAAACATTTTTTCTTTTTCTCTGTGCCCTCTGCGCCTCTGCGGTTCGTAAAAATTGACCTTGATAAAGTGTTACTGCCATCGCAGAAAATATGTGTGTCAGTTGTGTAAATCCTGAACATTAAAGCAAAACCGTATAAATCCTCAACCTATGAATAATTTGTTATGTACTGATTCAACTTTAGAACATCAGCTAATCTCGGCTCGTAATCGTGGTCTTTTACTCATAGAACACATTAAAATTCGTAATTTAATTCAGGCTGGATGTCAAACTAGAGAAGTACAAAAGGTAATTTACGAGTTAGCAGCACAAGTCCTTGATTCTGTAGATCATAAACCACGATTTTGGCATAGACAGATATTACGTGTAGGTGAGGATACGATTAATCCCTATAGTTCCCAGGTTAAAAATAATGTCATTCAGCCAGGAGATATCGTTTTTTTTGACCTGGGTACTGTTCTCAACATGGAAGTAAATCCCGTTTTGAGAATAGAGACTGACCTGGGACGTAGCATGATTGTACCTGGCCCAAATATTGACCCTGATAAAGTGAAAATATGCAATGATTGTGAACGTATATTTCTGGAAGGCAAAGCTTATTATCTACAAAATCAAGATATGACTGGCAAAGATTTATATGAATATATATCGCATCTTGCTAGGAGCAATGGCTGGCAACTGAGTTCACAATTTCATTCAGGTCATTTAATAGGAGTATTTCCACATGAAAGAATACTTGGAAATACTCAGTTTGACTATATCTGTCTGGAAAATACCAAACCAATGAGCGCTCCTGATAAGTTTGGCAATAAACGGTATTGGATACTCGAAACACACTTAGTTCATCCTCACAAATTATTTGGAGCTTTCTACGAGGATTTATTACTGTAAGATGAGACAGCAAGAAATCGATGGTAGTGTTGAGTTGAACTGCATACTATTTTAAGCAGAATGAACAGAGCGAGCGATTATGAGTACCCTAGTTTCATCATTTTCAACGGATGCTCAGCGTTGGGAGGCACTGGTACAACGCAATCCACAGGCTGATGGTGGGTTTATATATGCAGTTCAAACTACTGGAGTGTACTGTCGCCCAACTTGTCCATCACGTCTGCCAAAGCAAAACAATGTTGTATTCTTTGAATGTTGCGCTCATGCTGAAAAGGCAGGATTTCGTCCCTGTAAGCGATGTCAACCTCATGCCCTTTCACCTAATCACCAACAAATAGAAACGATCGCTCACATCTGCAAACTCATTGAGCAATCCCAAAAACCTTTATCTCTTCAGAACATGGCTAAGATAGCAGGACTCAGCCAGTATCACTTTCATCGCTTGTTTAAGAAAATGGTTGGTGTTACACCCAAAGAGTATGCCAATGTCCATCGAGGAAAGCGAATTCGTGAAGAACTACAACAGGGAAGCTCTGTAACTGAGGCAATTTATAATGCGGGGTTTGAGACAAGTAGCAGTTTTTACGATAAATCAACAATGATGTTAGGGATGACACCTACTAAATATCAGCAAGGTGCAGATGGCATTGAGATTCAGTTTGCCGTTAAGCGATCGTGGTTGGGTTGGGTTTTAGTTGCAGCAACAACCAAAGGAATTTGTGCAATTCACTTGGGTGATATTGAAGAAGTTTTGATTGAGCAGTTACAAAACCAATTTCCCAATGCCCAATTGAGTGAAAGCGACTCAACTTTTGAGGATTGGATTGAACAGGTTATTGCCTTTATAGAGATGCCTCAGCAAGGGCTGAATCTCCCCCTTGACATTCAAGGAACTGCCTTTCAGCAGCGTGTTTGGAGAACACTCCAAGACATTCCACCTGGTAGTACCGCTAGCTACGCCCAGATCGCTCAGCAGATTGGTAATCCTAAAGCAGTTCGTGCGGTGGCTCGTGCTTGTGCAACCAATCAGCTTGCTATTGCTATTCCCTGTCATCGTGTGGTTGGCAGTGACAATACTTTAAAAGGCTACCGCTGGGGATGCGATCGCAAACGTGCCTTACTAGAACGTGAAGCTGCACAAACTGTTACTCAATTTTCTAATTCACAATGATGTGTTCTTCCATCGACACCCCATCTTTTCCCGAACGGATCGAAGCCCTAGATTGGGAAAAGATTCTGCAAACTTTGTACTTTCAAGGATTTGCCAAGACTGGGCAAATTCTCAATCTTCAAGAGTGCCATCAGATTATTAACCTTTATGGTGATCGCGCTCAGTTCCGCAGTCATGTCAAGATGGAGCAATATCGTTTTGGACAGGGAGAGTACCAGTACTTTGCCTACCCACTACCAGTGATCGTTCAATCGTTACGGGAGACGGTCTATCCTTATCTGTTGTCAGTAGCAAATACATGGAATCAAGAATTGGGTAATGTGTTCAGGTTCGCCAATACTCTAGAAAAGTTTCTCGAAACTTGCCATCGTGCTAAGCAAGTGCGACCAACGCCACTGTTACTCAAATATGAATCGGGTGATTTCAACTGTTTACATCAAGATTTGTACGGTGAATTAACATTTCCACTACAAATGGCAATACTTCTCAGTGAGCCTGGGGAAGACTTTGTGGGTGGAGAGTTTGTGTTAGTGGAGCAAAAACCAAGAACACAATCAAGAGTCCATGTTGCACCATTACATCGTGGAGAAGCTGTAATTTTTGCGGTGAGCCATCGCCCGGTTCAAGGCACACGAGGGTTCTATCGGGTGAATCTCAAACATGGCGTCAGTCAAATCCATTCGGGTCAACGCTACTGTTTAGGGATAATTTTTCATGATGCAACTTAGTTCGACTTGATCCAAAATTAAGAACTTGGTTTTCTTTAATGATATTAACGGCAGTAGGGGGACACAGCTAGCTGTGCCCCCTATCAACACAATTAAATATTAGTACTCATCATGATTGATTCTACAGGTATTCCAGGCTGTATGAGTTTTCGGCGTTTCCAAAGCCGATCCTTCAAGGCGGAGGGGCCGACTTCCATTACAGGGTTATAACGCACACTAGAGAGTGTCCACAGTAGGGTGACTTGTTTAGCGTGTTTTTCAGCTACAGTGATGGGGTTGTATTGAGGATGGTGTCCGTCCCAAAGACCAATGCTGGCATAGGCTGGATCGCCTCCGTCATCATACTGTTTGTTATTCACCCAAGAATGGAAAAACGAAGAAAGGTAAATTACATAAATACATAACTGCTTGAGGTCGTTAATATTAGCGATCGCTAATGACTGAGATTTCTGTCCCAGAACTGAATGGCTAACTAAATCCCCAGACATGCCCTCAATTTCTGACCAGTAAGCTTTTATACCCGCTTCTTGTTGCTGGAAGAATTCTGACACATATTCTTCTATGGCTTCCCATACACTCAATGCTGCTCTATCGAAGTGGTTATTCTGGACTTCATCTTTTAATGCCTGAATATGAGGACTCCAGTTGCGGTAGGAAAGGCGACTAATTTCATCTTTGAGTACTATGTCTACTTCCTGCGGGCTTAAAGATGAAGCTTCGGGAATGAAGCCTGTATCACCAAGAATCAGTGCTGCACCTAAACTATTGATGTTGAGTAGACCGTCAAAGTGAGGTTCTAACAGCAAGCGAATCGGGTTGTTAACCACATTGCGATAGTACGCCATTGCATACTGATCCAAATTCATGTGAGTACGCCCCAGGTGAGATTGAATTTCCTGAAAGACGAACTCAGCAGTCCGAAATAACCGCTTTGACCACTCCCAGTCTGCATCACCAGGCTTATGAGTCTCTGTTTTGCCATTGAGAATAAATTTAATCGAGTGCAAGTGTAAATTATGATCTTCAAACTTAAAGCGTGCCTCGATTTCTGCGGGTAAAATACCTGCTTCTTCTACTTTATACTTGCGACAATCGTAGCGGATAGTATATTGCCAAGCCTCAAAGGTATGCACTTGGTTAAATTTGCCTGGGTTGAAGCCGTTGAGGCGGCGTTCCACAAAAAACTGATCTTCATACTTATCAGGACGTGTACGGGTGAGGTTAGCCGGCATCCATTGAGGAGGAGTTTGTCCTAATGCTTGCATTGTTTCCGCAACACCGACGATACCCAACATGGGGATGGTTCCAAAGGGTCTGGCGGGGAAAAGATGCAGCCCAAAGTTAGCTATGTAACGCGGCTTCGGTTTTACTCGGTCGGGTAAAGGACGGCGAAAATCATAGCGTGGGATATCTTGACCTATCTGTCCGTAGTAGGTGTAAACTTGTTTCGGATCTGGTTGATTGCCCTTGATGCCCCAGTCTACGAGTTCAGCACTCGGTTGCTGGAACTTACGCATATTAGCCGAGATTTGATAGACAACCGATCGCAAATGATTCAGCGAAGCAGTTTCATTAATAGAGTGAGCCAGAATCAACGATAAATCAGCAGGAGCATGATATGGGTTAAATTCTAAGGGTTCGGCTAGTTCACTGGGTACGATTTCAGTTAAAGAAATCACTGCTACATCTTTGCAAGGATACTGGGTTTCATCCCAAGGTATAGTACAATCTTTTGCTTCTTCGTTGGCTGCTTGATTGTCTGAAACTGCACGTAATTGGAACTGTAAAATATACTTGACTCCGCCATTCTTCACTCTCTGCTGATAGTCATTTTGCAGATAGGTTTCTGGTCTAGTGTCATTTTCCAAACGAGGCAGGTAATCAAGAGGTAGCCGCAAGTCAGCCGAGTTAATAAAGCCAGTATCCGCCGAGCGATCGCTATTGATCAAGCGGTAACGCAAGTAATATTGTTGACCATCAAGCCCTACAAATAAATATGTAGTTTCAGAATAATAGTGCAGTTTGGTGTAAGAGTCGGGATTACGGATAATTTCTGCAAATATGGGTGTAATCTTGGGAAACTCCACCAGCAATTTGCCTCGGTCTTGCAGCGAACTAGCCACCCAACGAGAAAACGAAGCGGCATCAGGTAAAATAAAACAACGCCCTGTACTCATTAATACATCTAAAATAGGTGTATGCAAGTCGAGGGCGGTGATGGGGGCATCGGCTGGGCCATTGAGAATGCGTAGGGTTGCTCCACGTCCGTCTAAAATTGCATCATCCCGGAACCCCTTAATGTTGGCATGGCGCAAGAGAACTGGGAATTTTTTTCCTGCTTCCAATAGGCGATGGGGTGGAATATCCGGTTGCTTGACAACCTCAAGTACCCCTTTTGCCACGGTTCCAAAGGAATGGGTTGCCCGTCTTCCCTTCAGTTGGGCCATCTGACCAAAAACCCGCGCAATATCAGAAATAATTTTAGAAAACTTTGGCTCAATATCCCGGACTCTCGGATCACCAATGAGATGGTCAACCGGGTTTTGAATTTCGTTAGCCATATCTTGCTGTCACCTAAATTTAAAAGTAAAAAATGCTGCTAAACACACAATGCTAGCAGTAGAATCACATAAAAATTCCCGATTGTACAAGTCAATCAGGCACTATATGCAGGCTCAGTATTACTGAGTCGCATACTTCATGATACGCAACTAAAACTGAGGATTCCTGGGAACGTAAGGATGCTACACAAGTATTTACCCAAGTTAAAAATTACTGTCTGCCGAGAGGATTAATGTCTTAACTCCCGAATTCTGCTGTAATTGTCTTTTAGTAGATACCTTAATTTTTGAAATCGGGGAGTTGTATAGCGCGTGATCAAACCAGAGGTAGCATCTTACGGGTCTTGGCGATCGCCTATCACCACAGACTTAATGACTGCACGTACTATAGGATTGGGACAGATTGCTCTTGATGGCGAAGATATTTACTGGAGCGAGTTACGACCGTCAGAGTTAGGTAGAACTGTAGTGGTGCGACAAACTGCAAATCATCAAATTCAGGATGTTATACCTACTCCCTTCAACGTGCGTACTCGTGTCCATGAATATGGCGGCAGTTCTTTTTTAGTAGTTGATGGTACTGTTTACTTTAGTAATTTTACTGACCAGCGCCTCTATCGTCAGGATGTTGGTAGTGAGCCGCAAGCTATTACACCTGAAGCAGCTATACGCTATGCAGACTATGTATTTGACCGTCAACGTCAGCGAATTATTTGTGTATGCGAAGATCATACAGTTGCAGAGCGTGAAGCCGTCAATACAGTAGTTAGCATCGGGCTAGAGAAAGATAGTCAAGTTCAAAAGTTAGTATCGGGAAACGACTTTTATGCCTCGCCTCGCCTCAGTCCTGATGGATCTCGCTTGGCTTGGCTAACTTGGAATCATCCTAATATGCCGTGGGATGGCACGCAACTCTGGGTAGGCGAACTGAAAGCCGATGGTTCGTTAGGAAATACTCAACAAGTTGCAGGCGGTTTAGATGAATCTATCTTTCAGCCAGAGTGGTCACCGGATGGCAAACTGTACTTTATTTCTGACCGCACAGGTTGGTGGAATATATATCGCTGGGAAAATGGGGATATAGAATCACTGACCGAAATGAAAGCAGAATTTGGTCTTTCTCAATGGGTTTTAAGTACATCTACTTATGCTTTCGAGTCGGCTAACCGGATAATTTGCACTTACACCCAACAAGGCAGTTGGTATTTAGCTAGTCTTGACACCACAACTAAACAACTAGAAGCACTAGCAACACCTTATACAGATATTAGTTCTGTCCATGCAGCCGCAGGAAAGGTAGTGTTTGTGGGAAGTTCTCCTACAGAGTTAAGAGCGATCGCACAACTAAACTTGACTAATGGCACGTTAGAAGTACTACGCAGCGCTAGTGATGTGACAATTGATGCTGGTTATCTTGCCCTACCCCAGCCAATTGAATACCCCACAGCGGACGGTAAGACAGCCTATGCACTGTTTTACCCACCAAAAAACCATGATTACATCGCCCCTGAGGGTGAAAAACCTCCTTTAATCGTCAAAAGCCACGGCGGCCCAACAGCAGCAACTTCTAGTAGCTTGAGTTTTAGCATTCAGTATTGGACTAGCCGAGGGATAGCGGTTCTGGATGTGAATTACGGTGGTAGCACAGGCTATGGACGGGAGTATCGCCAACGATTAAATGGTCAGTGGGGAATCGTCGATGTAGATGATTGTGTGTCTGGTGCGCGTTACTTGGTGGAACAAGGGAAAGTAGACGGCGATCGCTTGACAATTTCTGGCGGGAGTGCTGGTGGTTATACAACGCTTTGTGCTTTAACTTTCCGAAATACTTTCAAAGCAGGGGCTAGTTACTATGGAGTTAGTGATTTAGAAGCTTTAGCACGGGATACACACAAGTTTGAATCCCGGTACTTGGATGGGTTGATTGGTGCTTATCCACAACAGCGTCAAATTTATCAAGAGCGATCGCCAATCAATTTTACCGACCGTCTCGCCTGTCCAGTAATTTTCTTTCAGGGACTAGAAGACCGGGTAGTCCCACCCAACCAAACTGAAGCAATGGTAACAGCCATGAGAGCTAAAGGTGTGCCTGTGGCTTATGTTCCCTTTGCAGGTGAACAGCATGGCTTTCGCCAAGCCCAAAACATCAAACGCTCATTAGAAGCAGAACTCTACTTCTATTCACGTATTTTCAACTTTGAACTTGCTGAACCAATCGAACCAGTAGTAATTGAAAATCTGTAAGTTGTCAGTTGTCAGTGGTCAGTTGTCATATCATGTCCGGTTAAACAGAAGTCAATTGCGAACAAAGTGAAGCAATCCCAAAGTCCTTGCGATTGCTTCGTTCCACTCGCAATGACATATCGTAAGTAATTAGGCGGACATAATATCAGTTGTCAGAAGGCAGAAGGCAGCAAGGAGACAGGAGTAAAGAATCATCTTCCTCATCGCCCTTATCTCCTCCGCTCCCCTGCTCCTTTGCTCCCCCGTTACCCCTAATCCCCACTCCCTCCGGTCGTGGGGGCCCCGAGTTCCCCTGCTCCCTACTGCTAACTAGCATCCTGCAAACTGACTGATGATTCGTGCTGCAACATGTTTTTTCCTTGTTTTTTGGCAAAATACATTAAAGAATCTGCTTTTTCTATCATGTCGCTAACTGAGTCTGGAGGTTCATTAAAAGTAATAGCACCAATACTAAAAGTTACCGAAAAACCTTGTTGCTTCATCGAGGCTAAAAGAAGTCTTTGGACTCTATGAAGTACTACTTCTGCTGATTCGTAGCTAGTTCGTGGCAACAAAATAGCAAATTCATCACCACCAATTCTGGCGATTATGTCAATTTTACGAAGTGTACTTTTAGCAACATCAGCGACTAAACACAAAAGTTGATCACCAACACTATGGCCAAATTGATCGTTTACTTGTTTAAAATTGTCAATATCTATGTAAGCAAATGTCAAAGTTTCTTGATGTCTGACAGCCTTGTTAATTTCATGTTTTGCTAAATCGAGAAAAAACATCCGGTTTGTTAATCCAGTTAAAGCATCAGTTCGAGCAAGTTTTTCTAGATTTTTTAATGTGGATTTCAGTTCTGATAACAAATAGTTAGTAAATAAGAAAAAAGCTAAATTGACAATTGTGTTCCAGTAAGGTACTAAAAAGTGTGAATAATAACTTGCTGCTCTTGGGTTGACCATAAACCATGTAATTGAACAGATAATTGATATTAGCAATCCAGTACAATTACCTGCTAACCATGTAGCAATACCAACAGGAAATAAATAAAAAATTGATACAGAAATGTCTGAGGGTATGTAGTAATCAATTAAACCTATTATGCTAGCAAGACAGATACTTAGTAAGAATGATAATGATTTTGGTTGTGCATCTAATATTTTGATTAAATACATATTCCCCTCAATTTAACTGCACCATTATGTGCAGTTACTTGTGAGTGCTGAATACACTCAGTTTAAGCTTTTTTTCACCGAACCACATCTTGTTTACGTTGTCAATGTTCAAGTCAGTATTGTTGGGGGCTTACACACTCAACCGACAACATTGTCTAGATATGATACCAAAATTAGGATAGCTAAATATTATTTAAAATTCGTCGAGTAGTCTTGTAGTGAAAACTTTGAATACAAACTCAGTAGTAAAAAATTGGTAAGTCAAGTAACCCTGCGAGCAATTTGTGGGCAAATCTTAAATAAGTAGTAGTCTTCATGAACTCTGTACACCAGAAACAATGAAAATTCTTTGTGTCTTGGTGTCTTTTGTGAGGCAGTTTCTAATCTCTTAACTAGCACATTTTAGAACCGTTATACAGTAAGACTTTGAGAAATATCATAAAAATGTGCTTTTTTCATATTTTGCGGGAGCATTAATCGCGCCCGTGGGAGGCTCACATCTTGCACCAATAAAAATTGATGTAATTTTATTACTCAGTAAAAAAGCAAAACCATTAATTTAGCAATAAAAAACCATAAAAATGAAGTAGTTTTATCGCACATTTTTTTACTTTACTTGTGGTTGTACTTAGAGGTGTAAGATATCAGTAATGGAGGTTTTCCACATTAAGAACTGCTGATCTCCGCAGCGGTAGCGAGCTTGCTAGCGTCACCCGTTCTATCCTACTTGTTTGCCAAGTAAACTTTGCATGGCGGTTGGCAGAAGGGAAAGAACTTGTATAAGCCTCTCCTCTGCTCCTCTGCTCCCCTGCTCCTCTGCGGGCCTCCACCTGGCAATTTGGGTTGGTGAACTGCTACGTTCCTCTATCTTACGGGGAAGCAAGTTACGCAAAGCGCGTCTTTGAATGAGAAGCTGCACAGGCTGCGTACCACCCGCTACGAATGAAACAAACACTTTCTTCCCCTACTCCCTACTTTCTGTGTTTGTTGAAAGAATTTGCTCATCAGAAGTAATTGCTGGCTCTGCAAGTGCAAACATATATAAGGGCATCAGCTATGAGGAATAGATAATAAATTTTTGCCAATTCTCAATGCCCAATTCGCAGCTGAAGATATAGTTTATACCTTTGAGTGGAAAGCTATCGTTATTTAAGAGATACTGCGGAAGTATTTGCTTAAAGAGTAAAAGTACTCCACAATCAGGGTTTTAGCTCAAAATCACCCCTCAATTTTATAATTAAATCATACTTTAGTTAGATGTCAATCAATCGTTCATATTGTAGTGATTAATTCCGTATTTTACCTGAAGCATTATAGTTTGATACTTGTGTAGTATGTAACACAACGTTTTTTTATTTTCTCAGTCATTGTGAAATCTATTCTACAGACCTACTTGGAACAAGAAATCTGGATACTAATAAGAGATAAGTGGTACTTTGCCACAGTTATCGGGGTTTGGGATGATTTGTTGTGGTTTAAACACAGAACTTACAACAAAGAGACAGAGGAGGATACCCTGTGGGAAATGATTGTCAAAATCAGTGAAATAATTGCTGTTGACAAAGTTAAGTCTGTTGTCAGCAGAAAACCAGACGTGTTTATGTCACGACTACAAGAAACAGATAAAAGCGCTGGTAATTTTCATCAAGAGCCAGAAAATTAGTTAGAGAGCAGGGGAGCAAAGCAGCAGGAAAGATGAGGGGGATGAACAGATGCTTCACCGCATTAGCTGTTTGTTGTAGCAACTGCCATAGAGATGAGGCAGAAATAACTCGTAGCTCCCCACTACCTATTTAAATAGGTTTACAGCACTCAAAGGCTGATATATTAATTCTTTGACAATTTGAATCTCAAATCCGAAATACAGTTGGTATTATCTTTCGTTACCTGCTAAGCTTTAGTATCTAAGTATATTTTACACAGTCTTCTAGCTCATCTGTTCGTAGACAAAATTTTTTATTTATTTTTGCCACTTTGCTCTAGCATAGAGTTATAGTAGATAGACAAACGTAGCGATCGCGTGCATGTATAAGGCTAAAAAATGCTAGCTAACTGGTTATTGCTACTCCACATGGCAATGGTCTAAAATTTAGCAGCGTTAGCAGGCTTTGTTGAAAAGCTGGTCAAAAATTTGCCAAGTGCTGATTCATCACGGCTGACTAACTATCTACCTCAGCAGAATTGAGGCGGTCTACATCTGCTTCTGTTTATAAGGTCAATCTTTGGTAAAAAGCTTCTAGGGCTAGTTGTGTATAGACTATTCCCTAAATCTGAAGTTTTATAGATGATTTAGTGACCGAATTAACTTGAGCATAGTCCAAGCTTTTGGACGTAAATTTATTTTTTCTGCATTCCATGATTTGGATGCTCAATTCAAGGCTGACAAATTTTAATTTGCAAGCCCATTATCCAGTTATATATTTAGTTTTTGTGATGCAATATGAATAAAATAACCTCACAGTAAAAAACCTAGATTAAACTTAAAAATCAAAGTTATAGCGACTTGCAATTGATTTTGGTACACTGTAGAAGTAATTCATGAATTGCCTCTACAAATAGTACCTTGGCTGAAGGACTAGAACTTTTCCAACAGCCTTTGCAGCTGGGTTCAAAATTCAAAAATATTAAATCTCTTCGCTACAAATCAAAGAAACACTTTTAAGAAAAAAGCTCGATTATATAAGCCTTTGAACGAGTGTTTCTGAAGAGGTATTTAAATTTTTGGTGTTTACCTTTTTACTTGCATTGGCTTTTGATATCAAGTTCAGCTAATTACTTATAATTAAAAACTCTACGCTTCTCTCTTCGGCTTCACCTGATTACAAAAGGTTGGGCAGTTCTTCGTGTCAGTGCGTTTGAGTATCAACTTTAATTATGATGTAACTCTTGAACTCTGACTTGCTCTGCAAAATTAATTACATACAATCAACAAAGACTTTATAATATTATGAGCGATTTTGATTTTATCTTAACTATTTGCATCCTCGCAGTAGCCTATCTCTTTAGTGTTTACTTGTGTATAGCGTTTTATCAAAATTCAAATCACTAAAACTGCTGACTACTTATTTCGTGGTGAAAGAATAGCAAAATACTTGACTCAGGATATCCAAAGCTGGGTGTGGTGAAAGTTCTATGCCCAGATTGAAGCTATCCATGATTGTAGCTAGCGATCGCCTCTGGTGAATGCACCACGCCATACGTAATAGTGACCATCTTCTGTTATTTTTGTCAACTATGCCGTAATTGTTTACTTCTGTCGCCTGCTCATACCATTTCATGAACTAATACTAATTTTTTCATCGGCTGAGAGCAATCTTAAAAAAGATATGACTAGAAAATAGCTTTATAGGGAAAGGGTTAGGCTTTTGATTACTGAATCAGTGAAGCAAAGTTAGATAATTTAAGATAAACTGCTTACTACAGTCTGAATGATAAAGAAATTAGATAATTTCTCAACAGAAAAAGTAACCAAAAAAATCAAACAAAGGCATAGTCCGCTACATTTAAAATGCGAACAATTGCAGAAATTAACGAAAAAATTAACCGCCAACGTGCAGTAGTACTAACGGTTGAAGAATTAAAAGCACGAGTTGCAGAAGTCGGTGCTACCAAAGTTGCTAAAGAAGTTGATGTGATTACTACTGGCACTTTTGAGCCGATGGAATCAAGTGGTGCAATTATTAATCTTGGACACACTGACCCTCCAATCAAAATTCGTCGATGCTGGATAGATGGTGTTCCGGCATATAGTGGTTTTGGCGCTGTAGATTTATACTTGGGTGCTAGTTGTGCAGTGGATGTAATGGATGGAGAAGAAGTCCGGGAACGCGGCGGTGGTCATGTGATAGAAGATTTGATAGCAGGCAAACCTGTACACGTAAGGGCCCTAGGACAAGTAACAGACTGCTATCCACGGGCAACTTTTGAAACAACAGTTACTTCCAACACGATAAATCAGTTTTATTTATTCAATCCGCGCAATCTCTATCAAAATTTTATTGTGGGGGTAAATGGAGGCGATCGCCCACTTTTTACTTATCTAGGCCCATTACAACCGCGTTTAGGAAATGCAGTTTACTCAAATCCCGGTGCTGTTTCTCCCCTACTCAATGACCCCGATTTGCAACTAATTGGCATTGGTACAAGGATTTTCTTAGGCGGTGGTATTGGTTATGTTGCTTGGGAAGGCACTCAGCATTTCCCTTTACAAAAGCGCTTAGCTAATCGTACACCCATTGGGCCAGCTGCGACTTTAGCTTTAATTGGTGATGCTAAACAAATGGATGCTCGTTGGGTGCGGGGTTGTTACTTTAAAAGTTATGGGCCTTCCTTGATGTTAGGCGTAGGTGTCCCACTACCGGTATTAAATCAAGAAGTAATTGAACGCTGTGCAGTTCAAGACAAAGACTTGGTAGCGCCAATAGTGGACTTTTCTATTCCTCGGCGCGTCCGTCCCACCTTTGGGTTGGTGAGTTACGCCCAACTTAAATCTGGGCGTGTCACCATTGAGGGTAAAACTGTCCGGGTTGCTCCCCTTGCCAGTATGTTTTATTCTCGACAAATCGCCCTAGAGTTAAAACAGTGGATTGAAGCAGGCACTTTTACCCTCACAGAACCAGTTTCTCCGATTCCTGTAGAGCGATCGTTTCTACCCCAAGACCGCTGGACGGATTTTTGAGAAGAGCAAGGGAGCAGGGGGAGCAGGGGAGCAGGGGAGCAGGGGAGCAGGGGAAGATAAGGTAGAAGTAATTTCCCCATTCCCCATTCCCATTCGCCATTCCCCATTCCCCATTACCCATTCCCTACTCTTGCGTAGGCTTTGGTCGTTTAATCGGCTTGGGAGCGGGTGTTTTAGGTATCGGTTTTGACACTACAGAGGGTTCGCTACTGGCGCTTGTTTTCTTAATTGGACGTGGCGTTTCCCCACTACTGCGTCTGGGAGGAAATGGTTTTCTCATTCCACCGCGAGGCCCACCTTTGAATGGTGGTCTGCGTTTTTTGGGCAAATCAGCTATCACTTCAGCATGTTCTACTACCAATACGTCAGCTTCTCGCTTGACTTGGAAGTCCCAGAACTTACCCACTGCTTTTGTGGTCAACACACCCTGCAATTTCAACTTAAAATACTTGGGTTTCTCAGTTGGTTTGCGCGCAGCCTGCTTAATTTTGACCACTAAACTTTTAGCGTCAAAAGACTGGTAAACTACCTCGCCACGAACAGAAAAACCACCATCTGGAATCTCAGATGAGGGTGCGAAGTTGCTTAAACTTTCTTCATGGTTCTCAGTTAAATCATCATCGGGTGTCTGCGACTCTTGTGACCCCGAATCTTGCTGAACTTCTTCTGTTGGCTGTTTAGCCAGATTTTCTGGCTCCCAAACGCCTACAATTTGGAGGTGTAAGGCGTCATTCTCTTGCCTTGTGCGTGGATAAACTACCCACAGATGATCTCTTTCTAGGTCTAAATGATTCTTTACTAAGCTCATAATTCGACCGAGTAGCACGGCGTTCAGTTGTACGCCATCTGCGGTCAGCAAAGTACCTTGAGTAAATTGTTCGCTGCTAGCATGGTAGCGACCTCGGACTAATCCGATCGCGCGGTACTGCATTGGTTCACTCGGAGGTGGAATCGGCTGTTGCCGATTGGCTAGATTTCCATTAGAGGTAGTCTCGCTAGAGTTAACAGGCGAATTGTCAACTTTAGGAGCCTGGACTGCTACTGTCTGAACATTAGCGGCTGGCTCTGTATTGGTTTGAGGTTGGTTGGAGGATTCAGGCGAAGGCATCAGGTCGGAATTCATAAAAACTCCTTGCGGCGGAGACACATCCCATTGTGGGATTTAACAAAGGCAGCTGAAAAGAGCGTTGTGCGGCTGATGAAAGTATATTAGCTTTCTACAAACTCACACTAGAGCGCCCTACGCAATTTGCAAAACGCTAAATTCAAGTTTATAGACTAAACCTGTAATTTAGCGCTTTTATACTAGTTTCGGAAGCATATCATAGCTACTATTTTGACGGCTCCTCCTAAAGTCATCAATTACTTGAGTAGCATAAATAGTTATTTGTTATAAAATTCACAGACAATTGGCGGTATTCCGCAAAGTTTTGGAAATTTTTAACTTTGTGATTTATGTAAATGATAATGTCAACCAAGGATAAAGTATAAAGTATGTAGACGCTCTCAAGGGCGGCTTCCGGTAGAGTAAGATGAAGTACTACTAACAGGTAAATCTAAGCTTGAAAAAAGAAGCTGTACATTAATCTTCTTCACCACGGATCAATCCGCTTGCTTGTATTCCTGATTCAATGAAGCACAAAGTATAAAACTTTGAATTTTTTATACCTTATCCTTCATACTTCATTCTTTCTTCGGTCATTAGAGTTCTGGAGAAGTATAAAACTGTGTCTCAACCACGCAACCGCTGGATAGTTCAGGTAATTTTGGTAGTGGCAATTCTTGCTTTTGTGGGAGTTTCAGTAGTTCCCATCATTGGAGCATTTAATAATACACCATCTACAAACCAGAATAATCCCAGCCCCAGAGGTAGCTTAGCTTCCTCGGAGGAAAAAACAAAATTGGAAGACGAAGTACGGGGTTATGAACTGGTTTTGCAAAGGGAACCAGAAAATCAAACTGCCCTCAAAGGCTTGTTTAAAGCACGGTTAACATTACTGCGTCAAAAAGGAAAAGGAGAGATTACAGCATCTGACATTCAACAGGCAATTGAACCCCTAGAAAAGCTAGCCAAGCTCAATCCTGAAGAAACACAATATGCTGTGCTGCTAGCTCAAGCCAAACAACAAATTGGTGATAAAGAAGGCGCTGCCCAAGCTTATCGCTCTATTTTAACCACAAAGCCAGGTGACTTAAATGCTTTGCGGGGAATGGTGGCTCTTTTGATAGACCAGCAACGCCCAGAAGCAGCTATTGGCTTGCTACAAGAAACACTCCAGAATGCAACCCAAGCAAATACAATTCAGCCTGGAAGTGTGGATACAGTAGCTGTGCAGGTGTTACTAGGTAATGTTCACGCCTCACAGAAACGCTACCCTCAAGCTATTTCAGTATTTGACCAAGCAATTAATAAAGATCCCAAGGATTTTCGTCCCGTTTTAGCAAAAGCGATGTTATTAAAGCAACAAGGAAAAATTACAGAGGCAAAACCTTTGTTTGATAGTGCTGTGGCTTTAGCTCCTGCTAAGTATAAAGACGAAATTAACAAAGCAGCAGCCGCTTCTCCTATTCCAACTCCTGCTGCATCGGCGACACCTGAAAGTAGTTCGCAGCCGTGAGTTTTTGAGCAGGGGTGCAAGGGTGCAGGGGTGCAGGGGTGCAGGGGAGGACTTGCAATAAATTTTTCCTCATTCCCCTATCCCCCCATCTCCCTATCTCCTCATCCCCCCCATCTCCCTCACGCTCCTTCGATAGCTGCAACTACACCAAAAATTAGAAATAGGCATCCACCAGCGAAGGTGAGTTGACGTTCAGAAATGCGCCCGGCAATCATTTTGCCACCGATAACAGCGATCGCAGCACAAATGGCATGGCCTAAAATAGCACCTACAGTCACCCCAATGGGATTATTTCCTGCTGCTAGAGCAATGGTAGCAATTTGGGTGCGATCGCCCCACTCGGCCATAAATGTCAAAACAAAGGCTTCTGTTAAAATTGCCCAGTAACTTTTTCGCTTTGGTAGTTGCAAATCTGCCTGTTTAACTGCTGCTTTTGCCTCTTCTACAACTTCCATATCATAAGCAGCTGGCATCTTCTTAGCTTGATACAACAGCTTGATACCAAAGGCAATAAACAAAACTATTTCGGCGTAGTAAATATAAATTTTTGGCAACAAAGACACTGTTTGTCCCAGTAAGACCGAAAGTATCGTCATAGCAGCTAAAGCAGCTATCACACCAGCGAACACCAACCGTCGGGAGTGATGCATCGCTAAAATCATAGCGATAAAAAATGTTTTATCCCCTAATTCTGAAACTGTAATTAGTAGTAAACCTGCGGTAAAAGCCGTTAACACTCTCTCAAGCTCCTGAAGAATCATCTACTGATGTGAAGCTCAATGAGAACCAAAAGACCTCACCGAGCTTCACACTTTTTCTGTGTGAACTCAGTGAAGGTCTCGCTACCAAATCTTAATTATTTGTCACCTAAACCAGGCTCATCGCCAGCATGTTGATTCAGGTTAACTGGCTTTGATATTCTTTGCCAGTAGCTACTCCCCTTCTATTCGATAAAAATTGTACATCTATCTCTAGTAGGAGTCAAGTCATCAGTCAACTGTCAACAGTTTTTCAGCCTTTGGTGATGCAAGTCCAACCAACTGTTCACTCAGTTCCCACAAGCGTCCAGCTTTAGCATCATCACGAGCTTGGGGAGAAACTTTTTGCACAAAGGATTTACCATCTTTTTTCTGACGATTTCCCCAACTCCAATAAGCGCCAGATTGCTTGTATTCTGGATCGATGACTACCGCTGCAACTCTTTCTCCTGCGAGTTCTTGAGACACATATCCCCCAGTGATGTGCTTTTGGAACAAGGGGAAGAGTTTCTGGAACAGAGGATAGTGGTTGCGGAATAAAGGTGTTTCTGCCACACATCCCGGATACAGAGAAGTGAAGGTGATACCAGTTGATTCGTGATAGCGGCGATGCAGTTCGCGCATCGTCAGCACATTGCAGACTTTACTATCTTTGTAAGCTTTGACGGGTTCAAACTTCTTTCCATCAATCATCGAAATCGGTGGTTTAAAGCCAGCTGCAAAACCTTCCAAATCGCCCAAGTCTGGACGCGGCGGAATCTTACCACCTAATTCATCTGGGTTATGGGTGACAGTTCCCAAAATCACCAGTCGCCGATCCGCAGCAGGAGACTTTTTCAAATCATCCAGCATCAAATTACACAACAAGAAATGACCAAGGTGATTAGTGGTCATGGTTAACTCATAACCTTCTGGGCTGCGTAATGGCTCTTTGATTAAAGGCATATAAATTGCAGCGTTGCAGACCAATGCATCCAAGGATTTGCCAGTGGCCCTGAAGTTATTCACAAACCGTCGCACACTGTCCAAGGAACCGAGGTCAATAAGCATAATGGTGTAGCTGTTCTGGGGTATTCCCAAATCTTGAGCAGCTTTTTGTGCCTTTGCCAAATCCCGACAAGCCATGACTACATGCCATCCTCTGTTAGCAAATGCTTTCGCAGCATACAAACCTACCCCAGAGGAGGCACCTGTGATTACAACCGTTGACTTCCGATCCTGTGCCATTTCAATTCAAACTCTGTTAATCGCCTTTTCCTATCTTCAGGATCTTACATCACGTTGTTGTACCAATATTTTTGTAAACTTGAGTTTAACACTTGGTAATAAATAGCTAAATATATTAATTGTTATAGCCAGTTTTTACGAAATGTTAAGTCCAGATGTGGGGGCAAAGCTCTAATCAGATAGATACTGATCATTTGTCACTTCTAGTAGTTCGTATGGACACACGCTAGGAAAGGATTCTATTGGCAAATTTCGATTTTATCTGTATTGAAATTATTAGTAAATATGCCTAAATTGTGCGAATGTATAAATAATGCGAATACTAAAAACACCGTATAAAGCTACTACAGCAATCTCAAATAGTTTGTGAACTATGCTCTGTGTTCTCTGCGACTCTACAGTTTAATAAGTAAATTATTTAACTATAAAATCACCTAGATAGCAGAGAAAAAGGCAAGCTAACCTTTTCAAACAACCAACATCCCCAAGGGCGATCGCATTTCTCACATCTAACCTCTTATGCGTGTTATCATCCAGCGAGTTAAATCATCACAAGTCACCGTAGAGAGTGAAATCATCGGCAAAATTGGACGGGGACTCAACTTACTTGTAGGTATTGCTGATACCGATACAGAGGTTGAACTCGACTGGATGGCGCGTAAGTGTTTGGAATTGCGGCTGTTTCCCGATGAACAAGGGAAGGACAAGTGGCAAAAATCTGTGCAAGAAATTGGTGGTGAGTTGTTGGTAATTAGCCAGTTCACCCTTTACGGCGATTGTCGCAAAGGTCGCCGCCCTTCCTTTGATCGTTCAGCTGCTCCCCAATTAGCGGAAGATTTGTATAACAGCTTTGTTGTCAAGCTACGAAGTAGCGGTTTGCATGTAGAAACAGGTAAATTTGGTGCAATGATGCAAGTCGCAATTGAGAACGATGGCCCAGTAACTTTGTTACTCGAACGCGAAGCAAGTTAAGCCTCAAGGTTGAAGATAGAGAATATAAGTAGCCACTAGACTGGTGAGTTCTAAATAATGAGAGAATATTAAACTAACCATTACAAAACTTTAAATTCATTGATCATGGCGAAAATCCAGTTTTCTAGAGGTCTTGACGAAGAAGTAATACCAGACGTAAAGTTGACGCGATCGCGCGATGGCGGTCAGGGAACAGCCACGTTTATTTTTACAAAACCTCAGATTTTAGACCAAGGCACCACCGAAGACATCACAGGGATGTATTTAATTGACGAAGAAGGGGAAATAGTTACCCGCGAAGTTAAAGCTAAATTTATCAACGGTCAACCGGAAGGATTAGAAGCAGTTCACATAATGAAATCTATAGAGGAATGGGAGCGGTTTATGCGCTTCATGGAACGGTATGCCGAAGAAAACGGTCTAGGATTTACGAAATCTGGTAAGTAGTCAGTAGTTAGTAGTCAGTTGTCAGTTGTATCAAACAACTGACACTGACAAATAACCAAAGTATGACACAACAACCTCACCCAGACTCGCCTGGAATTACAGTAACTTGTGCCGTTGTTACTGTTAGCGATACACGTTCTCCCGAAACAGATAAGAGTGGTCAAATCATCCAGCAATTACTTGTTGGTGCTAATTATGCTGTAGGAGCCTACACAATTATTAAAGATGAACCAACCCAAATTCAACAACAAATAGAATTGTTGGGGCAAAATCCCAATTTAGACGCTGTGATTTTCAATGGTGGCACTGGCATTGCACCCAGAGATACTACCTACGATGCCATTGAGAAATTGCTAGAAAAGATTTTGCCAGGATTTGGAGAATTGTTTCGATTTTTAAGTTATCAAGAAATTGGTTCACGAGCGATCGCTTCTCGTGCTGTGGCCGGTATTTATCAAAATAAATTAATCTTCTCCCTTCCCGGTTCTAGCAATGCGGTACGGCTGGGAATGGAAAAACTGATTTTGCCAGAACTCGCTCACTTGGTAAGTCAAATGCGGAAAAGGGGCGGTTGAGTCAGGTAAGCCAAAGATTGATATAGGACTTACGCAAAAAAACTATCAAACTCTTATTTCCCCGTGTACCCTGCGCCTCTGTGGTAGCCTGCGGCAAGCCACTTCGTGTCTACGATTTTCCGTTACCTATGCGTAAGTCCTGTGATATTTAAATAAAAAAGAACCCCCAAAACATCGAGAGTTCTTTTTCTTAAGTTAGTTTTTCAACAATTTTTAGAATGGAGCGATCGCTAAACAAATTGCAGCTAGAAAAGCGCCGATAATATAAAATACCGCAACTACTTGCAATTCTGACCAACCGGTTAGTTCTAAATGATGATGTAAAGGAGCCATTCTAAACAAGCGCTTGCCTTTGCCATCGGGGCCTTTGGTGGCTTTGTAATAACTTACTTGAGCCATTACAGAAAGGGTTTCTACGAAGAAGATACCACTAAGAATAAACAGTGCTACTAAGCTGTTAGTCAGCAATGCTACAGCAGCTAAAGCACCGCCCAAAGCTAAAGAACCAGTGTCACCCATAAAAACACGGGCTGGGTTACGGTTATGAGCTAAGAAACCCAAGCAACCACCACTTAAAGCAGCACAGAAAACCATCAATCCTGGTGAAACAGGCGCAATCAATACACCTAATGCTAATAAAGCGATCGCTACAGTTCCGGCTGCCAAGCCATCAATGCCATCAGTTAAATTAGTAGCATTACTTTCTGCCACTAGCACAAATCCAGCTAAAGGCCAGAATAGGAACCCCAAAGGTAGTGCAAAGCCCACCCAAGGCAAAGCAATATTTGTGATATTAGCTGGTTGATTAAACATCAGCCACAGACAAAAAACTGCTGCAAAACCGATTTGCAAAGTCAGTTTCATCCGGGGGGATATGCCTTTGTTCGACTTGCGGCGGAGAATCTGCCAATCATCGAGCCAGCCAATCAACCCATAGCTGAGTGTTAAACCACAGACAGCAAGTACTTCTTTATTAAAATTAGATGCTACACAGGCAATAATTACAGCTACAGGTACAAAAAATATACCGCCCATTGTTGGGGTACCTGCTTTTTTTAAATGCGCTTGAGGCCCATCTTCACGGATTATTTGACCAGTTTTGAGTGCTTGTAGTAACGGTATTACTACGTAGCCTATAGCAGCAGATAATACCGCCGACAACAACAGTGGCAAGGTGAGAGACATACCTTGCCAAGGCCATCTATTGCCCATCCAATCGAAAACCAATGCTGCTACACTTAGCCCAGCGGCTAAACAAGAAGCTAGACCGATACCAGAAAAGTTTAATCCTTGGTTAGGAGATAATTTAGCGTCCACAGATGTTTCCCTTCACTCCACACTTAACAAATATTGAATAGCAGGGACGATAGATATCACCAAGTCGTAGCCACAACAGGCTAGTCTTCGGCTATGCCGATATCATCATCGTCGTCATAATCAAGATCGCCAATTCCGTCTTCTCCACCCAAAAACTCTGATATTTCTTCTTCTTCATCAGAAAAATCAGGTTCGTGAACATCACGCGCTATCAGACGACCGGTGGTTTGCAACCAGTCCAACAAAGAAGTTTCTTGCTTTAATGGAATTACAGCGGCTCGTTGGTTGCGGGGTTCTTCACGCAAGGGAGAATTTAACATACGACAAATACACAATAAAATTCATGTAACTAGACATTAAGAAGTCTATCACTTGACACGCGGTAATTTAGTTATTCATACATTCAACTCGCGGCTTGATAAATCCGCAATCTGTCAAAAATATTTTATTCAATAGTGGTAAAGCAACTAGGGATAGATTTTTAGTCATTTGTACGGACTGAGACATGGGAGATGAATTTCCGCTGAATGGTGGATGCAAACCTGATGATTTTGGAGGTAAAGGGCGATGATAGGAAAAGCTATTTTAATCGAAGCGATCGCGGGTACAAATCGCGGGTTACTAGCCAGCGAACAGCAGAAACAGGCTATTTTATCAGCGATCGCTCGTTTAGAAGATTTCAACCCAACACCGCGTCCGGTGGAAGCCAATGACTTGCTTAATGGCAATTGGCGATTACTTTATACCACAAGTAAAGCTCTTTTAAACTTAGATCGCATACCTTTTTATAAACTTGGTCAAATATATCAGTGTATAAGGGTAGAGACTACCAGCGTATATAACATAGCTGAGATTTATGGCTTACCGTATCTCGAAGGATTAATTAGTGTAGCTGCCAAGTTTGAACCAGTTTCCGGTCGTCGTGTCCAAGTTAAATTTGAGCGCTCTATTGTAGGCTTAAAAAGCTTGATAGGGTATAGTTCTCCAGAAAACTTTATCCAGCAAATAGAAACTGGTAATAAATTTATGGCGATTGATTTTCCCATACAAAGTGATACACAACAAGGCTGGTTGGACATCACTTATCTAGATAGC
>NZ_JAECZC010000001.1:91403-94031 GCF_016056305.1 Amazonocrinis nigriterrae CENA67 | reverse complement strand
TAACTTGGTTCACTCCATGCACAAAAACCTGATTCATCTAAATATTTCAGATCGATTTCTCCAGCAGCAGCAGCCAGTTCCAACATATCTAAGTCTGCTTGCTTGATTTGTTTGAGCTTTCTATCTTGCTTGTTTTGATGACTCTTCCTTGTTCGTTTCCAAATGAACCCCTTTTTTTGAGTACCCGTCTTAATCGGTCAGGACTCAATTTAACACTGCGTTCACTTTCTAATTTCTGGGCTAATTGAACACTATTGTATGTGCGTGGTTCTTTTTTGAGAGTTTCTTCCAAAAATGCTATGTCTTCTTGTTTCCACTTTGATTTACCCCCCCGGCCAGGTAGTTCCCACAGTCCTTCCAGACCATACTTTTCCCAAGAGTGCAAAACCTCCCTTACTGTCTGTGAATTCCAATTTACATGAGCCGCTATTTTTTCTACGTACCAGCCATGCGCGTTTAATCTGATTACTTCTGCTCGGTCTTTTACTTTCTGCGGTACGTCTGCTGTTTTCAAATTTAAAAGGGTTCGGTCTTGCTCACTAGTTAAAAACACCCTTAAACGCGCACCCATATTTTTGTTACCTCGGTAGATACATTCTCCGTATTTACTTATCTTCACATAGTTTGGTTTTTTCGTGCCTACTTACTTATTGACTATTGACTCTTGACAACCCAGGCGGAAAAAATATGACGCTTGCGTAAGTCCTATTACTAAATAGTTGACAAAAAAAGTAGCGATCGCAGTCACATCTTGGTTGTCAATATTTTCTGTGCCTGGTCAATATTTTTCCGTACAGATTGTGCCGAAACTTTTAATGCTGCGATTTCTTCATCTGTGAGAGTCAATTCCAATACACTTTCAATTCCACTGCATCCCAAGCGACAGGGAACACCAATCACAACATCTTCTAAACCATATTCACCTTGAAGATAAGCCGCCACGGGTAATAACCGTGATTGATTCAAGACAATTGATTCCACCATCATACTTGTAGCAGACGCAGGAGCGAAAAAAGCACCGCCAGTCTGCATCAATTCCACAATTTCCGCACCACCGTTGCGAGTTCTTTGTACCAAACGTTCAATGGTAGGTGCATCGAGTAATTCTGTGATGGGAATGCCGTTGACAGTGGCGTAACCAGACAAGGGCATCATTAAATCACCGTGGCTACCCAACACCATGGCTTTAACATCGGCAGGTAACACGCCTAATTCCAAGGCGATGAAAGTTTCAAAGCGGGCCGAGTCTAAAACACCAGCCATACCCATAATGCGATGGCGTGGTAAACCAGTGGCTTGCCAAGCTAAATAAGTCATCACATCTAAAGGATTAGTGACGACAATAAAAATAGCATTGGGAGAGTGAGCGATCGCATTCTTGGCTGCTTCTACCACAATTTTGGCATTGGTTAACAGCAAATCATCCCGACTCATACCTGGTTTGCGGGGAAGTCCGGCGGTAATCACCACAATTTGGGAACCAGATGTATCAATATAGTTGTTTGTGCCAATAATTTGGCGATTATGTAGTTCAATTCCCCTAGCTTCCATTAAATCAAGTGCTAGACCTTGGGGCATACCCTCAACGATATCCAGCAATACTACATCTGCGAGATTTTTCTCTGCTATCCGTTGGGCTAGGGTGCTACCAACTCTACCAGCACCAACAATAGTGACACGAGGTAAACTACATACGATTGGGGGATCAGAGGAAGAAGACATAATTAGGGTGCGGCTACTGGTTGAAGATGAGACTTCAATGGAGAAGTCAGCAGTGCCCACCCTACAATTTTGGGTTTTTAGTAATTAGCCAACAACATCCTTTAGTTTGAAGGCTAATTGTAATTGCTGACTGATGACTGATGACTGATGACAGTTAGCAGTCAGCAGTCAACAACTTCAAGCGGAATGATTTATCTGGGAGTTCCGGAATAACGTCTGTTATTTAAATTCTTCAAGTTGATCCAAACGTAACCAAACATTTGGCGTTGGCACTTTTCCGAACTTTACAAAAGCGTAATCACCTTTAATATCTACAATTTCGCCCTTGCTGTCAAACAAGTAGGAAGGAAAGCGAGTATCACTAGCTTGTGCTTCTACACTGTTTTCCAGCTTCTCCCGCACAGCGCGAACTGTATCTCCTTTTTTCAATGCCATAAGTTCCCCTCTCAAGTTTATAAATTCTTTTATCTGCATTTTAAAAGAGTTCTGAGTAAAAACTCCTAACTCCTAACTCCTAACTCCCCACTCCCTACTCCCCTAGCTTTGACACTGTGGGCAAAAGTGACTGGATCTTCCAGCTAACTTAGTGCGCTGTATCAAATTACTACAAACTCGACAGGGTTCCCCAGTGCGGTTGTAAACCCAGGCGACACCTCCATAATTTCCATTAATCCCCTTAACATTTAGGAAATTACTAAAAGTTGTCCCTCCAGCCTCAATACTGGTTTCTAAGACCTGAATAATGGCTGCTCGTAAACGCTCAATTTGCTTTAACTGCAAATCTGTACATAAAGTTTCTGGTAAGATTCCACTCTTAAATAAGGCTTCATCAGCGTAGATATTACCTAATCCCGCCACCACAGATTGATCTAGTAGCGCAGTCTTAATCGGACGGCGGCGGTTTTG
>NZ_JAECZC010000001.1:0-90672 GCF_016056305.1 Amazonocrinis nigriterrae CENA67 | reverse complement strand
AATGATGGAGCTTGAAGCTCTTGATGCTTCAAAAACTGGACGTATTAAAGTCATCGTGCAAGATAATGGCCCCATACATCGATGTAAAGAAGTTCAACAGTTATGGTCAAAGTGGGAAAAACAGGGTTTATACATCTTCTTTTTACCTAAATATTGTTCTCAAATGAACCCAATTGAATTGGAATGGCAACACCTCAAAAAAGACGAATTAGCTTCTAAAATGTTTGACGATGAGCTAGACCTTGCTTATGCCGTAATGGATGGTGTTCAAACCAGAGGGGAAAGAGGAAACTATAGTACCCAACGTATTAAATTTAACCGCAATCACTTTGGTTAACTTTTCGTTACGTATTTAGGAATTTTCCTGCCCACTTACTTAGTCCAAAAAACTTTGATTTTTGACCCAGTACTTTTGCCTATTGACTGCCATCGCAGAAAATATGTGTGCCAGTTGCGTAAGTCCTAAGTAAAAAATCTGGCGTTGCTCACCCACAGGGAAGAGTACTTTAAAAAACTGAATTTTTGAATTTCATAGTTGGATTCAGCAATGCCAAAATTCTTAATTTATTCCTCTGCAAGGATTTGGCTAACTCCATCTCCAAACAGGTGTGGCGGAATCTGTTCTTTTGGTAGCAGTAAATTATCAATCAGTTCTTCTCGCAAACCTTTAATAGTGTAGCTACCTTCTTGAATGCAATCTAATAAAAGATTACAGAGATAAAGGTAGTTATCTAGAGCTTTAGTATCCTCTTCCGAAAATTGTACATTATAACCAATATCTAGCTGTTCAAGCATCACATTTTGCAAGTCGTCTGCCCACTTTTGCCATTCGGAGGTTGAATTTTTATGGCCAGGTTGACAAGATTGTAAAAATTTTAAAGCATCTGCTAAATTAACATTACTATTTTCTGTGGCAATTTGAATCGTTTCTTGTAATTTAGACTCAAAGGTAAAACTCTCATCAACCTCTAGACGTTTTTGAATAAATTTACTAGATTCGTAAATTTTCCAGCTTTTATTAGCTGCTTTATCACTAGCAAAACTATGGATAACTGACAAGTTTTTTACAAGTAAATCTTTAAAATTACTATCTATAATTTTGTGACGTTTCTTATTAATCTCTCTCAAATTTACAGAAAGGCTTTCGGCAATATTGCGGTCTATATTTATTTCATTATTAATATATAAATCTGTATCTAAATCTATAGTTAAGTAGAAAGCTCTCCATGAACTAGATGAAAGTTCTAATGTCTTTGTTGTTAGTTTATATAACCATTTCAAAATTTTCTGCAATTCATCGCTTTTAACTAGTTCATTTGCATAGGAAAAAATTAATTTCATAAAATTGTCAGTTTCAGTTATTGGAAATCGACAGGCAATAATTATAAATACTTCTCGCCAATGAGAATCTGTTAGATGTTGTTTTACAATCTTGTTAAAAATAGCAGGATCACGACTTTCATATATATATTGAGCAGTAAAATACTCCTGAAAAGTTAAATGGGAAAAGGCATAAATCCCTTGAGCTTGTTCAGCAAGAATACCATGATGCGTCTCAAAAGACTTCAAAACTAATTGGCTATCATCATCCAGCCTTTTATGTTCAAATCCATCAATATTTTCAATAAGTTTACGAATTTTGGCTCCTAACTCAAATTTATGCCAAAAGTGTCTTTGTGGCTTTTCAATAAAAGCATCATATGCTATTTCTGCTAAAATATTTATTTTTAGCTGAAGTGTTAAATTGCCTGAATAAATTGTTTCATGTTGTATTTGGCGATTCGTATCCCACTTTTTTAGTAGTACTTCTACTGCATCATGGTATAACTGATATCTATTCATAGGTAAATCATAATTATCTCCAGCGACTAAACATAATAGCGTTAGTAATAATGGATTTTTGGCTAATTCTTTGACCGATGGATTAGCATTGAGTCTACGCAAAAAGTTTTCTAGCTTATCATTTTGTGTTTGGCTTTTTCTAAACCAATTATTTATAAAATTTTCTATTTCTTTATCATCAAAATCTGCTATTTCTACCTCTGCAAACTCTTTAAAAACATATTCACAAGCTCCATGACGGCAAGTAATAATCATATGATTATTACTATACCTTTCATTAAAATCATCAATAATTTTATATATATAACGAGTATCTCTAGCTAAAACTTCATCTAAGCCATCTAATAAAATCAAGCATTTCCCCTTCTCCAAGTAATCTAGAATCAACTGGTCTACATCGCTGCGAATATCTTTTAATTCATCAGGAATCCATTTAGCAAACTCTTGGAGAATAGCTTGAACTAAGCTTTGTCTATTTTGATATTCTGCGAATTTTTTCAAAGATATAAAAAATGGCAAAGGTTTTTCTGATGTATTATCCTGCTCGGTAAAACCATGCATAGCTATATACTTTAAAAAAGTAGTTTTACCCGCCCCTGCCATTCCCCATATCATCAGCCTGTGGTGTTTTTTTACTACCTCTAGACCTGGAACTCCTTTTTGATGGACTATCTGACCAAATCTATTACAATCTAGACTATTATCTTCTAATTCTTGTATACTTTTTCCTCTGCGTCCTTTGATACTTTCTATAATATTTACCTTGACAAAAATGTCATCTAACGAAACAGGCTCTCTCATAGATAATACTTTCACAGTGTTACATTCTTTTCTCAGATACTCTAGATAAGAATCTAACCAGCTTTGTTGTACAAATTTAGATAGAGTTGCAGGAACAAATTTTTTTAGTGCTTGTTGATAGCTTGTACATCCTTCTAGTAAAACGTTACATAAATAGTTCAGATTTTTCTCCTGCATCTTTGGTGTAGGTGAGGTGTTAAAAAATTTACGTATTGTTCTTTCTGCAATTAAATGCTCATGTTCAGTAAGGTGATGTGGAGATTTTGAATCAAGTTTTGACATGAGAACTTTCGGGGAACCTCCAAATTTTTCGCTATAAGCCTGTTTTAGTTGATTAAAAACTTGCTGATTAACTTCAATTGATGCCATTGATAACCTCCTATAAAGTGATGATATTTGTACAATTGTGTTGCTTTATAAAAATTAATCTGTTATCAAACAATTAGATAATTAAGGCTAATTTTAAACACTTACCAATCTTCTATCATAAAGGTAAAAAGTCTGCTTTATGTCAAATTGCCGTTAATTACTGCTTATTACCGCTTGTTGCCGCCAAATGCTTTGAAATCTTTGGTTCAATGTGTATTGACTCAGATATTGCACCAGTTTCCACAAGCGCCTTAGAATGAAGTATAAGGCTAATAGCTAAACTCAATTAAAGCTATTAGCTAACAAATAAATTGATTGGTGGGAGATGGGGTAGGTGCAAGATGTGAGTTTACATTAAAACCCCCTAGCAAAAAGGCTAGGGGGATGAGTCTAGAATTTAGAATCTTTGACTATTGATTGGTTGCTTTAATTATTACTAGCTTTTTGCCGCATGAAAGGAAGCAAAACCTGAATTAGCCCTGTTGCTGCTCGCAATAAAATAGCAGTAGCAATCATGAGACTGGTTATACTATCAGCTGGTAATTTGTCTGTAAGCTTTGTTGGTACAGGCATTGGCACGCAAGAATCTATAGAAGTATTTGTATTAACTGACTGATCTGGGTTGTTTACTAGCATCTTAGTTTCCTCTTGAAGTATTAGAGTCAAAACCCAGAGGCAAGTCAGCGTCATACTTTAGAAAGTATGATAACCTGAAGTTAGATAATAAATGTTTTGGTCTAGGAAGCCTCTGGGTTTCAATCTAGGCCTTTTTTTGACCTTAAATACAGTATTACAAACCAGAACGGCATTTCAGAAGTACATTAATAGGCAATATGAGTGAAATTAACGGAATTTTAGTGGCCTAAATTACTCGCTTTTACACTCATCTGTTACAGTTGTTTTTTTTAGCAATAAGTCTTCTATCTTTTTGCTTAATTAATTAAAGAATATCCTAATCCTAAAGACTGAAAAGCATTTGCTACTTGATATCAAGTTAATTAAGTAGATAGGCAAAAATTAAAGTAACCGAACAAATATCAAGGGCTGATAGTTATCTTATTTTTTGCCCTCGTCTTGTTTTAACGGTAAATCTTAATGCCAGACTACTTAAGTAACAGTATACAAGCATGTTTTAAGTAGTATAAAACACTTGATTTTAAACTACATTAATGGCTTGTTTTCAGTTTTTCGGTTAGTGCGATCTGTTTAACAGTTGTTCTACTCTCGTTCTCTTGCTCCTCAATATTTCCAAAATAATTTTTTGCTAAGAAATCTTCTCCACAACAGCCTTCTTTCCAGGTATCGCCTGCCTTATGTTTGCATACATTTTTAGCCAGACTTTTATTCATAGGAGTTTGGCTCATGGTTGCTTACCTCTGTGATATAGAAATGTCTTAATGTAAGAAGTATACATTTTAACGGTAATAAGCGGCAATTAGCGGCAATATTGCAATATTTGAAGCAGCTTTTGAGATAAAAAAGTACATATTTTTAGTAGCTTATTTTACTTTAGTTAGCTTGTGTACTGTGACAATCACTTTTTTATAAATAAAAAACTCCATCCCCTTGTGAATGGAGTTTCCTGCCGCCTTCAATAAAAAAAGGCAGTAGCATCAATTGCCATTGCCTTTTTTCAAAAGTAGTCTCAAAATTTTTATTGTATCAACTGGTACTAAGGCTTGTACTCATCTGCGGGGTCACCGTAGGGGTCTTCGCTGGCTGGTCTGACGTTACCGAAATAGCCTTGGTCTGCGCCTTGGTCTGCGGGGTCGCCGTATGGATCTTCGCTGGCTGGTCTGACGTTACCGAAATAGCCTTGGTCTGCGGGGTCGCCGTATGGGTCTTGACTGGCTGGAATGGCATTCCTGTAGTAGTCCGCGGGGTCGCCATATGGGTCTTGACTGGCTGGAATGGCGTTGCCGTAAAAGTCCTGGTCTGCGGGGTCGCCGTAGGGATCTTCACTGGCTGGACGTACTTGGCGATCGCCATATTCGCCTTCTTGTTGATCTTGAGCGCTGTTCGAGCCTGTAAAAAAATCTCTAGCCTTTCGCCAAAAGTCATCTACCATCATCTTTCTCCTAATTTAAGTTCGTGTGTTTTACCTGCGCGATCGACGCTATTGACCAGAAAGTCAGGTTACATTTACAGCCTTAGTCACATAGGTTAAAACAGTGCTGATTGCTCAAAGCTTTGAGACAAATAGGTTTATACTCAGGACTCAGCAGTACAGACGATTCGGCGAATCGTCTCTACTCAGGACTCAGCACTTTGCTATACACACGCTTTGCTAATCTAAAATGCTGGGGCTGAGGTTGGGGCTACATCGCTGAGATCCCGACCAGTGGTACGCCCGTTGTAGCCTTGGAAGTCTCGATACTGTTGCGCCTCAGATTCCGGGACTCGAATACCTTCTGATGGTGGGGTTACCCAATGGGCACGGTGTTCAGCATCGCGGTAGTATACACGCCCGTTCTTGGAAAGATAGTATTTACCTTGTGCTCCTTCAGTTTGAGCATTTTTATGTTGGTTGTAGAGGTAGTAAAGTGCAGCAGCACCAGCCAAAATTGCTACTTTCTGTCCTGTAGATAATCCCTTTTTAGCTTGAGGTTGGTTGGTGCGATCGCTCACTGTTCTACCAGCTGTATCATCCACAGGTGGCGGTGGTGAGGCAGTCCGGGAACCTCCTGTGCAACTACTCAGCAATGGCACTGTCAGCAACGCTGAAAGCAGTACTGCCAGGAAACGGGTAGCTATTTTACTCTTAAGGTATGATGTTATGTTCATTGTATTTCCTCATCACCCTGCGTTTGTTAAAAGCTGTGCTGCTGTAGAAACAGAGTTAGGTTCCTGCTAATTCTCCGAGAGTAAAAAAACATTTGCCATTTGCCACTCACTCGTAACAACAGCACGGGTACAACGGTTCACCACCCATGATGAGCTAATTTGTCAAATATTCCGTCCTGCCTTTGAGAGAAATTGCATTCTTCCCAAGGAAATACATTGTTAATTAGCTATCAAGCTCTCTTCAATAATTAGATAGGTTATGCCAATTCGCCCCCAGCTTCCCCAGCTCCCCCAGCTTACAAAGAGCGATGGGATATTTATTTACTTGGAAGTCCCCAATACCCAATGCTTGCTTGCCCTATTCCCGACCTCAACAAATAATCTCGCTGCGTAAGTCCTGGTTCTAAAGGTTGTTGTAAAGCGATCGCTACATCAGCACACAAGTCGTTGAGGACAACGTAGAAAATCCCACATCTTGCGCCAACGGCGCTTTGACCCATGGCCAATGACAGTCATTACTTAGCAAAAGTAGATTTTCCATACAGATGGAGACTAACTTTGCCTGTATCTTTAGGAAGATTACTTGTCGTCAGCTATTATACGATTTATAACTTAGCTTGTAGATTACTATCTAATTAGTTAAGTTTTACTTAATTTAGAATTTTTTAAGATTTTATACCTTAAGATTTTCTTTAGATTGTTTATAGCTCCACTATGGTATGGAGCAAAAACCACGAGTAGTTGCAATGGGGGTATGTGTTGTGAACTCTTCAGCATTACGTCATCTCTGGTTTGTGATCGAAGAAACCCAGACTAGCGCTCTTCTGGGCTTCAGTGATGCAGAACTAATCCAGCAATTATTGAAACGAGTGGAAAAAGATAAGCTATTGACTGGTGAAGAAACCAACACCATGAGAGCTTATATTCGTTCCAGAGTCCCGTTAATTCGGGATTTGGCTATGGCACGTTCAGCGTAAAATAATTTACATCTATTCCACGGTTGGAACTATAAAGTGTCGTTATATTCAACTTAAAGTGAGCCTCCTACGGAGGCTCACGTCATTTTATGGCTATGAAATTTTAACCGTACTTCTTGTGGCACATGAAAAACTACACCACCTCGTTATAGGCAGGTGGTTACGCTGTTTTATCTATTTCTCAATATCTTAATTATTTCTTTATGCTCTGCTATTATAATTAGATGTAAATCTAATTAGATTTGCATGTAGCTAGGGGTCAGAGTAGTTAAGTAAAATATTGGTCAAAATACCCCAGACATACCCAAAGCCACCCGTGAAAAGAAGGAGGCAGAACATGAGGCTGGTTGAACGTCATGTCATTGATCAAAATCATCAGCATTGGGCAGAGATTGACGCTCTCAGCTTCAAAGCCAAGAATCTCTACTTAACTCCAACTGTGCAGCTTGACTCTACAGCAACAATAGTGCTGCAACGGCAAACTTTGCATTTCTGTGATTGAGATTTTTTGTACTAGTTTATTAACCTTTTGCCATGTTATACCGCTTATCAACTAGGAAGAGAAGAAGACAGAACATGCTTAAGCAGGGCATTTCGCTTGTACAAGCAGCTAGATTTTTAGGTGTAGATCAAAGTAGTCTCTATACAGCTTTGCAAAAAGGACAAATTCCCACTCAAAAAAGAGATGGGCGAACTGTAGTGACTTCAGGTGCATTAATGGAATATCGAGCTAGACAATACAGCAATTTTCAGCATTGGCGTAATTTCTAATTGAGTCTAAGGCAATCATCTTAACCTCCCAGCAGGCTCTCAGCTAGCCTTCGGATATAGTGGCGGGACGAATGGGAGATGAATTTTGAGGCATTTCTTCGGGTCTTTACAAGTTGAGTAACTTGTGAGCCAGCGAGGTCTTGGGGTTTCCCCAAAAACCGCGCTGGTTTTATTTTGACCGTGCCTATTTTAGATTTTGGATTTTGCAGGACTTACGCAGCGACCTTGTGGCTAGAACCAATACGGTTCGGTTAAAGGGGAAAGGGGAAAGGGAAAAGGGGAAGAAAAACCTTTAACCCAAGCCCAGTAACCTTTTCCCCAAACCCTATTGTGAGTTTAAAATGCTTATCCGAACCCTATTGTGACTAGAACAAATCTCAAATGCGAAATTGGTTGACTTTTGAATTTTGCAAAGCGTTACTATGCTTCATACTCTCAACAATACAGGTAGCATAGATCAGTAGGGGCGGAAGAGTAATTCATGTTAAACTACGACCCACTTGTCTGCTTACCATCAGCTGAGGAGTTACCACACTCAGACGAGCCAGATGATATTGAAAAATAATACGCGATCGCTCTTTCACATCCATGACCACAAGTATTGATTTCCTCAGTCACCTCAACCCTAGCCAACGTCAAGCCGTGGAACATTACTGCGGCCCTTTATTAGTTGTTGCTGGCGCAGGTTCCGGTAAAACACGAGCATTAACTTATCGTATTGCTAACCTGATTCTCAAACACCGTGTTGACCCAGAAAATATACTGGCGGTTACCTTCACCAACAAAGCCGCACGGGAGATGAAAGAACGGATTCAAAAGCTGTTTGCTGAACAATTGGCAATGAAAGAACACGGTCAACGTTTTGATTTGTTGCCAGAATATGAACAGAATCAATTGCGATCGCAAGTTTACAGAACTACCATCAAAGATTTGTGGTGTGGTACTTTCCACAGCTTATTTTCTCGGATTCTCCGCTTTGATATCGAAAAATATCAAGACGAAAAAGGACGCCGTTGGAATCGCAATTTTTCTATTTTTGATGAGTCCGATGTTCAAAGCTTAATTAAAGAAATTGTTACGAAAGATTTAAACTTAGATAATAAAAAATTTGAACCTCGTTCTGTCCGCTACGCCATTAGTAACGCTAAAAACCAAGGCTTTTCACCCCAAGAGTTTGAACGCGAGCAACCTAATTATCGCGGACGGGTAATTGCTGATGTCTATACTCGCTATCAAGATAAGCTAGCAGAAAATAACGCCCTAGACTTTGATGATTTAATTTTAATCCCAACTAAACTATTTCAGCAAAACGAACATGTATTAGGTTATTGGCATCGCAAATTTTGCCATATTCTTGTAGATGAATATCAAGATACTAACCGCACTCAATACGACCTCATCCGCCTGTTGGTGACTAATGGAGAAGAGAGGAAGAGTGAATGGGAATGGCAGAATCGCTCAGTTTTTGTAGTAGGTGACGCGGATCAGTCAATTTACAGCTTTAGAATGGCAGACTTTACCATTTTGTTGGAATTTCAAAACGATTTTGGTGACGGTTTACCAGATGAAGATACCCGCACAATGGTAAAGCTTGAGGAAAATTATCGTTCTTGCGAAAATATTTTACAAGCAGCTAACGAACTGATTGAAAATAATACCCAACGGATTGATAAAATCCTCAAACCCACAAGGGGAGCAGGTGAGGAAATTTATTGTCATAAAGCGGATAATGAACTAGAAGAAGCTGACTTCATAATTCGTCAAATTCGCACTTTAGAACATCATAACCCAGAGTTAAATTGGGGTAGTTTTGCCATACTGTATCGTACTAACGCCCAATCTCGTCCTTTTGAAGAATTGTTGGTGAAGAATCAAATCCCCTATACAGTTGTGGGGGGAATCAAGTTCTATGACCGCAAAGAAATTAAAGATGTCCTGGCTTATTTAAGAGCGATCGCTAACCCAGCTGATACAGTTAGTTTATTGCGAGTGATCAATACTCCTAGACGCGGTATTGGTAAAGCTACTATTGAGAACTTGGTAAATGCATCCCAACAATTAGGTACAACACTTTGGGAAATTCTCAGCGATGAAACATCTGTGAATACATTAGCGGGACGTTCTGCAAAAGGTGTGAATGCTTTTGCCGAAATGATTAGCAAGTATCAAGAACAAATTGCAACGGTTCCAGTGTCAGAATTGTTATTAGGACTGTTAGACGATTCTGGCTATGTCCAAGATTTGCAAAATCAAGGTACAGATGAATCTGAAGACCGCATACAAAACGTCCAGGAACTTTACAATGCTACACTGCAATTTCAAGAAGAAAACGAAGATGTTTCTTTAACAGCCTTTTTGCAAAGTGCTGCTTTAAGTTCCGATTTGGATAACTTGAAAGAAGGACAAACAGCAGTTTCTTTAATGACTTTGCACGCATCTAAAGGTTTGGAATTTCCCGTAGTCTTTTTAGTGGGATTAGAACAGGGATTATTTCCTGGCTACCGTTCCCTGAGTGACCCAGCAGCTTTAGAAGAAGAACGCCGCTTGTGTTACGTTGGGATTACTCGTGCCCAAGAAAGGTTATATTTATCACACGCTCGTGAACGCCGCTTATATGGTTCTCGTGAACCAGCAATGCGATCGCAATTCCTCGACGAATTACCCGCAGAATTATTAGCTTCCCAAAGCAAAGTTCGTCAAACTTATATCAAAAGTGCTGCAAGTAATGGTAGAGGAAATACAACACAGAACTGGAAAGTAGGTGATAGGGTATTACATAAAACTTTTGGTATTGGTGAAATCACACACATTTTTGGTTCTGGTAATAAGCTTTCTGTGGCGATTAAATTCGCTAGCCTAGGGCAAAAAATTGTTGACCCCCAACTAGCACAGTTACAAAAAGTGGAGTGATAGTAATTCGTAATTGGTAATTCACGCCAAAATTATTTTAACGTAGACGCGTAAGCGGTGAAGCAGTACGGTCTTGGGGTTTCCCCAAGTGGAGTAACTGCTGAACCCGAAGGGCTTTCCGCAGGCTACCGCCAAGAACGCAAAGGACGCAAAGAAAACTTCTTGCAAAAGTCGTCTTTGCGCCCTCTTCTCCGCGACTTTGCGACTCTGCGTGATACAAAAAAATATTTTTGCAAGACGACTAATTAAGATTGTATTGTATTTATTTCTACTTTTTGAAAATGTTCAACAGTGGGAAATGGTTCATAAAAATGATGTAAAAGCTTTTTCCACTCTTGATACTCAGCAGAACCTCTAAATCCAATAGTATGAGATTCTAAAGTTTCCCACCTGACAAGTAATAAATATTTCCCTTGGACTTCTATGCATCTATGGAGTTCATGGGATATATATCCATGACTCGATGAGATAATAGTAGAAGCTTTTTTGAAAGCAGATTCAAAGTCAGATTCTAAACCAGGTTTGACATTCAGCATCGCTGCCTCAAGAATCATACTATTTTCCTAATAATTAAACTGAGGTAATTTTATATAGTTTACTGGGATGCGATCGCGCCAACTCGACATCTTCAAAAATAATTCTTGAGTAAATAAGTAATTGCTGCACAAAACGGAGTATATTCTCCCTTAAAATCTGGTTTTTCATAACCTTCAGCAAGCTGTTGTATTTCTTCCTCAGTCAAACTATCAATATCACCTAATACAGCGTCAATTGCTACCCTACGCATATTTTGTAGTTTGTCAATGTTGAGTGCAAGCTTCTCAATTGTTGTTTCAGCAGCAGCTTTTTTATCTGGTTCATCAGTTGGTTGAATTTCACCAGAAGCAAGGTATTTAAAAAAATCAACGCAGTTTATTTCTAGAGGCGAAACCATCAAATCTTTATCGTACCAATACTTTTTCTGATGTCCACAATGTACTGGAACAGGAGGAGGTTCTTCACTTTCTCCTTAACATGAAGCGATGAGATTTGTGTATTCTAGCGCCAAATGAGGATAACTACTACGAGGTTTGAGGTGTTCTATGTGGCTAGTTTCTCTAGTGATACGCATTCCACAATAGCTACAAATATACCCCTGCTCTTTTAATAAAGCATCATGTACAATAGGTTTTTCTGGTGCTTGAAAAACATTCCAGCTAGGTTTCCAATCATCATTTTCTAAAGCTTTCCAACAAGTAAATTTCGATGGTTCCTCATTCTTATTGATGTACTTCATCGATTGAGAATTTCCTTGCGTCGGATGAGTACATCTGCCTTGACAAACTCAGGTTCATCTGCTCCAATTTCGTTAGCTAATTGTTGACGTAATTCCCTAGCACCTTCCAAATTTCCTGCATCAATTAATCGAAACAATTCTAAAAGGCTTTCCTTAATTTCTTGTGGACGTGCTGGAACATCCATTAAGTCTTCTAAAATACGATTACTATCTCTACCAAAGGAACTTTCTGGACGTTTGGCAATCACACCTTCATCTGTCTTTTCTAAAATGTAAATTTGTTCTGGTTTGACATGACTAATTACTTGAGGCGAATGAGTTGTGACAATAAATTGACAATTAGGAAATGTTCTTGTCAACGCCGGAATAATTTCTCGTTGCCATTTTGGATGTAGATGTAATTCAATTTCATCAATTAAAACAACACCACTACCTTTCAGCGGATCTGGTAAACTTGGGTTAGCGATCGCTAAACGTCTGGCTAAATCTCCCACCATTGCCAGCAAGCATTTTTCACCATCAGATAGTTGATTAACTATGAGTTCTTCACCTTGTTTTTGCACAGTCATTCGCAAAGGAGAACGCTGAACTCGCAAGTTTGAAAAATCTGGTAACAATGAAGATATAGCTTGTCTTACTGCTTCTAATTGTTTATCTCGATACTCAAGATTATCTCTTCGCTTTTCGTTCTCTAAATCTTCTTGGTTTCTAAACCATTCAAAAAAACTTTTGAAGTCTATTTTTCCTACTATAAGTGCCTGTTTATATGCATCTAATTGTTTAAATGAATATGCCTCTGAAATCTCTAACGGCATATCAATAACCGCACGATTTACTGGATAATAAACTGCTAAAGGAATATTTGTATTAGGAATAGTTGCTAATTGATTATTTAAGTTTTCAATAGCTGGTTTCAAATTTTTTATTAATTTGCTACGTATCTTAGTTTATATTTTTGTACGTAAATTTACAACTCGCCTTTTCAGAGTGTCTAAATCTTTGTAATTTCCCAAACTATTTATTATTTCTTTTTCCAAATCCAGAATTTCTTTTAGATTTGCTAAATCACTCTTTTGATCATCGAGATTTTTTGTATCTTTGGCTTTAGACATTGACCAAGTAAATTCTTGCAATTCTATAGACACAGTAATTTCATTACATGTTGTATTATGCCCATTCTCAATATCTTGTGTAGTAAAGAAACGCAAGGATTCGAGTGAGTCTTGAATCTGTTCAATAAACTGTGACAAAAGAATAGCAATACAATCAAGAACACTTGATTTGCCTACCCCGTTAATACCAATAAGTACCGTTGGTTCATTTTCATCGAACTCCAGCGTTAAATCGCTTATTCCACGGAAGGATTGCATTGTGAGGCGCTTGACTTTCATAGTTTTAATCAAGCTTTCTGTAATTGACTAGGTGGGCAAAGCCCACCCTACAACTCTATCAAGAAAATTGCGGCAAGAAATTAAGCTGATTTTAATTGAATGATACCCTTATCAAACACAGTGTTATCAGTAGCGATCGCCTGAACTTCTATTCTATCTGGATACACCTCATAGGCTGCAAAAGCCAACTTTTCAGCAGAGTACTCTGTCCATTCTGAACGCCCTACAGGACGAGTCCCTGCACCACTACCAGTAATTAAATAAGTTGTGCCATTAATAGAACGAGTGCGTTCATAATGATGTTCATGACCATTTATATATAATTGAACACCATATTTCTGAAACAAAGGAGTAAAGGTTTTAATAAACTCTGAATTACTTCCATAAACACCAGATGCATAAATCGGATGATGTCCAAAGACTACTTTCCAAGAAGCTTGACTGCGTTTTAATTCTTGCTCTAACCAAACTAACTGATTTTTCCAATCTGCATTACTATTAGTATCTAAAGCAAAAAATTGCACTTGATTGCGACGAAAAGTATAGTAACGTCCCTTCATGTTAAAGCCAGCATAACGGACTTGTGGTTCACCGTTGGCTGTACGAATATCGTGATTACCTAAACAAGCTTGAAATTTCACACCTTGCTTGAGCAAAGGTTGATATGGACGCTCAAAAACTGCATTAATTTTTTCAATTTCGCCGTTATTGTAAATATTATCTCCAGCTAGAACTACTAAATTGTAGGGATTTCTCTTGTGATAATAATTCATCGCCCCAGCCACAGCATACTGTCCTTTTGCTCCTGTGCCTGTATCAGCAACAGATACAAAACGTAACAGTAAGTCTTTTTTAGGCGGGTTGGCGGCTATGGCTGAATCACTAATATCAGCACTTTGAGTATTTTGACGAATTAACGTCCAGCCTAAAATTCCTGTACCAATAGCGCTGAGGCTACCTAAAAATAAAAATTGACGGCGTTTGAGATTCATTGTAATTGGGGAATAGGGAATGGGGAATGGGGAATGGGGTAAAGTTCTCCCAGTACCCAATACTAATTAGTCAGTTTAGCTGAAGTCAAAGAAAGAGCAATGAAGTGATACATTAAGGCTGTAAAGACAGCACTTATCAGAATTTGTGTTATTTGTCTTTGATTTGCTGCTTTTGGTGAAAGTTCCATGTCACAAGACAATCAGAATTCACAACCACCTTCCTCTCGTGAACCACAAGCTAACCAAAAAGCCCAGCCTTTTTGGAAGTCTACAATTATTCAACTTCTCAGAGGAACCATAGGGGTTCTAGAAGCAACGGTGGTGAAACTGGAAACAGAACCCCCACCTGGTACTGAGTCAGCGCCTGGTTTTTTACAGCAGCTTCAGTCAACCTGGAGTGGACTGTTGAGGAAAATTCGCTCTTTACTACCGCAAAATTTGTCAGCAAAGTTTTCGGATACAGCTTTGACGGGAATTATTGCTGGAATTACCGTCATACTAGTTTGGACAACTTCAACTATTTTGACTGGTAAACCTGCTGAAGTAGCAACAGTTCCCCCTGTTGAGAAAGTTCCAACACCAACACCAACGGTAACGACTTCACCAGAGTCAACGCCAACACCAACACCAACGACTCCACCAGAGTCAACGCCAACACCAACAGCAACGACTTCACCAGAGTCAACACCAACACCAACAGCAACGACTCCGCCAGAGGAAATCACGCCACCAGAAGAAGTCACTCCCCCAGCACCAGAACCAACACCAACGCCGATACCAACACCCACCATACAATTGACACCAGAACAAACTTTGATTGCGGCGATTGAAAATCAAGTGGCAGAAATTAGCGATCGCTTTGCTTCTGGTCTGATAAAGTCAATTCAAGCCAACTTCCGCACCAGTAATTTGACTATCAAAATTAGTGATAATTGGTTCACTCTCAAGGAATCTGAACAAAAGAAACTCGCAGCTGAAGTCTTACAACGTTCTCAAGAACTTGATTTTACCCATTTAGAGATTCTCGACTCTCAAGATAGGCTGATAGCGCGTAACCCTATTGTTGGCAATGAAATGATCATTTTTAAAATCCCAAATTCCAATTCCCAAATCTAAAATCCAAAATCCAAAATCCAAAATCTAAAAATGGCTCAGAGGAAAATATTACTAAAACCTGATAGTTTATGGACAAGTGTTAAACAGCGGACTCAGCAAGCTTTGAAATGCAAAGCACTATTATCTATACCTACAGAGTTTGAATTTGTAGAGCAGGATGGTGTTAATTTTTTAGTACGAATTTTATCTAACCTAATTCGTAAGGATGCAGCTAAAAAGCAACAAGAGAAACAAAATATTATTGCAGGTAAGGAGTTTAATCCCTTCCTTCCCTATGAAGAGGATTTATTTGTTGCAGATATTTCTGATACTCATGTATGTATCTTGAATAAATATAACGTTGTTGACTATCACCTGCTCATCATTACTCGTGCCTTTGAGGAACAAGAAAGCTTACTAACAATAGAAGATTTTGCAGCTTTATGGGCATGTCTGGCTGAATTTAACGGTTTAGCCTTTTACAACGGTGGCAAAATCGCAGGTTCTAGCCAGCGACACAAACACCTGCAAATAGTACCATTACCACTTGTACCTTCAGGTTGGCAAATACCCATTGAACCGTTGCTGGCTTCAGCAAAATTCCAAGACTCTATTGCAACTATACCAGGATTGCCTTTCTTACACGCCTTTGTCAAACTAGACTCTGATTGGTTGCAGTCGCCTTTAACAGCAGCAGAAGCATTGCTAGAGCATTATCACAGCTTATTGCGTGCAGTAGGATTAAACGCAGTTAATGGTGACAGACAGTCTGGTGCTTACAACTTATTAGCAACACGAGAATGGATGTTGATTGTACCGCGATCGCACGAGCATTTTCAATCTATATCTGTCAACTCATTAGGATTTGCAGGTGCTTTACTGGTACGAAACGAGCAAGAAATGCAGCTTCTCAAAAACCAAGGCCCCATGAACATCTTAAAGAGTGTCGCAGTACCAATTTAACCAATAGACCTCTTGCAAAAGTCATATTTTTGCGCCTTTCTTTGCGCCTCTGCGTCTTTGCGTGAGCTTTTCTATATATTCAGCAACGCTAAAATATTGATGCAAGAAGTCTATTGATAAGCTTGTTAAGCTTTTGTCTTAGATAACTTCAAACAAGCTGTTTTTTTACCTAAGAAAAAACCCAGCCCTAATACAGACAACGCCAAAATAGAACCCGGTTCTGGAACACTAGTATAAGTCACAGACTGAACGCCCGCCTCAGTTGCATCATTGGGATTGATAAAATTATCCGTGTAGACTGTGAACACATCGGGTATCTCGAATTGCAACCCTAATCCCTGTCCATTGGGAATTTTCCCCAAAAAGTCGGTAAACACCACCGCTAAAGAATCATCTGCTTCAGTGTAGGACTGACCATTGAAGTTAGCAAAAATCTTTAAGCCTTCTGAAACCGTTACTTGTTGGTCTGCTGCGGCCGCCTCGTCGAACGAAAAAGTACCTGTGAGTGTTTGGCTAGCGTTAGAGAAACTGTAATTCAAGTTTGCAGCTTGTGCAGGCATAGTTTCCCCTACTGCAAAAATTACAGCGCTTCCCACCGTTGCAACCGCTAATTTCTTGAAGATGGAGTTAGTCATTTTTTTCCCTTGATAAAGAACAAGTCCAAGATGACTGATGAAATTCACTGACTCGTGAGGGCTGTTTTCATAGCCTGAAAAATATGGCTCTGATCAAGTACTCCTCGAACACCAGGCGCATCGTAAGTACCAGAGGAATCTGTGAACTCAATTTTTTGTCCCTGGAATCGGGTGAGAGTTGATGAGTATGCACCTTGGTAGTAAACAGGGACAATCCGCCGACTATGACTACCCCAGAGGTACTTATAATTCGGATCAGACCCCCAGAAGTGTCCGGCATCTTTAGGATTGTGCTTATTGAAAGTAATGTCCTTAGCGTTATACTTCAATCCTCTAGCTTTACTGGGGTCAGGATTAGGAATTAGCTTCGATACAAAGTCGTTATTTAGGGTTAGATAGTGGTCGTGGTCAGCAGTCACGATTAACAAATTCTTTTCCCAACCACCATTGTTGTTAATCCAGGTAATCACCTCTTGGACTGCCTTGTCAAAATCATTGACAGTCCCAATCAAGTTGTCCATGTTGTCATCATGAGCAGACCAATCGATGTCACCCCCCTCAATCATCAACCAGAAGCCATCTCTGTCTTTACCGAGAACTGTTAAAGCTGCTTTGGCCAAATCAGCCAAAGTAGGATTTTCGTTAATTTCTCTGGCGATGAAGCTAGCATCAGTTTCACCAGGAGACAGAGGACGGACAGTATCAGGTGTAGGCCCAAAAATCGGATTTCCTGCTGCATCAACCACAGGCACACAATCCCCAGCTGTGGCAGGAATAATTTTACCTGATGGACAGTCGGCGGCAGTTTGCCCCGCACTAACGTTGATTGACTTGACAACTGAGCTGTAGAGTGAACCGTTGTTCAGACCTGTAAGACTGTAGTCTCCCTTGGAGGAACTAACGGGAAGGTTGCCTTCTTGTCCACGGGCACCATATAAACCAAATAATCTGCCTCCATTATTTGGGTCGATTTCCCCAGCCGTGTCTAGTAGTGTCTGAGTTGCATTTGGGCCACGTTCTAAAAAGTTGTAGCCATAACGATTGGATGTAGGGCTGGGGTTATCTCTGAGATGCTCGTAGGTGTCTTGTGTGATATAGGTGTATTGATAGACTGGGCCTGTACTACCTTTATTGTCAAAGTCTAGAGGATGACCACCACCTAACAAAACATTGGGTTGAAAGTTGAGTAATGTCTGTTGCAAAATGCTGTCTTGGTTGGTTTTGTTGGGGTCGTACTTACTGTCATACTTACTACGACGATTGACAAAAGAGGCAGCAGCACCAGGTGTTGCGTGGCTAATAGGTACGGAAGTCACCAGACCTGTAGCTTTACCATTTTCCTTAGCAATTTCCAGGATGGTTTTCAGCTTCTTCTCATAGATATCTACTCCCATCGCGTTGTTATAGCTCTTTACACCCGTGTAAAGAGTCGTAGCGGTGTTAGCAGAGTCAGGATAGCTGTACTTAATGTACTCTTTCTCGTATGTACCAGGATTAGCAGGGGTCAAAGGAATCCAAGGAACAGGGCCTCCTCTACTAGGGTCGTAGCCTGTCAAGTTACCCTCTGCTAAGCTATTGCCATCAAGTCGTTCACCAGGATTAAAAGGAGTAGGCTGGAATGAGAAGTTGGGACGAATAGGACTTGCACCTGTGAGTGGATTAGTTCCATCTAGGGCAGAGTTACCTGTCAAATGCGGCTGATTTTCTGGTTTTTGTGGTGTGTTTCCTTGAATCGTTGTGCCGTAAGTCGTCACTAGTCCATATCCAGTCAGATTTTGAAAGCTCAGACCAGTGCCTTTACCGCTAGTGTAAAAGGGAGCGCCTTTGGCAAGCGCCCCGGCCCGTGCCATATTCCAACCCATACCATCGCCAATCATGATAATTACGTTCACCCCATTGCCAGAGGCTAGGGTTGGCTGAAATACATAATTACCAATTACCAGCAGAAGGGTACAAAGAAGGCCAACCATACCAAAAGCCAGCGTTCTCTTGTACTTTTGCAAAAATGAAATCATAAAACCTCATGGAATTTGTGGAAACCCAAGCCATGAAGGCATGGGAAAAAGCACGACTCAATTTGTTTGAGTCGCAGTGATTCTCCAAGACCCTAGCCTAAAGGCTAGGGTCAGTTACGGTATTGCCTTTGAAAGATACTCTAGGGATGTACAGTTAGTTGTACGCCCCTACAGCCGATTCATGTGTTGCAAATATTTTTGGAAATGGTGTTAACAGTTAATACTGATAAAAATTGGGTTCTAGATGAGTTGCAGCGAAGTCTGAGTATGTAGCACCCAGGCTTGACCCAGTAGAGGTAGGAGCTGATTGAGCAAAGGGAGTGGCTTGAGTTGGGCTAAGGGCTGTAGCTGGTTTTTGCTCTAGTCCTCCCAAGGATAGTAGGAAGGCAATCAGTAGCCCAGATATCATCCAAGGAAATAAACGCTTGTACCGTTTGAGTAATAAAATCATTGAATCAGCTCCTGTAAGGATGGAAATAATAGCTTTTCTGCTGAAGCGCGATCGCTACACTCTTCTTTTGGCAAATCACATAGGCAGGACGCATTGTTAACATTACCAACCTGACCACGTAGACAATTGATGCTCTGAATCACTAAATAAGCAGCAAAAAGCCCTATAAGTCCTGCCACTCCTAAGCTTATGACTCCATCAGCCCAAGTCCAATTCAGCCAAATCACCGCGATCGCTGCCAGTACAGCTCCTACGGAACTGGCTAAATCTGCCAACAGATGAAGAAATGCACCTTTGATATTCAGGTCATGATGGCTACATCCATGCAGACACAGGACGTTAATGCTGTTAACCGCTAGACCAATCAATGCAGTTATCAACATTGGTAAGCCGAGAATTTCTGTAGGTGGAGATTGCAACCGCACTACAGCTTCTCTGACGATCCAACCAGCAATACAAGCCAGACCGATACCGTTAACCAGGGCTGCTAAAACTTCTAATCGATAGCGCCCAAACACAGTCCGCCCAGACATGGATTGAGATAACCAAATTGCCACCAGTGCCAGACCTAATGCTGCTACATCCGAAAGAATGTGTTCTGCATCTGCTAAAAGTGACAGACTATTACTCCAAATTCCTGCACCTAATTCCACACAAAAAAAAGTGCTAAGTAAAACTAAGGCAGTCCGTAACGCCTGAATCTTTTGCTTAACTTGGTTTGATTGCTTGGAATTTAAACTAAGAGAGCGACTAGAACCTAACTCATATACTGAGCTATCTGTCTGATGCCCTTGTGATGAAAGCATCATTTTTAATACTTAAATACCTGTACATCTTAGCCTAAATTTATCAGTGTTATAGTTAACAATTCAATAAGTCAGGTTTAATCTGAGGTAAAAGTATTAAGTTTGGGACTGGGGACTGGGGAACTCGGGGCCCCCACGACCGCAGGGAGGAGCCACTGCGTTGGACGGGTTTCCCGGCAGCCAGCCGCGCAAGTGGCGTTGGGGATTAGGGGCAATGGGGATTGGGGACTGGGGTATCAAGAATTGATGGGCATTCAAAGCCTGCCTAAATCCTGTCAGAATATTTTCTCTGTACTCAATTCCCAATCTTGGAGTCCCCAAAATATTGCTATTGGTAATGATTATCATTTTACTATAGCTTTGCTGTCCTGCGATCGCCCCACAGATCACAGTTATGGCGACATTGTGAGTTAGTGACAGTAAAAGCACCCAAGAAAACCTTTTAAATCTAGAACAGGAATAGTTTATGAATGCAGTTTTAGCTGTATTGCTATCTCTTAGGGAATGATTTTGTAACCAATTATGAAGGAACAGTTACAGAATTTTTAACTAACGTAAATATCTTACATAAACTATGAATAAAGCATATAATCAAATAAAAGGTTAGAAATAATTACTAAAACCAACAAATTAACTATAAAAACAGCCTTCGAGATGACCTTATAGAGCTAGCAATTAATATAATTAAGGTTATTATTAACCATAAATTTCTGAAATGAAAAGCATCTATTATCATGCAAAAAATTATAACTTGAGTATTGTGAATAAATGACTTTGAGCATTTATATAAACAGGAATATCTCCTCAAATTAGGTTTTAACAATAACTAGAGCTATTTTGGATAAATTGTGCTATCAAGTAAAATAGATATTAAAATCACAGTAAAACCAAATAATTTTAGTAATACTGGAGACAAAATATAGATAGTGATTAATTATCAGTAACATATTTTCAATTTAGTAAATTTCGATGAAATAAGCGAAATTTCAACAAAAGTTTTTTGTTGAAATTTGTCTGAATATAATTACTGGTGTGAAATCGCCAAATAAATACTAAAGTTAATGTTTTACTGCGATTGAAACCATAAGTAAAATACTATTAAAAGAGGAGTTTGCTATGGAGCCTCTTGATCTGAAATGGATACGTGCCCAATTTCCGGCGCTTACACAAAAAATCAACGGTCAACCTGCAATTTTCTTTGATGGGCCTGGTGGTACTCAAGTACCAGGAGCAGTACTAGATGCAATCAGTGACTATCTAGTGAGGTCAAACGCTAATGCACACGGGGCTTTTGCCACAAGTGCGCGTACCGATGCGCTGATTGCTTCAGCTCGTGCTGCGATCGCTGATTTTTTGGGTTGCAATAGCGATGAGGTAGTATTCGGTGCTAACATGACTACGCTCACCTTCGCCGTGAGTCGAGCAATTGGTCGGGAATTGCAACCAGGCGATGAAATTGTTGTTACCCGACTCGACCATTTTGCCAATGTTTCTCCTTGGTATGCGTTGGAGGAACAAGGCGCAATTATCCGCGTTGTTGATATCAACGTTGCAGACTGCACCTTAGATATGAACGATTTGGCACAACAGATTAACCAGCGCACAAAGCTGGTAGCCGTGAGTTACGCTTCCAACGCTGTGGGCACAATCAACGATGTCGCAACAATAGTAAAGCTTGCCCATGCTGTAGGTGCTTGGGTTTTCGTCGATGCAGTTCATTATGCCCCTCACGCACCGATTAATGTACATGCACTAGGCTGTGACTTTCTTGCTTGTTCCGCTTACAAGTTTTTCGGGACACATGTTGGCATTCTTTATGGCAAGCGCGAACATCTTAGCAGACTGACTCCATACAAAGTAAAACCTTCCCCAGATGAGTTACCATCACGCTGGGAAACAGGAACTTTGAATCATGAAGGTTTAGCGGGTGTGGTGGCGGCGGTTAACTATTTAGCAAAATTAGGTTGTCATGTTTCCCCCGCAGTTGATAGTGAATTGGTTTTAGCCCTTGCAGAAGCAGACAAGGAAGGATTACAAACATTCAGCTGTCCGCGGTTTTTGACATCACCCGATCAACCTACACATGCGATCGCATCTGCCTATCATAGTCGCCGTGCTGCCTTGGTAGCAGCAATGTCAGCAATTGGGCAATATGAAAAACAACTCAGCCACAAGTTGATTTCAGGACTGTTAGAAATTCCTGGCTTAAGCTTCTACGGCATTACTGATGCGAGTCGCTTTAGTTGGCGAACACCAACCGTAGCAATTAGACTTGCTGGACAAACGCCGGAGTTTACTGCCAAAGCTTTAAGCGATCGCGGTATCTTTGTTTGGCATGGCAATTTCTATGCCTTGAATCTGACTCTTAAGTTAGGTGTAGAAGCAAGTGGCGGCTTAGTACGAATTGGGCTGCTACATTACAATACAGTTGAAGAAATTCATCAACTACTGCAAGTTTTAAATGAAATTGCTGCGCTGAGTAATTGATTGAAGTTGGCTTTAGCAAGGGCAGTTTAATTTATTGATACAAGGCCCCCGCTATAAGTCGTGGCTAGATAGACAAAACCCGCCTACGCGGGTTGAAAAACCTTTATTTTCTGTTAGTCCGCTATGTATGAGACCTCTTGCAAAAGTTACTTTTGCAAGAGGGGGAAAAGGGAAAAAGTTAAAGGGAAAAGGGTTTTTATTAGCCCTTTCCCTTTTACCCCTTACCCTTTTCCCCACTTCTGCAAGAAGTCTATGGTATTAGCCAAGAATAAGTTATCTCTCTTCAGAATCAAGAGTTAATATGGAAAGCTACCTCTATCCCAAATATGAGAGTTTTCCCAACTCTTAGGAGGTTTTATGAACACTAATGTAAAATTATACGATTTAGTCCTAAAAGATGGTTGGGTAGTTGACCCTAGTCAATCAATTAATGGACGTTTTGATGTTGCTGTTAATAACGGCAAAATTGTTACAATTGCTCAACATTTATCTGGCTACAAAGCTAAGCACACAATATCAGCTGAAGGTTATGTAATTTGTCCGGGTTTTATCGATTTACACACTCATGTTTACGAGTGGGTAACTACATTTGGTTTATCCGCAGACGATGTTGGTATCAATGCGGGTGTGACTACAGTTGTTGATCAGGGTAGCAGTAGTCAGTTTACATTTGCAGGTTTTAAATCAGGTGTTGTCAAGAAAGCTAAAACAGATGTGCGCTGCTTTCTTTTAGTTAACCATGCAGCAGATCAAACCATAGGAAACACAGTTTCGGGTCTGGAAAATCCGCAAAAGGTAGATATACATCCACTGATACATTTAGCTGAGGAAAATCCAGAGATTGTCCGTGGCTTTAAAGTACATGCTGAATCGGGATCTATATCTCGCTGGAGTATGGGTGTACTAGAATTAGCGCGTCAATTAGGCGATCGCACTCATCTACCTTTATATGTTCACACAGGAGAATTATTTCCTGTAGTGGAAGCACATCGACCATCACCAGACAAAGTAGTAGAAGATGTGCTGTCATATATGAAAGCCGGCGATTTACTCGGTCACTGTTACAGTTGTCAACCAGATGGAGTAATGGGAACCCGTACCACAGTTCCAGAGTGGCTGTTTACAGCTATTGAACGAGGGATACTTTTAGATTTAGGACATGGACTGAAATTTAGTTTTGATATTGCTTGGCGCATGATGCAGCAAAAAGTCCGACCTCATACTATTAGTAGCGACGTTCACGGAGACTTTAAGAGTGTTCACAATGACACTAATTTGAACTATAGTTTATGTGGTGCTGTTTCTAAACTGATGGCTTTGGGATTGGATTTAGTGGAAGCGATCGCCACTGTCACCATTAACCCAGCGCGTGTTCTCAAAGCTGAAGCAGAAATTGGTACTTTACAAGTTGGTTCAGTTGCAGATATCACTATCCTCAAGTTAGTCGAAGGTGATTGGCTGTTTTTTGACTCTCTAGGTCAGCAATTGCTAGCAAAACAAAAACTAGTTCCGGTGTTGGTAGTGCGTTCAGGAGAATTGATACAGCCACATCGCCGTTTGTTAAGGGATTTAGAGCATCAATAAGCGAAGTGTATTGTAGTTAACATCCGCCTATAGAAATCGCACTTGAATCTTACTAAGTATACTGAGAAACAAAACTTTGTATGCCAAGCTTCTAGCCAATTTGGTTTTTCAGAAATCAAATATAAATTCTATAGGTTGTATGAGGTTTAAATACTGAAAATGTATTCAAATACAGTCAGTTATCTTCATAATATTGTAGTAATCACAAACAGGTTTGATTACGCCCGTTTTTCTTTGCCTCTCTGACTTTATCACTGGCACGCTGCAACAAAGACACAAGGTTATTTTCTTCCATTAGTTGAACAACCCCAATACTGGTGGTGAGTCGAAACTGCTGACCGTTATAGGCTGTTATGATTTCCTCGCTCAGAGCTAGGCGAATTCGTTCAGCTATTTGATATCCTGTGTTGAGGTCAGTGTTGGACATGACAATACAGAATTCTTCTCCACCGTAACGTGTAACCCAATCTCCTGCTCTGACATTAGTTTTAAATATTTGTGCAGCAGTTCTCAAAGCTTGAACCTCACAAATAGCAGTGAGTATGGCAACAGCCAGTACAACAGGCCGGTAGTAAAGTTGCATCTGCTAGGATTGCCAGTGATGTAGTACAACGTACTATAGAGCTTACCCAAGTAGCCAACATCTACCAAATTAATAAAGTTTGCCCAATCCTTGCAAAAGACAACCCCGAACTCAGGTGCAAGGGTGGATGTTGGACAATTGTCACCGCAGCCAATGAATTCAGTTGCACTGTGACAATCTGGGATGGAAACCTGACAGTTGAGGGTGCAGAATGTGGGATACATTCCTGGAATAGAAATTACCATGTGCAACAGTTAATTATAAACCTGCGATCGCATGACTATTTTTTCAGGCGATCGCATTTTTTTGGTCTGCCATAGAAATTTCACTGTGCTGAATCTGGCTGAGAACATAGGTTTACAAGCAAGTGGTAGCTAACTGCAAATTGGGCTACATCTTCCAACATGGTTGAATCAATTCATCATTTTGTACAACTATTTAGCATCGCTGACACTCGAATTCAGCAATACCTTTTGCGTCTCTTCATCATCAAAAGCTTATACGCAAAGCTTCGTTTATCTATTGATTTCGGCAAGTTTCATGAGTTTATTCATTATATGTCAAAACATATAAGTTAATTCAGCAGACAGTTAAAACTTAATTGAAAATCTGAAAGGACAGTTAGGACAGTTAAGACAGTTAAGAAAATACTCTATTAAGATAATAATAAAAAACCTTAAATTTTTCTTAATATTTACAATCAAAAAATAATAAATGGTAGATTGATAAACAATTTTTGATGTAGCGTTCATCTTATTCAACGAAGTATAAACACAAAATTCAACAAGGAAGATATCATGACACAATCACAAGATAAAACTGTAGACGCATACCAACGAGTTATAGAATCTGCCAATCGCCTGGGTGTTCAACTCAATGAGCAAGAGTTGGAACGCTGGATGAAATCCATCACCGAGGCCACAGGTGACAGTGATATTGTCGTGGATAAAGACACAGGTGCTTTTGGGCACAGAGTCACCATGTTAGATTTTGACCCACAAGACTTGGAGCGCTTTCGTACCATTGGCAAAATCGTGGAATTTGAGGACATTCCCGGTGTTGTAGAAACTGCATTAGCGATTTCTGGGTCAGCGGCTCAATCCAAAATTCAGAGTTATCCTGGTGACTGCGACTACTTCGAGCGAGTGAATATCATTGCACCTACCCGTAACGAAGCCTCCAAGATTCTTGGTAAGTTGGTTCGTGATAAGGCCCTCAACACCATGTCTGGCCCCAATTATCAGTTACTTCATGTGAACTTTGGTGGCTACCCCCAACAAGTGGTTCGGGGACAATATACTAGACGTGCTGGTTCGCCAATTAACTGGCTACCCGATGACCTGATTGCTGGTCAGATAGAGGTAAAAGACATGGAAGGCAATCCTCTGGTGATTACCTGGGATGCGGTAGCCGAAGACCCCAACTGGGCTTGGTGTAAGCTGGAATGGATTGTTGCCGACCAGATACGCGGTCAATTAGCCAACGCCAGCAACGTGGTAGATGTCACCTGGGAAGCACCAGATGGAACCATCATTGCACTAGACGGCTATCTGGACGGCTATTTCCAAGAAGTTTACCTGGATGCTGAATCTGCTCCTATCTTTTCCAAGGTGGTGAAGCAAGCCGACGCCGATGTCATGGATAGTTATGTGAAAGCCTTGGAAAACGAATTCAAAAAATGTGTCAAAAAAGGTAAGTACCAGAACTACGGCAAAGCAGCTAAGCGCCTGTATAACATATTCCGGTTGAATGGGCATTATGAGGAAGCAGCGTTTTTGCGTGAGTTGTTCGATGAACCTGCGGCCCTACTCTATCAAGTCCACGCGTTAATGGGAACTGTGCAGCAAGCCAGGGACAATAGTACTGTCTTTGATATGGATAGTATTCTCAATCAGACAGATGAACTGATTCTGGCGGCCGTCAAAGTGTTGGAGGGAGAAGAGGAGTTGGAGGTTGTGCGTCATTTGCTGCGACTCTACCGCAGTTTGTGCCGCCAAGAATCTGGTACTCCCTTGGGTTCTGAAGTGAGTGTAGCCCAAGCAGAGGTAATGCAAATTGTCAACAATTTCTTCTATGAAAAGATGACAGCCTTACCCACAATTAAGGCTTATATCGACAATTACCAGGCATAGGGCAAGATCCAAAGGCTGCTCAAAGCAGCCTTGGAATTTTTTATAGGCGAATCTGTTGTCAAATCTGACAGCTACGATGAGATGGCTGTCTTGGTGAACACTAAACGATAGACAATGACAAATCCACAAGACCAAACTGTAGACGCATACAAACGTGTTGTAGAATCTGCCAATAGATTGGGCGTTCAACTGAATGAGCAAGAATTAGAACGCTGGATGAAATCTATCACCGAGGCCACAGGCGATAGTGATATTGTTGTGGACAAAGAAACAGGTGTATTTGGGCACAAAGTCAGCATGTTGGATTTTGACCCGCAGGAGTTGGCAAGGTTTCGCGCCATTGGCAAAATCGTTGAATTTGATGATATACCTGGTGTCGTAGAAACTGCCTTGGCGCTTTCTGGTTCAGCGGCTCAATCTAAGATTCAGACTTATCCTGGTGACTGCGACTACTTTGAGCGGGTGAATATCATAGCACCCACCCGTAGCGAAGCTTGCCAGATTATTGCCAAACTGATGCGCGAGAAGGCACTTAATACTTTGTCTGGCCCTAATTACCAGTTACTTGAAGTAAAGTTTGGTGGTTACCCCCAACAGGTAATTCGGGGAGAATATACCATGCACGCTGGTTCACCAATTACCTGGTATCCCGATGATATCGTCGCTGGACAAATTGAAGTGAGCGACCCAGAGGGCAATCCTGTGGTCATCACCTGGGATTCTGTGGCACATGACCCAGGTTGGTGCAAGCTGGACTGGGTGGTTGGTGATACAATACGCGGTCAGTTGACCAATGCTGGCAATATGTTAGATGTTACCTGGGAAGCACCAGATGGAACCATCACTCCACTAGACGGTTATCTGGACGGCTATTTCCAGGAAGTTTACTTAGATGCTGAATCCGCGCCAATCTTTTCCAAGCTGGTGAAGCAGGTTTCCAGCGATGTCATGGATGATTATGTGGCACGATTGGAAAAGGAAGTCAAAAAATGTGTCAAAGGCGATAACCTGAACTACGGCAAAGCAGCCAAGCGTCTATATAACATCTTCCGACTGAATGGGCGTTATGAGGAAGCAGCCTTTTTGCGTGAGTTGTTCGATGAACCAGCAGCGCTACTTTACCAAGTTCATGCATTGGTGCTAACTGTCAAAGAAGCTAGGGACAAAAGTACTGTATTTGATATTGACAGCATTCTCAATCAGACTGATGAACTGATTCTGGCGACTGTCAAGGTATTGGAGGGAGAAGAAGAATTAGAGATTGTGCGTCATCTGCTGCGCCTTTACCGCAATTTGTGCCGCCAAGAACCTGGCACTCCCCTTGGTTCGGAAGTGGATGTAGCTCAAGCAGAGGTGATGAAAATTGTCAATAATTTCTTCTATGAAAAGATGACAGGCTTACCTACGATTAAAGCTTATATTGAGAGTGTCTAGGGATAGCAAAGTGCTGAGTGCTGAGGAGCCACTGCGTTGGGCGGCTTTGCCGACTTGAAGCATGTGGCGTTGCTGAGTGGAAAGCCAGTTTTTCCAAGGCTTTGAGCAATCAATATTGTCCTAGCACATCTGACTACGGCTATATAGGGCAAGATCCAAAGGCTGCTTTGAGAAACTTTTGGATCTGCTATGAGTTTTACAGATGCGATCGCCTGCTTCTGTTTGTCAACCCTGAAGATTCGCTTGCAACAAGTTACAAAATAACTTCCCCTGCTGGATGGCATCATCTAAGGCAACGTGCTTTAATGGCTGATTCTCCAACCATTCAGCAGGTAAATTTTCTTTACCGGATTCCTTATAATTTTTTTTCAGGAATGCCATCGTATAGGATCTAATATCCAGTGCTGAGTGTTTAAATGGGCTATTCCCTACAAAGTTCATTAAATACCAGTAGACAAACATAAAGTCATAGGCAGCTGGGTAGCCAACGAAAATCGGTTTACCTGGCAACGCCAAAAGCCAAGCGTGGTAAGACTCCATTACCTCTGCTGGTGGCTTTTGATCTACTCGACAGGCCGCCCAAGCTTCTGGCTGTTGTGACCACCAATTCATAGTTACAGGGTGTCCTGTTGCCCCTGGTAAGGTTTCTAGATTCGCCGTAAAAGTCGCTATTAATTGTTTGTCTGCGGTGTATGCTGCTGAGGCAATACTCAGCATAGAGTGGGGCCCTGGGATCGGCCCATCCGCTTCTATATCAGTGCTAACGTAGATTTCGATTGCCACCTTTTATCCTGCCTGTCTTTGATTACTTTTTTACCACAAAGGCACTAAGACACTAAGACACAAAGAAGATTAGGTTATTTTTTGGCGGCGGTGGTTAGCGGCTTGCAATAAGAGAGATTCGGCAAAAGCGATCGCTTCGTTTGCTGATTTTCCTCCAGCTAATTGGGCTAGTTCTTCTCGGCGAGTGTTTAAATCTTCTAAGTTAGTAACTCGCACAACGGTACGCTGTTCGGCGTTGCCGTTGTCGGCTTTTTTACCTTTGCTTTGGGTAATAATTTGCTTATCGACGCGGAAATGTCGGTCGGCCATGGCAGCTACTAAGGGCTGGTGAGTGACACATAATACTTGATTATTTTGGCTTAGCTGGTGTAATTTTTCGGCGATCGCTTGTGCAACTCTTCCAGAAACTCCCACATCTATTTCATCAAATACTAGTGTTTCGGCTGCATCTGACTGGGAAAAACAAGCTTTTAGTGCTAGTAAAAAACGGCTCATTTCTCCACCGGAGGCAATTTGTGTTAAAGGTTGCAGCGGTTCTCCAGGGTTGGGACTAAACATAAAAGTAATTTTGTCTGCACCTACTGCGGTTGGGGAAGTGGGTACGATTTCAACTTGAAACTGTACCTTTTCCATAGCCAAAGGCTTGAGTTCTGATACCAAACGAGATTCTAAATTAGCAGCAGCTTTACGGCGCAGTTGAGTTAACTTTTGACAAGCTTGGGTAAGTTTATGAAAGTGGGCTTTCTCTTGCTGTTCGAGATTTTCGATAGATTGTTCGCTGTCGTTGAGTTGTGCTAATTCTTTTTGAATGCTTTGATAGTGGGCGATCGCTTCATTTAGTGTCGGCCCGTACTTACGGCAAATTTGCTTTAATTCCCGAATCCGTTCTTCTACTTCTTCTAAACGTTGGGGATCGGCTTCTAAACTATCGCCATAGGCATTTATTTGGCGTCCTACTTCCACTACTGCGGCTTGTGCGTCCCTCACCAAGTCCAGCAGGGTTTGCAGTTGGGCGTCATATTCCACCATGTCGTTTAATGTCGCCTCGCTGTCTGCCAATAAGTCAGCTGCGGCTGGAGTTTCGTCATCATTTTGATACAAAGCCTGATAGACTTTGTAACTCATCTGTTGCAAATCAACAACATGATTCAGGCGTTCCCGTTCTTGTAAAATTTGTTCTAATTCTTGGGGATCGTCGAGGTTGGCTGCTGACAATTCTTGCACTTGATAAGTGAGCAAGTCGAGTTGTTGCAGGCGTTCCCGCTCGGATGTGCGACGTTTTTCTAGTGTAAGATGGGCTTGTTGATAGGCGCCAAAGGCAGCGGCGATTTGTTGACGCTGTTGGATGAGGGAGTCGCCGCCATACAAATCCAACCATTCGCGGATTTGGGCAGACTGTCCCACCTGTACAGTTTGACCTTGGGCGGTGATTTCCACCAAGCGATCGCGCAGTTCTGCCATAATCTGCCGATTTACCAACACTCCATTCACCCGCGATCGACTGCGGATATTACTACTAGTAGCTGTAATTTCTCGACTGATGACTACGGTATGATCATCGATTGAATCAATTTCTTGTTCACTTAACCAAGCGGCTAGGGAGGGACTATACGTGAAAGTACCTTCGACTAAAGTTCTACTTGTCCCTGTACGAATGACTCGGCTTGAGACTTTCCCACCCAAGACAGCATCAATAGCATCAAGGATAATCGATTTCCCTGCGCCGGTTTCACCTGTCAAGACATTCAGTCCAGCACCGAATTCCAACTCCAGTTGGTCAATCAGGGCAAAGTTTTCAATTCGCAGGCAAAGCAACATCAAGCCAAATTCTCCTTGAGTAGTGCTGAGTCCTTTTTAAAGTGCTGAGTTGAAAGTGCTGAGTGCTGAGTATGAATAGCGCCTGCGGCGCTAGTATAGCTTTAGTCACGTAAGTTAGGACAGTGTTGATTGATTAGAACAATGAAGGAACTGGGTTTATACTCAGCACTCAGCACTTAGCACTCAGCACTTAGAAAAGCACTCAGCACTCAGAAAGACACCAATACCTACTACTATTAAACTAGTAAGCCCATTTAAGTGTAGCAAACCTGTTAATAACCTCTGTAGTTTTGAAGATGCTAAATCTTCTGACTGCTTGAGGGTGCCGGACTGTAAACATATTGTTACAATACTTAACAAGATTCATCCAACTGGTGGCTTTCTTCATGATTGTTAAGACACTTCCCCCAACTCCCGAATTGATTGAGGGCGAACCACAGGTTACTGAAGTAGTGCCAGAAAATGGTACACAAGGCTTGGTTGTGCGATCGCCAAAACTTTTAGCAAACCAAAGACAGCAGGGGCTAGAGGTAGAAGCCGAGTTTCAGACAATAACCTACAATGCCCTAGAAATAGCAGCCCACTACCAAAAAAGACCCCTGCAAGTTTTGCAGCGGATTTTGGCAGTTTTGGGGCCGACTCTATCGTTTGTTTTTGGGTTGTGGTGGGACAGCCGACGGGGAATTGTCGTTAAAAATGACCGTCGTCGAGCCATTCAGCTACGAGAATTACTAACAAAGTTGGGGCCTGCTTACATCAAAATTGGACAAGCTTTATCCACCAGACCGGATTTAGTTCCTCCGGTATATCTAGAAGAATTAACCAGGCTACAAGACCAACTACCACCTTTTCCTAACGAAATTGCTTACCAGTTTATTGAAGAAGAATTAGGCGCACCACCAGAAGAAATTTACGTCCAACTTTCACCCCAGCCAATTGCTGCTGCTTCCTTGGGGCAAGTCTACAAGGGTAAACTCAATACAGGTGAAGAAGTCGCCGTTAAAGTCCAACGCCCCGACTTGAGAGAACGAATTACCATTGACTTGTACATTTTGCGCCGCCTTGCGGGTTGGGTACAGAAAAACGTCAAACGGGTGCGGAGTGACTTAGTTGGGATTCTTGATGAATTAGGCGATCGCATTTTTGAAGAGATGGATTACATCCATGAAGGACAAAATGCCGAGCGCTTTTTTCAGTTGTATGGTCATATAAAGGACATTTACGTACCGAAAATTTACTGGGAATATACGAATCGTCGCGTCTTGACGATGGAGTGGATTAATGGGACAAAATTAACCCAGACAAAAGAAATTAGTGAGCAAGGCATAGATGCCCGTTATTTAATTGAAGTGGGTGTGCAATGTTCCTTGCGTCAGTTGTTAGAACATGGATTTTTCCATGCTGACCCCCACCCAGGAAACTTGTTAGCCACAACCGATGGGAAATTGGCTTATCTCGATTTTGGCATGATGAGTGAGATTAAGCCGCCTCAGCGTTATGGTTTAATTGAAGCGATCGTTCACGTGGTTAACCGCGACTTTGAAGGTTTAGCCAACGACTACGTAAAACTAGATTTCTTAACACCAGATACAGATTTAACGCCGATTATTCCAGCTTTTGCCAGAGTATTTGCTGATGCTCAAGGTGCTACTGTTGCGGAACTTAATATCAAAAGTATCACCGATGAATTATCAGCTTTGATGTATGAGTATCCCTTCCGCGTACCTCCATACTACGCTTTAATTATTCGCTCCCTTGTGACGCTGGAAGGTATTGCTATTTATATAGATCCTAACTTCAAAGTCCTCAGCGAAGCTTATCCTTATGTTGCTAAACGCTTGTTAACTGACCCAGCAATTGAGTTAAGAACATCACTACGAGATTTGCTGTTTAAAGAAGGTAGATTCCGTTGGAATCGTCTAGAAAACTTATTACGTAATGCCCGCAAAAATCAAGATTACGACTTCAACTTGGTGCTAAATCAAGGTCTGGACTTTCTATCTTCTGAACGCGGTGCTTTCATTCGTGACAAGTTAGTAGATGAATTGGTAAACGGCATTAATGCTTTAGGTAAAAATGTTTTGCATAACTTCACCTACTTGCTGCGTGAGAGAGTAGGCTTAACAGCAATTAACGAAACTCCAACAGCCACAGATGAACAGCAACAAACTTTAGAACATATTACCAGGATTTTAAATATTCTCCGAGAAACTCGTGGCTTTGACCCAATACAACTTGCTCCCCAACTCAGCCAGCTATTAGTAAATCCAGGTGTACAGCGTTTGGGTCAGCAAGTTACTAACCGCTTGGTGCAAAAGGCTGTAACACATCTGATTCGCCAATTGTTAGCAGCGGAAGAAGTTAATACCAATCAAGATACAAAGTTAGCTCAGCCTGCAACTACATTATTGTCTACAAGAGTGTAGAAAATTTAAAATTAGAAATGCAAAATTAAAAAATAATTTTAATTTTGCATTTTCCCAAAGCAGCACTGATATTGTTACCAAAATTAATCTTTGCACTGTAACAATGTTATGAAAACTTTACTTTTCCGGATGAATGAAAATACAACTGAATAAAGTTTTATATTGAGTCTCCCTGATAAAACTTATGGAATTGCCTCAACGCGTATCAGTTCGCTACAAAGACACATTGTATAACGTTAATGAGATACGCTTGAAAACTTTTCGATTGACGCTGCAAATATGGGAAGAACAAACTAAACCAAGAAAAACCGAGCTTTATGAGTTTATCTCATCTTGCTTGAAACAGGTTGATCGCCAAGATCGTTTTATGTTTTCTCTACTATTTGTAGAATTAACAGACCTAATACGCAATTCTTCTCTAGAGAGGGGAATGAGAGAGGTTCTGATTAAAACAGCTTTTAGGGAGTTTGCTTGCGCTGTCACAGACTTTGAAGATACTGCCAAAAAAGATTAAACTTGGCTGAAATATAAAACATGTTGACAGATAACAGCTGAAATATACAACATGTTGACAGATAACAGATGACTGATAACTGTCATCCTTCAGCTTGGGATTATACCAATTGGAACACAGAAGCTAGACGCAGAAGGTGATTTTTAATCCAAAATCCAAAATCCAAAATCCAAAATGGCATATGTCGTAATCTAGCAATTACGAATTACGAATTACAAACTAGCAGCCTTCATCATCTCTTTTGTAACCATTCTTGTCGCGTTTGATACTTTCTTCTAAAGCTTGAATTTGTTCACGACGGGCTTCCAATTCCAGGGAACGACGCGCTAAATCCTGATTTTGCAAAGTTAGGGATTGTCGCCACTGTTCGGCTCGCTCTACTTCCTGCTGAATCACATCTGGAGTAATGCCAGTGGTAAGATACATTTGTACCAAATTTAGTACCCAATCGGTAGCTTCTTCTAGCTTTTCGATGTCGCCTGCGGGAGAAAGCTCAACTAAAACCAGTAATTTTTCACTCATAGTGTTGCCTTTTCCCAGCAGAATAAAAGCTTCTTCCGGGATCATTGCCCAAATGTTATCGGCTTCCTGACGTGCCAATAAGCGTAACTGGTACTGTTCTAAAAATTCATTTTTACGTACCTGGGCTAGATATAACATGATCGTGGCTGTACTCCGATATTCAAGTTAAATTTTAAAAATTTTTTTTTAATTTTTGAAAATTATCAAATGGTTAAGGGTAATTGGGAAAAGTTATATGTTTTTTGGTTTGTTGATAACTTTCCCATTACCCATTGCAGCTATACTAAACCATGCAGATGATCTCTACAGCAAAGTTTGAAGACGATCGCGTAAAATTTCTGCTTGTTTTTCAGCCTCAGCCAAAGCATCCCGCGCTGCTTGCACTACGTTAGCAGGTGCTTGTTCCACGAACTTAGGATTGCTTAATCTACCACGTAGGGCATTAATTTCTGCTTCTATCTTGGTGAGTTGTTTTTGCAGTTTGGCAGCTAGTTTTTCAACATCTACAACTCCACCAGTTAAAGGAATCACTACTTGTACTGTACCAATTACACCTGCTATGGCTTTTTCTGGTGTTTGTGGCTGTTGTGATTCTATTTGCGGCAATTCCTGATTGGGTAAGCGCTGGGACAATTTTGCCCATAATTGTTGTCTTGCCTTAGCAGTGATTAAATTTTGGGTGATGAACCAAGTAGCATAACCAAAACCAACTATTTCAAAGAAATCTCTGACGATGGGAATGTCATCAACAGCATCTTCCACAGCTACAGCTAACCTCAACAAGACAATCCCCACGATAATTAAGCCAACTGTTTGTAAAGCCTTCCGAGGTTTTTTTGCAGCAACCGTTTGCTGTTTTTGTTCGCCAGTAATGGTTAAAGTCTCCACCTTGGCTAAATCTTGAATATAAGATTGTCCAGCGGTGAGGATTTCTTCTTCTCGTGGGTTTTCAGTTTGTAAATTTGCAGTTATTTTTGCCCCTGGTTTAATATCTGCCTCAGCGCGTAAATTCCGAATTGTGCGGATTGTGCCAATTAACAGTTCAAACTGTTCTTCCAAAGCAGGATTAATCAAGTTGATATCTGCTTGAGGATAAGGTTGCAAAGATAAAGTTTGCAAAGAATCTGCTGGTTGTTGGGTGAGAGTCTGCCAAATTTCCTCAGTGATATGAGGCATAAAGGGATGAAGTAATTTTAAAATCCCTTCCAACACGTAAGCGAGAATTTGTTGTGCGACTTTTCGTGATGCTGGGTCAGCATTTGGCTGGAGGCGAGATTTCACAAGTTCAATATACCAGTCGCAAAAATCACCCCAAATAAACTCATAAAGCCCCTTAGCGGCTTCCCCTAAACCGTAATTATCAATATAATTGTTGGTTTGTTTAACAACTTGATGGTAACGGGAAAGAATCCAGCGATCGCTTAATTCAGTGGCAATTGGTTCACCTAATTGTGTCGGGGTTTGCCCATCCAAGTTCATCATCACAAAGCGGGCAGCATTCCACAACTTGTTAGCAAAGTTGCGGGAAGCTTCCACCGATGGTGACTCATCTTTTTTGCGATCGTATTCTAAGCGGATATCTTGACCAGCGCCAGCCACTTCTTTAACTAACGTGTAGCGCAGGGCATCAGTACCATATTTATCAATTAATAACAGCGGGTCAATGCCATTACCTTTAGTTTTAGACATTTTCTGGCCTTTTTCATCCAGCACCAACCCGTGGATGTAAACATCCTGAAATGGTATTTGACCAGTAAAATGTCCCGCCATCATCGTCATTCTGGCAACCCAGAAAAAGATGATATCAAAGCCAGTGACTAGCGTAGTTGTGGGGTAATAAGTCGTTAAATCCGGAGTTTGTTCCGGCCAGCCCAAAGTCGAAAATGGCCACAGTCCAGAAGAAAACCAAGTATCTAATACATCTGGGTCTTGTTCTAGCTGGACATTTTCACCAAATTGTGCTTTGGCTTTTTCCCAAGCTTCCTCAGTTGACTTGGCTACCACAAACGGAGTGTTATCGGTGATTTCACCGCCTGTTTCACTGACAGCATACCAAGCGGGAATTTGATGACCCCACCAAAGTTGCCGAGAGATACACCAGTCTTTGAGTTTAACTAACCAATCACGGTAGACCTTTGTCCAGCGTTGGGGGACGAACTCAGGGGAATTTTTGCCATCGAGGAAATCTAGCGCCCTATCTGCTAGCGGGCGAATTTTCACAAACCATTGAGTAGATAGCAGGGGTTCAATGGGAACTTTACCGCGATCGCTATAAGGAACAGTATGCTTATAATCTTCTATCTTCACCAAAAAGCCATCAGCTTCCAAGCGAGAAACCACATTTTTCCTAGCGACAAAGCGATCTTGTCCCTCAAACTCCCCAGCATTGGCGTTGAGAGTACCATCCTTATTCAGGATGTTAATAAACGGCAGATTGTGACGCTTACCCATTTCAAAATCATTCAGGTCATGGGCTGGAGTCACCTTAACAGAACCAGTACCGAAACTGGGGTCAACATACTCATCACCAATGATGGGAATTTCCCGATTCATAATTGGTAGAGTCAGCGTCTTGCCAATTAAATGCTGATATCTTTCATCACCAGGATTAACTGCTACAGCAGTATCGCCCAGCATCGTTTCTGGTCGAGTCGTCGCCACTTCCACATAACCAGAACCATCGGTGAGGGGATAACGGAAATGCCAAAGATTACCATCAACCTCTTGGTTTTCCACCTCCACATCAGACACCGCCGACTGGGAAGCCGGACACCAGTTTACTAGATATTCGCCACGATAAATTAACCCTTCCTCATAGAGGCTAACAAAAGCTGACAAAACAGCTTTTGATAAACCCTCATCCATCGTAAACCTTTCCCGCGACCAATCGACCGACACGCCCAAGCGTCGCAACTGGTTGACAATAGTTCCTTCAGAATTTGCCTTCCATTGCCTAGCGCGTTCTAGGAATTGTTCGCGTCCCAACTCGTAGCGAGTTTTACCTTCAGTCTTCAGTTGCTTTTCAAGCATCGTGTGGACAGCGATGCTTGCGTGGTCAGTTCCGGGTAGCCACAGGGTATTGCGTCCTTTCATGCGATGGTAGCGCACTAATACATCAATCAACGCACTTTCAAAAGCGTGACCCATGTGCAAACTGCCGGTGACATTAGGAGGCGGAATCACGATGCAATAAGGTTCGCCGCCTTGGTTGGGGTCAGCTTTGTAAACTTGATTTTCTTCCCAGAATTTTTGCCACTTAGCTTCAGTGGTAAAGGGATCGTAGAGACTGGGAAGATTCGGAATGGTTGCGGTCATGCTGGGAAAACTAACTGTGGAAGGACTTTAATAAATTTTGCCACAGGGTTGGAGAGGGTTTAATGGAAACGAACCGCCAAGACGCAGAGAACGCCAAGGGAAGAGAGCCAAGTAAGGAGATAGATAGACTCGCCTATACTGTCATTGGTGCAGCAATTGAGGTACATCGGGTGTTGGGGCCAGGGTTTTTGGAGGAGGTGTATGGGAAGGCGCTGGCTATAGAATTGTCCAGGCGTGGAATAGCTTATGAGTGCGAGAAGTGCGTGACAGTCAATTACAAAGGATATGAAGTTGGCAAAGGTAGATTAGATTTTTTCATTGCCAACACTTTAATCGTGGAATTAAAAGCTGTCCAGAATCTAGCCCCCATCCACGAAGCACAAGTCCTCTCGTACCTTAAAATAACTAATTACCCCCTAGCCCTCCTCATCAACTTCAACGTTCCTATCCTCAAAGAAGGCATAAAACGCATCATCCTCTCTTCTTAATCTTCTCTTGGCGCTCTTGGCGTCTTGGCGGTTCGTTAAATCCATGAAACATCAAACCACAACTTTTTCCCCTTGGACGTTTATCCCCACCCTCTACTTTGCAGAAGGCGTTCCCAACGTCATCATCAGCACAGTTTCCGTCATCTTCTACAAAAAACTAGGCATAGATAACGAACAAATAACCGCCTGGACAAGCTTCCTCTATCTCCCTTGGGTAATCAAAATGTTTTGGGGCCCACTTGTAGATATTTACTCAACAAAACGAACATGGATACTTTTAACTCAATTTGCCATGTTTTGTTGCTTAAGTTTAGTAGCCTTATCTCTACAACTACCCAACTTCTTTTTCATCTCCCTAGCAGCTTTGACAGTCGGAGCATTTATTTCAGCCACTTATGACATCGCCACCGACGGTTATTACATGTTGGCTTTAAATCCAGAACAACAAGCATTTTTTATTGGCATTCGTTCACTATTTTATCGACTTGCTGTATTGTTTGGCAGTGGTTTTTTAGTAGTTTTAGCAGGACGCTTAGAAAAAAATCTCAACAATATTTCCTTAAGTTGGACTATAGCGATCGCCTTTTCTGCCATCATATTTGCAATACTTTTTATTTTTCATCGCTTCATTTTACCTTGGCCAGAGTCAGATACCCCACGTCAGCCAGAAGCACAAGCCAAAAAAATACCTTTTTGGATTGTCATTAGCAGCTATTTTCAACAAGAAAAAATAGGAGCCATCTTAGCATTTATCTTACTCTACAGATTAGGCGAAGCAATGCTGCTTAAAATAGCATCTTTATTTTTATTAGACCAAGTAGAAAAAGGAGGCTTAGGTATATCAACTGAGGAATTTGGCTGGATATACGGTACTTTTGGCGTACTTTCTTTAATTATCGGTGGTATTTTAGGTGGAGTCTTAATTTCTAAATATGGCTTGAAAAAATGCCTGTTACCAATGGCTTTAGCTTTAAACTTACCCGATATATTTTATGTATATATGGCTTACTCTAAACCATCACTTACATTGGTTTATCCTTTAGTTTCTTTAGAACAATTTGGTTATGGTCTTGGTTTTACAGCTTTTAGCGTTTATTTAATGTATATTTGCAAAGGCGAATATAAAACTTCTCATTATGCCATATCAACGGGTTTAATGGCATTAGGGCTGATGTTGCCAGGAGCGATTAGTGGTAGTATTCAAAAAGCAGTAGGATACCCCTTATTTTTTGTCTTGGTTTGTTTGCTCACTATCCCCGGAATGATTACTTTATTTTTTATTCCTTTAAAAGAACCAGTTAATCAATCTTCAAATTAATCAAAACAAATATTTGTAATTCTTTATGAGTTACGTTTTAGGTATCGATGGCGGCGGTAGCAAAACTGTTTGTATCCTCATGGATGATACACATCAAGTTTTAGGTCGTGGTGTAGCAGGTGCATCTAATTATCAAAGTATCGGTATTGAAGCTACTCTGCAAGCAATTCAATCTGCCATTCAGGTTGCAGTAGATAATGCACAAAATTTAACTAAGCCTGTTAACATTAGCGCGATTTGTTTAGGTTTAGCAGGTGTAAGCCGTCCTGAAGATATTACAGTAGTAAAACTGTTATTAAATCAGTTACAAAATAATAAAGAATTACCGATTAATTGGACATTACCTGAATCTAATATTGTAATCTGTCATGATGCTTTAATTGCTTTAGTTGGTGGTATTGGTCATACTGTAGGAATTGTAGTTGCTGCTGGTACAGGTTCTATAGTTTTCGGACGAAATCATCAAGGACAGACAAAGCGAGTTGGTGGCTGGGGTTATATTTTAGGAGATGAAGGTAGTGCTTATAAAATTGCTATTGCTGGGATGCAAGCGGCATTAAAATCTTATGATGGACGTGAAATGTCAACGAGTTTGATCGAAAGTTTTAGACAGCATTTTAGTTTAGCGATTATAGAAGATTTGATAGAGGTAATCTATCGGCAAAATTTGGGAGTTAAAGAAATAGCTGCTTTAGCACCAATTGTAGATTTAGCAGCAGCAGAAGGAGATGAAGTAGCCAATAACATTATTGACGATGCTGTAAAAGAATTAGTAAAAGCTACATCTACAGTAGTTGATGCAATTTTTAGTTCTGACTCAGTTATTGAAGTTGTCACAACAGGAAGTGTCTGGCAAGGTAAATCCAAAATTCAAGAGAGATTTGCAGTATCCCTTATCAAGAAGTTTCCTAGAATAAAGGTGATTTTTCCCAGGTATGAACCTGCTTATGGTGCTGGTTTATTAGCGTTGCGGAAGTTAGTAGGGGAAGCGCATTAGCCTCTGCTTTGCCCTCAATGATAACCTCGATCGCGCAGGTCAAACCTTCTTAAAAAACCTTTTTCTCTCCTAAACCCTCTCTGCGTTCTCTGCGTCTTGGTGAAGCAATCGCAGTCTTGGCGCTTTGCGTCGATTGCGAACTGCTGAACCCGAAGGGCGGTTCGTTTATTTAATTACTTCCTCGCATCGCTAACAACGCCGTCCCGTATGCGGCTTCTGTATTCACTGACGAAACCACAGGTACTTTTAAATATCGTTGACGAATACCAGTCCAAGTATCATTCGCAGCACCACCGCCAGCTGTGTAAACAAAAGTTAACTTATCAGCCCCCATTTGCTGTAATAATTCATAGCCATGTGCTTCTATGCGAGCAATGCTTTCTAACAAACCATGCAAAAATTCTACAGGATTATCCGGGCGTGGTTCCAAACGTGGCGCTAGATGAGGATCGTTAATGGGAAAGCGATCGCCTGCCTGCAACAAGGGATAATAATCTAACTCGCTAACTTTTGCTGCATCAATCTCGCTACTCAGGCTTGCTAACTCTGCATCTGTAAAAAATTTCCGTAACACCGCACCCCCAGTATTAGACGCACCACCAGTCAGCCACAAATCACCCAAGCGATGGCTGTAAATTCCATATCGCGCATCCTCCAAGCGCTTGCGACTCAATAGCTTCAGTACCAAAGTTGAACCAAGGGAAGTCACGGCTTCCCCAGGCAATTTTGCACCACTGGCAAGAAAAGCAGCAATACTATCAGTAGTACCAGCACATATGAGACAATCACGGCGAAAATGAAACTCATCTGCAACCTCACGCCGAATTTCAGCAATAGGAGTGCCAGGAGATAGAACTTGAGGTAAATGTATCGCTATTTGCAGTTTTTCCAGCCATTTTGGGTATTTCACTTCTTCCACGTCATAACCCAGCTTTAAAGCATTGTGGTAATCGCTAATACCCAATTTTCCATGCAGCAAAAACGCTAACCAATCGGCTTGATGCATGAAATATTTGGCTTCTGCAAAAAATGGTTGCTGTGACATCCACAGAAGTTTGGCAATGCTGGAAGTAGCAGTTAATACAGTATGATTGGGTGGCGCTACAGTTTTCAACTGATCTAGCACCACTGATCCCCGCCCATCGTTATAAAATAAAGGTGCATCTACAGGCTTGCCAGCTGCATCACACAACAAGACAGTGGAAGAAGTACCATTGATAGCGATCGCTTGAATCTCTCGCCGCAATTCCTCAGAAATTTCTGCTAATAAGCTCCATAAAGCAGAATTCCATTGATATGCCGCTAACATCTTACCAGGATATCGCACTTGTGCTTGGATGCCACCTGCCTCATCAATCACGATACCGCGTGCGCCAGAAGTACCAAAGTCGATCCCCAGGTAAAAAGCCATAGTTTCATCCAGTCATCAGTCATCAGTTTTACTACCTAATCCCTGCTTATGTTGCATCTTGTAACAAGATAGTTCCCCTATCTTTAAAAACAGTGAAAAGTAGTAAACGAACTACTTAAAATCTATTCCAGTTAGGAGGTTTTCATCCATGCTCATGTCAAACGCGCTGTTGCTCGCTACCTCTATATCAGACACTCAAGTGTACATTGCTTTGGTTGTGGCGCTGATTCCAGGTGTTCTGGCTTGGCGTCTAGCAACAGAACTTTACAAATAACACCGCGCGATCGCATGGTGAGCGGATCTTATTAGGAACCGCCACACTCTAAAAACAACAATCAGGCTAAGCCTGGTTGTTGTCTTCATAATACAATCAATGTAATACGGTAGACACAAGCTCAATCATTCGCCCTGATATTCTAATACTTAATTTACTCTTAAATATTTAAGTATAAGATTTAACTAATTCAATAGAAAAAACCGTAGCTTAATCAAAGCAAACAAAGCTAAAGCATATTGACACTGACCAAATCAGCAGTAATTTACGCAAGTAAAGAGTGATGTAGCTCTCAACACAGTTAGAACATTAATTCATTCATCTACTAAAAATCTCCGAAACTCTCCTGTGACGTGAGTTTCGCTCTTGCTTTCCTTATAATTTGCCAAAAAAGGAAAAATACTCGATATTCTGATTACAGCAGCTTGTGATTCACAATAAAGATAAAAATTTGGAATTGACATAAAGTCGTAAAAGACTAATAATCCTGGCAGACTAGGTGCAGTTTCCAGAGGCTGGTGACTGGATACCAGAATCTATCGAAAACCAGATACTTACGTATGTTTCATTGTTTTTTGACTTTTAGCATACGTGTAGCAATTTCCAAAAAATGAAGTAATATGACAGCTAAATCAAGCCGTAATCAGCATTAGCCAGCTTTTTACGATGTCTCCATTCAATCAGCGAGTTCCTCTTTAGTATCATGAACGCGATTCAACCCTCTAGACCCCCGTTACAACCTATACAAAAACGTCGGGTAGTTCCTCGACCAAAGCGGCATCTTCGCCAACGTTCTTATCGGGTGATGGCACTGGAAACTACAGCAAAGATAGCGGTCAATGTTGCAATCTCAGCAGCAGCAGTATCTGCTTTAACGCAACTTTTGCCTTATCACTGGTCACAACAAGAAAAATTGCGAGAAATCCGTACTGAAGTCAAGCTGATGGAAGGACGCGTTAATATTTTACAAGCGGAATTTAGCCGTAATTTCGATCCGCAACAAACTAAAAGTATTATGGAACAACAAGGATATCGATTTGAACCTAACCAGCGTCCCGTTGTGTTGATCAATCAGGATGGCAAGGAGGTCGAAGCTTCCAAGTTATTACCCTAAAGAAAATATGAAATTGGGAATTGGCAATGATTGAAGTGCTTCGCTGGCGTGGTTGCGTACAGATGCTTTATTTTTATGCATAGTATTAACAGCCAATAGTTAATAGCTAATAGTATTTTGGATTTTAGATTTTAGATTGTGAAAGAGTTATGAGATAAGCGTTTGGGCGTGCCATCTGTAGTAATCATGGCTCAAATTTGTATAATTATTGACGAACTATTTCAATTAAAAATTTAAAATTCAAAATTATCTTTTTGGGTTTTGCATTTCCAATTCCCTATCAAAATTTAATAGGACTTACGCAAAAAACCTCTCAAACCCTCATTCCTCCCTTGGGTGACGCTCGCGCTTCTCGCCCAACGCTTGCGAAGATCGCAGTCGCCTGGGTTGGGCTAATCCTACCAAGAGCGCTGTCTCACCGTGTCCTCTGCGTCCTCTGTGGTATCCTGCGGGTTTGCTGTTAGGCGAACCCACAGTGTAGAGCTAGCCTCCGACTTGACCAGACTGGCGTTGCTCAGGAATTATCTCCCGATCACCCCATCACCCCATCACCCCTGCTCTTTTTGCTTTAGTGAGAGAGCAACTCATTTAGCCAATTTTCGATTTGTAAACGCAAACGGCAACCAGCAATATCTCTTTTATGATTGAGGGAGGGTAGCTGAGTGAGGGCGCGATGATAATCAGCGATCGCACAATTCCAATCACCCCAAAGATGATAAGTTCTGCCGCGTTCAGCCCAAATATGACCTTCTAGCTGACCAAAAAGCAGTGCTACCTCAAAATTATCAATTGCTTCCTCATATTGTCCCAAATCACGCAAGGTAATACCTCGGTTAATCCACGCCCGCACATGACTAGGATGCAAATCAATGGCTCGGTCATAATCGGCAAGTGCTGCTGCTAATTCTCCACAGGCTGCATAGTAATTCGCCCGATTGTTATACGCACTTGCCAAGTTAGGGTTAAGTTGTAGAGCGGTGTTATAGTCATGCAAAGCTTTTTGCACTTCACCACTTTGAAAATAAATCAATCCTCGGTTGTTATAGTCAACTGCATTTTGCGGATGGCGGTTAACTAGTTGATTTAAGAGTGCGATCGCCTCAGTATAATCTCCTTGTTGAGCTAACCTTAAAGCGCAAGAGCGTAAGTAGCTGTCACCTAAAACAGATTCACAGCTACCATTAGTCCCATCTTCTTGAGCCTGCAATGTATTCTTGAGAACAAATTGATAACAGTTATTTTGCTGGTCGCCAGAAGCTAAAAATGAGTGACTATTCATCTTCCCTGCCCGAGCTACTTGCTCTTTGAACTCAAATTAAAGTTTTTTAAACCGATAATGTTTAATTTCTATGTTAATTATGCCAGTGTACATAAATACTTTTAAATAAGTATTTAGACTGAATTTTAGGCACTGTAAACAGTGAAATTTTCCCTACACCAATATTCATGCTTAAATCTACTAATGGATACGTCATCCCCAGGTTAAATTCCAGAAACTGTAAAAATAAATCTTCAAGACTAGTGCAATTAGGCAGGGGAGCAGGGGAGCAGGGGAGATGAGGGAGATAACTCCTAACTCCTAACTTCTAACTCCTAACTGCCAATTACGAATTACGAATTATGAATTACGAATTACTATCAAGTAGTGAGAGCGACAACTTGGTAGAATGCCAACAAGCCGTTCGTTAGAGATGGAGAAGGGGACACAGGGACGCGGCAACACAGGAAATGTTTAAGCATCTAACTTGTGTCGCTGTGTCTCCCCCTATATAAGTCTTTGGAGCTAATTTTTAAGTTGTGAAAAATTTTCTTATGACAACAGCAGCAATTCCTTATCAAAATGCACCCGATTTAGCGTCTGATGATTATATAGTTATGGGTCTAGCAACCTGTTTCATCAAGGCAGATGGCGAAGTTCATCAAGTGGAAGTTGTAGAACCCATTCCTTCTGCTGCTTTAGAAGCACTGTTGAAAGGTATTCCTACCTCCTATAAGCTAGCTCGTGCCACAACTTTGGCATCTGTGCTGGATGGTGAGACACCGCTATTGCCGGATGGCTTCCCCAAGTCAGCACAATTTGGTGATGAATTTGTGCCACGGGTGTTTGCAGCTGCTCGTACCTACAAGCGTCGTGAAATTTCAAAATCCCTAATTCCTTTAGGTACAACCTACACAGATTTGAAGTATTCTATCGAGCGTAAGCGAGTGCTAAATGCTTCTAGAATGGTCACCAAAGAAGACAACATTAAACAGCATTCTCACACCCACAAAGTTCTCTAACTGTCAAGAATTATGCTGAAACTTTATGGCGGCGCTCGTAGTCGTGCATCAATCGTCCAGTGGTATTTAGAGGAACTTGGAGTTCCCTACGAATTCGTGCTGCTAGATATGCAGGCGGGTGAACACCGCCAGCCTGAATACCTGAAAATTAACCCCGTAGGTAAAGTCCCGGCAATTGTTGATGGAGATTTTCAGCTTTGGGAGTCAGGCGCGATTTTGCTGTATCTTGCCGATAAGTATGGGAAAACCCCACTTTCAGTAGAAAAACGTGCTGAACTTTCCCAGTGGGTACTATTTGCCAATGCTACCCTCGGCCCAGGAATTTTTGTAGAAGCAAATCGAGAGCGGGAAATGCCTCGCTTATTGACTACCCTGAATGAAATTTTCCAGCAGCAACCTTTTTTATTGGGAGAAGAATTCAGTGTCGCTGATGTCGCAGTAGGTTCTATCCTGAGTTACATTCCCCTCTTACTCAAGCTAGACCTTAGCTCCTATCCAGAAGTGTTGAATTATATGAAGCGAGTGTCTGAAAGACCAGCTTTTCAAAAAGCTATTGGAAAACGGTCTTAATGAGGGTTAATAAAAAATGGTGACCATTCTCTACAATTCACCAAATTTTATGATTTCTTCTCTCATTTCTTGCTTCTAATAATGGCGTAGGGTGGGCATTGCCCACCCTACAAATTTTCTAACGATAGTTTGTAAATTGCAAAGCAACAGGGTAATCTTCTTGCTTCAAACGTTGGATGACAGTTTGCAAGTCATCTTTAGATTTGGCTGTGACTCGTACAGCATCACCTTGAATAGAGGCTTGCACTTTTTTGAATTCATCGCGGATTAATTTGGAAATTTGTTTACCAATTTCCTGACTAATGCCTTTTTTGAGCGTGATTTCTTGACGCACACGGTTACCGCTGGCTGATTCCACTTTACCAAACTCAAAAAGTTTCTGGGAGAGGTTACGCTTGGCGGCTTTTTCCCGCAGGATAGTGTGAACAGACTCTAAGGTAAACTCACTGTCAGTACTAACAGTAATGCTGTTTTCACCTAACTCGACATTCGTTTGAGTATCTTTGAGGTCGTAACGACTTTTGATGTCTCGCACAACTTGATCGACGGCGTTAACCAGTTCTTGTCGATCAAAGTCACTTACTATGTCAAAGGAATAAGTAGAGGCCATAAAAAATGTTGGATTTGAGATGTTGGATTTTGAATTAGGGATAAAAACTAGGTGTTGAGGATAGTCCCAATTTCTAGCTTTCGGTTCCCAGTACACCATTACCCCAGAGGGGACGTTGAGTTCCCCAGTTCCCAATTAACTAGTGGCTTGGGTCAGCTTACCGTATTTCAGGTTTCTACGATGCTCAGAGGCTGAGACTGGCACTAGCCTTGGGAGCCAATGCCAAATATTCACAATATAAAAAATTGAGTATAGCAAACCAGCCATAACAAAGGCGATGCCCGACGATAAGCTGCTACCCTACTCTAAATTTTTGACTATTGACTATCGACTTTTAACTAATCAAAGTAAAAAAGTGTCACCACTTTTCTTTGTTCTTCTGCATCTCCACAAGTTTGTAGTAGGGTGCGACTGTCATGAAACGCAAAGCAAATCAGTTGCTGACAGCGGGAGACAATCTCCTTATTACACAGGTAACTAGCTTCCGCAAGGGACAGACTATCATTACCGGGATTTTCCACTAGATGCATAACTTGTTCTAGTTGCTGGCGCGATTCATAAGGTTGGCGTTCCAAACTTTGGGGTAGAATCACTGTCAACAAATTGGGGTCAGCGCGCATTGCTCCCTTGATAGCAGCTGAATTAGTACCCGTAGCTCCAGAGGTGATGATCCGATTGCCTGTTAAAACTAGGGCATAGGTCATCATTTCAATCAGATTCTGATGCGTAATTGGCACATGACGCGAACCCAGCAAGGCAATTCGTTTAGAACCTGTTTGCTGGATTGTCGCCAGTTCTTGCGCTAATGTGTCGAGGTTGATGAGGTCTATTGACTGGCTCAAAGATGGACGTAATCAGATTAAACGACCCAGATATTTTACCAAACAGAGTGTAGTTGCGAAGCGAACCTGAGTTAGACATTGTAACAATATTCTACGAATTTAAGTTTAGTATGTTTTGTTCAACACACAGTAACAGTGCGCTGTCGCCTAGGAGGTGACAGCGAACTATCTTTACTCTCGCTAGCAACACAGCCTTTCTATTGGTCGCCGAGGATTTATGCTTAGTTTGAGTCGATGAGGCTAAGGTAAAGCATTTGCAGGAGTTAAGCCTAGTTTAGATAAAAGGCGGTCAATGTCAAAATGCTCTGTCATTAACTGGCGAATACACTGAACTTTAATTGGCTCATGAACACGCACTTGACCAAAAGTACGGTCAACAATTTCCACGGTGGTCAAGGTATCTAAGTCAACCGACAAAATGGGAATTTCTAGTTCTTCAGCACGACTGAGAATGAATTGGGGAGGTGGTAATTGTCCGGTGAGAATCAGGCATTGGGTGGAAGTTTCCAATGCAGCTTGCTGAATTTCCACACGATCGCCTCCTGTGACTACTGCCATATTCCGGCGTTTGCGGAAATACTTGACAGCAGCATTCACATTCATCGCTCCAATTGCCAAACTTTCTACCAACAAATCCAAGCGATCGCTACGACAGAGAACTTCCGCATTTAATTGCTTTACGAGTTCACCAACGCTGACACTACGGAGTAAGTCACTTTTTGGCAGCGTTGCCAGTACGGCAATACCTCGCTGTTCCAAAAACGGGCGTAAGAGGTTGTTAACTGCTTCGATTTGTTCAGCGGGAATATCATTGATCACAACACCAATCAAGCGATCGCCCACACGCTGCTTAGCAGACAATAAAGCCTCAACAGACAAAAGCGAGTTGTATCGGGTTACCAACAACACAGCAGCGTCTAATACTTCAGTTATTTGCAGCAAAGACAAATCAAACAGATTGCCTTCTGCTAAATCACCAGGCCCCTCTAGCAATACTAAATCTCCTTGGGAAATTGGCAAATATTGCTGTACTAGGGACTGTCGATAATCAATTTTATCTTCGCCGCTTAAACGTTTTTGCACACTGGCTTCATTCAAAGCTAGCATCGTTGGTGCAACGCGGTTTACTGACAAATTGAGACTATTAGTAATAAACTGGACATCTTCCTCAACTACGGTTTTGCCAGACGCACTAAAAGAAGTGCCTAGCGGTTTGCCATAGCTAATATCCAGTCCTTTTTGCTGTAGCTGATGAGACAAACCTAGAACAGTTGCGGATTTACCACTGTAAGCCTCGGTTGAGCCAATCAGCAAATATTTAGCAGATTTTGGCACACATGCACTCCTAATTTCAAAAGGAAGTAAAACCCAGCTAGGTGTTTCCTAATTTTAGTTTGTTCTGGCAGAAGCCTTACACTCTCAAGGAGCAGTGTTTTCCCAATAAAACAGTTTTTTAGGTAATATAATTATCTTGTGTAATACATATTTTTACCATGCAATTGCTAATCAAATGGTATCTAAAATATCGCTTTTAATATTTTCAGACTGAGGCTAGAGTATGTAGGTTATTCAATCCCTACAAGCCTGTAAGCAGTGGTGTAAAGGTATGTGAGAATAATTAACCTTCATACCCCTACACTTACATACCCTAAAATTTGAGCAAACTGATTTATTCGTCTATACGCAGCAACTTGCGGTAGAAAGTTTGAGAAAAATCAGTCACGCGATAGCGCTTATAGTTTTCCATAAGTTCAATTAAAAAAACTATAAACTCAAAACTTGCCATCATCACTTCATAACTCAGGTCAGCATTGCCATCAAACTGCATCCGGCAACGCGTTAGGTCTGAAGGTAAAGTAGCAACATTCCAAGAGGCGACAAAGGGAATATTGTCACTTGCTTCTATTTTGCGGTGTCCTTCCAAAACGCCTTTTTGATAAAGACTAATGGCATAGGGCAAGAAATTGCGCTTCGTACCCTGAATGTAAGGTAAGTAAACGCTTGCTTGTTGAGTAGTAGCAGGCTGGAGTTGCTCAAAAGTCATCTTTGAATATTCCTCAAGTTAGTTGACAACTGGGGATATTAGTGGATGTGAATAGTATTCCCAGAAAATAGGGGTGAAGCACATGTTGTGAGGGAGATGGGGGCAGGGGGGCAGGGGAGCAGGGGAGATGGAAAGATGAGGGGATGAAGAAAATAACTCTTGACTAATGACCACTGACCACTGACCACTGACCACTGACCACTGACTAATGACCACTGACTAATGACCACTGACCACTGACCACTGACCACTGACCACTGACTAAAGTTCTGCTAAGAAATATTAAAATGTCGGTTACAATAAGGCTGCATTGGCTTTTATTAAAGCTGGGGCAATAACATCGAAAATCCCTGTTATAAGGCGGTTAGCGCTGTTATTGTGATTGATCTCAACACCTGGCTGTTGCTTGCTGACTATCACTTTGCCCAATCCAGAGTTGTGATTTATGGCTAAGTTGACGAAACTTAATATTTCGTCACAAAACTTAAAATATAACTGTCAATTCTGGGTTTGATAAAAGTGTGTGAAGGCTGCACAGTTTAGTATTGGGAAATTCCCAGCATCTTTAGGGTGTATAAAAATACTGCTTTTTAAATCAAGTAACCTATGCCAGCGAATTCCTGGCCCGAAAACGATTATTACGACGAGCTTGACCCACTTAACTCATTGTTGTCCGACCTATCGGCCGATGAAGATGAGGAGTCAGTTGTAGAGACACAAAATATGTCTCTACCATCACGGTTTCAAGGACGTAGACGCAAAGCTGCTTTGGTTTTAACCATAGTCTGGAGTGGCACGATCGCCCTACATTTAGCTTCTTGGGGTTTTATATTCGTACTTGCACTCACAGCCTTACTAGGATTTCACGCCTTAGAGGTTGTGTTTGCTAGACCCCGCCACTATCACAAAGAAGTGCAGGGCGAATTACCCTCTGTATCTGTTTTGGTAGCAGCCAAAAATGAAGAAGCAGTAATTGGTAGATTAGTCAAGAGCCTTTGTAGTCTGGAATATCCAGGTGGGCAGTACGAGGTATGGATAATTGACGATTACAGTACCGATAAGACACCGCAGTTGTTAGCAGAACTAGCGCAGGAATACAAGCAACTGAAGGTTTTCAGGCGTTCTGCACAAGCTACTGGCGGGAAGTCGGGAGCGTTGAATGAGGTTTTACCGCTGACTAAAGGGGAAGTGATAGCAGTTTTCGATGCTGATGCTCAAATCTCATCAGATTTACTGTTACAAGTAGTACCTTTATTTCAACGCAAAAATGTAGGGGCGGTGCAGGTACGAAAAGCGATCGCCAACGCCAAAGAAAATTTCTGGACTAAGGGTCAAATGGCAGAAATGGCGTTAGATACATGGTTCCAGCAACAGCGCATTGCTATTAGTGGAACTGGCGAACTGCGCGGGAATGGTCAATTTGTCAGACGCACAGCTTTGGAAAGTTGCGGCGGGTGGAATGAAGAAACCATCACCGATGATTTGGATATAACTTTCCGTCTACATCTCGATAAATGGGATATTGAGTGTACATTTTACCCAGCAGTGCAGGAAGAAGGCGTGACAAATGCGATCGCTCTTTGGCATCAGCGTAACCGTTGGGCTGAAGGCGGCTATCAGCGCTATTTAGATTACTGGGATCTGATTCTCAAAAATCGCATGGGTACGCGCAAAACCTGGGATTTGCTGATGTTTATGCTGACTATGTATATTTTGCCCACAGCAGCAATTCCAGATTTATTAATGTCAATAGCCCGGCATCGTTTACCACTTTTAAGTCCAGTAACTAGCTTGTCTTTAGCTATGTCTGTTGTAGGCATGTTTGCAGGATTAAGACGGATACGTCAAGACCAAAAATTCAATCTTTCTACAACTTTTCTATTAATGCTTCAGACGCTACGCGGCAGTTTATATATGTTGCACTGGTTAGTGGTGATGAGCAGTACTACTGCCCGTATGTCCGTAAGACCAAAGCGCTTGAAATGGGTGAAGACCGTACATTCAGGAAGTGGATAGTAGCCTTTGTGGGTGATTAAAAATTAAAAATGCAAAATTCAAGTTGATTATTTTGAATTTTGCATTTTTTATTCTATATTTGGTATATTAATTGGCACAAATGAAAGACAGCAAGAACATCAAGATACTTTCAAAAACCCGAAAGTAACAAATCCGGTACAGAATTTTTGACCGATAGTTACCACAGCCCAGCATTATCAATATTTTTGAGAGCCAATGCTGCTAACCCTCTCTAGCTCTAGACGGTGTTAAGTGTTGAGATGTGAATTTTTAACTCAATATTCAACATACATCTGTTTCTTTAAACATAGCTATAGTATCATTTGAAGCTATTAACCTAAGCTTGGATGGTATCTGTTTGTTGCCACTTTTGTCGGCGACGCAAAGCCAAGCTAAACCCAGCAACTGTCAATGTACCCAAGATAGTTCCAGATTCGGGAACTGAAGCTGTTTCTATTGTCAAAGTTGTTGATCCCAGACGAATAACATATTCTGATGTCTGAATTGCTGTAAGCAATGCTGACCCATCGTTCAACAAGGATAAATCTGCAGGAGAAAAAGTGAAGTTAAATGCCTCTGGAGTTGCACTATAATAGCAGGTATCGAATCTTATACACTGCGCTACCTGTAGACCATCTAATAAAAGATTCAAACCTGAACTGTTAGAAACAACTGAGTTACCGAAAGTACCACTAAGAGATGCGGATACAATCTGTTCACCCGATGGAATTGTATACGAAAATGTACCAACTGTAACGGAAGATAGCGGGAATGATGCGCTCCCATCAAAGTATTCTCCGCTGAATTCGGGTAAAGTTGAAGTGATTGTGGCTGCTTGCGCGTGACCTGGAGATAGCACTGCTTCAAAAGTAAGAAATGCTAGTGCAACAGTAGCCATAGACAATTTTTCTTTGACATTGGAAATAAACATTAAAAACCACTCTCCTTAAATACAGTGTTAACCTGTCAATGCAATATTACATGCTTGATAATATCTTGCTCCTGTAATTTATCTACGTTTATTTACGGTATCTTATCCGAAATTTCACAATAATTTTACAAAGTCAGGCAGGTTGAGTTCATGAATCATAACTCTTTCATCAGAGGTTAAAACAACATTAGTTTTATCAATTAGTAATTTTATTGGAAATTAGAAATAATTAAGATATTAAGTTAACTATTCTACTGAATTGATGAGGCAAAAATAGATGAGGGGTATCGAAATTAGCCCTCTTTTATCACTTTCGGGAGAGAATAATCTGGAATGCTTACATCATAAGACTTTTATCAAAAAACAATGATTTCATCCATTGTGTTAGAAAATAAACGCTCAAATGCGCGTTCTATCTAGAGTTCATCATTTGGTTTTGATTTTTATTTTCCCAGAGTGACAAAACAGGGTTAGGGGCATCCAAAAATTAAATTACTCAATTCCAGCATCTAATACAACTATCCGATTTCTTCTCCCCCTGCTCACTAAAGCTATTGATTATTTTTTTATTTAAAAGCCCGTCAAGTGATCGCCTGCCTAAAAATAGGGGTTAGAAACACGATTTTTAAGCAAAGGTAAATAGGCAATACTAAACTATTCATCCCCATTCCCGATTCCCTATTCCCCTTCGGGTTCGCCAGTCGCTTATGGGGGACTCGGCCCCCCACGACCGCAGGAAGTGGGAATTGGGGGTTCTCCCCCAAGACCATGCTGGCTCACCAATTCCCTTATTAATATGCAACATTGCCAAGCCTAAATTCGTCCAGTTTTCTATTCACAGGTAGCAGCTAAAATTGATTATGGGAATGCGTCAACTTTCAATTACTCTATCTTTAGTAGCACTACTGCAAAACTTTCCTACAATTGTTCGAGCTAGTGTGCCAGAACAAAGCTCAGGAGTGTCCTCTGAAGCAATTCAACAGGTAATTACAGCCAAGTTGATGAGCAATTCACCTGATGGCAATTTTTATCCAGAAAAAGTGATCAGTCGTGCCGAATTAGCCTCAATTTTAGTGAAAGCATTTCGCCTAGATCAACGAGAAGCAGCTCAACAGGAAAAACTGATATCTGTACCAGATGTACCATCATCATATTGGGCATTTCAGGATATTCAGATAGTTTTAAAAACTCAGATCATGAAAGGCTACCGAGGTAATTTGTTTTTTCCAAATCAAAAAGTGACAAGGGCAGAAGCTTTAGCAATCTTTGCCCAAGCTTATGGTGTATTTCAATTTTCTGATGAAACTGTTAATGAAACTCTTGCTCCATATCCAGATGCAGCATCGATTCCCACCTGGGCTAGAAAAGCGATCGCCACAGTAGTTTCCGAAAATTTTATCAATACAGATGCCCAAAATAATATTTCCCCATTACGACCAATGACCCGTGGAGATATGGCTTATGTGTTGAGTAAATATTTGCAAAGACAGCAACAACAACCAGAGACACCAGAAGTCCCCGCTGTTCCTGATAGCACAGTATCTCCTTAAGTAATTACCTGAGTTTATTTAGCTGAGATACGCGAAATTGCGATTTCCATCATGTTACTGACCAATAAAATATGGAAAATAGAGAAGGGGTGATAGTAATAAATTACTCAGCACTCACCAATGCCTACTGTTAATTTTCCATGTCTCAACTTAATCACAGTCTAATTCTGTGGACAACCCGACCGTGGGAAAATCAAATAATGCCGAAACTACACTGTAGAGAGGAAATATCTATAATATGCATCTGAGTGAAATCACCCATCCCAATCAGTTGCACGGTTTATCGATCCGGCAGCTGCAACAAATTGCCCGTCAGATTCGAGATAAGCACCTACAAACCGTAGCTGCAACTGGGGGTCATTTGGGGCCTGGTTTGGGTGTTGTAGAGTTAACGTTAGGGCTTTACCAGACACTAGACTTAGATCGGGATAAAGTTATTTGGGATGTAGGACATCAAGCTTATCCTCATAAACTGCTCACGGGACGCTACAGTGACTTCCACACCCTTAGACAAAAAGACGGAATTGCTGGTTATCTCAAGCGGTGTGAAAGCAAATTCGATCACTTTGGGGCAGGTCATGCTTCTACCAGTATCTCAGCAGCACTGGGAATGGCTTTAGCGCGAGACATGAAAGGCGAAAAATTTAAAGCTGTGGCCGTTATTGGCGATGGTGCTTTAACTGGCGGTATGGCTTTGGAAGCGATTAACCATGCTGGACATCTGCCCAAAACTAACTTGCTGGTTGTTCTCAACGACAACGAAATGTCTATTTCTCCCAATGTAGGCGCCATTCCCCGCTACCTCAACAAAATGCGCCTCAGCCCACCGGTGCAGTTTATCAAAGATAATTTTGAGGAACAATTCAAACATATTCCCTTCGTCGGAGAATCTCTATCTCCTGAACTCGGACGCCTCAAAGAAGGTATGAAGCGTTTAGCTGTTCCCAAAGTAGGTGCAGTCTTTGAAGAACTAGGCTTTACCTACATGGGGCCAGTGGATGGACATAATTTAGAAGAATTGATTGCTACCTTTAATCAAGCACATCAAATACCAGGGCCAGTTTTAGTGCATGTAGCAACAGTCAAGGGCAAAGGCTATGAAATCGCCGAACAAGACCAAGTAGGCTACCATGCCCAAAGCCCATTTAACTTGGCAACGGGTAAAGCGATTCCTTCTAGCAAACCCAAGCCCCCGGCTTATGCTAAGGTATTTTCCCATACGCTCGTGAAACTTGCTGAACAAAACCCCAAAATTATTGGGATTACTGCGGCAATGGCTACGGGAACAGGCTTAGACAAACTGCAAGCGAAACTGCCCCATCAATATATTGATGTGGGTATCGCTGAACAACATGCTGTCACCTTAGCTGCGGGATTAGCAGCTGAAGGTATGCGTCCCGTTGCTGCTATCTACTCAACCTTCTTGCAACGAGCTTACGACCAGATAATTCACGATGTCTGTATCCAAAATTTACCTGTGTTCTTCTGCTTGGATAGGGCGGGAATTGTAGGTGCTGATGGCCCTACCCATCAAGGTATGTATGACATCGCCTATCTGCGTTGCATTCCCAACATGGTATTGATGGCACCCAAGGATGAAGCAGAACTGCAACGCATGGTAGTTACTGGTATTAACCATACCACTGGGCCAATAGCTATGCGCTTCCCTCGTGGCAACGGCTACGGTGTACCTTTGATGGAAGAAGGCTGGGAACCTTTGGAAATCGGCAAAGGAGAAATTCTGCGTCAAGGTGATGATGTGTTAATCATTGGTTACGGCACAATGGTTTATCCAAGTATGCAAGCCGCGGAAATTCTTAGCGAACACGGCATTGAAGCAACTGTGATTAATGCCCGTTTTGTCAAGCCTTTAGATACCGAGTTGATTTTGCCTTTGGCTAAGAAAATTGGTCGCGTTGTGACTTTGGAAGAAGGCTGTGTCATGGGCGGCTTTGGTTCTGCGGTGGCAGAAGCACTGTTGGATGCAGATATTGTGGTTCCTGTCAAGCGTATCGGTGTGCCAGATATATTGGTGGATCACGCTGAACCAGACCAATCCAAGGCAGAATTAGGTTTAACTAGTCCACAAATAGCAGAAAGAGTATTACAAGCGTTCTTTCAAAAGCAAGTGTCTGCTGTTGTTTAGCTGATGATTAATGATGAGTAGGTGGGCAAATGCCCACCTTTTTTTATCTGAATGCTATGACAAAGTGCTGAGTGCTGAGTAGAAACCTAGTCAGTCAGTTAGTAGGGTATGTTACGCCGCAGGAATCGCGCACCGCCAGAGATTTGTGGTGCGTTAGGACAAGAGTCCATAACGCACCCTACCAAACTCAAATCTTTTGTAGTAATGGTTTTTTTGACTTGTGTGTACACGGTAGCGCCTTTTAGGAGAGGGAGGATAAACGAAAAAATCACGGTTTTACTCCCCTCTCAAGGTAGGCTATCCATTACCCGGATCTTTCTCAACATTTGTGAGAGTATTCACTCACGCTTTTTCTAACCCTTATTAGTTCGTCGTTAATTCTCAATAAAAACGCAGTTTTAGCGAGAAGAATAAGCACGAATTTGTCAAGTATGTCTAATCCCTCAGTTGATAGGATAGTTATAAAACAAGGGTTTCAAGATTGTTAAGAAAGATGTGACTAATGGATAGCAAGGTAGGAGAGGGGTCGGGGGAGAGGTCAAAACAGCGCTTGTCGAACTCACGTTAACAGTGTTATCAACTCGTGAGGTTGTACTTAGTCATTAGTCATTTGTCCTTGATAAACACAAATGACCAATGACTAATGACCAATGACCAATAACTAATGACTAATGACCAATGACTAAAAAAGTTAAAGATATTGGTGAACAAGGTCTTTTAGAAAGGTTACAGCGTTTCTGTCCACCAGAGATGATTGGGGATGACGCAGCTGTGCTTGTGACTGAACCAGAACAATCTTTAGTGGTGACAACAGATTTATTGATTAATGGCGTGCATTTTAGTGATGTTACTACTTCTCCAGAAGATACAGGTTGGCGAGCTGCCGCTGCCAATTTATCAGATTTAGCAGCAATGGGGGCTACTCCGTTAGGAATTACCGTTGGACTAGGATTACCTGGTGAAGTTAGCGTGAGTTGGGTTGAGCGCTTATATCAAGGAATGACTGAATGCCTGCAAAAATACAATACCTCGATTGTAGGTGGTGATGTAGTGCGATCGCCCGTAACTACCCTGGCAATTACTGCTTTTGGTCAAGCTCATCCTCATAGAATTATCCGCCGTTCTGCTGCTGTTGTGGGGGATGCGATCGTCGTTACAGGTGTTCACGGAGCCTCCCACGCTGGCTTACAATTGCTCTTACATCCCGAATTGAAACAAAACCTCAACAACACAGAACAAGAGGCTTTAATCAAAGCACACCAGCGTCCCCAACCACGATTAGATGTCTTACCCATATTGTGGGAAATTTTAACTCCCCACTCCCGAACGCCACATGACGGCAGTCCGCTCAAGTCGGGAAACCCGCCCACGCGGCTGCCTCCTCCATTTGGGGAGACCCCAAGACCCTTCGGGTTCGGCAGTCCCCCATGGACGGAAACCGCCAAGATGGGGGCTGCCTCACCGCAGTGGCTCCTCTCGACTCCCAACTCCCCCCTTTCGGTCGCCGGAATGGACAGCAGCGATGGCTTAGCAGATGCTATTTTGCAAATTTGCCGCGCTAGTGGTGTTGGTGCTGTCTTAGAATGCAGGCAAATCCCTTTACCACAAGCTTTTGACCACTGCCTTACAGAACAGCAAGCGCTAGAATATGCCCTCTATGGTGGCGAAGACTTTGAATTAGTCCTGTGCTTGCCCAAAGAACTAGCAAATACATTAGTGCAAAAGCTTGGTCAAGACGCAGCTATTGTAGGAATTATCACAGCCGAACCAAAAGTACTATTGCACGACCAACAACAAAAATTCCCTGACCAAGTTCTCAGCCTCAGCCAGGGATTTCAACATTTCCAGAGTTAGGAGTTATGAGTGAAAAGTTATGAGTTTTAATTCCTAACTTCTAACTCCTAACTCCTCACTTGCTTTAAACCCACTTTTGGGCTACCAGTTCAGCCAAATCTAAAACTCGCTGGCTGTAGCCCCATTCGTTGTCATACCATGCCATGACTTTCACCAGGTCATTGCCTAGAACCATAGTCAAGCTAGCATCAACAATAGAGGAAGCGTCAGTACCTTGATAATCAGAAGATACTAGTTGTAGTTCGCTGTAGTCCAAAATACCTTTGAGTGGCCCTTCAGCGGCATCTTTAAGAGCTTGGTTAACTTCTTCCGTAATAGTACGCTTCTCAACCTGAACCACGAAATCTACCATTGAAACGTTCGGGGTCGGTACACGTAAAGCAACACCATTCAGCTTACCTTTGAGGTCGGGGATAACTAAGGCCACTGCTTTTGCTGCACCAGTAGAGGTCGGCACAATGTTAATAGCTGCTGCCCTAGCCCGACGTACATCTCGGTGAGAAGCGTCTAGTAAGCGCTGGTCGCCTGTGTAGCTGTGGGTGGTAGTCATGGTGCCTTTGATAATACCGAATTTATCGTTTATCACCTTGGCAATGGGAGCTAAGCAGTTTGTTGTACAGCTAGCGTTACTGATGATGTGGTGTATGTTGTGGTCATAATCGTGATGATTCACGCCAACCACAAAAGTACCATCCTCATTTTTACCTGGGGCTGTAATTAGAACCTTCTTAGCTCCAGCATTCACATGCTTGAGTGCACCTTCTTTGCTGGTAAATACTCCAGTTGCTTCGATAATTAGGTCAATTTCCCACTCTTTCCAAGGCAAGTTTTCTGGATTACGGTCAGATACGCACTTAACGGTTTTCCCGTTAATGATGATAGAGTTATCATCGGCAGAAATGTCAACATCCTTTAACTTTCCTAGCATCGAGTCATATTTAAGGAGGTGAGCATTCGTTCTAGGGTCAGATGTGTCATTAATAGCAACAAGATCAATTTTGCTATTCTGTCTGCCCACCCAACAGCGTGCAAAGTTACGTCCGATGCGCCCGAAACCGTTAATTGCGACTCTAATCACAGTGTCTTGCCCTCTGTATTTATGCCTATAAGTTGATATCTTTGACCCCAATCATATCGCAAAGGGGGATTATTATTAACCATAAAGTGCTAGATCTATAAAAAAACACACATTTTATTCAGGATTGTCTGAGTAGAGGTTGTGGGCTGTGATGTATGACCTAACTGCTTCTGGGACTAAATAACGAATAGCATTGACAGAGCGATCGCTGGCTCGTTGACGAATAAGACTTGACGAAACTCCCACTAAGGGTATGTCCAGGAATTGCCAACGAATAGAGTGTGACTTTTTTTCGAGTTGTTGCTCTATTTGCTTGCAGATCAGCTCGCTTTGAGTTATATTCTCACCACCTACCAGTCGGGGTGCAATTAACCAATCACACATTTGTGCTAGTTCGTGTCCACGATACCAACGAGGCAAGGTTTGGAAGGTATCCAAACCCACGATCCAGTACCAATGAGTATTTGGGTAAAAAGTAGATAAGTCGAGCAAAGTATTAATGGCATAGGATTTTCCAGCGCGATTTCCCTCCACGAGTGAAACCGTAAACGCCGGGTTTTCTCTTGTAGCTATTTGCAGCATTTCCAGTCGATGCTCAAAGGAAACAGCTTTTTTATGAGGAGGATTTCCTGATGGCACCCAAATTACCTTTTCTAAAGGTACTTGATACAAAGCTGCCTGGGCTACGAGGAGATGTCCCCAATGAACAGGATCAAATGTGCCACCAAAAATTGCTAATTGTTGCATCCAGTTATACTCTGGTTCTGGTCAATTGAGATATAGTCTCACTACCAAATTAATATTGTACGCAATTTAGACTTTGGCTTGATGAAATTTCAAAGCAGTTTTGCTAAGAATTTACTATTGTAGCTGATAACAGTAAGGAATCTGAAATATGTATTTGAAATCACAAGAATTTCTTTCCCGATGTAGCGACAATTTTCAGAATAATCTTAAAAACAGTTGCGAAATAGTAAAAACCTCCAAGCAAGGTAAAATCATTCTCAACAAAGGCAACAAGTGTAAAAAATCAACTATAAATCCAGCATAAACATAGCTACAGGAGGAGTTACGGTAAAAATCAAATTCCTGTTATGATACGCGTGTCATTTGTGATTTTGGTGTGGTGTGGTGCAAGAGGAGCAATAAATGAGTAATTCAGTAGATTTTAGCGGTAGACCATTTCATTTCATTGGCATTGGTGGTATAGGTATGTCTGCTCTGGCATATTTACTGGTAAAGCGCAATTTACCAGTTTCTGGTTCAGATATTCGTCCTAATCACATTACCCGACAGTTAGAAGCCATCGGTTCTCATATTTTTCCTAAACAAGAAGCGAGTAATTTTGATTTCTTCCTTTCGGATGTAGCTACTACTAATGGAGTAGAGTTAAACTCGCTGGCAGAATTATCTGCTGCCAAACAGGCGAAACTGCCCCAAGTCATTTGCTCAACAGCAATCAACAAAAGTAATTCGGAATACAAGGCAGCCTTAGAACTAGGCTGCCCAATTTTTCATCGTTCTGATGTTCTAGCTGCGTTAATTGCTGATTACTACAGCATCGCGGTGGCAGGAACTCATGGCAAAACAACCACAAGTTGCATGATTGGTTATATGCTACTGCAAGCTGGGTTAGACCCCACAATTCTTGTAGGTGGCGAAGTCAATGCTTGGGAAGGCAATGCTAGATTTGGGCAAAGTCGGTATTTGGTGGCTGAGGCAGATGAATCAGACGGTTCTTTAGTAAAACATGCGCCTGAGATTGGCATCATTACCAATATTGAACTCGATCATCCTGACCACTACGACACATTAGAGCAAGTTGTTGATACCTTCCAACAATTTGCTGCTGGTTGTAAAACTTTAATCGGCAGTATTGATTGTGCAACAGTACGCGATCGCCTAAAACCAACAATCAGCTACAGCTTACACCAAGATACCAATGCTGACTACACTGTGAGCAATGTTGACTATCGGGCTGATGGCACAACAGCTCTAGTTTGGGAAGGTGGCAAAGCCTTGGGCGTGTTAAAATTGCGCCTCCTCAGTCGGCATAACCTGAGTAATGCCTTAGCAGCGGTGGCTGTTGGTCGAGTCTTGGGCTTAGAATTTGGAGAAATTGCCAAAGGTATTGCCACTTTTGAAGGAGCCAGACGCCGCTTTGAGTTCCGGGGTGAAGTTGATGGCATTACTTTCATCGATGACTATGCCCACCATCCCAGTGAAATTCGTGCCACTCTGGCTGCTGCACGCCTGCAAGCAAGGCCAGGACAAAGAGTGGTGGCGATTTTCCAACCTCATCGCTATAGCCGCACACTCACCTTTTTAGAAGAGTTTGCCGAATCTTTTGCACATGCTGATTTAGTTGTCCTGACCGATATTTACAGTGCAGGCGAAGCTAATAATGGTCAAATTAGCGGTGAACGTTTGGCAGTAGAAATTGCCAAACAGCACTCACAAGTGGTTTATCAGCCAACTTTACCGAAGGTGTGCGAGTTCTTGCTGCAAACACTGCGCCCTGGAGACTTAGCGCTGTTTCTGGGTGCTGGGAATTTGAATCAAATAATTCCAGAAGTAATTACAACTCTTTGTGAGCCTGCTAAAGCCACATCTTAGAGGACAGGAAAAGAGAATAATTCTCAAAGCTAAATGTCTATCTAGGACGGTTTTATCAATTCACACTATTGCTGTATTTTTACGGCAGATAGATAAATGTAAAATTTCACAAATTGACGTAAAAATGAAAATCTCCCAGGCAGATGGAAACGTCTGCACAGTTTCGACTACACCTAAACAGAAAACAGTTAATTCAGGCGAAAGTAAGATAATTTACTTACCAGGAACTGATTGTATAATCAAGTCCCAAGCTTCATTGTCTGGGTACACTTCATATAGAGTGGGAGGTGCGGCTGAATGGTATGTTGCTCCTCGCAACCTAGAAACCCTGCAAGCCAGCCTAGAGTATGCAACAGAACATGAATTGACCGTAACAACACTAGGGGCAGGTTCTAACCTTTTAGTCAGCGATCGCGGTATCCCAGGCCTAGTTATTTCTACCCGTCATCTCCGCTACAGCTACTTTGACCACCACACTGGTCAATTAACTGTTGCTGCTGGAGAATCAATTCCTAGCTTAGCATGGGAGGCAGCCCAACTAGGCTGGGAAGGATTGGAGTGGGCTGTGGGTATCCCTGGAACAGTCGGGGGTGCTGTGGTGATGAATGCAGGGGCACACAACAGTTGTATCGCAGATATGTTAGTCAGCGCCCAGGTACTTGCACCCGACGGTACACTCAAAACTCTCACCCCTGAAGAGATCGGTTACGCTTACCGCACTTCATTATTACAAGGTAGCGATCGCATCGTCACTCAAGCTACCTTCCAACTCCAACCAGGTGCTGATCCAGCAAAAGTTTTGGCAACCACCAAGCAACACAAACAGCATCGACTAACAACTCAACCCTACAACTTCCCCAGTTGTGGCAGTGTTTTCCGTAATCCCAAACCTTATGCTGCTGGCTGGTTGATTGAACAAACAGGTCTAAAAGGCTACCAAATTGGAGGGGCACAAGTTGCACAACTCCATGCCAATTTTATTGTCAACCGTGGTGGTGCCAAGGCTAGTGATATCTTCTGTCTCATCCGTTATATCCAGCACCAAGTGCAAGAACATTGGTCAATTTTGTTAGAGCCAGAAGTCAAAATGCTTGGAGAGTTTCAAGCGGTGTGTTAAGGGACTGGGGACTTGTGAATAGGGACTAGTAGTTCACCACGCAAATGCTGACAGGTGAAGACTGGGGAAAGGGAAAAGGGTAAAGGGAAAGGAATTAAAAACCTTTACCCTTTTCCCCTTACCCAATCCCTGTGCCTGTCAAAATCTTTTTGGCAGGCTACTAAGGATAGGGAAAAATTTTTCCAATACCCAATCCCCATTGCCCCTAATCCCCACTCCCTTTGGTCGTGGGGGCCCCGAGTTCCACAGTACCCAACACCTGGCATTAATTATTGGTAACAAAATAGGCAAACTGCCGACCGCATCTATAATTGAATTTGACTTGTTATTCAACGCAAACGCGGACAATTAATTATGACAGGAAAAGGACAGGGATTTGGCTTCGGTTTGGGAAAAATGAAGGAACTAGCTGATGCTTTCAAAAAAGCTCAGCAAGTTCAAGAGGGTGCAAAGCGACTCCAAGAAGAATTAGAACAAATGGAGATTCAGGGAGAGTCCGGTGGTGGTCTGGTCAAAGTTATTGTCAGCGGTAACCAAGAACCCAAGCGAGTGGAAATTGCTCCAGAAGCCATAGCACAAGGAGCAGAAATACTTTCCGATCTCGTGACAGCGGCAATGAAAAATGCCTATGAAAAGTCCACGGCAACAATGCGGGAACGCATGGAAGACTTAACCAGTGGACTGGAATTACCAGGATTTCAATAGTCATTGGTCAATAGTCATTAGTCATTAGCCGTTAGTTATCAGCTAAGGGCAAATGACAAGTGACAAAAGATTTTTCGGGTGACCCTCGTACCTCACTAATGCTAACCCCTCTTGAGATGGGCAGTTACCGCACTTGGGAACTACTGCGCCCTTGCGCTTTGCTGAGAGTAATGCATGTGGCGTGAGACCCCAAGACCCTTACGGGTACTCTTCTCCTTCAAAGACGAAGGCCGCAAATGAGAACCCCTACCCTAAGAAAGCGGGAACCCTCTCCCTTGGGAACGGGGACGACTTCGTAGAACGGGGAACAGCAGTTGCGCGGCTGTCGGGGAACCCGACGACAGTCGCTTCAAGTCGGCCCTTTCGGCAATCGCTCATGGGGAGCCACTGCGTTGCGGAGGTTTCCTCCGTTGTAGCAAGTGGCGTGGGAACCCCCAAGACTCTTACGGGTGACGCTCGCAAGCTCGCTAACGCTCTTGCTAACGGCAGTCCCCCAGACGCTCGGAAAGCGTAGCGTCTCCCCTTGGGAGAAGACTCGCGCAACGCTTGCGCTAACGCCGGAAACCGCTCCTATCGGGGGCTGCCTCACCGCGTTGCCGACGCTCCTACGTCGCTACCGCTACGCTAACACCACAGCGCTGTCTCCCCAACGAACTGGCTCACCGCACTGCCTTACAAAGGACAAAATATATATATGCCCCACAAGCTGCTGTTTGTGTGCCTGGGGAATATCTGCCGTTCACCCTCGGCAGAAAACATTATGAATCATCTCATTGACCAAGCTGACTTGAGTGAACATATCCTCTGTGACTCTGCTGGTACATCTAGCTATCACATTGGTAGTCCACCTGACCGACGTATGAGTGTTGCGGCTGCTACAAAACTAGGAATTAAACTACGTGGCCATGCTCGGCAGTTTCAAAAGTCAGACTTTCATGACTTTGATATGATTTTGGCGATGGATCGAGACAATTATCAGGATATCCTCGCTCTTGACCCAAAAGAGCAATATCACAACAAAGTTTACTTAATGTGTGAATTTTGCTCTCGGCACACCCTAAAGGAAGTTCCAGACCCTTACTACGGTGGTGTAGAAGGTTTTAATCAAGTGATTGATTTGCTTGTTGATGCTTGTGAAGGTCTACTCCAATATATTATCAGCCAGCACCTAACAGATAAAATTGGAGAGTTATGAGTTATGAGTTATCTTTTCTCCCGTTAACTCCTAACTCCTAATTCCTAACTTCTCACTGAATCTTTGTATCTTTAGCTCGGAAAGTGTTAATCCACAAGACCGTGCTTCATTGCAAAACGTACTAGTTCTGCTCGGTTGCTAGTTTCGGTCTTCCTCAATAAACTACTAACGTACTTTTCCACTGTTCGCGGACTCAAGTGTAGCTGCTGACCCATTTCCGCATTAGACAGACCATGAGTCAAAAGTTCTAAGACTTCTTGTTCTCTGGAAGTGAGAGATGAGAGCAGTTGAGATTTTTGAATATGAGTGAAAAGAGACTGATGGGCATCTACCGCTTTTGTTGGAGTGGCGTTGCCCATATTTTCTTTATTAGAAAAGCGATATTCAGATTGAATGATTTGCGCCCGTTCCAACAGATTGCGAATTGCTGCTGCTAATTCTTCAAGTTCAAAAGGTTTAGGCAAATATAAATCGCAACCCGACTGGTAGCCCAAAATTCTTTCTTGGGTCTTAGTGCGTGCTGTTAATAAAATTACAGGTAACAACCGGAAGGCTTGTTGTTGGCGCACCCGGCGTACCAGTTCATAGCCATTCATGCGTGGCATAACAATATCGGTGACGATTAAATCAGGATGGTAGTCATCTACCATTACCAAAGCCTCTTGACCATCATTAGCTGTGATTACCGAATAGCCTGACAGCTCAAGATAATCGCTAATAGACAGACGAGTGCCCAGGTCGTCATCCACTACAAGGATCGTCAAGGGCATGGACAATACACCCCTAGCATTTTTTTTACTCAGAAATTTGCTTTTACAAGCTTCATTAGTGAACACAGGCAATAAATAGTGTTCTTATGTTTCATACTATGACAGGATTACCGACTAATGACTGCCTCAGGGCTAATTTATAAAGACAATCTTAAATCCTGAGGAATAATTAACAAACTTAATTGCACTTCTGGCTTTAGGTAATGAAGGTATAAATAAATTTATATTTATTAATAATATAGACATAATTCAGAACTATTACTCACTCGAATGTAAATTAATGTTTATGCAAACCATAATTTTATAGTGGCAAAATTTGTTGGCAAACATTTAATTGAGAACTGGAAAAAGCTAAATTAATAGGATAACGCTGATCAGTATAAGGCAGGAGCTGAGTCCACTTCACTTCTTGGTGAATCCAGTTTTCATCTTGGTGAGGCAGTGCCGTCTTGGGGTCTGACGCCACTCCCCTCAAGTCGAAAGACCCGCGCACGGCGGTGGCTCCCCAAGTGGAGCAACTGCCGAAGCGCGAAGCGGTAGCGTTAGCGACGCAAAGCGTAGCGTCTCCCTTTGGGAGAAGGAGCGTCGGAACGAGCGTCACCCACAAGGGCTTCTTGCGAGAGGAGAACTGGCGATCTCAAGAGCGATCTTCGACGCAGGAGCGTCACCCGTACTGCAAAGCAGAACTCGAAGAGTAGGGCTTGTTGCCATATGGCTAAGTGGCCTTAGCGAAGCGGTAGCGAGCTTACGAGCGTTATCCGAAGGGTAGGAGGTGAAGCAGTTGCAGTATTTAGACGCCACTTCCTTGACTTAGGGAGCCACTGCGCTAGCGTCCGGCTCTGCCAACAGCCACAAATCTGGCTTCAAACCCCACCTTTTGCAAAGTAGCTCTGCTTTATGTGGATTGCAAACTGCACCAAGCCAAAGGGCAGAAGAGAAAAGCCTCAAAGCAGCATTTTCCCTAGCTGGGATTTAACATTTAATTATGTCCATCTATCTAGTTAAGCATTTATAGTGGTTTAATATCCGGCTATAAAGTTTACAAGCTAGTCCCAACAATTTTTAAGTCAATTTAACGCAAGCCAAATTCTCAATGAGTGACAAGAGCGAAAGTTACAAAGTGATTAGTGACAACCGTCAAGCCCGTTTTTTGTATGAAATCCTTGAAACCTATGAAGCTGGAATTCAGCTGACAGGAACCGAAGTTAAGTCAATCCGTGCAGGTAAAGTTAATCTCCAAGATGGTTATGCTTTGATTCGTGATGGTCAAGCATGGCTGATCAATGTGCATATCTCCCCTTATAACGCTAGCGGACAATATTTTAATCATGAACCGCGACGAACACGTAAGCTTTTACTACATCGTCAGGAAATCCGTAAATTAATTGGCAAAGTAGAACAGCAAGGCTTGACATTAGTACCTTTGAAGATGTATCTCAAACGAGGCTGGGTGAAAGTTAGTATAGCGCTTGGCAAAGGTAAAAAGCTTCATGACAAGCGAGAAGACTTAAAACGACGCCAAGACCAACGCGACATTCAAAGGGCGATGAAAAATTATTAGGAAACTACAAAAAATAAAGTCTTGCTGAATTAATTAGGACTTACGCAAAAAATAGCCAAAATTCCTCTTTATCATATAGCGTCAATTCATGAATTGCCTAAAGTAAGGTGTAGGTTTGTGTAAGTTCTAAGTATCTTAAATAGAACTTACGCATAGGAAACGAGAAATTAAGGGTTTGGGCTGGGCATGGGGTATGGGGCATGGGACAGAAAAAAATCCCCAATGCCCTATTCCCGAACTTAGCAAATAATCTCGCTGCGTAAGTCCTGTTCAATATGAGTGTGACCCAAATACCACATCAGAGTGAGAAACAGACTGAACTAAAAAGCATTTATATATCTTCAGCGTGAGTTCAAAAAAACCCTAGTTTATAGCCACAGATTGATTTTGCTCATTGTAGAACTCGATACAGTGGTTAATAACTTTGCAAGGGATAAGGAACTTTGATCATGACACGTAATTTTAGCAAAGCACTCGGTGCTGGGGTTCTCGGTTTGAGTATGGCAATTTTGCCTTTGAGTCTACCTGTAAAAGCCCAGGTTACTGATTCACCCAGAACCAACACAGCTCCAACAAGAACAACAACTTATAACGATCGCAATGATTTTGATTGGGGTTGGCTAGGATTAATTGGTCTATTGGGTTTAGCTGGCTTGTCAGGTAAAAGACGTGATGATGAACCCACCCGTTATCGTGACCCCAATGCACCTGGCGCCACTACCTACAGAGACTAAGCAGTTCAAAATTCACATCTCACAACTGTAAACTACCGTCAAGTACCGCAGCACTGTGACGGTAGCATTTCATTTGATTCACCAAACACAAAACATATAGCTGTAGCCACTTCTCCATTTAACCATCAGCTTTAACATCTAGTTTGGATGTTTTACAGCTTACTAGTTTGCCGCAGGCTGTGGATCTGGTGAATTGAGTTCTGGAGATTGGCCTTGTTTCAAAGGTGTCCAGTAGCTAGCTATCAAAGCGACCATTAGCCACCAGAGGGTATTGACTTCAGGGCGAAACCAGACAGTATCTACCGTACCGTGAGCAAGCATACCGAGTAAAGTGGCAAACGCCCCAATTAACCAAAATCCCTCTATATTCATGGATTCTCGCAATCGCCGTAGTTGCAGAAATGCGGTGTTAAAAGTCACAATTATTAGCCAGAGAAAACAGGCTAAACCAACAAAACCGGTTTCTACAGCCACTTCTAGTAAAATCGAATAGGCACTCAAAGCACTATAACGAGGATGTTGGTAGAGTGGATAAATTTTATTAAAAGCGTTGTGACCAGGGCCAATACCGATAATTGGGCGATCGCGAATCATCTCAAATACAGCGTCCCATACATTCCTGCGAAAATTATTACTGCTATCGCTGCGATCGGCAAAAATGCTGAAAAACCGGAGGCGCACTGGCTCTACAAATATAATTGCTAGCAACAATACTCCTATCAAACCTCCCAAGATAATGGGCAGTGACCAGGTGCGCCAAAAAGGAGGCATTTGCACACTCCACCAATAGAATAGCAATACCATCACAGTCAAAATTGCCACTACTAACCCAATCCAACCACCACGACTATAAGTAAAAATCAAGCACGCAGTATTGACAATTAGCATTGTTAATGCTAAAGCTTTCTTAAACCAACTTTGCCATACAAAAATTGCAACCAAGCTTAAAACTACTGCTGGTAGCAAGTATCCAGCCAATAAGTTGGGATTACCCAAATAACTGTAGACTCTTGTTGTCTTAGAGAAAGCAGATTCCGGATCACTCCAAGTTGCTAGTGGAGGCGCTCCAAAATACCACTGCCGCATTCCATATATACTAACAATGAGCGATACATGTAGGTAGAGCGTGATAATCCAAGAACGGAGGCGGGCTGACCTCAATACTCTGGCACAAAGGACAAATAGCAGCAAATAGAGAGTCAAAGTTAGCAAGTCGTTCAATGCCGCCTTTTTCACAGGTGACAATGCAGTAGCTACAGCAGCAATTCCCCAGTAAAGAAATACCAGCAGATGAATAGGAGTGAATAATGAAGCTTGTGCTGGTGCTGGTTCATCAGATAAAGTTAACAGTAGCCAAAATCCCACGCAAGCAAACAGCAAAACTCCTATCAAAGCACTTGAAGCAAAAGGGGCAAGGGCATACACCAGGCTTAGTAAGCCAGCCGCTATCGTATCTCCCCAACGAATCAAGACACTGCCTTGTCGCCAAGAGTGTAACAGCCCCACCAAAAAACGGTGTAGGTAGCTACTATTGAGATATTCTTTGATCGGGAAATGGGATAAAGTAAATCGTTGCCAGATTAAATTCATAAAACACGCTGCGATCAATTGGCACGTCCGCGCAGAACATGGCCTTAATCATAATGCGGGTAATTATAAAAAAATAATAGGGCAGACTGCAAATTGAGAAGTAGAAGCTAGGAGGTGAGGCAGCCCCGTTTTGGTAAGTCCATTCCTCATCTTGGCGGTTTCCGCCGATTAGTGAGCTTTAGGATTAGCGAAGCGGTAGCGAAGCGCGAAGCGGTAACGAGGAACGAGCGTCGGAACGAAGCATCAAAAGAGCGTCTGGGGGACTGCCGAACTTCGCAGGGTTAGCCACAGAAAGCGTAGCATCTTACTTTGGGAGAAGGAGCATCACCCGAAGGGCAGAACAAATGTTACTCATAGCATCAGCCGTTTAACATTTTTCTACTAATTTAGTTATTATTGCCAAGCTGCACTGCTTAACGAACTTAATTGATAGCCGTAAGTTGTTATAGCAAATTGGCATAGTAAGTATTGTTTGAGATTCTACAGAAGAACCTTGTGTAAAGACTTTGAATGCAAAATCCCAAATTATTGTCAGGTATCACTTTCTGGGGGGGAACTAGCCACTTGTAGTGGCAAAGAAAGTACATAACGGTGTCCTGATTCCGGTGAACCTTGAATTGAAATTTGTCCACTATGTAATTCTGCTAGTTGACAGCTCAGCAACAAACCCAAGCTTTCCCGTGATAAGTTGCCATACTGCTTAGCTAAATTAAGGCTAGTATTCACAGTAACGCTATCTGAGCCAGAAATGCCCAAGTTGTGAGACTTCTCGATCGCAACTGGTAAGCTACCTAGTTCATCCAGATTTTCTGAATAACTATTGTACGTTGCTGTTTGTCCTGTCAGCTCAAGCAGCGATAAGGGGCTAAGCCGAAAGTAGGGATCAACTTCTGTGATGCCATCTCCTAACCAGGGATGGGATACCCAAATAGTAATATTGAGGGTATTTTCCTTGTAAGAGACATGAATACGAACAATACTACCTGTGGCGGAAAGTTGAATCACGCTGAAAACTAGGTGATACAAAATTTGCCGTACTTTGTCTTTATCTAAAGGCCAAATGCGGCTACGTCCTGGTTCTATGGACAGGCGAATATCTTGCTCGCGGCGGTTAGCTGCTTCTTCTAGGGTATTGATAGCTTGTTGACACAGCATTTCAATATCTACAGGAGCTAAATTTAGCACAGCTATGTTTTCGTCTATTGCTCCTAGTTCGGTAATTTCGTTAACTAAAGAAAGTAAATACCGACCACTATGTTGGATGATCTCCACATATTCTCTCTGTTTAGTTGTCAAAGGGCCATAAATCTCACGTCCTAAGACACTAGCCATACCCAACACAGATGTTAAGGGTGTACGTAACTCCTGAGTCAGCTGTTCCAAAAGTTCCAGTTTCAATTGCTTAGTAGAAACAGAATCTGTTTCCATAGCAGCTGGGGAAACTCTAATGTTACTAGTATGAGCATCCTTAATTGAAAAGGTCGGAGTATTGTTAAAATTGGGTGTTTCTGGTCTATTTTGCAGCAGTCGGTTCCGCTCAAATTCACTCATGCTCCAACGAGCTATAATCTGCAAAAACTCAATGTCGCGAGTTGTGAAGTTGCGTGGCACTAAGTCCATTACTGCTAATGCACCCAAGCAATTCCCTGAAGCATCAATCAGTGGCGCTCCCAAGTAAGCGCGGATACCATATTCTTGTACCAGCTTGCTAGTAGCAAGTATGGGATCTGTGAGTTTGTGTGTATCATTAATGACGACTGTTTGACAATTTTCTACGACTTGGGTACAAAAAGATTCCCGGCGTAATAATTGCCGACTTTGGGCGAGTTGATTCATCAACCCCAATCTAGACAAACCTACTGCTGACTTAAACCAGTGTCGTTCTTGATCTATAAATCCCAATATGGAAATCGGCGCTTCCAAAAAGTGGGCAGCAGTTTGAGTCGATTCTTCAAAAACTGGTATTGTTTCTGGTTGCCGCAAACCTAACTCTGATAATACTTTAAGGCGTTGCTGTTCTCTTGTCTCCTGGGAAGCCCAACCATCCTTTAGGGAAAATAATTTGTTTTCAGGCTCTACCATTGCCACCGCTACCTTGATAATTGCTCGATATTGTAATTTATATAACCGCTGTTTCGGGGTTATGATTTTCTATTTTTAAGCATTCCCCAATTTGGCAACCAACAAACAACTTTGGGGCAAAAATTTTGCATTACTTGCGTGAATAGGCTGTGCGATCGCTCACTAGTTCATAGTCTCTGGTGCTGAATGTCGCACTCAAGGCTGATGTACCAGTATTGCTTGAGGTTCTAATACTATACAACGTTAGTTTCAGATGCGACTAGGGTAATATAACCCTAAGGGTAGATTAAAAAGCTTATTTCGTTCTTACTTTATCTACAAACCAAAAAAAATGGTCTGTACACTTTATCTTGATTTACTTAAAATTACTGTGCAATTAAAAATAATCTATTTGCTTTTACGTAAAAGGACTGAGACTTATTGATATATAGGATAATTGAAGCATTTGAATCATTTTTATCTCAATAATTAAAATTTCCCAAAAAAATAACTAAATATTTCAACTATGAACTGGGTTAAATTTTAAATAATATAAATACTGTTGCCATTATATACAGATTTTACATAAAAATACAAATATTTAGAGGTAGTATTATTTAAATACTCGTATATTTATTAATTGAAAAAATAGAATTATTTCAAAATAATATAATTAAAAAGTTTACTTTAAAAAAATATGATATTTTGCTATTAATCAATAGGGTTCTTTCTCAAGAAAATAATATTTCAAATTAGTTTAAAAATATAAATATTTATCAAAACATAAAAAACATCAAAAATTTATCAATTTTTCATAATTGTGATTTGTATAAAGTTTGCTATTAAGTCATAAATGGATCATGATGGTAGCAAACAAAACTTAGGTATTTAATCTCAAGGCTCAATGGCATGAATAAAACGACTGTGAAAATTCCTTTTGTAGATCTGAAAATACAACACCAACCGATTGAAACTCAACTACACCAAGCAATTCATGCCATATTGGAACGGGGAGATTTCATTTTAGGACAAGCACTTGCGGATTTTGAAGCAGCATTTGCAGCAGCATCTGGTGCAGAATATGGTGTGGGTGTTGCTTCAGGAACTGATGCGATCGCCCTAGGTTTGCAAGCTTGCAATATTGGTGCTGGCGATGAGGTTATTTTACCAGCTAATACCTTTATCGCAACTTTGATTGGGGTGTTACGTGCTGGGGCAAAACCAATTCTTGTAGATTGCGACCCCAAAACAGCTTTAATTGATTTGTCAGCAGCAGCAAAGGCAATTACACCTCAGACAAAAGCAATTATTCCTGTACATTTATATGGTCAGATGGTATCACCACGGCAGTTATTAGACTTCGCCGATACCTATAAATTGTTAATTTTTGAAGACGCCGCACAGGCACATTTAGCTGAAAGAGATGGATATCGAGCTGGTTCTGTGGGAATAGCAGCAGCCTTTAGCTTTTATCCTAGCAAAAATTTAGGGGCATTTGGGGATGGGGGGATGCTATTAACGCGAGATCCAGATGTAGCCCAGAAAATGGTGCGTTTGCGTAATTATGGTGCATCTCAAAAGTATTTTCATGTCGAACCGGGCACCAATAGTCGCTTAGACACATTGCAAGCAGCGGTATTACTAGAAAAATTACCACATTTACCACAATGGAATCGCGATCGCTTGACTATTGCTCAGCAGTACGATATCGAGTTAGCACCCTTAGCATCTGCTGGCATTATCCCCGTACAAAACCAAAGCGATTCTGGACATGTTTATCATCTTTATGTAATTAAAGTTGATGAATCTTGTGTGGTAGAACGCCAGCAAATTCAGGACAAATTAACAGCAGATGGAATTCAAACAGGTATTCACTACCCAATTCCTTGTCATCTTCAGCCAGCATTCACTTACTTAGGCTATCAACAGGGGGACTTTCCCCAAGCGGAAAAGCTAGCACAGCAAATACTATCGTTACCCATGTATCCCGGTTTGAGCAGTAGTCAAATCAAAGAGGTTGTAGCTGCGATCGCTAATATAGCCTTGCCGAGTTCAAATACAGAAGACGATTCCTCTGTTGCCATTGGCAGTAGAGCAGCATAAATCAAAGACTTATGCTCAAGGCTAATTCTGTTAATCCTCAGAGGCAAAGAATAACAGATGGCATGTACTTATTTGACATTACAGTTTTTAATTAGTACTTAGTGGTCAGTAACAAAATAACTGACCACTATTCATTGAAATCTAAACAAGTTTAGAACTGTTTATTTTAAACTGCTCAAAATATGGTAACTGAGAAACAAATTAAAAGAAATACTGCACAACTACTGAACATAGCGATAGTGGGCGTTTTAGTGCTGCTTTATGCTCCTATCTTGCTCCACTGGCTAGATGGTTGGCTGCACAAAACTATCAGTATAGAACACGAATATTTTAGTCACGGTATTATTGGTCTACCCTTTGCCGCTTACCTGAGTTGGTTAAACCGCAAAAAATGGCAACGTCTGCCAGATATTACCCATCCTTTGGGTGCTTTTTTACTACTCGTAGGGGGAATTTTTTATCTTAGCGGCGTTACAGAGTGGGTTAACCTTTCCTTGCCCACAATATTAGCAGGATTATGCTTGTGGTTCAAAGGCATACCAGGTTTCAAATTACAAGGATTTTCCTTGCTGCTGGTATTTCTAGCAACTCCAACAGCAGTACCTTATCTGATTGCTCCTTACACCTTGCCTTTGCAAAACTTCATCGCAGGTACAGCAGGCTTCATACTCAATCAATTTGGTATGGAAGTAACCGTCGATGAGATGAATATATATGTTGGTGGAAGAATTGTAGAAGTCGCCCCTTATTGTGCAGGGCTAAAAATGTTGTTTACTACTCTCTACGTTAGCCTAATGCTACTTTATTGGACTGGTGGTTTAGATTCACGTCGCACCAGCGTCTGGTTTTTATCTGTTGCCGTCGTCATTAGCGTTACTGCCAATATCATTCGTAACACTTTACTTACCTTCTTTCACGGTACAGGGCAAGAAGTCGCTTTTCAATGGCTGCATGAGGGTTGGGGTGGTGATCTCTACTCCGCTTGTATGTTGCTGTTACTAGTGCCTCTGCTGAATCGGATTAATAACTATTTTTCACCAGTTGCGGAAACGCAAGAAGAAGGAAGCAGGGGAGCAGAGGGAGCAGGGGAACTCGGGGCCCCCACGACTGAAGGGAGTGGGGATTAGGGGCACAGGGGTGATGGGGAGATGAGGGGATGGGGAGATAGTTATTTACTGTTGACTCTCAATTTCTAACTCCTCTGCCAAAAAAAGTACTAATACCAATTCACGTTTAATGTGAATTAAGTGTTGAAACACTTGTAAGTTTATTGATGGCTCCAAAAACATGATTTGGGACAATTCTCAAAACCTTACAACACAAGACGCATTTTTAATTCAAATTAGGCGTAAATTGCATGATCTCAATTTTGGTCAAACCTTCTCCCCTGCTCCTCTGCACCCCTACCCCCCTGCTCAAAGATGAGGGTAGATTGTCGATATTACTGAACTCATGGTGTGATTTTTTAAAGTAAAATTTGCGTAGATACTGCAAAATTTACTAATGGTTTCCTTATCTAAATTTTTCAAGGAAAAGCAATTAACTCATGTAGTAGCGCTTTTATTGTTACTACTGCTGTTAGGGTTAGGGGGGGGTTCTGGATACCTGACAGGACAGTGGAAATGGAAACAGCCGCCTCCTGTGGCTAGCCTCAAGGAATTGAGACAGATCCGTAAGACTGGGTTAACCCTTCCTGGTTGGCAAACTGTTGAACAAGCAGAACAACAAGTTGGCGAACACAAATGGTCGTTACAAATTGTTAAAAAAGCAGATTCACAAACCCAAGCTATACTGCTTTTGCTGCCGCAAAACGGGCCAATGGATCAACCAGAAGTAGAGTGGACTGAGATTAATGGTTGGGGAAGGTCTCGCTGGAGTAAATGGGACATAGCTCAAGAACGCTCTGCAAAATTCACTGTCAAACAGCCATTAAAGTCGGGGTCAAACGCTCAAACCGAAGTAGAAGCTAGATTTTTTCGCGCCTCCACAAAACAGGAAACCTTTGCTGTGTTGCAGTGGTATGCTCTGCCAAACGGCGGATATACATCACCTATACGCTGGTTTTTAGCAGATCAACTCTCACAATGGCGTCAGCGTCGTACTCCTTGGGTAGCCGTGAGTATTCTGATTCCTATGGAACCTTTAGGCCAGGTGGAAACTGTTTGGCCTTTAGCCCAATCTCTTGGTGAAACAGTACAAGCGACATTGATGACAGGGCCTTTATCAAGCAATTCATCAGGGAGTTAGAAAATATAGGAAAATACTCAAAATATCAACAGCGATCGCAAAAATGTTCTCAGGGCTGGAAGTGAACTACAGTATGAAGTGCGAAGTTAAAAGCGGCACAACAAAAGCAGACAATTAAGATACTTCCAGAGTAAAATAACGACTTCGCGGGTTAAATTCTGAATTCAGCTTGGCGACATCAATGTTTATAGTTTCCAATTCTCATACGCGTGTATTTACCGCCCTGTGTTTTGTCAGCTTTCAAGTAGGTGTTTTCTTAACAACTACTGCCCAAACTGTTGTTGCTCAGCCTTTACCATCTCTGATAAATTCGCCACAGCAACCTGCTTCACTTCCGCCCAATCCCGTAACAGAGCGATCGCCAACCCAATTCCCCTCACCGCCACCAGGTACCGAAGTTGTACCTCCCAATGCAAATAACGAATCTCCTCAATTCACCCGCTACCTTTTAGGCCCAGGAGATGTAATTAACGTTGTCTTTCAACGTCCTCCTGGTGCTTACCGTTTAGGGCCAGGAGATATCATCAGCGTTGTGGTTCAACGCTTCCCAGATTTAAGTTTTCAAGCCTCAATCAATCCAGAAGGTAACGTTACTGTCCCACTACTCGGTACAGTGCCGCTACAAGGTTTAACTTTGCAAGAAGCACAAGAAAAAATTCGCTTCTTACTCAATAAGTATGTAGTTAATCCTATAGTAGTATTATCTTTAACAGGGCAGCGTCCAGATTTGAGTTTTCAAGCCCAAATTAATCCAGAAGGCAATATTGTCGTACCGCGAGTGGGAACGGTTTCCATAAAAGGCCTGAGTTTGGAAGAAGCACAAGAAAAAATTCGCTTGAGTTTAAGTAAGATTGAGGTCGATCCGCTGTTGGCAGTATCACTAGTATCGCCACGCCCAGTTCAAGTGACCATTACCGGCGAAGTATATCGCCCAGGAATTTATGGCATTTCCTCAGCAACACCCAGAGTCGCTGATGCTTTGTTGACAGCTGGTGGTTCTACAATGACCGCAGATTTGCGGCAAGTGCAAGTGCGGCGGAAATTAATCGATGGTTCTGTGATTTCACAAAATCTTGATTTGTATGCAGCATTGCAAAATGGTGATTCCCAGCCTACTTTACGCCTGCAAGACGGCGATGCCATAGTTGTGCCACGCCGTGAAGTCGGCACTGACGACAGTTATGACCGCAATTTAGTAGCACGTTCATCCTTAGCCATACCACAGATTCGAGTCCGGGTTTTAAACTACGCTGCTGGAGGAATTGTGGTTCAAACGCTGCCCAATGGTAGTACTTTTGTAGATGCTTTGGGAGGAATTAATCTAGATTCTGCTAACCTCCGAGATATTGCTCTAGTTCGCTTCGATCCAGAACGAGGTAGAGCAATTACCCAGAAACTCGATGCGAAAAAGGCTCTTGCAGGTGATGTGGCTCAAAATGTGCCACTTCAAGACAATGATGTTATTGTAGTTGGTCGCAACCTAATCACGAGAATTACTACTCTGTTTAGCACCATTACCCGACCTTTCTTTGATGTCCAAAGCTTTATTCGTTTCTTTGACATATTCGGCGGTTCAAATTAGTTGATTTAGTATCTTGAGTTTTTGGTAGGAGGAGGGGGACAGGGGAGCAGGGGAGATGAGGGAGATGAGGGAGATGAGGGAGATGAGGGAGAAATAACAACTAACGACTGACAACTGACAACTAACAACTAACAACTGACAACTTTTTATATATGCCTCTGCCATGACCCCACCAATTGTTAAGCGCTATCTCATTGCTTTTGAAAAGTACAAGTGGATTGGATTAGCCAGTTTTGGTTTAGTTGTAGCTGGGTCAACGATAGTGGCTGTACAGCCGGAACCACCAGCTAACTACGTCGCTGATGGCGCACTCACCTACAATCGTCCACCCGTTTCTTTCTCGACAACAGGTAGCGAAATTCAGCAACAAGGGCAAGAATTGAGCGAGCAAATTTTGCTATCAGACGGAATTATCGAGCCTGTAGCAGCAAAGCTCAATGTTAAACCAAAAACCATTGGTACAAATGTCGCTCTGAAACTGCCGGAAAAAGCTAAACCAGGAGAAACAGCATCCACAATTATTGATCTCAAATATAAAGATTCTGACCCGAAGCGTGCCCAAGAGGTATTGCAGGAATTGATGCAAGCGATGATCAAGTTGAGTGGTGATATCAATACAGGGCGATTAAGAGCAATTATTCAAAAAATTAATGAACGTTTACCACAGGCTAAGTCAGAACTGCAAGCAGCAGAAAAGAAGCTAGAACAGTACGATCGCATTCAACGACCTGCTATATTGGCAGCTGAAAATGGTAGCCTACTGGGTGCAGTGACTGCTAGCCAAGCTCAGCAACGACAAATTCAATTAACTATTACTGGAATTGATGCCCAAATTCGTAGTTTACAAAGTAAATTGGGCTTAAATGTCCAGCAAGCTTATGTTTCTTCTGCTTTGAGTGCTGATCCCATTTTGGCCGAATTGCGATCGCAAATCTACCAAAATGAGGCGCAAATTTCTTTGCTGCGTAAAGATTTGCGTCCCGAACACCCAACGATGATTCAGTTGCAGCGTCAGAAAGAAGCTAATGAAGAATTACTGCGACAACGTGCTGCTGAGGTGGTGGGTGGTATTGGTTCAACGGCCCCTCTAGCTGGAGATGTAACGGGTATTCGCGCCCAAAGCAACTTAGATCCAGCCAGACAGCAGTTGGCAAACCAGATGGTAGCTTTGCAAACTCAGCAAGAAACGCTCAAACAACAATTAGCTGAGCAAATTCGTGAAGAAGCACGGCTGCGGTATGAGTATTCTCAAATACCTAACAAGCAATTAGAGCGATCGCGCCTAGAACAGGAGGTAGGACTTAAAAAAGCTGTTTATGACCAAATGCAAGCAAAGCTAACCGATGCTCAAACAGCGGAGGCCGAAACCGTTAGTAGTCTCAGCATTGCCAGAGTTCCCACTGTGATTAGTGATGCCAAACCAGCGAAGAGCGTGCCTGTCACCTTGGGCGTTGGTAGTTTCCTAGGATTAGTAGTTGGTGGTGGTGTCATATTTTTATTGGGGTCGCTGGAAGGTACTTTCAAAACCAAAGAAGATATCCGCGACAGTCTCAAGCAACGAGAAGTTGCCCTGCTGGGAGAAATACCTTTGATGCCAGTGGATGATTTAGATAAAGAAGCACTGCCAGTGTTATTTTCCCTGGATTCTGTTTATTTAGAGTTTTATGAAAAATTCCGCAGTAATTTACGCCGCCTTGGTGGTAATAACTTAAAAGTGCTGTTGATTACTAGCACTGGCACTCAAGAAGGCAAGACAACAAGTGCTTATAACTTGGGTGTAGCTTGCGCCCGTGCTGGCAAAAGAACTTTAATTATCGAAACAGATTTGCGATCGCCCTCCCGCTCTTCATCGTTGAAAGTTGCTCCTGACCCCGATGCGACCATCGAACCCCTGCGCTATTACGCCAGGTTAAGTGAATGTGTCCGCCTAGTTCCGGATGTAGAAAATTTATACATTATTCCCAGCCCAGGCCCTGTGCGGCAATCCGCTGCTATTTTAGAATCAAGCGAAATGCGACGGCTGATAGAGGATGTTCGTGAACGCTATGATGTAGTCATATTAGATACTCATCCCCTCAGTTTATCTAATGATGCGTTGTTAATTCAACCCTATAGTGATGGCATAGTTTTAGTCGCCCGACCAAACTATACACAAGAAAATATGTTAGGTGAAGCTATTGATCAATTAGTTGAATCTGAATTAGGGCTGTTAGGAGTGATTATCAATGGTGCTGATATTGTTGTAGCCGCACCTCAGCCAGCAGTTGCTTCATCCGTGAGAGAATCTGAAATTAGACAAGATGCAGAAGAAGTTTCTAGTAGTTTTAACAACAACTAGATAGGTGGACTATTTTTTACCTCACGCAAAGACGCAAAGGCGCTAAGAATAACGCGAAAAAAACGACTTTTGCAAGAAATCTCTTCATGACTAGGACTTACGCATCGTACATAAGTACTATCCATAATTTGGTTATTTCAGCCATTTCTAGCATCCAGCGATCGCATTTCCGGAATATTGTATAGTTTGAGTGTGGTTTTAAAAGACGATGTAAGCAGAGGGAAATTCGTCTTTATGGCTCAGATTCAACTTTGGACTAATTCCAATAATATTGTCTTGCCTGTTACTCTTGGTAATGGTCAAAAAATCAATATGAATGTGAAGGCTAATGAAGCTTTCTATGATGACAGCGGATATGTCCAAATTTTCTCTATGCGCTTCAATAATGGTGAGTATGGTAACTTCAAACTATTGCCAAACAATCAGAAAGCAGATCAGGCACTACGTTTTTGTAAAGACGTTCTTGCACCATTTGGACTAACTATTATTGGCGGAATGATTATGGAAGGTGAAACAGTTATCGATAACCTTGCACGTCATCTTTTTAAGCATGGTAGCTCAGTTTTAATTGACAACATTTTTGAGCAATACACCATCAAAAATTCTTCATACTATGCAATTGATAATGGTGAGCGCGTGATTACTCATCCCGTCAAGTTGCAGTTAAAATAACTTTTCTTTAACGTGAGTTCAACGCATTTTAGAGGCTATAAGTCTGATAGATAAAGGATTATTTCAGCCAAGACCGAAACAACTCTCCTCAATTAGTTGAGAAGAAAGTCAATAATTAACTGATTCAGGAGTTACTGATTTTATTCTCAATAGGCAAAGAGTATTTTTATGAACAGCTATTTACCAAACAATAGGCTGGTCAAAGATTTCAGCGTTTAAAGTTAATATAACTCACGTGAAAGCCAGATTTAATCTGGCTTTCTTACAGCAATTCTCATTTATTTAGACCACACTCTTGTATTTTGTTTGAGCCTTTGCGCCTTTGCGTGAGGCAAAAAAATGTGGTTCATTAACCTGAAAATTTCTGTAATTACGAATTACGCATTACTTGCATCTGCAAACCGTTTGTTAATTTCATCCCAGTTAAGGACATTCCACCAAGCATCTAAGTAATCAGCACGGCGGTTTTGATATTTCAGATAATAGGCATGTTCCCATACATCATTGCCAAAAATGGGGTATTTGCCTTCACTGAGAGGACTATCTTGGTTGGCGGTAGTCGTTACCTCCAGCTTGCCATCTTTGTTGCGGACAAGCCAAACCCAACCACTACCAAAATGACCAGCACCAGCTTCGTTAAACTGTTTTTTGAAATCTACAAAATTACCAAAATTTTCATTAATTGCTGATGCGATCGCTCCTGTGGGATCTCCGCCACCTTTCGGCTTCATAATTTTCCAGAACATCGAGTGGTTGACATGTCCGCCACCATTATTTCTTACTGATTTGCGAATATCTTCTGGGACACTATTAAGATTTTTTAACAATTCTTCAACAGTTTTACTTTTGAGTTCTGGATGTTTGTCTAATGCTGCATTCAGGTTTTTTACATAAGTTGCATGGTGTTTATCGTGATGGAACTCCATAGTTCTATCATCAATGTATGGCTTGAGTGCGTTGTAAGGATACGGCAAAGGTGGTAATTTGATTGCTCCTGTTGTAGCTGGTGTTGTGCTAGCAGATGTAGAATTTCCCCTAGGAGTTCCTGCTAAAGCACAAGCATCTAATGTAAAAGTGCCTACACCTGCACCGAGTAAAAACAAGAAATGGCGTCGATTAATAGTCATAAAATTTTTTGCAGCGAATCCATAAAATTTGTGGACAGTTTTTATTTTCTGAGATTCTGGCTACAAAAAATTGGGGAGTGGGGACTGGGGACTGGAAACTGGGGACTAGGAAAGAGTTTCCCAATACCTAATCCCTAATCTCTAATCCCCAATACCTTATTACCCAAAATGCTGAATAATTGCTTCGGCAAATTCAGAACATTTTAAGGGTTCTACTGGTGGTTCTAGCAATCTGGCTAAATCGTAAGTGACTTGTCTATTAGCGATCGCATCTCCTAAACCTTTCTTAATCAGATCTGCGGCTTCTTGCCAACCCAAATACTCCAGCATCATCACACCAGATAAAATCACTGAACCAGGATTAATTCTGTCTAAGCCAGCGTGTTTCGGTGCAGTGCCGTGGGTAGCTTCAAATATGGCACAGGCATCGCCAATATTCGCCCCTGGCCCCATTCCCAACCCACCAACTATGGCAGCGGCGGCATCAGACAAGTAATCACCGTTCAAGTTCATTGTGGCTAGAATCGAATACTCATCTGGTCTGGTTTGGATTTGTTGAAAAATACTGTCAGCAATCCGGTCATTCACTAAAACTTTATCTTTCCATTGGCCATTGCCGTGGGTTGACCAGATTGAGTTAAGAACGTTTTCGACCTCCTTGACAATTTGCGCTTGTTTGTCTGCGGTTAAAGCATCAAAACCTGGATCAATTTGACGGGCATTTTCTTCTAAGGAAATATTAGGATTTTTCTCTTTATTACTTAAAATCCAAGATTCCCGTTCAGTAACTGTTTGTTCACGAAACTCTGTAGTTGCTAGTTCGTAACCCCAATCGCGGAAAGCCCCTTCGGTGTACTTCATGATGTTGCCTTTATGCACCAAAGTCACCTGTTGCTTGTGTTTGGGGAGTTGTAGGGCGTGTTTGATGGCACGTCGCACTAAACGCTGGGAACCCTTTTTACTGATGGGTTTGATGCCAATTCCAGCATCCAGGGGGATTTGCTTTTTACCATGTTCTGGTGTGGCGGGGATTAGTTCTTCGTTGAGGATTTTAATTAAGCGATCGCCAATTTCACTACCTTGACGCCACTCAATACCCAAATAAATATCTTCTGTATTTTCCCGATAAACAATTACATCCAGCTTTTCAGGATTTTTGTGAGGTGAGGGCGTACCTGCATAGTAGCGGCAAGGACGCACGCAAGCGTAGAGGTCAAAAATTTGCCGTAGCGCCACATTTAAAGAACGAATACCACCACCAACAGGAGTAGTTAAAGGCCCTTTAATTGCCACACCATATTCTTGAATTGCCGTCAGAGTATCTTCAGGTAAATACTGATAAGTACCGTATAATTCACATGCCTCATCCCCAGCATAAACCTTGAACCAACTAATTTGACGTTGGCCCTTGTATGCCTTTGCTACCGCAGCATCTAGCACTTTTTGAGCCGCAGGCCAAATATCTATACCTGTGCCGTCACCCCGAATAAAGGGGATAATTGGATTGTCTGGCACAATCGGTTCACCATTTTTAAAGGTGATTTTTGCTCCGGTTGTCGGGGGGGTAATCTTGTCGTACATAATTTACATACTCCTGAATGATACGCCGTTGGAATTGGGAATTGGGAATTGGGCATTGGGCATGGGGTATGGGGCATTGGGCATTAGTTATTTCTCCCTCATCTCCCCCATCTCCCTCATCTTTCCATTCCCCATTCCCTATAAAGCAGATTTTCCCCCTATTCCCCGTTGTACATTATTTGGGGCTAAAGTATGGGATTGGGTTAAGCGATCGCAATTTTTGTACGATCAAAAATAGTAAACTACTTTTCGCTATCAGTGCTTCGCAAAAAAAGAATGCCCGATAGCTGATCGCTTTCTCACGCTGACGCTAACACGAGTAATGGCATGACAGACCCAATGATTTTATCAGGCCCTGCGAATGACATCGACTCTCTCCGCCTCCAGTTAATCGCTGGGTCTCTTCAAGTCCAACAACAAATCATCCCACAGTTGGCTGACTTGGGTAATGAGGGACTAGAGGTGTTGATGGAATTTTTACTGAAACGACGTGACAATCCAGCAACTTGGGTCGATGGTAAAGCCTACCAAGTCCTCTATAACTCTGACGCACCTTTGGCTAGAGAATTTCTCCAAACCAGTTTTCCTGAAGGAATTGTACCTCTAAAATCAGAGTCTGGGATTAATTACAATCCTTTGCAACAGCTACTTGCTGCCCAGGACTTCCAAGCAGCCGATCGCATGACTATACAAAAAATGTGTGAGCTAGCGGGGCCAACAGCTGTACAAAGAAAATGGTTGTATTTTACTGAGGTAGAAAATTTCCCGGCTGCGGACTTGCAAACTATTAACAACCTATGGTTAGTCCACTCTGAGGGTAAATTTGGCTTTTCTGTACAGAGAGAAATTTGGTTGAGTTTAGGGAAAAATTGGGACAATTTCTGGCCGAAAATTGCCTGGAAAAAAGGCAATAATTGGACACGATATCCTAATGAGTTTACCTGGGATTTGAGCGCTCCCAAAGGTCACTTACCGTTATCTAATCAACTACGCGGCGTGCGAGTAATTGCTTCTTTACTATCTCATCCTGCTTGGTCTACTAGTACAGCAAAATAATTGTGATTCTAGGTAAAGACAAATTATGATCAATGCTAACCAACGAGAATTTTACGTCATCATTGAACGAGATGAAGATGGTTATTATGTTGGAGAAGTTCCTCAGTTACAAGCCTGTTACAGCCAAGGAGAAACAATTGATGAATTGATAGCGAATATCAAGGAAGTAATTGAACTTTGTTTAGAACAGAATCAGGAAAAAATACCTGAGTTTGTAGGAATTCAAAGGGTAGTAATTTAATGCCAAAGCTACCAGTTTTAACAGGAGAAGTAGTTATTAGCAGTTTGAAAAAAAAGGATTTCAGGCGGTGCGTCAAAAAGGTAGTCATGTGCAAATGCAACATGAGGATGGATGCTTAGTAACTATTCCTGTTCATGCTGGTAAAACTATTGGTAAAGGATTATTACGTAAGATACTACGCGATGCTGAACTGACAAGAGAAGAGTTCATTGCATTGCTGGAATAAAACTCTTAGGGGAATTTCCTACTAATCCTAAATCGACAATCTCAAATCTCAAATTAGATAATGGCTAAAGTTCGTCTAGAAGATATTAAACGCCGGTTTAACAATGTCACTGCCATCGAGGATATTACCTTTGAAATTCCCGATGGCGAGTTTTGGGTTTTGGTCGGGCCTTCCGGTTGTGGTAAATCGACAATTTTACGCACGATCGCCGGTTTAGAAACTGCCACATCTGGCAAACTCTTTATTGGTGAACAATTGGTCAACAATGTGCCAGCAAGGCAAAGGGATGTGGCGATGGTGTTCCAAAACTACGCCCTTTATCCTCACATGACGGTGGCGCAAAACATAGCTTTTGGTTTACAGATGCGGAAAGTTGACCAAAGAATCATTCAAGAACGAGTAGTGAATGTAGCGCGATCGCTTTCTCTAGAACATCTGTTGGATCGCAAACCCAAACAACTCTCTGGGGGACAGCAACAACGGGTAGCATTAGGAAGAGCGATCGCCCGCGAACCACAAGTTTTTTTATTAGATGAACCTTTGTCTAATTTAGACGCCCAATTGCGGGATGACACCAGGGCAGAATTGAAACAGCTACATCATCAATTAGGCATTACAACTATTTATGTCACCCACGATCAAGTGGAAGCGATGACTTTGGCTGATAAAATTGTGGTGCTAAATCGGGGGCGGATTCAACAAATCGGCGATCCTCAAACTATTTACGCGCATCCTGCTAATGAAATGGTGGCAACTTTTTTAGGTAGTCCACCAATGAATATTTTGCCTGCAATTTATAAGAATAATGCTTTTGATGTCAATGGACAGTTATTAGCAATTCCAGCAAATGTGGCGAAGTCTGTGCATTTGCCGCAGGGACAAAATGTTGATTTGGGCATTAGACCAGAAAATATTTATATTAACGAACCGCACAGGTACAGAGAACACGGAGAGGGAGAGTTAGGAGAGTTGGTGGTTGATGTGAAGGTAGTAGAACCTCTGGGGAGAGAAACTTTGATTCGTACTGGTTTACCTGGTTCTTCGGTGCTGGTGAATGTTCAAGTTGGTGGCGATGTGCGTCTGCGTCTAGGCGATCGCCTGTCTCTCCAACTTGATTTAAATCATCTGTTTGTATTTGATTCTGTCACCGGAGATAGGTTATATCCCCAGGCGAATAATTAGGAGATAAAGGTGTTAAAAACAAACTTCCAGACTCAACAATTCCTATTGCATTTGGTTTGCTAAAGCGCCAATATTGTTGGTATTTGTTGAGGAAATTTTGTCCAATAATGCCTTCTATTCCCGGAAGGTTTAAAATTTTACTTTGCTCTAGAATTATGGCATCCAGGTTTGTGGCTTGGCGTTGCTGAATTTTGATTTGATTTAACTTAGCTTTTTTCACTACTTCAGTGCCACCAAACCCAAAAATTGCTGTTTTCTCTGCTTTGGGTTCGTCAATTCCAAGCTTTTGAGCTAATGGTTTAGAAACCATCATTGTATAGGCTCCTGTATCAATGGCAAAACTAAAAGGGCCTTGATCATTAATATAAACTTGGGCAGTCATAATACCAAAATTTCCCTTTAAAGGAATGGCATTAGCCACAGGTTGAGAAGGTGGTAAAAGTTGTAATTGTCGCTTTTGAGGATTGAGTACAACATCAAAATTACTTAAAAAATCCAGCCCTAAAACTCCAGATACATTCTCAGGAAATGACTGTGCAGGTAGTCCTAAAGCATAAAGACCGGAAACACTTGCAGAGTTTACAGATATGGTAGGTAAAATATAGGCGCTAGTTTGTAAGTTTTTCAGGTTATTACCAATAACTGGTTTATTTTCTAAAAGTCCAGATGGTAGAGGCGTACTTTCAAGTTTTAATTGTTTGGCTATTTCAGCATTGATGACTGTATGACCACTACCAGTATCTATGAGAAAAGTATAAGTTTGTCTGCCAATGCGGACAGGAATAGTAAAAGATGAGCTATTTGCAATCAAGTCAAGTTTGACATTAGCTTGCCCTTTGGCAATGCGTTGAGGAAGTTGGATACCAGATGCTTCTATAAAGGCACTCATGCGGGCAATAGCATCAGGGCGAAAGCTGCCATCTGGCGCTAATGCTACTATTTGTAAAGCACATTTTGTGGTGACAGCCTCGGATTCTGTTTGATTGAGTGTTTGTTGGTTAAGCAATTTGCTCTGAGTGCATTGTAATACTTGTTCTAGAAGCTGTTGACCAAGTTGGCTTGACTTTGGTTGAGAAGGTATAGCTGGCTTGTGGGGAATTTGCCCAACAGCAGGTGTCAGTACAAAAGAGAAAAAACTATTAAAATAAATACCTGCAATTAAAATTTTAGGCAGTAGACTATTACGTCGGTGAGGCTTTTGATTTTTTTGCAGTTGATATTGTAGCCACCGAGTTTTAATTGCAGTTTGCATAAGAATTATTGATGATTGTTAGCTAACATACTGTTGTAACTGGTATTTAGCTAAATTCCCAGGTGCAAAGGCTCCTTTTTCTGTGATGATGGCTGTAATTAACTCTGCTGGGGTGACATCAAAAGCAGGGTTGTAAAATTCAACACCTGATGGCGTCAAGATAGTGTCGCCAACTTGGTAAATTTCCTCTGGGTTACGTTCCTCAATGGGAATTTGGCTACCATCAGATAACTCAAAATCAACAGTAGAAAGGGGTGCAGCGACGAAAAAAGGAATATTGTGTGCTTTAGCTGCGATCGCTACACTATAAGTACCAATTTTATTCGCGGTGTCGCCATTGGCAGCAATTCTATCAGCACCGACAACTACAGCATGAATCAAACCTTGCTGCATACAATGGGCTGCCATATTATCAGTAATTAAAGTTACTGGAATCCCTTCTTGTACACATTCCCAAGTCGTCAGTTTTGCACCTTGTAAGCGGGGACGAGTTTCATCAGCAAAAACCCGCGCTAAACGATTTTCTCTCCAAGCGGAACGCACAACACCCAAAGCTGTACCGTATCCAGCAGTAGCTAAAGCCCCAGCATTACAGTGGGTAAGCAACGTCAGCTTTTCAGGAGTACTAGGTAACACTGTCAAACCATGATCACCAATCATTTGACAAGTTTGCAAATCTTCATGATTGATTGCTTCAGCCGTCTCAAACAGAATTTCTTTGATTTCTGCCACTGTTCCTAAGCTTTCGTGGGCAGTTTTTAGCATTCGCCCAATTGCCCAAAATAAATTTACCGCCGTTGGACGAGTAGAACGTAACAACTGAGCGACTTTTTCTAAATGAGTGAGAAATTCCTGGCGATCGCTTGTCTCAATTTCTCTTGCCCCAAGATACAATCCGTATGCCGCAGCAATACCAATAGCAGGCGCACCACGCACAATCATAGTTTTAATTGCTTGCGCCATATCTTCACTGCGGTGAATTGCTACAAAAGTATATTCATTTGGTAAGCGGGTTTGATCAATTAGTGATACCGAGTTGTTATGCCAAATAACTGGGTAAACCTGGTTTGTAGAAGGCGTCATAAAAACAGATACTTGTTAGACAATTTATCAAATAAATCTTAACTTTTCCTTCCTCACTCTCTGTGCGACAGACTTTAATTATGGTAGGGTGCGTTATGGACGTTAGTCCTAACGCACCGAAAATCAATGATGGTGGTGCGTTGCGCTATGCGACAACACACGCTACAAAACAAGATAATGGGTGATTTAATCACTTGTGTGTACACCATAGCCTAAAAGGCGAGGGAGGTCGGGAGGCTTAGGGGCCCCCACGATAGTGGGGTTGGGGGGAAAGAGGTTCATCGAACTCACGTTACTGTTAACTCAGCACTTCTTAAAGTTAGGATAAAGGTATCGTCCAGGAGACAGTTAGGATGGTAACAATACCTGTAACCAGTATTACCTTTGAAGAATATTTAACTTATGATGATGATAACGGTTTTCATTACGAATTGGTGGATGGCAGATTAGAGCTAATGAACCCACCTACTATTCAACATTTTTTGATTGTTGATTTCTTAGACAATTCCTTGAGAGCAGAAATCAAGCGGTTAGGCTCTCCTTGGCTGTGTTTTCGGGAAACTGGGGTGAGAACTGGTATCAATAAATCTAGGTTGACTGACTTGTCTGTAGTGACGCTGGAGCAAGCAAGAGAATTGATCAATGCTTCAGCAGTATTTCAGTCACCCCCCTTGTTGATTGTAGAAGTGGTCAGTCCAGAGTCGGTGAAACGGGACTATCGCAAGAAGCGATCTGAATATGCAGCGTTAGAGGTTCCTGAATATTGGATTGTAGACCCACTGCAAGCAATGATTTCAGTGTTATTGCTGGAAGAAGGATTATACGAAGAAACAGTTTTTACTGCCAAGCAGCAAATCGTATCACGGACTTTTCCAGAATTAGCGATCGCAGTTGCAGAAGTATTTAACGCAGCTGATTTGCCTTCCTAGAAATTTACAGCAAATTCTCAATTACTTCTAGAAAATTTTTCAAAATTATCGATACATTGTCACGTCGCCAAACAGCAACGATTTCTAGTACTGGCGATTCTCCTTGTATGGGACGATAGACTACACCACTTCGTTGCTCCTATGATTGATAATTCGGGTATTGGTTCTTGATATAAAAAATCTATCCTAGTAGATGTAATACGTTTTTGTTCACCAAAAATTATAATTTTTGCAAACGATTACGTTCCATTCTTGAAATAGATTTTAGATTTTGGCTTAACTCCAAAATCTAAAATCCAAAATTGACTATGCTGCTTGCGGTTCTACTAAATTTTCTATTCCCTGAACGACAGTAGCCGATTCAATTTTGTCACCCGCCTTTAGTTTATCCAAAATTTCTTTGCCCTCAATTAAATAACCGAAAACAGAATAACGACCATCTAACAAGTTTCGTCCTGCGGGGGTGAGTTCTGGTTCAAACAAAAAGAAGAAAACTTGTGATGAACCTCCATTGACTTCACTTTCAGGACGTGCCATTGCTAAAGCACCAAAGGCGGAGAAGGGCAAAACTGGCATATCAAGGTAACGTCCAGCGTCTTCAAGGGTAATGCCGTATGTAGGTTTTTTATCGCCTTCTACGAGGACTTCTAAAGGAATGCCCCGGTATTTGCCTGTTGCTGGGTCAATAAAGCCTTGTTCTTTTCCTGGGGGATCTCCAGTTTGCAGCACGTAAGATTCTTCAGAACGAGTGAACTCTAAGCCATTATAAAAACCCCGTTGCACCAAATCTACAAAGTTACCAGCAGTGACAGGAGCGCTGTAACCATCGACGACAACGCTCAAGTCACCTTTGTTGGTTTTAATTTCGATAGTGGCACGACCTTTAAGTTGAGGTAAGTTACTATACTCAGCAGGAACTTCATAAGGGAATCCCTTCACCATCGACTCTTCCAAGAGGCTAACGATATTGAGCAGTTTGCTTCTGCTTTCGAGAATTTGGCCTTTGTCTTTGGTTTTCACCAATTCTTGTAAGTCATTCACGCCTGATTTTAAATCATTAATCCAAGCTTCTGCTTGGGACTGGCGGTCTTCAGGAACACTTGCTAGGATTTGGGAAGGTTTATCGAGAATCTTGGCGGCTTTGCTGAGGTCTTTAGAGACAGCACCCCACCGCTTATTCGCCCGCAATTGGTTGGAGATGTCTTCTAAACTCGCTTGTAGTTCCCGCACTGGCTTATTATCTATTGGGAGTGCATACCGCAACAAGGCTCTACCATCAGTAATTGCATTTCCAGATGGCAAAGCGGCGTGACTTGCAGGAGTCCAGCCAGCTGTATTTATGCCTAAAAATATTGTCACCAACAGTATTGCCATTAGGCTGTTCTTCAGCCAGGATTTTAAGAAGTTAAACATGAGATGGCTCAAATGCAGCATCAAATTGTTGACTGGGCGTAACCCATCAATCATCTTCCCACAGGAGGGGGCAGGGGCGCGGGGGAGATGGG